>NZ_CAXBDH010000009.1:0-155091 GCF_963974615.1 uncultured Brevundimonas sp.
CGGGAATTCGGATGGTGCGCGTCCTTCTCCCCTCGTGGGAGAAGGTGGCTCGCAGCGCGAGACGGATGAGGGGGATGCCCGATCCGGACACGACCGGCTGATGATGAGCGAACGGAACCGGCCCCCTCATCCGAGCGGCTCCGCCGCCCACCTTCTCCCTCGAGGGGAGAAGGACGCGGGGAGCGATCCCTGCCTGAACAGATCGCGCTGGCGCGCGCCGCTGGGTCCCGGGGTCTGCGCGGCTGCGCCGCTTGCCCCGGGATGACGACAGCGTTAGCGGAGGGCACTCTGTTTCATCCGGGTAATATTGACGAGGTGGTTTCATCCGGGTAAATCCGGGGCATGACCCAGGCTCCTGACATCACCTGTACCGCCTTCGCCGGCCATCGCCTTCTCGGACGGGGCGCACCCCGCGACGTGGTGGCGGCGGTCAAGGCGGCGAGCGAGGCGGGCGAGGCCGGGGTGCTGGTGTTCGATGACGCCGATGCCCGGCCGCTGGAGTTCGATCTGCGCGGCGACCTGGCGGCGGTGCGGGCGCGGCTGGCCCCGGTGGCCGCCGAGCCGCCAAAGCGCGGGCCGGGGCGGCCGAAACTGGGAGTGACGGCGCGCGAGATCACCCTGTTGCCGCGCCACTGGGACTGGCTGGCGACCCAGCCGGGTGGGGCCTCGGTGGCGTTGCGCAAACTGGTCGAGGCGGCGGCGCGGGCGTCTGAGGGACCGGACCGGGTGCGCAAGGGGCGCGAGGCGGCCTATCGCTTCATGACCGCCGTGGCCGGGGACCTGCCGGGCTATGAGGCCGCGACGCGGGCGCTGTTCGCGGGGGATGCGGACGGGTTGGCGACGGCGACGGCGGGCTGGCCGGAGGCGGTGCGGGACTATGCGGCGGGGTTTGTGGCGGGGGGATAGGGAGGATCGTCCTTCTCCCCTTGCGGGAGAAGGTGGCCGAGCGAAGCGAGGTCGGATGAGGGGTCGCACCGACCTCTCGACAGACGGTGCCAGCAGTGTTTCCATAACCTATGGACGAGTGGTTTCGGCAACGTGCGAGGGAAATGCGGCGCGATCCGGTTCTTTACGAACGGCGACTATGGAAGCTGCTGCGAGATCGGAAACTGGCCGGGCTCAAATTCCGTCGCCAGGTGGTTATCGGGCGATACATCGTCGATTTTCTCTGCCTCAGACACCGGCTGATCGTTGAGGCTGACGGGCCGCAGCACGAAGATCGTGCCGAGGACGTCGCGCGCGACGAATGGCTGACCACGCAGGGTTTCCGGGTGCTGAGGTTTCCCAACGCGCAGATTGAGAATCGTGGACACGAGGTGGTGGGTGCGATCCTCGCCGCGGCGGAGGCGAAGCTGGCCCGGGGTTGATTAGCACCGCCGGAGTGCCCCCTCATCCGACCCGCTACGCGGGCCACCTTCTCCCGCAAGGGGAGAAGGAAAATTACCCCACCTTCACCCGCGTCGCGGCCTCGGGCAGATCCTCCCCGAACGCGCGCTGGTAGAATTCCGCGATGGTCGGCCGTTCCAGCTCGTCGCATTTGTTGAGGAAGGTCAGGCGGAAGGCGAGGCCGACGTCGCCGTTGAAGATGATGGCGTTCTGGGCCCAGGTGATGACGGTGCGGGGGCTCATGACGGTGGAGATGTCGCCGTTCATGAAGGCGTTGCGGGTCATGTCGGCGACGCGGACCATGGCGGCGATGCGGCGTTTGCCCTCGGCGTCGTTCCACTCGGGCACCTTGGCGACGACGATCTCACCCTCGACGTCGTGGTCGAGGTAGTTGAGCGTGGTGACGATGTTCCAGCGGTCCATCTGGCCCTGATTGATCTGCTGGGTGCCGTGATACAGGCCCGAGGTGTCGCCCAGACCGATGGTGTTGGTGGTGCTGAACAGGCGGAAGAATTTGTTCGGGCGGATGACGCGGTTCTGGTCCAGCAGGGTCAGGCGGCCCTGGGCCTCGAGCACGCGCTGGATCACGAACATCACATCGGGGCGGCCGGCGTCATATTCGTCGAACACCAGGGCGATCGGACGCTGGATGGCCCAGGGCAGCATGCCCTCGCGGAATTCGGTGACCTGTTTGCCGTCCTTGAGGACGATGGCGTCCTTGCCGACCAGATCGATGCGGCTGACGTGGGCGTCGAGATTGACCCGGACCATCGGCCAGTTCAGCCGGGCGGCGACCTGCTCGATGTGAGTTGACTTGCCGGTGCCGTGATAGCCCTGGACCATGACCCGCCGGTCGAAGGCGAAGCCGGCGCAGATGGCCAGGGTCGTCTGCGGGTCGAAGCGATAGGCGTCGTCGAGCTCGGGCACGTGGCTGTCACGCGTCTCGAACATCGGCACGATCATGTCGGAATCGACCCCAAAAGCCTCGCGCACCGTCACCTTGCGGTGCGGTTCCAGCATCAGCAGCGGATCGGGCGAGGCGTCGAGGGGAGAGGTCATGCACAGACACTTATGAAACCGCAGGGGCGGGGTCCAGCGCCGTGGTCGCGGAATTCGGGAATGGTGCTTTGACGGCGGCTGTGATTGCGATTAATAACTGACTGGTCAGTTATTAAAAGTGAAGCCATGCTGCCTCCCGGTGAACCGAAATGGCGACGACGCAAGGCCGAGCGGCCGGGCGAAATTCTGGCGGCGGCGCTGGAGGTGTTCGCGGCCAATGGCTATGCCGCGACCCGGCTGGAGGACGTGGCCAAGCGCGCCGGCGTGTCCAAGGGCGCGCTGTATCTGTATTTCGAGACCAAGGAAGACCTGTTCCGGGCCGTGGTCGGCACGGCCATGGGCGGCAATCTGGCGCATCTGAAGGATCTGGCCGGGGCCGGGGTCCCGTTCGAGGCGGCGGTGCGGGCCGGGGTCGGCCTGCTGGCGCGGACCCTGGCGAGCGACCGGCGCGTGTCGGGCGTGATCCGGCTGGTCATCGTCGAGAGCCGTAACCTGCCCGAGCTGGCGACCATCTGGCACGAGACGGTGCTGGTCCCGGCGCTGGGCCTGATCACCGGCCTGATTCGGACCGGACAGGCGCGGGGCGAGATCCGGCCCGGCGATCCCCGGCTGTTCGCCATGGGGATCATGGGGCCGATGCTGCTGGGCGTGCTGTGGCGCGAGACCTTCGAACCGGTCGGGGCCGAGCCGGTGGATATCGAGGCGCTGGCGGCGCAACATCTGGATACGGTGCTGGGAGGCATGCGGCCATGAAGCGGATTCGACCGGTTGTGGGGATCGTCGGGGTGGTGGCGCTGGCGGCGTTGCTGGTGTGGGGCCTGTTCCTGCGCGGCGGCGAGGCGCGGACCCTGTCGGGCTATGTCGAGGGCGACCTGGTCTATCTGGCGGCCCCGGTCTCGGGTGCGGTCGAGGCCCTGTATGTGCGCGAGGGCGACCGGGTGGCATCCGGGGCGGCGACCTTCCTGATCGATCCGCGGGTGCCGCAGGCCCAGGCCGAGTCGGCGGCGGCAGCGCTGGCCGCGGCCGAGGCCCATGCCGAGGACCTGCGTAAAGGTCAGAGGGCCCAGGAACAGGCCGTATACGACGCCCAGATGGCGGCAGCCGAAGCCCGGCTGCGTCAGGCGGAGGCCAACTACAACCGCATCGCCCCGCTGGTGGCACGCGGCATCTATGCCCCGGCCCGGCTGGATCAGGAGCGGGCGGCGCGCGACACCGCCCGGGCCGAGGTCGAGACGGTGCGCCGCCAGCGCGCGGTCGGGGCCCTGAGCGCACGCGCAGACGCGATTATCGCCGCCGACCAGCAGGCCGCCCAGGCGCGCGGCGGGTTGAGCGGGGCCGAGGCGGTGCTGCGGACCCTGTCGCCGCTGGCCCCGACCGGGGCGCGGGTGCAACAGATCTTCTTCCGCCAGGGCGAATGGGCCCCGGCCAACCAGCCGGTGCTGGCCCTGTTGCCTGACGCGCGGATCAAGGTGCGGTTCTTCGTGCCGGAGCGGTCCGTGAATCTGTATCGGCCGGGCGGCACGGTGCAGTTCGGCTGTGACGGCTGTACGGGCCTGCGCACGGCGCGGATTACGTGGGTCAGCGCCACGGCCGAGTTCACGCCGCCGGTGCTGTACAGCCGCGGCAGCCGTGACCGGCTGGTGTTCATGGTCGAGGCCACGCCGGAGGACCCGACGTCGCTGAACCCCGGCCTGCCGGTCGATGTGGTGCCGCTGGAACCGGCGCGGTGAGTGAGAACCGGACGCTGCCCGATGATGGTCCTGCGATTGACGTGCGCGGGCTGAACAAATCGTTCGGGGCCCTGCATGCGGTGCGTGACTTCGGCATCACCGTCGAGAAGGGCCGGATCTGCGGGTTTCTGGGACCCAATGGCGCGGGCAAGACCACGACCCTGCGCATGCTGTGCGGCCTGCTGAAGCCCGACAGCGGCGAGGGCACGGTGCTGGGATTGGACGTGCTGAGCGAGGCGCGGGCGATCAAGCGGCGGGTCGGCTATATGACGCAGAAATTCTCGCTCTATGAGGACCTGTCGATCGAGCAGAATCTGGTGTTCATGGCCCGGGTGCATGAGCTGGACCGGCGCAGTGAACGGGTCGATGCGGCTCTGGTGAAATTGGGGCTGGCAGAGCGGCGCAGACAGCTGGCCGGGACGTTGTCAGGCGGCTGGAAACAGCGGCTGGCGCTGGCGGCGGCGACGCTGCATGAGCCGGACCTGCTGTTGCTGGACGAGCCGACGGCCGGGGTCGATCCTGAGGCGCGGCGCACCTTCTGGGATGAGATCCACGCCCTGTCGGCGGCGGGCATGACGGTGCTGGTCTCGACCCACTATATGGACGAGGCCGAGCGCTGCCACGAGATCGTCTATATCGCCGCTGGACGGACCCTGGCCCGGGGGTCGGCCGATGAAATTATCGACGGGGCGGAGCTGGTCACCTTTCTGGCCGAGGGGCCGGGTGCCGACCGGCTGGCGTCGCGGCTGCGCGGGCAGCCGGGGGTGGAGATGGCCACGGCCTTCGGCACCACCCTGCATGTGTCCGGTCGCGACCGGGCGGCGCTGGAAGCGGCCATCGCCCCGCTGCGTCAGGACCCGATCCGATGGACCGAGACGCGGCCGTCGCTGGAGGATGTCTTCATCCACCTGATCGCCGGTTTGAGACAGGAAGAGGCCGCCTGATGTTGTCGCTGAGCCGCGCCTGGGCCGTGATGTCCAAGGAGTTCATCCAGCTGACCCGCGACCGGCTGACCTATGCGATGATCCTGGTCATGCCGATCGTGCAGCTGCTGCTGTTCGGCTACGCCATCAACAGCGACCCGCGCAGCCTGCCGACGGCGGTGCTGGTACAGGATCAGGGGGTGATGGCGCGGCCGGTGCTGAGCGCCCTGACCAATACCGGCTATTTCCGCATCACCGTCGCCGCCAACAGCCAGGCCGAGCTGGACCGGGCCCTGGCGCGGGGCGATGTGCAGTTCGCGGTGGTGATCCCGGCCGATTTCAGCCGCAAGGTGGTGCGCGGGCAGGCGGCCGAGATTCTGGTCGAGGCCGATGCCTCGGACCCCTCGGCGGTCGGCGGGGCCGTGGCGGCGCTGGCGGGGCTGCCGGGGCAGGCGCTGGCGCGGGAGCTGACCGGGCCGCTGGCTCGCACGGGACGCGCGCCGCCGTTCGAGGTGGTGGTCCACCGTCGCTACAATCCCGAGAACATCACCGCCTTCAATGTGGTGCCCGGGTTGCTGGGCATCATCCTGTCGATGACGCTGGTGATGATGACGGCGCTGGGTATGGCGCGTGAACGCGAGCGGGGCACGATGGAGGCGCTGCTGGCCACGCCGGTGCGGCCGCTGGAGGTGATGGTCGGCAAGTTGACGCCCTATGTCCTCGTCGGCGTGATCCAGGCGGCGCTGATTCTGGTGCTGGCGCGACTGCTGTTCGCGGTGCCGATGAGCGGGGGCTGGCTGGCGCTGAGTCTGGGCCTGCTGCTGTTCATCGTCGGCTCGCTGGCGCTGGGATTCCTGATCTCGACCGTGTCACGCACCCAGCTGCAGGCGATGCAGATGTCGTTCTTCTACATGATGCCGTCGATCCTGCTGTCGGGCTTCATGTTTCCGTTCCGCGGCATGCCGGAGTGGGCCCAGGTGATCGGGACGATCATTCCGGTGACCCATATCCTGCGTGTGGCGCGCGGCTCACTGCTGAAGGGCAGCGGGGTGATGGACTCCTGGCCCAGTCTGGCGGCGCTGGCGGCCTTCCTGCTGGCAGTCGGGACGCTGGCGATGATTCGCTACCGCACGACCCTCGACTGAGCGGCGCGGCCGCCCGGACCGGGATCCGTGTCGGCTCAGGCGAGGCCGGCCTTCTTCAGGACCTTCCAGGCACGGATCACGCTCTGCAGCTTGACCTCGGCCCCGCGATCGCCGCCGTTGGTGTCGGGGTGAAACCGCTTCAGCATCTCGTGGTAGCGGGCCTTGATGTCGGACTTTTCGGCCCCCGGCTCGAGGCCGAGGTCGGCCATGGCGATGCGTTCCAGCTTGCCGACGCGATGGTCGTCGGCCGGATTGACCTGTTCCTGGGTGCGGCGACCGAACAGGCCGTAGCTGTCGCGCCAGGAGCCGGCGTCACCAGTGTGGGCCTTGCCCAGCTTGGCGGCGTCGCCCGCGGCCTCACGTGAATTCTTGCTGGCCTTCATGTCCCAGGTCGGGCGGCCACCGGTCATGGCCTCGTTTTCCTGGGCGGCGCGGACCTGGCCTTCGCTCATGCCGGCGTAGAAGTTCCAGTTCTTGTTGTAGGCCCCGGCGTGGGCCTGACAAAAATCATAGAAGTCGTTCAGCCGCTCGCGTGACTTGGGAGCCTTGGCGGTGGCCGCCTTGCTGCAGTCGGGCCAGTTGCAGGGTTTCTCGCCGGGCTTCAGACGCAGGACGTCTTTCTCCGCCGCCTCTTCCTCGGCGCGTTGCGGCTTGATCCGCATATCCTTGAAACGGGGCGTGTATTGAAATGAAGCGGGCATGGTCGCAAGTGTAGGGCGGAATTGGTCACCATCAAGGAACTAGCGATGCCGGAAGGCCCGATAGCGACAATTATTCGCAAAAAACTGACCTCGGCCTTCGATTTGCAGTCTCTTGAGGTCATCGATGACAGTGGTCGTCATGCCGGCCACCATCATGAGGGGGGTATGGACGGTCGTCCGGGCGGCGAAAGCCATTTCAACCTGACCCTGATTTCAAGCGCGTTCGAGGGGCAGGGACGGTTGGCGCGGCAGCGCGCGGTCAATGCGGCCTTGCGTGAAGAATTGGCCGGCCCGGTCCATGCCCTGTCGATTCGCGCGCTCACCCCCCAGGAGGCCCGGGGCGAAAATTGAGTTATCCCCACCTCAATTAGAGGGGAGGGGGGCCGATCTTCATATCGTCTTAGCCAGTTCAACCTAACGTCACGCGACGACGTAAAAGGGTCGGGGGGTTCAATGGTTGAGACCGACGGTATCGACGACGTCTTCGCGGGACAGCACAGTCCCGGCGAAGCCGCGCAGGCGCTGAAGGCGATCCTGCAGACACAGTATCTGCGCTATCTGATCATTGCGAGCTGGGGTCTGGGCCTGCTGGGCACCATTGGTTTGCCCAAGGCCCTGTTCTGGTTTGTCGGGACCCTAGCCGCCGGTTATGTGCGCGGGGCCGTCGAAAAACGAATCAGCGAAAGAGTCGGCACCGGCTGGGGGCTGGTTTTTCCGGCCGTTGCCACGATCACCACCGCCGTCTGGGCATCGGCCCCGCTGCTGGCCTGGTTCTCGAACGAACCGTTCGGCAAGGGCCTGGCCATGGCGCTGCTGGTCTCCGGCTATGTGCTGGTGTTCTCGCAGCTGCGCAGTTCACCCCGGCAGGCGATCGTCATTTCGTCGCCTTACGGCCTGGCTGCCCTGATCATTCTGACCACCCTCTGGGGGTCACCGCTGTTCTGGTCCTTCCTTTCCGTCATTCCGCTCAGTGCCGCCGGCCTGTTTGTTCTGGTGATGATGACCATGCTGCGCGAGGAACGCATTCGTGCGTTCCAGGCGCACCAGTCGCACCTGATCGGACAGCTGGAGGCGGCGCGCGACAAGGCCGACGCCGCCAGCGAAGCCAAGTCCAACTTCCTCGGGGTCATTTCGCATGAGCTGCGGACGCCGATGAACGGCGTGCTGGGTGCGGCCCAGTTGTTGAGCGCCACCCGACTTGAAAACACCCAGCGGGAGTATCTGTCGATCATCCGCAATTCGGGCGACAACCTGCTGTCGCTGCTGAATGACATCCTCGACATGACCAAGATCGAGGCCGGCAAGATGACGTTCGAGAGCGTCGAGGTTCAGGTCGAAGACCAGCACAAGCGCGTCGCCGGGCCGTTCCAGGCCCAGGCCGAAGCCAAGGGTCTGGATTTTGTCGCCCGGTTCGAGGGCGAGCTGCCGTCAGTGGTCAAATGTGATCCGCTGCGGGTCTGTCAGGTGGTCCATAATCTGCTGTCCAACGCCGTCAAATTCACGGACACCGGTACGATCACCTATACGGTCCGGGCCGAGCGGGTTTCGGACAAGCTGGTTCGGTTCGAGCATGTGGTTGAAGACAGCGGCTCAGGCATTGAAGCGACTGATCTTGAACGACTTTTCCAGCCGTTTACCCAGGTGGACGCGTCGTCGACGCGCCGCTTCGGCGGGACCGGTCTGGGTCTGACCATCTCCCGCCGCATGGCCAATATCATGGGCGGCGACATCAGGGTGACCTCGACGATCGGCAAGGGGTCGATCTTCACCTTCAACCTGGAGGCCGAGGTGGTCGACTGGGGACGGCAAGAGGCCGCAGAGCCGATCCTGGCCGTGGTCGAGGACGGTCGCAAACTGTCGGTCCTGGTGGTCGAGGACCATCCGGTCAACCGTATGATCCTTGAGGCCTGGATGGGGTCCGCCGGACATGCCTCGGTTTCGGCCGAGAACGGCCAGATCGCTCTGGAAATGGCGTCGGTCCAGGTCTTTGATCTGATCATTATGGACGTGAACATGCCGGTGATGGACGGGCTGACGGCGACCCGGGCGCTTCGCGACGGAGACGGTCTCAACGCCGACACGCCGGTGGTGGTGCTGTCGGCCTCGGCCCGGACCGAGGATCATGAAGCGGGTCTGGCGGCCGGTGCGGACGCCTACCTGAACAAGCCGATCGATTTCCTGCTTCTGGCCCAGCTCATGAACAGGTTGGGGAACGGCCGCGAGAATCTTCAGGACGCTTCGAAGGTCGCTGACAAGACGGCGGCAGCCTGAAGTCAGTTTCGGGTGACCGGATGAGATGAATTGCGGTCCCGGGGTTCACATCCGGGCACAGGGCGTTAGACCCGGCGCATGATCAACCTCGAGACTCCCCTGAATGACGCGGTGGCCGCCGGCCAGAAGGCGATCACGGTCGACGCCGCCATGCTGGTCAAGGTGACCGACATGGCCGGCAATCTGGCCATCAGTCTGGTCATTGCCCTGCTGATCCTGATCGCCACGGTGTTCCTGTCGCGATGGGCGTCCAAGGTTACCCGCCGCGCCCTGTCGCGGGTCCGCGGCTTCCAGGACGACCAGACGGTGCTGACCTTCGCGGCCCAGGTGGTGCGGGTCGTGGTCTATATCATCGGCCTGATCGCCGTGCTGCAGCGGCTGGGGGTGCAGACCACCTCGATCATCGCCGTGCTCGGGGCCGCCTCGCTGGCGGTCGGTCTGGCGCTGCAGGGGACGCTGGCGAACGTGGCCGCCGGCGTGGTCCTGCTGATCCTGCGCCCCTACAAGGTCGGGGATGTGATCGACATCGGCGGAGCGAGCGGCACGGTGCAACGTCTGGACCTGTTCACCACCCAGCTGGCCAATGCCAACAATCACAAGATCGTGGTGCCCAACGGCAAGGTGCTGGGCGATGTGATCCTGAACCTGTCCGGCCAGACGACCCGGCGTATCGAGATTGATTTCACCGTCGGCTACGGCGAGGACCTGGGCCAGACCCGGCAGGTGCTGGAGACCACGGCCGGGGCGCATGCCAAGGTCCTGAAGGACCCGGCCCCGTGGACCGGGGTCACCGGCCTGCTGGACAGCGCCGTGCAGGTGACCCTGCAGGCCTGGGTCAAGTCGGGCGACTGGTGGCAGACCCAGGCGGACCTGATGCAGGCCGGCAAGGAGGCGCTGGACGCCGCCGGGATCGAGATTCCGTTCCCGCACCAGGTCGAGGTACCGGCCAAGGGCGCGTCATTCGCCCGCATCGTCGCCGCGCCGGCGGACGAAACCCAGGGAGACTGACGGGTGCGCTACGACTTCGGGTCTGACAATACGGCCGGTATGGCCCCGGCGGCGCTGGATGCCATCGTCGCGGCCAATGACGGATTCGCCCGCGCCTATGGGGCGGATGACATCACGGCCCGCGCCGCTGACCAGATTCGCGGTCGACTGGATGCGGACGCCGAGGTGCGCTTCGTGTTCAGCGGCACGGCGGCCAACGCCATCGCCCTGTCGATGCTGGCCTTTCCGCATGAGGCGGTGCTGGCCCACCACGCCGCCCATATCTGCACCGACGAGACCGGGGCACCCGGGTTTTTCGGCCAGGGCGTCGGCCTGATCGGCCTGCCCGGGTTTTCCGGCAAGATCGACCCGCAGGCGCTGCTCGCCGCGCTGGATGAGCCGGAGGTCGGGCACCGTCAGCCGGTCGCCGCCCTGTCGTTGACCCAGTCGACCGAATACGGAGCCGTCTACAGCGAGGAAGAACTGCGTCACCTGATCGAGCCGGTGAAGGCAAGGGGTCATGGCGTGCATATGGACGGCGCGCGACTGGCCAATGCCGCCGCGGCCGGGTTCGACCTGACCCAAATCCCGCGCCTGGGTGTTGACCTGCTGGTGTTCGGCGGGGCCAAGGCCGGAGCCAATTGCGCCGAGGCCATGGTGATCTTCGACAAGACGCTGGCGCGGCGCATCGACAACCGGCTGAAACAGGCCGGGCAGACCGCGTCCAAGGCGCGTTTTCTGGCGGCACCGTTCCTCGGCCTGCTGGAATCCGGGGCCTGGGAAGACGGGGCGGCCCACGCCAATCTGATGGCGCAGCGGCTGGCGGCCGGGATCGTCGCCCGCTCGCCCTATACGCTGGCCCACCCGGTTGAGGCCAATGCGGTGTTTGTGAGAATGCCGGAGTCGGCACTCCGACGGTTGAATGAACTGGGTTGGGCCTGTTACCGTTTCGATGACGGCTCGGTGCGGTTTGTCTGTTCCTGGGCCACGGTGGTCGAGGCGGTGGACGAGCTGCTGGACGTCATCGCCGGTCTTGCGTGAGGGCAGGCCGGACGGGAACCGGAGGCTGGTGGATTCAATGCGGACAAGGTGGCGAGCCGGCATGGAAGCAGGAACCGGGACCTCGTCTCCGCATTGGCGGAAAGGAGCGTCGTCTGTGACGTTATCCTGTCGTGGAAATTATCGCCGATGAACGCACCGGCCGGGATCAAGACGGGTGAAGTCGTGGATGTGCGGGCCTATCGCCGGGTGCGCTCGGTGTTGCCCGTCCTCGCCGAGGGCCTGTCCGCCGAGGATCTGGGGGCCCAGTCCATGGCCGATTCCAGCCCGGGCAAATGGCATCTGGCCCATACGAGCTGGTTCTTCGAGGCGATGATCCTGGCGCGGCAGCCGGATTATGTGCCGGTGGATCCGCGCTACCATGCCCTGTTCAACTCCTATTATGAGGCGCTGGGCCCCCGCGTGGATCGGCCCCGGCGCGGATTGATGACCCGGCCGTCCCTGGAAGAGGTGATGGCCTACCGGCGCGAAATCGACCGGCGTATGACCGGCCTGCTGGGCGAGGGCGCGGGCGACGGCCGTCAGCGCTATCTGCTGGCCCTGGGGCTGAACCACGAGCAGCAGCATCAGGAATTGTTCCTGATGGACATATTGCACCTGATGTCCTGTTCGCCGCTGGACCCGGTTGCCTGTGCCGTTGAACCGCGGGCCGCACCGGTCGCGGCACCGCGGGGCGGGGAGACCCGGTTCGCGGGTGGACAGGTCAGCCTGGGGGCCAGGGGGGACACCTTCGCCTTCGACAATGAGGAGCCGGCCCATCCGGTCTGGTTGCAGCCCTATGCGCTGGCCCATGATCTGGTGACCAACGCCGGCTGGATCGCGTTCATTGAGGATGGCGGCTATCGCCGACCCGAGCTGTGGTTGTCGGACGGCTGGACGGCCGTGCAGACCGGGGGATGGGACGCGCCCCTGTACTGGCGACGCGACGACTCCGGCTGGAACGTCATGAGCCTGTCCGGCCGTCAGAGTGTGGATCCGGCGGCACCGGTGCGCCACGTCAGCTTCTATGAGGCCGACGCCTATGCCCGTTGGGCCGGCAGGAGACTGCCGACCGAGGCTGAGTGGGAACATGCCGCGCTTACGATGCCCGACGCCTTCTCCAACCTGTTCGGCGAGGTTTGGCAGTGGACTTCGAGCGCCTACACCCCATATCCGGGGTTCCGGCCCACGGAGGGCACGGCCTCGGAGTACAACGGCAAGTTCATGGCCAACCAGATGGTCCTGCGCGGCGGAGCCTTTGCCACACCGGTTGACCATGTCCGTGCCACGTACCGGAATTTTTACTATCCGCATCAAAGGTGGGCGTTCATGGGACTGCGACTGGCCAGGGATACCGAGCCCGATACGGTGACGACGGACGGTGATGATGACGCCCAATTTCGTCAGGCGCTGATCGAGGGTCTGTCACAGCCGCAGAAGGCCGTGTCACCGAAATGGTTCTATGACGCCGAGGGCTCGCGCCTGTTCGAGGACATCACCCGGCTGCCGGAATATTATCCGACGCGACAGGAGGCGGCCCTGCTGAAGCGGGTCGCGCCCGACTGGGCGGCGACCTTCGGGCCGGGTGCGGTGCTGGTGGAATTCGGTTCGGGTGCCAGTGAGAAGACCCGTATCCTGCTGGACGCCGGCCGGGACCTGTTCGCCTATGTGCCGATCGACATCAGTCCCGAGGCCCTTGGCGAGGCGGCGGAACGGATCGCCGAGGCCTATCCACATCTGACGGTAGCCCCGCTGGTCAGCGACTTCCTGCATCTGGAGGCACTGCCGGAGACGGCCGGCCGGGGGCGGCGGATCGGCTTCTTTCCCGGCTCGACCATCGGCAATCTGCAGCCCGACGAGGCGATCGCCTTCCTCAAGGCCGCGCGAACCCTGCTGGGTGACGAGGCCCTGTTCATCCTCGGCGTCGATCTGGTCAAGGAGCCCGAGACCCTGATCGCCGCCTATGACGACAGCCAGGGGGTGACGGCGGCGTTCAACCTGAATCTGCTGGCCCGCGCCAACCGGGAGCTGGACGCGGATTTCGACCTGGACGCTTTTGAGCATCAGGCGGTGTGGAATGCGACCCGGTCACGGATGGAGATGCATCTGACGGCACGGCGGGATCTGGCGGTCGATCTGGACGGTCAGCGGATCGCCTTTGCCCGCGGCGAGACGATCCACACTGAAAGCTCGCGGAAATTCACCGAGACGACGCTGCGGGCCATGGCTGAAGCAGCCGGCTGGACGGTGTCACGGTTCGAGACCGGTCCGGCCCCGGCGGTGGCTCTGGCCCTGCTTGAGGCCTGACGGTCCGGACCCGGTCAGAAGCAAAACGCCCCTAGACCATTTTTGTTTCAGGTCGAATCGACCTGAATCCAAAAAATGGTCCAGATTCAAACTGGAGCGAAATCTGAGCCGGGTTGGACTGCGTCCAACCCAACCGATTTCGCTCTAGCCGGCGTCGGCGTCGGCATCCTTGCGGCTGCCGTGTGAGGCTTCCCCACCCTTGCGTCCGGCCTGGGCGGCGAGGCTGCGGTTCTGGGAGAAGCTGCGCTTCTCGCTCGGCACGCTGGCCCCGCCCTTGCGGGCGATGGCGCGCTGGCGTTCGGGGTCCATCGAGGCGAAGCCTCGTTTGGCCGTGCCTGCGGGACGGGTGGGCTTACCTTCGGCCATGGAGAGGACCTTTCCTGACGACAGTAGACGACTGTCATCTGAACCCGGTGCGACCCCGGAAGTTCCGAGAGTAGCGCCAACAGATTTCCCCTGACACGGGTATTTCAGCGGTTCCGACAGGTCCCGGCGTCGCCTGTGACGTCAGGACGGACCCGAGGCCGGACGCGCGATCGGGGCCCGGCTCATGGCCGCGTCGGAGACATAGGGATTGTCCCGCCGCTCGGCTCCGAAGGTCGATGTGGGGCCGTGTCCCGGCACGAAGGTGACGTCATCGCCGAGCGGCCAGAGCCGGGTGGTGATCGCGGTGAGCAAATCTGTGTGATTGCCGCGCGGGAAGTCGGTGCGACCGATCGAGCCGCGGAACAGGACGTCGCCGACCTGGGCGAAGCGGGCCTGACGGTTGAAGAAGACGACATGACCGGGCGTGTGACCGGGGCAGTGCAGCACCTCCCAGACTGTCTCGCCCAGGGTCACGGTGTCGCCGTGCTCCAGCCAGCGGTCGGGCGTGAAACTGCGGGCGTCCGGCAGGCCATAGGTCCGCCCCTGTTCGGGAATGCCGTCGATCCAGAACTGGTCGTCAGGATGAGGGCCGGTGATCCGGACGCCTGACTTTTCCTGCATCTCGGCCGCGCCGCCGGCGTGGTCGAGGTGGCCGTGGGTGATCCAGATGGCGTCAAGGGTGAGGCCGCGCCGGGCGATCTCGCCCAGCACCGCATCCACGCCCGCGCCGGGATCGATGACGGCGGCCTTGCCGGTCTTTGTGCACCAGACGGTGGTGCAGTTCTGCTGCAGCGGTGTGACCGGGGTGACGAAGACACCGATGGGGGAGGCGGACTGGTTCATGTGCATCACATAGGCGAGGCGGACGCGTCGGGAAACCGTCGCCTGCGTTGACCTTTCGGGCCCTTCTCGACATAAGGGCGGGCTTCGAGCGCCGCTCCCGAAGGGGGCGGCCTTTCTGCATTATTCAATCCCCGTGCGCACCTGTTTCCCGGGTGCCGCCCCAGAGCGTCAGATTCTGTCCATGCAAGTCGTCGAAAAGTCGAACGAAGGCCTCAGCCGCGTCCTCGCGGTGACCATTCCTGCCGCCGAGCTGAACACCAAGCTCGACGCCAAGCTGAAGGAGGTCGCGCCGCAGGTGAAGCTCAAGGGCTTCCGCCCCGGCAAGGTGCCGGTGTCGCATGTGCGCAAGACCTTCGGTCGCGACATGATGGGTGAAATCATCAATACGGCGCTGAATGAGTCGAGCCAGAAGGCGATGGAAGACGCCAAGCTGCGCGCCGCCGCCCCGGCCGAGATGAAGCTGACCTCCGACATGGACAAGGTCATCGTCGGCCAGGAGGACCTGGTCTATGAAATGTCGCTGGAAGTCATGCCTGACTTCACGCCGGTCGACCCCAAGACCATCAAGCTGTCGCGCCCGACCTATGAGGCGTCCGACGCCGATCTCGCCGAGGCGCTGAAGGAACTGGCCGGCCAGGCTAAATCCTACGAGGACAAGACCGGCAAGACGGTCAAGGCCGCCGACGGTGACGAGCTGACCATCGATTTCCTCGGCAAGCTGGACGGTGAGCCCTTCGAGGGCGGTGCCGCCGAGGACGCGCAGCTGGTGATCGGCTCGAACCGCTTCATCCCGGGCTTCGAGGAGCAGCTCAAGGGGGCCAAGGTCGGCGAGGAGAAGGTGCTGAACGTGACCTTCCCCGAGGACTACCAGGCCAAGCATCTGGCCGGTAAGGCCGTGACCTTCGATGTCACCGTCAAGGCCATCAAGGCCGAGGTCGAGGCCAAGGTCGACGATGAATTCGCCAAGCGCGTCGGTCTGGAGTCGCTGGACAAGCTCAAGGAGCTGATGCGCGACAATCTGAACCAGCAATACAAGGGGGCTGCCCGCTTCAAGCTGAAGCGTGCCCTGCTCGACGAGCTGGACAAGGCCCACACCTTCGACCTGCCGCCCAAGATGGTCGACGCCGAGTTCGAGGGAATCTGGAAACAGGTCGAGGCCGACAAGGAAGCCGGCAACCTGCCGCCGGAAGACGCCAAGAAGTCCGAGAAGAAGCTCAAGGACGAGTACCGCAAGATCGCCGAGCGCCGCGTGCGCCTGGGTCTGGTGCTGGCCGAGATCGGCCGGGCCAACAATGTCGGCGTCACCGATCAGGAACTGAACAACGCCATCATGGCCGAAGCCCGCAACTATCCGGGGCAGGAAAAGGCCGTTCTGGACTTCTATCGTCAGAATCCGGACGCCGCCGCCTCGATGCGCGCGCCGATCTATGAGGAGAAGGTCTGCGACCTGATCTTCGACATGGCCAAGGTCAAGGACACACCGATCAGCAAGGAAGAGCTGCTGAAGGAAGACGACGAGGGCTGATCGGTCCGACCGGTTTCGACCACAGTGATCCCCGTTCCGGACACCGGAGCGGGGATTTGCTTTTTCCGGTCTTGGCTTGCGTCAACGGTTCTGCAACGCGATATCCTGTTCAACAGGTGTGCGACCGGTGAGTCGCACCCGCCAAGCATCCCGAGAAGGCCACCGAATGCGCGATCCGATCGATTTCATCCAAAGCAACCTCGTGCCGATGGTGGTGGAGCAATCCAGCCGCGGTGAGCGAGCCTTCGACATTTTCTCGCGCATGCTGCGCGAGCGAATTATCTTCCTGACCGGTCCGTTCGAGGACGGCATGGCGTCGCTGATCTGCGCCCAGCTGCTGTTCCTGGAGTCGGAGAACCCGAAGAAGGAAATCAGCATGTACATCAACAGCCCCGGTGGTCAGGTGACCTCGGCGCTCGCGATCTATGACACCATGCAGTACATCAAGAGCCCGGTTTCGACCGTCTGTATGGGTATGGCGGCCTCGGCCGGTTCGCTGATCCTGACCGCCGGGGAGGCGGGCCAGCGTATCGCCCTGCCGAACGCCCGCGTCATGGTTCACCAGCCTTCGGGCGGCTTCCGCGGCCAGGCTTCGGACATCGTGCGCCACGCCGAGGACATCGTCGAAACCAAGAAGCGGCTCAACGAAATCTATGTGCACCACACCGGCCGCACCTATGAGGAGGTCGAGAAAACCCTCGATCGCGACCATTTCATGGATGCCAAACAGGCCAAGGACTGGGGCATCATCGATCACGTCTACGAGAAGCGCGAGGAAGCTGAGGACGACGGTATCAAGACCGTCTGACCCGGCAAGGATTATCGGATTCCCAAGAGGGCGCGCCATTGACGGCGCGCCTTTCTTTTTGTGCTATGAGCCGCTGATGCAGTACGGACGTGATACCCGCGGCGTGGTCGAGATCGACGGCGAAACCTATGAATGGGAACTGCGAAGGCAGCCTCAGCCCCTGGCCAACGGGTCATGGGACGGCATGGCCATTTCCCTGCGCCTGAAGGACTTCAAGCGCGAGGCGATTGTCCAGTTTCCCATGCCGCTGCGCCCAAACGGACGACCGGACATGGAGAAGCAGCGCGTCAACGTTGACGCAGTGCGAAATTCCGTGACGGCCGCGATCGAGGCGGGCTGGAATCCGACGTCGCGCGGCAAGGCGATGGTGTTCGACGTGGATGCGGACGGCCGCTAGAGCCTTTCTTTTCAGGGGCGGGCCGTGAACACCCGGAAGCCCGGCTCGGCGGCGAAGGCCAGCATTTCGGTGTCGCCGCTGGTGTCGCCATAGGCCGCAGCCAGGTGCAGATCGTCGCCATAGGTGGCGCGCAGGCGACGCACCTTCTCTTCACCCCGGCAGTTGGGACCGTTGAAGGCCCCGGTGACGCGGTCTGCGGCGTCGAAGGCCATATGGGTGCCCAGCAGGGCCTCGGCCCCCAGGCGACGGGCGAAGGGGGCCACGGTGATCTCGGGTGAGGCGGTGACGATGACGCGGTGCGCCCCCTTGCGGCCCCAGTCCTGCCAGCAGGCAAGGGCGTCGGGACGGATGAAGCGCGGCCAGATGAATTCGGCGAACCGTTCAGCCTCGGCTTCGAGGGTGGCGCGCTCCACTCCACCGAGAAATTCCCGTACCGAGGCGGCCTTGATGCGCCCGCGGTCCCGGTCACCGACATAGGCCAGCACTGCCGGGGTCAATTTCGCCAGTCCCGTGGCCCAACGCACGGGCCCGGCCCGCCAACGCAGGAAGGCGGTGAAACTGTCGCGGACGGTCAGGGTGCCGTCAAAGTCGAACGCGACAATCGGGCCTTTCAGCTCAAGCCTCTGGCGAATCATTGAATCGGTGCCCATGTCAGACATTCGCCGTGATCCTCATCGATTGTGAACTCAGGCCGTTTTCACGGGCCCTTCGGGCCCTGTTGGGCTTGTCGTCACGGCAATGATGGGTGATTGTCAATTTTTGAAGACCTTCGCGCCTAGGGTTCAGGATTAAACGCGTGGGATACGCGCTCGGCCTCATGTCGAGGCCGTTCGTCGGAGTGAGAAGGTCTATGACCAAAGCAGCCAGTGGCGACGCCAAGAGCACCCTGTACTGCTCGTTCTGCGGGAAGAGCCAGCACGAAGTGCGCAAGCTCATCGCCGGTCCGACAGTATTTATTTGCGACGAATGCGTCGAACTCTGCATGGATATCATCCGTGAAGAGCACAAGATCGCGTTCAAGACGACCAAGGACGGGGTGCCGACCCCGAAGGAAATTCGCGACGTCCTTGATGACTATGTGATCGGGCAGAAGCACGCCAAGAAGGTGCTGAGCGTTGCGGTTCACAACCACTACAAGCGGCTGAACCACGCGGCCAAGAACAACGACGTCGAGCTGGCCAAGTCCAACATCATGCTGATCGGGCCGACCGGCTCGGGCAAGACGCTGCTGGCCCAGACGCTGGCCCGGATTATCGACGTGCCGTTCACCATGGCCGACGCCACCACCCTGACCGAAGCCGGTTATGTGGGTGAGGATGTCGAGAACATCATTCTGAAGCTGCTGCAGTCGTCCGACTACAATGTCGAACGGGCCCAGCGCGGCATCGTCTACATCGATGAAATCGACAAGATTTCGCGCAAGTCTGACAATCCCTCGATCACCCGTGACGTCTCGGGCGAGGGTGTGCAGCAGGCCCTGCTGAAGATCATGGAAGGCACGGTCGCCTCCGTGCCCCCGCAGGGCGGCCGCAAGCACCCGCAGCAGGAGTTCCTGCAGGTCGACACCGCCAACATCCTGTTCATCGTCGGCGGGGCCTTCGCCGGCCTCGAGAAGGTCATCGCCGCGCGCGGTGCCGGGGCCTCGATCGGCTTCGGGGCCAAGGTCAAGGACGTTGACGAGCGGCGCACCGGTGACATCCTCAAGGGGGTCGAGCCCGACGATCTGATGCGCTTCGGCCTGATTCCGGAATTCATCGGCCGTCTGCCGGTTCTGGCGACGCTGGAGGACCTCGACGAGGAAGCCCTGGTGATGATCCTGACCGAGCCGAAGAACGCTCTGGTCAAGCAGTACAAGCGGCTGTTCGAGATGGAGAATGTCGAACTGACCTTCACCGACGACGCCCTGATCGCCGTCGCCAAGAAGGCCATTACCCGCAAGACCGGCGCGCGTGGCCTGCGTTCGATCCTGGAAGGCATCCTGCTGGAGACCATGTTCGAACTGCCCACGTTCGAGGGCGTCGAGGAGGTCGTGGTCAATGCCGAGGTGATCGAGGGCAATGCCCAGCCTCTGCTGATCTATGCCGAGAAGAAGAAGGCCGACGGGGCGGCCTGACCACCACCGTCGTACTGAAGATCAGGCCCCGGGCGTCGCGTCCGGGGCCTTTTTCGTGTCCGGATCCGGGGTCTCGCTCTCATCGGTCTCCGGCACGGGGGTGAGGAAATTGTCGGCCAGGCCGTGATAGAGGCGGCGACCGCTGACCGCCCGGGCGGCGACGTCGGCGACTACGGCGGCGGCGAACAACGGCAGGATCATGCCGCGGTTGGCGGTCATTTCGGAGATGATGACCACGGCGGTCAGGGGCGCGCGCACCACGCCGACGAAATAGGCGATCATGCCGATCAGCACGATGGCGCTGCGGCTCTCCTCGGGGAAGATATTGGCCAGCAGCCCCCCCAGACCGGCCCCGACCGACAGGGACGGGGCGAAGACGCCGCCCGGCGCGCCGGACAGGCTGGAGGCCAGGGTGGCGATGAATTTGGCGGGGGCGAACCAGATCGGCTGGCGTCCGCCCTCGACCAGGGTGCGGGCGGCGTCATAGCCGGTGCCCCAGGTCAGGCCGTGGGCGGCGACCCCGACCACGGCGACGACGATGCCGCAGACCAGGGCCGTGGTCAGGGGTTTACGGATCAGGATCGAGCCGCGCGCCAGCAGCTTCAGGGAAATCCGCGAGAACAGCCCGCCCGCCGCGCCGCCGACGATGCCGACCAGCAGGGCGATCGGCAGGGCGTGGAAGGCGGACATGGTCTCGGACACCACGCCGAAATAGATGTAGTCGCCCGACAGGCTGAGCGGGATCAGGCCGGCGATGACCACGGCGGCCATGACCAGCAGGGTCAGACGCTGCTCATAGGCGGCGGCCAGTTCCTCGAGGGCGAAGGCGACCCCGGCGATCGGGGTGTTGAAGGCGGCGGCGACACCGGCGGCCCCACCGGCGATGATCACGGCGGCATTGACCGGCACGCGCAGCAGCCGGTGCGAGGCGGCCATGATGGCGGCCCCGACCTGGACCGTCGGGCCCTCGCGGCCGACCGAGCCGCCGACCAGCATGGCGACAAGGGTGGCCAGCAGCTTGAACAGGGCGGTCCGCATCGACACCAGCGGTCGGGCCTGGCTGGAGTCCCGGGCCGCGGCGATGACCTGGGGGATGCCGGATCCGCGCGCCAGCGGGGCGTAACGCCGGGTCAGCCAGGCCAGCAGCAGAAAGCCGAGCGGTGTGATCACCAGCGGCGCATAGGGCCAGCCGGACGACAGGGTGCCGAAGGCCGCCTGGGCATGGTCGGCGGCCCAGGCGAAGCCGTAGGCGAACAGGCCGACCAGCACGGCCCCGCCACCGGTGGCCAGCCGGCTCTTCCAGACCGGGCCGATCCGCTCACGCCACGCCGCATGCAGGATTTTGCGGCGGGAAACCGGCATTGGCGACCTTTCAAGGGGGAGTTCACCGGTGGCCTAGACCTGTCGGTGGCGCAGTGCAAATCCGGTGACCGTGGGACGGGTGGGGCCAGCCGTGATTGCGGTTGTCTGGGGATGAACCGGCGCGGGGGCGCGGCAATTGGCAGTTACGCTTGAACCGGACGGGCCGCGACCCACATACTCCATGAATGCCGCTGGAATCGGTGGGCAGCCTTGAGGGGTCCGACATCATGCCGGGACCCCGGAGGCGGAGAGCCCGCAGTCCCGGACGGCCGAGGAAAGTACGTACAATGTCTGAGTCAAAAACCCTGCCCGTCCTGCCGCTGAGGGACATTGTGGTGTTCCCCCACATGATCGTGCCCCTGTTCGTCGGGCGCGAGAAATCCGTGCGGGCGCTGGATGAGATCATGAAGGGCGACAAGCAGATCCTGCTGGCGACCCAGAAGAATTCGGTCGATGACGATCCGGCGTCCGACGCCATCTATCCGGTCGGGGTGCTGGCGACGGTGCTGCAGTTGCTGAAACTGCCCGACGGCACGGTCAAGGTGCTGGTCGAGGGCAAGAGTCGCGCGCGGCTGGTGAAATTCACCGACCGGACCGAATTCTTCGAGGCCGAAGCCGTCGAGATTCCCGAGGAGGCCGGCGACCCCTCCCAGAGCGAGGCCCTGCTGCGGGCCGTGGTCGAGCAGTTCGAAAACTATGTGAAGCTGAACAAGAAGGTGCCGCCCGAGGCCCTGAGCTCGATTCCGCAGATCGTCGAGCCGGCCAAGCTGGCCGACTCCGTCGCCGCCCATCTGTCGATCAAGATCGCCGACAAACAGGCCCTGCTGGAAACCACCGACGTGCCCAAACGTCTGGAGCGGGTCTATGCCCTGATGGAGGGCGAGATTTCGGTGCTGCAGGTCGAGAAGAAGATCCGCTCGCGCGTGAAGCGCCAGATGGAGAAGACCCAGCGCGAATATTATCTGAACGAGCAGATGAAGGCGATCCAGCGCGAGCTGGGCGAGACCGACGACTCCCGCGACGAGGTCATGGAGCTGGAGAAGCGGATCCGCCGCACCCGTCTGTCCAAGGAGGCCCGGGCCAAGGCCGACGCCGAGGTCAAGAAGCTGCGCAACATGAGCCCGATGTCGGCCGAGTCGACGGTGGTGCGGAACTATCTGGACTGGTTGCTGTCGATCCCGTGGGGCAAGGCCAAGTCGAAGCCGATCGACCTGCAGAAGGCCGAGGACATCCTCGAGGAGGACCACTACGGGCTCGAGAAGGTCAAGGAACGCATCATCGAGTATCTGGCGGTCCAGGCCCGGACCGGTGCGCTGAAGGGGCCGATCCTGTGCCTCGTCGGCCCTCCGGGCGTGGGCAAGACCTCGCTGGCCAGATCGATCGCCAAGGCGACCGGGCGCGAATATGTGCGGATGTCGCTGGGCGGCATGCGTGACGAGGCCGAGATCCGTGGTCACCGCCGGACCTATATCGGCTCCATGCCCGGCAAGATCATCCAGTCGATGAAGAAGGCCAAGACCACCAACGCCTTCATCCTGCTGGACGAGATCGACAAGCTGGGCTCGGACTGGCGCGGCGATCCCTCTTCGGCCCTGCTCGAGGTGCTGGATCCGGCCCAGAACGCCAATTTCGGCGATCACTATCTGGAGGTCGACTACGACCTGTCCAACGTCATGTTCGTGACCACGGCCAACAGTCTGAACATGCCCCAGCCCCTGATGGACCGGATGGAGATCATCCGGGTCAGCGGCTACACCGAGGACGAGAAGGTCGAGATCGCCCGGCGTCACGTCCTGCCCAAGCTGCTGACGGATCACGGGTTGAAGGCGGGCGAGCTGATCGTGCCGGACGAGGCCATTCGGGAGCTGATCCGCTACTATACCCGCGAAGCCGGTGTACGCTCGCTGGAGCGGGCCCTGGGCGGTCTGGCGCGCAAGGCTGTGCGCGAGATGGCCAAGACCAATGTGCTGACCATCACCATCGATGCGGCCAAGCTGGCTGAATACGCCGGGGTGAAGAAATATCGCTATGGCGAGATGGACGAGGAGGATCAGGTCGGCATCGTCACCGGTCTGGCCTGGACCGAGTTCGGCGGCGATATCCTGACCATCGAGGCGATCAAGATGCCGGGCCGTGGCCGCATGACCGTGACCGGCAACCTCAAGGAGGTGATGAAGGAGTCGATCTCGGCCGCCGCCTCCTATGTGCGGGCCCGGGCCCTGACCTTCGGGGTCAAGCCGCCGATGTTCGAGAAGACCGACATCCACGTGCACGTGCCCGACGGCGCGACGCCCAAGGACGGTCCGTCGGCCGGTGTGGCCATGACCGTGGCCATGGTCTCGGTGCTGACCGGGGTGCCGATCCGCAAGGACATCGCCATGACCGGCGAGATCACCCTGCGGGGCCGGGTCACGGCCATCGGCGGGCTGAAGGAGAAGCTGCTGGCGGCGCTGCGTTCCGGGGTCAAGACGGTGCTGATCCCGCAGGAGAACGAGAAGGACCTGGCCGAGGTGCCGGACAATGTGAAGGCGGGGCTGGAGATCATTCCGATCTCGACCGCGGACGAGGCGCTGAAATGGGCCCTGACCGGGACCCTGACCCCGACCGAATGGGACGAGGTGGCCGATCCGCTGCCGGTGCCGACCGCACCCCTGTCCAGCGGCACGGTGTCCGTCAGCCACTGATCCGGCTGCAACCGAACGACAAGGGCGCGGTCCGGGGCAACCCGGACCGCGTTTTCGGTTTTGACGCAGGGTGCGCGAGCCCGTCTATTGCCGGGGTGTTGCTGACAGGAGGAAGACCATGACCCGAACCGAATTGATCGCCGCCATGGCTCGTGCCGCCGGCATCGACCGGGATCAGGCCCGGCTGGCGCTCGAAGGCTTTATCGACGGGGTTACGGGGGGTCTGCAGCGCGGCGAAACGGTGCGGCTGACCGGGTTCGGCAGTTTCGTGCCGGTCGAACGCAAGGCCGGAATGGCGCGCAATCCCCGGACCGGCGAGGCCGTGGCAGTCCCGGCCTCACGCAGTGCCCGCTTCAAACCGGGTGAGGGGCTGAAAAGCGTCTTGAACGGTTGAGCCGGGACGGGCATGACAGGCGGGCGTTCCTGGACGGGCGGCTAGCTCAGCTGGTCAGAGCATCTCGTTTACACCGAGAGGGTCGGCGGTTCGAACCCGTCGCCGCCTACCAGGAGGCTCGCATGGCCGGATGAAACCGGCGGCTGCTATTCGGTGAGGGGGGCAAGGTCGGGGAATTCTCCGGCCTTTTTTGATGCCCGGGCCTGGATGGCGGTCAGGATGTCGGCGGTGTTCCAGATCGAGCCCTGCATCAGCGCGGCCCATTCCAGGCCTTCGGCGACCGAATGGTCACGCGCGTAGACCACAGCGGCCTTGGAGCCTGAAATCGCGAGCGGGGCCTTGGCGGCAATGGCCCGGGCCATGTCCAGCGCGGCCGCGAGCAGGGCTTCGGGATCGGGCAGGACGGCATTGGCGAAGCCCAGTCGCTCGGCCCGCTCGGCGGTCAGGGCGGTGCCCAGATAGGCCAGTTCACGCACCACGGCCTCGGGCAGGGCCTTCGGC
Organism: uncultured Brevundimonas sp.; assembly: GCF_963974615.1. GTDB lineage: Bacteria > Pseudomonadota > Alphaproteobacteria > Caulobacterales > Caulobacteraceae > Brevundimonas. The sequence continues at coordinate 24,541 of NZ_CAXBDH010000009.1, forward strand.
AGGCGCTGCAGGCTGCCGACGTCGGCCATCATGCCGATATTGATCTCCTCGATGCGGAAATAGGCCTCCTGCGACACCAGCCTGAGGTCGCAGGCGGCAACCATGTCGAGGCCGGCCCCGACGCAGGCCCCCTGAACGGCGGCGATGACCGGAAAGCGGACCTGTTCGATCCGGGTCAGGGTCGCCTGCAGCGTCCTCGCTGCCTGATGAAAGGCCTGACGTTGGGCGGCGGTATCGGTCTGGAGAATGGCACCGCCCGAGAACACCGAGATGTCCATGCCGGCGCAGAAATTCCGGCCCTCGCCCGAGATCACCAGGGCGCGGACGTCGCCGCCCGCGTCCAGCGCCTGCAAGGCCGGACCGAAATCGCGCCAGAACTGCATGTCGAGGGCGTTGGAGGCTTCGGGCCGGCTCAGGCGCAGATGGGCGACGGGGCCGTCCCGGGTGATCTGGAATGCAGTCATGGCGTCTACTCGTTCGCTCCGGTGAGAGAGGTCTCTATCATCCGATCCTCTGTCGACTGAAGCCTTCGCAGGGGTCACGTCAGCCCTGTTGTCGCAGCCGCGTGTAGTCGTCCATCCAGACAAGGTTGGTTTGCCCGAGGATATCGTCGACCATTTCGGCCAGGGCCTGGGGCTGGAAGGGTTTGCACATGTAGCCGGATGCGCCGGTCGCCTTGGCCTGGACCATGTGGTCGATATCATCGGACGCGGTCAGCATCAGGATGCGAACGCGCTGCCACCCTTTCGCCTGGCGCAGGAAGCGAAGGACCTCCAGGCCGGAAATGTCCGGCAACCAGAGATCCAGAAGGACGAGGTCGGGCGGTGTTTCGGCCAGACGGGCCAGTCCCTCGGCCCCGCTGTCGGCCGTCACAATGAATTGGTCCGGCCGTGTGAGAATGGACTGAACCAGTTCGAGGATGAAAGGGTCGTCGTCTACGACCAGGATCTGGGTCATCTTGCGAAAGCCGTCAGTGGATCGGGCCGACCGTTCAGGTGCAGAAGCGGACGGAACGGTTAGGCTAGCGTCAATTGGGTTCCCCTCACAATGTGCGCTGAACCTGCATCCGGAGGCGTTTCAATCGCCGACGATCACCGCGGCGACGGGTCCACGAGAAAGGCCGCCGGAGCGATCCGGCGGCCTTTCGTGTCTTGATTTTGTATTGGACCTAGAAGCGGAAGCTGGCGCGCAACAACAGCATGTAACGTACGTAATCCTCGATCTTTTCTGCGTCGGCACTGATCGAGAGCATGCCAAGTTCGTTGCCGATGTTGAGACGGAAGCCGAGCAGGGGACCGCCACCTTCGATGGTGTTCGGGGTCAGACGGAAGTCGGCCCCGCCGCCGACGAAGCGGGCGATGGTTTCGCCGGGATCGACCGACAGGTTCTGACGCCAGCCGACCCGGACCTCGGGTCGCAGCCAGCTGTCCTCGCCCATGCCCATGCTGAAGTTGACGGCCGCGACAGCCGAGAACAGGTGGCCGGTGCGCTGATCGATGCTGAGATCGAAGCCGTTGCCGCCGCCGGTTTCGGTGCGGGCGTCCTCACGAAGCGAGAAATATTCGGCGTAGACTTCCGGACGTACCCCGAAGCGGCCGAAGCTGCGCTCGTAGGAGGCCCCGCCCGCCGCGGCCAGGGTGAGGCCGTTCCAGCTGGCGGCGTTTTTCAGGTTCAGTCCGCCGCCGACGAACTGGCGGGTGGAGTCGAAGGTCGCATAGCCGGCCGCGGCCCGGGCCCAGGTGGTCCAGTACTGACCCTGGGCGCGCCAGTAGAGGCCCAGTTCGATCAGGCTGCTCGACAGGACCTCCGCAGCCTCGGCCTCGGGGTCCTGGATGTCCGACGAGGTGAAGGCCAGAGACACACCGACCGCGCCGAGCCCCGAGCCCCGCTCGACGCCGCCGGCGAAGCCGATGCCTTCGGAGCGGAAGCCGTAGGTGTCGGTCTTGTCCTTGTCGGCGTAGAAATTGATTTCCTGCACCCAGGCGCTGACCTCACCGGGGGCGGCCGAGGTATTTCGTCCGGTCAGGGCGCGGGTGACCGCATCGACGCCGCTGGCCAGGGACAGCAGCGAGCCGCCCGAGTGATCCGGCAGCATCTGCTCATAAAGACCGATGAAGCCGGTCCGGTCCGTCTGGGCGAGGAAGACGTCGCGCAGGGCGCTGCTGCTGCCCAGGGCCCCGTAGAATGAATTGAACATCTGGGCTTCGGCCGGAATCAGGTTGGCTTCGGCGGCCGTGCGACGGCGGACGTCGACATAGACATCACCGGCCGGCACGTCGGCTCCGGCATTGACCATGAACAGATAGGGGGCCTGGGTCTGGATCGAATTCAGGTCGACCGTGCCCAAATTGAGGGTGGCGGCGTCGATGATGGTGAAGCGACTGGGCGAGTCGATCAGGGAGGTGAAGTTCACGCCGAGTCCGGCCCCGGTGGCCAGGGTCGCCGTTCCCGACACCACGAATCCGGAGTTGCCGCCGGACGCCGGATCGAGGGTCACCAGCAGATTGCCGTTCGCGCCGATGTTCAGGCTGGTGACATTCAGCGGGCTCGTCTGGCGGGCATCGAGAAGTCCGTTGACGACGCTGATGTCCAGCAGGCCGTCGGAATCGGACAGGGCCCCGCGGACAACGCCGCCGCCGGTGATGGTCAGCCGGTCGGCCCCGGCCCCGAAATAGATGTCGCCATTGACTTCACCGTTTCGGATATCGACGAAATCATTGCCCGAGCCAAGCCGGATCGCCCCGGTGATGGCGGGTTCGAAAATATCAGGAACCCCGTCGCCGTCTGTATCAAGGTCCGTCGGAGACCCGGCTCCGACGGGCCCGGTCTGCATGATGGTGACGCCGGTGGTGTTGGCGCGGACATCGATCGCGGTCGCGCTGCCGGTGATCGGGTCGCCCGCTGCATTGGGAGTCAGCGTCGCCTGCAGCAGTCGGGTGTTGGTGATCGACGTCAGGGTACCGCTGAGATCGCGGATGCCGGTGGTGTTGACGGTGCTGCCGATCGCGGTGGCCAGGATGACGCCGCTGTTGGAGACGCTGGGCACCGAGGCCCCGGCGTCAATCTGCAGCGCGGTGACCTGGCTGGCGAGGGCAGACGTCGCACCGGCGGAGAGGTTGCCGGTATTGACGATCTGGGGTGTGGTCGCACCCGTGGCGAAGCGCATGGCGGTGGCGTCGGCCTCGAACGACAGTCCGGAGATCGTGCCCTCATTGCGAACGCCGCCGTCGATGGTGACGATCTGGCCGCCGGGCACGCCGAACAGAACGCCGTTGCCCTGGATACCGTCATAAACACCCTGGCCCGTGAGGGTGCCACGGTTGATGAAGCCGAAGGCGGAATCACCGGTGCCGGCGACCCCGAGGGTGACCGACCGGCTCGCCGAGCCGACGGTGACGGCCGGTGCCGCGCCGAAGCTGCTGATGAAAGCCTTGGTCTCGGTCGCGTCCGGGACGCCGTCATTGTCCTCATCAGCGTTGTTGGGGTCGGCGTCGACCGGTGGCTGGTCGAACACCACGCCACCGCTGACATTGCCCGCGACGATCACGGCAGAGCGGTTCTGCAGCATGTCATCGGGCTCAAGCTTGGCGATGACGGCCTCGGGCGGACGGGTTGTGTAGCGATAGCCGGAGGAGAGAATGTCGCCCTGGAAGACGAGGCGGCCATTGACGTCGCCCTGGATCGATACGGCCGAGGTATTGGCCCCGAAGACGGCCATGGTGCCGCTGAGCATGACGTTGCCGTCGATGGTCGAGGTCGTGCGAACACCGATGGCGTTGTCGCCGAAGACCTGAAGGCTGCCGAGGGTCGTCAGATTGCCCACGAGACCGGATTCGATCGAGATCCCGACCGAATTTACGCCGTCCACGACCAGGGAGCTGGAGCTGTTGAGACGGATGTCGCCGGTGAGGGGCGAGGCTCCTGCAAGGCGAATGCCGAAACGGTCGCTGCCGTTGGCCCAGACCCCGTCCAGGTCGCCGTCGCTGTCGGTGTCGGGATAGGTCGCGATGTCATCGCCGACGGTGACGCTGCCGCTGATGGTGATCGATCCGGTGTTGCCGCCGTTGGCCAGAATGCCGGTCGTGCCGTTGGCTGTGTTGACGCCGCCGATCGATCCGCCCGAATCGACGATGATGTTGTGACTAGAGTTGAGGGTGACGACATTGCCGGTCGTGACATTGATCGCACCGCCACTGGCGATGCGGATACTGTCCGGGCCGGTCCCGGTCGCGTTGGCGGTTGTGATCGGCGTGGTGCGGGTCGTCGAAATCACGATTTCGGCGTGAGCGCCGGCCGCAGCCATCAGAGGGGCGATCGCCACTGCGGTCGCAAGCAGTTTACGCATTCGAAAAAATACCCCTGGTGGACAGACGCGCAAGGACGCAGGCGATCCTCTAACAGGGACCGCGCCAGCATGTCTCAAGTTTCGCGAATTTGAGGCGAATGCAAGGCCTAAGGGTGCAAAGATGCCGCGCCCCTGATGCCGAAGCCGGCCAGTTCCGCATTCAAAACCAGAGCTCAACGGTCAGGTTTGGCGGGAGAATCAGGCCCTGAATCGGTCGAGTCGGCCGCATGTTGGAGCCGACATCGCCTGTGTCGAGTGTTGCCGGAGTCCGTCTCGCGGGGCGGTTTCCTTGCAAGACCGCAGTTCGGTCGCCGATCATCGGCGAGGAAGGCTTGAGCTCTGGCGTTTCCGGCGCTACGGCGACGCTATGGTGAAGTCCAGACTGGCGACCGTCCGACGGGTCCAACGCATCAGAAATCGCGCTGTCCGGACCGGGAGCCGGCCGCCCACCGAAGCAGAATTGCTGAGCATGGTGGGGGTCAAGGTCGAGGAAAGTGAGCTGCGGCTGATTCCCGGCCTCGACGAGGAGGTCTCGGAAACGCTTCGCCGGCTGCGGGCGTCGACGGCGGACGCCCGACCCCGGCTTGTCGACACCACCATGCTGTATGCGCCGCGCTCGGGCGGGGTGAAACGCTATCTGCTGTCGAAACAGGCCTGGCTGCAGGCGAACCGGCCCGGCGTGGCTCACAGTCTGGTCGTGCCGGGAGCCCATCACGAGGCCGGGGACGACGGCGTCATCAAATTGCATGCGACCAAGCTGCCGTTCGGCGACGGCTATCGCTGGCCGTCCTCGGTGCGGCGCTGGGGGGCCTGGGTCGCGGCCCTGGAGCCTTCGGTGATCGAGGCCGGAGATCCCTATACGCCCGGGCAGGGGGCACTGGAGGCGGGCCAGAGGGCGGGCTGTCCGGTCGTTGGCTTCTGTCATTCCGACCCGGCCGGCCTGGCGGCGCTGCATTTCGGCGAATGGGCCAAGAAACCGGTCGAGAAACGCTGGGCCGAGCTGTTCTCGCAATTCGACCGGGTGGTCTCGCCCAGCCGCTTCATCGCCCGGAGACTCGAGGAGGCCGGGGTCCGCGATATCGTGATCCGGCCGCTGGGGGTCGAGATCGACACCTTCCGGCCCGACCGGCGCGATCGCGACTGGCTGCTGAAGAAGCTGGACCTGCCCGATTCGGCGCGCCTGCTGTGCTTCGCCGGGCGACCGGCGCGGGAGAAGAACATCGGTGTGCTGATCGAGGCGGTGCAGAAATTGGGCGCGCCCTATCATCTGGTGCTGGTCGGGGCCGGAGCCGGCATGCCGGCCGAGGAGCGGGTCATCTCCCTGCCGTATGAGGCTAATCCCCGGGGCGTGGCCAGGATCATCGCCAGCTGCGACGCCTTCGTCCACGCCAATGACAAGGAGCCGTTCGGCCTGATCGTGCTGGAAGCCATGGCCTGCGGGCGTCCGGTGGTCGGGGTCAACGCCGGCGGTGTGGCCGAGACGGTGGACGAGAGCGTCGGCCAGCTGGCCCGCAGCGCCGACCCGCGTGACTATGCCGCGGCGATCGAGGCCCTGTTCGCGCGCGATATAGAGGCGTTGGGCCGGGCGGCCCGTGCCAGGACCGTCGATCGCTTCGCCTGGAACCGTGTGTTCGAGGATTTGTGCACTGTCTATGGCGACGTCAGTGGCAAGGCGGCCTTTGTCCAGGCTGCAGAGCGACAGGTTCTGCCCTAGCCGTCCCGGCGGCTGGACAGGCCTGCGGTGCCGGGTCAGGGTCCAGGCGCAACAGAGGCGACGTCCGGTATGTACAGATTGATCCTGGCTCTTGTTCTGGCGGCCGTCATGGCGTCACCGGCGCTGGCCCAGACCGTGATCATCGTTCGTCATGCGGAGAAGGCCGAACAGAGCGCCGATCCGGTGCTGTCCGACGCCGGACAGGCCCGGGCCTCCGCCCTGGCTGAAGTTCTGGCCGGGGCCGGCGTGAGCCATGTCTTCGTCACGCCGTTGCAACGCACCGGTCTGACGGCTGCGCCGAGTGCGGCGGCGGTCGATGTCGGGGCGATCGCCGTGTCGCTGGACGGCGGAGCTGCGGCCCATGTGGCCCGGCTGGTGGCGGATGTGCGGCAGGTTCCGGCCGATGCGGTGGTGCTGGTGGTCGGTCACAGCAATACGGTGCCCGAGATCGCCCGGGCGCTGGGGGCGACCGATGCAGCCGCAATGGCCGACTGTGAATACGACCGGCTGACGGTCCTGACCCTGACGCCGACCGGTGCCCATGCGGTGACCGGGCGCTACGGGGCCGCCAGCCCGCCCTGCTGAGGATCGGCTGAATCCCCATTCGGTTGTCCCGTCACCCGCTGCCCTATGGCTCAGCCAGGGTCCCGTCCTGATCCTGGAGACCATGCGGCTGTGTCTGATTATCGCCCTGACCTCGACGACGGTCCCAGCCCGGCCCGGCAGCGGGCCGAGGTCAGGCGCGGCTTGTCCGCTCCCGTGATCACCCGTCGCACCCTGTCGGCGATGGAGGTCTCACAGCGGGGTGCTGACCCTCTAGTGAGGCCTCACTAGAGGGCGGCGGGGTCCTCGCTGCGCTGGCGCAGCTGCCGCGCTGCGACGACGAGTTCATCGGCCTGGGTCACCAGGCGGGGCGACAGGGCCTGAAGCTCTGCGTCGGTGACGGTGTGGCCCTGGGCGCGGGCCTCGGCGATCCGTTCCGCGCGATAGGCGGCATTCTGCAGCTTGCGCGCTTCTTCCCGCATGGTCTCGGCCCCGCGCTCCATCTCATCGGCCCCGGTGCGCATCTGGACACGCGCGTCGGCCTGGGCCCGGCGGGCATCGGCCCGGGCGGCCTCGGTGTCGCCGGCAGCGGCGCGGGCGTCGGCGCGGGTCTGTTCCCGGTCCCGCAAGGCGGCCCACCGGTCAGCCTCTGCCCGGGCGCGGTCCTGGGCGACGCGGGCCTGATCCTGAACCGTCCGGGCCCGGGTCACGCCGTCGACCGGCGCGAGCCGGGTGACCAGCCGCGGCGGTGCGGGCGGTGCGGGCGGGGCCGGGTGAGCGTGTGGTGCCGGGGGCGCAGGCGGGGCGGGCGGTGCCGGCGGTGCGGGCGGCAAGGGGGGCAGAGGGGGCGGGCCGTCGCCCGAGTGGCTGTAGATCTGGCGGCTGGTGCTGCCGTCGGCCTGTGAGACCCGGGCTGCCGTGTAGCCGTCGCTGGAATAGCTGAAGCTGTAGTCATCGGTCGGGGCGACCGGCGCGACCGGCGCGACCGATCCGACCGATCCGACCGGCGTAACGGCCGCGGCCGGGGCCAGGACCGCCGTTGCGGCGACGCCGGCCGCTGCCGGCGCGCGGGCCGGGCTGTCGTCGGCAGTGCGCGACGCCAGTTCCAGGGCGGCCAGCGGGGTGGCGACGGCCACCATGGCACCGACGGCCAGGGTCAAGGCGATGGAGCGGGCGTGGGGCTTGCGCGGGGAAGTCATGATGGAGTCGATCCTTTGACTGAGGGGGCGGGCGGAACCGGTCATGCCGGTCGCGGCCACGGGGGTGGTCCGGGCGGCCAGATTGACCAGCGTGTGGGCGTATTGGCGGGGGTCGACGCGGGCGATGGCCAGGGTGTCGGCGGCCTCTTCGGAACGGTCGATCAGGGCGCTGTGCAGCCGCCACATCAGCGGATTGAACCAGAACAGGGCCAGGGCCAGCCGCGACAGGGCCAGGAAGGGCCAGTCGAGGCGGCGGATATGGGCGATCTCATGGGCCAGGACGGCGTCGGCGTCGGTCGGGCGGGCCAGGCTGTCGGGATGGATCAGGACGGTCCCGGGCGGCAGGCCCCAGCTGAGCGGTCCGTCGACGCCGGCGGCGGTCAGCAGGCGCGGGCGGCTGACCTGGCCGTCGCACTGGCGTTCCAGGGCGGCGGTCCAGGCGGTGTCGATCACCGGGCGGGCGTGGAGGCTCCAGCGCGACAGGGTCCAGACCCCGGCGAGGAATCGGCCCAGCACCAGGACAGCCCCCAAGGTCCAGACAATGGCCAGCAGGGCCCAGGCCGGTGGGGCCCCGACCGAGCCGCTGACCGAAACCCCGGCGATCGGGCCGACCTCGCCGGCCCAGGCCACCGTGTTCGGGATGATCGGGGCCGGCGCGGTGGCGACCGCGGGCAGGACGGCCAGGGCCAGATCGGGTCCGGCCAGGGCGATGACCGGCAGGGCCAGCATCAGGCCGACGGTGGCGCGCAGCAGATCGGCGCGCTCGGCTGCGGGGCGTCTGGCGAACAGTTCGGCCAGCAGCAGGCCGGCCCCGGCGACAAGGCCGGACTTCAGGGCGAGGCTGATGAACAGGGCGATCATGACTGCCGCTCCCCGGCGTCGTCGATGGCCCGGCGCAGGGCCGCCAGTTCTTCCGGGTCCAGCTGTGAGGCCAGACCCAGCAGGGCGGTGGCGGCGGTGGCGGGGGAGCCGTTGAAGAAGGTGTCGACCAGACGGCGCAGGGCCCCCGTGGCGACGGCCTCGGGGCGCTGCACGGGCTTGTAGATATAGGCTTGGTTCTCCGTGCGATGGGCGACCAGCCCCTTGGCCTTGAGTCGCGACAGCAGGGTACGCACGGCGGAATCACTGGGTGATCCGATCATCGCATTGCGGACGGCCCCGGCGGTGCCCTCTTCGAGGCGGCACAAAATCTCGAACACCTCGCGTTCGCGTCTGGGCAGGGATTCAATCATCGGGGCCTCCGCTACATTTGTAGCCTGTTACATATGTAGCAGAATAAGGCGCGATTGGGGCGGGCGGATGAAATCGAGGACAGGAAAGGAAGGTAGGGGGAGAAGGGTATCGACCGGGTCAGGGTCGCGATGGGGGCGGCACGCGCCATTTCCTCTGCTTTAGAAGAAATGGCGCGAGTGACGGGACTCGAACCCGCGACCTCCGGCGTGACAGGCCGGCACTCTAACCAACTGAGCTACACCCGCATCCCGTCGCGGCGCTGGTGCGTCGCGGCGAGGGGCGTCGTTTAGGCGGGGTGGACTTGCGCTGTCAAGCGCGCAATCGGGGATTTACGAGCCTCATTCCAGTGACCGCCGGAACCCGGACGGAACTGATAACCATTCGCAAGAAAAACCTTTGTCAGCATGGGTTTGAACCCCGGTCGGGTTGAGGCTAGAAAGCGCCGAATCCGCCGCCGCTCCGGTGGCCGAGGTCTTCTCGAATGAACGCATTTCTTCTGGAATATCTGCCGATCGTGATCTTTCTCGGGATCGCAACGGTCCTGGGTCTCGGCTTCATGCTGGCGGCCTGGGTGCTCGCGCCCAAAAATCCCGACTCCGAAAAGCTGTCGGCCTATGAGTGCGGCTTCAACGCCTTTGACGACGCGCGGATGAAATTCGACGTGCGCTTCTATCTGGTGTCGATCCTGTTCATCATTTTCGATCTGGAAGTTGCCTTCCTGTTCCCCTGGGCCGTGTCGATGTTCGACCTGTCCAAGGCCGGGATGGTGTTTGCCTTCTGGTCGATGATGGTCTTCCTCGGCGTGCTGACGGTCGGCTTCATCTACGAATGGAAGAAGGGGGCGCTGGAATGGGAATAGTGACCAACACCACGCCGCTGATCGGTGCCGGCAACCAGGGATCGTCGCCGGTGGGCTTCGGTCAGGGCGCGCGCGCCACGGTCGAGGGCTATGATCCGAAGCTGCACGACAAATTCTTTGAGCAGGTCAACACCCAGCTGGGCGAGCAGGGCTTCCTGACCACCTCGCTGGACGACGTGATCACCTGGGCCCGGACCGGCAGCCTGATGTGGATGACCTTCGGCCTGGCCTGCTGCGCCGTGGAGATGATGCAGGCGTCGATGCCGCGCTTCGATATGGAGCGGTTCGGCATGGCCCCGCGCGCCAGCCCGCGTCAGTCCGATCTGATGATCGTCGCCGGCACCCTGACCAACAAGATGGCTCCGGCGCTGCGCAAGGTCTACGACCAGATGCCGGACCCCAGATATGTGCTGTCGATGGGCAGCTGCGCCAACGGCGGCGGGTACTACCACTACAGCTACAGTGTTGTGCGCGGTTGTGACCGGATCGTACCGGTTGACGTCTATGTGCCCGGGTGTCCGCCGACAGCGGAGGCGCTGTTGTACGGGCTGCTGCAACTTCAGAAGAAGATCCGTCGCACCGGGACCATCGAACGATGAGCGCCGTCGCCAATATCGCGGTCCTTGAGGCCGCCCTGACGCCGCTGGGGGCCGAGATGGTCGGGGAGCTGGGTGTCGATGCCCAGGTCTCGTTCGGGGAACTGAACCTGGTCGCCCATCGTGATCGTATCGTCGAGGTGCTGACCGTCCTGCGCGACCGCTTCGGCTTCCAGCAGCTGCTGGATGTGTGCGGGGTCGACTATCCCGACCGGACCGAGCGGTTCGAGGTCGTCTATCATCTGCTGTCGATGACCCGGAACGTGCGTCTGCGCGTCAAGGTGGCGACCGATGAACGGGCCCCGGTACCCAGCGTCATCAGCGTCTATCCGGCGGCCAACTGGTTCGAGCGCGAGGCGTTCGACATGTACGGCATCCTGTTTTCGGATCACCCGGACCTGCGCCGGCTGCTGACCGACTACGGATTCCAGGGGCATCCGCTGCGCAAGGACTTCCCGATGACCGGGTATGTCGAAGTGCGTTACGACGAAGGGGAGAAGCGGGTTGTGTATGAGCCCGTCAAATTGACCCAGGAGTTCCGGAACTTTGATTTCCTGTCGCCGTGGGAGGGAGCCGAATATCCGCTGCCCGTTCTGCCCGGTGACGAGAAGGCGGGTTCGGGTCCCGCCGGAGGCAAGGTCTGATGGCTGACGGTGCAAACCCTCCCGTGAAGAAACCGCCGCTCGGCTCCGAACTGGCGACTGACATCTTCGACGCCCCGCACGACGGCCGCACGGCCGAGGCGAAGGCGCTGGACGACCGCAAATTCACGATCAATTTCGGCCCGCAACACCCGGCCGCGCACGGCGTGCTGCGTCTGGTGCTGGAGCTGGACGGCGAGGTCGTCGAACGCGTCGATCCGCACATCGGCCTGCTGCACCGCGGCACCGAGAAGCTGATGGAGGCGCGCACCTATCTGCAGAACGTGCCCTATCTGGACCGGCTGGATTACGTCGCGCCGATGAACCAGGAGCACGCCTTCTGTCTGGCCATCGAGAAGCTGCTGGGCGTCGAGGTGCCGTACCGGGCCCAGCTGATCCGGGTGCTGTATTCCGAAATCGGTCGCATCCTGTCGCACCTGCTGAACGTGACCACCCAGGCCATGGACGTCGGGGCCCTGACGCCGCCGCTGTGGGGCTTCGAGGAACGCGAGAAGCTGATGGTGTTCTACGAGCGCGCCTCGGGGGCGCGTCTGCACGCCAACTATTTCCGCCCCGGTGGTGTGCATCAGGACCTGCCGATGGCCCTGATCGACGACATCGGCCGCTGGTGCCATGAATTCCCGGCGGCGCTGGCCGACATTGAATCTCTCGTCACCGAGAACCGCATCTTCAAACAGCGCAACGTCGACATCGGCGTGGTGTCGAAGCAGCAGGCGCTGGACTGGGGCTTCACCGGCGTGATGCTGCGCGGCTCGGACATCGCCTGGGACCTGCGCAAGTCGCAGCCCTACGAATGCTATGCCGATCTGGATTTCGACATCGTCGTCGGCAAGAACGGCGACTGCTGGGACCGCTACCTGTGCCGCATCGAGGAGATGAAGCAGTCGGTGCACATCATGGAGCAGTGCATCCACGAACTGCGCAACCGTCCCGGCGAGCCGGTGATGGTCGAGGACAACAAGATCGTCCCGCCCAAACGCGGTGAGATGAAGCGCTCGATGGAGGCGCTGATCCATCACTTCAAGCTCTATACCGAGGGTTTCCGCACGCCCGAGGGTGAGGTCTATGCGTCGGTCGAGGCCCCCAAGGGCGAGTTCGGCATCTATCTGGTCAGTGACGGCAGCAACAAGCCGTACCGGGTCAAGATCTCGGCCCCCGGCTTCCGCCACCTGCAGGCCATGGACTGGATGAACCGCGGCCATATGCTGGCTGATGTGTCCGCCATCCTCGGCTCCCTCGACATCGTTTTCGGAGAAGTGGACCGATGAGCGTTCGTCGTCTCGCCAAGATCCAGCCTGCCTCGTTCGCTTTCTCGAAGGCGACCAAGGCTAAATGCGACTGGTGGATCGCCAAATATCCGGACGACCGTCGCCAGTCGGCGGTGATCCCGATCCTGTGGCTGGTGCAGAAGCAGGAGGGCTGGTGCCCGGAGCCGGCGCTGCGTGCCATCGCCGAGCTGCTGGGCATGCCCTACATCCGGGTGCTGGAGGTCGTCACCTTCTACACCATGTTCATGCTGGAGCCGGTCGGTTCGGCGGCCCTGATCCAGGTGTGCGGCACCACGCCGTGCGCCCTGCGCGGGGCCAATGAGCTGATGGGCGTCTGCAAGTCGAAGATCGGCCCGAAGGACAGGCTCAGCGCCGACGGCAAATTCACCTGGCAGGAGGTCGAGTGCCTCGGGGCCTGCGTCAATGCGCCGATGGCCCAGATCAACGACTATTATTTCGAAGACCTGACGCCCGAGAGTCTGGCGCAGATCATCGATGATTTCGCCGCCGGCAAGACGCCGAAGCCGGGCTCTTATGCCGGACGCCATACCTCGGAACCGGTGGGCGGGATCCTGACCCTGACCGACAAGAAATTGTACGACGGCTCGGCCGCCAAACCGATCAAGAAACTGCCCAACAGCAAGCCGGTGCCGGCATGAGCCGACCCGACGTCAATGCGCCGGAAGCCGTCGCCGCCTATCGGGCGGAGATGCGCGCGGTCGGGCGCAAACAGCGTCTGGCCGGGTTCGGCTGCGTGCTGGTCGGGGCCGTTCTGGTCTGGGTCTCGACCCAGGCCGGGGCCGCTGCGCCGGCCGTGCAATGGACCGGTTACGGTCTGCTGGCCGTCGGCTGGGCGCTGATGCTGGCGGCCATCTTCATGCGTACTCGTTATCACCGCCGCCGCATGGCGGAACTGGACTGAACCATGGTCGGACTGCTCGAAGACAAGGACCGCATCTTCACCAATCTGTACGGCTTCCATGACTGGACGCTGGACGGGGCGAAGACGCGCGGCTGCTGGAACGCGACGAAGGACATGCTCGACCTCGGGCGTGACTGGGTCATCACCAACGTCAAGAATTCCGGCCTGCGCGGACGTGGCGGGGCCGGTTTTCCGACGGGTCTGAAATGGTCCTTCATGCCCAAGGAGGTGAAGGATCGGCCGCACTATCTGGTGGTCAATGCCGACGAGTCCGAGCCCGGCACCTGCAAGGACCGGGAGATCATGCGTCATGATCCCCACCTGCTGATCGAGGGCTGTCTGATCGCCAGCTTCGCGATGCAGGCCCACGCCTGTTACATCTATCTGCGCGGCGAATATGTGCTGGAGCGCGAGCGCCTCGAGGCCGCGGTCAAACAGGCCTATGACGCCAAGCTGATCGGCAAGAACAACGTCCACGGCTGGGACTTCGACGTCTATGTCCACCACGGGGCCGGGGCCTATATCTGCGGCGAGGAAACCGCCCTGCTGGAGAGCCTGGAGGGCAAGAAGGGCCAGCCGCGCCTGAAGCCGCCGTTCCCGGCCGGAGCCGGCCTGTACGGCTGCCCGACCACGGTCAACAACGTCGAGTCGATCGCGGTGGTCGGCACCATCCTGCGCCGCGGGGCCGAGTGGTTCGCCGGCTTCGGTCGTCCGAACAACACCGGCACCAAGCTGATGTGCATCAGCGGCCATGTGAACAAGCCCTGCAACGTCGAGGAGGCCATGAGCATCCCGCTGCGGCAGTTGCTGGAAGCCCATTGCGGCGGCGTGCGTGGCGGCTGGGGCAATCTGAAGGCGGTGATCCCGGGTGGATCGTCGGTGCCGCTGATCACCCGCGACATGGCCGAGACGGCGCTGATGGATTTCGACTCCCTGCGCGAGATGCAGTCGGGTCTGGGCACGGCGGCGGTCATCGTCATGGACGAGTCGACCGATCTGGTGAAGGCGATCGCCCGCATCAGCTATTTCTACAAGCATGAGAGCTGTGGCCAGTGCACCCCGTGCCGCGAGGGTACCGGCTGGATGTGGCGCGTGCTGGAGCGGATGTCCGTCGGTGAGGCCGATCCGTCCGAGATCGACATGCTGCTGGACGTCAGCAAACAGGTCGAGGGCCACACCATCTGCGCCCTGGGCGACGCCGCCGCCTGGCCGGTCCAGGGGCTGATCCGCCATTTCCGTCACGAGATCGAGGATCGCATCTCGCAATACCGCAGCCGCCGCGCGAATTTCGCCGGCCATGCGATCGCGGCGGAGTAGGGCGATATGGCTGAGGAACCCGACAATCTGGTGCTGGAGATCCTTCGGCGGATCGAGACGCGCGTCAACGCGGTCGAGACCAAGGTCGACCGCATCGGCGAGGACCTTCACGGCCTGAAAGTTCGTACGACCCATGTCGAAGAGGGGCTGGCGGGCGTAAACCGCCGGCTCGACAGAATTGATGAACGTGTCGAACGGATCGAGAAGCGTCTCGATCTGGTCGATCATCCCTTTGGCGGAGTCCGCGAATAATGCCCGTAGCCAAGGTCAACGGCGTAGACGTCGAGTTCGAGGCCGGCATGACCGTGCTTCAGGTCGCCGAGCGTGCGGGCGAGGAGATTCCGCGCTTCTGCTATCACGAGCGGCTGTCGATCGCCGGCAACTGCCGCATGTGCCTGGTCGAGGTGAAGCCCGGACCGCCGAAGCCGCAGGCGTCGTGCGCCCTGCCGGCCGCCGAGGGCCAGGAGATCTTCACCGACACGCCGATGGTCCGTAAGGCCCGCGAAGGGGTGATGGAGTTCCTGCTCATCAACCATCCGCTGGACTGCCCGATCTGCGACCAGGGCGGCGAGTGCGACCTGCAGGATCAGGCCATGGGCTATGGCCGCGACGGCTCGCGCTATGCCGAGAACAAGCGCGCGGTCGAAGAGAAGGCGATGGGCCCGACCATCAAGACCTTCATGACCCGCTGTATCCAGTGCACCCGCTGCGTCCGCTTTATCACCGAGGTCGCCGGCGTGCCGGACATCGGCATGATCAGCCGCGGCGAGGATGCCGAGATCACCACCTATCTCGAGAAGTCGGTCGCCTCGGAACTGTCGGGCAACGTCAATGACCTGTGCCCGGTCGGGGCCCTGACGCACCGGCCGTGGCAGTATCACTACCGCCCGTGGGAACTGAAGAAGACCGAGACCATCGACGTGATGGACGCGCTCGGCTCGAACATCCGCGCCGATGCGCGCGGGGCCGAGGTCATGCGGGTGCTGCCGCGCGTGCATGAGGGCATCAATGAGGAATGGCTGTCGGACAAGAGCCGCTATGTCGTCGACGGTCTGACGCGTCAGCGGCTGGACCGGCCGTGGATCCGTGAGAACGGCAAGCTGCGCGCGGCCTCATGGGACGAGGCCCTGACCACGGTGGCGGCGCGACTGCGGACGGCCAAGCCCGAGAAGATCGGTGTCATCGCCGGCGACCTGCAGGACGCGGAATCGATGAAGGCGGCGCTGGACCTGTTCCGCGCGCTGGGCACGACCAATATCGACTGCCGTCAGGACGGCTCGACTCTCGGGACCGGTCCGCGCGAGGGCTGGCTGTTCAACTCCGGTCTGGCCGGGGTCGAGACGGCCGATGTCGTGCTGCTGGTCGGGGTCAATCCCCGCACCGAGGCCCCGCTGTTGAACGCGCGCCTGCGCAAGGCCTGGATCACCGGCAAGACCGAGATCATGCTGATCGGTGAGCAAGCCGACCTGACCTATGATTACAACTGGTTGGGCGCAGGTTCGAAGACTCTGTCCAAACTTCCCAAGGCGGCGCTGGACCAGCTGACCAAGGCCGAGCGGCCGGCGATCATCGTCGGTGGCGGGGCGCTGGCGGGCGAGGGCGGGGCGGCGGTGCTGAACGCGCTGGGCGTGCTGGCCAGGAAGACCGGCGTCGTCACCAAAGGCTGGAACGGCTTCAATGTGCTGCACCATGCGGCGGCGCGGGTCGCCGGTCTCGACATGGGCTTCGTGCCCGGCGAGGGCGGAATGACGGCGGCGCAGATGGCGGCCAAGGGTGCGCTGGGTCTGTTGTTCCTGCTGGGGGCCGACGAGATCGACACCTCGAAATCCAGGGCCTTCAAGGTCTATCTGGGTAGCCACGGCGACGCGGGGGCGCACAGCGCCGACGTGATCCTGCCGGGCGCGGCCTATACGGAAAAGGGCGGCCTGTACGTCAATACCGAGGGCCGGGTGCAGATGGCCGAACGCGTCGTCTTCCCCAAGGGCGAGGCCAAGGAAGACTGGGCCGTGTTGCGGGCCCTGTCCGAGCGGGTCGGCAAGACCCTGCCGTACGATACGCTGGACGCCCTGCGCGGCAAGCTGATGGCCGATCATCCGACCTTCGGCCGTATCGACTATCTGGCGCCGTCAGGAATGTTCGATGTGGCCGGACTGGGCACAAAGGGTGACCTCGGCGACGTGGTGTTCCAGTCGATCGTGACCGATCCCTATCTCAACAATCCCATCGCGCGGGCCAGCGCGACCATGGCCGAACTGTCCGCCCTGCGGATGGCCCCGGCCGCGATGGCGGCGGAGTAGACGATGGAAGCCGCAGACACTTTCTGGACCACCCCCCTCGGCTGGACCCTGATCACCGCGGGCGGCATCCTGCTGGTCACCGTCGGCATCCTGATCTCGCTCGCCTTCCTGCTGCTGGCCGACCGCAAGATCTGGGCGGCCGTGCAGATGCGCAAGGGACCGAATGTGGTCGGGCCGTTCGGCCTGCTGCAGTCGTTCGCCGACTTCTTCAAATTCGTGCTGAAGGAAATCGTCGTCCCGGCCGGGTCGGACAAGGTGGTCTTCCTGCTGGCCCCGCTGATCAGCTTCGTGCTGGCCTTCATCGCCTGGGCCGCGATCCCGTTCGCCCCGGGCTGGGTCATTTCCGACCTGAACGTCGGCATCCTGTACATCTTCGCGATCAGCTCGCTGGGCGTGTACGGCATCATCATGGGGGGCTGGGCCTCCAACTCGAAATACCCGTTCCTCGGCGCGATGCGTTCGGCGGCGCAGATGGTCTCGTACGAGGTGTCGATCGGTCTGGTGATCATCAATGTGATCCTGCTGGCCGGGACCATGAACCTGACCGACATCGTCACGCAGCAGGGGGGCTGGTTCTGGAACTGGTTCGCCTTCGGCGGCGGCATGGCCACCTGGCCGACCGTGTTCGTCATGTTCCCGATGGCCATCATCTTCTTCATCTCGGCCCTGGCCGAGACCAACCGCCCGCCGTTCGACCTGCCCGAGGCCGAGTCGGAACTGGTGGCCGGCTATCAGGTCGAATATTCCTCGACCCCGTACCTGCTGTTCATGATCGGCGAATACGCCAACATCGTCTTCATGTGCGCGATGATCAGCCTGCTGTTCTTCGGCGGCTGGAACCCGGGCTTCCCGATCGACTTCACCGCCGGCTGGCCGCCGTTCCTGGTCAATTTCCTGCTGTTCCTGGTGTTCTTCGGCAAGATCGTCTTCTGGTTCTTCATGATCGCCCTGGTGAAGGCCTTTGTGCCCCGCTACCGCTATGATCAGCTGATGCGTCTGGGCTGGAAGGTGTTCCTGCCGACCTCGGTCGTGGCCGTGGTGGCCGTGGCCGCCTGGCGGGTGTTCGGGGTCGGGTCATGATCCGGCTGTCGGTCCTTCTGATTGCCCTGATGACGAGCGCCTGTGTGCCGCCGGCCTATGAGGCCGATCCGGTCTCGGCCCAGCAGTGGCAGGAACGCCAGGACCGCATTGCACGCCGGGCCGCGGAACAGGCCCGCCTGTGCGCCATTACCAAGCCGGAAGACCCGCGCTACGATCAGCTGTGCAACAGCACTCCGAGAGACCGACCCTGATGTTCAAACGTATCGCCCAGGCGGCCAAGGGGGCCCTGCTGCTCGATCTGTTCGGCGCGGTCGGCCTGTCGCTGAAATACATGGCGCGTCCCAAGGCGACCGTGAACTATCCGTTCGAGCGCAATCCGCAGTCGGTGCGCTTTCGCGGCGAACACGTGCTGCGCCGCTATGCCAATGGCGAGGAACGCTGCATCGCCTGCAAGCTGTGCGAGGCCATTTGCCCGGCCCAGGCCATCACCATCGAGTCCGAGCCGCGCAGCGACGGCAGCCGCCGCACGACCCGCTATGACATCGACATGGTCAAATGCATCTATTGCGGCCTGTGCCAGGAGGCCTGCCCGGTCGATGCGATCGTCGAGGGCCCGAACTCGGAATTCACCACCGAGACCCGCGAGGAGCTACTCTACGACAAGGAGCGTCTGCTCGCCAACGGCGACCGCTGGGAACGGCAGATCGCCAAGAACCTGGAACTCGACGCCCCGTTCCGCTGATGCATTCCTTCCCATAGCGAAGCGACGGGGGAGGGGGCGACCCCGAGCACGGCGTCTGCGGCTGTGGCCCCCTCCACCATCCTTCGGATGGTCCCCCTCCCCCGGTGGGGGAGGAATGGGGTCGCTCAGATCTTCTCGGCGATGATTTCCAGCACCATCGGTGTGACCAGAACCGCGTGCGGATCGGCGTCGGCGGCCTCGAAGGCGGCGATGACGCGGTCGGCCCAGGCGGGCTCGACCTTGCCGGCGTCGGCGAGGAAACGCGGATACTGTTTGCCCCAGCCCGCCGGCCACTGCCAGACGAAGTCGTCGCTGGTTACGGTCTCGACGATCGGTCGCATCGACAGGATGCGGAAGCCGGCTTTCGGCAACATCTGCGGCAGGCTGCGGCCGATGTCGGGCTCGCCGCCGCTGGCGCGCCAGTCGTCGACGACGAATTTCTTGAACTCCTCGACCGCCGGATCGCGCGGCAGGATCGAGAAACTGTCGTAGTCCAGATATTCGTGGATCACCGCCACACCGCCGGGCCGCAGGGTCGCGGCCAGCTTGTCCAGTACCAGCGCCGGGTCGCTGACGAAGGCCAGCACCCAGCGCAGCCAGAAGGCGTCGGCTCCGGTCACGCCGAGCGGCTCGGTGACCAGGTCGAGGACCCGGGTCTCGACATTGTCCAGACCGCGCTGTGTGGCCCGGGCGTCCAGCACCTCGATGAACCGGGCCGAGCGTTCCAGCGCATGGACGCGGCCTTCCGGCCCAACGATTTCAGCCAGATCGAGGCTGGCCCAGCCCGGTCCGGCCCCGGCATCGACGACGCGCGAACCAGAGGTGATTCCGGCTCGCCGCCACACGTCCAGAACCTTCGGCCGCCAGACCCGGTGTTGCAATCCGAGGCGCTGGACCTCGGTGTCGTGGGTGCCCAGCAGGTAATTGCGCTCTTCAGTCATGGGGATCCTGTCCGTTTGAAGACAAAGTGAGGGGTCGGATGCGTTCCGGCAAGGTGCGTCTGGCGATATCCGGACGTGTATTCGGCCTTTGCAAAGAGCGAGCGCCGGTCTAGAAGTCGCGCGCTTTCCGAAGCGTACCGGGCGGGATTCGCCACGGGATTTCGGGAGTGTCTGATCGATCCGCTCGCCGTCGCTTCGCTCGCCGGCAAAGCCCTGGGGAGCCGTCCGCTCGATGCTTTTACAAGGCATAGCGTTTTATGTTCTGGCCACCGTGGCCGTGGCGTCGGCCCTGCTGGTCGTGACCGCGCGCAATCCGGTGCACAGCGTGCTGTGGCTGATTCTGGCCTTCTTCTCTTCGGCCGGCCTGTTCGTGCTGCTGGGGGCCGAGTTTCTGGCGATGCTGCTGGTCGTCGTCTACGTCGGTGCTGTGGCGGTGTTGTTCCTGTTCGTCGTGATGATGCTGGACGTCGATTTCGTGCGGCTGCGCGAAGGCTATGCCCGCTATCTGCCGCTGGCCGCGATCGTGGCCGGGGTGCTGCTGGCCGAGATGATCATGATCGCCATCGTCACCGTGACCCGCGGCGCGGCGGCCGATGCGACCGCCCCGACGGCGGCGACCCCCGACCTGTCGAATGTCGAGGCCATCGGCCGGGTGCTCTACACCGACTATGTCTATTTCTTCCAGGCTGCCGGGATCGTGCTGCTGATCGCGATGATCGGGGCCATCGTCCTGACGCTGAGGCACAAGCCGGGCGTGCGCCGACAGGACATTCACAGCCAGGTCGGGCGCAAACGTAAAACCGCCATGGAGGTCAAGAGCGTCGTCACCGGCGCGGGCGTGACCCCCGAGGAGCTTCTGTGATGGACGTGACGCTGCAGCACTATCTGGCGGTCGCCGCCATGCTGTTCACCATCGGGGTGTTCGGCATCTTCGTGAACCGCAAGAACGTCATCATCATCCTGATGTCGGTCGAGCTGATCCTGCTGGCCGTGAATATCAATTTCGTCGCCTTCTCGGCCTATCTGAACGACATCTCCGGGCAGATCATGGCCATGTTCGTGCTGACCGTCGCTGCGGCCGAGGCCGCCGTCGGCCTGGCCATTCTGGTGACCTTCTTCCGTAACCGCGGCGACATCGCCGTGGACGACGCCTCCGTGATGAAGGGTTGAGCCGACCGTGACCCTTCCGCTTCTCGTCACCCTCGGCGTCTTCGCCCCGCTGTTGGGCGCAGCCATCACCGGATTCTTCGGCCGCCGCCTCGGCGACCTTGTGTCCCAGACCGTGACCACCGGCCTGCTGTTCTTCTCGTGCGTCGTGGCCTGGATGGTGTTCTCGGCCCACACCTGGGGCGGGCTTGAGGCCTTCACGCTGGAGCTGTTCCCCTTCATCAACGTCGGGGATTTCCAGTCGGTCTGGTCGATCCGCATCGATGCGCTGTCCGCCGTCATGCTGGTGGTGGTGACCTCGGTCTCCTCGCTCGTGCACCTGTATTCCTGGGGCTATATGGCCGAGGACCCCGACAAGCCGCGGTTCTTCGCCTATCTGTCGCTGTTCACCTTCGCCATGCTGGCGCTGGTCACCGCCGCCGACTTCATGCAGCTGTTCTTCGGGTGGGAAGGGGTGGGTCTGGCCTCGTATCTGCTGATCGGATTCTGGTACAAGAAGGCCACCGCCAGCGCCGCCGCCATCAAGGCCTTCGTGGTCAACCGCGTCGGTGATTTCGGCTTCGCCCTGGGCATCATCACCGTGTTCTGGATGTTCGGCACGATCCAGTTCGCCGAGCTGTTCCCGATGATCGCCGGAAAGGCCGGAACGGGCTGGGAATTCCTCGGCCACACCTGGTCGGCGCTCGACCTGGCGGGAATCCTGCTGTTCATCGGGGCCATGGGCAAGTCGGCCCAGTTCTTCCTGCACACCTGGCTGCCCGACGCGATGGAAGGCCCGACCCCGGTCTCGGCCCTGATCCACGCCGCGACCATGGTCACCGCCGGCGTCTATATGGTCTGCCTGCTGTCGCCGATCTACGAATACGCGCCGGTCGCCTCGATGGTCGTCGCCCTGACCGGTGCGGTCACGGCCCTGTTCGCTGCCACCGTCGGTCTGGCCCAGAACGACATCAAGCGGGTCATCGCCTATTCGACCTGTTCGCAGCTGGGCTACATGTTCTTCGCCGCCGGGGTCGGGGCCTATCAGGCCGCGATGTTCCACCTGTTCACCCACGCCTTCTTCAAGGCCTTGCTGTTCCTCGGGGCCGGCTCGGTGATCCACGGCATGCATCACGAGCAGGACATGCGGAAGATGGGCGGGCTGATGAAGCTGCTGCCGGTCACCTATGGCGTGATGACCATCGGCACCATTGCCATCACCGGCCTGGGCATCCCCGGCGTGGGTGGTTTCGCCGGCTTCTACTCCAAGGATTCGATCATCGAGAGCGCCTATGCCGCGGCCGCCTCTGGCCACAGCGCGGTCGGTCTGTTTGCCTTCTTCATCGGTGTGCTGGCCGCTGGTCTGACCGCCTATTATTCCTGGCGTCTGATCTTCATGACCTTCCACAACAGGCCGGTGTGGAAGGACGCGGACGCGGCCCATGGTCACGACGCCCACGCGCAAGACGACCATGGCCATCACGGACCGCTGAAGCCGCACGAGAGCCCGTGGATCATGCTGGTGCCGCTGGTGCTGCTGTCGATCGGCGCGATCGCGGCCGGCTTTGTGTTCGCGCCCTATTTCGTCGGCGAAGGCCAGGTCGAATTCTGGCGCGGCGCGGTCTTCAACAGCGCGACCAATCACGTGATCCACGAAAGCCACAGCGTGCCGACCTGGGTGGTTCTGGCTCCGCTGGTCTTCACCCTGCTGGGGACGCTGATCGCGTTCTGGGTCTATGTGGTCAAGGAAGGCATGGCGCGGCGCATGGCCGACCGTGGCGGCGTGGTGCACGCCTTCCTCTACAACAAATGGTATTTCGACGAACTGTACGACTTCGTCTTCGTCAAGGGAGCCCGGGCGCTGGGCGACCTGTTCTGGAAGATCGGGGATGTGAAGCTGATCGACGGGCTGGGCCCGAACGGGGCCGCATGGGCCTCACTGAAATCCGCCGGACGACTGTCGAAGATCCAGTCCGGCTATGTCTATCACTATGCGTTCGTGATGCTGCTCGGCGTGGCCGGTTTCCTCGCCTTCGCCATCTATGCGTGGGGAGCCTGAGCCCAAGTGCCCGCTGAAATTCCTCACATTCTGAGCCTCGTCACCTTCCTGCCGCTGGTGGGAGCCGCGCTGATCCTTCTGGCTCGTCTCGCCGGCAAGGGCGGGGCCGATTCCGCCGCGCGCTGGATCGCCCTCGGAACGACGATCGCGACCCTGGCGGTCTCGGTCGTACTGGTTATGCAGTTCGACGCGTCGAGCCCGGCCTATCAGTTCATCGAACGCTACGTCTGGTTCGCGGGGGCCCAGTATCACATGGGGGTCGACGGTATCTCGATCCTGTTCGTGCTGCTGACCGCCTTCCTGATGCCGCTGTGCATCATCGCCAGCTGGAAGACGATCACCGACCGCGTGGTCGACTATATGATCGCCTTCCTGGTGCTGGAGACGCTGGTGATCGGCGTGTTCACGGCGCTGGACCTGTTCCTGTTCTACATCTTCTTCGAAGGCACCCTGGTGCCGATGTTCATCATCATCGGGGTGTGGGGCGGGGCGAACCGCATCTATGCGGCCTACAAATTCTTCCTCTACACGCTGCTCGGATCTGTCCTGATGCTGCTGGCCATGCTGTGGATGGCCAATACGGCCGGGACCACCAGCATTCCCGAGCTCAAGCAGTTCGCCTTCAGCCCGGCGGCGCAGCCATTGTTGTGGCTGGCCTTCTTCGCCTCGTTCGCGGTCAAGATGCCGATGTGGCCGGTCCATACATGGTTGCCGGATGCCCACGTCCAGGCCCCGACGGCGGGTTCGGTCATTCTGGCCGGCATCCTGCTGAAGCTGGGGGGGTACGGCTTCATCCTGTTCAATGTGCCGATGTTCCCGCTGGCCTCGCAGATGTTCGCGCCGCTGGTGTTCGCCCTGTCGGCGGTGGCCATCGTCTACACCTCGCTGGTCGCCTTCCGGCAGACCGACATCAAGAAGCTGATCGCCTATTCGTCGGTGGCCCACATGGGCTTCGTGACCATGGGCATCTTCGCCGGCAATGATCAGGGCATGCAGGGGGCGGTGTTCCAGATGCTGAGCCACGGCCTGATCTCGGCCGCGCTCTTCCTGTGTGTCGGCGTCGTCTATGACCGGATGCACACGCGCGAAATCGCCTTCTACGGCGGCCTGACCAGCAAGATGCCGTGGTTCGCCGCGGTGTTCCTGATGTTCACCATGGCCAATGTCGGCCTGCCCGGTACCTCGGGCTTCATCGGCGAGATCCTGACCCTGACCGGCGTCTATCAGGCCTCGACCTGGATCGCCTTCATCGCCACCTCCGGCGTGATCCTTTCCGCCGTCTACGCCCTGACCCTGTATCGCAATGTCATGTTCGGCGAGATCACCAATCCGGCGCTGAAAGCCATCACCGACATCGACCGGCGCGAACTGCTGATCTTTGTGCCGCTGATCGTCGGTACCATCTGGCTGGGCGTCCATCCGGGTGCCGTGCTCGACTACACCGCCGCCTCGGTCGAGGCCCTGACGACCACCTATCACGCCGCGATCGGCGGGTGAGACCCTGATGCCTGATCTGATCCCTGCTCTCCAAATGGCCGCCCCGGAGCTGACGCTGACCATCGGCGGGCTCGTCCTGCTGCTGCTCGGAGCGTTCGCCGGCGAGAAATCCATCCGCCTCGTGTCGACCCTGTCGGTCGGCCTGCTGGTCGCGGCCTCGGCCGTGGCGGCGACCGGGCCTCTGGGTCAGGCCTTCAACGGGGCCTATGTCGCCGATCCGCTGGCGGTCTACGCCAAGGTCGTCATCTATCTGTCGAGCGCGGTGGCCATCATCCTCGGCACCGGCTGGATGGAACGGACGCGCATCGCGCGCTTCGAATATCCGGTCCTGATCGTGCTGGCCTCGGTCGGCATGAGCATGATGGTGTCCTCGGGCGACCTGATCTCGCTCTATGTCGGCATCGAGCTGCATTCGCTGGCCCTGTATGTGCTGGCCGCCTTCCATCGCGACGACCTGAAGGCGTCCGAGGCGGGGCTGAAGTATTTCGTGCTCGGGGCGCTGTCCTCGGGCCTGCTGCTGTACGGGGCCAGTCTGGTCTACGGTTTCACCGGCTCGATGCGGTTCGAGGACATCGCCGTGGTCGCCGCCTCGGGCGAGGCCGGCACCGGTCTGATCTTCGGTCTGGTCTTCCTGATCTGCGGCCTGGCCTTCAAGGTCTCGGCTGCGCCGTTCCACATGTGGACGCCGGACGTCTATGAGGGCGCACCGACCCCGGCCGTGGCCCTGTTCGCCACCGCGCCGAAGATGGCTGCCATGGTGCTGATCGCCCGGGCCCTGTCGGAAGGGTTCGGCGGGGCGCACGACCAGTGGGCCCAGGTGATCATCCTGATCTCGCTGATCAGTTTCGCCGTCGGGGCCTTCGGCGGTCTGGCCCAGAGGGATTTCCAGCGTCTGCTGGCCTATTCCTCGATCGCCAACATCGGTTACGCCCTGCTGGCCATCGCCGCCGGCACCCAGGCGGGACAGCAGGCCATGCTGATGTTCATGACCCTGTACGTCATCGACCAGCTGGGTTTCTTTGCCATTCTGCTGAGCCTGTCGAAGGGCGGCAAGCCGATCCGCCGCATCGCCGATCTGGCCGGCCTGAAGCGCGACCGGCCGTTGACGGCCATCGCCCTGACGGTGCTGTCGCTGTCGGTGCTGGGCATGCCGCCGTTCTCGGGCTTCTGGGCCAAATACTATGTGTTCAGCGCGGCCGCCGGGGCCGGCTACTGGATGGCCGCTGCCGCCGGTCTGGTCGCCTCGGTCGTGGCCGCCTTCTACTATCTGCGCATCATCAAGCTGATGTGGTTCGACGCGCCGCTGGACGAGACCCCGACCGACAAGGCCCCGGTCGAGGCCCAATGGATCGGCTGGGCCGCTGCGGCCTTTTCCTTCCCGCTGGTGATCATCGGCCTGACCTGGCTGGAGCCGCTGACCCGCGCCGCCGCCTCGGGCTTCGGAGCCGGGTAGGGCGGTGACGCCCGTCCCCGTCCGCCTGCTCGAGGAAACCGACTCCACCAATGCCGAGGCGCGTCGCCGGGCCGAGGCCGGGGAGAGCGGTCCCGTGTGGATCGTGGCGCGCCGCCAGACCGCCGGTCGCGGACGTCGCGGTCGTGAATGGATCGACCAGTCGGGCAATCTGTCGGCCACCCTGTTGACCACGATGCGCAAGTCGCCGGCCGAGGCGGCGCAGCTGACCTTCGTCGCCGCCCTGGCCGTGGCCGATCTGGTCGACAGCTATGCGCCGCCGTCGCTGGTCAGCATCAAATGGCCCAATGACGTGCTGCTGGCGGGACAGAAGGTGTCCGGCGTGCTGATCGAGTCCGGGGGCCACGCCAACGGCACCCTGTGGCTGGCGGTCGGGATCGGGGTCAATCTGTGCCGGGCTCCGTCCGGTCTCGAGCGGCCGGCCACGGCCATCGTGGACCATCTGCGCGGCGACGTGATCGTCACGCCGATGATCGAGGTCGCAGCAAGGCGGCTGGCCGAGGCCTTCGCTGTCTGGCTCGACCGCTGGGAGACGCTGGGCTTTCAGCCGGTTCTCGACGCCTGGGTCGCCCGGGCCCCGGGTCTGAACGGCCCGGCCGTGGCGCGACTGGGCCATGAGACGGTCACAGGAGAGGCCGAAGGTGTGGCTCCCGATGGAGCGCTGAAGCTGAGACTGGCCGACGGCAGTCTGCGTCTGATCTCGGCCGGTGATGTGTTTTTCGGGGAGACCGTCTGATGTTGCTGGCGATCGAACAGGGCAATACCAACACATTGTTCGCCGTCCATGACGGCACGGACTGGATCGCCCAGTGGCGTACGGCCACCGCGGCCAGTCGCACCGCCGACGAATACGCCGTCTGGCTGACCCAGCTGTTGTCGATGCGCGGGCTGAAGCTGTCGGCGCTGGACGGCTGCATCATCTCGAGCGTGGTGCCGCAGTCGATCTTCAATCTGCGCAATCTGGCCCGACGCTATCTGTCGGTCGAACCGCTGGTCATCGGCGAGAATGTCGACCCGGGTATTCCGGTGCGGATCACCAAGCCCAGCGAGGCGGGAGCGGATCGACTGGTCAATGCGCTGGGGGCGCATCTGGTCTATCCCGGCGACCTGATCGTCATCGACAGCGGCACGGCCACCACCTTCGATGTGGTCGCCGCCGACGGGGCCTTCGAGGGCGGGTTAATCGCCCCCGGAATCAATCTCTCGCTCCAGGCCCTGCATGAGGCGGCGGCCATGTTGCCGCGCATCGCCATCCAGCGGCCGGAACGTGTTATCGGCAAGGATACGGTCTCCAACATGCAGTCCGGCGTCTTCTGGGGCTATGTCGCCCTGATCGAAGGCCTGGTCACGCGCATCAAGGCGGAATGGGGAAAACCCATGACCGTCATCGGAACCGGCGGGGTCGCCTCGTTGTTCGAGGGGGCTACAGACAGCATCGACCGGTTCGATCCGGACCTGACCATACGCGGCCTACTCGAAATCTGGCGTCGCAATACCCATCTGACGGACACATGAAAAAACAAACCAACGACGAACTCGTTTTCCTGCCGCTGGGCGGGTCCAACGAGATCGGAATGAATCTGAATCTCTACGGCTACGGACCGGAGTCGAACCGTCAGTGGATGGTCGTCGACGTCGGCGTGACCTTCGGCGACCTGTCGACGCCCGGCGTCGATGTGATCGTACCTGATCCAGCCTTCCTCGAGGGCGAGAAGATCCTCGGCATCGTGCTGACCCACGCCCATGAGGACCATATCGGGGCCCTGGGCTGGCTGTGGGCCAGGATGAAGGCTCCGCTGTATGCGACGCCGTTCACCGCCTATCTGATCCGCGACAAGCTGCGCGAGGCGGGCATTCTGGATCAGGTCAAGCTGATCGAGGTGCCGCTGGGTGGCAGTGTCGACCTGGGTCCGTTCCAGGTGACCATGGTCACCATGACCCATTCGATCGCCGAGCCGAACGGTCTGGCGATCAAGACGCCGCTGGGCACGGTGTTCCACACCGGCGACTGGAAGATCGATGACGAGCCGGTCGTCGGCGAAGTCACCGACGGCGGCGCGATCTCGGCGCTCGGTGACGAGGGCGTGCTGGCCATGGTCTGTGACTCGACCAATGTCTTCGTCGACGGCGTGGCGGGTTCCGAGGGCGGGGTCGCCCGGGCCATGACCAAGCTGATCAGCGGGCTCAAGGGCCGGATCGCGGTGGGTTGTTTCGCGTCCAACGTCGCGCGCATGGACAGTGTCATCCGTGCCGCCGAGGCCTCGGGGCGCCGCGTGTCGCTGGCGGGCCGGTCGATGCATCGCATCACCGCCGCGGCCAAACACGTCGGCATGCTCAGCGACATCAAGCCGTTCCTGACCGACGAGGAAGCCCGCGTCTGGCCGGAGGACGAGATCCTGTATCTGTGCACCGGCAGCCAGGGCGAAAGTCGTGCGGCCCTGTCGCGCGTGGCCGAGGGCACCCATCCGGTGATCCGGCTGGGGCGTGGGGATCACTGCATCTTCTCGTCGCGCGTCATCCCCGGCAATGAGCTGTCGATCGGGCGGCTGCAGGACAAGCTCGCCGACAAGGGCGTGCGTCTCTACACCGAGAAGGATCACCCCGGCATCCACGTCTCGGGCCACCCGTGCCGCGACGAGCTGAAGCAGATGTACGCCTGGGCCCGGCCGCAGATTTCGGTGCCGACCCACGGCATGCGCCGCCACCTGATGGAGCACGCCAACCTGGCCCGCGATCTGGGTATCCAGGAGCAGGTGACGCCGCGCAACGGCGACATGGTGCGGCTGGCTCCCGGGCCCGCGTCAATCATTGACGAGGTGCCGTCCGGCCGTCTGTACGTCGACGGCGGCATGCTGGTGACCGAACAGGGCGAGGCCCTGCGCGAACGTCGCCACGCCTCGACCAACGGCATTCTGGTGGTGTCGTTCGCCCTCGATGGCCGCGGCAAGATCGTCAGCGACATCGACATGCGGGCCATCGGCCTGCCCAGTGGTGACGAACGTCCTCTGGGAGACGCCCTCGACGGACTGGCCGAACGGGTCGAACAGGTGGTCAACGGTCTCAAGCCGCAGGCCCGCGACGATGACGACGCTGTCGAACAGGCTGTGGCCCGCGTATTGAAAAAGGCCAGCCAGCAGATCTGGGATCGTCGACCGATCGTCGAGACCATCGTGCTGCGCCTGTAGGAGAGGGCAGATGACCGACCGGCTGTTCCTGATCAATCCGGGTTGGCACGACGACCAGGGTGGGCCGTGGTTCTGTCCGGCCGGGTCGGTCGTCGAGGGGGTGCTGGGCTTCTATCCGGCCCTGCGCGATCAACTCGAGATCCGGTATCTGGACCATCCACGTCCGCGTCCGCCGGTCATCGATCTGGTCGGCGAGGCGCATCAGAGCTGTCCGTTGCTGGTGCTGGACGGTGCGTTCGACTGGCCGGGGGCCGTGACCAGCGAGACCACGGGCCAGCGCTTCCTGCAGGATGAGGCCATCCTGCCCTATCTGGCCGCGCGCTACGGCGTCGGTCTGCCCCATCCGTGAGGAGGCCGTCGTGATCGGCAAATTGAATCATGTCGGGGTCGCCACCCCCTCGATCGAGACGAGCGTCGCCCTGTATCGCGACCTGCTGGGCGTCACCGCCATCGGCACACCGTTCGACCTGCCGGCCCAGGGGGTGAAGGTCTGTTTCGTCGACCTGCCCAATGCCCAGATCGAACTGATCGAACCGCTGGGTGAGGACTCGCCGATCCACGGCTTTCTGGCCCGGAATCCGAAGGGCGGCCAGCATCACGTCTGTTTCGAGGTCGAGGATATCATCGCCGCCCGCGACTCCCTGCGGGCAAAGGGGGCGACCATCCTGGGCACCGGTGAACCGCGGATCGGGGCGCACGGCACACCGATCATCTTTGTCCATCCAAAGGATATGGGTGGTATGCTGGTCGAGCTGATGGAACCTGTGAAGGAAACACACTGATGCCCATAGGCCCGGTGACCATGTTGGCGATCTTTCTGGTGGTGTGGTGGGTGGTGCTGTTCGCTATCCTGCCGCTGGGGACCTCGCGCGAAGTCCATACGCCGCCGACCGACGGAGCCCAGTGGGGCGCGCCGGACACGCCGAATCTGAAGCGAAAATTCCTGACCACGACCTGGGTTTCGCTGCTCGTCTGGGCCGTGATCATCGGGCTGGTCTGGGTCGGCTGGATGCCGTTGCCCGATCTTGCGCCGCCGGCCGGGTGAAGCGCGCCTAGCTTTTGCCCTGCGGACCCGGCTAAAGCACAAGGCAACTGACCCATTGCCGGATTATTGCCCATGCGCCTGTCGCGCTATTTTCTGCCCACGCTCAAAGATACGCCGTCCGAGGCGCAGATCATCTCGCACCAGCTGATGCTGCGGGCCGGTCTGGTGCGGCAGGAGGCGGCGGGCATCTATGCCTGGTTGCCGCTGGGCCTGCGGGTGCTGAAGAAGATCGAACAGATCGTGCGCGAGGAACAGGAGCGGGCCGGGGCGGTCGAGCTGCTGATGCCGACGCTGCAGCTGGCCGATCTGTGGCGCGAGAGCGGGCGCTATGACGCCTACGGCCCGGAGATGCTGCGCATCACCGACCGGCACGAGCGCGAACTGCTGTACGGCCCCACCAATGAGGAGATGGTCACCGACATCTTCCGGGCCTACGTCAAATCCTACAAGTCGCTGCCGCTGAACCTGTTTCACATCCAGTGGAAATTCCGCGACGAGCGCCGGCCGCGCTTCGGCGTGATGCGCGGCCGTGAGTTCCTGATGAAGGACGCCTATTCCTTCGACATCGACGAGGCCGCGTCGCGCAAGGCCTACAACCGCATGTTCGTGGCCTATCTGAACACCTTCGCCCGGCTGGGTCTGCAGGCGGTGCCGATGCGCGCCGACACCGGTCCGATCGGCGGCGACCTGAGCCACGAGTTTATCGTTCTGGCAGAGACCGGTGAAAGCCAGGTCTTTTGCGACCGCAAACTGGTCGAGATGCCGGTGCCCGGGACCGACGTCGACTGGGACGACCTGCAGGCCGCGGTCGACCAGCGCACGGCCCTGTATGCGGCGACCGAGGAAATGCACGACGCGGCCCGGTTCGAGAGCGAGACGCCGGAAGAGGATCGCCTGACGGCGCGCGGCATCGAGGTGGGCCACATCTTCTATTTCGGCACCAAATATTCGGCCCCGATGAAGGCCTCGGTGCAGGGGCCGGACGGCGTCGACCGGCCGGTGCACATGGGCAGCTACGGCGTCGGTGTCTCGCGTCTGATGGGGGCCATCATCGAGGCCAGCCACGACGCCGCGGGCATCATCTGGCCCGACGCCGTGGCCCCGTTCGACGTGATGGTGATCAATCTGCGCGTCAGCGACGCTGCGGTATCCGCCGCCTGCGAGGAGGCCGTGGCCCAGCTCGAGGCTGCCGGTCGTGACGTATTGTACGACGACACCGACGAACGCCCGGGCGGCAAATTCGCCACCGCCGACCTGATCGGCATACCGTGGCAGCTGACCATCGGACCCAAGGGTGTGGCCGAGGGCATGGTCGAGCTGAAGCGCCGTGACACCGGCGAGAAGATAACCCTGCCGCTGTCGCGAGCGATGGAGCTGATCGGCTGATGACGGATACGATCCCGGCCGCGCGGCCATCGAAACCCGCCGGGGCCTTCTCTTCATGGGAGATCGGGCTGGCGCTCCGCTATCTGCGCGCCCGGCGCAAGGAGGGCGGGATCGCCCTGATCGCCATCATCAGTTTCGTCGCCATCAGCCTGGCGGTCATGGCGCTGATCATCGTCATGAGCATCATGGCCGGGTTCCGCAGCGAACTGCTGAGCCGGATGCTGTCGTTCAACGGCCATATGTATGTTCAGGGTCAGGTGCTGGCCTCACCG
The DNA here is from genome assembly GCF_963974615.1 of uncultured Brevundimonas sp. Classification (GTDB taxonomy): domain Bacteria; phylum Pseudomonadota; class Alphaproteobacteria; order Caulobacterales; family Caulobacteraceae; genus Brevundimonas. Next base: position 56,281 of record NZ_CAXBDH010000009.1, read on the forward strand.
GATCGGGACGCCGCCGTGGCGCGGCTGAAGGCCCAGCCGGGCGTGGTCAGCGTGACGCCGTTGATCGAGTCGCAGAGTCTGCTGCGTGCGGCGGGTCAGACCACCGGAGCCATGGTGCGCGGTGTGCGGGCCGGGGACCTCGGGTCCATGGCCTATGTGTTCCAGAGCCTGACCCCGGAGGCCCGGGCCAGTTTTGGTCAGGGCGACTGGGGCGGCGACAAGGTGCTGATCGGCAAGTCGCTGGCGGAATCGCTGGGCATCGGCGTCGGCGATCCGGTGACCCTGTATTCACCTGACGGCGCCGGTTCGGCCTTCGGCAATCTGGGCGGTCTCGAGAAGACCTATACGGTCGGGGGCGTGTTCAGTTCGGGCACCGCCGATTTCGACCGGCTGTTCGTGTTCATGCCGCTGGAACAGGCACAGCTGTTCTTCGGCAAGGAAGGCCTCTGGGACGTGATCGAGATGAAGGTCGACGAGCCCGACAATGTCGCAAACTACCTCGAGCCTGTGCGGCAGGCGGCCGGGCCCGGCGCGATCGTCACTGACTGGCGTGACCGTCTGGCCGCCTTCTGGGGCGCGCTGAAGGTCGAGCGCGTGGCGATGAGCATCATTCTGGGGCTGGTGGTCGCCATCGCCGCCCTGAACATCATTTCCGGCATCGTCATGCTGGTGAAGAACAAGACGCGTGACATCGCCATCCTGCGCACGGTCGGGGCCAGTCAGGCCTCGATGCTGCGGGTCTTCTTCGTGGCCGGGGCCGCTATCGGCATCGCCGGGACCGCGACCGGCCTGTTTTTCGGTCTGGTCTTCTGTCTGAACATCGGCGCGATCCAGCATTTCCTCGAAGCCCTGCTGGGTGTGCAGCTGTTCAACCAGGAGGTCTATATGCTGGACGCCATCCCGGCGCTGGTCGATCCGGTCGACGTCTTCTGGGTCGCGATCTGGTCCCTGTTCATGTCCTGTGTCGCCTCGCTGTTGCCGTCCTGGCAGGCGGCCAAGCTCGACCCCGTGGAGGCCCTGCGTTTTGAATAGTCCGCGCAAGAAGACCGCGGTCGCGCCGGCCGTGGCCGGGACCCCCGTGCTGTCGATCCGCGACATGACCCGCACCTATGACACCGCCGGCGGCGGCCTGACCGTGCTGAAGGGGGTCAATGTCGATGTCATGCCGGGCGAGATCGTCGGCCTGATCGGGCCGTCGGGCTCGGGCAAGTCCAGCCTGCTGCACGCGGCGGGTCTGCTGGAGCGGCCGACCGGTGGCCATATCCTGATCGACGGCGAGGACGTCGGTGGTCTGGACGAACGGGCCCGGACGCGGCTGCGCCTGTCGCGCATCGGCTTCGTCTATCAATTCCACCATCTGCTGGCCGAGTTCGACGCCCGCGACAACGTCGCCCTGCCGATGCGGATCGCCGGCTATTCGCTGTCGGAGGCGCGACGTCTGGCTGAAAATGCCCTCGGGGACCTGGGTCTGGCCGAACGCATCACGCATCAGCCGGGCCAGATGTCGGGCGGTGAACAGCAACGCGTGGCCCTGGCCCGGGCCCTGGCCAACCGGCCGCGCCTGCTGCTGGCCGACGAACCGACCGGCAATCTCGACCCGACCACCAGCCAGGCGGTGTTCGAGGCGCTGCGGGTGATGGTGCGCGAGACCGGGGTCGCGGCCCTGATCGCCACCCACAACATGGAGCTGGCCGGCCATATGGACCGGGTCTTCGCCCTGAAGGACGGCCATCTTGAAGAGCGCCCGGCCGAGAGCCACGCCTATTAAGCCGCCGCACGCCGGGGTGTCCCGGCAGCAGGACCTGACATGACCGAGGCGATCGAGAGTCAGCTGGAGGCGGGGCGACAGGCCCGGGCCGACGGCCGGATGATGGACGCCCGCAACGCCTTTGCCAGGGCCACGGCCCTGAGCCGTGAGTCGGGCGCGCCTTCGCTGCAGGTCCTGGGCCTGCGCCATCTGGCCGAGATCGATCTGGGCGCGCGCCGACCCGAGGCCGCCCTGGCCCATGCCGACCAGGCCGCCGCCCTGTACCGGGCCCATGGCGACAGCGACCCGCTGGATCTGGCCATGGTGCTGAAACTGGCGGCGCTGGCGCTGGATGAGTTGCGCCGCAGTCCCGAGGCCGCCGACCGCTGGAACGCGGCGCGCGACCTGTATCAGGCAGCCGGGGATGCCCAAGCCGCCGCTGAGTGCGATGGCCAGCCCGAGGGCCGGGGGCAATAGGCACCCGTCAGGCGCGTTACCCCCGGTCCGGGCTGGAAATTCGGGGTGCCAACCCTGCCACCCTGCCAACACAGAAACGTCTCTGGAATCCGACCTTTACGGAACTGTCGCCGGTCGGATTCCTGAAAACCCTGCCAGATTATCGGAAATTGACCCGCCAAAACGCCGCTGATGTCGCCACGTCCGTCGTTCAATTGTCAAAGACCGACACGAGGTCAGTCGACCCCCGTCGCCCTGACATGGGACCGGCGGGAGCCGAAACAAGACCACAAGCGGAATAAATTCCTAAGACGGTGCCGGAGTCCCATCCGATGGCTGGCCGTCGGTGCGGCTGGAGCCTGGGCGCGCCTATTTCTTGCCGGGCGGGGTGGTGAAGGGCGAGGCCCCGGCGGCGACGGCCGGCTTGGGCTTCTCCGCCTTGGGTTTGCGGGTTTCCTTGTTGCTGCGCACTTGACCCTTGGCCATGACCGCTCTCCAGACGCCGCCCGCCGGAACGGCGGGGGAGGGACGTCAGTCGCCAGGATACAGCATTCGCGGGACCGGGGGCGGACATTCCGATGGCACTTGGGTGGATCTGGAATGGCAAGGCGTGGAGCCCGCCGGCGCACCTGAACTATCGGATCGGAGTGGGGTAAGATATGGTGGTCGACGCCATCGTCGACACACCACATATTGTGCCAATGACCCAGTTCGAACTACCATTTGAAGGGCCGTTTTCGGTCAGCGACGTGCCAGCCCTTTGGACGCCGCGGGAGATTTGGGTGCGCTTAACCGCCCATATGATGCAGCACTTCGCGGAAAGCCGGCGCATCGATTACAAGGGCGGAAGCCGTATCGATTTCAGTGATATGGCGAAGTATCTTAGCGCTTTTTCGAATACCCCGGACGGCGGAGTTCTTCTGTTTGGTGCGGATAGTAACGGCGCGCCCACCGGATGTTCCACCCTGTCCTCCGACCAGCAAAATCGTATTGAGTCGTGCCACACTTCGTTGTGCCCAGAAGCTCGACCGCAGTTCCGTCGAATCGAGGTCACCGTCGACGATAGGCGCGACTTCTGCATCGCAGTGTACATCCCGTACATTGGCCGACTGGTCGAGACGAACAAACAAGAAGCATGGATCCGGTACGGTGACTCGATCCACAAAATGAGCGACGAGGAGAAACAAGACTTTCGTTCGACGCGGCAGGAGCTGACATTCGAACTAGGCTCGGCACCCTATCTCTACCCCGATGAGTTCGACGCTTCGCTCATTCAAGATTTCTGTGATGGTTTCCGCAATCGTGAGCGCCGCGAGGATTGGGGGAACGAGGAAATCCTCAAGGACCGCTTCTTACTGGCGGAGGTCGACGGCAAGGTTGTCCCGACCAACGCGCTTGTGCTTCTTGCGGCAAAACAACCACGAAAAAGTATTCCTGGATGCAGGGTCAGGGTCCAGCGTTTCGCCAACGAGACCGAGGGCACAGGCAACGAGTATGCGCCCCTTCGTGATAGGTTTTTCGAGGGCAATGTCGTCGCTGTAATCAAGGCTGCCGCCCAAGAACTTGATGAGCTGGTCTATGACGTGACTTGGCTGAACAAGGACGGAAAGTTCGAAACGACGCCAGAGTATCCCCGCTGGGCTTGGTTCGAAGCCTTGGTCAACGCCTGTGTGCACCGATCCTATAGCTTTTCCGGAACCGAGATTACGGTGAAGCTCTTTGCAAATCGCATGGAAATTGAGAGCCCCGGCGGCTTCGTTCCTCCGGTGAACGAGCGGAACTTGTACCAGACTCGTGCTGCCAGAAATCACCACTTTATGGATGCGATGCGGTACCTCGGCTACGTCCAGATGGCACGAGAGGGAACACGCCGGATCAAAGAGAGCATGGAGAAATACAGCTTGCCGGAGCCGCAGTTCCGACAGGAGGCGCTGCATGGAGTAGTTGTTCGAGTCACGCTCTTCAATGATCATATAACTAGGAAGCGGGCCTCAGACCGTGATGTTGCGCTGTTTTTCGGCGTGGAGGTCTGGAAGACTCTTCAAGAGCACGAGATCGCTCTGGTGGCTCACGCCTACAGAAACCGCAGCATCCACGTTTCTGATGCGTCCCGCATTACGGGCCGGACGTGGGCGACCTCCAAAAAAGACTTAGAGCGATTGGTCCGTAAGGGCGTCCTGGAATTTGTGACGGGCAAATACGCTCGCGACTACAAGTCTCACTATGTCTTGAAGGAAAAGCCGGATGCTGGGGCGACCCAGCCCCCAGCCTGATAGGTTCCCCGACCTACCCCTTGCATCAGCGTCTGAGGAGAACGAAGCCGTGTACGAGAACAGGGTGCTTAAGGCGGCGATTACGCCGGAACCCGACTATGGCAAGTCCTCCTAAAGTGACGGCCTTCGCCCTGATCTATGTCGTAGGCGTCGTTGTGGTGTTTGTAGTCCACCTCATCATTGTGCCCAGTCGAGACTTTGCGTTGATCAATTACGCGTTCTGGACGGCTGCAGGCTGGCCGATATTCGCGCTGGGTTTGGCTCTAGGATTTGTCCTCTCGCGATTGATGCCGGACAAAACACCGTAGTTTGTCAAATGCGGATATGCCGTGGCTTGACGGGAACAAAACAGCAACATAGAACATACCCGGAACAAGCTAGATGGGGATAAGGTCATGGCGCGTTGGGTTCGGGATATGCTGTCGCTTGCATCATGCGGCGGCTTTGTCTGGATGGTCTGGCATGCGGCGCTGCTGGTCGCCTGAGCGCCGGATCGCCGGTTCCTGCACAGGCGGGGGCCGGAATTCGCCACGAAGGCGCGGGTGACGGCCAGAATCCCTGCATAGTCGGTGGCGGTCGCGTTTGCGGCCAAGCCATGGTGTCCCCGTCGTCGCGGGGATGAGCGGAGTTTGATTTGGCCGACCCGGTATCCCCCGAAGCTCCGCTGAGCGCCGACGGTTTCGTGCATCTGCGCGTGCGGTCGGCCTATTCGCTGCTGGAAGGCGCGATCAAGGCGGGCAAGGTCGGGCGGATGGCGGCCGATAACGGCATGCCGGCGGTGGCCGTGGCCGACCGGGCCAATCTGTTCGGGGCGCTGGAATTCAGTCAGGCGGCGCGTGACGCCGGGGTGCAGCCGCTAATCGCCTGCGCCCTGCCGGTGCTGGGTCTCGGCGGCAAGATCGCCGACCGCTGGGCCAAGACCCCGACCGTGGTGCTGATCTGCCAGAACGAACAGGGCTGGCTGAACCTGTGCGCCCTGTCGTCGGCGGCGTTTCTCGAGTCGGCTGAACTGCCCGAGCCGGGCGTGCCCTGGACGATGGTGGTGGAGAAGGCCGAGGGACTGCTGCTGCTGTCCGGCGGACCGGACGGACCGGTCGACCCGTTGTTCGTGCAGGGCAAGGCGGCCGAGGCCGGGGCGGCCCTGGCCGAGATGCAGGCGGTCTTCGGTGACCGTTTCTATGTCGAGCTGCAGCGCCACGGCCTGCCCAGCGAGGGCGCGGCGGAACGCGGGCTGGTCGACTGGGCCTATGGGGTCGATGTGCCGCTGGTGGCGACCAATGACGTCCACTATGCCCGGGCCGCCCAGGCCAAGTCGCACGACGCCCTGCTGTGTATCGCCGACGGGGCCTTCACCGGTCAGGAGGATCGCCGCCGCATCACCGGCGAACACTGGTTCAAGACGGCCGAGGCGATGCGGACCCTGTTCGCCGACCTGCCCGAGGCCTGTGACAACACCATCGACATCGCCCGTCGCTGTGCCTTCATGGTCCAGACGCGGGCCCCGATCCTGCCCAGTTTCGACACCGGTGACGGCCGTTCCGAGGCCGACGAACTGGCCTGGCAGGCGCGTGAGGGACTGAAGGCGCGGCTGAAGACCGTGACCCCGGCCTTCCCGGAAGAGGACTACTGGACCCGGCTGGAGTGGGAGGTGTCCATCATCCAGCAGATGGGCTTCCCCGGCTATTTCCTGATCGTGTCAGACTTCATCAAATGGGCCAAGTCGCACGGCATTCCGGTGGGGCCGGGGCGGGGCTCCGGGGCCGGGTCGCTGGTCGCCTGGGTGCTGACCATCACCGATCTGGACCCGCTGCGGTTCGGCCTGCTGTTCGAGCGCTTCCTCAATCCCGAGCGGGTCTCCATGCCCGACTTCGACATCGACTTCTGCCAGGAGCGGCGCGAGGAGGTGATCGACTACGTCCAGCAGCGCTATGGCCGTGACCGGGTGGCCCAGATCATCACCTTCGGTACCCTGCAGGCGCGGGCGGTGCTGCGTGACACTGGCCGGGTGCTGCAGATGCCGCTGGGCCAGGTCGACCGTCTGGCCAAGATGATCCCGGCCAATCCGGCCAATCCGGTGACCCTGGCCCAGGCCATCGCGCTGGAGCCGCGCCTGCGCGAGGCGCGCGACGACGACAAGGCCGTGGCCACCCTGCTGGAGACGGCGCTGGAGCTGGAGGGGCTGTACCGCAATGCCTCGACCCACGCCGCCGGCATTGTCATCGGCGACCGGCCGCTGGTCGAGCTGACGCCGCTGTACCAGGACCCGCGCTCGGACATCCCGGCCACCCAGTTCAACATGAAATGGGTCGAGGCCGCCGGGCTGGTGAAATTCGACTTCCTCGGTCTGAAGACGCTGACGGTGCTGGACCGGGCGTCGGGCTATCTGAAGCGGCGCGGGGCCGATCAGGACTTCAACCTGCTGCCGCTGGACGACGCCCGCACCTATGAGCTGATGGCCTCGGGGCAGACGGTCGGGGTGTTCCAGCTGGAATCGCAGGGCATGCGCGACACCCTGCGCAAGATGCGCTGTGGCGCGATCGAGGAGATCACCGCCCTGATCTCGCTCTACCGGCCCGGGCCGATGGAGAACATCGACGTCTATATCGACCGCAAATTCGGCCGCGCCGAGGTCGACACCCTGCACCCGTCACTGGCCGGCGTGCTGAAGGAGACCTACGGCGTCATCATCTACCAGGAACAGGTGATGCAGATCGCCCAGATCCTGGCCGGCTACAGCCTCGGCGAGGCCGACCTGCTGCGCCGGGCCATGGGCAAGAAGAAAAAGGAGGAGATGGACTTCCAGAAGGCCCGCTTCCTCAAGGGCGCGGCCGAGAAGGACGTCCCCGAGGCCCAGGCCGACTTCATCTTCGAACTGGTGGCCAAATTCGCCGGCTACGGCTTCAACAAGTCGCACGCCGCCGCCTATGCGATGATCAGCTATCAAACCGGCTGGTTGAAGGCGAACCACCCGGTCGAATTCTTCGCCGCCTCGATGAGCCTGGACCTGTCGAACACCGACAAGCTGGCGGTGTTCTATCAGGACGCGCGCAAATTCGAGGTGCCGGTGCGGGCTCCTGACGTCAACGCCTCCTCGGCCGATTTCGACGTGGCCTACGAGGACGGTACCGGCGCGGTTCTCTATGCGCTGGGGGCCATTCGCAATGTCGGGCTCGAGGCCATGCGCCATGTGGTCGAGGAGCGCGAGACGGGCGGGCGGTTCGCCGATATCTTTGACTTCCTGGAGCGGGTCGATCCGCGCGCGGTCAACAAGCGGGCGCTGGAGGGACTGGCCAAGGCCGGGGCCTTCGACAGTATCCACCCCAACCGCGGCCAGCTGTTCGAACAGGCCGATGTGCTGATGGCCTATTGCCAGAGCGTGGCGGCCGAGCGGGCCTCGGCCCAGGTCAATCTGTTCGGCGGTGACCAGGTCGGGGCCGGGCGGCCGCGGCTGAAGACCCGTGAGCCGTGGGTCGGTCCCGAGAAACTGGATCACGAATTGTCGGCGGTCGGCTTCTATCTGTCCGGCCACCCGCTGGAGGACATGACCCCGGCGCTGAAGCGCAAGCGGGTCACCTTCGTGGCCGAGGCGGCGCAGCTGGCCGAGAGCGGCCATGAGGCCTTCATGATGGCCGGGGTCGTGCGTCGCCGTCAGGAACGGGCCAGCCAGCGCTCGGGTGAGAAATTCGCCTTCGTCACCTTTTCGGACCCGACCGGCGAATTCGAATGTCTGTTCCCGCCGGAGCAGTTGCGGCGCTGTCGCGAGGTGCTGGAGGTCGGGGCCTCGGTGCTGGTGCGGGTGCGGGCCAAGAGCGCCGACGGCGAAGTGCGCTTCTTCGGCGACGACGCGTCACGGCTCGACACCCTGCTGGACGACACCAGTATCGGCCTGCGCATCCATGTCTCGGCCCGGGGCGCGGACCCGGTGGCGCTGAAGGCGCGGCTGGACCGGGCCAGGGCGTCCGGGAAGGGGGGCGAGGTTTCGCTGGTCGCCTCGCTGGAGGGGCGGCGTGAGGTCGAGCTCAAGCTGCCCGGTCGCTACCGGCTCGACGGGGCCCTGCGCGGGGCGCTGAAGTCGGCCCCGGGCGTGTTGATGCTGGAAGACGCCTGACGCTGACCCGGTTCCAGCCTTGGGTCCTTGCCTTTCGGGCCGATCCCGACTAGAAGCCGCGGCACTTCTCACGCAGGCGTGGTGGGGTTCGGGGAGACATCCCGTTCCGTGCCGTTCCGAGGAGCCATCCGGCTCTTTCACCGCCTGCGCAAGGTTGATCGGAAAAAGGACTTCCAAACATGGCTCTGCCAGAATTCTCCATGCGTACCCTGCTCGAAGCCGGCGCGCACTTCGGCCACCAGACGCACCGGTGGAACCCGAAGATGGAGCGCTACATCTTCGGATCGCGCTCGAACATCCACATCATCGATCTGTCGCAGTCGATGCCGCTGATGCACCAGGCGCTGGTCGCCGTGCGTGAAGTCGCGGCCAAGGGCGGTCGCGTCCTGTTCGTCGGCACCAAGCGCCAGGCCGCCGGCCCGGTCGCCGAGGCCGCAACCCGCTGCGCCCAATACTATATGAACAACCGCTGGCTCGGCGGCACCCTGACCAACTGGCGCACCGTGTCGGGCTCGATCGCCCGCCTGCGCGAGCTGGACGGCCTGCTGGAGTCGGGCGGCGAAGGCCGGGTCAAGAAGGAACTGCTGAACCTCGAGCGCGAGCGCGACAAGCTCGAGCTGAGCCTCGGCGGCATCAAGGACATGGGCTCCGTGCCGGATATCATGTTCGTGATCGACACCAACAAGGAGGCGATCGCCATCCTTGAGGCCCGCAAGCTGAACATCCCGATCATTGCCATCCTCGACACCAACTCCGATCCGGACGGCATCACCTATCCGATCCCGGGCAACGATGACGCCGCGCGCGCCATCCAGACCTATTGCGACCTGATCGCCGACGCCGTCCTCGACGGTCTGGCCGCCGGTGCCTCGCAGCAGGGCGTGGATCTGGGTGCGTCGGAAGCGCCGGTCGAGCCGATGCTGGCCGAGGCTGCCGCCCCGGTCGCCGCTGACGCCGCTCCGGCCGGTACGGAAGCCGTGGCTGAGGAAATGATCGCTGCTGCGGAAGCTCCGGCTGCCGAAAAGCCTGCGACTGAAAAACCTGCTGCCAAGAAGCCTGCGGCCGAGAAGCCGGCGGCTGAAAAGCCTGCTGCTGAAAAAGCTGCGGCCGAAAAACCCGCCAAGGCCAAAACCAAGGCCAAGGTGGACGCTGAGGCGACCGAAGCTCCGGCCGCCGCCGAGACGACTGAAGAGCCGGCCAAGGCCGAGGACGCGAAGGCCTAAACAGCCCCGCATTCTACCGCCGGCAAAATGACTATGCGGCCGGGCCTCAACGGGTCCGGCCGTTCCCGCATACAAATACTCAGGAGCCCAAAATGGCCGAGATCACCGCCGCCCTCGTCATGGAACTTCGCGCCAAGTCCGGCGTCGGCATGATGGATTGCAAGAAGGCCCTTCTCGAGAACGACGGCGACATTTCCGCCTCGATCGACTGGCTGCGTGCCAAGGGTCTGTCCAAGGCCGCCAAGAAGGCCGACCGCGTCGCCGCCGAGGGCCTGGTGGCCGTGGCCTCCAAGGAGGTCGGAGCCGGTGAAGTCGGTGCCGCCATCGAGTTCAACTCGGAAACCGATTTCGTCGCCCGCAACGACCTGTTCCAGAACGCGGCCAAGAAATTCGCCCAGCTGGGCCTTGAGCACGCCACGCTGGAAGGCCTGCACGGTGCCGAGCTGGAAGCCGGCAAGTCGGTCCAGGATGAAGTGACCAGCATGATCGCCACCATCGGCGAGAACATGCAGCTGCGCCGCGCCGCCCGCCTGTCGGTCGACGAGGGTGTGGTCGCGTCCTACGTCCACAATGCCGTGACCCCGGGTCTGGGCCGCATCGGCGTGCTGGTCGCGCTGCACGGCGGTGGCGACAAGGACAAGCTGCGTGAACTGGGTCGCAAGATCGCCATGCACGTCGCCGCCACCGCGCCGCTGTCACTGAACACCGACGACCTGGACCCGGCCGCGATCGAGAAGGAACGCGCTGTCCTGACCGAAAAGGCCAAGGAAGAGGGCAAGCCCGAAGCCATGATCGACAAGATCGTCTCGGGTCAGATCGCCAAATTCCAGAAGGACGTGGTGCTGTCCAAGCAGCCGTTCGTGATGAACCCGGACGTGACCATCGAGCAGCTGGTCGCTGACGCCGGCAAGGAACTGGGCGCGCCCGGCCTGCACCTGGCCGGCTTCGTCCGCCTGGCCCTGGGTGAGGGCGTGGAAAAGGTCGAAGGACCCGATTTTGCGTCCGAAGTGGCCTCGATGACCGGTGGTCAGGCCTAAATCAGACCAAAAGACGTGACTATCCGGGCGCGTTCGGCTTTGAAGGCCGGCGCGCCCTTCGTCTATGATGCGTCGAATCCCTGAACGCCCAGCCCGCTGAAAGTTCCGCCATGCCCGCAGCCAGCTCTCCGCCGAAATACAAGAAGGTGCTGCTGAAGGTGTCCGGCGAGGTGCTGATGGGCGAGCAGGGCTATGGTATCGACATGAATACGGTCGATCTGGTGGCCCAGTCGATTGCCAAGGCGGTCAAGGACGGGACCCAGATCGCGCTCGTCATCGGCGGCGGTAATATCTTCCGGGGCCTGTCGACGGCAGCCAAGGGCATGGAGCGCGCCAGCGCCGACTATATGGGCATGCTGGCGACGGTGATGAACGCCCTGGCCATGCAGAACGCGCTGGAAAAGATCGGCGTCGACACCCGGGTGCAGAGCGCCATCCCGATGGCAGCCATTGCCGAGCCCTACATCCGTCGCCGCGCAGTACGGCACCTCGAGAAGGGGCGGGTGGTGATCTTCGCCGCGGGCACCGGCAACCCCTATTTCACCACCGATACCGCCGCCGCCCTGCGGGCCGCGGAAATGGGCTGCGACGCCCTGCTGAAAGGCACCAGCGTCGACGGCGTCTATTCGGCGGATCCCAAGAAGGACAAGTCGGCGACCCGCTATGACCGCCTGACCTATCAGGACGTGCTGTCGCAGAACCTGCGGGTCATGGACGCCGCCGCCATCGCCCTGATGCGCGAAAGCGGTATCCCGATCGTGGTGTTTTCGATCCGCACCGAAGGGTCGCTTCACAAGACACTGAACGGCAAGGGCGTCTTCACCGTTATCAGCGACGACAAAACCGCCGCCTGACCGGCTGGCTCACGACATTCCGGAGAAACCACCATGGCTCAACCCGACCTCAAGACCTACCGCGACCGTATGGAGAAGGCCGTCGTGGCCCTGAAGGAAGAGTTTGCGGGCCTGCGCACCGGCCGCGCCAACGTCGGCCTGCTGGATCCGGTGCAGGTGCAGGCCTACGGCTCGACCTCGCCGCTGAACGCCGTGGCAGCGATCAGCGTGCCCGAGCCGCGCATGATTTCGGTCAATGTCTGGGACAAGACCATGGTGGCAGCGGTCGAGAAGGCCATCCGGTCGGCCAGCCTGGGCCTGAACCCGATCGTGGACGGCCAGACCCTGCGCATTCCGGTGCCGCCCCTGACCGAGGAGCGCCGCAAGGAACTGGCGAAACTGGCCGGGAAATATTCCGAACAGCAGAAGATTTCCGTGCGCAATGTGCGACGCGATGCCAACGATGACCTCAAGAAGGCCGAAAAGGCCGGTGAGATCAGCCAGGACGATCAGAAAAGACTGGAAACAGAGGTCCAGAAGGACACGGACGCCGCCATCAAGCGGATCGATGAAGCCTTGAGGGTCAAGGAAGTCGAGATCATGCAGGTCTGACGGCGCACGACAGATTGGAACAATCATCCGCCATGACGGTCGAACCGACGACCATGCCGCGTGTTGCCGACGGGTCGATCCCGGGCGGGCCGCGGCATGTCGCCCTGATCATGGATGGAAACGGTCGTTGGGCCCAACAGCGCGGTCTGCCCCGCACCATGGGACACCGGGAAGGCGTCAGGGCGCTCAAGCGAACCATCCAGGCGGCCCCCGACTTCGGTATCGAGTGTCTGACCGTGTTCGGCTTCTCGACCGAGAACTGGAGCCGCCCGGCCGAGGAAGTCTCGGACCTGATGGGGCTGGTGCGCACCTATGTGGCCAATGACCTGAAGCGGCTCGAGCGGGCGGGGGTTCGCCTGCGGGTGCTGGGTCGCCGTACCGGTCTGCCGGACGATATCGCCGCGATCGTCGAGCGCGCCGAGCAGACGACAGCCCATAATGACCGTTTCCTGCTGCAGGTCGCCTTCAACTATGGCGGTCGTGCCGACATCGTCGATGCGGCCCGGAAACATCTGGATCGCGTCCTTGCCGGCGAGACCGGCGAGGCCCTGACCGAGGACATCCTGGGGGCGGGCCTGTCGACCGTCGGTGCGCCGCCGGTCGATGTCATCGTCCGCACCTCCGGCGAGCAACGCCTGTCCAATTTCCTGCTGTGGGAGGCGGCCTATGCCGAGCTGATCTATCAGAACGTGCTCTGGCCGGACTATGGTCCCGAGGCACTGGCGGATGTCGTGACCCAGTATCGCAATCGCGACCGCCGGTTCGGCGGGGTGGAGAGTGCAACGGCTCGGGTGGTCGGCTGATGGCAGTCAAGGTCGGTGACATCGGTATCAGGGCCGCCTCGGCCTTTGTTCTGGGGCCCGCGGCCGTGCTCGCGACCTGGGCCGGCGGAATCTGGTTTCTGGGCCTGATGTTGCTGGCCTCCGGTCTGCTGGCCGTCGAATGGGCGGCGATGAGCGCGGCCCGGACCTGGCGGGTGATGGCCGGAGCCGTCGCCTTCGGCCTCGTGGCCGCCGCCGTCACCGCCTTTGCCGGACAGCTGTCCCTGGCCCTGCTGATGCTGGTGTTCGGCTCGTTCGCGGCGGCCCTGTTCGCGCGCAGCCGAGGCGAGGAGGCGCTGGACGCCGCCTATGGGGTTCTCTACCTGGGCTGGCCCATCGTGCTGCTGATCTGGTTGCGGGATCTGGGTCCGACCGTGGGACTGTACTGGACCGTGCTGGTCTTCGCTGTGGCCTGGTCGTCCGACATCATGGCCTATTTCGTCGGCAGTCTGATCGGCGGACCCAAGCTGTGGCCGAGATTTTCACCCAACAAGACCTGGTCCGGGTTTGTCGGCGGCCTGATGGCCGGCACGATCGCCGGTGCCGTGATGGCGGCATGGCTCGATATGGGGATATTGACCGCCTTCTGGGGCGGCGTGCTCGGCCTGGCCGCGGCCCTGGCCACCATGGCGGGCGACCTGTGGGAATCGGCGTTGAAGCGGCGGTTCGGGGTCAAGGACGCCGGGACATTGATCCCCGGACACGGCGGGCTGCTGGATCGGGTCGACGGGCTGATGTTCGCCGTGGTGGTGATCGCCGCGGGCCGACTGATCGTGATCTTGCTGGAGCGGGCGGGATGATCCGCCGGCGTGTCAGTATCCTGGGGTCGACGGGGTCGGTCGGTACCTCGACGCTCGCGTTGATGGACGCGGCCGAGACCACCGGGAGCGGACGCTTCGAGGTCGAGGTGCTGACCGGTGGAGCCAATATCGGGCGTTTGGCGGAACAGGCCCGACGCTGGCGTCCGGCCCTGGCGATCACAGCCTATCCCGAACGCCTGGCAGATCTGAACGACGCCCTGGCGGGCACCGGCATCGCCACTGCGGCGGGCGATGCGGCAGTGGTCGAGGCGGCGCAGCGGCCGGTCGACTGGGTCATGGCCTCGATCGTCGGTGCGGCCGGGCTGCGCTCGGCCTGGGCGGCGGCGGGTACCGGAGCGACCCTGGCCCTGGCCAACAAGGAGAGTCTGGTCTGCTGTGGTTCGGCCCTGATCGAGCGTGTTCGGCGTTCCGGCGGGCAGTTGATTCCGGTGGATTCGGAACATTCCGCCATCTTCCAGGTATTTCCGGCCGGGGCCCCCGAGCGCGTGGCCCGGCTGATCCTGACAGCATCCGGGGGCCCGTTCCGCACTCTGACCCGGGCGCAGATGGCCAGAATCACGCCCGAGCAGGCCATCGCCCACCCGAACTGGAGCATGGGCTCCAAGATTTCGGTCGACAGCGCGACCATGGCCAACAAGGGGCTGGAGGTCATCGAGGCGGCCTATCTGTTCGACATGCCGTCCGATCGCATCGATGTGGTCGTTCACCCGGAATCGATCGTTCACAGCCTGGTCGAATATATCGACGGCTCGACCCTGGCGCAGCTGGGTCCGCCGGAGATGAAGACACCGATCGCCTGCGCCCTGGCCTGGCCTGACCGGCTGGCCTGGCCGGCCCCGCGACTGGATCTCGCGGCCCTGGGACGTCTGACCTTCGAGGCCCCCGATCCGGTGCGTTTTCCGGCCCTGGATCTGGCCCGGCAGGCGCTGCAGGCCGGGGATGGTGCGCCGACGATTTTCAACGCCGCCAACGAGGTCGCGGCCATGGCCTTTCTTGACCGACGTCTGGCCTTTCTCAATATTGCCGCAGTCATCGCCGACACCCTTGATGGCGTGACGAACTCGGGGGTGGGTTCCGGATCCGACAATGCCTGCGACGCGGCCCTGGCCGTGGATGCCGAGGCGCGGCGGGTCGCGGAGACTATCATCGGCAGGCTCGCCAGGGCGGCCTGATCCTCAGACTGCGGCTACGGAACGGGAGACACCATTGCGATGCTGAATGTGCTGGGTCAGGTGCTGATCTATGTCGTGCCGTTTCTGCTGGTGCTGACGATCGTCGTCACCATCCACGAGCTCGGCCATTTTCTGGTGGCCCGGGCCTTCAAGGTGAAGGTCGACCGGTTCTCGATCGGGTTCGGCCGCGCCGTGCTCAGCCGGACGGACCGGCACGGGATCGAATGGCGTCTGGGCTGGCTGCCGCTGGGCGGTTACGTGAAATTCTCGGGTGACCTCGACAGTTCCGCAGTGCCGGACCAGGCTGGTCTTGACGACCTGCGCCAGGAGATCGTGGCCGAACAGGGAGCCGGGGCCGAAAAGGCCTATTTCTATTTCAAGCCGATTTGGCAGCGCGCCCTGATCACCGCGGCGGGACCGTTTGCCAATTTCGTGCTGGCGATCACCATCTTCACCGTCCTGTTCAGCGCCCTGGGAGTCAGCGTCGTTCCCGCCCGCGTCGCCGAGGTTTTTCCCGACAGCGCGGCATCCCGGGCCGGGTTCCAGGTTGATGACCGGGTGATCAAGGTCGGGGGTCGAGAGATCAGCGACTTCCGCGACGTCGGTCAGTTCGTGGCTCTCAGCTCTGGCTCTCCACTGGACTTCGTGGTCCTGCGCAACGGGCATGAAATCACTCTGACCGCGACCCCGGTGCGCACTGTTCGTGACGATCCGATCTCGGGCCCGGTGCGTGTCGGCTATCTGGGGCTGGGCTGGAACCCTCGGCCGGGCGAGGTCGCCTATATCCACTATCCGCCCCATAAGGCGCTGGGTCAGGCGGTTATGCAGACCGGTGACATCCTGGGTACGACCCTGACCTATCTGGGACGAATCGTTACCGGCAAGGAGTCCGGCGATCTGCTGAGCGGACCACTCGGCATCGCCAAGGCGGCCGGAGGCGTCACCAAACGTGCGGCGGCGGCCACGACCGACCGCGGATTGCAGCTGGCCAACGTCAGTCTGATGCTCATTCAGTTCGCCGCCATAGTTTCGATCGGAATTGGCTTTCTAAATCTGTTGCCGATCCCCGTGCTCGATGGTGGCCACCTGCTGTTTTACGGCTATGAAGCTGTTGCCCGCAGGCCAGTCCCCGCCAACGTTCAGGAGGTCGGGTACCGAGTCGGCCTTGCTTTGCTGGTAGGTTTGATGTTGTTCGCAACGTGGAACGACTTGCAAAAGCTGAGCCTGTTCAAATTCCTCGGCGGGCTCGCCTCATGAGCCAACGCCAGCCCCCGATGGTTTCCCGTATGATCCGAAAAGATGCAAACCTCGTTTCCCGCCTGGGTGCTCGTGTTCTGAGCTCTCGACGCTGGGCTCCCAGCCTGGCCGCCCTGGCCGTGGCGGCGGGCCTTGGCGGGCCTGCGCTGGCCCAGACCGAGCCCGAGGTTGCCCCGGCTGCCGGAGCCCCCGCCCCGGAAGAGCGGGCGGTGATCAACCGCATCATCGTGCGCGGCAACCAGCGTATCGATCAGTCGACCGTCCTGTCCTATCTGCCGATCCAGCCCGGTGATGCCGTCGATCCGGTGATGCTGGACGTCGCCGTCCGGACACTGAACCGCACAGGCCTGTTCGCCGACGTTCAGCTCGGCGTGGCCCAGAACGGCGATCTGGTGGTCGAGATCGTCGAAAACCCGATCATCAACCAGGTGGTGTTCGAGGGAAACAGCGCCTTCGCTGAAAAGAAGTTGCGCGACGAGGTCACCATCCAGCCGCGCGGTATCTATACGCGCGCCAGAATCCAGGAAGACGTCGGCAAGCTGGTCGAGCTCTATCGCCTGTCGGGCCGGATCTCGGCGACGGTGACGCCCAAACTGGTTCAGCTCGAGCAGAACCGGGTCGATGTCGTGTTCGAGATCAATGAGGGGCCGGTCACCGGTATCCGGGCCATTACCTTCCTCGGCAACCGCGCCTTTTCCGACAATGACCTGCGCGAGGTCATGGTGACCCGGCAGTCGGTCTGGTGGAATTTCTTCAATACCAACGACAACTACGATCCGAACCGGCTCGAATACGATCGCGAGCAGCTGCGGAAATTCTATACCAACCGCGGCTATTATGATTTCCGCGTCCTGTCCTCGGTGGCCGAACTGGCCCCGGACGACAGCGCCTTTGGCGTGACCATGTCTGTTGACGAGGGTGATCGCTACAATTTCGGCGAGGTCAAGGTCGTCACCGACAGCGACCGTCTGAACGGCGACTTCCTGAAGCTGCTGGTGCCGATCCATACCGGCGACCTCTATGAGAGCGACAAGATCGAGACGGCGGTCGATGCCCTGACCTTTGCCGCGGGATCCGCCGGCTACGCCTTTGTCGAGATCAATCCCAGCTACCAGACCAATCCGGATACGGACACGGTGGATGTGACCTTCCACGTGTCCGAAGGTCAGCGCGTCTATGTCGAGCGTATCAATGTTCTCGGCAATACCCAGACCATCGATCCGGTCATCCGCCGTGAGCTGGCCCTGACCGAGGGGGATGCCTTCAATCGCACCCTGCTGGAACGGTCGCGCAACAATCTGCGGGGCCTCGGCTTCTTCAAGGACGTGACGGTCGAGGAGGTGCGCGGTTCCGAGGCGGATCGCTCCGTCGTCAACGTCACCGTCGAGGAGCAGCCGACCGGCGAGCTCTCGGTCGGAGCCGGATTCAGTTCGGTCGACTCCTTTGTGGTCAACCTGGGTGTCACCCAGAGGAATTTCCGTGGCCGCGGCCAGAATGTGGTGGGCCGGGTCGAGTGGGGCTCCCTGCGGCAGCAGGTCGACTTCCGCTTCACCGAACCCAAATTCCTCGGTCGTGATCTGCGCGCCGGCTTTGATGCCTTCCACTCGCGCTATGATCTCAGCAAATATTCATCCTATGACTACCGTTCGACCGGCGCAGGCCTGCGGATGACCTATCCGCTGAACGCCTATACGTTGTTCAGCACGCGATACTTCATTAAAGCTGATGAAATTATTGTTCCGACAGGCTTTTGTGCCGGAACGGGATCGTCGGCTCTCTGTGATCAGGTCGGATCGTACATCAACTCCTCGGCCGGCTATACCTTGCTGGTCAACCGCACCAATGACCCCGTGCGTCCGACGCGGGGCTGGTCGGGGTCGCTGCGGCAGGATTTCGCCGGTATCGGCGGTGACGTGAACTATGTGAAGACCGAGGCCGACGTTTCGGCCTATTACGGCATCACGCCGGACTGGGTCGTTACGGCCCAGGCTTCGACCGGTTATGTCTCGGGCTGGGCCGGTGATCCGATCCGGATCAACGACCGCTTCTTCAAGGGCGGTAACAGCTTCCGCGGCTTCAAGACGGCGGGTATGGGCCCACGGGATCTGAACACGACGGATGCCCTCGGGGGCAATTTCTACATGATCGGCACGGTCGAGCTCACCGTGCCCAACTTCCTGCCGGAACAATACGGTATCCGCACCTCGCTTTTCGCCGATGTCGGTACCCTGGGCCTGCTGGATAATCGCTATTCCATCAATCCGGACGGCACACCGTCATCGCGCATCGTTGATGACCTGGCACTTCGGGCCTCGGCTGGTGTGAGTATCCACTGGAAATCACCGATGGGACCGATCCGCTTCGATCTCAGCCATATTCTCAGCCGGGAAGATTACGACAAGACCGAGACTTTCCGCTTTTCGACCTCGACCCAGTTCTAACCACGGCTCAGTCCGTTCGCTTTAGTAAGGCCTCAGATGAAACTGTTCGCTATCGGCGCTTTCGCCCTCGCTTCGCTCACCGCTTCCGCCGCTGTCGCCCAGAGCGCCGGCCCGGCCAATCCGGGTCCCGTGATTCCCGGCGTCTGCGTCTATTTCAACCAACGTGCCCAGGCACAGTCCACCGTCGGCCAGGCCGTCCAGGCCCGGATGATGCAGCTGTCCCAGGAGGCCGAGGCTGAACTCGCGCCTTACGGAACCTCGATCCAGGCTGAAATCACGGCCCTGCAGCAGGCCGGTGCCAGTCTGTCCGAGGCCGAGCGTAATCAGCGCAGCCAGGCCCTGCAGCAGCGTATCCAGGAAGCGCAGCAGCTCGAGCAGACTCGCGAGGCCGAGCTTCGCTATACCCAGGCGGAACAACGTCGCCTGATGTCGGTTGCGATCGAACCTATCATGGTGGCTTTGTACCAGGAGCGTGGTTGTGGCCTGCTGCTGAGCCGTGAAAGCGTGTTCATCATGAACCCGGCCATGGATATCACCGACCAGGTGATCCAGCGTCTCAACACAGCCCTGCCGACGCTGCGATTCAACCGCCTGCCGGTGCCGGTCCAGCAGCCGGCCCAATAGAGCCCGGTGCGGGCGCCCTGTGATGCCCGACCCGCGCTTCTTTGAAGCCATGCCTGCCCTGACGGTCGCCCGGCTGGGCGACCGGATCGGGGCAACCGTCGCACGTGGCGGTGACGCTCTGCTGCAGGCCGTGGCCCCTCTGGCCGCGGCCGGCGGCTCCGATCTCGCCTTTCTGGCGGACCGGAAATTCCTTGAGGCCCTGAAAGCCACGGCTGCCGGTTGCGTGATCGTGCCGGCCGCCGCGGTGGACCATGTTCCGGCCAGTACAGCCGTGATCATCTCGCCCGAGCCCCAGGCGGCCTGGGCGCGCGCCTCTCTGCTTCTTCATAGTCCGATCGGTATCGGGGCCGGTCCCCGGGCCCTGCTCGAGGACGATGATGTCATCGTCGAGCCCGGCGTGGTGCTGGGCCAGGGCGTCAGCATCGGCCGCGGCACCCGGATCGGAGCCAATACGGTCGTCGGCCCCGGGGTCCAGATCGGTCGCAACTGCCAGATCGGATCCAATGCCACGATCGGCTTCGCCCTGATCGGTGACCGGGTCCGCATCATGGCCGGAGCGCGGATCGGCGAGCCGGGCTTCGGCGCGGCCGGGTCCAGCGCCGGACCGGTCGATGTGCCCCAGCTGGGTCGGGTCATCCTGCAGGACGGGGTCAGTGTTGGGGCCAATACCTGTATCGACCGCGGGGCCTATGACGACACCGTCATCGGCGAGAACACCAAGATCGATAATCTGGTGATGATCGGCCATAATTGCGTGATCGGCCGCAACTGCCTGATGGCCGCGCACACGGGCATTTCCGGCTCGGTGACGGTCGGGGACAATGTGATGTTCGGCGGCAAGGCCGGGATCGGTGACCACATCCGTATCGGTGACGGTGCACGCGTGGCCGGGGGAGCCGGGGTCCTGGCTGACATCCCGGCGGGCGAGACCTGGTCCGGATATCCGGCGAAACCGATCCGCCAGTCCTTGCGCGAGGCGGTCTGGCTCGCCAGACAGGTATCGCGCAAGGCGAGTCCCGCGCCAAAGGACCAGGCGGAATGACCGAAGAAACCCCTATCTCGATCGACTATGCCGAAGTCATGCGGCGCCTGCCGCACCGCTATCCCTTTCTGCTGATCGACAAGGCCGAGGATTTCGTCGCCAATACCTCGATTACCGGCATCAAGAACGTCACCCACAACGAGCCCTACTTTCCGGGGCATTTCCCGATTGATCCGGTCATGCCCGGGGTGATGATCGTTGAGGCCATGGCCCAGACCGGCGCGCTGCTGATGTCCAAGACGCTGGATGTGGCGGTCGAGGGCAAGGTCATCATGTTCATGTCGATCGACGGCGTGCGCTTTCGCAAGCCGGTGCGGCCGGGCGACCAGCTGCGGATGAAGGTGGTGGTCACGCGTCAGCGCGGCGACATCTTCAAATTCCGCGGCGAGACCTTCGTCGATGGAAAACTGACCGCCGAGGCCGATTTTGCTGCGATGGTCGTCACCGTGGCTGAGCCGTGACCATCCATCCGACCGCCATCGTCGACGCCTCGGCGATTCTGGCCGATGGGGTGAAGATCGGTCCCTGGTGTCTGGTCGGCCCGGGCGTGACCCTGGCCGAGGACGTGCATCTGCTCAGCCATGTGGTGATCCAGCAGGACACGACGGTTGGCGCGCGTAGCGTCATCCATCCGTTCGCCGTGATCGGCGGCGATCCGCAGCACGGCGGCTACAAGGGTGAGCCGGTACGGCTGGAAATCGGGGCCGACGCCCTGATCCGCGAACATTGCAGTTTCAACCGCGGCACGCCCCAGGGCGGCGGCGTCACCCGGATCGGCACCAACGGCCTGTTCATGACCGGGGCCCATGTCGGCCATGACGCCGTGGTCGGCGACCATGTGACCATGGCCAACAACGCCACCCTGGGCGGCCATGCGAAGATCGGGGACAAGGTTTTCCTCGGCGGCCTGTGCGCCATCCACCAGTTCGGTCGGGTCGGGCAGGGGGCCATGATCGGCGGTCTGGCCGCGGTGACCCGCGACGTTATCCCCTATGGCTCGGCCTGGGGCAATCATGCGCGGTTGCACGGGCTCAATCTCGTGGGACTGAAGCGCAAGGGCTACGGCAAGGACCAGATCCGTCGCCTGCTGGCCGCCTTCCGCGACCTGTTTGAGGCCGATGGCGTGTTCGCCGAGCGTCTGGATCGGGTAGCCGACACCTATGCCGATCTGCCCGAGATCATGGAGATCGTCGCTTTCATCCGTGAGGACGCGCGGCGTCCGCTGTGCCTGCCGGGCGAATGACCGGCCGGGTCCCGGCACCGGTTAGCCGTCTTGGCCTGATCGCGGGCGGCGGGGCCTTGCCGCTGGCGCTGGCAGCCCGCTGCGAGGCCGAGGGCCGCCCGGTGTTTGTGGTCCGGCTGAACGGCTTCGCCGACCCGCATCTGGCCCGCTATCCCGGGGTTGAGGCCGGTCTGGCCGAGATCGGCCGCATCCTGTCGGCTCTGAAGGCGGCGGAATGCCGCTCGGTCTGTTTCGCGGGCATGGTCAACCGGCCGGATTTCAAGACTTTGAAGCCTGATCTCAAGGGCGCGACCCTGTTACCCGGGATCATCGCGGCGGCGACGCGGGGGGACGATGCCCTGCTGCGCAAGATCCTGTCGGTGTTCGAGGCCGAGGGCTATGCCGTCGAGGGGGCGGACGACATTCTGGGTGGCGAGAGCCTGCAGGCGGGGGCGCTGGGTGCCGTTACCCCGACAACGGATCAGATGTCAGACCTCAGGAAAGCTCTACACGTAGCGGAAAAGGCCGGAGAACTCGATATCGGCCAAGGGGCGGTCGTTTGCGACGGTCTGGTGCTGGCCGTCGAGGCCCAGGAGGGCACTGACGCGATGCTGATGCGCGTGGCCGGGCTGCCTGCCGATCTGAGAGGACAGGCCAATGCGCGGCAGGGAGCCCTGGGCAAGGCCCCCAAGCCGATCCAGGATCTGCGCGTGGACATGCCGGTGATCGGGGTCCGGACGCTGGAGCTGGCGGCGGCGGCGGGACTGGCCGGCGTCGGCGGGGTGGCGGGAAAATTGATCCTGATCGACCGGCCGCGCCTGATCGAGACTGCGGATCGGCTGGGTCTGTTCGTCTGGGGCGAGGACCGGGGGTGACCCGGCCGCTGAAGATCATGCTGGTGGCGGCCGAGGCCTCGGGCGATGCGCTGGGCGCAAGTCTGGGCGTGGCGCTGAAGGCCCGGCTCGGGGACAGGCTGACCCTGGTCGGGGTTGGCGGGCCGAAGATGACCGCGTTGGGGATCGAGAGTCCGTTCGACATCGCCGAACTGTCGATCCTGGGCTGGCTCG
Source organism: uncultured Brevundimonas sp. (assembly GCF_963974615.1). Classification (GTDB taxonomy): domain Bacteria; phylum Pseudomonadota; class Alphaproteobacteria; order Caulobacterales; family Caulobacteraceae; genus Brevundimonas. The sequence continues at coordinate 79,037 of NZ_CAXBDH010000009.1, forward strand.
AGGGACTGAAGGCCTATGGTCTGGTCCGCAAGCGGGTCACGGACACCGTGGCCCACGCCCTGCGCGAACGTCCGGACGCCGTGGTGCTGATCGACAGTTGGGGCTTCACCATCCGCGTGGCCGGGGCGTTGAAAACTGTCCTGCCCGGCGTGCCGCTGATCAAATATGTCGGGCCCCAGGTCTGGGCCTCACGGCCGGGCCGGGCGAAGACCCTCGCCGCGTCCGTCGACCATCTGCTGGCCCTCTATGCCTTTGACGCCCCGTGGTTCGAGCGCGAGGGATTGCCGACCACCGTGGTCGGATCCCAGGCCCTGCACGTCGACATGGGCCGGGCTGACGGCGCGCGGTTCCGGAAGGCGCGCGGGATCGCCGCCGACGCGCCCCTGCTGCTGGTGCTGCCGGGCAGTCGGCCGTCCGAGATCAACCGGATGACGGAGGTGTTCGAACAGGCTGTGGCACGGCTGAAGACCGGTCGGTCGGGGTTGGAGGTGGCCGTGGTGGCGGCGGGTACCGTCGCCGATGATGTCGCCGCCCGTATCGCCGCCTGGCCGTTTCGCGCCCATCTGGTGCAGGAGGCCGACAAATACGACGCCATGCGCGCCTGTGACGTGGCCCTGGCGACCAGCGGCACGGTCTCGACCGAACTGGCCCTGGCCGGGGCCCCGATGGTCATCGCCTACCGCTTTACCCCGCTCAGCTATGCGATCATGAAGCCGTTCTTCACCGGCAAATACGCGACCCTGTTCAACCACGCCGCCGACGCGGAGATCGCGCCCGAACTGATCCAGAACGACGCCACGCCGGACAAGCTGGCGGCGGCGGTCGGACGATTGCTCGATGACCCCGCCGCCCGCGCGGATCAGGCCGCGCGGCAGACGGCGGCGCTGGATTTGATGGGCCGGGATGCGGCCGACCCGTCCGAGCTGGCGGCGGATGCAGTGCTGCAGGTGATCGCGGGCAGGGCCTGAGCCGGATTACAAAGGTGCCATCCCGCGCGTACGCTGTTGGCGCTCCGGCCTGCGACGGCCATACTTGGTTCGAACCGGAGCCAGTCTTTCACTGGCCCATCCGAACGGGACCTGACGCGATGACCCATCTGAAGCCGCTGAAGAAGAGCGAAACCATCGAGGTCCGGCTGCCGCATGCCACCAAGACCGCTTTTATGGCCCGCTGCCGGGACGAGGGACGGACGGTGAGCGAGGCGATGCGAGCCTTCATGGAGTGCGAGATCGGCGGAAATGGTCGCTCAGCGCGCACGCGTGGGTGGCACGCGCTGGCGGCCCTCGTCGCCGGTTTGGCGTTGGGTGCGGTCGCGGTGCCTTCGCTGGCGCAGTCGCAGCCGGCGTCGCGCGCCGCCTTTGATCGCCTCGACCGTAACCAGGACGGCGTGGTCAGCTTCGACGAGTTCCGGCGCTAGCGCACCGACCTGAAGAACCGGCCGGGTTGAAGATTGAGCCAGGTCCAGGGTTTGAACAGGCCTGCGCCGGGCTTCCACGATGCGACCACCAGTTCGGCCTTGCCGACGATGTTCTCTGCCGGCAACAGGCCGACGCCGACCGAGGCCGGCCAGCGGCTGTCCAGTGAGTTGTCGCGATTGTCGCCCATCATGAAATACTGTCCTGCGGGCACGACGAAGACGTCCGTGTCGTCTCCGGGCAAGCCGGAACCGCCGTCATAGGTGACCCAGGCGTGCCCGTCCGCCAGGGTCTCGCGAACCTCCAGCACCCGGCGGGACGGCATGTCGTGATCCCCAACGACCGCCAGCGGCGTGCGCGGGATGACGCGGCCGTTGATGGAGACCACGCCGCCCAGGACCTGCACGTGGTCGCCGGGCAGGCCGATGACGCGCTTGACCCATGTTTGCTGCGGATCGCTGGGTCGCCGGAAGACAACCACGTCGCCGCGCGCGGCGGCACGACCGAACAGGCGACCATCGGGCAGGGGGGGATTGAAGGGCAGGGACGCGCGGCTCCAGCCGTAGGCGAATTTCGACACCACGACATAGTCGCCGATCACCAGCCCGGGCTCCATCGAGGAGGACGGAATGGTGAAGGGCTGAAAGGCGACGGTCTGGAAGGTGATTGCGGCCAGCAGGCCGATTGCGATCACCTTCGCGTTTTCCACGACCTCCTGCACCAGATTACGGAACGGTGGGGTGGACGGGGTTTCGGCGGGTGGAGTGGCTTCCGGGGCGTGGGTCATGGGATCAGCAGAGCGGGGTCCGCCGGCCGGTGCCAGCGAAGAGCTGTCTGGACAGTCGGAAATCGTGTCCGGACATGACCAACGCCGAAGCGGGGGGCTCCGGGGTTGGTCATTCGGGTGATCGGATTGATCAGCCCCGCGACTGGATTGGCGTGTAGTCGCGTTCGGTCGGGCCGGTATAGAGCTGGCGCGGGCGGCCGATCTTCTGGGTCGGGTCGCCGATCATTTCCTGCCACTGGGCGATCCAGCCGACGGTCCGGGCCAGTGAGAACAGCACGGTGAACATCGAGGTCGGGAAGCCCATCGCCGACAGGGTGATGCCCGAATAGAAGTCGACGTTCGGGAACAGCTTGCGCTCGATGAAATACTCGTCGTTCAGCGCGATCCGCTCCAGCTCCTTGGCCACCTGGAACAGGGGGTCGTTGGGGTCGCCGACGGCGGCCAGCACTTCGTCGGCCGATTCCTTCATCACCTTGGCGCGCGGATCGTAGTTTTTGTACACGCGGTGGCCGAAGCCCATCAGTTTGTATTTCTTGGCCTTTACGCCCTCAATGAACTCCGGGATCTTGTCCGGAGTGCCGATCTCTTTCAGCATGTTCAGCGCTTCTTCGTTGGCCCCGCCGTGCGACGGGCCCCACAGGCAGGCGATGCCGGCGGCGATACAGGCGAACGGGTTGGCCCCCGACGAACCGGCCAGACGCACGGTCGAGGTCGAGGCGTTCTGCTCGTGGTCGGCGTGCAGCATGAAGATGCGGTCCATGGCCTTGGCCAGTACCGGATTGACCACATAGTCCTCGGCCGGAACGGCGAAGCACATGCGCAGGAAATTCTCGGCATAGCTGAGGTCGTTGCGCGGCGACACGAAGGGCTGGCCGACGTGATATTTATAGGCCCGCGCGGCGATGGTCGGCATTTTGGCGATCAGGCGGATGGCCGAGATGTTGCGCTGGACCGGATCATGGATGTCTAGGCTGTCGTGATAAAACGCCGACAGTGCCCCCACGGTCCCGACCATGATCGACATCGGGTGGGCGTCGCGACGGAAGCCCTCGAAGAAGCGGTCGAACTGTGAATGCAGCATCGTGTGCATGGTGATGCTGCGTTCGAAGGCCTCGAGCTCGGCGGCCGTCGGCAGCTCGCCGCGCAGCAGCAGGTGGCAGACCTCGATGAAGTTGGACTGTGACGCCAGCTGGTCGATCGGATAGCCGCGGTGCAGCAGGGTACCCTTGTCGCCGTCGATGAAGGTCAGGGCACTTTCGCAGGCCGCCGTCGAGGTGAAACCGGGATCATAGGTGAAGGCGTCGGTCGCCCCGTAGAGCTTACGGATGTCGATCACGTTGGGACCGGTGGACCCGGCCAGAACCGGCAGTTCGACGTTCACGTCGCCGTAGGTGAGTGTCGCGGTTCCCGCGGGTTTGGCTTGTTCAGTCATTGCAGCCCCTTTGTGCAGTCCGGCTCGCGAGGGGTGTCGCGCGCCGGATTCAATTGTTCAGTGTCAGATAGTGTGTTGCAACGCATCATCCAAGCGCCCGAGGCTTTCCTCGCGCCCGAGGGCGGCCAGAATTTTGGCGATGTCGGGTGCGGAATGGCCGCCGGTCAGGGCAGCACGGGCCGGCGGGCCGATCTTGCCGAAGCCGACACCTTCCTCTTCGGCGAAAACCTTGAGCTCGGCCTCGAGGGCGAAGACGTCCCAGCTTTCGAACAGGGCCAGCCGGGTGCGCAACCGCCCGATTCGCTCGCCGGCCTCTCCGGCCAGCTGGGTCCGGCCGCGGTCATCGATCACCAACGGCCGGAGCTTCAGCACGAAGGCAGTCTGGTCGGCCAATTCAAGCGTGGTTTTGGCGCGATCCTTGATGAAGGGCAGGGCCCGGACCAGGCGGTCCTCGTCGTGTTCGGACAGGACGTGGTCGCGCGCCAGATGGATATCCAGCGTCAGCTTGGCCAGTCGCTCGTCGTCGGCCAGGCGGATCCAGTGGGCGTTGACGTGGGCCAGTTTGTCGAAATCCAGACGGGCCGGGGCCTTGCCGACGCCGGGCAGGTCGAACCACTCCAGGGCCTGGGCGTCGCTGAAGAGTTCGTCGTCGCCATGGGCCCAGCCCAGTCGGGTCAGATAGTTGCGCATGGCCTCGGGCAGATAGCCCATTTCGGCATATTCATGCACGGCCTGGGCCCCGTGCCGCTTGGACAGCTTGGCTCCGTCGGGACCGTGGATCAGCGGGATATGGGCGAACACCGGCCGGGGCCAGTCCATCGCGTCATAGATCAGTGACTGGCGCGCGGAATTGTTCAGGTGATCGTCGCCGCGAATGACGTGGGTCACGCCCATGTCGTGGTCATCGACGACCACGGCGAGGTTGTAGGTCGGTGCACCGTCGGAGCGCAGCAGTACCAGATCGTCGAGATCGCTGTTGGCCCAGCTCACCTGACCCTGAACCTGGTCCTCGACCGCGACCGAACCGGGCAGGGGGCGGCGGAACCGCACCACGTGGGGCAGGGCGGGGTCGCCTTCGGCCGCTTCGCGATCCCGCCACGGCGATTCGAAGGTGCGGCGTTCGGCCTTGGCTGCATCGCGCAGGGCACCGGTCTCTTCGGCCGTGGTCCAGTCGCGGTAGGCATGACCGGTTGCGACCAGTTGTGTCACCACTTCGCGGTGCCGGTCGGCGCGGCTGAACTGGAATACGGGGTCCTCATCCGGGAACAGGCCCAGCCAGCTGAGACCGTCGAAAATGGCTTCAACGGCGGCGTCGGTCGAACGCTCGCGGTCGGTGTCTTCCACACGCACAAGAAATTTCCCGCCACGACTTTTCGCGTAAAGGTAGTTGAAAAGTGCCGTGCGCGCGCCGCCTATATGCAGATAGCCGGTCGGCGAGGGCGCGAAGCGGGTGACGATGGCAGGGGAAGAGGTCATTCAGGGCGTATCCAGCAGAGCCGTCCTTATAGCGCCGGAAGCCGGAAATCACAGGGCCGGTTCCCGGATTCACGCGCTGTTGAGCGCGCAGGTCGAGGCCCAGGCCCAGCGTTGGCGACTCTGGGCCCCGGTCGCTTTCGGCGGCGGTTGCGCGATCTATTTCACCCTGCACCGGGAGCCGGTCCTGTGGCTGACGGTCGTTCTGGCTGTCGCAGCCTCGGGCCTGTGGCTGGGCGCGCGCCGGGTCGGTCTGGGGCGGGTCTGGAGCGTTCCCCTGATGCTGCTGGCCTGTCTGTCGCTGGGGCTGACCACAGCGCGGATACGTACGGAACGGGTGGCCGCCCCGATCGCGCCGGCCATGTCGGAACCGACCGTGATCGAGGCCTGGGTCGTCGATGTCGACAGTCCCGGCGAGCGCGGAGCCCGGATCGTCATCGCCCCCGTACGGGTGCGGGGGCTGGCCGCTGATGCGACACCGGTGCGGATGCGGGCCACGGTTCGGGGCGAGCCGCCACCACCGGGGGCGGCCGTCCGGCTGTTCGCCATCCTCAATCCGCCGCCGGCACCGGTCAGCCCGGGGGCCTATGATTTTGGACGCAACGCCTGGTTCCAGGGGCTGGGTGGTGTGGCCTTCGGGCTGGGCGAGACACGACCGGCGCGGTTGGACGATGCCCCGTGGCGGCTGCGCCTGACCATGGCGATCAACGGCATGCGCTACCGACTGGCGCAGCGGATCGTGGCGCGGCTGGGTGAGCGGACCGGTGGGGTGGCGGCGGCAATGACCACCGGCCACGAGACCTGGATCCGGCGTGCCGATCTGGACGTGATGCGCGACTCCGGCCTGGCCCATATCCTGTCGATCTCGGGTCTGCACATGGCCATCGTCGGCGGCTTCGCCTTCTTTCTGGTCCGGCTCCTCGTCGCGGCCTGGCCGTGGCTGGCGTTGCGGGTGTCGGGCAAGAAGGTGGCGGCGGTGGCCGGTCTGTGCGCGGTCGGCACCTATCTGATCGTGTCCGGGGCCCCGCCGCCGGCCGAGCGGGCGGCGATCACCGCGTCCATCGCCTTTGCCGCCATCCTGCTGGACCGTCAGGCCATCACCATGAACGCCCTGGCCGCCGCTGCCTTCGTGGTGCTGATGCTGCAGCCCGAGGCCATCGTCACGCCCGGGTTCCAGATGTCGTTCGCCGCCACCGCCGCCCTGGTGGCCCTGTCCGAGGTCTGGCCGCGGCGGATCCGCGAGCTGTCGGCACCCTGGATTATTGTGACGGCCCAGCGGGCGGGGTCGTGGATCGTCGCCGCCTGTGCCGCCAGTCTGGTCGCCGGAATGGCCACGGGGCCGTTTGCCATGCAGCATTTCAACCGCACGGCCATCTATGGCCTGCTGGCCAATCTGCTGACATCGCCGATCGCCGACTTCCTGATGATGCCGACCCTGGCCATGGGGGCGGTGCTGGAGCCACTGGGGCTGGGTGGTCCCTTTCTGTGGGTCGCGGGCCGGGGCATCGATCTGATGCTGGAGATCGGTACCCGGGTTTCAGACCTGCCGGGGGCCGTGCAGACCGTGGCCAGTGCGCCGGACGTGGCTCTGCCGGTGGCCTTTCTGGGCGTGCTGTTCATCTGCCTGTGGCGCGGGAGGCTGCGCTGGCTGGGTCTGCCGCTGGCCTCGGCGGTGCTGATTTGGCCGCGGGCCCCGGTGCCGGACATCTGGATCGGCGACGGGGGTACCAATGCCGCCTTCGTACAGAACGGAACCGCGGTGATTATGCGACCCGGTATCCGTCCGTTCGGCACCGACCTGTGGTCGCGGCGGCGCGGGCTGGTTCCGGTCGAACGACCCGAGGAGGGCTGGCAGTGCGATCGCTATACGTGCCGCCCGGAGATCAGCGGGCCCCTGGCCCTGAGCTGGGGTCGGCGACCTTCGGATACAGCGACGCTGGAAGCCCTGTGCCGTTCAGCCGAAGTGGTTAGCCTGCGGGCGGTGGCGGCCCGGCTGCCGACGGCGTGCGGCGGGCGGCTGGTGCTGGACGGCACCGACTATGGGCGCGGTGGCGCGGTTGAACTGTGGCGCGAGGGGGCACCGTCAGACGGTCGCTGGCGGGCCGTGTGGTCGGCGCAGGTGCGGGGCCGGCGGCCGTGGAGCGCGCGGCCGGATCCCGACTTCAGTGATAGCGGCGGATGAGCCCGACCAGCTTGCCCTGAACCTCGACCTGGTCGGGACCGAAGATGCGGGTCTCATAGGCGCGGTTGGCGGGTTCCAGGGCGATGGACTGGCCCTTCTTTCTCAAGCGCTTGAGGGTCGCCTCCTCACCTTCAACCAGAGCCACGACGATCTCACCGGACGAGGCGGTATCGACCGATTTGATGATGACCAGATCGCCATCGAGGATGCCGGCCTCGATCATCGAGTCCCCCTCGATTTCGAGCAGATAGTGTTCACCGGCTCCCAGCAGGGATTCGGGCACCGGATAGCGGGCGGTCTCATGCTCGATGGCGGCGATGGGCGTGCCGGCGGCGATCTTGCCCATCAGCGACAGTTCGCGGACGTCGTTGGCGACCTCGAGCGACTGGGGCCGGCCGCCGCCCTCGATGACGTCGGGACGGAAGGGGGCGCGGCCGCGCACCGGGGCCCCGGTCGTGGCCTGTTCCGGCATCTTGACCACTTCCAGCGCCCGGGCGCGGTGGGCCAGGCGGCGGATGAAGCCGCGTTCCTCCAGCGCAGTTATCAGCCGGTGAATGCCGGATTTCGACGCCAGATCAAGCGCTTCCTTCATCTCGTCGAAGGAGGGCGAGACGCCCGTTTCCTTGATGCGTTCATGGATGAACATCAGGAGTTCGTGCTGTTTGCGCGTGAGCATGGAGGCGAATCGTCCAGAACAAGGCGTGAACCGTTGCCGATGTTCTGTAAGTGTTCTTGCCTAATGTCAACTTAACGGGGGGACGGGGTCGTGGCGGCCGTTGTCAGGCCAGCAGCGCCCGCGTCGCGGCTGTCACGTTCGCTTGACGCATCAGGCTTTCGCCGACGAGGATGGCGCGGGCACCGTCGGCGGTGACCCGGGCGACGTCGTCGGGGGTGAAGATACCGCTCTCGGCCACCAGCAGGGCCTGTGGCGGCGCGAGAGTGGCCAGACGGGCCGTCGTGTCCAGATCGACCTCGAAGGTCCTCAGCGAGCGGTTGTTGATGCCGACCAGATCGCCGCCCAAGGCGACGGCCCGGGCCATTTCGGCTTCGTCATGGGTCTCGATCAGGGCGTCCATGCCGAAGTGGCGGGCCTCGGCCAGCAGGTCGGCGGCGAGGCCGTCGTCGATCATGGCGAGGATGATCAGGATGCAGTCGGCTCCTAAGGCGCGGCTCTCGGCCACCTGCCAGGGATCGACGAGGAAGTCCTTGCGCAGACAGGGCAGGGTCACGGCGGCGCGGGCGGCGACCAGACAGGCGTCATCGCCCTGGAAGCTGGGGCCGTCGGTCAGCACCGAGAGGCAGGCGGCCCCGCCGGCCTGATAGGCGCGGGCGAGGGCGGGCGGATCAAAGTCGGCGCGGATCAGGCCCTTCGAGGGGCTGGCCTTCTTGATCTCGGCGATCAGGGCAGGGCGGCCGGGCGCAGCGGTGCGGGTCAGGGCGGCGCGGAAGCCGCGTGGGGGCGAGGCGGCGGCGGCGCGGGCCTCGATCTCTGGCTGGGGCGTGGCGGCCATACGGGCGGCCACGTCGTCGCGCTTGTAGGCGGCGATCCGGTCCAGCACGTCGGTCATGCCGGTTCGTCGGTCTCGATCGGGGTGTTGGTGATCCGGGCCAGGGCCTCAAGGGCGGCAGCTGCGCGGCCGTCGTCGATGACGGCGGCGGCCTGACCCACGCCGTCGGCCAGATCGGCGGCGCGGTCGGCGACCACGAGGGCGGCAGCGGCGTTCAGCAGCACGATGTCGCGATAGGCCCCGGCCTGTCCGTCGAGCAGGGCGCGCAGGGCTGTGGCGTTGGTTTCGGGGTCACCGCCGCGCAGGGCCGCGATGTCGGCGCGGGGCAGGCCGGCATCCTCGGGCGTGACGGTGAAGCGGCGCACGGCCCCGTCCTTCCACTCGGCCACCTCGGTCGGGCCGGTCGTGGTCAGCTCGTCCAGACCCTGTCCGTGCACGGTCCAGGCCCGGGTGGCCCCCAGACGACCCAGCACCTCGGCCAGCGGCTCAAGCAGGCGCGGATCATAGACACCCATGACCTGACGCCTTGCAGACGCAGGATTAGAAAGTGGGCCCAGAAGATTGAAAACCGTGCGGAAGCCGATCTCGGCCCGGACCGGCCCGACGTGACGCATGGCCCCGTGGTAGGCGGGGGCGAACAGGAAGGCGATATTGGCCTCATCGAGCGACAGACGCTGCTGGGCCGGGGTGGCGGCGAGGTTGACGCCCAGCACAGACAGCACATCCGATGACCCGGAGCTCGAGCTGAGAGCCCGGTTGCCGTGTTTGGCCACCTTGAGCCCGGCTCCGGCCAGAACCAGGGCGGCGGCGGTGGAAATGTTGAAGGTGTGCTGGCCGTCGCCGCCAGTGCCGCAGGTGTCGATGACATCATACGGATGGTCCAGCGTCAGGGCCGCGTCGCGCATGGCCCCGGCGAAGGCGGCGATCTCGCCCACCGTCTCGCCGCGCATGCGCAGGGCGGTGACAGCGGCGGCGACCTGGGCCGGGCTGGGCTCGCCTCTCAGACAGGCGGCGAAGAAGGCATGAGCCTCGTCGGTCGACAGAATCTGGCCGTCGACCAGTTTCGCCAGCAGCGGCTTGAACCCGTCGGCCATCGCGTCAGACCACGGCCAGGCGTTTGACCCCGGCGAGGTCGAGGAAATTGGCCAGCAGGTCGTGGCCGTGTTCGGTGGCGATCGATTCCGGGTGAAACTGCACCCCGTGGATCGGCCGGGTCTTGTGAGCCAGGCCCATGATCTCGCCGTCGGCGGTCCAGGCGGTGACCTCGAGCACGTCGGGCAGGGTGTCCCGGCGCACGGCGAGGCTGTGATAGCGGGTGGCAGTGAAGGGGGAGGGCAGGCCGCGGAACACGCTCTGTCCGGCGTGTTCGATCGGCGAGGTCTTGCCGTGCATCAGGCTTTTGGCGCGGATCACCTCGCCTCCGAAGGCCTGACCCATGGCCTGATGGCCGAGGCAGACGCCGAAGATCGGCATGGTGTCGGGGGCCGAGGTCAGTAGGGACAGGCAGATGCCGGCCTGGTCCGGCGCGCAGGGGCCCGGTGACAGCAGCACCGCCTCGGGTTTCAGGGCCCAGGCCTCGTCGACGGTCAGATCGTCATTGCGCACGACGCGCGTCTCCGCGCCCAGTTCCGCGAGGTAGTGGACGAGGTTGTAGGTAAAGCTGTCGTAGTTATCGACGACGAGGATCATCCCGCGCTTCTAGACCATTTTTGTTTCAGGTCGAATCGATCTGAATCCAAAAAATGGTCCAGATTCAAACTGGAGCGAAATCTGAGCCGAGTTGGACTGCGTCCAACTCAGCCGATTTCGCTTCAGGGCTACAGGGGCGCGTCGCCAAGCGTCTGGGTGGCCGGTAAGGCTTCGTTAACCGTCCCGGGCTGCAATCAGGGCACAGGAACGGGGGTAATCATGGCTGATTCCAAGATCAACAAGGCGCGCGGCCTGCTGCAGCCGGCGACGGCGTCCCACAACCCCTGGGCCACATTCATTGCGGCCGCGCTGGCGGCGACGGCGGCGGTGCTCATGGCCGGCGTGGTGGTTCTGGGACCGGGCGTCCAGTTCACCGATCCGGCGATGCTGCAGGACACTGTGCGCTAGACCCACCGCCGACCCGTCACCACACGGGGCCTATCGATTACCCGAGGTATAGCGCCAGGCGTCGGCGGCGGCGTTCATCGGGGCCCGCGCCTTGGCCAGGGTTTCGGCATATTCGGCGGCCGGGTCGCTGTCGGTGACGACCCCGGCCCCGGCCTGGACGAAGATCCGGTCGTCGGTGAACATCGCGGTGCGCAGGACGATGCAGATGTCCGCCTCGCCCCCGGCCGAGATATAGCCGACCCCGCCGCCGTAGCCGACGCCGCGCTTTTCGCTCTCCAGCTCGTCGATGATGGCCATGGCCCGCACCTTGGGCGCGCCGGACAGGGTGCCGGCGGGCAGGGCGGCCAGCAGGGTGTCGACCGCGTCCAGCTTCGGATCGGCCCGGCCGCGCACGTCCGAGACGATATGCATGACCTGGCTGTAGCGTTCGACGGTGAAGCTCTCGGTGACCTCGACCGTGCCGGGCACCGAGACCCGGCCGACGTCGTTGCGGCCGAGATCCAGCAGCATCAGATGCTCGGCCCGTTCCTTGGGGTCGGCCAGAAGTTCGGCCTCCAGCGCCTTGTCCGCCTCGGGCGTCGCCCCGCGCGGACGGGTGCCGGCCAGCGGGCGGATGGTGACCGCCCCGTCCTTGAGCCGCACGAGGATTTCCGGGCTCGATCCGGCCAGCTGGAAATCGACGAAGTCGAGATAGAACAGATAGGGCGACGGGTTCTGGCGACGCAGCGAGCGATAGAAGGCGAACGGATCCCGGGTCCATGGGGCCGAGAAGCGGTGGCTGAGCACGACCTGGAAGATGTCGCCGGCCTCGATATAGGTCTTGGCCGCAGCTACCATGCCGGTGAAGGCGCTTTCGTCGACCGGGGAGTGAAAGTCCGGTGCCGGGACCTCGACCGGCGTCGCGCGCGCAGCCAGCGGAGCGCGCAGTTCGGCCTCGAAACCGTCCAGCCGGGCGACCGCGGTATCATGCGCCTCGCGCGCCGTCTGGCCGCTGTCGGGATAGGCGGCCGAAACCAGCACGATTTCGTGCCGGACTGAGTCGAAGATGGCCACCAGGGACGGTCGGGTCAGGACGGCGTCGGGCAGGTTCAGAGGGTCCGGATTGGCGGCACCCAGCGGTTCCAGCAACCGCACCAGGTCATAGCCGAACACGCCGAACAGGCCGGCCGCCATCGGCGGCAGGTCGTCGGGCAGGTCGAAGCGGGACGCGGCGATCAGGGCCCGCAGGGAGTCCAGCGCCGGTCGGGTGTCGCGGGTAAACCGGCCGTTGGCGAGCGCCTCGCCACGGGCACTGTCGGCCTGACCGTCGCGGCAGCGCCAGACCATGTCCGGATCCCGGGTGACGATCGAATAGCGGCCGTTGACGGCTCCGCCTTCGACGGATTCGAGCAGGAAGGCATAGGGCCGGCCGTGCCCGACCTTCAGATAGGCCGAGACCGGGGTCTCGAGGTCATCGACGAGCCGACGGACCACCACCTGTGGCGACCCGGCCTCCCACCCGGCGACAAAGGTCGTGAAACCTTCCGCGCCTGTTCCGGTGGTCATTGCGCCGGGACGGGGGTCGCAGCGGGGGCGGGCTCGGCCGGAAGACCCAGAGCCAGACGGGCCTGGGCCACGTCATAGGTCGCCTTCGAGCGTTCCGCCGCAGCTGTGAAGGCCTGTTCGATCATGGCCTGGACCAGTTCCTGGGTCATGCGCGGGCGGACCTGTTCGGCGACCGGAGCTGCGAGCGCGGCGACAGCGGCGTGGATCTGGTCGACCCGGCCGACGACATAGGTCGATTCCGTCTGCGGCAGGGCGTAGACCTGACCGCGCCCCTGACCGAACAGGCCGGACATACCGCCCTGGCCGAGGGCTTCCTGGCTCTGACGGTCCTGTTTCATGCCCGCGTGAGTCCGCAGTGAGGCCCCGGCTGCGCTGGCCACGGCGGCGATATCCTCACCGGCCCGAATGCGTCCGGCCAGTTCCTCAGCCTTGGTCACCAGCAGACGATTGTTTTCCCGCAGGATCCACTGGGTTTCCAGCGGACCGCGGATTTCGGCCAGGGGGGGCATGGCCGCCGGGCGGATGTCGTCGAGACGCAGAACGAAATACTGACCCTGACCGGCATCGATCACGTCGCTTTCGCCGCCCTTGGACAGCGTCCAGGCTGCGGTGAAGATCTGCGGCGGGGCGTTCAGCGGCTGACCATCCGGCAATTTGCCGTCCTGGGTGAAGGGCGGCAGTTGGACCATGCGGGCCCTCACTTCTTCGGCCGCGGCCTCGAGGGTCTTGCCGGCACTGCGGGCCTTTTCATAGCGTTCGACACGATCATAGACGGCGCTCTTGGTGTCTTCCTCGCGGAGCTCGGCGACGATGGCGTCACGTACGCCGTTGAGCGTCGCCGCGCGGCCGGGTTTGATCGCGGTGACGGTGACCACGGTAAAGCCGACCCGGGCCTGGACCGGATCGGAAACGGCGTTGGCCGTCAGACCGAATACGGCCGCCGCGACGGCAGGGTCGCCGATCGCCGAGCGCGGGGTATCCGTGTAGGGCGCGAGCTGGGCTCCGTTTGCGGCTCCGGCTTCCGCAGCCGTTTGTCCGGCGCGCAGGGCCGCGGCAACGCGGTCGGCTGCAGCGCGGGTCGGGGCGGTCAGGGTAACGAAGGTACGGGTCTCGGGCTCGGACAGGGCGTCCTTGCGGAACTCGAAGCGTTCGAGGATGCGGGCTTCGGTGATGGCGGGCGGGTTGGCGGCCGGACCATTGAAGAGGAAGAGGGCGACCATGCGATATTCCGGCTGACGCAGACGGTCGGCATTCTCGTTCATGAAGGCCGTCAGCTGGGCATCGGTGGGCTTGGCGGCCGAGCCGGCCATGGCCTGGGTGACGATGAATTGACGACCGTCGCGGGTTTCCAGCGCCTGGCTGGCCAACAGGGCACCGTAAATACGGGGCAGGCGGGCTCCGGCGAATACCGCGGCTCCGAAATGGTTGGTTGCGTATTCGTCGCGGAATTCCTGCTCGAGCTGGTGAGGTGTCATGTTCTGGGCCGCCAGGGCCGAACGGTAGGCGGTTTCGTCAAATTGACCCGTGACCTGGTTGAAGAAGATGGGAGCCTGACGGATTTGCTTCAGGATCAGCTCCTTGCCCGGACGCACGCCGGCCTTCCAGGCCCAGGCCACGAAGCCCAGCCGCTTGGACTGGCTGTCGAGATAGCGCAGGTGAATATTTTCGTTGATCATGTCTTCGATCGACACGGGCCGCCCGGTCTGTTCCTGCAAATTGTTGCGGACACGATCGAAATCGGCGCGGAATTTCTGCTGGTCGACGCTGCGGTCGCCCGCAGAGATCACATGCCTGGGCCCCAGGTTGGCGAACACATCGATCTGGGACCCGCCGGTCACAAGCAGGCCGAGAGCAAGCAGGACCAGCAGGGCGATGGCCCATTTGGACTTGGCGAAATTGCGGAACACGGAGATCATCGAAAGTACCTGTCGGGCCGACGTCGGGAGGGGCTCCTGTGGCGTATAGGGCCCGTCTGGCCTGTCCGGCAAGCGGCCGGTGTGTGACGACGGCTTGGCTTGGACGTCGCGGCTGCCTAAACAGGGCCTATGAAACAATCCGTGAAGCTGATCGTCGGCAACTGGAAAATGAACGGACTCGGGGCCAGTCTGGCCGAGGCCGAGGTTCTTAAGGACGCGCTCGAGGCCGACCCGGCGGCCTGTCGGGTGGTTCTGTGCCCGCCGGCGACCCTGATCGAGCGGATGGCGCGTCTGCTGGGCGGCGGTGCCGTCGAAACGGGCGGTCAGGATTGTCATGACGAACCATCGGGGGCCTTCACCGGCTCTGTCTCGGCCGAGATGCTGGCCGACGCCGGTGCCAGGCTGGTCATATTGGGTCATTCCGAAAGTCGGGCCAGTTTTGCCGAAACCGACGCCGGAGTCGCCGCCAAGGTGGAGACCGCCCTGGCGGCGGGCCTGGAACCGATCATCTGTGTCGGTGAAACCCTGGAACAGCGTGATGCCGGCGAGGCGATTGATGTGGTTAGTCGGCAGATCGCCGGCTCCCTGCCGGTGAGCCTGACGGGCCAACCCTTTGCCGTGGCCTATGAACCGATCTGGGCCATCGGCACCGGACGGACACCGACCCTGGAAGAGATCGAGGCGATGCATCGCGCCGTTCGCGCCGCCATGCTCAAGCGTCTGGGTGCCGGCGGAGCCGCGGCCCCGATCCTGTACGGTGGCTCGGTCAAGCCGGGGAACGCGGCTGAAATCCTGGCTGTGCCGGAGGTCGGCGGGGCGCTCGTCGGCGGGGCCTCCCTGAAGGCGGAGGATTTTCTCGGCATAATTCGGGGCACCTGACCCGGTCATCTCCAACCGAAGGTTTGCTCCCCGGACACATCAATGTTAGACGCCGCCGCTTGATCGGCGCAGCTGCGCGCCCACATGATTGACACCATGCTCCAGACCATCCTCCTCGTTGCCATGATCCTGATCTCGATCTCCCTCTCGGGGGTGATCCTGCTGCAGCAGTCTGAGGGCGGTGCCCTGGGCATGGGCGGCGGGCCTTCGGGCTTCATGACGGCTCGCGGAGCCGGCAATCTTCTGACCAAGGCGACCTCGATCCTGGCCATCCTGTTCTTCCTCTGCGCGCTCGGCCTGACCGTCACAGGAAACATGTCGCGGGCCAATGAATCGGTCATCGACGCCGCGGCCGTTGGGGCGATCGCTGTCGGAGGCGATACGCAAACCCAGGCTCCGGCTGCGCCGGCACCGGCGACCCCGGCCCAGCCGGCGGCTCCGTCGCTGGATGACCTGGAAGCCAGCCTACCGTCGGCGGCCGGCACTCCGGCCCGATAGGATATGGGACGGGCGGTCTTTCCCGCCTCCCGCTCCCGCCCTCAAAGTCTCCACGATGCGAGCGCACGAAAGTGCGCTCGTTTCATTTTTAACAGACAGGTCGCACGCGACCCGTCCCGTTCGTCCGAATCGGCGATAAGGTAAGCTCCCATGGCTCGTTATGTGTTCATCACTGGCGGCGTGGTTTCCTCACTGGGAAAAGGCCTCGCCTCCGCTGCTCTCGGTGCGCTGCTCCAGGCGCGCGGCTACAAGGTGCGCCTGCGCAAGCTCGACCCCTATCTGAACGTCGATCCGGGCACGATGAGCCCCTATCAGCACGGCGAGGTGTTCGTGACGGACGACGGGGCCGAGACCGACCTCGACCTGGGTCACTATGAGCGGTTCACCGGCGTCTCGGCGGCCAAGTCCGACAATATCACCACCGGACGGATCTATTCGACCATCCTTGAGAAGGAACGGCGCGGCGACTATCTGGGCGCGACGGTCCAGGTCATTCCGCACGTCACCGACGAGATCAAACGCTTCGTCCGGACGACGGCCCTGACCGACGCCGGCGAAGATGTCGACTTCGTGCTGGTCGAGATCGGCGGCACGGTCGGCGACATCGAGGGGTTGCCCTTCTTTGAGGCTATCCGGCAGCTGGGGCAGGACCTGCCGCGCGGCGAGTCGTGCTTTGTCCACCTGACCCTGCTGCCCTTCATCAAGACCGCCGGTGAGATGAAGACCAAACCGACCCAGCATTCGGTCAAGGAGCTGCGTTCGATCGGTATCCAGCCGGATATCCTGCTGTGCCGTTGTGAACAGCCGATCCCGGCCGAGGAGAAGCGCAAGATCGGCCTGTTCTGTAATGTGCGCGAAAGCAGCGTCATCCAGGCGATGGATTCGAGCGACATCTACGCCGTGCCGCTGGATTACCATCGCGAGGGGCTGGACGCCGAGGTGCTGGCCCATTTCGGACTGACCGACGCCCCCGCGCCCGATTTGGCGATGTGGGAGGAGATCGCGCGTCGCCGCCTGCATCCGGACGGTGAGGTCACTGTGGCCGTGGTCGGCAAATACACCGTGCTCAAGGACGCCTACAAATCCCTGATCGAGGCCCTGCAGCACGGTGGCGTGGCCAATAACGTCAAGGTCAACATCGACTGGGTCGAGGCGGACACGTTCGAGGGCGATCCGGAAGCCTGTGAGGCGCGCCTGCAGGGGGCTCACGCCGTCCTGGTGCCGGGCGGCTTTGGTGAGCGCGGGGCCGAGGGCAAGATCGAGGCGGCCCGCTTCGCCCGCGAACGCAAGATTCCCTATTTCGGCATCTGTTTCGGCATGCAGATGGCGGTGATTGAGGCGGCCCGGAACCTGGCCGGCCTGCCCCAGGCGTCCTCGACCGAATTTGGTCCCACTGCGGAACCGATCGTGGGCCTGATGACCGAATGGACCCAGGGCAACCAGCGGGTCCAGCGCCAGCAGGGCGGGGACCTCGGCGGCACGATGCGTCTGGGGGCTTATGACTCGGTGCTGGACGAAAATTCCAAGATCGCCGAAATCTACGGCACGACGACAATCAGCGAGCGGCATCGCCATCGCTATGAGGTCAACATCAACTATCGCGAACTGATCGAGATCCGGGGCGGGTTGAGATTTTCCGGCCTTTCACCGGACGGGGTCCTGCCCGAAACGGTCGAGCGTGAGGACCATCCCTGGTTCATCGGCGTCCAGTATCATCCGGAACTGAAGAGCCGCCCCTTCGCACCACATCCGCTGTTCGCCGGGTTCATCGGGGCCGCGAAGGTGCAGAGTCGGCTGGTCTGATCAGGCTGATCGGGCCGGGCTTCCGGCCTGTTTGTCGCCGAAGGCGGACGCAGGTCATCAGGCTGGTCGCACTGTGGCTGTCGATCCAGTGATAGCTCCGGATCAGGCAACGTAGACAACTCAGAAACCGGACCCTACAGCCCTCTCGTTCGTCAATGTTTCGGCACAAGACGAGTCGACATAAGGCGTTATAAATTCAGCTTATTACCGGCGAACTCGCGTGTATTTTTGCTGTTGCCGAGCGCCTATTCGCAGCGCCGGCCGATCCTGGAAATTGATCCGGGTCAAGGTCGTTCAGAACCGGGACTGGCATAGGTAGGTATCGCTGCCAGCGCTCAGTAGGTAGCGGCTTTGTGTCGTGCGGAAATGATGAAGGCCGCCTATCGTGCTTCGAGCCTCGGGAGGAAATGGGATCCGCAGCCATCCGTTCATCGGGGGCCGTGAGACCGTTCGAGGAGACGCCAGGTGACCAGACCAAGAAAAGTTTTGTTCGTAGTCAGCGACGGTGGCCGTGCACGGCTGATCCGACGCAAGACCGGGGGCAGTGGTTATGTGACTGTCGAGGAAATCGACAATGCAGACACCTTGCGCGAGCTGAAGGTCAGGCGTCAGGCCAATCCGTCAGGTCGGGTCTTTGAAAGCGTTGGCCGCTTGCGGCACGGCATCGGCACGGACGACTCTGCCCGACTGGCCAAGGAAACCTTCGTTGCCGGTGTGGCCGACCGCGCCGCTGCCTTGGCGAGGCGCGAGGGTTTGGACGAAGCCTATCTGGCGGCCCCCCCTGCGCTCATGGGCGTACTGCGGGACCGGCTGGCCTCGCAGATGACTGTGTGCGGGACGGTGAACAAGGATCTGACCAAGGTGGTCGACCAGGATCTGGGTGTGTGGCTGGATGAGGCCAGATACCATCGAGCGTCGACGGACTGAATGTCGCCCTGAAAAATAGTTGCAGCGCGGCCGGGAATTGCTCGCCGCATGGCGGGCCTGAAATTTCAGCGGAGAATAAAGTTGTCCGCATTATGTAACTTGCGAACAAGTTTTGTTGCCTCTGAGCTGTTATGAGGCAAGAACTGTAAGTAAAATGGCATACATCTGGCACCACTTTCTACGCGGCGGTGTAAATTATATGTAACGATTACATTGTTACTTGTTGGAAATAATTAAAATGGATTTTATAGATCGTCGAAAAACTAAATAGCTATATTTGTGTTGAAAAAATCAATTGTTCATGTCATGATTAAGCCATGAGGGATGTTTGAGTGTTTTTTGATGAAATGAACGGCGTCGGTGATCGGGCGCGTGAACCGTACTCTGAATATTGTGAGTGGTTCGATCGGCAGGATAGATCCGTTCTTCAACGCAAGTCCAAAGATGCCGAAGTGTTTTTTCGGCGTACTGGCATTACTTTCAATGTGTACGGTCAACAAGAAGCCAACGAGCGGCTGTTACCGTTCGATATTGTGCCGAGAATTATCTCTGCCCGGGAGTGGTCCCGACTGACAAAGGGCATTGAGCAACGCGTTCGGGCCATCAATGCTTTTCTGCACGACATCTATCACCGGCAGGAAATTCTCCGGGCCGGTCGGGTTCCGGTCGAGCTGATCGCGCAGAACGACGCCTTCGTGCCCCAGATGATCGGGATGTCGCCACCGGGAGGCATCTATACCCACATCGTCGGGGTCGACATCGTCCGCACGGGTGAGGACGAGTTCTTCGTGCTTGAGGACAACGCGCGTACGCCGTCGGGTGTGTCGTACATGCTCGAAAATCGCGAGACCATGTTGCAGATGTTCCCGGAGCTGTTCTCCCGGGTTTCGGTCCGCGAAGTCGCCGACTACCCCAAGATGCTGCGACGATCGCTCGCTGCCTGCGCGCCTGAAGGCTGTGCCGGGAAGCCAGTCATCGCCGTGCTGACGCCGGGCATCCATAACTCGGCCTATTTTGAGCATTCCTTTCTGGCCGACCAGATGGGGGTCGAGTTGGTGGAGGGGGCGGACCTGCGGCTGGTGGACGGTCGGGTGGCGATGCGGACGACCGAGGGCTACACGCCGATCGATGTGCTCTACCGGCGAATTGACGACGATTATCTGGACCCGTTGAACTTCAATCCCGACTCGATGCTGGGCGTTCCGGGAATCCTCGACGCTTACCGCGCCGGCAAGATCACCCTGGCCAACGCCCCCGGAACCGGGATCGCCGACGACAAGGCGATCTACAGCTACATGCCGGAAATCATCGAGTTTTATACGGGCGAAAAGGCCATTCTGAAGAATGTGCCGACCTGGCGATGTTCCGAGCCGGACGCCTTGGCCTATGTGCTGGAGCATCTGCCGGAACTGGTGGTCAAGGAAGTCCACGGATCGGGAGGCTACGGGATGCTGGTTGGCCCCGCCGCGAGCAAGCGCGAGTGCGCTGACTTTGCGGCCAAGCTGAAGGCCAGGCCGTCCAACTATATAGCCCAGCCGACGTTGGCCCTGTCGACAGTGCCGGTGATCACGCGGTCGGGGCTGGCTCCGCGCCACGTCGACCTGCGCCCTTTCGTACTTGTGTCGCCGAACCGGATCGACATCACCCCCGGCGGTTTGACCCGCGTGGCGATGAAGGCCGGGTCTCTGGTCGTCAATTCCAGTCAGGGCGGCGGGACCAAGGATACCTGGGTGCTTCAGGAATGAACCGAACTGACGGGGGCACCCAATGCTAGGCAAGACCGCAGGCGGCCTGTTCTGGATGTTTCGCTATCTGGAGCGCAGCGAGAATACCGCCCGGCTGGTCGATGCGGGATTCCGTATCGCCCTGACCCGCTCGGTCGCGGCAGAGGCTGAGTGGGCGTCGGTCATTGCGACGGCCGGAGTCCGCGACGCCTATCTCCAACGATACGATACGTACGGGGCGAAGAGCGTCATCGACTTTCTGCTGCGCGATCCCGCGAACTCGTCCAGCGTCATGTCGGTCATCGACTCTGCTCGCAGCAATGCCCGTCTGGTCCGAACGGCCCTGACCCGCGAGGTCTGGGAGGCGACCAACGAAGGCTGGATGAGCATCAAGGCCATCCTCAAACGGCCGGTATCGGAAAATGACCTGCCCGATGTTCTGGCCGACATCCGTCGCCAGAACGCGCTGGTCCGCGGGGCGCTCACGGGTACGATGTTGCGGAACGACGTCTACAATTTTGCGCACCTCGGGACGTTCGTTGAGCGTGCCGACAACACCGCGCGGATCCTTGACGTCAAATACTATGTCCTGCTGCCATCAGTCTCGTTCGTCGGTTCGTCACTCGACAATGTGCAATGGGAAACCATCCTGCGCTCGGTTTCGGCCCAGCGCGCCTATCGCTGGCTGAGCGACGGCAACGCCAACCCGCGGCAGATCGCCAATCTGGTCATTCTCGATCAAAGATTGCCGCGCTCGCTGGCCTATTGCGCGGGACAGATTTGCGAGAATCTGGATTGTCTCGCTGCTACCTACGGGAACCGGCTTGCGTCTCACGATCTGGCCAAAAATGTGGGCAATAGCCTGGCCGAAAATACCGTCGAGTCCATTTTTGACACCGGCCTTCACCAGTTTCTGTCGGCGTTCATCGCAAGCAATACGGCGCTCGGTCATCAGATCGAGCGGGATTACCGCTTTTCCGGATGACATCATGCGCGTGAAAATTCGCCACCAGACTGAATACCGCTATGACGCGCCGGTGCCGTACGGGCTGCAGCAATTGCGCATGACCCCGAAATCGTCGGCCGGGCAATCGATCATTGAATGGCGCACCGAGATCGAGGGCGGCCACAAGGAGCTTGCGTTCAGCGACCACAACAACAACCAGGTCGAATTGCTGGCTGTCTCTCCGGGCAGTCGTTCGGTGACGATCCTGTCTGAGGGGGAGGTCGATACGGCCGATACAGTGGGGGTTATCGGTCGTCACTCGGGGTTCACGCCCCTCTGGTATTTCAGCCGGAGCACGCCAAGCACCAAGCCCGGACCGCAGGTTCGCGGGCTGGTTCGGGCGCTGCCGTCAGGGTTCGAGAGTGATGCCGCCCGGCTGCACGCGCTGTCGGCGCAAATTCTAGAGACCGTCCCCTATCAGGTGGGTGAGACAGATTTTTCGACAACCGCGGAACAGGCCCTGACCTCCGGTCGCGGCGTTTGTCAGGACCACGCCCACATCTTCATCAGTGCGGCGCGTCTTCTGGGATATCCGGCCCGCTATGTCAGCGGCTATCTGGTGATCGACGGTCGGGTCGAACAGGAGGCCGGCCATGCCTGGGCCGAAGCGCACGTGGATGGACTGGGCTGGGTCGGCTTCGATATTTCCAGCGGGGTCTCACCCGACGAACGTTATGTCAGGGTGGCGACCGGACTCGACTATGGCGAAGCCGCGCCGATCTCTGGTATCATCTTCGGCGGACAAAAAGAGTCGATGGTCGTGCAGTTGCAGGTTCAACAGTAGCGATTCCGGCGTCAGAATTAATTTCAAAGAGACCCGGATGACCTATTGCGTCGGACTGCGCCTGAACAAGGGGCTGGTGTTCATGTCGGACACCCGAACCAATGCCGGGGTCGATAATATTTCGACATTCCGGAAGATGGTTAGCTGGCACCGGCCCGGCGAGCGTCTGATCACCCTGATGACTGCCGGGAATCTTGCGACCACCCAGGCCCTGGTCAGCACGCTGGACGAACGGACCAAGGTGCCGGCCGAGCGCAATCCCTCCCTGCTGGAGGCCCCGACCATGTTTCAGGCGGCCCAGATCGTCGGCGAGACCTTGCGCGAAACCATTCAACAGAACCGTGGCAGCGGTCAGAACGCCGACACACAATTCGGCGCGACCCTGATCCTGGGCGGTCAGATCAAGGGCATGCCACCCCGGCTGTTCATGATCTATCCAGAGGGAAATTTCGTCGAGGCCTCTGAGGACACGCCATTTTTTCAGATCGGCGAGGCGAAGTACGGTCGGCCCATTCTGGTTCGGGCCTATGATCCGGACATGGATTTCGAGAAGGCTGCCAAGCTGCTGATGCTGTCCTTTGACTCGACCCTGAAGGCCAATCTGTCCGTCGGGTTGCCGCTGGATCTGCAGATCTACGAGACGGATGAGTTCGCACCGAAGCTGGAGCGCAGGATCGAGGCCGATGATCCCTATTTCCAGACCATGACCGTGGACTGGGCCGATGCCCTGCGGGGCGCGTTCAACTCGCTTCCCGATCCGGTCTTTTGAGGTCCGCCGTATCGCAAGGTGCGGCGGCGGTATCGTCGGTCCGGGTCGTGGCCCTGTACCGATTTGCGCCGATCAAGGATTGCGTCGTCGTTCGCGACCGGCTTGAGACGCTGGCGTCGCCTGCCGTGCGCGGCACGCTTCTGGTCGCACATGAAGGACTCAACGGGACCATCGCGGGATCGGTCGAAGCGGTTGAGCGCGTGCTCGAAGGTATTCGCGCCGTGCCGGGTTTCGCCGACCTGGAGGTCAAGGAGTCGACGGCCGCGACCATGCCGTTTCATCGGCTCAAGGTCCGGATCAAGCCCGAGATCGTGACTATGGGGCGCACCGATCTGGACCCGGTGTGCAATGCCGGCACCTATGTCTCACCGGCCGACTGGAACGCCCTGATCGCCGATCCCGACACGGTGGTGATCGACACGCGCAACGATTATGAGGGCGCGATCGGGGCCTTTGCCGGGGCGATCCAGCCCAATACCCGCAGCTTCCGTGACTTTCCTGACTGGTTCGAGCGGGAAGGGCGGGCCCTGCTGGACCGTCCTGTGCCGCCGAAGGTGGCGATGTACTGCACCGGCGGCATCCGTTGCGAGAAGGCGACGGCCTTCCTCAGGGCCGAGGGCGTCCAGAACGTGCACCATCTCGAGGGCGGGATCCTGCGCTACCTTGAGACGACGGTCGAGACCGAAAGCCTGTGGCAGGGCGAATGTTTTGTGTTCGACGAACGGGTCGCCATCGGTCACGGGCTGAGCCCGGGCAGCCACACGCTGTGCCGGGGCTGCCGTATGCCGCTGGGGCCCCGGGAGCGCGCATCCGACCGCTATGTTGAGGGGGTCTGCTGTGAGCGCTGCCACGACAGCCGTACCGAGGCCCAGCGCGAGGGCTACGCCGAACGCCAGCGGCAGATGGAGATCGCGGCCCGTCTGGGCATTGAGCACGTCGGGGCCAGGCTGAACGGCGACGGACCGGCTGGCGACGGCACAGACCGGAACTGACTACGTCTGGACAGGCCTGCCTGTGACTGTGTGCTTGACAACGTTTTGTCATTTAGCTAAACGTCTGTGCATGAACAAGGTCTTTAAAGCCCTGGCCGATCCGACCCGCCGTCGTGTGCTGGAATTGCTGCGTCAGCGGCCGATGTCGGCGGGGGAACTGGCCGATGAATTCGCTTTCGCCAAGCCGACCATGTCCGCCCATTTTTCCGTGCTGAAAGAGGCCGGTCTGGTCGAGGCGGAGAAGGACGGCAAACAGGTCATCTATCGTTTGAAGCTGTCGGTGCTGGAAGATGCGCTGTTCGGTTTCGCCAAAACCTTTGGCATGGGTGGCGAGTCCGCCAGTGCCGGAGAGACTCAGGAAAAGGACACCCAATCATGACCCTGTCACAACGGATTCACGGGCAGATCGCCCTGGTTGCCGCTCTGGTCTGGGGGCTGGGGATCACCAACTGGGTGCTGGAAGCGGACAAGGCCGGGGCCTGGATCGCGGCGATGGGCGGGATGGCTGCGATCTGGATCGCCGTTTTCCTGATGGAGCGAGGGCGGTCATTTTCCAGATACACCGATTCCGAACGTCGCTACTTCCGGATGTCAGTCATGGTCGGTGGCCTGATGCTGGCGGGATCCTTGTCCGTGTCGCTGGCAGAGACCCTCGGGATCGCGGACGGTCCGATTGTCCAGCGAGGGCTCGGCATCGGTATCGGGCTGGTGTTGATCCTGATCGGCAATGTCATGCCGAAGGTCCTCGGACGCCGGGGCGAAGGAAGCTGTCCGTCGGAGCGCAGCGAGTCGATGAAGCGCTTTGCCGGCTGGGCCCTGGTCATCGCCGGACTCGTCTATGTCGCGGCCTGGTTCGTTCTGCCCGTGCCGCTGGCCGGCGGGGTGGCGACGGCGGCGACGGCCCTGGCCCTGGGACTGATTATCGCCCGGGGTGCCGGGTTTCTGGTCTCAAGGCGCGGATCGGCTCAGCCGCCCGTCACATAGATGGTGCAGGTCGACTCCGCGCCGGTCAGGGGGTTGGGGAAGGTGACCACTTCGGCCTTCGGGTTGGGAAACACCGCCTCCAGCAGGGTCATGAAGCCGGGATCCGGCGCATCGTCGGACCACATGGCGAACACCCCGTCCGGGGCCAGCCGGGCCCGCAACCGGGTCAAGCCGTCCAGCGTGTAGAGCCGGGCATGCGCCGGGTTCAGCAGCCGGGAAGGGGAGTGGTCGATATCGAGCAGGATCACGTCCCAGACCGTCCCATCCTGACCGTCCCCGTCGAACAGACCGAAGAAGTCCGCGTGGGTCAGGGTGCAGCGCGGGTTGCTGCCGAGGCTTTCGCCCAGTGGCACCAGACCGGTTCGATGCCAGTCGATCACCGCCTCGATGGTGTCGACCACCTCGACCGACCCGACCCTCGGCTCGGCCAGCGCGGCCTGCGCCGTATAGCCGAGCCCAAGACCGCCAACGAGCACCTTCAGTCCGGCCCCCGGATGACGCGCCAGACCGAGGTTTGACAGCTCGGTCTCGCCGACGGTGAACAGGCTCGACATCAGATGTTCGTCGCCGAGAATGACCTCGATCACATCGAGGTCGAGGGCCGAGACCCAGCGCCGTCGCAGGGCGATCGGCCCCATCGGCGTGAGGCGATAGTCGAGTTCTTCGATCAGGCGGGGCAATCGGGGACTCCGGGGGCGCGCTTGCGCATCAGGGCGTTGCGCCCTGTTGAACCTGACCGGATGCTTTCCGCAAGGCGCGGATGCAGGATTTGCCCAACGGGGTTGCAAATGGGAAACCGGTGTCGGCCCCATCCTGACCGACCGGAGACAATCGATGACTGACACTGCGCGCGAATTCTGGGACGGCCGCTATGCCGGTGAGGCCTATCATTTCGGCGAGACCCCCAATGTCTTTCTGGAGCGGCAGGCGGACCGGTTGCGGCCCGGGGCGCGGGTGCTGGTGGTGGCCGACGGCGAGGGGCGCAACGGGGTGTGGCTGGCCGGACGGGGGCTCGATGTGGTGACCACCGATCTGTCCCCGCGGGCGGTGGAGAAGGCCCGGGCCCTGGCGGCCCGGCGGGACGTGACCCTCGAGACGCTGACGGTCGATCTGGACGCATGGGACTGGCCGGTGGCGACCTTTGACGTGGTGGTGGCGATTTTCATCCAGTTCGCGCCGCCGGCCCAGCGCGACCGGCTGTTCGCCCGGATGAAGGCGGCCCTGAAGCCCGGGGGGCTTTTGTTGCTCGAAGGCTATCGGCCCGAACAGCTGACCTACGGCACCGGCGGGCCCGCCGAGACGGATAATTTCTACACCGAAGACCTCTTGCGCGAGGCCTTTGCCGATTGCGACGTCATCAGCCTCGAGGCCTATGACGCCGAGATCCACGAGGGGCCCGGCCATGCGGGCCGTTCGGCCCTGATCGATCTGGTCGCCCGGGTCCGACCCTGGAGCGAAATCGGTTGAGTTGGACGCAGTCCAACTCGGCTCAGATTTCGCTCTAGTTTGAATCTGGACCATTTTTTGGATTCAGGTCGATTCGACCTGAAACAAAAATGGTCTAGGGATTCAGCGTGTAGCCCTGCTGTTGCAGCAGGGCGAAGGCCGTCATGGCCGACAGGGACATGCCGATCCCCGGCAACAGGTCGGGCTTCGTTATTTCGTGAGCCGCGGCGGACTGGCCGCACAGCCAGATGTCGACGCCGTGGGCCGTCAGCTCCGCGATCGCCGCGGCGCTGCCGTTGATGGCCCCGTCGTTGCGGGCGGCATAGGCCGTCTGCGCCAACACGTCGACGGACGCACCGCCGTGGACGACGACCGCGACATGGATGTCGGCGATCGGGACCCCGGCCTCGACATGCATGTTGATGAAGCGGGCGGCCGAGTCGAATGTCCGGTTCAACTGACCGGGCGTGGCCTTGTCGGTCACGTCGAACACTACCCGGAAGACCGTACCCTCGGGAATGGGCAGGTCGCTCTGGACCGTGGCGATGTCGCCGAAGGTCGTGAACACCGGCCCCGCGTGGAAACCGGCGCGCGGTTCGGCGACCGCCTGCAACGGAATGAGGAAAAGGGCGACGGCGACGGCAACGATTTTCAGCATGGGGTCCTCGGCTTTCCCGCCATTGTTAGCAGACCGGTCGCGCCGCGACGAGGCCGCGCCGCGGACGGGGGATGAGCGCCGACCTGACAGTCGACAGGCGCGTGTTCGAAAACACCTACCTAGGCGGCGGGTCGCGGTGCCCGCGCGGAGGAATGGTAGCTGACGATCCGCCACACACCACCCCGACGTTCCAGCACGCTTGTCGCGACGCCACGGCGCTCGACATCAGGGCGAGCCGCGTCCTTGAAGGCGATCCGGTAGACATAGGTCTCGGTCGCATAGGCGACGTCGCCGGCCACCGTGACCTGACTGGCGTAGTCGTTGAAGCTGAAGGCCGAAAATACCTTGAGCTCCGGGCCGAGATGGTGCGCCAGATAGTCGCCGTAGGTCCCCTCGACGCCACCCTGTTCGTAGACCCGGCCGTCCGGCCAGAAGAAGGCGGCACCGGCGTCGCCGTCCAGCGCTTCGATCGCCGCCCGGTAGCCCCGGAGCACCGCCGTCACGTCCGCCTGCGGAGCGGGGGCGATCGCCTGGGGGGCTTCACTGAAGGCCGAGGCGGAGCCGACGGGAAGGCCGAGGGCGATCACGGCCATCATGAGGGTTCGGGTCATCATGGGGACTCTCCAGCGAGGTTGTGAACGGGGTGAGGCCGCGCGGCGGACGCCGGGATGTCGGGAAGTGTGGGATGCCTAGAAACGGAGATGATTGGCCCCATGTGTCAACATGCCCCCAAGATAGGCGTTGACCAGCACGGCGGTGACGATGGTCGCCAGAAGGGCGGCGTACAGTCGTCGTGCAGCCTGACCGGCCCCCGGCCGGAACGAGCGTTCCTTGGCCCACCAGGTGGCGAGGCCGAGCAGGGCGATGGCGGTGCCGATCCAGCGGTGCAGGGTGTGGGTCAGATCCGCGGTCGGGCCGGGCAGGCCCATCGCCAGCCAGCCGAGACCGGCCGCGACCAGCGCCGACACGGCCGCCAGACCGATCAGCACCCGGGTGCCGTCCGTCAGCCAGGCGCGACGCCCCAGCAGGGCGACGGCCTCGAGGATGCCGGTGACCAGAAACAGGGCGATGGGAAAGTGGACAACTGCCGGGTGCCAGCGTCCGAGCCAGCTGTACAGACGCTGGGGCATGGGTTTGGGCGCGGCCATCTCCATGTCGCCATGGTCCATTTCCGCCGTCATATCCGTGATCAGGCCAGGGGTGCCCGGATGGACCGCCGCCGCCGCCGGACGGGCTTGGACCTTGTCATGATCTTCGTGCGCCAGCGCCGGGACTGACGTCAGAATGGTGCCGATTGCCAGCGTGATCGCGATCCAACGCCACATCATGGTTTTCCCCTCCGGATGAATGCCTGTTACCCAGTGCTACGCGCGCGCGGCATGATCCCCTCGTCCCGAGGGGGTCATCCCCCGGTCTTCGGTGCGGCAGCGCGTGTCATCCCTTTGCCCCGGACGCCGGCATGGCCGTGATCTCGATCGTCGTGCTGCCGAACTCCAGCTTGTCCCGGTGCTGTTCGAACCCGATCAGCAGCGCCCGGGAAATCGCGTCCTTGGTCGCCCGCCGACGCCGGTAGTCGACGACATAGCGGGCAGTGAATTCGATCCAGTTGTCGGTCACGGCCAGGGTGACCATCGGGGTCACGCGGGCCTCCTCGATCAGGAATTTCCGGACCAGTACGTCCCACTGCTTGCTGGCGAGGTCCTGGAATTCCGCGACGTTGTCTGCGACGGCCTTTTCAATGACCTGCTGGGCCAGTCGCCAGTCAGAGCCGCTGCGGACCGGAACCTTGATCTCGTCCCACAGGAAGGGGAATTCGCCGGAATAGTTGTAGACCGGCTCCTTGAAGACGAAGCTGTTGGCCACCCGCACGATGCGGCCATTGTAGATGTCGCCGCCGACCCAGTCGCCGATCTCCATCAGCGTGGTCCGCAATACACCGATGTCGATGACGTCGCCCTTGATGCCGCCGACCTGGACCCGTTCGCCCGGTCGGTAGAAGCCGCCGAGCGAGATGGCGATCCAGCCCGCGACGCTGGCGATGACCTCCTGCAGCGCGAAGGCGATACCGGCCCCCGCGACACCGAAGACGACGGTGAGCTGGCCGAGGCGTTCGCTGAACATGGCCAGCAGGATCAGAACGAGGACGATGTAGCCCAGAAAGCCGATGAATTTGCGGATCCGGTAACGGGCGCTCATCTCCTTCACCGAGCGGGACACCACGGTCTGGAGCATGCGAATGCCGATCAGCACCGCGATGATGGTGATGACGACCACCCCGACCCTGCCGACGATCGGGTTCGAGGTCAGTCCGGTCAGCAAGCCGTTCAGTTCAGTCATGTCCAGCCCGATCCAGCGGACCCATCCCGCGATGGGTTTCGCCGGTACCTAAGCAGACTGGCTCAAAAGCGCATCCGGAATCGTGCGTGAGGCGGCAGACGATCGGGAGGTGGATGGTGGCCCCCTTTGGGTCTGGCTCTGATCGTGGCCGGCACAATCGCGCAAGCTGCGGCGATGCGCGGGGTCGTCATCGGGGCGGGAGAGGCGCAAAATGGCAATTTCGGTGGAGTCTGCCACGCTGCCCCCCGACCCGACGGAGCCATAACCCTGATGACGCGCACCTTCTCCCTGCTGGCCGCGACCGGTCTGATTGCGCTCGGTGCCTGTCAGACCGCCCCCGAGGCACAGTCCGGGTTTCTCCAGTCCTATGCGGGGCTGGCGGTGCCGGGGCAGAGCCTGCGCGCCTCGGTGCTGCAACGGCGGGACGACGACGGTGCCGCCCGGATCGAGCGGGTCTTTATCGCCCCGAGCGTGCTGATCGATGGTGCCGGCGCGGGGCTCGCCGAGGTTGATCGCGCCCGTGTGCTGCGCGAGGTCGACCGTCAGGTCTGTTATGAGGTCAGTGAACGTTTCACTGTCATCGCTGCCCCGGCTGCCGATGCCGCGACGATCCGGGCGGCCGTGGTGCGGATCGGTGCCACGGGGCAGGCCGGTTCGGTGGCGGCGGCGACGGCCAATTTCTTCATTCCCGGTCCTGTCGGCGTCAGGGTGCCGGGGGCTACCGGAGGCTTGGCCGCCGAGGCTGAGCTGCTGGGACCGGATGCGTCCCAGGTCGCGGCAATCCTCTGGGCCCGTAACGCCACCGTGGTTGGCATGGACGCCCCGTCCCTGTCCCGGGTCGGCGATGCGCTGCAGTTCGCCGAGCCTTTCGGGGACGCTGTCGGCGATGCCTTCTCACCGCCTGACCGCAAACCCCGATCCATCGCCCAACCGGACCCCTGCGAGGCCTTCGGTCCGCGGTTCAGTCCCGCCGGACTGGTCGCCGGCTTTGCGACCGGACTCTATGTGCCGGAACTGTCGGGTGGGAAGACACCCGATGAGACGCAGTAGAGGGGCCCCAGGGACCGCTATGGCGGTGTAACCCGATGCGAAGGCTCCCCCGACCCGGCACGATGATACATCCCGCGCCGGTGGGACGCAGGGGGATGGGAGGCTGGGCGGAGCGTCCGGGTCTTCGCCCGGATGCAGGAAGTTGAATACCGTTTCGACGAAGACTGGCGCTCCGCGCGGAGGGGGCTTCCACATGCCCGGGGCTACGCCTCGCTCTTAACGAGTTCCCCTTCTGCACACGACGGGCAGCGGCCGCGACGACGGCCTGCTGGTCCGGACGGATACTCGATCACCGCCCCTGGCCGACTGGACGTTGCAGCCCCGTCAGCCCGCGTCCCGGTCTCCGAGGATCCCGGTCGCGGCCCGCTCCCTTCCGCTCCCGCCGCCGCTTCGGATCGCCGGCCGAGCGAGCCTCCCGGTGCGACGGGACCCAAACAGTCTGGCACGGCGCTGGACCCGGGCGGGTTTTTGCCGGTGTTTTTTCTGGAAGGTGAGGGGAGTCAGTCGGTTGGCAGCGCGGGAAAGGATGGAAGAGGGCGATTTGTCAGCAGGGAGACGGGGGCGTTCACCCGCCGATCCGACGAAAATCCGTTTGAGGGTATCGTCTTTTCGTCCCTGTCGGGCCTGCAGGGCCTGGTAGCTCGAGAGCCGGCCGCGGACAGGGTGGGATTCGAACCCACGGTAGGCTCACACCTACGGCGGTTTTCAAGACCGCTGCCTTAAACCACTCGGCCACCTGTCCTGCGGACCGGATTCGCAAATCCGGGGCGGGCGAGGGGGCATAGCAAACAAACGGCTGATTAACCAAAGCGGAAATGTCTTGCCGCATTATCGACGGGTCCCGAAGGCCGGATTCGATGGAAATGACGACAAGACTGATCAAGGGGGCCGTGGTCCTCGCCCTGATGTCGCTGCTGGCGGCCTGTGCCAGCGCCGGGCGTGGCGATGCGCCGTTCGGCGGGGCGGGCAGCCTGCCCGTGGTTAATGATCCGGCCCCGATCGTGTCCGGCACCATGCGGCCCTATCAGGTGCGCGGGCGCTGGTATCAACCGGTCGAGGATACCGACTATGACGTGGTCGGCATGGCCTCCTGGTACGGCGACCAGTTCAACGGCCGCCCGACCGCGACCGGCGAGATCTTCGACATGTATGCGATGACCGCGGCCCACAAGACCCTGCCGCTGCCGGGTCTGGTCGAGGTCACCAATACCGCCAACGGCCGCCGGGCGATCCTGCGGGTCAATGATCGCGGACCGTTCGTCGACGGCCGAGTCATCGACCTGTCGCGCGGGGCCGCCGAGGCCCTGGGCCTGTTGTCGCAGGGGGTGGGCGAGGTGCGGGTGCGCTATGTCGGCCGGGCTCCGCGGCTGGGCGGTGGAGCCCGCCAGCTTCAGGCCGCCGCGGCCCCGGTCGAGACCGGAGCCTACTGGGTCCAGGCCGGGGCCTTCTCTGACCGGCGCGCGGCGCGGCGAATCGCCGGGCGTCTGGGCGACCGGGCCACGGTCGACGTTGCCGAGGCCGGCCGGGGCCGGCTGTACCGGGTGCTGGTCGGGCCGTGGAGCGACGCCAACAGCGCTGAACAGGCCCGTCAGGCCGTCGTCGCCCGCGGCTTTGCCGACGCCCTGTTGATATCCTCGCGCTGATCACGACCAAGGCTTTGCTTGGCGGCTCCGGCCCGCCATGGTGCGCCCGTGACCCATGGACGATTCATCACCCTTGAAGGCGGCGAAGGCACCGGCAAGTCGACCCAGACCCGGCGTCTGGTCGAACGGCTGCGTGCGCGCGGCGACACCGTCGTGCAGACGCGCGAGCCGGGTGGCTCGTCCGGGGCCGAGGCGATCCGCAATCTGGTCGTGGCCGGGGACGCCGAGCGCTGGTCGCCGCGTACCGAAATCCTGCTGATGTATGCGGCGCGTTCCGACCATCTTGAGCGCACCATCCGTCCGGCCCTGGCCGAGGGCAGCTGGGTGGTGTGCGACCGGTTCGCCGATTCCAGTCGTGCCTATCAGGGCACGGGCGGCGGGGTGGCGTCGGATTTCATCGAGCAGCTGGACGCTGGCATTGTCGGCACCGACCAGCCCGACCTGACCCTGATCTTCGACCTGCCGGTCGACGTCGGGCTGGAGCGGGCCTTCGGGCGCGGCCTGTTCGAGACCCGGTTTGAGTCCAAGGGTCAGGCCTTTCACGAGCGGTTGCGGCAGGGCTTTCTCGACATCGCCCGGCGGTTTCCGGACCGCTGTGTGCTGATCGATGCCGACGGCAGCGAGGACGAGGTCGAGGTGCGGGTCTGGGCCACGCTGCAGGCCCGGATGTCATGAGTGACCATCCCCGCGACCGTTTCGACCTGATCCCGCACGCGGACGCCGAAGCCGCCTTTGTCGAGGCCCTCGATCGCGGGCGTCTGCACCACGCCTGGCTGCTGTGCGGGGTCGAGGGTACCGGCAAGGCCAGTTTCGCCTTTCGCGCCGCCCGCCGTCTGCTGGGAGCCGCGCCGGACCCGGCTCGCGGCCCGTTGGGGACCCGGCCGGACGATCCGGTCAGCCAGCTGGTCACGGCCCAGTCGCATCCTGACCTGATGGTGCTGGAACGGCTGGTCGAGGGCGGCAAGACCAAGAAATCCATCTCGGTCGATCAGGCGCGGGAGCTGCCGGAGTTCTTCTCCAAGAGCCCGTCGCGGGCGAAGTTCCGGGTCGCGATCATCGATGCTGCGGATGATCTGAATATCAATGCAGCCAATGCCTTGCTGAAGGTTCTTGAGGAACCACCCGAGCGTGGAGTGCTGTTGCTGGTGACCCATGCGCCGGGTCGGCTGCTGGCTACGATCCGCTCGCGCTGCCGGCGTCTGGCCTTTCCGGTCTGGACGGTCCCGGCGCTGGAAACCCTGGTGCGCAACCGCACCGGCCTTGATCCCGAAGAGGCGGGCCGTATCGCCCGGCTGGCCAATGGCTCGCCCGGCGCGGCGCTGGATCTGGCCTCGGGCTCGACGCTGGAGGCTGACCGTCAGGCCCATGAGTGGGTCGCCGCCGCCAGCGTCGACCGGGCCGAAGTGCTGGCTGTGGCCGACCGCTTTCGCGGAGCCGAGGGGCAGGTGCGGTTCGAGGTGCTGATGGAGCGGTTGATCGCGGCGGTGAAGACCCGCGCGCTCAGCGAGGGTGTGGGGCAGGGGGCCCGCTGGGCCGAGCTGTGGACCCGGCTGTCGGAGTTGCCGGACCGGACCGCCGGGCTCAATCTGGATCGTGGTGACGTGCTGGCCGGGGCCATGGCCGATCTGGCGCGGACCAAGGCGGCCGGCGGATGCTGATCGACAGCCACGTTAACCTGCACGCGCCGCAGTTCGACGAGGACCGCGACGCAGTGATCGCCCGGGCCCGCGCCGCCGGTGTGGGTCTGATGGTCGAGATCTCGGACCGGTTGACCACTTTTGAGGCCACCCACGCGCTGGCGATGGCCCATGACGATATCTGGTGCACGGTCGGGGTCCATCCGCATGAGGCGAAGGATGCGGCTGATCTGACGGCGCAGACCCTGATCGATCTGGCGGCGCGGCCCCGGGTGGTCGGGATCGGCGAGTGCGGGCTGGACTTCCACTATGACCTGAGCCCGCGCGACATTCAGGCGGCGGTGTTCCGCCGGCATATCGCCGCCGCGCGCGAGACCGGCCTGCCGCTGGTGGTGCACACGCGCGAGGCTGACGCCGTCATGGCCGACATCCTGACCGAGGAACACGCGCGCGGGCCGTTCCGCATCCTCATGCATTGCTTCACCAGCGGTCTGGAACTGGCCGAGACGGTGGCCGGTCTCGGGGCGTGGTTCTCGGTATCCGGCATCGCCACCTTCAAGGCGGCCGAGGACGTGCGCACGGTGATCCGGGCCATGCCCGCCGACCGCATCATCGTCGAGACCGACTGTCCCTATCTGGCCCCGATGCCGCATCGCGGGCGACGCAACGAACCGGCCTATGTCAGCCACGTGCTGGACAAGCTGGCCGAGATCCGCGGCTGGAGTGCCGAAGAAGCCGACCGGCACACCACGGACGCCTTTTTCGCCCTGTTCGACCGCATTCCAAGGCCGGTGGCGGCATGAGCGGGGCCGGCGCGCTGGAGGTGGTCATCCTCGGCTGCGGCTCGTCGGGTGGCGTGCCGCGCGGTGACGGCGACTGGGGGAGTTGTGACCCGGCCGAGCCGAAAAACCGCCGCAGCCGCTGTTCGCTGCTGCTGCGCCGTCACGGACCTGACGGGGTGACCACGGTGCTGATCGACAGCTCACCGGATCTGCGCAGCCAGATGCTGGCGGCGGGCGTGACCCATGTCGACGCCGTGCTCTACACCCACGACCACGCTGACCAGACTCACGGCATCGACGATTTGCGGGTGTTCGCCATGCGGGCGCGACGGCGGCTGCCGGCCTGGATGGACACGGCGACCCACGGTGCCCTGACCGGGCGGTTTCCCTATATATTCGACAGCGTCGAGGGCTATCCGGCCATTCTGGAGGCCCGGGCGATTCCGGCGCACGGCCAGCGCTGGAGTGTCGACGGCGCGGGCGGCGAGATCCCGGTTGTGACTTTCGATCAGGCGCACGGACCGATCCGCTCGGTGGGCTACCGTATCGGGCCGGTGGCCTATTCCAGCGATGTGTCGGGTCTGGATGCCGCCGGGTTTGAGGCGGTGCGCGGGGCCGACCTCTGGATCGTCGACGCCCTGCGCTGGACGCCACACCCGACCCACGCCCATGTTGACCGAACGCTGGAGTGGATCGCGCGGTCCAGTGTGCCAAAAGCGGTTCTAACGAACCTGCATATCGATCTGGATTACAGGGTGTTGTCGGAAGTTGTTCCGGGCGGTGTCGAGGTTGCATTCGACGGCTGGAATGGCCGTTTCCAACTGTAATTCCCGGGGAAACCCGATATACAATTTCGCATAATATATCTTAGGCGATAAATAGGCCGCCGTGTTCAGGTCACGATTCCGAACAATTTACCGATGCCGGCGGTGACGCCCAGGGCCACAGCCCCCCAGAACACCACCCGCCCTACCGGACGCGCCAGTGTGGCCCCGCCGGCGCGGGCTCCGGCGGCCCCCAGCAGCGCCAGGAAGATCAGGGTGGCGACGCTGACGACCGGGATCGTCAGATCCGGCGAAGTCAGGCTAACGACGATCAGCGGGGCCGCCGCGCCCACGGCGAAGGTCGCGGCCGAGGTCCAGGCGGCCTGGATCGGCCGCGCCGTGATGATTTCCGAAATCCCCAGCTCGTCCCGCGCATGGGCCCCGAGCGCATCGGTGGCCATCAGCTGGGCCGCCACCTGGTCGGCCAGGTCCGGAGTCAGGCCGCGCATGACATAGATGCCGGCCAGTTCATGGTGCTCGGCCACGGGATCGGCAGCCAATTCCTCGGCCTCGCGGGCCAGATCGGCCTTTTCGGTGTCAGACTGGGAGCTGACCGAGACATATTCCCCGGCCGCCATTGACAGGGCCCCGGCGACCAGACCGGCGCCACCGGCGATCAGGATGGCGCTCTTGCCGGATCCGGCGGCGGCGACGCCGACAATCAGACTGGCGGTCGAGACGAGGCCGTCATTGGCCCCCAGCACTGCGGCGCGCATCCAGCCGATGCGCGACAGGAAATGGGACTCACCATGGGTATGCAGACGGCTCATGCGGGTATTCGACGTCCTGCGGCCATTTAAGGCAAGGCTTGAGGTGGCCCTAGAGGTGGATCATCCGTCCATAGGCGTCGAGCGCGGACTCATGCATCGCTTCCGACATGGTCGGGTGCGGATAGACGGTGCCGTGCAGGTCTTCCTCGGTCGCCTCCATGGTGATGGCGGTGACATAGCCCTGGATCATCTCGGTGACCTCGGCCCCGATCATATGGGCCCCGATCAGGGCCCCGGTCTTCGCGTCGAAGATGGTCTTGACGAAGCCGTCGGTGTCGCCGGCCGCGATGGCCTTGCCGTTCACCTTGAAGGGGAAGCGGCCGACCTTGACCTCGCGTTTGGCCTCGCGGGCCCCCTGCTCCGTGATCCCGACCGAGGCGATCTGGGGCTGGGAATAGGTGCAGCCGGCGATCGGCGAATGGACGTTGGGCGTCTTGAAGGCGGCGATGTGCTCGGCAGCGTGGATGCCCTCGTGCGAGGCCTTGTGCGCCAGCCACGGGGCTCCGGCGCAGTCACCGATGGCGTACAGGCCTTTGACGTTGGTCTGGCAGTGGCCGTCGATGGTGATGTGACCGCGGTCCATGGTCACGCCCAGCGCTTCCAGGCCGATGCCGTCGGTATTGGCGGTGATGCCGACCGCCGAGATGCAGACCTCGGCCTCGAGGGTCTCGGTCTTGCCGCCGGCTTCAATGGCGACCTGGACGCCCTTGCCGTTCTTCGACACCTTGGTGACCTTGGCGTCGACGCGGAATTTGAAACCACGTTTCTCGAATGATTTCTGCGCAGCTTTGGACACTTCCTCATCTTCGACAGGAAGAATGCGTGGCAGGGCCTCGACCACGGTGACGTCGACGCCGAGGGCACGATAGAAGCTGCCGAACTCGATGCCGATGGCCCCTGAACCGATAACGATGATCGATTTGGGCAGGCTCTTGGGGGCCATGGCCTCGCGATAGGCCCAGATACGCTCGCCGTCGGCCTCGAGGCCGATCTGCGGCAGGGCCCGGGCCCGGGCTCCGACCGCCAGCATGACTGTCTTCGCCTCGACCGTGCGGCTGCCACCGGCCTTGAGGGCAATGACCACCTTCGGCGCGGCGCTGCCTTTTTCAAGCTTCGCGGTCCCTTCGATGACCTCGATCTTGTTCTTCTTCATCAGATAGCCGACGCCGGCGTTCAGCTGTTTGGCCACGCCGCGCGAACGGGCGATGATGGCGTCGAAATCGAAGCCGATCTTGTCGGCCGACAGACCGAATTCCTTCAGGTGCGACAGGCTCTCGAACTTCTCGCCCGACTTGAGCAGGGCCTTGGTCGGGATACAGCCCCAGTTCAGGCAGATGCCGCCGAGGTTCTCGCGCTCGACGATGGCGACCTTCAGGCCCAGCTGGGTGGCGCGGATGGCGGCGACATAGCCGCCCGGTCCCGAGCCGATGACGATGAGATCGAATTCAGCCACGGTGTCGTCCTTACGCCAGCATCGTCACAGGGTTCTCGATCATCGCCTTGAACACCTGCAGGAATTTCGCACCGATCACCCCGTCGACGACGCGGTGATCGCAGGTCAGGGTCACGGTCATGACCGTGGCCACGGCCAGCTGCCCGTCCTTGACGATCGGGCGGGCCTCCCCTGCCCCGACGCTCATGATCGCGCCCTGCGGCTCGTTGATAATCGAGGCGAAGGATTTGATGCCGAACATGCCCAGGTTGGAGACCGAGAAGGTGCCGCCCTGGAACTCGTCCGGCTTCAGCTTGCGGTCGCGGGCCCGTTTGGCGAGGTCCTTCGACTCCGTGGCGATCTGCGACAGGGTCTTGGTCTCGGCCTTGCGGATGATCGGGGTGATCAGGCCACCGTCGATGGCCACGGCCATGGCCACATCGGCATGATGATGCAGGGCGATGCCCTCGGGCGAATAGCTGGCATTGGCTTCCGGTACGGCCTTCAGGGCCATGGCCGAGGCCTTGATGACGAAGTCGTTGACCGAGACCTTGATGCCCTCGGCTTCCAGCAGGACGTTGACCTGGACCCGGGAGGCCAGCAGGCCGTCGATGTTGCAATCGATGGTCAGGGGGAAGTGCGGCACGTCGCGGAAACTGTCGGTCAGGCGCCGGGCGATGGCCTTGCGCATGCCGTCCAGCGGCACGAGGTCGTAGCTGCCGTCCGGGATGCCCATCTGGGCCAGGGACTGGACCTTGCGCGGCTCGGCGGCCGTTGCTGAAGCTGCGGCGGGCCGGGCCCCACCCTTGCCGGCGGTCTCGACGTCGCGTTTGACGACCCGGCCGTGCGGACCGGTTCCAGTGACGGTGTTGAGGTCCAGACCGGCCTGTTCAGCCAAGCGACGGGCCAGGGGCGAGGCGAAGACGCGCGCGCCGTCGGCCCGTTTGGCGGCCGGTGCGGCCGGGGCGGCCTTGGCAGGCTCGGCCTTCGTGGGTGCCGCCTCGGTCTTTTTAGCTTTTGAGATCTCAGCCTTGGGCGCTTCGGCTTTCGGTGCCGGCGCAGCGGTTTCGCCGTCCTGCTTGAGCCGGGCGATCGGGGTGTTGACCTTCACCCCCTCGGTGCCTTCGGCCACGAGGATCTCGGTGATCTCGCCCTCGTCGACAGCCTCGACCTCCATGGTCGCCTTGTCGGTCTCGATCTCGGCCATGACGTCACCCGCCTTGACCGTGTCGCCGACCTTGACGTGCCATTTGGCCAGAACGCCCTCCTCCATGGTCGGAGACAGGGCGGGCATCAGGATGTCGGTCATTGGGTCTCCCCGGATGCCTCGACCTTGTCACCGGCCGCGGCGGCGGCGCGGATGCCGGCCGAGCGGTCGTGGGCGTCGGTCCAGGACTGACGGATGGTATTCAGCACCTCTTCCTGGTCCAGGCCGCGGCGCTCGGCATAGGCGCGCGAGAAATGCCAGGCGGCCTCGGCCAGCACGCTGCCGACCATGCGTTCATCGTTCAGGACAGGACGCAGGATCATCTGCGGGCGATCACCGCCCCACCAGATGCGGATCAGTTCGGAGACATCGTCGGTCCGGCCGCTTTCCAGCAGCTCGGGCGGGATCGGAAGGGCCTTGCTTTCAACGGTCATCGCATAACGTCCTTCACAGCCTTGATGATCTTGTCCGCGCCCGGCAGGGACAGCACTTCCAGATTGGCGGCATAGGGCAGCGGCACATCTTCCTGATGCACGCGCAGCGGCGGGGCGTCGAGATAGTCGAACGCATGTTCGATGACCCGGGCCACGACTTCGGCCCCGACGCCCATTGGACCCCAGCCTTCTTCGGCGCTGACCAGTCGGCTGGTTTTCTTGATGCTCTCGACGATGGTCTCGTGATCCAGCGGGCGCAGGGTACGCAGGTCGATGACCTCGCAGCTGATGCCTTCCCCGGCCAGGGTCTCGGCGGCCTGGAGGGCAAAGCCGACCATGCGGCTGTGGGCGGTGATGGTGACGTCGGTGCCCTCACGGCGCACCTTGGCCTTGCCGATCGGCACGACCCAGTCCTCAATCTCGGGCACGTCGAACTCGGTGCCGTACATCATCTCATGCTCGAGGAAGACGACCGGGTTGGGATCGCGGATCGCGGCCTTCAGCAGGCCCTTGGCATCTGCGGCATCATAGGGGGCGATGACCTTCAGTCCGGGCACCTGGGCGTACCAGGCGGAATAGTCCTGGCTGTGCTGGGCCCCGACGCGGCTGGCCGCGCCGTTGGGACCACGGAAGACGATGTCGGCGCGGATCTGGCCACCCGACATATACAGGGTCTTGGCCGCCGAATTGATGATGTGGTCGATGGCCTGCATGGCGAAGTTGAAGGTCATGAATTCGACGATCGGCTTCAGCCCGGCCATGGCCGCGCCGACGCCCAGACCGGCGAAGCCGTGCTCGGTGATCGGGGTGTCGACGACGCGCTTGTCGCCGAACTCCTGCAGCAGTTCGCGGCTGACCTTGTAGGCCCCCTGGTACTGGGCGACCTCCTCGCCGATCAGGAAGACGGCCTCATCGCGGCGCATCTCTTCGGCCATGGCGTCGCGCAGGGCATCGCGGACCGTGGTGCGCACCATTTTGGTGCCTTCGGGGATGTCGGCGTCGCGCAGTTCGGCCTTGGGAGCCGGTGCCGGGGCGGTGGCCTTCGTATCCGGAGTCGTCGAAGTCTTCGTCGCGCCGTCTCCGGAATCGCCGGATTTTGTCGTCGAATTCTCCACGCCGTCATCACCCGCCAGACGCGCGATCGGCGTGTTGACCTTCACGTTCTCGGCCCCCTCGGCGACGAGGATTTCCAGCACCTCGCCCTCGTCGACGGCCTCGACCTCCATCGTGGCCTTGTCGGTTTCGATCTCGGCGATGACGTCACCGGCGGAGACGGTGTCCCCGGCCTTGATGTGCCATTTGGTCAGTGTGCCCTCTTCCATCGTGGGAGACAGCGCCGGCATGAGGATGTCGGTCACGCTGAGGCCTCCACATAGACGTCGGTGTAGAGCTCGGACGGGTCCGGCTCCGGGCTTTCCTGGGCAAACTGGACCGCCTCGGCGACGATGGCCTTGACCTCGGCATCGATGGCCTTGAGCTCGTCCTCGGTGGCCTTGGCGGCGGTCAGCAGCGTCTTGATATGGTCGATCGGGTCGCGGGTCTTCTTGACCTCGTCGACCTCTTCCTTGGAGCGGTATTTGGCCGGGTCCGACATCGAGTGACCGCGATAGCGATAGGTCTTCACCTCAAGGATGAAGGGACCGCCGCCTTCACGGGCGCGCTTGACCGCCCTGGCCACCGCGTCGCGCACGGCCAGCACGTCCATGCCGTCAACCTGTTCGCCGGGAATGCCGAAGCTGGCACCGCGCTGGCTCAGGTCAGTCGTGGAGGACGAGCGCTCGATGCTCGTGCCCATGGCGTACTGGTTGTTCTCGATGATGTAGATGGCCGGCAGCTTCCACAGCTGGGCCATGTTGAAGCTCTCATAGACCTGGCCCTGGTTGGCCGCGCCGTCGCCGAAATAGATGAAGGCCACGCTGTCGTCGCCGCGGTACCGGCCGCTGAAGGCCAGGCCGGTGCCGAGCGCCACCTGCGCCCCGACGATGCCGTGACCGCCGTAGAAGCCGGTGGCGGTGTCGAACATATGCATTGACCCGCCCTTGCCCTTGGATGACCCGCCGATACGGCCGGTCAGCTCGGCCATGACCTGTTTCGGGTCCATGCCGGCGGCCAGCATATGGCCGTGGTCGCGGTAGCCGGTGATGATCTTGTCATGGCCCTGGCGCACGCTTTCCTGCACCCCGACGGCGACCGCTTCCTGGCCGATGTAGAGGTGGCAGAAGCCGCCGATCAGGCCCATGCCGTACAACTGGCCTGCCCGCTCCTCGAAGCGACGGATAAGAACCATCTCGCGATAGAAGCGCAGCAGGTCCTTTTTCGAGGCCGCAGGCGTGTTTGGAATCTTCGCAGACTTTGAATCAGTCTTGGCGGCGGGGGCTTTCGCCATCCGTCATCTCCCGGCTGGACCCCCGTATGAAGGGCCTCTTGTCGTTACGGAAAGGGGCTTTAGCAGCCTTCGTTCCCCAAAGGCAAAGTACGCCGGAGCGGCTGTAACGAAAGTTCAGGATCGGCGGGTCGGAACGGACGTCGGCGCCGTGTGGCTAACGGCGATCACATAGTCCCGGGGGTCAGCGAAACCGATCACTGCCCGGGCCCGCTCTTCCAGCAGGTCGCGGGACAGGCTGTCGGTGCGCAGATAGCGGACGCGAACCTCGAGGTCGCCGCGTTCGGCCAAGATGTGATCCAGCTGCTCTTCCCTCGCCTGCAGCAGGGCGTCACGCTGACCACCACTCAACAGGCCGCGCTGACCGGTCAGAGCCTGGACGCCCAGGTAGGCGACCATCAACAACAACAGGGCGGACAGGGTGTAGGGCTTCATCCGTTCGGGCAATGCGAACGCTCCTTCTGAGCGTGATCTCACGATTACCGATTTCTGACCGGAAATGCCTAACAAACCGTAGCTTGACCGTGGATGTTCAGCCCTATTTCAGCAGCATGCCGTCGCCGAAATAGACTCCCTGATCGCCCAGCATCTCCTCGATACGCAGCAGCTGGTTGTATTTGGCCGTACGGTCCGAGCGCGCCAGCGACCCGGTCTTGATCTGCCCGCAGTTGGTGGCCACGGCCAGGTCGGCGATGGTCGAGTCCTCGGTCTCGCCCGAACGATGGCTCATGATCGCCGTATAGCCGGCACGATGGGCCATATCCACAGCATCAAGAGTCTCGGATAACGTACCAATCTGATTGACCTTGACCAGAATTGAATTGGCCAGCCCCTCGCCGATTCCGGCCGCAAGTCGCAGAGGGTTGGTCACGAACAGGTCGTCGCCGACGATCTGGACCCGGTCGCCGAGGCGGTCGGTCAGCTGTTTCCAGCCGTCGAAATCGTCCTCGGCGCAGCCGTCCTCGATCGACACGATCGGGAAACGTTCGCACAGGTCGGCCAGATAGTTGACCATACCGTCCTGGTCGAAGGTCTTGCCCTCCCCGGCCAGCACGTATTTGCCGTCCTTGAAGAATTCCGTGGCGGCGACGTCGAGGGCCAGGTGGAAATCCTCTCCGGCCAGATAACCGGCGGCCTGACCGGCGCGGGTGATGAAGGCCAGGGCCTCTTCGGCCGAGCCGAGGTTGGGGGCGAAACCGCCCTCGTCGCCGACATTGGTGTTGTGGCCAGCATCCTTGAGCTGGGTCTTGAGGGCATGGAAGATCTCGGCTCCCATGCGCAGGGCTTCCGAGAAACTGTCGGCCCCGGTCGGCAGGATCATGAACTCCTGGATGTCGATCGGATTGTCGGCATGGGCCCCGCCGTTGATGATGTTCATCATCGGCGTCGGCAACACCCGGGCCGAGACCCCGCCCAGATAGCGGTGCAGCGGCAGGTTCGAGGAAATGGCACTGGCCTTGGCGCAGGCCAGCGACACGCCGAGAATGGCATTGGCTCCCAGACGGCCCTTGTTCTCGGTGCCGTCCAGCGCGACCAGGGCCTCGTCGATGCGGCGCTGGTCCTCGGCGTCCATGCCGGACAGGGCGTCGAAGATCTCGCCGTTGACGTTGTCGACGGCCTTGCCGACGCCCTTGCCGCCCCACATATCCTTGTCGCCGTCGCGCAGTTCGACGGCCTCATGGGCTCCGGTTGAGGCCCCCGAGGGCACGGCAGCGCGGCCGAAACTGCCGTCGTCCAGGATCACATCGACCTCGACCGTGGGGTTGCCGCGGCTGT
This sequence comes from uncultured Brevundimonas sp., assembly GCF_963974615.1. Lineage (GTDB taxonomy): Bacteria > Pseudomonadota > Alphaproteobacteria > Caulobacterales > Caulobacteraceae > Brevundimonas. Next base: position 122,137 of record NZ_CAXBDH010000009.1, read on the forward strand.
CGAGGATCTGGCGGGCGACGATTTCGGCGATGTCGGTCATGGAAGGGCTCTGTGCAGGGAAGAGGTCCCGCGCGGTTTAGCCCAAGCTCCCGCGAATCGCCAATGGTCAGGCGCAGCCTTCGACATACTGGATCGAGGGGCCACCGACGGCGATCCCCTGGACCCGTCCGTCCTCGCCGATCTCGTAGCGCAGGCCCCGCGCCGTCGGGCCGTTATGGTCGGCCGCAGACCACACGGTGATATATTCCGCCGGGGCGTCAACATATTTATGCGGGGTGACCTGGGCGGCGGTGCCATAGGCCTGTTTGACCGCCGCGGCTGTATCGCCGATGCCCAGGCCCCGGTCGGTCTTGACGGTCGTGTTGCGACCGAGGTGGATGCTGGTCAGCACGCCGTCCTCGACCATGACGAGCAGGCCCTCGGGCGCGCGGGACGGGTGGAACATGTCACAGGATGCGGGATCGGGGCCGCCGACAGCGTCGGGATTGGCGTCTTCGTCCATGGCGGTAATGATTTCGGCCCGGGTCATGCCGATCCGCAGTGGGCCATAGCCTTCAGCCGTGAGCGGGTTTGCGGGCGTGGCGCGCGGCGGCGCGGTCTCGGAAGCCGGGGCCGCCGGGGCGGGTTCCGGCGCATTGCAGGCGGACAGGCCCAGAAGGGCGGCGGATCCAAGGACGGCGATGCGGATCATGGGCGGGTCTCCAGATTGTGTTCCGGAGCTACAACGCACGAAAACGGCGCGCGAGGACATCGCGCGCCGTCAATTCGTTTAGGCTGGTGGAAAGACCTAGTCTTCCTTGGGCGTCATCACCTGGCGACCGCGATAGGTGCCGGTCTTCAGGTCGATGTGGTGCGAGCGGCGCAGCTCGCCCGTGTCCTTGTCCTCGACATAGGGGTTGGCCCCCAGGGAGTCGTGGGCGCGGCGCATATTGCGACGCGAGGGCGATACTTTGCGCTTGGGAACAGCCATGACCGTCTCGATCTCAGGGTCGGTGCGCCGGTGAAAGCGCGAAAACAGATGCGGCGGCCCTTCGCAGAGCCGCCACGTGAGCGGGGGCTTATGCCTGAACCCGTCCGGGAGTTCAAGCCTTGCGACGCGACTCCCAGACATGGCGTTGCAGGCCGTAGTAAACGCTGTCGACCCAGGTGTCGCCGACCCTCATCGTCCGTTCGGCCTGGCCGGTTTTCACGAAGCCGAGGCGGTCGAGCAGCCGAATCGATGCGGCATTGCCGGGATCGACGTCGGCCGTCAGCACATCGAACGTCTGGTCGGCGAACATATGGTCGATCGCGGCTTTCAGGGCCTCGCTCGCCAGACCCTTGCCCCAATAGTCCGGGTGCAGGATGTAGCCGATGTCGGGCGGGGCCCAGAATCCGGCCTTGCCGATCACCTGTCCGTCGAACTCGATGACGAAATCGGGATGGTCGGGCCCGTTGGCGATCATGCTGTCGAGCCAGACCCGGGTCTGATCCGGTGTCTCGTGTGGCGGCGTCGACCACCAGCGCATGGCCTCCGGGCGGCTCATGATGGCGTGAATGGCCGCCAGATCACCCGGTTGCGCCGTTCGCAATCTCAGCCGGGAGGTGACGATTTCCATGGTCTGCGAATGGGCGTCTGCTCACAGCGGGTCAAGCCAGTGGTCTCGTCAGCACGGTGAAGGCCAGATCGTCGCGACGTGGCAGGCCAAAGCGCGGGTCGGTGGCCGGAAAGGGCCGGGTCTCGCCGGTGCGCGTATAGCCGAGCCGTTCGTACCAGGCGATCAGTTCGGCGCGCTGGATGATGACCGTCATCTCCATGCGCCCTGCACCGAACTTATCGCGCGCCGCGGCCTCGGCTGCCGCCACCAGTCGTCGGCCGAGGCCACCGCCCTGACGGGCCGGATCGACTGACAACATGCCGAGATAGGCCAGACCGTCGCCGCGATCGCTGATCTGGACGCAACCGGACAGGGCCCCGTCCTGTCGCGCCAGCAGGATCAGCTGGGCCGGATCGGCCAGGGCTGCCTCAAGCGTGGGGCGGTCGATGCGCTGGCCGTCGAGCAGGTCGGCCTCATGGGTCCAGCCGCGCCGGGCACTGTCGCCGCGATAGGCCCCATGCACCAAGGTGTGCAGCGCCGGCAGGTCGTCGGCGGTCGCCTCGGCGAAGGTCAGGGTCTCAGTCATCAAGCAGTCGTGCTGCCACCGCCTCGCCGATGGCCAGAGAACTGGTCAGGCCAGGGCTTTCGATTCCGAACAGGGCCAACAATCCGTCCAGCCCGTGGGTTTCGGAGCCGTGCAGCTGGAAGTCAGGCTGGGTCTCCCCGGCTCCGTGCAGCTTGGGCCGGATCCCGGCATAGTCGGGGCTGAGCGCCCCGTCCGGCAGACCGGGCCAGAAGCGACGGATATAGTGGGCGAAGACCTCGGCCTTGGCCGGGTCGACCGAATAGTCCTCGGTCTCGACGAACTCGAGATCGGGGCCGAACACGGCCTGACCGCCCAGGTCCTTGCGATAATGGGTGCCCAGGGCCCCGGCGATCGGTGGCGGATAGATCAGTCGCTCGAATGGCGCTTTGCCGGTCAGGCGGAAATAGACGCCCTTGCCGAAATGGCCGGCCGGAATGCGGTCGGCGGGATAGCCGTCGATGCGTGCGGCCACGGCCTGGGCCTGCAGGCCGGGGGCCGTGACCAGCAATCGGGTCGTCAGGGTCGCGCCGCCCTCTCCGCCCGCGGTGATGCGGAAGCCGCCGTCCGGCAGAGGCTCGGCTCGTTCGAATGGGGTCGAGACCACGACCGAACCACCTGCGTCCTCGATCTCGCCCTCCAGGGCCGACATATAGCCGTGGCTGTCGAACACGCCGCTTTCGGGCGACAGGATGGCGGCATGGGCATTCAGCCCCGGTTCCAGCGCCTGGGCCTGGGCTCCGCTCAGATGTTCCAGCCCCTCGACGCCATTGATCGTGGCTTGCTGGAAGATGGCCTCGATGCGGGCGACCTCGTCTTCCTGTGTTGCCACGACCAGCTTGCCGCATTTGCGATAGTCGACCTTGCGACTCTCGAGGAAATCATAGAGGGCGCGGCGACCCGCGACGCAGAACTGCGCCTTCAGTGATCCGGTCGGGTAGTAGAGACCGCCGTGGATGACTTCGGAATTACGTGAGGACACGCCCTGACCTATGTGCGGGGCCTGTTCCAGCACGAGGACGGTCAGACCCCGTTTTGCGAGGGCCCGGCCGCAGGCCAGACCGACGGCCCCGGCTCCGACCACGGTGGCATCGAAATCGAAACTCATGTCTTCGGCCCGTAGCGACGGCGGGCTTCGGCCTCGAAACTGCCGATCAGGGCCGAGACGGCGCGATTGAAATTGGCCTCGAGCATGGCGTTCAGGATCGGGGATTTGAAGGCGAAGTCGATCATGAATTCCAGCCGTGTGCCCCCGGGGTCGGCATGGAAGGTCCAGCGATTCTTCAGATACCGGAACGGGCCGCGGATCAGGCCGACCTCGACGGACGGCACGGTCCGGTCATGGCGCACCCAGGTCGAGAACCGCTCCTTCAGGAACGAAAATCCCACCTGGGCCTCGGCGTCCAGCACGGTGACCCCGGGGGCCTCTTCCCGCAAGTTCCAGACCCGCATGGCTGTGACCCAGCGCACGAAGTCGGGATAGGCACGGACGTCAGCGACCAGTCCGGCCAGCTGCTCCGGCGTATAGGGCAGGATTTTGGTGACGCGGTGGACGGCCAAGTCCGGTTCAGCGTCCGGTCTGCGCCAGACGCGCCGCCCTCAGCCGGGCGAAGTCGTTGCCGGCATGGTGCGAACTGCGGGTCAGGGGCGAGGACGACACCATCAGGAAGCCCTTGGCCCGGGCGATGGCCTCATAGGCCTTGAACTCGTCCGGGGTGACGAAACGGTCGATAGCGGCGTGTTTGCGCGTCGGCTGCAGATACTGGCCGATGGTGATGAAATCGACGCCGGCCGAGCGCATGTCGTCCATCACCTGCATCACCTCTTCGCGGGTCTCGCCGAGGCCGACCATGATGCCGGACTTGGTGAACTGGTTCGGGTCGCGTTCCTTGACCATCTGCAGCAGGCGCAGGGAGTGGAAGTAGCGGGCTCCGGGCCGGATCTTCAGATACAGCCGCGGCACGGTCTCGAGGTTGTGATTGAACACATCGGGGGTGGCGTCGATCATCACCGCGGCAGCCCCGTCCTTGCGCAGGAAGTCGGGCGTCAGGATCTCGATCGTGGTGTTCGGGGCCTGCAGCCGGATCTGGCGCACGACTTCGGCGAAATGGGCGGCCCCGCCGTCGGCGAGGTCATCCCGGTCGACGCTGGTGATGACGACATGGTTCAGACCCAGCTGGGCTACGGCCAAACCGACCTTGCCCGGCTCTTCCGGATCGAGCGGCTGCGGCAGGCCGGTCTTGACGTTGCAGAAGGCGCAGGCCCGCGTGCAGGTGTCGCCCATGATCATCAGGGTGGCGTGCTTCTGGCTCCAGCACTCGCCGATGTTGGGACAGGCCGCCTCTTCGCAGACGGTAACCAGCCCCTTGTCCTTCACGATGGCTTTGGTGGCATTGTACTGGCCCGACCCCGGGGCCTTGACCCGCAACCAGTCCGGCTTCTTCAGCACGGCGCTTTCCGGTCGGTTCTGCTTCTCCGGATGACGGAGTTCGGCAGGCGTCTTGGTCAGGGTGTCGATGAGAGTGACCATGGGTCGCGTCGATGGCTCCGGTTCCGAAGCCGCTATGTCGTCCTTCCGGCCCGCGAAGGCAAGGTATCGCCAATTTCGTGACCTCGTCCTCACGCGACGTAACAGACCTTTTCAATCCCGTGCGTCGGTTCTAGGTTCCGGACTCAACACGAGGGGACCGGAATCCCCCCAAGGAGGATGTGCTTGCGGGCAGCCCTGAACCCCGAGGCGACCGAGGAACCGATCTTCGACGCCCTCATCGCGGCGCGTGAGCGGTACGGCGATAAGGAAATTCTGGAGGACCAGGATCGCAAGCCCCTCACCTATACCGGGCTGATCCGTGCCGCCTTTGTGCTGGGACGCAAGATTGCGGCCCTGTCCGAACAGGGCGAGCGGGTCGGCATATTGCTGCCGTCCAGCATGGGTGTGGTCGTGACCTTCTACGGTCTGCATGCTTTCGGCCGGGTGCCGGTCATGCTCAATTTCACCTCGGGTGAGCGCAATCTGAAGGCGGCGATCAAGGCAGCCGGCGTCAAACGCATCCTGTCGGCCCGTCGATTTATCGCCCAGGCCAAGCTCGAGGTGCTGGTCGATGACCTGGCCACCGTGGCCGAGATCGTCTGGCTCGACGACGTTCGCGAGACCATCGGCCTGTCCGACAAGCTGTTCGGCCTGATGGCGGGGTTCTTTCCCACGCGTTTCCGGGTGCGGACCGAGGCCTCGGACCCCGGGGTGGTTCTGTTCACCTCGGGCAGTTTCGGCGCGCCCAAGGGTGTGGTGCTCAGCCAGTCCAATCTGGTGGCCAACTGCCGTCAGGTCGCCGCGCACATTCCGCTCGATCCTGACTGGGTGATGTTCAATCCCCTACCCACCTTCCACTGTTTCGGTCTGACCGGCGGGGTGCTGCTGCCCCTGCTGAACGGCATGAAGGCGTTCCAGTACCCTTCGCCGCTGCATGCCAAACAGATCGTAGAGTTGCTGCCCCAGGTGAAGACGTCGATCCTGTTCGCCACCGACACCTTCCTGAACCAGTACGCCCGCGTGGCCGGACCCGACGATTTCTCGACCCTGCAGTTCGTGGTGGCGGGAGCCGAACGTGTCCGTGACGAGACCCATCATCTGTTCAACACCAAATTCGGCGGCGTGAAGCTCCTGGAGGGTTATGGCGTGACCGAGGGATCGCCGGTCCTGGCGGTCAACCATCCCGACCGCAATCGCCCGGGTTCGGTCGGACAGATGCTGCCCGGCATTGAATGGCGCCTGGACCCTGTTGACGGCATCGATGTCGGTGGCCGGCTGTTCGTGCGGGGCCCCAATGTGATGCGGGGTTATCTGTGTCCCGACGATCCGGATACGGTCATTCCGATCGAGGGTGGCTGGCATGACACAGGCGATATCGTCGATATCGATGACGAGGGCTATGTCAGCGTGCTTGGTCGGGCCAAGCGGTTCGCCAAGATCGGCGGTGAAATGGTGTCCCTGATGGCGGTCGAGGGGCTGGCCAGCGCGGTCTGGCCCGGATCACGTCACGCGGTGGTCTCCATTCCGGACAATCGCAAGGGCGAGAAATTGGTGCTGGTCACTGATCGCCAGGAAGCCGAGAGCGGACAGCTGGTCGACTGGGCCCGCGCCCACGGCGCCCCCGATCTGGCGGTGCCCAAGAAGATCATGATCGTTGCCGAGGTGCCCGTTCTGGGTACGGGCAAGACCGACTATGTCGCGATCCAGAAGATGGTCACCACCGAGGCCCAGGCGGCCTGATCGGCCCGAAACCAGGAAGATTAGACGATGAACATCTCTGTGTTGTCGCACGCCTCTGTGTTGTCCACCCACGCCGGCAAGGCGCTGAGTCTGCTGCGCATTGTCGCCGGGTTGATGTTCATGCAGCACGGAGCCCAGAAGCTGTTCGGCTTCCCGGCCGAGGCCATGGGCCCGTTCAATCTCCTCAGCCAGATGGGCATCGGCGGGGTGCTGGAACTGGTCGGCGGGGCCCTGATCGTGCTGGGCCTGTTCACCCGCCCGGTGGCCTTCATCCTGTCCGGGATGATGGCGGTGGCCTATTTCCAGATGCACTGGCAGTTCGGTACGGCCTCACCCTTCCCGCTGGTCAATCACGGTGAGCTGGCGGCCCTGTACTGCTGGGTCTTCCTGTATCTGGTCTTCGCCGGACCGGGCGAATGGGCCGTCGACAATCAGCTGTCACGCCGCCGCCGGTTCTGATCAGCCGATCCGGAACCCGGTCATCGAGATCGATCCACCTTCGATGACGTCGGTAAGGACGGTGACCTCGTCGCCGGGGCCACGCTGGGCGGCGACATAGAGCAGCGGCAGATAGTGTTCGTCGGTCGGGACGCTGAGCCGGGCGTCCTCGCCTGCGTCGATCCAGTCGATCAGGGTGGCGGCGTCGCCCTCGAGCAAGGCCGTTCGGACCCGGTCGTTGAAACGGGTGGCCCAGTCATAGGTAGTCCCGCCGTCGCGTTTCCAGGTGCGGAGATTGTGCACGACATCGCCGGATCCGGCCACGATCACCCCTTCGTCGCGCAGCGGCCGCAGCAGGCGCGCCAGTTCATAGTGGCCTGCCGCGTCCAGTCTGCGGTCCAGGGACAGCTGGATCACCGGGACGTCGGCCTCGGGCCAGACATGGGTCAGCACTGACCAGGTGCCGTGATCCAGCCCCCAGTCGGTGTCGGCGCGGGCACCGGTCAGGGCCGACACCCGGGACGCCAGGGCCGGCGACCCGGGAGCGGGATACTGCATCGCATGCAAAGTTGGCGGAAACCCGCTAAAATCATGAATGGTTTTCGGGTTTGATTGTGTCGTCACGGCGGTGCCGTCGGTTTCCCAATGGGCCGAGACCATCACCATCCCGGCCGGTTTTCCGAGATCCCGGCCGAGATCGCGCCAGGCAGCGGCATAGGGGCCACCCAGCGCGTTCATCGGCGAACCGTGACCGAAGAAGATGGCCGGCTGTCGGGTCATCCGTGCAATTTCCTCGCGGTTTCCGCGACATAGCGACCCTGGAAGCGGGCCCCGTCCAGCTCGTTGGCGCTGGGCATACGCTTGCCGTCGCCGCCGGTGATGGTCGAGGCTCCATAAGGGGTGCCGCCGGTGATCTCGTCCAGCGTCATCTGCCCGGCCCAGGCATAGGGCAGGCCCGCGACCACCATGCCGTGGTGCAGCAGGGTCTGGATCATGCCGATCAGGGTCGTTTCATTGCCGCCGTGCTGGGTGGCGCTGGAGGTGAAGGCACTGCCGACCTTGCCGACCAGCCCCCCCCCTTGAACCAGAGGCCACCGGTCTGGTCGAGAAAGTTGCGCATCTGTGAGACGGCCGTGCCGAAGCGGGTCCCGGCCCCGATAATCACGGCGTCATAGTCGCCCAGCTCTTCGACCGTGGCGATCGGGGCGGCCTGGTCCATCTTGTAGCCGGACTTGCGCGCCAGCTCATCGGGCACGGTCTCGAGGACCCGCTTGATGTCGACCACAGCGCCATCGACCTGGCGCGCGCCCTCGGCGACGGCCTCGGCCATCGCTTCGATATGGCCGTAGGTGGAATGATAAAGAACGAGAATCTTCGGCATGGCACTCTCCGCAGCAGGTTGATGGCGTTATTCGTAACAACACCTGTTGCGGAAATAGGATGCGTCCCGAGCGGCGCAAGGGGCCGGATTCAGATTTCCATGCGTCGGGCCAGGGGGCAGACCCGGTCATAGAAGGCGCGAGAGGCTGGAACGCTCTCGCCGCGCGACAGGCGAAAGCGATGTTCGATGATCATCGCCTGCTGTTCGATGTTCAGCCGGTCCCAGTCGCAGGCCTCGTCCAGCGGATAGACGTAGGTCGACGGGCGGTCACCGGCGCGCAGTTTGCCGGTCAGCAGATTGACCCCCGCCTGGACCTGCCAGACATGGGCCAGTTCGTGCACGAAGGTGGCCTGACGATACAGCGGCCCTACGGAAAGATCCGGCGGCAGGGTCCGGCGCGGCCAGACGATCCAGTCGCGCCCGAACCAGCCCCCGGGCACGAAGGCGCGGGTTAAGGGCCAGGGTGCGGGCAGAATGCGGACCCGGGCGGGATCGAGGGCCTCGCCGAACACCTCAAGCGCCAGGGCGCTTTCATCGGCGGTCAGGCTCCGGATCACGGTTGAACCGCCCCGGCCGGCGGCCCGACCCACTCCCAGTGCCAGGGCTCATAGACATAGGGCACGAAGCCGAAGCGCCCGGCGTTGCGGACCAGCCAGCGATAGGTGGCCCCGCGGGTCATGTGCAGGCGACTGGCGGGCATGGTGGAATCGACGCCGAGGCCGATGATCTGCCCGACATAGAGATCGACAGCCGTGCCGGTGCGGTGGGGCGAGCAACTGGCGCGGCGCACCCCGTCGCAGTTGTTCTCGATGGCGCAACGCGCGGCGTCGGCCTCGGGATCGCGGAAGCCCGAGAAGATCTGCAGCAGTTCGGGATCGTCGGTCATGTCGGGCACTTCGGCCCGGGCGGCGGCGACCATGGCGCGATAGGCGTCGAGCACGTCACGGCGCAGCAGCCGGGTCAGCCGGTCAGCGTGTTCTTCTTCGGTTACCAGATAGGCCAGCTGGTTCAGCGGCGGCGGTTCAGGACAGGCCCCGCCGCCGTTGTAACGTGCCATGATGAAGGGCCGCCGCTCCTGCCACAGGCCTTTGAACACCTGGAAGGTCGGCAGGTCGAACACCCCCGTGGCCGGGATGTTGTAGCGCGCCTGAAACCCGGCCAGGGCCTCGGCGAAGGCCGGGGACCCGGCAGCGCAGGTCGTGACCAGTTCCTGCTGGATCAGCGGCAGATAGGTCTCCCAGCCCCATTCCACCTGTCCGAACGGGGCCCATTCCAGCGCGTAGACCGAGATCGCATTGGTCAGGGCCGGGCCGCCCCAGACCTCGGCGGGCCGATCACAACGGGTCGCGAGATCGCCTTCGTCCGTCGTACCGGGCGCGGCCTGAACGGGCGTGGTCAGGGCCAGTCCGACGACGGCCAGCAGAGTCAGAAGGGTCAGGCGCAACGACATCGGGGCAGCAAGCCCCAGCACGGGGTCCGGAGCAAGGCCGGAAGCCTGTCCGCCGCGTCAAAAACTGGCATGGTGAGCGCACGGCCGACTCGGGCCGGTTCGATCCTGGCTCTTCATGACCGACGCCGTCTCGTCCGCGCCCACCGCGCCCCGCCGTTCCAATGCCGTGCTGGCCGCCTTTTCGGGCCCCTGCCTGCCGCTGGCGGCGTTCGGGGTGGCCCTGCCGGTGACCCTGCCGGAATTCTACGCCACGCACGTCGGGCTGGAGCTGGGCGTGGTCGCGGGCGTGTTCATGGCGGTGCGGCTGATCGACATCCTGTTCGATCCCTTCATCGGCTGGGGCATGGACCGGACCCGGACGCGGTTCGGCCGCTATCGTCCGTGGATGGTGCTGTCGACGCCGATCCTGATGCTGTCGGCCCTGATGATGTTCGTCGTGGTCCAGCCGGGAGCCGGAGCCGCCTATCTGTTCGGCTGGCTGCTGGTGCTCTACCTCGGCTTCTCGATCGGCACCCTGGGCCAGCTGGGCTGGGCCTCGGTGCTGGCCCCGCAATATGACCAGCGCAGCCGGGTCTATGGCTGGTGGCAGGTGTTCAACATCATCGGGGTGATCCTGATCCTGGTGCTGCCGACGGTGGTGGTGAAGAGCGGCATCGGCGACTATGCCGACGGGGTCCGCATCATGGGCTGGGCCATCATGATCGCCCTGCCCGTGACCATCGGCCTGGCCATGTTCGCAGTGCCCGAGCCGGTCAATGCCGGGGCCGCACCGCACGGCGGACCGAAAGCCTATCTCGGTCTGTTCGCCAAGAAGACGGTGCGCAAGCTGCTGTTCGCCGACCTGTTGCTGGGCGTGGCGCCGGGCATCACCGGCTCGCTGCTGTTCTTCTTCTTCGGCCAGGTGAAGGGCTATGACCACACCGAGGCGTCGCTGTTCATGCTGTTCTATTTCATGGCCGGACTGGTCGGGGCCCCGTTCTGGGCCTGGCTGGCGACGAAGATCGGCAAGGACCGCGCGTTGGCGACGGCCAGCGTCATCTTCGCCGTCTTCTACATCGGGGCGACCCTGGTGCCCGGCGGCAATTTCGCGGTGACGGCCGTGGCCATGTTCATCGCCGGCCTGCCCTATGCCGCGGGCCTGTTCCTGTTGCGGGCGATGATGGCTGACGCGGGCGACGAAATCCGGCTGGACACGGGCGTCGATCGCACCGGTCTGATGTTCTCGATCCTGTCGGCCACCACCAAGATCGGTCACGTCGTGGCCCTGATCCCCTATCTGATCCTGCAGTGGGTCGGGTTCCGCGCCATCCCCGGGATCGTCGGCAACAGCGAGAGTTCGCTGCTGACGCTGCAGGTGCTGTTCATTCTGGTGCCCGGCCTGTTGCTGGCGGCGGCGGCGCTGGTGCTGAAAGGGTATCCGCTGACGCCGGCGCGACACGATGAGATCCGCAAGGCGCTGGAAGCCCGTGACGGAGCTGCCGCATGAGCCCGATCGATCGGCTGAATGGCATCATGCGGACCCTGCGCAATCCCGACGGCGGCTGTCCGTGGGACGTGGAGCAGACCTTCGCCACCATCGCCCCCTGCACCGTCGAGGAGGCCTATGAGGTGGCCGACGCCATCGAGCGCGGCGACTGGGACGATCTGAAATCCGAACTGGGCGACCTGTTGTTCCAGGTCGTCTTTCATGCCCGCATGGCCGAGGAAGCGGGGCTGTTCGTGTTCGACGATGTGGTCGAGGCCATCGCCGACAAGCTGACCCGCCGCCATCCGCATGTGTTCGGCGACGAGGACGCCAAGATGAGCGGCGCGGCCCAGAAGATGCGCTGGGAGGACATCAAGGCCGGCGAGCGCAAGGCCAGGGCCCAGCACGGGGTGCTGGACGATGTGCCGGTGGGTCTGCCGGCCCTGACCCGGGCGGTGAAACTGACCAAACGGGCGGCGCGTGTCGGCTTCGACTGGCCCTCGACCGATCAGGTGTTCGACAAGCTGCATGAGGAGGTGGCTGAGTTGCGCGCTGAGATCGCCGCCGGTGACCTCGACAAGGCCCGGGCCGAGATGGGCGACCTGCTGTTCGTCATGGCCAACCTGGCGCGCAAGCTGGGGGTCGAACCCGAGGATGCCCTGCGCGCTACCAACGCCAAATTCATCCGCCGCTTCGGGTTTATTGAAGCGGAACTGGCGAAGGAAGGGCGGTCGCCGGAGCAGTCGGACCTGGCCGAGATGGACGGGCTGTGGAACGCGGCCAAGGTGGCGGAGCGGAGGTGAGCCGGTTTGACCTGATCGTGTTCGACTACGATGGTGTGGTCGCTGACAGCGAGCTGCTCAACAACCGGGTGCTGGCCGACCTGTTGACCGAGACCGGGCTCGACACCAGTCTGGACGACGCGCTGGCGATCTATATGGGCAAACGGTGGCTGGATTGCCTGCCGCTGATCGAGAAGCGGCTCGGCGGCCCCTGCCCTGATCATGTTCACGGCGAATGGACCCGGCGCTGCCACGACCGCGCCGCGGCTGAACTGCAGCCCGTTCGGGGATTCACCGATTTCCTCGCCTCGCGTCGGGAACGGCGCTGCATCGCCTCGTCCAGCCCGCTCGGGTGGATCGAGATGGGCCTGGCCCGTTTCGGTGTGGCGCAGTCTTTCGACGGTCCCGTCTTTAGTGCCGCGGTTCACGTGACACGGGGCAAGCCTCACCCCGACCTGTTCCTGCACGCGGCTGCGGTGATGGAGGTTGACCCGTCCCGGGCCCTGGTGATCGAGGATACGCCGACCGGTGTGAAGGCCGGCGTCGCGGCCGGGATGACGGTCGTCGGACTGTGCGCAGGGGGGCATATCCGTGACGGTCATGCCGATCGTCTGCACGCTGCGGGCGCGCATCATGTGGTCGAGGACTATGCGGGCGTTACGGCGCTGCTGGATGGTCCGTAGATCGGGGTGAAGGTGGCATCGGGTCCGTCTGCGCGACGGCTAGTGCCCCTCCACCGCTTCGCGGTCCCCCTCCCCATGGAATGGGGAGGAGACGAGTTGGCCGTTCTGTCTCCTCCCTGTCGCGTAGCGATGGGGAGGGGGACCACGAAGTGGTGGAGGGGAAGCCCCCACGCACGCGCGTCTACCCGAACTGCCGCTCGAACCGGCCCAGGGCGGCCGGGTGCAGGCGCACCACGACATGGGTCCGCCCCTCGGTATCCGTCTCGCGGCCGGTGACGCGGCCGTTTTCGTAGAGCCAGGCGAGGGCCTCGCCCTGGGCGGGGAGCAGGATCAGTTCGGTCTCGGGGTCGTCGTCGATCAGGTCGGCGATGGTCTGGCGCAGGGGTTCGATCCCCTCCCCGGTCCAGGCCGAGACGGCGACGGCCTTGCCCTGGGTGCGCAGGCGTTCGGCCTGACCCAGCACGGCCTCGCGGGTCTCGGGGTCCAGCAGGTCGGTCTTGTTCCAGACCTCCAGCATGCGCCGGGTCTTGGCTTCCCCGTTAGGCCCGGGGGGCGTGGGGATCTGTTTCAGCACCGCCTCGACGTCACGGGCCTGGGCCTCGCTGTCGGGACTGGCGATATCGCGGACGTGCAGGATCAGATCGGCCTCGCCGACCTCTTCCAGCGTCGCGCGGAAGCTCTCGACCAGTTCGTGCGGCAGGTCGGAGATGAAGCCGACGGTGTCGGCGACGATGGCCGGGCGGCCCTGCGGCAGGCGGATGGTGCGCTGGGTGGTGTCGAGGGTGGCGAACAGCAGGTCTTTCGCGACCACGTCCGAACCGGTCAGCCGGTTGAACAGGGTCGATTTGCCGGCATTGGTGTAGCCGACCAGGGCCACGGTCGGGAACGGCACCTTCTTGCGCGCCTTGCGGTGCAGGCCGCGGGTGCGGCGCACCTCGTCCAGCTCGACCTTGAGCTTGACGATGCGGTCGGCGATCAGGCGCCGGTCCAGTTCGATCTGGGTCTCGCCGGGGCCGCCGGTCGAGCCGGTGCCGCCACGCTGGCGTTCGAGGTGGGTCCAGGTGCGGACCAGCCGCGACTTCTCATAGTCCAGCCGCGCCAGTTCGACCTGCAGCCGGCCTTCCTTGGTGCGGGCCCGGCGGCCGAAGATCTCGAGGATCAGGCCGGTGCGGTCGATGACCTTGGCGTCCAGCGCATTTTCCAGATTGCGCTGCTGCACCGGAGTCAGGTCGTCGTCGATGACCACGGCCTCGGCCTCGGCGGCGCGGACCAGGGCGGCCAGCTCCTCGACCTTGCCTGACCCGAACAGGGTCGCGGGCGTGATGCGGCGCAGGTTGACGATCTCCTCGGCGCGCACGTCGAGGTCCAGCGCCCGGGCCAGGCCCGCCGCCTCTTCCAGCCGTTCGCTGGCCAGACGCGGACTGTCGTCCGCGCCGGCTCCGGTGCGCTGTGGGTGAATGACGACCGCCCGGATCAGCGGGACGGTGTGATCAATGAATTTCTGGGTCAATCAGTCTTCGTCGGCCTCGGGCTCGTACATCGTGACGGGCGCAGCGGGCATGATGGTGGAAATGGCGTGTTTGTAGACCAGCTGGGACTGGCCGTCGCGGCGCAGCAGCACGCAGAAATTGTCGAACCAGGTGACGATGCCCTGAAGTTTGACGCCGTTGACGAGGAAGATGGTCAGGGGCGTCTTGGTCTTGCGCACGGTGTTGAGGAAGGTGTCCTGAAGGTTCTGGCGCTTGTCTTGAGGCATGTCAGGTTTGTCCTGTTCTTTATTGTTCGCCGGCCGGGGGAGCGGCACGGGGTCGATCAGCGTCGACCGCCCACCTTAGGCACCGTCGTCGCCGGGCTGCAACGCCACGCCCCTCTAGATGGCCTCGCGACGGGCCTGTTCAAGATAGAGGGTGCGCAGTTTTGTCGTGATCGGCCCGGGTTTGCCGTTTCCGATCTTCGTGCCGTCGATGGAGACGGCGGGCATGACGAAGGCCCCGGCGGCGGTGAAGAAGGCCTCACGGGCGCGTTTGGCCTCGTCGACGCTGAACGGCCGTTCGTCCAGCTCGATCTTTTCCTGCGCGACCAGAGCGAGGATCGCCGCGCGGGTGATGCCGCGCAGGATGTTGGCCTGGGTGTCGCGGGTGCGCAGCTTGCCGTGCTCGTCGATGATCCAGGCATTGGTCGAGGAGCCCTCGGTGACCAGCCCCATGTCGTCGACGAACCAGGCCTCATAGGCCCCGCGATCGCGGGCCGCCTGTTTGGCCAGGATGTTGGGCAGCAGGCCCACGGTCTTGATGTCGCACCGGCCCCAGCGGATGTCGGGCTGGGTGATCACGGCCACACCCTTGTCGGCCTGGGCCTCGGCCTTGACGGCGCTGATCGAGCGGGCGGTGACGATGACGCTGGGCGGGGTCCCCTCGGGCGGGAAGGGATGGTCGCGCCGGGCGGTGCCGCGGGTGATCTGCAGATAGACGATGCCGTTGCGGACCCGGTTGCGGCGCACGGTTTCCTTCAGCACCCGGGTCAGGGCGTCGCGGGTCATCGGCACCGGAATGCGCAGCTCGGTCAGGCTGCGCACCAGCCGGGTCATATGGCCGTCGAAATCGGCCAGACGGCCGTCGAACACGGACCAGACCTCATAGACGCCGTCGGCGAACTGGAAGCCCCGGTCCTCGACGTGGATCACCGCCTGTCCATGCGGCAGATAGGCTCCGTTGACATAGGCGACGCGGCTCATGTCGGATCGGGCTCCTCGACGTCGTCGCCGCCGCCGCGCGAGGGCGACACCCCGAGCGACTTCAGCTTTCTGTGCAGGGCCGAGCGTTCCATGCCGATGAAGCCGGCGGTGCGCGAAATATTGCCACCGAAGCGCATGATCTGGGCTGCCAGATATTCCCGTTCGAACACTTCCCGGGCCTCGCGAAGCGGCAGGGCGATAATGCGTTCGGTCCCCATGCTGCTGCCCGAGGTCGCGTTGTTCTCTTCGGACGGCAGCATGTCGGCGCTGATCGGTTCACTGACGTCGCCGGTGGCCAGGATCAGCAGCCGCTCGATGTTGTTGCGCAGCTGACGGACATTGCCCGGCCACGGATGGACCTGCAGCACGGCGATGGCATCGTCGCCGAGGCGACGCCGGGGCAGACCCTGGGAGCTGCACAGGGTCTCGATAAAGAATTCGATCAGCTCGACGATGTCCTCGCGGCGTTCCGACAGGGCCGGGACCCGGATCGGCACGACGTTCAGGCGGTGGAACAGGTCCTCGCGGAACCGGCCTTCGTCGATTTCCTGCTTCAGGTCGCGTGAGGTCGAGGTGATGACCCGGACATCGACCTGCACGTCCTGTTCGCCGCCGACCCGGCGGAAGCGCTGCTCGACCAGAACCCGCAGGATCCGGCTCTGGCTTTCGCGGGGCATGTCGCCGACGTCATCCAGATACAGGGTGCCGTTATGGGCCCGTTCGAACACGCCGATCTTGCGCGGGCGGCCGTCGACCCCCTCCTCGCCGAACAGTTCCAGGTCCAGCCGCTCCGGCGTCATGCCGGCGGCCGAGATGGCCACGAACTCGGCCCGCGCGCGGGCGCTGGCCTCGTGAATCTGGCGCGCGACCAATTCCTTGCCCGATCCGGGGGGACCCGAGACCAGCACCCGGCTGTTGGCCGGGGCGACCTTGGTGATCGTGGTGCGCAGTGTCTGGGCCGCGGCCGAGCGTCCGATCAGTCCGGTCGGGGTCATGACCTGGGCGCGCAGCCGCTTGTTCTCGCGCTTCAGCGATGCGGCCTCGAGGGCGCGTTCGATCACCACGACCAGCCGGTCCGACTTGAACGGCTTTTCGATGAAGTCATAGGCCCCGCGCTTCAGGGCGCTGACCGCCGTCTCGATATTGCCGTGGCCCGAGATCATCACGACCGGCAGGTCCGGATCCAGCTCCTTGATGATGTCCAGCAGTTCCAGCCCGTCGAGCCCGCCGCCCTGCATCCAGATATCCAGCAGGGCCAGCGACGGCTTGCGCGCCCGGATCGCGGCCAGGGCCTCGTCGGAATTGGAGGCCACGCGGACCGCATGGCCCTCGTCCTCAAGCAGACCGGACACCAGTTCGCGGATGTCCGCCTCGTCGTCGACAACAAGAATGTCGGCTCCCGTGGATCTCATGACGCCTCGCTATTCGGCCGCGGGAGCATGGGATGGGCGAATGGCCGCATCCCGCGCCCCGGCGGCGCCGGTCGGTTTCAGGGGAAAGATCAGGCAGACGCGTGCGCCACCCAGGTGTTCGGCGTCGGCCAGTTTCAGCTCGCCGCCATGGTCCTCGCAGATGCGCTTGACGATGGCGAGGCCGAGGCCGGTGCCCTTGTCGCGCGTGGTCACATAGGGTTCGGTCAGTCGGTCGCGGTCCTTGACCGGCAGGCCGACGCCGTCGTCCTCGATGATGAAGCTGGCGATCCCGTCCGCGATCTCGAGCTGTACGATCACGCCGGGCCCGTCCTTGTCGGTCGGCCGGGGCTCACGTTCACGGCGGGCGGCGACAGACTCGCCGGCGTTCTTGAGAATATTGGCCAGGGCCTGGCCGATCATCCGTCCGTCGCCCTGCAGGGTTGCGCGGGGCAAGGGGTCGTCCATCCCGATGATAATGTCGGGCTCGGCAACGCGCTGGGCGAAGACCGCCTCGCGCAACATTTCAGCCGGGTTTTCCGCGGTAAAGCGGGGTGTCGGCATCCGCGCGAAGGACGAGAATTCGTCGACCATGCGTCCGATGTCACCGACCTGACGGATGATGGTTTCGGTGCAACGGTCGAACACCTCGACGTCGTCGACCACCTGCGAGCGGTATTTGCGCCGTAGCCGCTCGGCCGACAGCTGGATCGGGGTCAGGGGGTTCTTGATCTCATGGGCGATGCGGCGGGCGACATCGCGCCAGGCGGCGTTGCGCTGGGCGGTGACCAGTCGGGTGATGTCGTCGAAGGTCAGCACCATCTCGCCGCCCTGCCCGCCTTCGATCCGCACGCGCAGGCGCCGGGTTTCGCCGTCGCGGGTCACGTCGATGTCTTCCTCGATGTGGGCTTCGGCCCGTTTCACGAGATCGCTCAGCTCGGGTGAGATCGAGGCCAGCGTCTTGCCGTGCACCGTCGTGGCTTCGATGCCCAGCAGCTGTACGGCGCTGTCGTTGACGGCCGATATCCGTCCCCGCCGGTCCAGGCCGACGACGCCGGCGGACACGCCCGACAGCACGGTCTCGATGAAACGACTGCGTCCCTGGGCTTCTTCGCTGGCGGCCTTCAGGGCGGCCTGCTGGGTCTGCAGGTCATCGGTCATCCGGTTGAAGGCCTGGGACAGGACGACGATCTCGCCGGGATCCCCTTCGGAATTGACCCGGGCCGTCAGGTCGCCGCCGGCGACCCGGTTGGCCGCCTTGACCAGCCGTCCGATCGGGGCCGAGATCGCCCCCGCCGCCGACATGCCCAGCCACACGGCCCCGACCAGCACCAACAGCGCCGTTTCCAGATAGCTGAGCGCGAAGGCGGCCTGGATGCGGGCGCGACTTTCCTTGGCCTCGCGGTAGCTCTGAATCGAATCATCGGCGTTACGCAATTGCGCGACCAGCCCCGGTGCCAGGGGGCGAACGACATACAGGTAGGCGTCGCCGTATTCCGGCAGGGGGATCACCGCGCGCACCACGTCCGGGTTCTCCGTGACCTGGACGGGACTTTCCTGACCGGCGGCGGCGATCTCGAAGGCTTCACGTGGCGGCGCGATATAAACGGGCGCGCCTGCCAACTCGCCGCTGGCCAGCACCTCGCCCTCACCGCTGAGGATGTAGATGGCGGGGTAGCCGAAGAGTTCCGCGATACTGCTCAAAGCGCCGGAGAACTGAATTGGACGGTCAAACAGCGGGCGGACTCCTCCCAGCTCGTCGGCGATGATGCTGACGTCGTGGTCCAGACCGCCTCCGACGTCGGCGATGTACGCCCGTCCGATCGAAGCCCCGTTCTCAACGGCACCCTGGACGTTCTGGCTGAACCACTGGTCCACGCCGCGATTGACCAGAACTCCGAATACGAGGGCGATGAGGATGGCCGGGACTACGGCCACCAGTGAAAACAGGGTGACGAACCGCAGGTGCAGCCGGGCTCCGGCCTCGCCGCGGTTATGCACCACCTGCAGCACCCGACGACCGACGACCCAGGCCAGACCGGCGATCAGCAACAGGTTGCCGGCGAGGATATACAGGATGGCCGAGCCGACGGCTGTCCGGGCCCCACCACCGCCGGCAGAACCGGGCGCGACCGCAACCAGCCAGATGGCGGCGGCGGTGATCAGCAGGGCAATGACATAGGCGACGGCAAACAGGGTGCGGCTGCGCTGACCCGACAGCCAGCCCGACAGAACCGCCGGGTGGCGCACCGCCGCCCCCGATTCCGCCACTGTCATTGATGCCGGCCTGTTCGTCATTGGAATTCAGTTTCGGCCAACTGTGGCCGATATTCAACATCGGAGTTGCTGAAATGATCCACCTCCGGTCGCCACAGGGCGGCCAGAGCCGTCTCGACCTCCGCCGGATCGTCAATTCGACAGAGCCGGGCCTTCGCCGTGCGGCGGTCTGGAGCCTCCCCGGGCCATGGGGCCTGTTCTATGTACCAGCCCAGATGTTTGCGGAACATCTTCAGCCCCAGCGGCAGACCGTAGAAGGCGACCGAGGCACGCAGGTGCTCGATAACGATGGCCAGTCGCGCCTCCCGGTCCGGTTCCTCCAGCACGGTTCCGTCGGCCAGGGCCCGTTCCAGATGGGCTGCCAGCCACGGACGGCCATAGACACCCCGTCCCAGCATCACGCCGTCGGCTCCCGACTGTGCAAGGGCGTCGCGCGCGTCCTGCGCGGTCAGGATGTCGCCGTTGACGATGACCGGGATCGCCACCGCCGCCTTGACCTCGCCCACCGCCGTCCAGTCGGCCACGCCGGTGTAGAACTGCTTGCGGGTACGGCCATGAACGGTGACGGCGCGGATGCCCAGCCCTTCGGCCCGTCGGGCCAGCTCGGCGGCGTTGCGGCTGGTGTCGTCCCAGCCCAGCCGCATCTTGACCGTGACCGGGCGGGTGGTGGCCTGGACCGCGGCCTCCATCAGCCGGCAGGCCAGGTCGGGCGTGCGCATCAGGGCCGAGCCGCAGGCCGCACCGGTGACCTCCTTGGCCGGGCAACCGAAATTCAGGTCGATGATGTCGGCCCCGGCCGCCTCGGCCATGCGCGCGCCTTCGGCCATGGCCGTCGGATCACGGCCTACCAGCTGGATCACCGTCAGTGGTAGCCCCGCGCCGACGGCGGCGCGACGCACCACATCAGGCCGGGCCCGGGCCAGTTCGGCGGCGGCCACCATCTCGGTCGCGACATAGGCCGCGCCAAGCCGCGAGGCGAGCTGCCGGAAGGGCAGATCGGTGATTCCGGTCATGGGGGCCATCAGCACCCGGCCGGGTACCGAAACGTCGCCGATCTGAAGTCCTGTGCGCATCCGCTCCCTGACACCGGTTGAGGCCCCTCTCGTCAAGGCCGAGTTGGGCGCTTAGAAGGCGGCCATGACATTTGCAGCGATCGTTGTGGCCGCCGGATCGGCCTCCCGCGCCGGAGGCGACAAGCAGTGGCGGCGTCTCGGCGGCAAGCCGGTGCTGCGCTGGTCGGTCGAGGCCCTGCTGGCGGCGGGGGCCGAGGATCTGGTCGTGGTCGTGGTCCCGGGGGCCGAAGCCGCTGCTGCCGACGCCCTTGCCGGGCTGGACGGATGGCGCACCGCGACCGGGGACGACAGTCGTGCCGGATCGGTGCGCAACGGGCTCGAGGCGCTGGGCGGTTCAGATGATCGCCCGGTGCTGGTGCATGATGCCGCCCGCCCCTTTCTTGACCGGGCCGTGATCGACCGGGTGCTCGCGGGACTGGACGGGGCCGACGGGGCCCTGCCCGCCCTGCCTGTGGCCGACAGTCTGCGCCGGGGTGACGACGGCTTCGTCAGCGGCGCGGTCGAGCGCGACGGCCTGTGGCGGGCCCAGACCCCCCAGGCCTTCCGCTATCGCACCCTGGTCGACACCTGCGCCGCCTGGACCGACACGCCCGGCCCTGCCGACGAAGCCAGCGCCGTCGAACGCGCCGGTGGTCGCGTCCGACTGGTGGCCGGCGACGCCCGTCTGATGAAACTGACCTATCCCGAGGATTTCGCCATGGCCGAAGCGATGATCGCCCGTCAGACCCGCGTCGGCCAGGGTTTCGATGCCCATCGCTGGGGTCCGGGCACCTCGGTCTGGCTGTGCGGGGTCGAAATTCCCCATGACCAGACCCTGATCGGTCATTCGGATGCTGACGCCGGACTGCACGCCCTGACCGACGCCATTCTGGGGGCCATGGGCGACGGCGACATCGGCGATCATTTCCCGCCGACCGACCCGCAGTGGAAGGGGGCCTCGTCCGATCGCTTCCTGACCCATGCGCTCGAGCGGCTGACTGCGCGCGGCGGGCAGTTGGTCAATGTCGACGTCACCCTGATCTGCGAGCGGCCCAAGGTGAAGCCGCATCGTCAGGCGATGCGCGAACGGCTGGCGACCCTGCTGGGGCTGGCGCTGGACGCGGTCAGCGTTAAGGCGACGACGACCGAGGCCATGGGATTCACCGGTCGCGGCGAGGGTCTGGCCGCCCAGGCCCTGGCGACGATCGCGCTTCCGGTCGCGCCCTAGACCATTTTTGTTTCAGGTCGATTCGACCTGAATCCAAAAAATGGTCCAGGTTCAAACTGGAGCGAAATCTGAGCCGAGCTGGACTTCGTCCAACTCAACCGATTTCGCCCTAGTTTCCGGAGGTCGCGGCGCGGGTCAGGGCTCCGAACAGGTTCACATAGTCGTCGGTCCAGGGTCGTACCGGCGTATCTGCGAGTGTTCGCCAGCCGGTACTGGCGTCAAACCCGGCCAGCCCCGCCGGGGTCGGCGAGATGACCAGCGCCTCGGTCGAGGCCTCGGCCATGACCGGTGAGTCCTGTGCCTCGATATAGATCTGGTGCCGGTTGGCGACGCCCAGTCGCCGCGCCGCCGCCGCCGCCGGCAGGGTGATGTCGAGATTGCGGTTCGACAGGTGCAACAGCACCACCCCGTCCGGTTTCAGCAGGTTGAGATAGCCCCGGATCGCCTCGACCGTCAGCAGATGGGTCGGCACGGCGTCGGATGAAAAGGCGTCGATGATCAGCAGGTCATAGGTCCCGGCCGACTCGCGGGCCATGGTCAGCCTTGCGTCGCCCAGCACGGTGCGCACCGGTCCGTCGGCGCAATGGGAGATGTAGGTGAACCACTGCGGATCGCGTGACATCCGGTCGACCATCGGATCGATCTCGAAGAAGGTCAGCCTGTCCCCGGCCCGCTTGTAGGCGGCCATGGCTCCCGAGCCCTGACCGACGACCCCGATATTGGTTCCGGGACCGCGCGACTGGATCAGCTGGGTCGCCTGTCCGATCGGGGTCGTGGTCGCATAATAGAGGGTCGGTCGGCATTCGAACGCCGCCGCCCGGGCCTGGGCCCCGTGCAGGGTGGTGCCGTGCATCAACACATGGACGTCGCCGCCCAGCCGCGGGTCGGGCACATTTGCCACCCGCATGACCCCGAAGAAGCTGCGCTCGCTGTGGCTCCAGTCATAGCTTCGGGCCATGTGCTGGGCCGACAGGGAAATCAGCGCCAGCAGGATCACATAGGCCGGCATGCGGTCGCGCAGCAGAAAGGCTCCGATCACCGCGAACATCAGGATCACCTGGGTCAGCTGCTCCATGCGCCAGCTGAGCAGCCGGTTGAAGGCCCAGGCCAGGTCCCAGTCGGCGTTGAACATGCCTGACACCAGCGGCGGCAGGCCGCACACCAGTACGGCGGCGACGAAGACGAGGACCTCCCATCGCGCCACCTCGCTGCGCTGCCAGGGGCGGGCCAGTCCGACCAGCACTAGCATCAACGGATATTCCAGGACGGTATTGAAGATCAGTGGAGCCAGCAGGGCCGTGAAGGCCCCGCCGACCACGCCGCCCAGCGACAGCAGTAGATAGAATTCGGTCAGCCGGTCGGGCGGTGGCCGTCGCGCCGCCAGTCTTTGATGGCACATCAGGCTCAGGAAGAAGAAGGCCGTCAGATGGACCGCGAACATCAGCGGCCAGGCTCCGGTGCGGAAGGCAACCACGCTCACGCACACCGCCCCGATCGCCCCGGCCAGGACCAGGGTGGTGGACAGTGGAATCCATGGCCGGGCCTGGAAGGCGATGACGAAGGTCAGCAGATACAGGGCCAGCGGGATGACCCACAGGAACGGGGCCGAGGCGACGTCAGTGGACAGGTGGGCGGTGACTCCCAGCATCAGGCTGGCCGGAGCCGCGGCCAGCAGCACATAGACCCCCTTTTCGCGCCAGGCGATCGGCGGGCTGGCGGCCAGACGGGGCGGTTCCGGCAGGGTCGCCAGACGTCGGCGACCGATCACCAGGGCCAGCCCCGCCATCAGCAGGATGAAGACACCATAGCCGGTGGACCAGCCGAGGCGCTGACCCGACAGGGTCATCAACGGCTCGATCACGACCGGATAGGCCAGCAGGGCCAGAAAACTGCCCAGGTTGGAGGCGGCATAGAGGACATAGGGGTTCTTGCCGTCGGCATGACCGGACCGGACCCGGGCGTACCAGGCCTGTAGTAGCGGAGCCGTGGCGGACAGCACCGCGAACGGGGCCCCGACCGACAGGGTCAGGGTGAGCAGCAACCAGGCGATCGGGGCCGCCGGATCCGGGCTTCCCGTCACTCCGGTCATCGCCAGCGGCAGGGACAGGGCCGCGGCCAGCATCAGGCCCAGATGCACACCGAGCTGGACCCGCATCGAGCCGATCCGCTGCAGTAGATGCGCATAGGCGTAGCCGGCCAGCAGGGCGGCCTGGAAAAACACCATTGCGGTGTTCCACACGGACGGCGACCCTCCCAGCATCGGCAGCACCAGCCGCGTCACGATGGGCTGCACCACGAACACCAGCGCGGCCGAGGTGAAGATGGTGAGGGTGAACAGCAGGGGCACCAGCCGGTCTGTGGTTTGCGCCGGCGGCTCGCGGTCGATAGCGGCTTCGGTCATCAGGGCCCCGATCTGCGATGCCGTCGACATATCGGCACCCGGGGATCAGGTTAGACCGACTCGTACCCGCTTCGGATAGGTTCATGTTCCCTGACGACATCACAGCCCAGGCCGCAACCGTCATTCGACTGGCGCAAGATCGCAATCTGATGGTCGCCACGGTGGAAAGCTGCACCGGTGGTCTGGTCGCGGCGGCCCTGACCGCGGTTCCGGGGTCCTCGGCGGCCGTCGATCGCGGCTTCGTCACCTACAGCAATGCCGCCAAGACTGATCTGGTCGGTGTCCCCGGCGCGATGCTCGCGGCCGAGGGGGCGGTCTCGGAAGCGGTGGCCCGGGCGATGGCGGCGGGCGCGATCGCCCGTTCTGACGCCGCCGTCTCGGTGGCGGTCACGGGCATCGCCGGCCCGGGTGGAGGCAGCGCCGACAAGCCCGTCGGTCTGGTGCATTTCGCCGCCGTCGGACCCTCGGGACCGATCCATGCGGTGCACCGGTTCGGCGATATCGGCCGGGAGGCGGTTAGGCTTGAAAGTGTCCGGGCCGCGCTGGCTTTGCTGGTCGACCGGCTGGAGGCCCGATGACTGATCCGGTTCACCTCACCGTCGATGCGCGCGGCCATCGATGTCCGGTGCCCAGCCTGCGGCTGCGCCGGGCCATGACCGACCTGCCGCCTAGCACGCGACTGGTGCTGCTCGCGACCGACCCGATGGCGCGAATCGACGTGCCATTTCTGATGGCCGAAAGTGGGGGCCGGGTCATCGGTATCGACGAGGACGACGGGGTTTTGACCCTTACCGTCGAGACGCCCGCCGCTCCGACAGCCTGACCACGGAGGCGGGAAGCGCTTCGGCGGGATCGATCAGCGGCGCGCTCCGCGAACGCAGCAGGATTTCGAGCTCGGTAGTGAAGGCCCCGCCGTAGAAGATGGCGTTGACGTTCCACGACAGCCAGATCAGCAGCACGACGACGGCCCCGACCGAGCCGTAGGTCGCGCCGAGCAGGGCGATCTGCTCGACATAGATGGCGCATAGCCAGGAGGAGATCGACGACATTATCGTGGCCACCAGTCCGCCCAGAATGGCCGGCGTCCAGGCCACCGGGGTCCGGTGGGACATGGCGTAGCGATAGAGCAGGGTCAGGCCGATCGCCAGGCCGCTGGCCGGCAGCAGGCCGTCAAACGGCAGACCGCTGCTCACCGCCCCCGGCCCGGCCCCCGCATGCTCGATCAGGCGCGATGTGACGACCGCACCGGACACCACGGTGAACAGGGCGAAGGCAACCAGGGCAACGAAGAAGGCCAGAAGATTGAAGCGAAAGAAGCCGTGCGGCTCGCTTTCATCATGAATAAGGTTAAGTCCTGCCAACAGAGCTTTGAAGCCCCTATGGGCGGCGTAGCCACCGACGATGAGGGCGAAGGCGCTCTGGGCCGAAACGGTGCGGGCCGATGTGTTGGCCAGGCGCTCGACCTCGGCCAGAAAGATCGACCGGGCCGCATAGGGCAGAACATCCGCCAGCGCCGCCGCCTGCTCGCTGACCTGTCCGATCGACAGCACGACCTTGTAGAAGCCGATCAGGATGGCGATGGCGGGAAAGACGGCCAGCAGGGCGAAGAAAGAGACGCCGCCGGTATAGAGCATGACGTCCCGACCCCAGCTGCGGGTGAAGGCCCGTACAGCCAGCGACCCCCAGATGCCCGGTCTGCTCCAGAACCCGGCCTCCTCGACGTTTGACTTCAAGTCCAATCTGCTTCCCGCAACAGCCCGCCGATCAGTCTAGCGGAATCCGGTGCGCGTCATAGCCGCCGCTTCATCCCCTGCCAATCGTCAAGACGGCGTTGCGTGTAGAGGGGGCGCATCGCTATGGTCCCCGCCGTCTCGTCCGGGCGCGTCTGCGGCGAAGATTCAGGGGCATGGAGACACTGATTGGGTTTCGAACCGCGTATTCTGGTCGTCGCGCCTGACGACAGTCTGGTTGCTGCGCTGTGTGAGGGGCTCGATGGCCTCGGCTGGCGCACGGTCACGGCGCGCTCTTCGGCGGCTGCCGTGGCCAGTCTCGCCGATCTGCCGGTAGAGGCGGCGATCGTTGACGCGCGGACTCCGGGGGCCGTCGACACCGTGGCGGCCCTGCGCGAGGCCGCCCTGCCCCGCCGGCTGCCGGTCATGGCGCTGGGGGGCGAGGGGCCGGAGTGGACCCGGGACGCGGCCGATATCGTCATGTCGTCGCCACCGCATGCCGTCCAGGCTGCCCTGCGCCTCGAACAGCTGGTCAGGGCTGCCGTCGCCGAAGAGGAGATGAGTCAGCGCGACGCCACCTTCGCCGCCGGCGGTGCGCCCCTGCCCGTCCTTGCGGTCGATTCGTCGCCGCTGCGGATTCTGGCGGCGGGCAAGCCCGATCACCGCTTTCTGGCCCTGTCCAACGCCCTGTCCGTTCACGGATGTGAGGTGGTGGCCGCCCCGACACCCTATACGGCCTTCGACTATCTGCATGAACGCAGTTTCGACGCCGCCATCCTGTGGGGAGCCGAGGATCACGCCCCGGCCCTGTCGATCGCCTCGGGCATGAAGCGCAATACGCGTCTCTATCATATTCCGGTGGTGCTCTATCTGCGTGGGTCCGGCGAGATAGACCTCAACGAACTGTTCAACCGCGGCTTTGCCGATGTGGCCGCCGCCGATACGCCGGAGGAGGAGACCGCAGAGCGGGTCGTTGCCCTGGCCGCCGGGCACCGCCGTCATCAGGCGATTCGCCGGACGCTGGAGGCGGCGCGCGGGTCCGGTTTGACCGATCCCGCCACCGGCCTGTTCACGCCCGAACTGTTCGCGTCCCATCTGGCCAGGATTTCCGGCGGGGCCCGCGTCCGGCGGCGTCCGTTGTCGGTCTGTGTGCTGCGCGTGGCCGAGACCGAAGCCGTCGCCAATGCCCGTGAAGGTGGCTGGCTGGCGCGCGCCCTGCCCCAGATCGGGGCCATGGTCTCGCGGCTGATCCGGACAGAAGATACCGCCGCCCGCCTGTCGGCCGATGTCTTTGCCCTGGCCCTGCCCGCGACCGAGGTTGGCGCGGCCCGTATCGCCGCCGAACGGATCGCCGCAGTAATCGGCTGTACGGCCTTCGATGCCGGAACCGATCGTTCGCCCTTCGTGGTCGAGTTCGAGGTCGGGGTCGCCGAGATCCTGACCGATGAATCGCCGGCCTCGGTACTGGACCGGGCCTCCAACGACGTCGGCAAGCGCGGCTAGAGAAACGCCCGAAGCTCAGGCCCGGGCGACCCTTGCCAGATCGGCAGTGATCCGTTCGGCGACCTTGAGGCGTTCCTCCGGCGTGTCCCAGTCGCCCTTGACCACGATCTTCTGGTCCGGCCGCAGCTTCCAGAAGGCGTGGTTCTTCTGGATCAGCCCGACCAGCCCCATCGGATTGGGGAAGGTGTTGTTGCGCAGGGTCAGCACCGCGCCCTTGGGGCCGATGTCGATGCGTTCGATACAGGCGATCTTGCAGCTGGCCTTGATGCCGACGATGCGCAGCAGTTGGCGGGCCTCGTCCGGCAGGGGGCCGAACCGGTCGATCAGCTCGGCGGCCAGGGCTTCGCGTTCCTCGCTCTGCTCGGCGTCGGACAGGCGACGGTACAGACTCAGACGCACATTCAGGTCCGGCACATAGGCTTCGGGGATGAGCACGGCGGCCCCGACGTTGATGGCCGGCGACCAGCCCCGGTCCGGGGCGTCGCCATCGCCGTTCTCGCGCAGCTCGGCCACCGCGTCCTCCAGCATCTGCTGGTACAGTTCGACCCCGACCTCGCGGATGTGGCCCGACTGTTCGTCGCCCAGAAGGTTGCCGCCGCCGCGCTGATCCAGATCGTGGCTGGCCAGCTGGAACCCGGCCCCCAGATTGTCCAGCGACTGCAGCACCTGCAGCCGCCGCTCGGCCGACAGGCTCATCGGCTTGTCCGTCGGGGTCGTCATATAGGCGAAGGCGCGGGCCTTGGAGCGTCCGATGCGGCCGCGGATCTGGTGCAGCTGGGCCAGGCCGAACATGTCGGCCCGGTGCACGATCAGGGTGTTGGCCGTGGGGATGTCGAGGCCGCTTTCGACGATGGTGGTGGACAGCAGCACGTCATAGGAGCCGTCATAGAAGGCGCTCATCACGTCTTCCAGCTGGGTCGGCGACATCTGGCCGTGCCCGACGACGAATTTCACCTCGGGCACGTGCTCGCGCAGGAACTCCTCGATCTTGGGCAGGTCCTTCAGGCGTGGCGCGACATAATAGGCCTGACCGCCGCGGTATTTCTCGCGCAGCAGGGCTTCGCGCACCAGCACCGGATCCCACGGGGTGACATAGGTCCGCACCGCCAGTCGGTCGACCGGCGGGGTGGCGATGATCGACATTTCGCGGATGCCGGACAGGGCCATCTGCAGCGTGCGCGGGATCGGTGTCGCCGTCAGGGTCAGCAGATGCACATCGGCGCGCAACGACTTCAGCTTCTCCTTGTGCTTGACTCCGAAATGCTGCTCTTCATCAACAATAACAAGGCCAAGATCACGGAACCCGACCTGATCTGACAAGACGGCGTGGGTGCCGACCACGATTTCGAAGGACCCGTCCTTCAGACCGGCGCGGGTCTCGGCGGCATCCTTGGCCGTGACCATGCGTGAGAGGTGACGGACACGAACCGGCCAACCGGCAAACCGTTCGCTGAAGGTTTTGAAATGCTGACGGGCCAGCAGGGTGGTCGGGCAGACGATGGCCACCTGCTGGCCGGTCATGGCCACGACGAAGGCGGCGCGCAGGGCCACCTCGGTCTTGCCGAAGCCGACGTCGCCGCAGATCAGCCGGTCCATCGGCGTGCCCTTGCCGAGGTCTTCCAGCACATCGCCGATGGCGTTCAGCTGGTCGTCGGTCTCCTCATAGGGGAAGCGGGCGCAGAATTCGTCGAACAGACCGTGCGGCGGGGTGATCGACTCCGAGGTCCGCATCGCGCGTTTGGCGGCCAGGGCGATCAGCCCCTCGGCCATGTCGCGCAGCCGGGCCTTGGCCCTGGACTTGCGGGACTGCCACCCTGCCCCGCCGAGCCGGTCCAGCTGGACCCCGTCGCTGTCGGTACCGTAGCGGGTCAGCAGGTCGATGTTCTCGACCGGCAGATACAGTTTGCTGTCCCCGGCATAGAGCAGCTCGAGACAGTCGTGCGGGGCCTCCTGGATATCCAGTGTCTTCAGCCCCTCATAGCGGCCGATACCGTGGTCCAGATGGACCACCAGATCACCGGTGGTCAGGGCCGAGGCTTCGGCGAGGAAGTTGGAGGCCCGGCGCTTGCGGCGCGGCCGCGCCAGCCGGTCGCCGAGGATGTCGGTTTCCGAGATCACCGCGACCTCATCGGTGACGAAGCCGTGCTCAACCGGCAGGACGCCGCGCAGCATCATCTCGCGCGGTGCGGCCTGGACATCGGCCCAGTTGCGCACGGCGATCACATGGTCGAGGCCGTGATCGGCCAGCATGGCCGCCAGTCGTTCGGACGAGCCTTCGCTCCACGAGGCGAACAGCACGCGTCGGCCCTCGGCCTTCAGCGCCCGGGCATGATCGGCCACGGCCTCGAACAGATTGACGCTGTCCTGGGCCCGCTCGGCGGCGAAGGTCCGGCCCAGCCGTCCGCCGGCATTATCTCCGCCTCCCTGCAGCGGGGAGAATCGACGCACGGCGCGTCCGGCCAGGGCGCTGTTCCAGTCGGCCTCGTCCAGATACAGGGCTGCGGGCTTCAGGGCCCGGTTGGCGGCCCCGGCCTTGCTTTTTGACGCCGCCTGCCGCGCCTCCCAAGCGTCGGCGGTCAGGGTCCAGCGTTCGGCCCGGGCCTGTTCGACCTGGTTGTCGACAAAGACGGCGGCGCTGTCCGGCAGATAGTCGAACAGGGTCTCCAGGTTCGGATAGAGCAGTGGCAGCCAGTGCTCCATGCCCTGCCGCCGCGCGCCCTCGCTGACGGCGGCGTACAGGGGATCGTCATTGCCGCTGCCGAACAGGTTCAGATAACCGGTGCGGAAGCGCGAGATGGTCTCGGTGTCGAGCAGGGCTTCGGACACCGGCGACAACGACACGGATTTCAGCTTGCCGGTGGAGCGTTGGGTTTCCGCGTCGAAGGTGCGGATCGATTCCAGTTCCGAGCCGAACATGTCCAGACGGACCGGTTCTTCGAATCCGGGCGGGAAGACGTCGATGACGCCGCCACGCACTGCATATTCGCCGCGCTCGGACACCGTTGAGGCGCGCATATAGCCGTTGGTGGTGAAATAGATCTCCAGCGCCGCCATATCGAGATCGCGACCGACCCGGGTCTCGAAACCGGCGCTGTTGGTCACGGCGCGCGGCGGGGTGCGCTGGATCGCTCCG
This sequence comes from uncultured Brevundimonas sp., assembly GCF_963974615.1. Taxonomy (GTDB): domain Bacteria; phylum Pseudomonadota; class Alphaproteobacteria; order Caulobacterales; family Caulobacteraceae; genus Brevundimonas. Next base: position 152,233 of record NZ_CAXBDH010000009.1, read on the forward strand.
GCCACCGTGGTCACGATCAGCAACGGCGTCCGGTCGTTCGGATCCCGGTGCGACAGCCGGGTCAGGGTGGCCATCCGCGCGGCCGAGACCGAGGACGACGGGCTCAGCCGGTCATAGGGCAGACAGTCCCAGGCGGGGAAGTCGAGGACCTCCATCTTGCCGGAGAAGAAGCGGAAAGCCTGATTGAAATCATTGGCCCGGCTGTGGTCGCGGGCGATGAACAGACCGACTCCGCCGCTCGCTGCCAGCCGTTCGGCCACGATCAGGGCATCGAGCCCTTCCGGTGCGCCACCCAGTTCGGAATCCACGCGAGGCGCCATGCCGCCGTCCATCAACCCGCGCCCTCGGCCACGACCGCGGCGACATGGTCACGCATGAAGGTCTGGAGCTTTGCCATCACCGGGCCGTCATGCTCGGTCGGAACCGGTTCTGTTCCGGTAATCCAGCCGTACAGATCGCGGTCCTCGGCCTCCATCATCGCCTCAAGGGCATCCAGCTCGGCCGTCTCCAGGGTCGGCCCCACCTGTTCGGCGAAGGGGCCCAGCACCAGGTCGGCCTCGCGGAAGCCGCGACGCCAGGCCCGGAAGGTGATCCGGCCCAGTCGTTCTTTCAGACGCGCGTTCGTATCGGCCACAAGGTTCCTTGCCCGGTCCATTCGTTTCACTGACGCGTTCAGATAGCGTTCCACGGATCGTTTCGCCAGCTATGCTGTCCCATCATGCGGCCCCAGATTCTCTTTCCCCTGTTCGCGGAGGTCTCCAGCCTGAAGGGCGTGGGGCCGCGCATCCTGCCGCTGGTGCAGAAATTGGCCGGACCGCTGGTGCGCGACGTGCTGTTTTTGAGCCCTGCGGGTCTGATCGTGCGTCGTCGCACTACGGCCGCCGCCGCCGTCGAGGGTGAGGTCGGGGTGTTCGAGGTGGTCATCGACCGGCTGATCCCGCCGCACAAGGTCGGGGTGCCGCTGAAGATGCGGGCCAGTGACGACACCGGCTTCATCCATATGATCTGGTTCGCCGGCTCGCCCCAGCATATCGACCGTCAGGCCCCGGCCGGGTCGCGTCGGCTGGTCTCGGGCAAGGTCGAACGCTTCAACGGCGAAGTCCAGATTGCCCACCCGGATTATATCCTGCCGCCGGAACAGGCTGACGAGATCCCGGGCGTCGAGCCGGTCTATCCGGCCACCGCCGGTCTGACTTCGCGGGTGGTGCGCAAACTGGTGTTCGGGGCGCTGGCCGTGGCCCCCGACCTGCCGGAATGGCAGGACCCCGCCTGGCTGGCGGCGCGCGGCTGGCCCGACTGGCACGCGGCATTGGTGGCCCTGCATGCGCCGACCGGTCTGGCCGATCTCGAACCCGACGCCCCGGCGCGCCAGCGACTGGCCTATGACGAACTGCTGGCGCACCAGCTGGCCCTGGCCCGTCGTCGCCATGCCCGACAGATCACGCCCGCCGCCCGCATCAACCCCGGCCCGGTGTCCGAGGTCCTGCTGGCCGCCCTGCCCTTCACCCTGACCGGGGCCCAGTCGACGGCCATCGCCGAAATCCGCGCCGACCTGGCCTCGGGCGAGCAGATGGGACGGCTGCTGCAGGGCGACGTCGGTTCAGGCAAGACGGCGGTGGCGGCCCTGGCCATGGCCGATGCGGCCTCGTCCGGGGTCCAGTCGGCCCTGATGGCCCCGACCGAAATCCTCGCCCGTCAGCACTGGCAGCGGCTGGCCCCGATGCTGGAAGCGGCCGGGGTCCGCTGTGTCCTGCTGACCGGACGTGACAGCGTTGCGGAACGTCGCGAGCGGCTGGATGCCCTGGCCACGGGGGCCGCCGCCGTGGCCATCGGCACCCACGCCTTGTTTCAGGACGCAGTTCGCTTCGACCGTCTGGGTCTGGCGGTGATCGACGAACAGCATCGTTTCGGCGTCAATGAACGCCAGCGGCTACAGGCCAAGGGCGATCCGCGCACCGGCGGCGTGCATCTGCTGACCATGTCGGCGACGCCGATCCCACGCACCCTCGAACTGACCCAGTACGGCGAGCTGGAGGTGTCACGCCTGACCGAAAAACCGCCCGGTCGCACCCCGGTGGCCACCGCCGTCCTGCCCCTGACCCGCATCGGCGAGGTGGCTCAACGCCTCAAGGCGGCGCTGGACAGTGGAGCCCAGGCCTACTGGATCTGTCCACTGGTGGCCGAGTCCGAGGCCAGTGATCTGGCCGCAGCCGAAGCCCGGGCCGTCGACCTGGCCCGCATCCTCGGGGTCGAGGTCGGTCTGGCCCACGGTCAGATGCCCGGACCCCGGCGCGAGGCGGTGATGGCGGAATTCGCCGACGGTCGTCTGCCGGTTCTGGTCGCCACCACGGTCGTCGAGGTCGGAGTCGACGTGCCGAATGCCTCGATCATGGTCATCGAACACGCCGACCGGTTCGGTCTGGCCCAGCTGCACCAGCTGCGTGGCCGGGTCGGGCGTGGGGCCAAGGCCAGCGCCTGTATCCTGCTGTACGGGGCTCAGGACGGCGGTCTCGGCAATACAGCGCGCGAACGGCTCGAGATCCTGCGTCGCACCGAGGACGGGTTCGAGATCGCTGAGGAAGATTTTCGTCTGCGCGGTGGTGGCGACCCCCTGGGCCTGCGCCAGAGCGGTTTTCCGGCCTATCGCTTCGCCGATCCTGTGCGGCACCGGTCCCTGATGCTGGCCGCTTCGGACGATGCCCGACTGGTGCTGGGCCGCGATCCCGAGCTGACCGGTGAGCGCGGCAAGGCGGTGCAGATCCTGGAAGCCCTGTTCGACTGGCGTATCGACCGGACGGGTGCGGACTAGATGTGAGCTCTCAATAGGTTGTCCATCCGGTCCAGGCCGGGGAAGCTGGA
>NZ_CAXBDH010000010.1:0-134806 GCF_963974615.1 uncultured Brevundimonas sp.
CAGCTTCCCCGGCCTGGACCGGATGGACAACCTATTGAGAGCTCACATCTAGAGCCGCTCAATGCCGGTCACCCGCCGCTCGCGGTCCAGCGACACCACCACATCGGCCACGACCCAGCCGTCGATCATGGACCGGGTGATCCGCTCGAAATAGCCGATGAAGCCGGCCAGCCGGGCGCGCTCGGTCGCCGGCAGGTCGGCCGGCGCCAGCCCCATCAGCCCGGCCTCCTGTTCGCAGCGCCAGTCCAGCACCCCGTCAAAGGTCGGGGCCCGCAGGAACAGCAGGGCGTCGAACCGGGCGAACAGGTGACGACAGGGTCCGGCCAGTTCGTCATTGACAGCCCGTCGCCAGCGACCATCCGGGTCCTGTTGGCGCTCGAGATCGTTGACCGGCGCGATCAGGGCCGCCGCCTCATGCGGCATCGCCCCCAGACACCAGCCGTCCAGCAGGATCGCCGCCGGTCGGCCCGTGAACACCGGCCAGTCTTCCGGGGCCAGACGATCATCGGCCCGCTTGTCGAAGACCGGCAGGGGTGTCCGGGCGTCGGAACCCGCACGCGACAGGGCGTCGATCACCCGGTGCAGCAGGCCCAGATCATGGGTCCCCGGTGGGCCCCGGGTGGCAAACAGGGGATGGACGGTGCGAGCCAGCGCATCGCGCTCGGCCCGGGTCAGATAGACGTCGTCCAGTGACAGATGCGCGGCCCCGGTGCGCGCGGCAGCGGCGCGGGCCAGCGTCGTCTTGCCCGACCCCTGGGCCCCCGAAATCGCGATCAACGGCACAGAACCGGAGCGACTGTGTGCCGCGATCAGCGTCTCCACGGCCTCGATGAGCCGTGGATCGATCATCTCAGTGCTGGTTCTCGGGCAGGCGCACGATCAGGCCGTCCAGCGCGTCCGACACCCGGATCTGGCACGACAGGCGCGAGTTGGGCTCGACCTCCTCGGCGAAGTCGAGCATCGACTCCTCCATGGCGCTGGGCTTGCCCGTCGCCTCGCGCCAGGCCTCGTCGACATAGACATGGCAGGTGGCGCAGGCGCAGGCCCCGCCACAGTCCGCGTCAATGCCGGGGACATTGTTGCGGATTGCCCCCTCCATCACGGTCAGACCGGTCTTGACCTCGACCGCATGCTCGCGGCCGCCGTTTTCGATATAGGTGATCTTCGCCATGGCACGCTCTTGGCAAAGCCGGGCGGGGGAGGCAAGACCATAGATTGATGCCATATAAATACTATGGTATCTTGATGCGCATGAATGACGCCCGGAAAATCACAGCGGTCCTGCCCGCCCGGCTGCTGGCGACAGCCCAGATCAACAGCGGTGCCAGTCTGACGCAGACGCTGAAAACCGCTCTCGAGCAGTACAATCACTCGGAATGGTGTCGGAAACTGCTGGCCGCCCAGGGGCAGTTCAAGCTCGATATCGATCTGGATGACCTGCGTCAGGATCGGGAATTCGATGCCCACGGCAACGTACTTTGATCGCCGCGGACTCAAGCTCCCTGATCGCCTTCTTCGCCGGTGACAAGGCCGCAGACACCGCCGCGATCGCTTCCGCCGCGATTGAGGAACAGCTGAGCCTGCCGCCCATCGTCCAGTTCGAGATTTTCTCCGGAGCGGTCCCCGCCACCCACCGGGACCTGATCGCAAATGCGACGCTGCTGGAGTTGCAGCCCGGCTACTGGCAGCGCGCGGGGCTCATGCGGCTGGCGCTGCAAAAGCGGGGGCTGAAGGCCCGGGCGGCGGACTGTCTGATCGCCCAGTGCTGCATCGATGCGGATGTGTCCCTGATCACCCGCGACCGGGACTTCCGCCATTTCGCCACCCACTGCGGGCTGAAGCTGGCGGTCTGACGGCTAGTGGTCGCCGGCCTGCTGACGCGCCTGACCGCTGATCTTCGCCGTCACGCCGTCGCCTTCTTCCGGTCCGGGGCCACCATCAGCTTCTTGGTCTCGGCGATGGCCTTGGCCGGATTCAGCCCCTTGGGACAGACCTGGGCGCAGTTCATGATCGTGTGGCAGCGATACAGTTTGAACGGATCCTCGAGGTCGTCGAGGCGGCTCTGGGTCGCGTCGTCACGACTGTCGGCGATCCAGCGATAGGACTGCAGCAGGGCCGCCGGGCCGAGGTATTCGGTCTGGTTCCACCAGTAGCTGGGGCAGGAGGTCGAGCAGCAGGCGCACAGGATGCACTCGTACAGGCCGTCCAGCTTCTCGCGCTCGGCCGGGGTCTGCAGCCGCTCGGTCGTCGGGTCCGGTTCGTCCGACTGCAGCCAGGGCTGGATCGAGTCGTACTGGGCGTAGAACAGGGTCAGGTCCGTCACCAGATCCTTGACCACCGGCTGGTGCGGCAGGGGCGAGATGGCGATGGTGTCGCCCGAGCATTCGTCCCAGCCCCTGGTGCAGGCCAGGGTGTTGCGCCCGTCGATATTCATCGAGCACGACCCGCAGATGCCCTCGCGGCACGAGCGCCGGAACGACAGGGTCGGGTCGATCTCGTTCTTGATGTGGATCAGGGCGTCCAGCAGCATCGGGCCGTGGTCGGCCGTCGGCACCTCATAGACGTCCCAGCGCGGGTCGGCGTCGACCTCGGGGTCGTAGCGATAGACCTTGTAGGTCTTGACGTTCTTCGAACCGGGCGCGGCCTTGTGGACCTTGCCGGTGGTGGGCTTGGAGCCGCGGGGGAGGGTAAGCTGGACCATCTTCAGTACACCCGTGCCTTGGGCTCGATGTAATCGATGTCCCTGGACATCGTGTATTTGTGGACCGGGCGGTAGTCGATCTTCACGCCCTCGTCCGGCGTCTTCCAGGCCAAGGTGTGTTTCATCCACTCGGCGTCATTGCGGTCGGGGAAGTCCTCGCGGGCATGGGCCCCGCGGCTCTCGGTGCGATTCAGCGCCCCCTCGATCGTCACCAGCGCCTGATCGACCAGATTGTCGTATTCCAGCGTCTCGACCAGATCCGTGTTCCAGATCAGGCCGCGGTCGGTGGTCTTGATGTCCGCGCCGCGGGCATGGATGGCGCGCAGCTTGGCGACGCCTTCCTCCAGCGTCTTGCCGGTGCGGAACACGGCCGCGTCCGACTGCATGGCCCGCTGCATCTCGATGCGCAGCTTGGCCGTCGGGGTCGACCCCGAGGCGTTGCGGAAGCGGTCCAGCCGGGCCAGGTGGGCGTCGGTGGTCGCGGCCGGGGCGTCCGGCACCTTCGAAGCCTTGTCGACCACCTCACCGGCGCGCAGGCCGGCGGCACGGCCGAACACCACCAGGTCTGTCAGGCTGTTGGAGCCGAGCCGGTTGGCCCCGTGCACCGAGACGCAGGCCGCCTCGCCCACGGCCATCAGCCCGGGCACCACGGTATCGGCATTGTCGCCGACCTTGGTCAGGACCTCGCCGTGATAGTTGGTCGGGATGCCGCCCATATTGTAGTGGACCGTCGGCAGGACCGGGATCGGCTCCTTGGTCACATCGACACCGGCGAAGATCTTGGCACTCTCGGAAATGCCCGGCAGGCGCTGGTGCAGGATCTTCGGATCGAGGTGATCGAGGTGCAGGTGGATGTGGTCCTTGTTCGGACCGACGCCGCGACCTTCACGAATCTCGATGGTCATCGAGCGGCTGACCATGTCGCGCGGGGCCAGGTCCTTCACCGACGGGGCATAGCGCTCCATGAAGCGCTCGCCCTCGGAATTGGTCAGATAGCCGCCCTCGCCACGCGCACCCTCGGTGATCAGACAGCCGGCCCCGTAGATGCCGGTCGGGTGGAACTGGACGAACTCCATATCCTGCAGCGGCAGGCCGGCGCGCAGCACCATGGCATTGCCGTCGCCGGTGCAGGTGTGGGCGCTGGTGGCGCTGAAATAGGCGCGGCCGTAACCGCCGGTGGCCAGGATCACCAGCTTGGCCCGGAAGCGGTGCATGGTGCCGTCGTCCAGCTTCCACGCCGTGACCCCGGTGCAGGCTCCGTCCTGCATGATCAGGTCGAGGCCGAAATATTCGACGAAGAACTCGACCTCGCGGCGCACCGACTGGCCGTACAATGTGTGCAGGATGGCGTGGCCGGTGCGGTCGGCGGCGGCGCAGGTGCGCTGCACCGGCCCGTCACCGAAATTGCGCGTCATGCCGCCGAAGGCGCGCTGATAGATCTTGCCCTCTTCGGTGCGGCTGAACGGCACGCCCCAGTGTTCCAGCTCATAGACCGCCTTGGGGGCCTCGCGGACCAGATATTCAATGGCGTCCTGGTCACCCAGCCAGTCCGACCCCTTGACGGTGTCGTACATATGCCAGCGCCAGTCATCCTCACCCATATTGCCGAGCGAGGCCGAGATGCCGCCCTGGGCCGCGACCGTGTGCGACCGGGTCGGGAAGACCTTGGTGACGCAGGCGACCTTCAGTCCCTGCTGGGCCGCCCCGAGCGCGGCGCGCAGGCCCGAGCCGCCTGCGCCGACGACGACGACATCGTATTCATGATCGACGAATTCATAGGTCGCCATACGCGATCAGGCTCCGAAACCGGCCGGCAGCGGCGCTGAACCCAGCGCCAGCCGCATGATAAGAAAGACACTGGCCGCGGCCAGCACGAGACAGACAACGGCGATCAGCGCCAGCAGCACGCCGCGCGACGTCGGGCGATGGATATAGTCGTCGACGATGACCTTGAGGCCCAGATTCATGTGCCACAGGCTGACCAGCAGGGTCAGGGCCAGCAGACCGGCGTTCACGGGACTTTCGAACCACGCCATGGCCCCGGCATAGCCGCTCCCGGCCAGCTGCATGGCGCTCCACAGGCCCCACAGCGTCAGTGGCACCAGAATCAGCGAGGACAGGCGCTCGGCCATCCATTCGCCGGCCCCGTGGTGCTCGGACACCTTGACACCCTTGACGAAGCTCTTGGTCTGACCGCTCACAGCGCGACACTCCCGGAAATGAACAGGCCGGCCCAGAAGGCGAGGGCCAGGACCAGTCCGGCGGCGATCGACAGGCCGCTCAGCAGGCTGGCCGTCTTCGGTTCCAGACCCGCGCCGGAGTCCCAGACCAGGTGCCGGATGCCCGAGGCCAGATGATAGGTCAGGGCCAGGGTCAGGCCGAACCAGACCAGCAGGCCCAACGGCGAGGCCGACAGGCCGGTGAAGGCGGCGTAGGCTTCCGGTCCGAACGCCAGGGCCAGCAGCCATATCCCGACCAGGACCGCGCCGGCCGACAGGGCGCTGCCGCTGACCCGATGCAGGATCGACGCCAGCATGGTCACATGCCAACGCCACACCTGCAGGTGCGGCGACAGGGGCGGGGTACGACCGTTGGGCTGGCGGACAGCAGGGCCGTTCTGGCCGGTGCCCGAAGTCTTCGAGGCGTCGCCCGAGACCGGAAGGGGACTCGTCATGCGAATGGTTCTCAAAACCGAGGAAAATCAAACGCCCGAAGGCGCACACAGGCTTTAGTGACCCGCGCGGCGGGGTGTCAACGAAACGGGGCCTCATGGGTTCTCCGAAACGGCGAATTCACGCGATCGACGACACCGGGTGGCGTTCGCGCAGCGACTGCGGCAGTCTGGCTCCATGTCGGCCACACTTCTCGTCCTCCTGTCCGTTCTTGCGACCCAGGATCCATCGCCCCGCCCCTATTCCTCGAGCCAGGACCTCACCCAGCGCCCGTACGAGCCGCCGACCATCCGGCCGTTCGAGACTGCGCCCGGGCCCGAGGTCCGCGATCCCATGGCCTTCTTCGATCAGGGTGTCAGCGCCGCCGAACGGGCCGCCGATGCCCGGGCCGGACCCCTGGACGGCCGCTGGTGGGTGGTCGATGCCGACGGGCAGGCCGTCGGCAGCCTGGTCCTCAATGATCCGGGCGACGGACTGGTCGACGGGGCCTGGCGGCGCGGCCACATCGGTCAGGCCGTGCCGCTGGCGACGGCTTCGAGCGATGGTGCCAGCCTCGCCCTGGCGCTGGACGGCGGTGATTCCCTGCGCCTGCAGCGATCCGGCGGCGGCTGGCGCGGCAGTCTGGTTCACGACGGCCGGGCCCGGCCCGTGACCCTGCGCCGCCCCTAGGGTCCTTCACGCCGAACGCCTGCGTTCAGGTTCCGGATTGAGCGCGAAGCAAGGCCAGAATCCCGGCAAGCTGGTCCGCCGGCCAGAGCCGTGCCGTCCCCCGGCCCCAGACCGGATCGGGCCACAGGCCATCATCGCGCCGTCGCCCGACCATATGGACATGCAGCTGGGCCGTAACATTGCCGAGGGCAGCGACATTCAGCTTGTCGACCGGCCGCCCTGTCGCTTCGCCCACGGCCCGCACCAGATCCCCGGCCCGGACGATCTCCTCCATCAGCCGCGCCCGGTCAGTCCCGGACAGGTCATCCAGCTCAACCGCCCCGGCGACGCGCGGGATCAGGATCAGCCACGGAAACCGCGCGTCGTCCTGCAGCCGCAGCTGGCACAGCGGCCAGTCGGCGACGAAGACGGAGCCGCCCTCGAAGGCGGGATCGGCGGCAAAACCGGCCATCGCCTCAGTTCAGGCTATAGACGACACAGGCACTATCGGTCAGCACGCGCAACGGTGGCTGCAGCGCCAGACGCGCGGCCTCGATCGCGTCCTCGGACGGGCTCATCAGAGGCTCAGCAGCCCCAACCGGCCGAGACCGCGTGATACGCGAGCCCGTGACGACCACATCATCGACCGTGGTCTGCGGCTGGGCGGCCACCTGGTAGGACGGCCAGCCGGCCAGCACGTCGGTCTGGCAGGCCCGGCCGGTCGGATCGATGACCCGCACCGGACCCAGCGTCGCCCCGGCGTCCCGGGCGGCGGCCACGGCCCGGGTCCGCGCATCCTTGACCGCCTCGGCCGCCAGATTGGTCACCCACGCATTCTCGGGCTCGAGGTTGAAATTGACCCGATCGATCGACGTCGGCTGCGACGCCACCACCGTGGCATAGACCCGCTCCAGCACCGCCATGTCGCGCAGGGTCAGGCTGACACGGGCTTCGGTCTCATAACGCTGGATCTTGTCGGCCCGTTCATTGTCGACCAGATCGCCATCGGCGTCGCGATACTGTTCGTACAGCGGCCGGGTGGTCAGGGTAGTCTCGACCCGCACGGCATCGACCCCATAGGCGGCCAGGGCCCGGCTCAGCGCCCGCACCTGATCGGCGGCCTTGCGCGCGGAATCGGCGGCGCTGCGGTCGACCGCCTGGAAACTGGCGCTGAACGACGCCCGGTTGGCCGCGATCTCGACGCGGACCCGGCCGGTCGAGGCAATCACCGGATCGCGCATCCACCACGGGGCCGGGATATAGCGGTCGCCGATGGTGGCCGGCGGTGTCTGGGCCAGGGCGGGGGCCGCCGTCACGGCCAGCAAGGCCGCCAGTCCGATCCGTCTCATCATGGTCGCTCTCCGGTTGTGCAGCGACCTTGCCCGTCGGGCGGGGACCGGTAAAGGCCCCCGCCTGTCGTCAGGCCGCCGCGCCCGTTTCCATCAGGAAGGCATTCAGCTTGTTGCCGTCCAGATCGCGGAAATAGGCCGCGTAGAAAGGTCCACCGCGCGGTCCGGGCGGGCCCTCACAGGTGCCGCCGTTGGCCAGGGCGATATCGTACAGGCGCTGGACCTGTTCGCGCGACGACGCCTCCAGCGCCACCATCACCCCGTTGCCGACCGTGGCAGGCTTGCCATCGTGCGGTTGGGTCAGGCCGATGCCGGCCCCGCCGCCCGGTGTGCCCCAGGCGATGAAGGTCGATTCCTCCATCATCCGCGACGTGCCCAGTTCGGCGGCGAGGGCGTCATAGAATTTCGCCCCCCGTTCGAGGTCATTGGTGCCCAGTGTGACATAGCCGATCATGGTGTGATCCTCCCTGTCATCGACCTTGCACGAACAAAGCGGGAACGCAAGGTTCCGGGCGACATCCGGCCACCTTGCGAACCCCGGTCCAGCGGTCTAGACCGCCGCCTCGTTTCCCACACTGACCCGGCCTCAAACAGCGCGTAAGCGCGACGGGCCCCAACAACCGGCCTCAAGCAGCGCGTGAGCGCGATAGGCCAATGGAGATGCATATGGCTCGCGCGAAAATCGCCCTCATCGGCGCCGGCATGATCGGTGGCACCCTGGCCCATGTGGCCGCGCGCGAAGCGCTGGGCGACGTGATCCTGTTCGACATCGCCGAGGGCACCCCCCAGGGCAAGGCGCTCGACCTCGCCGAGGCCACCGCCGTGATCGGCACCGACGTCGCCCTCAAGGGGGCCACTGACTATGCCGACATCGCCGGGGCCGACGTCTGCATCGTCACCGCCGGCGTGCCGCGCAAGCCGGGCATGAGCCGCGACGACCTGATCGGCATCAACCTCAAGGTCATGAAGGCCGTCGGTGAGGGCATCAAGGCCCACGCCCCCAACGCCTTCGTCGTCTGCATCACCAACCCGCTCGACGCCATGGTCTGGGCCCTGCAGCAGTTCTCGGGCCTTCCCAAGAACAAGGTCGTCGGCATGGCCGGCGTGCTCGACTCGGCCCGCTTCGCCTATTTCCTGTCCGAAAAGACCGGCGTCTCGGTCCAGGACATCAACGCCTGGACCCTGGGCGGTCACGGTGACGACATGGTGCCGATGGTGCGCCACTCGACTGTCGGCGGCCTGCCCCTGCCCGACGCGGTCAAGGCCGGCTTCATGACCCAGGCCGAGCTGGACGCCATCGTCGAGCGCACCCGCAAAGGCGGCGGTGAGATCGTGGCCCTGCTCAAGACCGGTTCGGCCTTCTACGCCCCGGCCGAGAGCGCCATCGCCATGGCCCGATCCTACCTGCTGGACCAGAAGCGCGTCCTGCCCTGCGCCGTCTGGCTGTCGGGTGAATACGGCCTCAAGGACCTCTATGTCGGCGTGCCCGCCCTGATCGGTGCCGGCGGCGTCGAGAAGGTCATCGAATTCACGACCAATGCCGAGGAAAAGGCCATGTTCGAGAAGTCGGTCGCCTCGGTCCAGGGCCTGCTCCAGGCCTGCAAGGACATTGATTCCTCGCTGGCCTAGCGGCCAGAGAAGGGCGCTACGCTCATGACGCGGTCATTCGCTGCTTGAGCGCATTCTGTGGGCGCTAGCGTTCGCGACGTGGTCGCTCACTGCTTGAGCGCGCGGCGAAGCCGCCAGGCCGCGTCGGGTCGACAGGGCGGAGCCTTGTGACCGCGGCCCAACAAAAAGAGGGCCGCGGATCGCTCCGCGGCCCTTTTTCGTGGGTTCGATGACCGGCCTACTGGGCCGCAGCCTCGCCCGGAACGAAGAAGCCGACATGGGTGGCGAAGACCGGCAGAACCTCGACCCAGACCGAGGTCGGATCCATCAGCTGCTGAATGCCGGCCCCGTTCACCAGCAGGACGTCATACTGGACGATGGCCGTGCCGGCCGCCGTACCGGGCGTATAATAGGCCTTCAGGAAACGGTGCTCGAGGTTCCACTGATTGACCAGGTCCGGGGTGATCGTCGCATTGCTGAACGCCGCCATATACTGGATGTCGCCGCAGACGTCAGCCTGGCAGCTGTTGAAAAAGACCAGCCAGGTCATCGGCCCGTCGGTCACCGTCACCGAGGTCCGGCCGTCCGCGCGCGTCACCTCGCTGACCGTGGCTCCGACGCTCACCAGCCAGTTGCGCACATCGGTGATCGACAGTCCGCCCTGGGCCGGAGCCGCGGGCGCGGCCTGATAGGCGGTCTGGGCTACAGCCCCCGCCGTGGCGGCGAGGGCGGCCCCGGGGAGCACCAGTGCGGCGGCGGTGGCGAGGGCGGCGAGACGACGATGGATCATACGGGCAACTCCGGTTTGCCCCATCCTAACCCTCAGTCGCGGGTCTGCGCCAGCCAGTCGGCGCTGGTCATCTCATGCAGGCGCGAGGCCGTGCGCTCGAATTCGAAGGCCCCGTCGCCGGCTGGATACAGGGCGTCGGGTTGGGCATCGGCCAGCACCACCAGCCGCACCCGCGCCTCGTACAGGGCGTCGATCAGGGTGACGAACCGCTTGGCCTCATTGCGGCGCGCCGGATCCAGCACCGGCACGGCATCGAGGAACAGGGTGTGGAAATGCCCGGCCAGGGCCAGATAATCCTGCGGTCCCAGCGCCCGGCCACACAGGTCGGCGAAGGTGGCGCGCGCCAGTCCCCCGGCCGTGCGATCAACCACCACCTCGCGGCCCAGCACCACCAGATGGGCCGGCTCTTCGGGCTCATCCCCCTTCAGGTCGGTCCAGAGCGTCTCGAACCCGGCGCTGCGCCCGGCCTCGATCGGGTGGAACCACAGCTGCCCCGCCGCCATCCGGTCCAGTCGCCAGTCGCGCGCACCGGCCACCTCGACCACCTGACAGCGCGCCTTCAGCGTGTCGATGAAGGGCACGAAGAGCTGACGATTGAGGCCATTCAGATACAGCTGGTCCGGGGCCCGGTTCGAGGTCACCGCCAGCACCACCTTGCGCTCGAACAGGGCCTCGAACAGCCGGCCCAGGATCATGGCGTCGGCGATGTCGGTGACCTGCAGCTCGTCGAAACACAACAGCCGCGCCTCGGCGGCGATCAGGGCGGCGACCGGGCCGATCGGATCGTCGCCCTTCGACCGGCCGAACACCCGCCTGCGCGTCTTCGCGTCCCCCTCGCGCCACTGACGGATCAGATCGTGCACCCGGGCCATAAAGGCGTGAAAATGGGCCCGGGTCTTGCGCGGCTCGGGGGCCTCGGCGAAGAACAGGTCCATCAGCATGGACTTGCCGCGCCCGGGCGGTCCCCACAGATAGACCCCCCGCGCCGGCTTCAGGCCGCCCAGCACGCCGCGTCGGGCCAGGCTGTGCTCCAGCCGTGACAGGGCCGCCAACGCCGTGGCCTGGGACAGGTCGGCGGTCAGCCGCCCGTCTGCGAGGCGGGCATCATAGGCGCGGCGGGTCAGGGAAGGCATCAGGCCAGATAGCGTCCCCGACCGGCGGCTGGAAGCGCCTTCCGCAAAAACCCGGCGCAAATCCCCCCGTCCCGTGGACGGCTGCGGACGTCATCTCACGGGAAAGCCGTTGCTTCGCGCTCGCGAAAGGCCATATGCGAAACCACAACCCCCCTCCCCCAAGGAATTCCACTATGGGCTATCGCGTCGCCATCGTTGGTGCCACCGGCAACGTCGGCCGGGAAATGCTGAACCTGCTCGAGGAACTGGTCTTCCCCGTCGACAAGATGCACGCTCTCGCCTCGCGCAAATCCCGCGGCATCGAGGTCGCCTGGGGCGACCGCACGATCAAATGCGAGGACATCGACAGCTTCGATTTCAAGAGCGTCGACCTGGTGCTGATGAGCGCCGGCAGCGACGTCTCGCGCACATGGTCGGAAAAGATCGGCAAACTGGGTCCGATGGTGATCGACAACTCCTCGGCCTTCCGCAAGGACCCCGACGTGCCGCTGATCGTGCCCGAGGTGAACCCCGACGCCATCAAGCTGGCGACGAAGAAGAACATCATCGCCAACCCCAATTGCTCGACGGCCCAGCTGGTCGTGGCGCTCAAGCCCCTGCACGATGTGGCGAAGATCACTCGCGCCGTGGTCTCGACCTATCAGTCGGTGTCGGGCGCGGGGAAGGAGGGCATGGACGAGCTGTGGAACCAGACCAAGGCCATCTACGGCCTCGGTGACGCCACACCGAAACTGTTCCCCAAACAGATCGCCTTCAACGTCATCCCCTATATCGGCAGCTTCCGCGACGACGGCTACACCGACGAGGAAGCCAAGATGTGGGACGAGACCCACAAGATGCTCGACCCCGACATCAAGCTGACCGTCACCTGCGTGCGGGTGCCGGTCTTCGTCGGCCATTCCGAGTCCGTGACGCTGGAATTCGATCGCCCGATCAGCCCCGAGGAGGCCCGCGCCATCCTGCGCGAGGCCCCGGGCATCCAGGTTATCGATAAGCAGGAGCACGACGGCTACATCACCCCGGTCGACGCCGCCGGTGAACACGCCGTCTATGTCTCGCGCATCCGCAAGGATCATACGGTCGAGAACGGGCTGAACCTGTGGGTCGTGTCCGACAACCTGCGCAAGGGGGCCGCGCTCAACGCCATCCAGATCGCCCAGCTGCTGGACGAGACCGGCATGATCAAGTCCGCCTCCGGCTTCCGCACCCTCACGGTCTAGAGACCGTCTCCACGATGATCCCGTCATCCCCGGCTCGCGTCGGGGGTGACCGAGCCTGAAAGCCGCCGCGCGTGACCCAGTCCACCCCCGACAGCGCCCGCGCCGCCCTGATCGCCGGGGTCGGCTGCTATGTGCTGTGGGGCCTGTCGCCGCTGATCTATCAGCCGATGGGCGCGGCCGGGGCCGATGCCTGGGAGATCATGGCCCATCGCGCCGTCTGGGGTGTGATCTGGGCCGCCGGTCTGGTCCTGCTGGCCGGTCAGTCGGCCCAGGTGCGACGGGTTCTGGCCGACTGGAAGACCCTGCGCTGGCTGATCGCCTCGACCTTTCTGATCGCGCTGAACTGGCTGCTGTTCGTCTGGTCGGTGAACCATGGCCACACCCTCGAGACCAGTCTCGGCTACTACCTCAATCCCCTGCTCAACATGGCGCTGGGGGCCTGGCTGTTCCGCGAACGCATCAGCCGCGCCGGGCTGATCGCCATCGCCCTGGCCGCCGTCGGGGTGATCCTGCAGGGCGTGGCGCTCGGGCGGCTGCCGGTCATCTCCCTGACCCTGGCCGTGTCCTTCGCCGCCTATGGCGTGATCCGCAAACAGGTGAAGGCCGAGGCCCAGACCGGCCTGCTGGTCGAATGTCTGCTGATGGCCCCGCTGGGTCTGGCCTGGCTGGTGTGGCTGAGCCTGCACGGCACCGGCCATTTCGGGGCGACCCCCGCGGCGACCTTCTGGCTGGCCATGGCCGGGCCGATCACGGTCGGACCACTGGTGCTGTTCGCCTGGGCCGCGCGACGCCTGCCGCTGTCGACGATCGGCTTCCTGCAATTCATCGCCCCGACGCTGAGCTTCTTCATCGGCGTGGCCCAGGGCGAGCATTTCACCTGGCTGCGCGGCGTCTCGTTCGGCTTTATCTGGATCGGGGCCGCCGTCTTCCTCTGGGCCGCGTGGAGTCGCGCCCAGGCCGCCCGTTCGGCCCTCAAATCCCAGGCCGAGCCGGTCTAGAGGCCCGCGTACAACGCCTTGATCAGCCGCAGCGCCCGCGGGTCGCCCAGCAGGTGCGGCGACTGGCGCGTCATCACATAGGCGGCCGAAATCCCCGTCACCGGGTCGGCGAAGGCGCAGCTGCCGCCCCAGCCGCTGTGGCCGACCGTCTCCGGATTGGGCCCGAACTTCCGCAGCTCACCATTGCGCATCAGGCCCGCCGCCCAGCTCATCTCGAACGGCACCACCTTGTCGGGGCCGTGGATCCGTTCGCGCGTCGCCTGGTCCAGCACCGCCGCCGACAGCACCTTTCGCCCGTCCAGCCGCCCGCCGTTGGCCAGCGGTGTCAGCATCCGCGCCAGACCCGCCGCCGTGCCGTGCAGATTGGCCGACGGAATCTCCATCTGCCGCCATTCGCTGGACCCGCGCCCGCCGGGGGCCGAGCCGCGGTCCAGAAACGCCGCCGTCTTGATCGCATCGATCGGGCCCAGATCGGGCGCGGCGGTCGGCTTGCGCATCTGCGCCACCCGGTCGTGCTCGCTTTCGGGCAGGCCGATCCACAGATCGAGGTCGAACGGACCGGCAAAATCCTCGCGCAGGGCCGTGCCCATGCTGCGCCCGTCGACGATCCGGAACAGCTCGCCCGCCAGATAGCCGATGGTGATCGGGTGATAACCCGAGGCCGTGCCCGGGGCCCACATCGGCGGCTGGGCACACAGCCGGTCCAGCACCGCCTGACGGTCGAACCAGATCGTCGGCTCGGCCGGTGCCGAAAACCCCGACAATCCGGCCTGATGACTCATCAGCTGGCCGACGGTGATCCCGGCCTTGCCCGCCTGACCGAAGGTCGGCCAATAGCTGGCCACGGTCGCCTCATAGTCCAGCAGGCCACGCTCGACACAGGTCGCGATCATCAGCGCCATCACCGCCTTGCCGGTCGAGAACACCGGGGCCAGGGTCGCGTCGGTGAACGGCTGCGTCCGCGCCGTATCGGCATGCCCGCCCCACAGATCGATGACCGGCGCGCCGCCGATACAGACACTGAACCGCGCCCCCAGCTCATCCAGCCCTTCGGGGGCGTTCGTGAAGTTCGCGGCAAAGGCGTCGCGCACGGCGGCAAAGCGCGGGGGGGAGGCACCGTGAATGTCGGGAAGGTCGGTCATGGGGCTGTCGTACCGACACCAGGCCGGTCCGTCACCTTCTGCGAGCGGAAAGATTTGACCTTGGGTTGCTTTTTTGTTCTCATTCGGCATGACCGATGTCGAGACTTCGGATTCCGGTCGACAGACCTTTGAGTCCATTCGCCACGAGGGTGAGGGGGCCGAATTCTGGCTTGCCCGTCAACTCGCGCCGCTGCTGGACTACCAGAACTATCGAAACTTTCTGGCGGTGGTTGAGAAGGCCAGGGTCGCCTGTGCCAGCGCCGGCCTCACACCGGCCGACCATTTCGTCGACATCAACACAATGGTCGACATCGGGTCCGGTGCCCGTCGCGAGATCACCGACATCCGGCTGTCCCGCTACGCCTGCTACCTGATTGTCCAGAACGGCGATCCGGCCAAGCCGGTGATCGCCCAGGGCCAGACCTATTTCGCGGTTCAGACCCGACGCCAGGAAATCCAGAACGACCCCGCGTTCGGTGCCCTCTCCGAGGACGAACGGCGACTGATGCTCCGGCGCGAGATGGCGCACCACAATACGGCCCTCGCCTCGGCCGCCGGCCAGGCGGGCGTGACGAGCGGGCTCGACTATGCGGTGTTCCAGGATCACGGCTATCGCGGCCTGTACGGCGGTCGGACGATGCGGGATATCCACGCCCGCAAGGGGTTGAAGAAGAGCCAGAAGATCCTCGACCACATGGGCAGCACCGAACTGGCAGCCAACCTGTTCCGCGCCACCCAGACCGAAGACAAGCTGAAGCGCGACGGTGCCCGCACCCGGGCCCAGGCCAATGACATCCACCTGGCCGTGGGCAGAAAGGTCCGGGCCACCATCGGCGAACTGGGCGGGATCATGCCCGAACAGTTGCCGACCCCGGACACCAGCATCCAGCAACTGGAGCGCCGTCAGGCCAGGGCGATCAAGAGCGATGACAAAAAGGGGTGAAGGGGGCCGAAACCCCCTACTCCCCCCGCCGCCCCGCCGACACGGCCCGCGCCGCCTCGAACTCGGCCCCCGGCGTCCACTCCGGCCAGGCGCGGCTGTCGGCCAGGTCGCGGCCGACCGCATACAGCAGGTCGATGTCCACGGCCGCCGCGTCCATCACCCAGTCGGGCGACCAGTCGTCCGAAGGCTGGTGATAGCGGTGGGCGACATAGTCGCGGCTGGCGGCATTGTGGCCGGTAAAGCCCGCCGCCCCGAACAGGGCCGGGACGCCCTTCTTGGCCAGCGGGAAATGGTCCGAGCGATAGAAGCCCCCGGCCTGGGGCGCCGGATCGGGGATCAGGGTGCGCCCCTGTTCGCTGGCGCGGCGTTCCAGCCAGCCGTCGGTATCGCTCTTGCCCGCGCCGATCACGACGATGGTCGGCGAGATGTCGGTCCCCGGCAGGAAGCTGTCCATGTTGATGTTGACCACCGTCGTCTCCAGCGGCCAGACCGGATGGGCGGCATAGTATTCCGACCCCAGCAGCCCGGCCTCCTCGGCGGTCCAGCTGGCGAACACCACCGACCGGTCCGGCGGCGAGCCCGCCTTGAACAGCCGCGCCAGCTCCAGCAGACCGGCCACCCCGGTCGCATTGTCGACCGCGCCGTTATAGATGGCGTCACCGTCCTTGGGCGTGGCGATGCCGAAGGCGTCCCAGTGGGCCCCGTACATCACCGTCTCGTCCGGATGCCCTGCCCCGGGAATCCGGGCCAGCACATTGCGGCTCTCGATGCGGTCGGCGATCTGGCCGAAATCGATCGACATCGTCACCCCGTCCAGGGTCACCGGCCGGAATTCGGGCGTGCGCGCCCGCGCCTTCAGAGCCGCGAAATCCAGCCCCGCCGCCGCGAACAGGTCCGCGGCGGCATCGCCCTGGATCCAGCCCTGGGCCGCGACCCGTTCGGCCTCGGGATCGTCGCGCACGATGTCGAACTTGGGCGCGGTCGAGGAATTCTCCAGCACGCTCCAGCCGTAACCGGCCCCGGCGGTGTCATGGATCACCAGCACCGCCGCCGCCCCCTGCCGCGCCGCCTCCTGGAATTTATAGGTCCAGCGCCCGTAGAAGGTCATGGCGTTGTCGTCGAACCGGCCCGCGACCGGATGGCCCTCGGGCGCGCCGAAGTCCGGGTCATTGACCAGCACCAGCAGGATCTTGCCCCTCAGGTCGACGCCCTTGAAATCGTCCCAGCCGCGCTCGGGCGCGTCGATGCCGTAACCGGCGAACACGATCGGGGCGTCGCTCAGGGTGATGTGGCTGACCGGCCGGTCGCTGGACACCAGCACCTGCGGCCCGCGTTCCAGCGCCCGCGTCGCGCCGCCGCTGCTGACGGTGATCGTCGCCGGGCCGTCGGGCCGGGTCCGGCCCAGTTGCGCCACCTGCACCCATTGACCGTCCGGACCGCCCGGCTCCAGTCCCAGCGCCTGGAACTGCGCCACCAGATAGTCGACCGTCTTCTGCTCGCCCGGCGTCGCCACCCCGCGCCCCTCGAATTCATCCGAGGCCAGCACCCGCACATATTCATTCAGCCGCGCGCCGTCGGCTGATTGCGCCATAACCGGCCCCGCCGTCATCAGGGCCAGGGCGGCGGTCGACAGCCACAGTCGGGTCAGGCGGGAACGGCGCATGGTCACATCCGGGTCGGTTCAGGGAAGGGGCCCACCCTGACCCTCCGCCTCCGCCCCGTCCAGCGCCACCGTGTCGCAAGGGGGTCGCTGCAATCTTCCCCCTCCCGGGGGAGAGGGTGGCCGCGCACGACGGCGCAAGCCGTCGTTCTGGCGCGGGCGGGTGAGGGACAGCCGGCAAGAGGGAGCCCATCACCCCTTCGCCAGCCACGCCTCCACACCCCTGGCCGCCACCACGCCCGACGCCATGGACGCCTGCAGCAGATAGCCGCCGGTCGGGGCTTCCCAGTCCAGCATCTCGCCGGCCACGAACACGCCCGGCCGGGCGGTCAGCATCAGGCCCGCATCGACCGCGTCCAGGGCCACGCCGCCGGCGGTCGAGATGGCGCGGTCCAGTCCCTGCACCCCGGTCAGTTTCAGCCGCAGCGCCTTGATGCGCCGCGCCAGTTTGTCGGCCCCCTGCGGCAGGTCGCCCGGCACCTCGCGCAGCAGGGCCGCGGCCACAGGCGACAGCCCCCCGGCCTTGCGCAGCCAGTTGGCCGTGCTGTCCTTGCCGCGCCCGGCCTCCAGCCGCGCCGCCAGCGCCTCGATCGACAGATCGGGCCGCAGGTCGACGGTCAGGATCACCGCCCCGTCCACGGCAATGGCCTCGCGCAGGACGGCCGACAGGGCATAGACGGCCCCGCCCTCCAGTCCGTAGCCGGCGACCATGGCCTCACCACGCACACTGCGCCCACCGAACGTCAGCACCACCCCCTTCAGCGGCTGGCCGGTGAAACGGCTGCGCACCACCTCGGACCAGTCGACATTGACCCCCATGTTCGACGGCCGCAGCGGCACCACCGCCACGCCGGTCGCCGCCAGCGGGCCGACCCAGCCGCCGTCCGAGCCCAGTTTCGGCCAGCTGGCCCCGCCCAGCGCCAGCACCACCGCATCCGGCCGTTCCAGCCGCTCGCCGTCCGGGGTGTCGAAGCGCAGGGCCCCGTCGTCGCTCCAGCCGGTCCAGCGTGAACGGGTGCGCAGCTCGACCCCCAGACCGTTCAGCCGCGCCAGCCAGGCCCGCAGCAGGGGCGAGGCCTTCATCGCCCGCGGAAACACCCGGCCGCTGGAGCCGGTGAAGGTGGCCTGACCCAGCCCCTCGGCCCAGGCGGTCAGCTCGCCCGGCGGGAAGGCGTCCAGCCACGGCGATACCGCCGCGGCAGCGGTGCCATAGCGGCCCTCGAACGCCGCCTGGTCTTCCGAATGGGTCAGGTTCAGCCCGCCGCGCCCGGCCATCAGCAGCTTGCGCCCCGGCGACGGCATCCGCTCATGCACGGTCACACTTGCCCCCATCTGGGCCAGCCGTTCGGCCGCCATCAGCCCGGCCGGCCCGGCCCCGACGACGTGGATGGTGCGTGTTTGGATGCTCATGCTGCGGGTCCTAGCGTGTTCCGCGCACCTCGGCGACAGCGACAGCAGGAAGAGGTCGCGGAACCGGCGCGCACCCGATACGCTCCCGCCCCATGAGTGTTGCTTTTACCCGCGAGGAGGATCTGGAGGCCACGGCCGCCGATCTGCCCGACCGTCCGATCTCGCCGCATGCCAATCTGGTCACGCCGGAAGGCCTGGCCGCGATCGATGCCGCCCTGGCCGCGGCGCGTGCCGCCTATGGCGCGGCCCAGGCCCATGGCGAGATCGAGACCGACCGCACGGCCATGGCCCGGGCCACCCGTGACCTGCGCTACTGGTCGGCGCGGCGCGCCTCGGCCCAGCCGGTCGAGATCGCGGCCGCCGACGGCCGCGTCCGCTTCGGCGGCTCGGTCACCATCGAACGCGAGGACGGCCGGGCCCAGACCTGGCGTATCGTCGGCGAGGACGAGGCCGACCCGGCCGCCGGCAGCGTCAGCCATATCTCGCCCCTGGCCGTGGCCCTGAGCGGCAAACGCGTCGGCGACGAGGCCGTCATCGCTGGACAGACGGTCGAAATCACCGCCGTCGACTGAGCCATCTTCACCCGGGTGGTTGTCCCGGGCCGCCGCATGCCCCAAACAGGGCGCATCCGGTGCCGAATGCACCACGCGGCCGCCGCAAGGCAGCCCGCCCCCGGCGCTCAAGCAGCGCGACGCGCGACAGCGCTACTGAGGAATGCCCATGGCCCGTAAGCCCAACTACAGTTTCGAACGTCAGGAGCGCGACCGCGCCGACGCCAAGAAAGCCGCTGAAAAAGCCGCCGCCAAGGCCGAAAAGCGCGCCGCCGCCAAGGCCGAAAAAGAAGAAGACGGCCCGCCCGAAGACGGCGGCCCCCAGGGCTAGCTCCGTCTTTTGGCGCTAGCGCGCGCGACGCGGTCGCCAGGCCGCGTCGGGTCGAGAAGGCGGAGCCTTCTGGCCGCGGCCCAAGAAAAATGCGGCTAGAACGCCCGGGACCGAAAGGCCGGACCAGCCACACACCGGTTCAGCGGGCGGTGGACACGACCACCGACCCTGCGGTGGGCGGCGCGAGGGTCCGCTGCAGCACCAGCAGGGTCACCAGCACCGCGGCATAGACGGCCAGCTGAATCCCCATCGGGCGATCCGAATAGCCGACCAGCACGTGCAGCGATCGCCCGATCAGGCCGTTGTCGGGCAACCAGGCGGAGGTGTCCCACAACTGGTCGCCGAACGGCGACACCAGTCCGGCCCGGACCAGATAGACCGCCGCCTGACCCGCCATGCCGGCCGCCAGCAGGCTCAGCAGCAGGTTGGTGACCCCGAACAGCCGGCGCGTCGGAATGATCAGCAGGCCGCGATAGATCAGCCACGACAACAGGCCGCCGACAACGATACCGCCCACGCCACCCAGCAGCACCGCCGCCGGGGCCTCGCCGCCGGAGACGACGATCCCGAACAGGAACAGCACCACCTCGGCCCCTTCGCGCAGGATCGCCACCCCGATCACCACCGCCAGAGCCGTCATCGCCCGTTCGCCCACGGCCACCGACCGGCCCAGCGCGCCCATCTCCTGCGACAGGGCCCGGGCGTGCCGCGCCATCCACACCGTATGCCAGGCCAGCATCAGCACCGCGGTGCCCAGCACCACGGCGTTGAACACGTCCTGACCCGCGCCGGCGAAGGCCCCGGCCAGCTGTCTGGCGAACAGCGCCAGCAGCCCGGCCCCGGCCAGACCCCCGGCGGCCCCGTAGCCGATAAAGCGCAGCCGTCCCGGCGTGCCGGCGGTCGCCGCCAGCACGATGCCGATGATCAGCCCCGCCTCAAGGACCTCGCGAAAGACAATCAGAAGCGCGGCCAGCATGACTATTGCGCCGCGACGGCGACGATCCGGCCCTGGGCCGTGCGCGGGTGGAATTCGCCGACAAAATCATAGGTGCCCGGCCGCAGCGGGCCGATGAAGAAGCGCACGGTCGCGCCCGGCGTGACCATCTTCTCGATGCGCAGGTCGTGGCTGTCGAACTCCTCAGTGGCCCGGTCGTGATTGATCAGCACCACCTGCACCCGCTGCCCGGCGGGCACGGTCACCGTCGCCGGCGTGAAACGATGGTCCCGCAGCGTCAGTGTCACCGTCGGCTCTCCGGCCGCGAGACTGCCGGTCGCGGCCAGTCCGGATATCAGGGCTGCGGCCAGCAGCCGCACAGTCAGACGCTTCATGATCAGTCACTCCAAAAACAGGCCCGAGGGATTACCGCGATTGACAATCGTTCGCAAGACAGAATATGCGATTGTTTCTCAACTAAGGGACCTGAACAGATGACCATCATGCGATCCGCGGCCGGAGGCGTTCTCGCCGTGGCGCTGTGCTGGGCCGGTGCGGCCGTGGCCGAGCCCGGACTGGGCCAGACCGTCTACACGCCCTACGTCAGCAACGGCCTGACCGAGCTGGAGGTGCGCAGCGGCCGTCTGTCCGGCGGCAGCGCCGACGGCGACCAGACCACGGTGTTCGAGCTGGAGCACGGCTTCAGTGACCGCTTCAGCCTCGCCGTCCTGGCCGAGGTCGAGGATGAGCCGGGGGCCGCGCGCAAGCTCGACGCCATCGCCGTTGAGGGCGTCGTCTATGTCGGCCAGATCCCGGGCCTCGGCATCGACGTCGGCCTGTACGGCGAATACGAACAGCGCATCCACAATGAATCCGGCGTCGTCGAGGGCAAGCTGCTGCTGGCCAAAACGCAGGACAATTTCCAGGCCCTGCTCAATCTGGTGGTGAAGAAGCCCCTGACCGACCGGCCCGGCGAGAACACCACCGCATACGGCTATGCCGCCTCGACCACCTGGGAGGTCGCGCCCCATCTGCGTCTCGGCCTCGAGGCCTTCGGTGACCTCGGCGTGGCCGGCGCCCTCGGCGGCCGTCAGGCCCACTACATCGGCCCGATGGCCAAATGGGAAACCCACCCGTCGTGGCTGCCCGCCGAGCTCGAGATCGAGGCCGGCTACCTGTTCGCCGCCGGCACCGCCCGCGCCTATACCGACGGCCAGATCCGCCTGCTGGTCGCGCTGGAAAAGCGGTTCTAGGTCGCGTCGGGTCGGGAGGTCCCGGAGGGCCGACGACCGCGGCCCAAGCATAGAGCCGCGTCGGGTCGGGAGGTCCCCCCGGCTTGATCGGGGGGCCGACGACCGCGGCCCAACAAGAATGCCGCGTCGGGTCGAGAAGGCGAAGCCTTCTGACCGCGGCCCAACAGGAATGCGCCTACCGCAAACACCCGCCTGAGCCCGGCCCCCAGTCCAGCGCCCGCACCGACGGCCCCGCCCGCCGCTCCAGCAGCAGGTCGGTCACCGCCCAGACCAGGGCGTCGGCCCGGTCGGGGCTGGCGCGGCCGCTGTCCTCGGCCCCCAGACCGCACAGCTCCTCTTCCAGCGCCTCCAGCCCGGCGGCATGGGCGACCCGGCCCTGTTCATAGAGGGCCGCCACCGGCTCGGCCCGCGCCGCCTTGCCCAGCACCGCATGCACGCGCCGGATCGGCACCGTCAGCCCCGCCGCCCGCAGCACCGCCCCGGCCATGGCCCCGCCCTGATTGGTCTCGACCACCACCCGCTGCGCCCCATACGCCTCGACCGCCGCCCGCACCCGCCCGGCCCAGCCCTCGGGCGACAGCCCCCGCACCGTCCGGTCGGCCAGCACCAGAACCCGCTCCCCGGCCCGCCCGGCCACCACGATCCCGCACGCATCCCGCGCCCGCCCCGACAAGGGTCCGGCGGGGGATCGACAGCCACCACCACACATTCCAGGGGGCTATCGCGCTTCGCGCTACTTGAGCCCATGTCCTGGGGGCTATCGCCCTTCGGGCTACTTGAGCCCGGCCCCCCCACCCCGCTCATCCCCGCGAAAGCAGGGACCCATTCCCGTCCCAGCGTTCTTGCCTTCTCGATCTCCGCATAGGTGAACAGCGCGCCTTCGACCTCCAGCACCCGCCCGTCCAGCTCCTGCGCCGCCCGTCGGGTACCGCCGTACAGATCCAGCATCGCCGCCAGAAATCCGGGGGCGAGGTGGGCGGCATTGGCCCGCGTCGGCGCATCGCTCCGCACCAGCCCCGGCTCATCCAGCACGCCCCTCAGCAACCGCCCCGGCCTGGGCGTCGAGGTCAGCATCAACCGTGGAGGGCTACCCCTCGCGACGCGGTCGCTCGGTGCCTGAGCCCGGTCACCCCCCTCGTCCCCGTGAGCGTGCGGCGAAGCCGCCAGGCCGCGTCGGGTCGGGAGGTCCCGAAGGGCCGACGACCGCGGCCCAACAAGAATTCGCTCGCCATCCCCCGCCGATAACCTCAACCCCAGTCTCAGCATGGCGAGCGTCTCCACCCCATACGCCCACGCACAGAACTCATCCCCCCAGGCCGCGTGAAACTGCGGCCCGCGCAGCCGCTCAGGCTCCCGCGCCGAGAAGATCAGCCCCAGCACCCCGCCCGGGAACACCACCCGCCGCAGCGACGGCTCGAATCGCGCGCCCGAGCGGAACGGCAGGTTCAGCACCCCCGACGGCCCCTCGACCATCACCGCCCGCGCGTCGTTCAGCGTCGGCGCCACCAGGGCGATGCGCCCGGCCGCCCCCACCGTCCGCGCCAGCCGCGCCGCCTCGCCCCAGACCCATTCCGCCCCCGCCCGCGTCTTGCCCGCCCCGCGCCCGCCCAGAAACAACCAGGTGGTCCAGTCCCCGCCCGGCGCCCTCTGCCCGCCATGCGCCGCCCGGTCCCAGGCCTCCGCCCCGGCCCGTTCAGCATTGAGCGCCCTCCCCCTTGATGGGGGAGGGTTGGGTGGGGGTGACACTCTGACCGACTGAGTCTCCGGCGTTCCCTCCGGCACCCTCGTGCCTTCACCCCCATCCCCGACCCTTCCCCCCTCGAGGGGAAGGGAGCATCATCGCTCAACCCGCGCCCTCCCCCCGCAGAAAGTCCAGCGCCGCCCGCCGCCCGCGCTCGGTCCCGTCGGCGTCGTCGCCGTCGCCGTCGCCTCCGGCCCCGCCGCGCGCCAGCCGTTCCAGCGTCCCGGCCAGCCGCGCATAGGTGTAGGCCCGCGCCGGTTCCAGATCGCGCAGCATGCGGATCGCGCTCTGCGCCGCCGCCCGCGCCGCCTCCCCCAGCGAGGCATCCACCGCCAGAGCCCGGCACGGCGCATCGGCCGCCGCCACACCATCCTCAGCCCCCAGCACCCGCACCGCCGCATCCGCCTCACCCGGCGACAGCCCCGTCAGCGGCGGCCGGTCATCCATCCGCCGCCAGCCGTCGCGGCGCGCGCGGGCATACAGGGTCCGCTCGGTCCCGCCATATTTTTCAACCAGGGCCCTGGCCGTGGCCCCGGCCTGATACAGCCGCCGCATCTCGTCCCATTCGGCCTCGTTGCGGCGGCGATAGGGTTTGCGGTGAAGGGGTGTCGATCGGGTCATGCCCGCATTATCCGCCAGGCCGGACCCGGGGCGGGAAATTGGCGCTCAGAACCCGTCAAACCGTTGAGCGGGCGCGGGTTTTTCGCAAAAATTAGGCGGAAACGTCGCCAATCCTCCCCCACCGGGGGAGGGGGACCGCCGGAACGGCGGTGGAGGGGGCCCGCCCCCGCACAGACCCGCCCCCGTCTCCTCCCTGTCGCGCAGCGATGGGGATGGGGACCGCGAAGCGGTGGAGGGGTTGGCACCTTGGCGACGGTGGCCAGTCGCGGGCCGTTCTCATCCGAGGTCAAACAAATCGTCTTGTTCGCGTATGTACGGTCCCTTGAGAATGATCATGATAGCCGCTTCACCGTACTTCTGGATCAGTCGCTGATAAAAATCGGGCTCTACGTCCTTGGCGAAGGCGATCATACCGGCGATTCTGGAACGATCGGCAGGATCACTCTCGTTTTCTGGTGACATGAAGCGATAGATGTCCGATCGCAACCTTCTCTTGCGACCGCGACCTATTGAAACTTTCTCATCGGGCGTAACGACCAGTCCAGTTATGGAGCGCCGGTATTTTCTTGAAAGATGCGTGGTCTTTTTTCGGTTTAAATGAAGGTTAGCGTAGGCAAAACTACCCGCTAGTTCTGAGACCTTTTCACATACGCCTTCAAGCACGTTCGCCTCGTAAGACGATATGAAAATGTCGTCAGCATAACGAGTATAGATCAGATTTCTTTCTTCACACCACGCCCAAAGATCATGATCGAAACCGTACATCATCGCGTTCGTCAAAGCCGGCGAGGATGGGGCCCCGATCGTCAAAGCGTCGTTGCGGCACAAAATGCGCCGAACAAATGAGAGGTCCGCTTCATTCAGATTGAGGCCGGCATCACCAATAAATGCCTCCACCTGACCGCCATGAAACGACGGAAAAAACTTCTCGAAATCAAGCCTGACTGTGTATCTCGTCGTTCGGTGAAATTCAGCGTTGGCGCGAATGCTAGCGCCCTTCTTATAGGCTGTCGCCGCCACATGGATCGGTAGGCCTTTAATGAAAGCGGCTACTATCCACCGTTGAAGCGCCTTAATTTCACGGCTCGGTTGCTCGATAACTCGCTTCTCATCAGTGCCGCGTTTATCTATTTCAAATACTTTGTAACGGCGCGACGCAGTACTTGCGTACCGCTCCAGCTGATTGGCGGAAAGATTAGTGCGTCCCATTAGGCGTTCAAGGAGCATGCGCCAACTCCAGTATTGCTCCGAATTCGGGGTCAGACGCTAGCAAGAGGTTAGCTAGCTCAAGACGAATAGAACTCTCTTCATCTCTCCGGCCCTCTCTGGCTGGAAGAAAGCCTGCCACTTCACCACCGATTTTGTAGTGCCCGTACGGCTCTATTCTCGTCAAATACGATGCCCCCCTTAATATAGAAAGCATCTCTTTTACTGCTTTTCTACTCGCCTTGCCGCTATAGATAGAGTTAAATAAATACAACACGTCATCTTCGGTCGCGATAGACAGCAAATCCGCAATTTTATAAGCTAGAGATAATTTTTCATACTCAGACGTATCGGCAAACCCCCCGGGGATAAATGCTTTCATATATGAAGATACAGGGCGCTCGTTAATACGGTCCACGATTAACTCAAAATCCGGATCGCTGTATGAAATTACAATTGGCAACCCAAATTCGGATCCCTCACTAAACTGCCTGGCCGGACCAAGGTTTAGAAAGCCGCCCTTTCCTTGATACTGCCCATCAAGAACAAGTATCGTTCGCTCGTAGAATGTCTTTATTTGAGAAAAAAGACCCACCTCCGCATAAGAACCGGCGGCCTCTGGAAACAGCACTATGACGTGCGAAAGCTTGGCTATTATTAGCTCGAACTTTCCTAGGTCAAACGCCCCCCCGGCCAGTTCATCGGCATAATTCTTAATCGCGTGCTCAGGCCGAAACAATTTCAGCTTTGGGTGGTTCGCCGCACAATAATCGCTAAATTTTGTTCGTAAAAAACTATCGCCTGTACCACCACAAACGAAGACTAGGTCTCCAGCCCGCTTAACTGAGCAGCCCCCTTTGAGGTGTTGGACCACCCGCCGGCGCAGCGCCTTGTTTGCATCTGAGCGAAGCGGGTGATCCAATCCAGTCCAACCCCTTACCGAGAGCGGCCGACTTCGGGCTTCCGAGGCGGCGCCGAGACGTAAGGCCGGGGTCGACTCGGAAGTCCGAAGTCGGCGCCCAAATTTACGCAATCAAATACAGCCCGGCTGTACACCAGGCATAGAGTGTCACGCCCACTCAAACGTGGGTTAGCACCCAGCTAAGAGGTAGATTCAGCCTGCATCAGGATACGTATCTGCACAACCAAAAAGGGCGGCCCCATCGCTGGGACCGCCCTCTTCTGTTCGTTCAGCCTGACTGGCTCCCCGGCCCGGACTCGCGGGCCGCTGACGCGACCCGCTCCTCCACCGGGGATGTGGATCAGAAGTCCATGCCACCCATGCCGCCGCCCATGCCGCCCATGTCGGGGGCACCGCCGCCGCCCTTCTTGGGGGCGTCAGCCACAGCGGCTTCGGTGGTGATCATGATGCCGGCGACCGAGGCCGCGTCCTGCAGGGCGGTGCGAACCACCTTGGCGGGGTCGATGACCCCCATCTTGACCAGGTCACCGTATTCTTCGGTCTGGGCGTTGAAGCCGTAGGTGGCGGACTTGTTGTCCAGCACCTTGCCGACCACGATCGAGCCTTCGACGCCGGCGTTTTCGACGATCTGGCGGATCGGGGCCTGGATGGCGCGACGGATGATGGCGATGCCGGCCGTCTGGTCGGGATTGTCACCCTTGAGGCCTTCGAGGGCGCGGGTCGCCTTCAGCAGGGCGATACCGCCGCCGGGGACGATGCCTTCTTCCACGGCAGCGCGCGTGGCGTTGAGGGCGTCGTCGACGCGGTCCTTCTTCTCTTTCACTTCGACCTCGGTCGAGCCGCCGACGCGGATCACGGCAACGCCGCCGGCCAGCTTGGCCAGACGTTCCTGCAGCTTCTCCTTGTCGTAGTCCGAGGTGGTGTCCTCGATCTGCTTCTTGATCTGGCCGATACGGGCCTCGATCGTGGCCTTCTCACCGACGCCGTCGACGATGGTGGTGTCGTCCTTGGTGATGGTGACCTTCTTGGCCTTGCCCAGCATGTCGAGGGTGACGTTCTCGAGCTTGATGCCGAGGTCTTCCGAGATCACCTGGCCACCGGTCAGGATGGCGATGTCTTCCAGCATGGCCTTGCGGCGGTCACCGAAGCCCGGGGCCTTGACGGCGGCGACGCGCAGGCCGCCACGCAGCTTGTTGACCACCAGGGTGGCCAGGGCCTCGCCCTCGATGTCCTCGGCGATGATCAGCAGCGGGCGGCCGCTCTGGACCACGGCTTCCAGGATCGGCAGCATGGCCTGCAGGCTCGACAGCTTCTTCTCGAACAGCAGGATCAGAGGCTCCTCGAGCTGGACCTCCATCTTGTCGGCGTTGGTGATGAAATAGGGCGACAGGTAGCCGCGGTCGAACTGCATGCCTTCGACGACGTCCAGCTCGGTCTCGGCGGTCTTGGCCTCTTCAACCGTGATGACGCCTTCGTTGCCGACCTTTTCCATGGCCCTGGCGATCATTTCGCCGACCTCGACGTCGCCGTTGGCCGAGATGGTGCCGACCTGGGCGATTTCGCTGTTGGCGCTGACCTTCTTGGCCGAGGCCTTGATGTCGGCGATGACGGCGGCGACGGCCTTGTCGATGCCGCGCTTCAGATCCATCGGGTTCATGCCGGCGGCGACGGACTTGAGGCCTTCCTGCACGATCGACTGGGCCAGGACGGTGGCGGTGGTGGTGCCGTCGCCGGCCTTGTCATTGGTCTTGGAGGCGACTTCGCGGATCAGCTGGGCACCCATGTTCTCGAACGGATCTTCCAGCTCGATCTCTTTGGCGACCGAGACGCCGTCCTTGGTCGAGCGCGGCGCGCCGAACGACTTCTGGATGATGACGTTGCGGCCTTTCGGGCCGAGCGTGACCTTGACGGCATTGGCCAGGACGTTGACGCCGCGCAGCATCTTCTCGCGGGCTTCGGTGGAGAACTGAACTTGTTTGGCAGCCATGTGAGGCGGCTCCTGTGTCTAGAGTGTGTGAGGAAAAGTCTAGGAAACGCCGGTGCTTACGAAAGCACGCCCAGCACGTCCGACTCTTTCATGATGATCAGGTCGTCACCGTCGATCTTGACCTCGGTGCCCGACCATTTGCCGAACAGGATGCGGTCGCCGGCCTTCAGGTCCATGGCGACATGCTTGCCATCCTCGTCGCGGCCACCGGGACCGACCGAGATGACCTCGCCCTCCTGGGGCTTTTCCTTGACGGTGTCGGGGATGATGATCCCGCCCTTGGTTTTGGATTCTTCTTCCACGCGCTTGACCAGCACGCGATCGCCGAGAGGACGAAACGCCATCTGTGTATTCTCCGATTGAAGACTTCTAGAATTCATCGCCAGCGCCTCGGGACCGGTTTTGGCAGCCGATGCCTGCGAGTGCTAACGCGACTGGCAAGTAGGGAGGCGACGTCGCATCGTCAAGCAGGGCGGGGCGGATAATCCTGTCCGCAGCGACC
The DNA here is from genome assembly GCF_963974615.1 of uncultured Brevundimonas sp. Lineage (GTDB taxonomy): Bacteria > Pseudomonadota > Alphaproteobacteria > Caulobacterales > Caulobacteraceae > Brevundimonas. The sequence goes on from NZ_CAXBDH010000010.1 coordinate 28,323, forward strand.
CCCGTCCGGGTCCGCGCACCGACCGACATGATGAACAGGAGATGAACACCCCCCTGCAGGGTCATTCAGGCGCGACCTGCCATGGTGTCACCAACCCCGGCGCACCGCCGACCGCAAACCGAAGGGACGGACCATGAAAACATTCCCCAGACTCGCACTCGCCTCGCCGGCCGTGGCCGGCGCCATGGTCCTCGGCCTGATGGCCGCCGGTCCGGCCGACGCCCAGAGCCGCTACCGCACCTATGACCAGGACCGTGGCCGCACCCAGGACAGTCAAACTCAAGGTGTTCTGGTCGGTGCCGCCATCGGGGCCGTGGCCGGTGCCCTGCTCGGCAATGGTGACAGCACCTATGTCGCCGGGGGTGCCCTGGCGGGTGCCGCGATCGGGGCCTCGGCCGGCAGCAATGACCGCTGCAGCTACTACCGCGACAACCGCTGCTACCGGAACCAGGGCCATTGGGAACGCGAGCACGGTATCAACAGCCGCAGTGGCTACGGCTACACCTACGACAACGGCTACGGGAATGCCTATGGCAACGCTTACGGCAACACCTACGGCAGCGGCTACGGCTACGGCACGACCGGCACCGCGACGCGTGACCGCCGGGATTGCAGCTACTATCGCGACAACCGTTGCTACCGGAACCAGGGTCACTGGGAACGCGAGCACGGCATCAACAGCCGCGACCGCAACTATCGCTACGATCGCCGCTGGTAGTCAGACTCCCTACGTCCGGTCGCGTCGTCTTTGACCGGACGGGCGAAAAAGGCGGCCCCCTGAAACGGGAGCCGCCTTTTTCTGTCTTCCCTCTCCCATTGGGAGAGGGCTTGAGCGCGCGGCGGCGAAGCCGTCGTCCTTGCGCTCAAGGGTGAGGGTCGATCATCCGCATTCGGCGCAGGCCGCTAGGGTTGCCCCCGAGGCCGTCGCCTTCTGCGCCAAAGCGCAACTCCCGTGAACGTGGCACCCGTGGTCAGAAGCCCGAATACGATCAGTGCTGGCCCTGAAATCAGGGCGGCCTTGAACGACTCCACGAATGTTTCGGGCGGCGGCTCCAGAGGCTCCGGCTCCAGACCGAACATCTCGCGAATGGCGTTCGCTTGGGTGCTGCCGCGTCGGAAGACCAGTGCGCCGGAACAGACGCCCTGCATGACGGCATAGGCGTCGACGCCGTCCGCCGACATCGAAGGCGGCAGTTTGCGAAGCGCGAAAACATAGCCGCCGCTGATACGTTCAGGCGGCCCGTTGTTTATCTCTCGATACCAGTAAACCGTGACCGCTGACGGCACCGTCCCCGCGATGATGTGGTTGATCTCGACCGTCAATCGCGCCCGGTCGGTCGCGCGAACATCCTTCGTGACGTAGCCCACGACGACAGCATCGGCCTGCCGCGCATCGCTCAGCTTCGGCTCTATGTAAACCGGGCAGGCGTCAGCCGAAGCCACGGTCAGCAAGGATATCGCCGCTGTAGCAGCCGCCACTAATCGATAGGCTGTCATCCGAATCCGCGCCCGCTCATCAAGGGAGTTTCTGCGGCGGAAGGTTAAGGTCCGCTTTCGACCCGTCGGCGTTGTCCGCACGACACCGCTACGCCCTTGTCATCCCGGAAGCGCCGAAGGCGCTATCCGGGACGCTTGACCGCCCCAGCCCGACCCTCCCGGAAGCGGCGTCAGCCGCTATCCGGGAGACAGGTCAGGATCCAACGTGGCCGAACCCGTCTCCCGGACAATCGCGCCGCGATTTCCGGAAGGCCCGAGCACATGGGAGTATGCCGTCCCGGATCGCCGCTACGCGACGTCCGGGATGACAAGGTGACCAGACCGCTGAGCATGTCGATAGGCCGCTATCGACCCTCAGCGGATTCTTGACCAGTCGCCTAAGCCGCGTCGTCGTAAGGATGCAGCTTGGCGCTCCGTCATCGTTAGGGGGTAGTTCCGACTGTGGGCGACGATGAGGCGCTCGCCTCTGGTCTGGAAATAGGCCAGGCAAGGGTCGGCCATAACAATGATTATAGACGGCGGCGCGCCCTTGATTACGTTGACCACCCGGAGTCTTCCGGGAGGCGGCGATCCCGATTCGTTGCGAAGCCGGAAGCGCGGAGAGCGCTCTACAATGACTTCCGCCAGGTAGTCTGAATCCTGAAATATCCGGAAGGCGACTTCGTCAACCGTGGCCTGGCTCGGTTCGGGCGCGACGAAAGCGGGCGGGCTGCAGGCGAAAGCTGCGACTGGCATGCTGACGTTGAGCAGCACAATGCCGACAACGAGCGAGAACGGCTGGCTCATCGAATGGTCTCCACGCTGCCCTTTACAAGTAGCTTCGCTCGAAGGCGTTAAGGTCCGCTGACCACCCACGGTCGACAGTCAGTCCCCCCGAAGCGGACAGTCCGCTCGCCCGTCCGCTCGCCCCTCACCCCAGCAGCCGCTTCAACAGCCCCGCCGTCGACGGATCCAGCCCGGCCGACGGCTTCCCCGCCTTCACATCCTTCAGGATCGCCGTCGCCAGCACCTTGCCCAGTTCGACGCCCCACTGGTCGAAGCTGTTGATGTCCCAGATCACGCCCTCGACGAAGGTCTTGTGCTCATACAGGGCCAGCAGGGCCCCCAGGGTCTCCGGCGTCAGCCGCGCCAGCACGATGGTGGTCGAGGGCCGGTTGCCGGGAAAGGCCTTGTGCGGGGCCAGACGGTCGGCCTCGGCGGCCTCGGCTCCGGCGATCAGCAGTTCGGCCCGGGCCACGGCCGCGCTCTTGCCGACCATCAAGGCCTGGGCCTGGGCCAGGGCGTTCGACCACAGGGGGGCGTCACCGATCCCGGCATCGTCCTCCCCGGTGTGACGCACGATGATGAATTCGGCCGGCACCACCTCGGGTCCCTGATGGATCTGCTGGAAGAAGGCGTGCTGGCCGTTGGTGCCGGGCTCGCCGAACACCACCGGTCCGGTCGGCGTATCGACCGGTGAGCCGTCGCGGCGCACGCCCTTGCCGTTCGACTCCATCTCCAGCTGCTGCAGGAAGGCCGGCAGGCGGCGCAGGGCATGGGCATAGGGGGCCACGGTGCGGGCCGGGCGCTTCAGTCCCGCGACATTGAACACCTGGGCCAGGGCCAGCAGCGCCGGGGCGTTGCGATCCAGCGGGGCCGCAACGAAATGATCGTCCATCGCCGCCGCCCCGGCCAGCAGGCCCTCAAACACTTCGGGACCGAGCGCGACGGCACAGGACAGGCTGACCGCCGACCACAGGGAATAGCGCCCCCCGACCCAGTCACGGAAGGCGAAGCTGCGCCCGCAACCGAAAGCCTCGGCCCGCTCCGGCGCGGCGGTGACGCCGATGAAATGCCGCTCGCGCCCGGCCTCGGGCAGGGCCCCGGCCAGCCAGGCCTTGGCCCGCTCGGCATTGGCCAGGGTTTCCTGGGTGGTGAAGGTCTTGGACACCACCACCACCAGCGTGGTCTCGGGGTCCAGCCCGGTCAGGGCTTCGGCCATGTCGCGCGGGTCGATATTGGCGACGAACCTCAGATCGATGTCCGGATTCAGCGGCCGCAACGCCTCCCACACCAGTCGCGGTCCCAGATCGGATCCCCCGATGCCGACGTGGACCACCGTCCGGAACGGCTTGCCGGTCGCGCCGGTCTCCCGCCCGGTCCGCACGGCCGTAGCATAGGCGGCGATGGCCTGACGCACCGCGGCGACTTCGGCGGACACCGGCTCACCCATGGCATGGAAGTCAGCCCCGGGCGCGGCCCGCAGCGCCGGATGCAGCACCGCCCGCCCCTCGGTGCCGTTGACCGCCTCGCCCGCGAACAGGGCGGCGCGGCGGCCCTCGACGTCACATTCCCGGGCCAGATCCAGCGCCGCGTCCAGACCCGCGCGGCTCCAGCTCTGTTTCGACAGGTCCAGCCACAGGCCGGCGGCCTCGACGGACAATCGGTCCATCCGTCCGGCGTCGGCGGCGAATTGATCGAGGATCGGGGTCGCGCCGTCGGCCCGCGCAACGGTTTCGAGGGCCGCCAGGGCCCGGGCGCGATGAGATGTCACAGGCATAACGGCCAACTCCGGGACGGCGATCAAGCTCTCGTTTACGGGTCAGGCGTAAGCCGGTTCAACCGCTGATTCGCGAATTCTGTCCCGAGAGGTCTGCCATGTCCTGTGGTCTCGCCATCGCTTCCATGCTGATGCTCACCAATCCCGACGTCGCCCTGGCCGCCGCCCAGCCGCCCGCCGCGGTCGATGCGCCGGTCTCCGTGGCGGGTGAGCCGCTGTTCGCCGACATCGTCGCCCGCTCCGGAGCGCTCAAGGCCGAGGTCGACGGCTGGGCCGCCAACGGGGCCGCCGACCAGAGCGGCTTCCTGACCGGCGATGTCTTCGCCGGCTTCAAGGCCCGGGCCGCCGAACTGGCCGACATCGACATGCAGGGCCACATCATCCTGCGTGATCGCGGCACCGACGGCGATCTGAAATGCATCCTGCGCGGCATCTCGGAAGACATTCCGAAGAAGGTCGAAGCGGTCGAGACCGCCGCCACCGCCCCGGCCCGCGCCGTGGCCCTGTCGGAACTGTCCTATCTGCTGAACGACAACGTCGAGGTCATCACCGCCCCGCCACAACCGGAATCCTGACAACACACCCTCTCCCGGTGGGAGAGGGATCGGCGACTGTCCGTCAACGCGTCGATCACAACCGGACGGCACGCCCGACCACATCATCGCGGCGGTCCGGGATCATGCAAGGCGGCTGGATATCTAGTTCCCGTCCCTTCTCCCATTGGGAGAAGGTGGCCCGGAGGGCCGGATGAGGGTCGACTGCATCCGTCGGCGTAAGCCGCCGCTCCGGTCCTGCCGCGGCTTCGCCGACCGCCAGCACTCGACCCACACCCTTTCGCCTTCCCGATCGCTGCGCTCCCGGAGGCTCAAGCCCTCTCCCAATGGGAGAGGGCTCACTCCACCCCCTTCAGGGCGTCGAGGATGACCCCCTCGGTCAGCAGTTGCGGCAGGACCCTCGGTTCGGCCCGTCCCGGCACATAGACCAGATACAGGGGCACGCCCGAGCGGCCGTGCCGTTGCAGCTCGGCGGTGATGGCGTCGTCACGCCGGGTCCAGTCCCCGACCAGATAGACGGCATTGGCCCGATCCAGCGCCGCGATCACGCGGGGCGAGTCCAGCGCCGCCCGCTCGTTGATCTTGCAGGTCACACACCAGTCGGCCGTAAAATTCACCAGCACCGGACGACCGTCCGCCCGGGTTGCCGCGACCGCGGCCTCTGACCAGGGCATTCCGGCCCGGGCGCTGCCAGTATCCGCAGCCACCGGCTCACGCGGCGCGGCCACGGCCATCACGGTCAGGACGACGGCGGCGACCAGTCCCAGACCGGCCGCCACGGCGGGAATCAGGCCCCGCGCCCCGGCGGCCCGCGCGCCCTGAACGATCCCGAACAGCCACAGACTGAAGGCCAGCAGCAGACCGGCCGCAAACAACAGCGCCAGAGCCTCGCCGCCGGTCTGGCGCGCGAACACCCACACCAGCCACAGGGCGGTCGCGTACATCGGGAAGGCCAGCAGCGATTTCAGCCGCTCCATCCACGGGCCCGGACGCGGCAGTCGTGCCAGCAGACCCGGCGACAGGCTGACGGCGACATAGGGCAGGGCGAGACCCAGCCCCAGGGCCAGAAACACCGCCAGCGTCATCGGCCAGGGCATCAGCAGCGCCGCCCCGAGAGCAACCGCCATGAAGGGGGCGGTGCAGGGCGCGGCCACGACCACGGCCAGCACTCCGGTGAAAAAGGCGCCCAGTCCGCCCGACAACCGCGCCAGTGGCCCCGAACCCGCGCCCTGCAGGCCCGCCCCGATCTGAAACACGCCCGACAGGTTGAAACCGACCGCGAGCATCAACAACGCCAGGGCGGCGATGACGCCCGGCGACTGCAGCTGGAACCCCCAGCCGACCGCGTCTCCGGCGGCGCGCAGGACCAGCATCATCCCCGCCAGGATCAGGAAGGTGACCAGCACGCCGGCGAGGAAGGCCAGCCCGTCGCGACGGGCGTGCTGCGGCGCATGGGCCGAAGCGGTCAGGGCCGCGGCCTTCATGGCCAGAATCGGAAACACGCAGGGCATCAGATTCAGGATCACCCCGCCGATCAGGGCGAACAGCACGGCCCGGGCAAAGACGGCCAGACCGCCGGGGCCGGCGACCATGTCCACCTCCCCCGAACGCAGCACGGCCCCGCCGCCGGTTCCGGCCAGCGGCGGACCCGGTTCAGCCACGATTTCGAACGCCCCGACGCCCGTCGACAACACCCCCTCGACCGGCCCGGCCAACCCTGTCGCCATCAGATCGGTGTCGGGCTGCAGCCTCAGGGTCAGGCCCTGCGGACCCCGCTCGCCCGTCTGTGCCGCCGGGTGGGAGATCAGGTCACTGCGAAAGGGAAAGAAATAGACCGGCCCGGGATCGACCCCGGCCAGCGGTCCGCCGCTCGCGGTCAGGGTCAGGACCCCGCCATCCAGCGTCGCATGGGCCCGGATTCCAGCGGGGCGCGGCGCGGTCTCGAGAACCCGGCGAATCGCCTCGCCATGGCGACGGTCCAGCGGCGCGGCCCCATCGCGGACCGGCAGGTCGAGCCGCAGCGTCAGTTCGTCCGGCACACACATCTCGGCGCTGCACACCAGAAACAGGGCCTGAACGGTCAGCGGCACGCTTGTCCCCGCCCGTGCGGTCGGGGGGATCTGGACCGGCACCGGCAGATAGACCTCGCCGGAATAGCCGTAATTCATCAGACCCTGCAGGCGCTGCTGCCGGGGCAGGGGCCAGACGATCGCTCCGGCCTCGACCCCCGCGGGCAGCCGCCAGTCCAGCGTCGTCGCCCCGCCGGAATCGCCCGGATTGCGCCAATAGGTATGCCAGCCGGGCTGAATCACCTGTCGAACCGCAACGACCGCCGTCGACCCCGGGGCCGCCCAGGCCGACATGGGCACCAGCTCGGCCTCGATCCGCGGCGTCGACACCGGTCCCGGCGACGCCGTGTCCGGCACCCGGCTGACGGGCTGGGCCACCGCCGGCCCGGCCGTTCCCAGCACCAGACAGGTCAGAAGAATGATAAATTGGCGCAAAACAGGATGTCCGGCAGTCGAAGCAGCGGCGACCTTAGCCAAGCCCGCCGCCCGGAACCACCGGCCGCGACCGACCGCCGCGGCCAAACCCCGTCCCGGGACCCGGTTCCGACCAAAAAAAGGGCGGCCCGCCAGATGGTGGACCGCCCTCAATTTCAAGCCTGATCAGATCAGGCCCTTGCGTCCAGCCCTAGTAACGGCGCTGGCCATCTTCCCAATAACATTCGGTCTGACGGTTATCGTAGCAATAGTAATAGCGACCGGAGCTGTCGCGATAGCGTTGCTGGTTGGACCGGTCCTGCTGCGAGCCGCGAATGGCCCCGGCGGCCCCGCCGACGACAGCCCCGATAGCCGCGCCACGGCCGGCATTGCCGTCGCCGACATTGTTACCGATGATGGCTCCGGCGACGGCACCAATGCCGGCACCGATAGTCCCTTGGCGCAGGGTCTCGTTATTTCCGTAGGGATCGGTGGTGCAGGCGGTGGCCATCAGGCCCGCGGCTGCAATCGCGACGACTGCCTTAATCATGTTGCTGTCCTTCAATGCCAATACTGGGTTCGCCCCGTGGGAGAGAACGCTGGATCATTGTAGAGGTTCCCGCGCTATGATGCGTAACGTGGCTGTAATAGGCTGTATTTCCGGCAGGGGTGAGGGCGCACAGGGGGTGTGCCCCGGTACTGCCGGAACTCTAAGGGGGGCTTCCATGCGTTTTTCTCAACCCATCCGGATGGCTGACGACGGTGCTTCCAGTCCGGTCTGGGCCCGATCCCGGAAACGGGGTTCGGGAGGCTCGTTCGTGGGCCTGATCGTCACCCTTCTGGCCCTGTTCGGGGCCCTCACCGCCGCTCTGGGCGTAAAGGAACATTCGCTTGCCGGTGGCGGCGCGATTGTCGACGGCTGGATTTCCAGTGCCTGGAGCAGTGCGAAGACCCTGGTCGGCAAAGCCCCTGCCGCGGCCGATGAAGCCGCAAACGAGGCCGGCACAGCCGCCACCCGGGCCGGCGACGCCCTTCAGGCCGGGGCCGAAAAAGCCGCCGAAGAACTGAACAAGTAATCCGCGCCCAGGTAACGCGCCGACCGGAACATTGCCCCGGTCGGCGCGTTCGGGCGACATGACCAAAACCCTGACAAACCCCGCCACACCCGCGGCGAAGACTGCCCGCCGCAAGCCGGCGCGAGGACCCGTGAGGCTGTCTTCTCATGTCGCCGGAAAAGGGGTTGTCATGCTGGTCAACCCGCTGTCGGGCGGGGTGGACGACAATGCTGTGGCCGAGGCAACGGCCATCCTGTCGGATCACGGTTGCGACGCCACTGTCATCACGCTCGAGTCCGGCCGTCTTGAGGCCCAGGTCGATGAGGCCCTGGCCGCCGGCCCGGACGTCCTGCTGGTACTCGCCGGCGACGGCACCGCCGGGACGATTGCCGCACGCGTCGGCCCCAACGGACCACTGGTCGCGCCTCTGCCAGGCGGAACCATGAACATGCTGCCCCAGGCCCTCTACGGGACAACAGACTGGAAAACGGCCTTGGGGCTGGTCCTGGAGGAGGGCGTTCCTCTCAACGTCGGCGGCGGCGAGATCACCGATCTAGATGGTCGGTACGCCTTTTATTGCGCTGCCATCCTGGGATCTCCGGCCCTGTGGGCCCCCGCTCGCGAAGCGATACGATCCGGCCGGCTGAAGCTGGCTTGGGGTTATGCGCGGCGGGCTCTCCGGAGAGCTTTTTCCGGCCGCCTCCGCTTCGCCCTCGACGCAAGGGGCTTCCGGCGCGCCGAAGCCCTGGTTCTGATCAGCCCCACAATCTCCAGGGCGGTGGACGAGAACGCCGGACTCGAGGCCGCCGCCATGAACCCGTCGGACGCAGCCCAGGCCTTCCGTCTGGCGGCCCACGCCCTGTTCACCGACTGGCGACACGACCCTACGGTCAGCACCACCGCCACCCGTCACGTCCGGGTCCGGGCCCGCTCCCGCATTCCGGCGGTCATCGACGGTGAGCCCGTGCTCTTGCGCCAGGAGGCCGAGGTTCGGTTCGTTCGCAAGGCCTTCCGGGCCCTGGCTCCGGCTCCGGCTCCGGCAGCCGGGGACCCCGCCTAATGGGTCGTATTCTGCAGTTCTCCGACATTCATTTCGGGTGCGAACATCGACAGGCCGCAGCAGCAGCACTTGATTATGCTCACGCCACCCCCGCCGACATGGTGCTGATCACCGGGGATATCACCCAGGAGGGCCATCGCGATGAGTTCGCCGCAGCCAGCGTCTGGATTCAGGCGATGCCCGAGCCGACCTTCGTGGTCGTCGGCAATCATGACGTGCCCTACTGGAATATTCCGGCCCGGTTGTTCTGGCCGTGGCGCGCGTTCGAGAAGGCCATCGGCCACCCGGCCCATGATCACCAGTTTCGCGCGCCTGATCTGATGGTGCGCGGCGTGACCACGGCGCGAGGCTGGCAGGCGCGCCCCAACTGGTCCAAGGGGGTCATAGACTTGGACCAGACCCGCCGCGCGGCCGAAGCGTTGCGCCAGGCTCCCGTCGGGGCATTACGGGTACTGGCCTGCCACCACCCACTGATCGAGATGATCGGCGCACCAATGACGGGCGAGGTTCGACGCGGAGCCGCCGCCGCGCAGATCTTCGCCGAGGCCGGAGTCGACCTGATCATGACCGGCCACGTCCACGTCCCCTTCGCCCTGCCGATCGAGATGTCGGATCGCTGTTGCTACGCTGTCGGTTGCGGGACCCTGTCGCTGCGCGAACGTGGAACGCCACCGGGCTTCAATCAGATCGACTGGAACGCTGCGGGCATCGTGGTGACCGCCATGGCCTGGACCGGGCGCGATTTCGAACCGCAACAGGTCTGGAAGCTGGCGCGCCGGCAGGATACGCGCCGGGCGGCGACGGCTCCGGACCCGAACATCGCCGGGACCCGGGAACGGGCCGCCAACTGACTTCCAACGCCAAAGGGGCCGCGATCGTGAAAATCGCGGCTCCGTACTCAGGATTCTGACGTCGGCCTAGAGCCCGGCACCACGTCTCCGGCCGGTCAGAAAATGCACCACCAGCAGGATCAGAAACACAACAAACAGCACATAGGCGATGTTGATCGAGACGGCGGCGACGCCGCCCATATTCAGGGCACCGGCAACGAGTGCCAGGATGAGGAAAATAACGGCGTAGCGAAGCATCGGGGCCCTCCGGAAGCGATTAACGGAGACGTGTCCCTAGGGCCACACCCGCCGTGTCAACGCCACCAGCGAACTGACGTTCCCTCACCTAGCGCCGTCGTCCGTGACTCTTTTCAGTAAAGGCGGCGGCGACCATGGTCGCCAGCGCCGGGTTGCGCAGAAAAATCCAGCCGCCGGCCAGGGCTGCGACAACGCCCATAATGGGTCGATCCCGGAACAGGGTGAAAGCGCGCTCCGCCAGGCCCTGGGGTTCATCCTCAGCCTCTTCCCCGGCGCGGCCCATGAAGATTGCCACCACCGCCAGCGCGACGATGGCAAACACCAGAGCCGTAATGGCCGCTGCCGCCACCGGAAGAACCAGCAGCGTCAGGGCGTGATAGGCTGTCACCCCCAACGCCACGACGGCGACGAAGGCTGCGCCCGCCGCGACCGCGGTCGCGACGGCCTTGCGGACCAGGCTTTGCCCCAGCATCAGCGGCGACGACCGGCCAAAAGCAGGCCGAGCACGACGCCGACACCGAGGGCGATGGCGGTCGACTGAACCGGACGCTCCTGCACCCGTTCCGTAATATAACGTTGGGCTTCGTCGAATCGCTCTGAAGCGTCGTCATAATATTCCCGGCCACGGGTCCGGGCCTGGTCATAATAGACTTGGGCGCGTTCGCGCACCTCGTCACTCTTTTCGCGTAGCAGAGTCTCGGCCTCAACCGCCTTTTCGCGCAGGCGCGCCTCGGCCACGGTGGCCTTTTCGCGCAGACGTTGGGATTCTTCACGCGCGCCGGCGGCGAGATCCGCTTTCAGGGTCTTGAGATCGGTCTTGATGTCTTCGCGAGCCTTGGTCGTGGCCATAAAACTGCTCCAGTAAAAAAAGGAATGGGTCTGATGCCCTTATAAATAGGGTTCCTGTGGCTGAAACGCCAGTCTCCACCGCCGGTTCCTGAGTGGCGCGACACGGAATCAAAACCGGTCAGGGCTGACTGCTGGCGATACGTCACCGTCCGGCCTAGAAAACCATATGACCTCCTGGCTGTTTGCACCCACACCCGTCCCATCGCTGCCGATCGTCGGTCGACCCGAGCGGTTTCCCGTCCGGCGCATCCTCTGTGTCGGCCAGAATTACGCGGCCCATGCGCGCGAAATGGGGAGCGACCCATCGCGACCCGCCCCCTTCTTTTTCTCCAAGCCGGCCGACGCCCTGGTCGTCGACGGGGCAGACCCTGCCTATCCGTCGGCCACCGCCGACCTGCACCACGAGATCGAACTGGTCTGTGCCGTCGGCGAGGATGGCCACATCGCCGGCTGGGCCGTTGGTTGCGACCTGACCCGCCGCGACCTGCAGGCGGCAGCCAAGGCCGGAGGCCGACCCTGGGACGCGGCCAAGGGCTTCGACCAGTCCGCTCCCTGCGGGGCCCTGACATTGGGTGCCCTGCCCGATCCGGCCGCGCCCATCCGACTCGAGGTCAATGGCGTCGCCCGCCAGACTGGCCGGCTTGACGACATGATCTGGAACCCCTCCGAAATCCTGGCCAAGGCCGGCGAGCTCTGGACCCTGCGGCCCGGTGACCTGATCTTCACCGGTACCCCCGAGGGCGTCGGCCCCCTGTTGCCCGGAGACAAGGTCACCGCCACCATCGCCGGACTCAGCCCTCTGAACTTTACGGTGCAGCCACAATGATTTTGCACGGCTACTGGCGCTCGGGCACATCCTACCGCACCCGCATCGCCCTGAATCTCAAAGGCCTGACCTACGACCAGGTCGGTGTCGACCTGCGTCAGGGCGCACAGCGGTCGGCCGCCTATCTCGCCCTCAACCCCCAGGGACTGGTCCCGGCGCTGGAAGTCGACGGTCAGGTCCTGACCCAGAGCCCGGCGATTCTGGAGTGGCTGGAGGAAACCTGTCCCGAACCACCCCTGCTGCCGGTCGACACCGGTGCGCGGGCCCAGGTTCGGGCCATGGCCGCCCTGATCGGCTGCGACATCCATCCGCTGAACAATCTGCGGGCCCTGAAAGCCCTGCGCCAGGATTTCGGGGCCGATCAAGCGGCCACCGACGCCTGGGCCGGACACTGGGTCCACGCGGGGTTCGCGGCTCTGGAGGCCCTGGTCGCGCGTCACGGCGACGGCTGGGCCTGGGGAGACGCCCCGACCCTGGCCGACTGCTACCTGATCCCGCAGATCTATTCGGCGCGCCGCTTCAATGTGTCGCTGGAGGCCTACCCTCGCCTGCTGGCCATAGAGACCGCGGCAGAGGCCCACCCGGCCTTTATAGCGGCTCATCCGGACCGTCAGCCGGACGCCGACTGATCGCAAACCGGCGCTCCCCGAGTAAGACTCTGTAAAAGTCTCGGTGAGGCGACCTTAAACATTCCCGGTCAGTGTCACCGGGTGAAATCATCCCCTTCCCCGTCTCCGGTCTCCAAACTCGCCCTCGCGGTGGTGCATGAGCCCGAGCGCGCCCTGCCGGCACCTGCAGGTGCGCGCGAGGAAGCCCTGCGATTCCTGCTGCAAACAGCCGCCGACGCCGGCGTCACCGTCATTGCCACCCGCCCTGACGGCGACGGCGAACGACAGCTGGGGCAGGCCTGGCCGTTTCCGTCCCCCTTCCAGGTCACCGTGCGTACCGTTTCGCTGAGCGAGGGGGTCGATCGGGTCGAGGCCCGGGCCCGTCGATCGCTGGAACGTCTCGGTTTGCCGCGCGGCGACACCCTGCTGGTGTCCCAGGCCACGGACCTGGCCGGGGTCGACGGCCGGGCACTGTGGGATCGTCTCAACGCCCTCAAGGACCGCGGCCTGTTTCGTCGTATCGGCTTCTGCGCCACGGTTGAGGACGGCCCCGCCCTGCTGGCCCGTCGCTTTCAGCCGGACGTCGTGCAGATGCGGGCCAACCTTCTGGACCAGCGCGCCCACAGTAGCGGGGCCCTGTCCGAACTGGCGGCCCTGAATGTGGACGTGCATCTGTCGTCGGTCTTCGCCCGCGGCCTGCTGTTCATGAGCGGCGAAAGCCTGCCGTCGCATCTGGCCGAACATGCCCCGGCCCTGTCGCGGATCCGCCGCCATCTGGCCGAGGCCCGGGTCGATCCGATGCAGGCCACTCTCGCCTATACGCTCGGTCTGCCCGGCGTGTCCGCCGTCGTCGCCAGCGTGGCCTCGGCGGCCGAACTGCGGGCCATTCTCGCTGCGGCCCACGCCCCCCGACCGGATCTCGACTGGGAGGCGCTGGCGCTGGCGCAACCGGCGGCCCTGGCTCAGAGCCTGGGGGCCGCCGCGCGCTCCGCGATCAGTAACGCAGCCTGACCCCGACATAGGCCGAGCGACCCGGCTCGCCATAGCCGAACACCTGCTGGTAGCGTTCGTCGGTCAGATTATCGATCCGCGCCGTCAGGCTGACCGTCGGCGTCAGCGTCCAGGCCCCGTTCAACCCTGCGGTAACGAAGGCCTTGCGCACGCCGCCGGCATCCAGCTGATCACCTTCCGCCCGCACCGTCAGGGCGGCCGACAGCCGTTCACCAGTCCAGCCCAGGGTAGCCGAGCCCGCATGTTCAGGCACCCGCAACAGCCGTGCACCGTTGGCCGGGTTGCGTGCGTCGGTCCAGGCATAGGCCAGGGTCAGATCGACCCCCCCGGCCAGAAACGCCCGACCCTCCAGCTCGACCCCGTCGGTCCGGGTCCGGTCGACATTGATGTAGTAGCTGTCGAAGGTGGACGGGTTGAAGACATAGGTGATCTGGTCTTCGACATTCAGGCGATAGGCCGTGGCCCGCCCCTGGACACGGCCGTCTGTCGAGCCCCAGCCCAGAGCCAGTTCGACGCTGTCGGCGGTTTCCGGGGTCAGGTCCGGAAACGGGACCGAGGCATAGCAGTAGTCGCAGACTGACTGGCTGATCGACGGAGCCTTGAACCCCGTGCCCCATGCCCCTGACAGGATGAAGCCACCCGAAAGGTCCCAGGCCGCCGACAGGCGGCCGGTGGTCGCCCCTCCAAAATCGTCGGTGTCATCCCGACGCAGGGCGGCGGTCAGGCTCAGCCCGTCGGTGACCTGAAACCGGGACACACCGAACAGGGAGGTGGTGCCCTGACTCTGGTTGGCTCCGGTCGACAGGCTGCCCTCGGTGGCCTCGCGTTCGGCCCCCAGGGTGAAGTCGGTCCGCCCGGCCAGCGCTGACCCGGTCGCCTGCCAGCGATAAGCCTGACGGTCCGCCGTGAACGTTGAGTTCGTACTGCCCCGGGTCGTGCGGGTGAGGTCGGCGGCCGAAACGCTGAACTGATGTTTCAGTCCTGCCGCCTCCACACCCAGACGCGTCGTCGCCGACCATTGCTCGCTCTCGGTCGTGTCCGCCGTATCAGCCAACACCCAGGCGGGGGCTGGATAGCCGTCCAGATCACCCTCACTGCGGGACCAGCGTACCGAGCCGTCCAGCTGGACGGACGGTGAAAACGCATAGCGCCCCCGGGCCCCGGCGCTGGTGTTTTCGAAACCGTCAGCCTCAGGGTTGCCATTGGCTGCATCGGCGGCCGAAATCCCCGCAGTATCGAAGCGCGAGACCCAGGCCCCGAAGGCATAGCTGTCCCGCGCCACGCCGGCGGCCAGTCGCCCGCGCACCGTATCAAAGGACCCCGCCTCAACCTCGGCCCGCAGCCCATCTGTCTCACGGGTGGTGAAGGCGATAACCCCGCCGATGGCGGCCGAGCCCCACAGGGACGACTGTGGCCCGCTCAAAACCTCGATGCGCGCGACCTCGCCCAGGTCGAAGCCCGAGAAGTCAAACGCGCCGTTGATCTCGGCCGCGTCATTGACCGGAACCCCGTCGACCAGCACCAGGGTCTTGCCGGGCGTGGCTCCGCGCATCCGCACCTGGGCGATGCCGCCATAGGCCCCCGAACGTGTCACCGACAGACCCGGGACATCACTCAGAATGTCGGCGGCGAACACCGCCCCGCGCTGTTCGATGGCGGCAGCATCGATAACCCGGGCCCCGGGCGTGTCGGCGACGATGGCCGGCAACCGTGTCGCGGTGACGATGATTTCGGGCAGGGGCTCGGCTCCGTCATCGGGAGTCCGGGCGAGGGCGGGCAGGGCGAGAAGGGTCGCAAGGGCGACCGTGGACAGCAGGATGGACCGCTTCATCAGCGTATCTCCGTCAAGCCTTCGCGAATGCGCGCGCGATGGCGTTGAAAGCGACCGACCCGCCAGACCGGACAGTCTGGTGACGCATGGATCGGGTCGCTTCGACGGACGGTTGCCTTCTGGTGAAGACAGGACGGACCCCGCGCCTCTGTCTGGTCCCGGACAGCGGACGAACGACGTCGGCGGCCAGGTCTCCTGGCTTGCGGGTCAAAAACGCTGGATCACGCCTTCCCGGTTTCCCAGTGACGCCAGAGCCGAAGCCCTGGAACGATCAAACGTCTCGCCGCCTACAGTTGCGGGCACAGCCACGGTGTCTCACCGTGTTCCCTAAACCGCCTGATCTGCCTATCGCAGCGCAACGGGCCCCAGGCAAGTCGATAGATCGCCATTCCGCTTGAGCGGTTGCGCGCAATCCGTCACGTTGCGTCGACCCATGAACGCCCCGCTCAAATCCCCGCCCGAAGCCGCCGCCGATCTCGCCGGAACCACGCCGGTGATGGCGCAATTTCTCGCGGCCAAGGCCGGGGCTCCCGACGCCATCCTGTTCTTCCGCATGGGCGATTTCTACGAGCTGTTCTTCAAGGACGCCGAGATCGCCTCGGCGGCGCTGGGCATCACCCTGACCAAACGCGGCAAACACCAGGGTCAGGACATCCCGATGGCCGGCGTCCCGGTCCATGCGCTGGAGGGCTATCTGGCGCGGTTGATCCGCCAGGGCTTCAAGGCCGCCATCTGCGAACAGGTCGAGGCCCCCGCCGAGGCAAGGAAACGCGGCTCCAAGGCCGTGGTCAAACGCGAGGTGGTGCGGGTCGTCACCCCCGGTACCCTGACCGAGGACACCTTGCTGGACGCACGCGGGGCCAACCGGTTGGCGGCCGTGGCCGTACGCAAGGGTCGGGCCGCCGTGGCCGTGGTCGAACTGTCGGCCGGGACCGTCGACGCCGTAGCCTGTGACCTGGCCGATCTGGGCGCGACCCTGGCTTCATTCCGGCCCAGCGAAGTGCTGGTGCCGGACCGTCTGTTCTCGGACGCGGCCGTCCAGCCGGCTCTCGACGGTTGCGGCGGTGTGGTCCAGGCCCTGCCCCAGGCCCTGGCCGAGCCCGCCGGGGCGCGGGCACGGGTCGAGCGGCTGTACGGTGTCGCCTCGCTGGACGGGTTCGGCACCTTCGAGGAGGCCGAGGTTTCGGCCCTGGGTCTGGTCGCCGCCTATCTGGAGACCACCCAGGCCGGCAAGATTCCGGCCCTGGCTCCACCGCGCCGTTCGGGCGAAAGCGGATTTCTGGCCATCGATCCGGCCACCCGGCTCAGCCTCGAAATCGACCGGACCCAGCGGGGCGAGCGCGACGGTTCCCTGCTGGCCTGCATCGACCGCAGCGTGACCTCGGGCGGGGCCCGGGCCCTGGCCGAGCGGATCGCCCGGCCGTTGCGCGACGTGACCACGATCAACCACGGCCTCGACGCCGTCGAATGGCTGCTGGAGCGCCGCGACCTGCGCCGCGACCTGCGCGACGCCCTCAGGACCTCGTCGGATGTGGCCCGGGCCACCTCGCGGCTGGCCCTGGGGCGGGGCGGGCCGCGCGACCTGGCGGCAATCCGCTCGGGCCTGACCACGGCCCAGGGCCTGGCCGGCCTGTTCGCCACGGCCCGGGATCCTCTGACCGGCCCGCCAGCCCGGATCAACGTCTGTCTGGAGCGGCTGACCCTCACCCCGGCGATTGCCCAATTGCTGGCCGGTCTGGTCGACGGTCTGGTCGACGAACCGTCGCATCTGGCCCGCGACGGCGGTTTCGTCCGCCCCGATCACCGTCCCGAACTGGACGAGGCCCGCCGCCTGCGCGACGACAGCCGCCGGGTGGTCGCCGATCTCGAGGCCCGGGCCCAGCGCGAGGCCGGGGTGCCGTTCAAGGTGCGCCACAACGCCGTGCTCGGCTATTTCCTCGAAACCACAGCCAAACACGCCGAGCATCTGCTGCGGGGTGGACCCGACAGCCCCTTCATCCATCGCCAGACCCTGGCCAGCCAGGTCCGCTTCACCACCGTCGAACTGTCGGAGCTGGACGCCAAGATCAGCCAGGCCGGCCATCGTGCCCTGGCCATCGAGGGCGAGACCTTCGAGACCTGGCGACGGACGGTCCAGGAGCTGGCCCAGCCACTGCAGGCGGTGGCCGAGGCCCTGGCCGAGCTGGACGCCCATGCCGCCCTGGCCGAGTGGGCCGAAGAAACCGGGGCCGTGCGCCCGGTGCTCGACGACACCACGGCCTTCGAGGTCGAGGGTGGTCGCCATCCGGTGGTCGAGGCCGCCGTCAAGGCCGCCGGCGACCCCTATACGCCCAATGACTGTGCCCTCGATGGCTCGAGCGCCACCGCCGACCGCGCCGGAGCCCGGCTGTCGATCGTCACCGGCCCCAACATGGCCGGCAAGTCGACCTTCCTGCGCCAGAACGCCCTGCTGGTGGTGCTGGCCCAGGCCGGGGCCTTCGTGCCAGCGCGGTCCATGCGGCTGGGCGTGGTCGACCGGCTGTTCAGCCGCGTCGGAGCCGGCGACGACCTGGCCCGGGGCCGTTCGACCTTCATGATGGAGATGGTCGAGACCGCCGCCATCCTGACCCAGGCCACCGACCGCTCCTTCGTGGTGCTGGACGAGATCGGCCGCGGCACCGCCACCTATGACGGCCTGGCCATAGCCTGGGCCACGGCCGAGGCCCTGCACGACCACAACCGCGCCCGCACCCTGTTCGCGACCCACTATCACGAGCTGGCCCGACTGGAGGAGCGGCTCGACCACGTCTGCAACCTGTCGATGCGGGCGCGCGAGTGGAACGGCGAACTGGTGTTCCTGCACGAGGCCGCCCCGGGTGCCGCCGATCGCTCCTATGGGGTCCATGTGGCCCGGCTGGCCGGGGTTCCCCCCGCCGTCGTCGCCCGCGCCCGCGAAGTTCTGGAACGGCTCGAAACAGACAAGGCCGCCCATGTCCGGCTCGACGACCTGCCGTTGTTCGCCATGGCCGAGCCCGTCGCCGCGCCGGCCTGCCCCTCGGCGGTGGACCAGGCCCTGACCGGCATCGACCCCGACGCCATGACTCCGCGCGAGGCGCTGGAGGCCCTGTACCGGCTCAAGGGTCTGGCGGGGCGTTGACCGCCTCCCTGGCCGCCCGCCTCGCCGCTGCCATCGACAGCCCCGATGTGCGCGCGACCGTCTCCGACCTGTTGGGACAACATTACCAGACCGCCCGAACCCGGGTTGCCGGCCGGCTTGCCGGAGGGCTTCCGGGAGTCGAGGTGGCACGGCTCTATGCGACCGCCGCCGACGAGATGTTGCTGGCCCTGTGGCGCTTCACCACCGAGACTCTCTATCCGGCCCCAAATCCGACCGAGGCGGAACGCCTGGCCCTGATCGCGGTCGGCGGTTACGGACGCGGCGTCCTCGCCCCCTTCTCCGACCTCGATCTGCTGTTCCTGCGTCCGTGGAAGACCACGCCCCATACTGAGTCGGTGGTCGAATTCGTGCTCTATGTCCTGTGGGACCTGGGGCTGAAGGTCGGACCGTCGATCCGGTCAGTCAGCGACTGCCTGAGCCTGGCCCGCACCGACATGACCGTGCGCACAGCCCTGCTCGAGGCCCGCCCCCTGGCCGGTGACCGCGAACTGGCCGATAACTTCATCCAGACCTTCAGGAAACAGGTCGGACGCAGTGACCCGCGCGCCTTCATCGCCGCCAAGCTGGAGGAACGCGACACCCGCCACCAGAAGTCGGGCGCGGTGCGCTATCGCGTCGAGCCGAACGTCAAGGACGGCAAGGGTGGCCTGCGCGATCTCAACACCCTGTTCTGGATCGCCCGCTATCTGGCCCCGGACAGTCCACTGGGAGCCCGGGTCCTGGACGACCTGCTGACGGGTCGTGAACGCCGCACCTTCGAAGAAGCCTTCGACTTCCTCTGGCGGGTGCGGACCCATCTGCATCTGACCGTGGGCCGGGCCGAGGAGAAACTGACCTTCGACGTCCAGCCCGAGGTTGCGCGTCGCATGGGCTGGCGTGGGCGTGGCGACGAACCGGCGGTCGAACGTTTCATGCGCCGCTATTTCATCGTCGCCCGCGACGTCGGGGCCCTGACCCGGGCCATGTCAGCCAAGCTGGAGGCCCGGCAACAGAAATCGACCCTGAGTCTGTCGCGCCTGATCCCCGGGCGGCGACGCAAGCTGGGCGTCGAGGGTTTCGTCGAGGACGGCGGACGTCTGTCGGTGACCGGTCCCGACGTGTTCGCCGCCGATCCGGTCAAATTGCTGACCCTGTTCCGGGTCGCGGACACCCACGACCTCGATCTGCATCCCGACGCCTTTTCAGCGGTGACCCGGTCCCTGTCGCTGGTGTCGCCGTCGCTGCGGCGCGACCCGCAAGCGGCGCGCACCTTCCTCGACATTCTGGCCCATGGCCAGCGTCCCTATCGCGCCCTGACCCTGATGAACGAGACCAGTTTGCTGGGTCGGTTCCTGCCCGAATGGGGCCGGATCGTCGGCCAGACCCAGTTCAACATGTACCATGCCTATACGGTCGACGAGCACACACTGCAGGCCATCGGCATCATCAATGACATCGCCCGCGGCAAGCTGAAAACTGACCATCCGCTGTCCAGCGTCATCGTGCACCGGATCGCGGACTTCGAAGCCCTGATGCTGGCCATGATGCTGCATGACGTCGGCAAGGGCGGGGATCGCGGCCAGCTCGAGGACGGGGCCATCGCCGCACGTCGGGCCTGCGAGCGCCTGGGGGTCGATCCGCGTCGCATTGAACTGGTGGTCTGGCTGGTGCGCAATCACCTGATCCTGTCAGACCATGCCCAGAAACGCGATGTCTCCGACCCCGACACCGTCCGCGCCTTCGCCGACCTGGTCGGTGACCCGGAGCATCTGCGCACCTTGCTGGTCCTGACCGTGGCCGACATCCGCGCCGTCGGCCCCGGCGTGTGGAACAGTTGGAAGGGCCAGCTGATGCGCGATCTCTACGAACGCACCGAAGCCCTGTTCCGCGGTGAGGATGTGCGCCGCGAGGACCCGCTCGCCGAATTCCCCGCGCTGGTCGACCGGGCCCGCGTCGCCGGGGCCGCGGTTGAGGCTGTCACCTCCGAACCCGGCGACGACGCCACCACGCGCATCGCCATCGCCGCCCGGGACCGGCCCGGCCTGTTCGCCGCTCTCGCCGCCGCCCTGTCGGCCGCCGGAGCCGATGTGGTCGGGGCCCGGGTGGCCACGGCCGGGGACGGCACGGCCCTCGATGTATTCGAGGTCCAGGACGGGGCCGGTCTGCCCTATGGCCGGGCCGAACCACGGCGGCTGAAACGGCTGCTGGCCCGACTGGAATCCGCCGCCCTCCGCGACAGCGCCCCCGGGCCCGCAGCCTCGGTCGAGGTCAGCCGCCGCCACGCCGCCTTCCGTGTCCGGCCGGTGGTCCTGATCGACGCCGGGACCAGCGAGACCGCCGTGGTCATCGAGGTCTCCGGGGCCGACCGTCCCGGCCTGCTGGCCGAACTCGCCCGGGTGCTATCGACGCACCGGCTGTCGATCCGCTCGGCCCATGTCGCCAGTTTCGGCGAACGGGCTGTAGACAGTTTTTACGTCGTCGACGACAAGGGACTCAAGCCCGTGGTTGGCGGTCGCACCGACGCCCTGCGCGCGGCCCTCGAAACCGTGTTGGACCAGCGCCCGACGGTCCCGGCCGGGCGCGCCGTTACCCCCGCCCGGGCCAGCGTCCGCGACGTATCCGACCTCAGTCGCAGCCAGACCGTATCGCCCGCCCCGGAACCACGCTAAGCGGTTCGTCCGCCCCTCCACCGGATTTCCTGCCCGTGAGCCAGCCTCCCCGACCGACGGACGACGCACCGATCGACCCGGCCCTGCCGATCCTGGCTTCCGCCATCGACAACGATCGCCCGCCTGACGGCCCGAAGCCCGGCAAGGGCGGCGGCATGATGCGCTCCTCGGCCATATTCAGCAGCCTGACCCTGGTCAGCCGCTTTGCCGGCTTCGCCCGCGACGTGGTCATTTCAGCCGCCCTGGGGGCCTCTGCCGGACCGGCCGCCGACGCCTACAATACCGCGCTGAACTTCCCCAATCTGTTCCGGCGCATCTTCGCCGAAGGAGCCTTCGCCGCCGCCTTCGTGCCGGCCTACGCCAAAACACTGGAAACCGAAGGCGCGGCGGTCGCCGACAAGATCGCCACCGATGCGCTCGCCGCCGTCGCCGCCGCCACCCTGGTTCTGACCCTGGTCGCCCAGTTGACCATGCCGTGGCTGATGACGGTCATTAACATCGGCTTCCTCAACGATCCGGCCCGCTTCAAGCTGGCCGTGATCCTGACCCAGATCACCATGCCCTATCTGCCCTGTATGGCCGTGGCGGCCCTGCTCAGTGGCGTGCTCAACGCCCGCGGCCGCTTCATCGTCTCCGGAGCCTATCCGATCCTGCTGAACCTGATCATGCTGGCGGCTGTCATTCCGGCCCGCGGCGATCAGGTCGGGGCCGCCTATGCCGCCTCCTGGGCCGTGCTCGTCGCGGGCATATCCCAGGCCGGCCTGTGCTGGTGGGCCGCCCGCAAGGCCGGGGCTGACATCCGCCTCGCCTGGCCCCGGCTGACCCCGCAGGTCAAGGCCATCATCATCACCGCCGTGCCCGCCGCGATCGGCAATTCCGCGACCCAGATCAACGTCTTCATCTCGGGCAACCTGTCCAGCTTCGTGGCCGGCGGCCGTACATGGCTGGCCACGGCCGACCGTCTGTACCAGCTACCGCTGGGGCTGGTCGGGGTGGCGATCGGCATTGCCCTGCTGCCGCGCCTGTCGCGTGCCGTGGCCTCGGACAATCACGACCAGCAGCAGGCTTCGATGGATGAGGCGGTGACCCTGTCCATGGCCCTGACGCTGCCGGCCGCCGCTGCCTTGATGGCGATGCCCTATTTCCTCATCGATGCCCTGTTCACCCGCGGTGCCTTTCTGCAGATCGACGCCGTCAACACCGGCCGGGCCCTGTTCCAGTTCGGTTGGGGCGTACCCGCCTTCGTGCTGATCCGCATCCTCGCCCCGGCCTATTTCGCCCGGCGCGACACCCGCACTCCGATGATCTTCGCCCTGGTCTCGGTCGCGGTGAACGCCGGCCTGGCCATCACCCTGTTCAAACTCGGCATGGGCATCGCCGGTATCGCCGCCGCCGTCAGCGCCGCAGCCTGGACCAATGCCAGCCTGCTGGGTGCGACCCTGTGGCGTCGCGGCCTCTACCGGCCGGGCCCGGCCGCCCTGTCGCGCCTGGGCCGTATCGCCCTGTCCAGCGCCGGACTGGCCATCGTTGTTGGCCTGGCCGCCTCGGCCCGCGACCTGTTCGAAACACCCCTTGCCGGAGCCCTGAATCTGGTCGGGTTGGACCACGGAGCCAAGGAGCTGGCCCTGTTGCTGGTGACGGCCGGCGGCGGGCTGACCTATGTGATCCTGGCCTTCGCCACCCGGGCGATTACCCGGGCCGAAGTGATGGGGCTGCTCAGACGCGGCACCCGCTAAGCGCTTGCCCTCACCGCTGACGTAAGGCATCTGCGCGGACATGTACGACCCGACCGCGCCCGCCGCCCCGCCGCCCGCCTATACCGGCCCTCGCCGCATCCTCAGCGGTATCCAGGCGTCGGGAGCCTTGCACCTCGGCAACTATCTGGGCGCGCTGAAGCGGTTCACCGAACTGCAGGACCAGGGCGCGCCCTGTTTCCTGTTCGTCGCCGACCTGCACGCCATCACCGTGTGGCAGGATCCGGCCCTGCTGGCTGCCCAGACGCGCGAGATCGCCGCGGCCTATCTGGCCTCGGGCCTCGACCCGGCCCGCTCGGTGATCTTCCCGCAGTCGGCCGTGCGCGCCCATGCCGAACTGGCCTGGATCCTCAACTGCGTCGCTCGCCTCGGCTGGCTGGACCGCATGACCCAGTTCAAGGAGAAGACCGGCAAGCACAAGGAACGGGCCTCGGTCGGCCTCTACACCTATCCGGTGCTTCAGGCGGCCGACATCCTGCTGTACAAGGCCACCGAGGTGCCGACCGGCGAGGACCAGAAACAGCATCTGGAACTGACCCGCGACATCGCCCAGAAATTCAACACCGACTTCAATGCGCCGGGCTTCTTCCCCCTGCCCGAGCCCCTGACCCAGGGCCCGGCCCCGCGGGTCATGAGCCTGCGTGACGGGGCGGCCAAGATGAGCAAGTCCGACCCCTCGGACCAGTCACGCATCAATCTGACCGACGATTCCGACACCATCGCCGCCAAGGTCCGCAAGGCCCGCACCGATCCCGAGCCACTTCCGGAAACCCTCGACGGCCTCAACGACCGGGCCGAGGCGAAGAATCTCGTGACCATCTACGCCGCCCTCGCCGGCATGAGCCGCGAGGCGGTGCTGGCCGAGTTCGGTGGCCAGGGCTTCGGCGTGTTCAAGCCAAAACTGGCCGAACTGGCCGTGGCCTCCATGGCTCCGGTCAGCGCCGAAATGCGCCGGCTGATGGCCGACCCAACCGAGATCGACCGGGTGCTGAAGGATGGAGCCGAACGCGCCGCCGCCATCGCCGACCCGGTCGTGGCCGAGGTCAAGAAGATTGTCGGATTCTGGAGAGGCTGACATTCCTGACCATCCCCTCGATCGCCCGGCCTGGAGCGCCCTGACCAGTCGTCAGGGAGGCCTCGCGCTCGGGAATGACCGGGCCCTGCGCTTCGACCCCGACTATGCCCTGTTCGCCGCCGCGGCCGACGACTCAACCGAAGCCATCGCCGCGCTCGGCCGACTCAATTCAAGCACCGGTTTGGGACTGGTCGAGGCCAGGCAGACCGCGCTGCCGCCGGGAGCCGTGGTGCTCAAACAGGCCGCCTGCGTACAGATGACCGCAACGGAGATCACCCACGCGGCCACCACCTTCGCCATCGAGGCCCTGACCGAGGCCGACGCCCCGCAGATGCTGGCCCTCGCCACCCTGACTGAACCCGGCCCCTTTTTCCGACGCACCCACCAGCTCGGCGATTTCGTCGGCGTCAAACAGGACGGACGATTGATCGCCATGGCCGGCGAACGGATGAAACCAGACGGTTTCACCGAGGTCAGCGGCGTCTGCACCCATCCCGACCACCGCGGCCGGGGCTATGCAGGGGCTCTGATGCGGATCGTGGCGACGCGCATCCTGGACCGCCACGAAATGCCCTTCCTGCATGCCTATACCGCCAATTCGGGCGCGATCAGCCTGTATCAGTCGCTGGGCTTCAGCGTCCGCAGCCCAATCACCTTCACCGTGCTGGGCGGAACCGGTTCAGTCGATCCCGGCTGAGGCCGGGGCCGCCGGCGCGACCGCGACATCCTCGAGCAGGGCGCGGAAGCGACGCACCGCCTCGGCCGTCAGGTCCGGATCGTGACGCATCGGCGGGGCGCTGGTCGGTTCGTCAAACGAATGCGTGCCTTCGGCGATCCAGGTTTCGATGTCGGTTCCGCAGTTGCGCACCATGTCGTGCACCCGCTCGGCATTGCGCACACTGGTCAGGTGATCGGTGCGGGCGATCACCGCCAGGGTCCGGGGGCAGTGGAGCCATGGCCGCATCCGGTTGCGGGCCAGGAAGCCGACATAGGGATAGGCCAGATAGGCGGCGATGACCGGATCGAGATTGACCGCGCCGGGATCGGACAGGGTCAGGCCGGGCCCCGAACGGTCCGCACTCATCGCCTCCATGATGCCCCAGCCGCCGTGGCTCCAGCCGGCCATAGCGATGCGGCTCGAATCCACCTCAGGCATCTGCGACACGCCATACAGTGTAGCCAGAACATCCCCCGCCCGCTCAGCTCCGCGCAGCACCAGGCCGGTACAGACCGTGGCCAGGGCGAAGGCCCGGCTGAAGCCTCGCCCCGCATAGGAATCGACCGTATAGGCCCGCCATCCCGCGGCCTTCGCCGCAGCGGCATAGAGGGGCAGATGGTCCCTCAGTCCGCCGCAACCGTGAAACAGCAACACTGCCGGTCGCGGACGATCATCGTCCGGCCCGGTGACCGTGGTGTGGGGCGCGAGTTTCGCCCAGCGGGAAGCCAGTGTGTCCATGCGGCCCACCTTAGCCGACTGCCCGGCGGAAAGAAGCGCGACCTCCAGCGCTCAGATAGTGAACGACCGCGTCGTGAGCGATAGCGCGCTGGAATGGCGCTCAAGCCGTGAGCCGCCGCGCGGCGAACGTAGCGCCCAACATCATCAGTGCCGGAACACCCGGACCCCGGTGAAGGCCATGGCCAGTCCGGCCTCGTCGGCGGCGGCGATGACCTCGGCGTCACGCATCGAACCACCCGGCTGGATCACCGCCGTGGCCCCGGCGGCGGCGGCCTCGATCAGGCCGTCGGCGAAGGGGAAGAAGGCTTCCGAGGCACAGGCCGACCCCTGGGCCAGCGAATGGGCCAGACCCTTGGCTTCCCCGGCCTCACGGGCGCGGATCGCGGCGATGCGGGCGCTGTCCCGGCGGTTCATCTGGCCGGCCCCAATGCCCGCCGTCTGGCCGTCGCGGGCATAGACGACGGCGTTGGATTTTACGTGTTTGGCCACAGTGAAGGCGAACAGCATGTCGCGCACTTCGCCCGGGGTCGGCTGACGCCGGGTAACGATCTTCAGGTCCTGGGCCGTAATCCGGCTGCGGTCGCGCGACTGCACCAGAAAGCCGCCGGCCACCGAACGGAACACTTCGCCGGCCGACAGCGGATCGGGCAGGCCGTCGGTCAGCAGCAAACGCAGGTTCTTCTTGGCGGCAAACACGGCGCGGGCCTCCGCGTCGGCCCCCGGGGCGATGACGACCTCGGTGAAGATCTCGGTGATGGCCCGGGCGTCAGCCCCGGTCAGGGACCGGTTGACCGCGACGACCCCGCCGAAGGCCGAAACAGCATCGCATTCCAGCGCCCGCACATAGGCCTGATGCAGGTCGTTGCCGACGGCCACGCCGCAAGGGTTGGCGTGCTTGACGATAACACAGGCCGGGCCCTCGAACTCGGCCACCAGCTCATAGGCGGCGTCGGCGTCGGCGATGTTGTTGTAGCCTAGCTCCTTGCCCTGGATCTGTTCGGCGTGGGCCACGCCGGGGCGGATCAGACCGGAGCGATAGAACGCCCCGGTCTGGTGCGGATTTTCGCCATAGCGCAGGGTCTGGGCCAGACTGCCGGCGAGGGTCTTGCGAGCCGGGGCCGGATCCTCGACCTGCCGGGCGAACCAGGTCGACACGGCGGAATCATAGGCCGCCGTACGGGCGAAGGCGCGAGCGGCCAGCCGCTTGCGCAGGGCCAGGGACGTGGTCCCGTCGGTCTTCAGCGCCGCCATTACTTCGGCCACGCCGTCAGCGTCGACACAGACCGCGACATAGCCGTGGTTCTTGGCCCCCGAGCGGATCATGGCCGGACCGCCGATGTCGATGTTCTCGACCGCCGCCTCAAAGGCACCGCCAGCGGCCACCGTGGCCTCAAAGGGGTACAGATCGATCCAGACGATATCGATCGGGCCAATACCATGAGTGGTCATGGCCTCGGCATGAGCGGGGGCGTCGCGCACCCCCAGCAGACCGCCGTGCACCACCGGATGCAGGGTCTTGACCCGGCCGTCCATCATCTCGGGAAAACCGGTCAGATCGGCCACGTCCTTGACCGGCAGGCCGAAGCCGGCGATCGCCGCCCGTGTGCCGCCGGTCGAGACCAGCTCAACCCCCAGATCGTGCAGCGTCTGCGCCGCAGCCTGCAGTCCCGCCTTGTCCGACAGGGAGATCAGGGCGCGTACCGGGGTCACCCGGTCGGGTGCGGGCGGAAAATCGGGAGCGGCGGGCATGACGGCGTCCGTTCAAGCGGGGGAGGAGGAGGCGCGGGCCGTCTAGCATCCCCGACCGCCAGCGTCACCCTCTAGACCGGGTCGCCTGCAGCCCCCGCCGGACTCAATTTCCAGCGGATCTTGGTTTCGGCGTCGGTCCGGGCCGAGCCGCGCACGACGATCTGCAGCGAACGCCGGGTCAGGCCATCGTCGACATGAACCGAAGGCTCGATGGCCACGTCCGGTCCATCGGTGCGGAACCACCAGCCCCGGCCCGAATGACCGCGCAGCAGGATCGAGCGCCGGTCTCGCGCCAGCGAGGCCTGAACCCCGGGCTCCAGATGGAATCGAACCGCATAGGGCGCGGCGATGACCCGCACGACTCCCGTCTGACCCGGCGCGGGATACAGTCGCTCCTCGGCACGCAATTCGTCGAGGCGCTGGTCCAGGTACAGGCGGCGCTGGTGTAACAGGCCATAGGGGGTGACCCAGCCGTCGTGCTGAACCTCCAGCCACACAGCCCCGTCGCCGGTCCGCTGTTCCACCTCGACATGCAGGGGTTCGCCGACCAACCGGGCCCCCAGCAGGTCTGCCTTCCAGCCACCGAGGGGTTCGGCGATCGAGGTTTCACCGAGGGTCAGGGTCGAATGACCCGGAGTCAGCCGCAACCCCTGCCGGTCGGCGGCGCGCGGCGTCCAGCCACAACCCGAGATCAGCCGGTCGCGTCCACAGACGATTTCCAGCGCCAGCGGCTGGGCGCAGGCTGCCGCTGACCAGGCCCCGCGGCCCGGTGGGGCGGCGTCGGCGACGATGGTCAGCAGCGGACTGTGAATGCGCACGATCCCGCCGACCGTCACGCCGGACTCCACCGGCACGTCCTCATCTCCGGCGAGGGCCGCGGCCACCCGTTCGGGACTGGACGGTCCCCCGCCCTGGACCGCCACCAGTCGACCGTCGGGGAGGGACAGGGTCTGCAAGGCCGCGGTCAGACGCTCAACCGCGGCGCGCACGGCATCCGGCGTCGGCTCGGCGATCTGGGCCAGAGCGTCGTCGAGGGTCAGCAGGTCGAGCAACAGCTCCAGCCCCGCCTCCGGACTGCGCGACGCATGGCCGCCGTCCGGCCCGACCGTCTCGCCCAGGGCCCGGGGCAGACGGCGCAGGGCCGCCCGGCGTATCGTATCCCCGACGGGGCCCGCCAATACGCAACCAGCCACGGCGGCGGCCGTCAGTCGCTCTGCCTTGCCGGCCAGCCCGCCCGGCGGCCGCAACAACTGCCGCGCCTGACGGCCCAGAGTATCGGCCAGTCGCAACCGGTCGGCTTCCGTGGCCACCGCGCTCATCCGGCGGGCAGCGCAGGCCGTGGCATAGACCCGGCGGGCCAGAATGTCAGGCCGCCAGGCGAAGGGTGACCAGCGGCTGAAATGATCGCCCCAGGCCAGGGTCAGCCGCAAGGCCTCCCGGGCCCCGCGGTCACCGCCCAGCATAAGTGCCGGCAACCAGACAAAGGCATGCAAGTCGACGGCGAAGGCCTTGGTCGGGCTCGGCCGGTTCCACGGATCGGCCGGGCCGGGGGCCTCCAGCGTGGTGCCCGCCAGAGCGAAACGTCCCCCCATGACCGCCTTGCCCAGGGCCGCCTCGGCGGGGCGGAAATCACGGGGGGTGGCGGCAAAGGCCGTCGCCTTGCGACCGCCCAGCGTCAGGCCGTAGCCCGGCAGGCCGTAGAGCTCGATCCAGAGCTGACGGCTCAACAGTCGTCCGACAATCGCCGGCCACAGACCGGGTCCGGTGACGGCACCGCCCGTGCGCACCGGCGTCCGCATCGGCGCGCCACGGAGTCCGGGGATGTCTCCCGGGGCCGGCGAGACAGGCTCGGCGCGGGCGAACGGGCCGACGGGGCTCACGCGGCTCCCTTCAGAGCGCGGATGTTGGCGGTATAGGCCGAAGGCCCGCCCCGGAACACGGCGGTGCCGGCCACAAGAGCGTCAGCCCCGGCCGCGACACAGGCCCCGGCATTGGCAGCGGTGACACCGCCGTCGACCTGAAGATGGGCCTTCGAACCGGCCGCATCCAGCAAGGTCCGTACCCGTTCGATCTTGCGCAGCGAGGAGTCGATGAAGGACTGGCCGCCGAAGCCCGGATTGACCGACATGATCAGCACCAGATCGACCAGGTCGATCACATCCTCAAGCACGGCCAGTGGCGTACCCGGGTTCAGCACCACCCCGGCCTTCGCGCCCAGCTGACGGATGCGACCCAGGGTCCGGTGCAGGTGCGGCCCGCTTTCAGGGTGGACGCTGAGGATGTCGGCCCCGGCCTCGCGATAGGCCTCCAGCCACGGGTCAACCGGGGCGACCATCAAATGCACATCGAACGGCAGGGAAGTGTGCGACCGCAGCGCCTTCACCACGTCCGGACCGAGCGTGATGTTGGGCACGAAATGGCCGTCCATCACATCGACATGGATCCAGTCGGCCCCGGCCGCCTCGATCGCGGCCACCTCCTCGCCCAGACGGGCGAAATCGCTGGCGAGGATCGACGGGCAGATCAGGGGCGTGGACATGGGACCGGGATAAGACGGCTGGCCGCGAGGGGCAAGCGTGACCTCGCCGCACCACCGGGTCGTCGGGTCAGATCCGCTCCAGCTTGGCCACGAAGAAGCCGTCGACCCCGCCGCGCTCGGCCCACATCGAGGGCAGGATGCGCAGCCAACCCTCCGGCGTCAGGGCCTCTTCCGGTGCGCCCACGGCGGACGGATCGGCCGGCACGGTGCGGAAGGCCGGGTTGCGGCGCAGGAAGGCGATGATCTGGGTCTCGCCCTCCTCGCGTTCCAGCGAACAGACGCAATAGACCATGCGGCCGCCCGGCCCGACCCGCTCGGCGGCGGCGTCCAGCAGCCGGTGCTGCACATCGGCCAGCTTGGCCACCTCGGCCGGCTTGGTGGCGCGCAGTGCCTCGGGATTGCGCCGGAAGGTGCCGGTGGCGGTGCAGGGCGCGTCCAGCAGCACCGCGTCATAGGTGCGACTGTCCAGCCAATCCTCGGCCGGGCGAACCACGACCTCGGCGTCCAGCCCCGTGCGCTCCAGATTACGCCGCAACCGCTTCAACCGCGCCTCGGACCGGTCCAGCGCCGTGACCACGGCCCCGGCGGCGGCCATTTGCATGGTCTTGCCTCCGGGCGCGGCGCACATGTCCAGTGCCGTCTCGCCGGCCAGCGGAGCCAGCAGACGTACCGGCACGGCGGCTGCCGCATCCTGAACCCACCAGACACCGTCCTCAAAGCCGGGCCAGCCGGCCACGTCGCCGTGACGGCCGGTACGCACCGAGCCGCCGGGCAGGACGTCGCCCTCGACCAGCTCGGCCAGGGCCGCCGGGTCCTCGCCGGGCTTCAGGGTCAGATCGGTCGGCGGTTCTTCGCGCGCGGCCAGGGCCAGGCCGGCCAGGGTCGCCTCTCCATAGGTCTGGCGCCAGCGGGCCGCGATCCATTCGGGCAGATTGGACTCGGCCGTGGTCAGGCCCGGCCCCTCGCGGCCGATACCGCGCAGCACGGCATTGACCAGATTTTTGTAGGGCCGGGTCTTGGGGTCCCGCTCGGCCAGCTTGACCGCCGTCGATACGGCGGCGAAGGCCGGCGTTTCCAGCACCAGGGTCTGGGCCAGGGCAATGCGCAGGATGGTGCGCACGGCCTCAGGCGGAGATTTCTGCAGGCGGCGGTCAAGGATCTGGTCGATCTCGCCCAGTCGCCGCAGCGTGGCCATGGCCACGGCCCTGGCGAAGGCCCGGTCGGGACCGGGCAGGGCGGTGACCGCCGGCAGGGCCAGGGCCTCGTCCAGACCGCCGCGGCGGATCAGGGCTCCGTTCAGCAGCAGGCCGGCGGCGATACGCGCCTCGACCCCGATGTCGGCGGAGTCGTCAGGCTCGCTACGGACGGGTTGCGGGCGCTCCGGACGCGGTCCCCGGGCCTTGTCGGCCATGCGCCGGCCGCGCGCGGCGGAATCCCCGCCCTTGCTGCGCCCTTTCGGGGTTCCCCCGCTCACACAGACACCTGGGTGCCCAGCTCGACCACCCGACCGGGCGGGATATGGAAGAAGTCGGTCGGATTGGCAGCATTGCGCATCAGGAAGATGAACAGCCGGTCCTGCCACAGGGGCATGCCCTGGCTGGCCGAGGCCACCACCGAGCGACGGCCGAGGAAGAAGCTGGTCGACATGATGTCGAACTTAAGCCCCTGCTTGCGGCAAAGTCCAAGCGCCTTGGGCACGTTCGGTCGCTCCATGAATCCGTAGCTGATGGTCAGCTTCTTGAAGTCGTCGTTGATCGGCTCGATCGTGATGCGGCTGGCGGCATCGACACGGGGCCGGTCGGTGGTGCGCACGGTCAGGACGATGTTCTTTTCGTGCAAGACCTTGTTGTGCTTGAGGTTGTGCATCAGGGCGACCGGAGCAATATCCGGGTCCGACGTCAGGAAGATGGCCGTCCCCGGGGCCCGATGCGGCGGTCGGGCCCGCAACATGTCGATCAGGTCGGTCAGCGGCAGGCTGTCCTTGCGGGTCTTGGTGGTCAGGATCCGGGTGCCGCGCACCCAGGTCCACATCAGCACCACCAGACCGGCACCCAGGGCCAGCGGGAACCAGGCCCCCTGCGGAATCTTGAGCATGTTCGAGGTCAGGAACACCAGATCCAGCGCCACCAGCGGACTGATCACCAGCAGGCTGAGCGGCAGGCTCCATTTCCACAGCTTGCGGACGATGAACCAGGCCAGCAGGCTGTCGACGAACATCGAACCGGTCACCGCGATGCCGTAGGCCGCGGCCAGGTTGGTCGAGGTCTGGAAGGTCACCAGCAGGGCCAGCACCCCGACCATCAGCAGCATGTTGACCGAGGGCACGAAGATCTGCCCGGCCTGGCTTTCCGATGTATTGCGGATGTCGATGCGCGGCAGCAGGCCCAGCTGAACGGCCTGCTGGGTCACGGAGAAGGCCCCGGTGATCACCGCCTGGCTGGCGATGACGGTGGCGATGGTGGCCATGATCAGCACCGGCCAGTAGGCCACTTCCGGCACCATCATCCAGAAGGGATTGGCGGCCGCGGCGCGGTTGTCCAGCACCAGCGCGCCCTGACCCAGATAGTTCAGCGTCAGACAGGGCAGAACCACCCAAAGCCAGCCGGTGCGGATCGGCGATTTTCCGAAATGGCCCATATCAGCATACAGGGCCTCGGCTCCGGTCACGGCCAGAAAGACACTGCCGAGGATGACGAAGCCAAGGAAGCCGTTGTCGAACAGGAACCACACGCCATAGTGCGGCGACAAGGCGCGGAAGATCGAGGGGTCGTCGAAGATGTGCCAGATGCCCAGACCGGCCAGAATGAGGAACCAGACCAGGGTCAGGGGCCCAAAATACCGGGCCATGCTGGCTGTGCCGCGCGACTGGATCATGAACAGGGCGATCAGGATCCCGGCTGCGATCGGCACGACGAAACTGTCGAGCTGACCCGAGACGCCCGGCGCGTCACGCAGGCCCTCGATCGCCGACAACACTGACACCGCCGGGGTGATGACGCCGTCACCGTAGAACAGCGCCGCGCCGCAGACGCCGAGGATGAAGATCAGACCGGAGCGCCGTCCCACGGCGTGCTGGGCCAGGGCCATCAGGGCCAGGGTCCCGCCCTCGCCCTTGTTGTCGGCCTTCATCAGGAAGACGACATATTTCAGCGTCACCACCAGGATCAGGGCCCAGAACACCAGCGAAACCACACCCAGAATGGCCAGGTCGGCCGTGCCGCCGCTCTTGGAATGGTGCAGGGCCTCGCGCATCGCATACAGCGGGCTAGTGCCGATATCGCCGAACACGACGCCGATCGCGCCGATGATCAGGCCCCATTTGCCCGCCTTGACGTGCCCGCCCTCGCCCGCTGCCGCAGGGTGCGGATGGCGGGGGGCGACCGTCGCGTCGGATGCGGGCGTGTCTGAAGCGGCGATTGGCGGTTCGCCTTCGCCGTGGGGAGGGGCCCCGACCATGAACATCCTCCGGGTGCCGCAGGAGACGGTCCCATCAAGAGCGGCGAGCCTTTAGTCCCTTTCCCGTGCGGGTTCAATCGTGGGCGGGGGACAGTGGGGTACTGATTGTGCATCCCGCGCCAACGCCCTACCTTCCAGGTCACATCATGTCAGACAGCCAACGCTTTCCCGTCGCCGCCCATGTGCTGGCCTATCTGGCCCACAAGAGCGCTTTTGCGCCCGGCCAGGCCATCGCCAGTGCCGTTCTGGCCTGTTCAGTGCCGACCAATCCCGTCGTGGTCCGCCGCGTCACCGCTCTGTTGGCCAAGGCCGGGCTGATCGCCACCCGTCCGGGGGCCAGCGGGGGGGCCTGGCTGTTGCAGCGGCCCGAGAACATCCGCCTCGATGCCGTGCTAAACGCGGTTCACGGTTGTGCCCACCTCGGTTCACCGCCGCCGGGAGCCCGGGGCTGCCCGGTCGGTGAACATATTCCGCGCCAGGTCGGCAAGGCGCTGGTCGCCGCCGACGCCGCCGCAGCCGAGGCCCTGTCGCGCATCACCATCGCCGACCTGCTGGCCGATGACCCCCCGTCGCTGGCCGGGATCACATTGCCGGTCAAGATCCCCGCGTGAGCGTCGCGCGCCGCACCGTTCTGGTCACCGGAGCCTCGGCCGGTATCGGGGCCGCCCTGGCCCGGACCTATGCCGCCCACGGCCGGGACCTGATCCTGACCGCCCGTCGCGCCGCGCCGCTTCAGGCCCTGGCCGATGAGCTGCGGACTCGCCACGGAATCAACGCCACCGTCCTGATGGAGGACCTCGCCGACCCCAAAGCCCCGGCCCGGCTGGCCGCTGCCGTCAGCGCCGAAGGGCTGAGCGTCGACGGTCTGGTCAATAATGCCGGATTCAGCCGCACAGCCGGCTTTCTCAACACCGATCCGGCCGATCACGCGGCCATGCTTCAGGTCATGCTGACCGCCCCGATCGAACTGGCCCGGCTGTTCGCCCCGGCCATGGTCGCGCGCGGTTACGGCCGCATCCTCAACGTCGCCTCGCTCGCCGGCCAGATGCCGGCCACCGGGGGCGACACCCTGTATGGCCCGATCAAGAGCTTCCTGACCAAGGCCTCGGCCGGTCTGCATCTGGAACTGCGCGGCAGCGGGGTCCACGTCACCGCCCTGTGCCCCGGCTACACCTATACCGAATTCCATGACGTCAACGGCAGCCGCGACCAGGTGTCCTCAGCCTATCCGGCCTGGATGTGGCAGACCGCCGACCATGTGGCGAAGGTCGGTTATCAGGCCTGCGAGGCCAACCGGCCGAAGGTCATCCCGGGCGCGATGAACAATCTGCTGGCCCTCATTCCCAGACTCCTGCCCGACGGCGTCGCCCTGGGAATCATCGGCGGACATGCGAAACGGCTGAAGCGGATCTGAGGCGATCCGGCCGTCGTCGTCTCAGTGACCGCCGGCCGGATAGGGGGCCGTGACATCGCCGCTGAACATGCCCGGCAGGGCTTCGCCGAGACCGGCCAGCATGAATTGAATGGCCAGGGCGCACAGGATCAGGCCCAGCACCCGCACGACGATGGTCATGCCGACGTCGCCCAGCACCCGGCTGATCGGGCCGGTCATGGTGAAACAGACGAAGGTGGCCACCCCGGCCGCGCCGATGGCCACCAGACCGGCGACAGTCCCGGCCGCGCCCAGCTTTTGGGCCTCTCCGGCCTGAATGATGATGGTCGAGATCGCGCCGGGCCCGATCAGCAGCGGCATGGCGAACGGTACCACCAGGCGCTGGAAGCGACGCTTGGCATAGCCGCGCACATCAGCGGCATCGGCCACCGCGTCGGCGTCAGCGAACATCTTGAGGAAGTCACCGCGGGTCATGTCGAGACCCAGCAGCAGCAGCAGGATACCGCCGGCGATGCGGAAGGCCGCCAGCGAGATGCCGAAGAACTGCAGCAGCGTCAGGCCGGTGAAGAAAAACACCACAAGAAAGCCAACGATGAACAGACACAGCAGGCCGGTGACCTGCATCCGCTGGCGTACGCTGGCCCCGGCCGTGGCGGCGGCGAAAATCGGGATGTTGCCGATCGGATCGACGAGGGCGAACAGCGCCACGAACAGGTTGACCCCCAGATCGACCGCGTCCATTGCCTGCTTCTCCCATCCTTGGTGTCACCCCGGTCGGGCGCGACGTGTTTCACGTCCACCCTTAGCCGGTCATCCGGAGCCCGTCGATGACCTCTCCGCTGCTCAACGATCCGCGCCTGATCGTCGGCCTCGACCTGCCCTCGATCGACGCCGCCCGGGCCATGGTCGATCGTCTCGGCGACGTCGTCACCCATTACAAGGTCGGCCTCAGCCTGCTGGCGCGGCCCGGCGGCGTCGCCTTCGCCCACGAGCTTCGCGCCCGGGGCAAGGCTGTGTTCCAGGATTGGAAACTGCACGACATCGGAGCCCAGGTCGAAGGCGCGGCCCGCGCCGTGGCCGAAGGCGGCTGCGATCTGCTGACCGTCCATGCCGAGCCCCAGGTCATGCAGGGGGCCGTGCGCGGTCGCGGGGATCTGGACACGAAAATCCTCGCCGTCACCGTCCTGACCAGCCTGTCCCAGGCCGACCTGACCGATATCGGTTACGGCTACAGCCCCGCCGATCTGGTCGCGCGTCGGGTACGCCAGGCGCTGGACTGCGGCGTCGACGGGGTGGTCTCCAGTCCGCTGGAAGCCGCCCAGGCCCGGGCCCTGGCCGAGGCCGCCGGCCGGCCCGACTTCCTGATCGTCACCCCGGGGGTCCGGCCCGCCGGGGCCGATGTCGGCGACCAGCAGCGCGTCGCCACCCCGGCCGAGGCCCTGCGCGCCGGAGCCAGCCATCTGGTCGTGGCCCGCCCGGTCATCGCCGATGCCGATCCGGTCATGGCCGCCGCCCGTATCGCCGCTGAAATGGACGGCGTCGGAACAGGCCGGGCCTAGCCGCGCTCGCCGGGTTCCTGGCGATAATTGTGATGCGGCGGCGGGGCCTCCGGCG
Organism: uncultured Brevundimonas sp.; assembly: GCF_963974615.1. Taxonomy (GTDB): domain Bacteria; phylum Pseudomonadota; class Alphaproteobacteria; order Caulobacterales; family Caulobacteraceae; genus Brevundimonas. The sequence goes on from NZ_CAXBDH010000010.1 coordinate 64,565, forward strand.
CGACATAATCCGGCGGCGGCAGGTCGCCGTAATAGTCCCGCGCGGTCGATGACTCATAGGGAACCGCTGAAGACGTATAGGGTACCGGCCCGGTATCGTAACAGTCACAGGTCCGGCCCCGGTCATCGTCGCCCCGGTCCTCGCGCCGGTCGCTCCAGCTGTAGGTCGACTCCTCGTACGACCGCGACTCACGGGACGACATCCCGTAGGCGGACTCGCTGTAATAGGACTCCCCATAGGCCGGGGCCTCATGGTGACCGTGTCCGTAGCGGGACTCGCGAACGGGCGTGGGCACATAGGGCGCGTCACGATAGTCCCGACCGAAACCGTGAACCGCATAGCCGAACGGCGCGCTGGGGCCGGCGGTGCTCCGGACATCAAGACCCTGGTCGATATAGCCATAGACCGGCACCCCGATCACGGGACCGCCGCCACCCCAATAGCCGCCTCCATACCCTCCGCTCCGGTAACCACCGCCATAGACCCGTGTCACCTGCCCGCCGCCGTGGCTCCAGCTCCGGGCCGAGCCATAGGTGGCCGCGCGGGCGCTGGCCGTGGCTCCGGCATTGATATTGACGTTGACGTTGCCGCCGCCCGCATGGGCGCAACAGGGCCGCGGGGCGGGATGGTGGCCGCCCCGTGGGCCACCGCCGCGTTCACCCGCCAGCGCCGGAGCCGCGATCAGCAGGGCAATCCCCACCACCATGATGACATTCCGCATGAACCTGTCCTCCACACACCAAACAGGCCGGCCATTCTAGACGTCCTGCCGTCAGGCGGGGCCGGATGCACCGGAACGGGGAAACAGCTCCGCGGATTTCCCCCGTTGGCGTTAACCCGGGCCCGCTCGGCCCAGGTCAGCGATCATAGAGATAGACGTCCGCACAGCCGCACGCGTGCCACCCGTCATGTCGCGCGCGATGACGGTCGCCGCGACCCGATCGGCCAACCGGGGGCCGGTCGTCGTCATAACCCCACCGGTCACGATAACCCGGCGCGGGTCGCGCCCCGGACCTGTTGTGGCCATAGGCGGCGCTGTAGCCGTAACGACCACCGCGGTCCCGCCAGGCCCGGGTCTCCGGGCCGGACCGCCACAGGGGCCGGACATGATACCGGTGATCGCGGGACGACGGATAATAGCGGAAACTGTAGCCGTCAGCGGCGTGACCGGTTCGGACATAGGCCCGCGTGTTCACCTCGGACCGCGGCGAGCCAGACCAGATGTGGCCATAGGGAGCCTGCGCCGCAGCGACCCCGCCAGTGGCCAGCGACGCCAGAATAACGAACGCTCCTGCGAACAGGGCACGATGGGTGATCACGGCGTCTTCCTCTCCGGTTGAGAAAGGTTAACGCCGGACGCGCCGCTTCGTTCGCATCGACCCCGAAGCCGGGCCCCGGCTTCAGAAATCGACAGCCAGACCCTTTTTCTCCCAGTCACCGTAGCGGGTCGGTTCGGGCCCGGCGGGGCCGCCATGTTCGACCTCAGCCTCGACCGTTGCGGCCTGCGCACGTCGTTCCGCTGCCTCGAGCAGGGCCCGGCGCGCGGTCTCATCCAGGGGCCGGTCCGGCGTCGCATCGGGTACATCGGCATTAAAGGCCGGCGCGGCGGCATGTGGGGTTTGTTCGGTCATGACCGGGACATAGGTGCGGACGGGCGTTTCGTCATCCCCACCGCTCCGGTTCGGGTCCCGTCACCGGAGCTGCCCTATTCCTGCCCTTGCATCACGGTCCATCTCGCCGTTTAAGCGCGGACCACCGCCCGACCCCGATCTGACCCGCGCGCTCCTGAAGGTCCAGCCATGTCCAGCCCCGCCGAAAAACCCGTCAAGAAAGTCGTCCTCGCCTATTCCGGCGGGCTCGACACCTCGATCATCCTGAAATGGCTGCAGACCGAGTACAATGCGGAGGTCATCACCTTCACCGCCGATCTCGGCCAGGGTGAAGAGCTGGCCCCGGCGCGCGAGAAGGCGCTGAAGATGGGCATCAAGCCCGAAAACATCTTCGTCGACGATCTGCGCGAGGAGTTCGTGCGCGACTTCGTCTTCCCGATGTTCCGCGCCAACGCCGTCTATGAGGGCCAGTATCTGCTCGGCACCTCGATCGCCCGGCCGCTGATCGCCAAGCGCCAGATCGAGATCGCCCGCCAGCTGGGGGCCGACGCCGTCTGTCACGGAGCCACCGGCAAGGGCAATGACCAGGTCCGGTTCGAGCTCGGCTACTATGCGCTGGAGCCCGACATCCACGTCATCGCCCCGTGGCGTGAATGGGAATTCAAGTCGCGCGAGGCCCTGCTGGCCTTCGCCGAGGCCCACCAGATCCCGATTTCCAAGGACAAGCGCGGCGAGGCTCCGTTCAGTGTCGACGCCAACCTTCTGCACTCCTCCTCGGAGGGCAAGGTGCTGGAGGACCCGGCGGTCGAGGCCCCGGAATTCGTGCATCAGCGCACTATCAGCCCCGAAGACGCGCCGGACCGGGCCACCGTCATCACCATCGCCTTCGAAAAGGGCGATCCGGTCGCCATCGACGGCGTGGCCATGTCGCCGGCGACCCTGCTGACCAAACTCAATGAATACGGCCACGACAACGGTGTCGGTCGCCTCGACCTGGTCGAGAACCGCTTCGTCGGCATGAAGTCACGCGGCGTCTATGAGACTCCCGGCGGCACTATCCTGCTGGCCGCCCACCGCGGCATCGAGTCGATCACGCTGGACGGCGGAGCCATGCATCTGAAGGACGAGCTGGCGGTCAAATACGCCCATCTGGTCTACAACGGCTTCTGGTTTGCACCCGAGCGCGAGATGCTGCAGGCGGCCATCGACCACAGCCAGACCCGCGTCAACGGCACGGTCCGGGTCAAGCTCTACAAGGGCAACGTCACCATCATCGGCCGCGAAAGCCCCGACAGCCTGTATGATCAGGACCTCGTCACCTTCGAGGAAGGCGTCCAGGCCTATGATCACCTCGACGCCGCCGGCTTCATCAAGCTCAATGCCCTGCGCCTGCGCGTGCTGGCGAAACGCGACAAGCGCAGCGGAAGCTAGGGTCTTTTTCGCCCTCTGATTGACGACATCGATCAGGGCCGGACTTGCTCTCGCCATGAGCCGGCGCAATGGTTGCCACCAGACCCCAAACGGAGCCTTTCTCTCATGCGTATGATGACCCCGATCGCAGCGGCGATCCTGCTCGGCCTCTCGTCGCCCGTCCTGGCACAGAGTCCGGCCCCGTCGGCCCCCGCCGCCAAATCTGCGGCGGACATCGCCTTCGAGTCCCGGGCCCAGGCCTTCCAGTCCCGGATGAGCCAGATGCAGGTCGACTATCAGGCCGCCATCACCGGTGCCGGCGGGGACCAGACCCGCGGCATGGCCGACGTCGAGGTCGTGCTCACCCGCTACCAGCCCGACATCGACCGGTTCATTGCGGATTTTAACGCCTATATCGACGCCCGGGCCACAGCGGCCCCCGACGACGCGGCGCGTCAGGAACTGATGTCGGTCAAGGACGCCGTCGGCCCCAGCCTGCGCGGCATGGCCGATGATCTGCGCAACGGTGCCCGGGAGGCGCTCAGTCCCGACCCCGCTCCGGGAACGGCTCCGCAGTAGCTGGCGACCGCCGGTAAGGCGAAGGCCCGAACCTGGTTTCCGCCTTACCGCGATTTCACTTGAGCGCGACCGGCGTTCGGCGGACCCTTGATCATCGCTCGAAGGAACCGCGCCATGATCAAGGCCCTGTCACTCGCCGCCGCCCTCGCCCTCCTGCCGCTGTCTGCCGCCATGGCCCAGCAGGCCACAAACCCCTCCGAAGCGGCCCTCGAGACCGCCGCCACGGCCTTTGAGGCCCGCATGGAGACGTTCGGCCAACACGCTGCGGCCCTGTCGCTGAATACCGACCTGCCGGAAGCCGAACGCGAACGCCGCATGGCCGCCCTGTGGGCCGAATATCAGCCCGACGTCGCCGCCTTTGCCGCTACGGCAGCACAGCACGCCTCGGTCATTGCCGCCGATGCCCTGGCCGATATCGACCTTCAGAAAGTCGCCGCCGAGGCTCTCGCCGGTGTTGACCTGAACGGGGTCCTCGCCGTCGCCGGCGGTGTGGCCCGCAACGGGGCCTGGGCCTCCAACGACCCCGAACATATGGTCACATACGGCCTGATGGCCGACTATGTTCTCGGCCAGGCCATGGACGCGATCGAGACCGAACAGGTCGCGCCCGCCACGCCCGCGGCTCCGGACGCCCGCTGAGCCCCCTTGACCTGATCCGCTCCGCGTCCGACAGGGCGGCATGATCCTGCCGGTCGACCCCCACCTCTACGCTACCTTTCTCGGCGTGATGGCCGTCATGGCGGTCACGCCGGGCCCGGCCAATCTGTTCTCGGTCGCCAACGGGGTGAAGCGCGGCCCGGCCGGGGCCCTGGCCGGGGTGCTGGGCATGAACGCGGCCACCCTGGTCTGGTTCGCGGCGGCGGCGCTCGGTCTGGGAGCCCTGGTCACCGCCTTTCCGGCTGCCTTCCGGATCGTTTCGATCGGCGGAGCCCTCTATGTCGCCTGGCTGGGTGTGCGCGCCCTGCGCGGCGTTTTCGCCACCGCCGCGGACCCGCAGTCGGTCGACATCCGTCTCGGTCGCAGCGCGCTGCTGGACGGGTTCATGGTCCAGATTTCCAACCCCAAGGCGGTGCTGTTTTTCACCGCCGTTCTACCGCCCTTTCTCGACGTCAACCGTCCCGCCGCGCCACAGCTGGCCCTGTTCGCCCTGGCCACCATCGGCATGGACGTGATCACCATGTCCGCCTACGGTCTGGGTGGAGCGGCGCTGGCCCGACGGATGGCCGAGCCTCGCTTCCGGCGCGGCTTCGGGCTCCTGACCGGACTCCTTCTGCTGCTGGCCGCGCTGTTGATTGTATCGCGTTTATGAGGGCCTGCTGACATTGGAACCGGTGCGTTCAACCATCGTTGAAATCAGGGGCCTGCCCGTGGACTCCAGAGGAGAAGTTGCATGAGACATCTGCTGAACAAACCGGTGGTCATCGCCGCCGCCGCGGCCCTTGCCCTGTCTGCCTGCGCCACCGCCACCCCCTATCAACCCGCCGGCTACCAGGGCCAGCGCGGCGGCTATGCCGAGCAGAAACTGGAGACCAACCGCTATCGCGTGTCCTTCGCCGGCAATTCGGTAACCACGCGCGAGCAGGTGGAGATGGCCCTGTTACTGCGCGCCGCCGAACTGACCGTCCAGGACGGCTATGACTGGTTCGCCACCGTCAATCGCGCCACCGATCGGGACGTGCGTTACGGGGCCACCCCCGACCCCTTCTATTATGAACGGTACCGCTACTGGAGCCCCTACTGGCAGTTCTATCACGGCGGCCTGTGGAGCCCATGGAGCGACCCCTTCGGCCGTGATTTCGACATGCGCGAGATCGATCGCTATGAGGCCTCAACCGAAATCGTCATGAGCCACGGCACCAAGCCGGCCGACGACCCCAATGCCTTCGACGCCCGCGACGTGATCCAGAACATCGGTCCCCGCCTGTCGCGTCCGTAATGGACCCCTGCCCCGGCATGGTGCCGTGGCAGGGACCTCAACCGATCCGCGGCGTCTTCAGCCGGCGTTTGTTGACGTGGCTGTCGGGCGCCTCACCCAGGGCTTCCGGCAGTTCGCCCTTGAAGTAAAACCGCTGCCACGCTTCCTTGGCCGCCTCCGGGTCGCCCGAGGCCAGCCGGGTGTTGAAGTCCGTGCGCTGACGGTTCCACGCCTCGAACTGGCCCTTCATATTGGGGTTGGACTCCAGCGAACGGATCACCGGCTGGAATTCCTCGACCTTGCGGTGCTCGATCAGATTGATGAAGCAGAACGGCTCGCCGCGCTCGAATTTGATCCGCCCCGGCCGGGTGAAGATCCAGTTCATCGTGAAGGGAAACGGCAGCCAGTCGGTTTCGATCAGCCCGACCAGGGCCTGGATCCCGTCCTTCACATGATTGGGTGAACCCGAACAGGTCATGCCCCAGCCCGGCGGCGTCCGGAACAGATACTGCGGATGCATGGTCAGCACGCCGCGCGAGAAATGCGAGGTGACGAAATGATCCAGCTCGCGAGTCGGCCGCTCTGGCGTGATGGTGATGTCTTCCTGGCGCGGGCCGCCGTTCCACTCGGCGGTAAAGCCGAACGGGCACAGGATTTCCCAGCCGGTGGTATTGGCCATGGTCAGCGGCAGGCAACGATAGGGGTGCCGGCTGGCGAAGGCGTCCATCCAGTTGCGGGATTGCCGGCCCGGCACCAGATCGGGCGGCCGCGCCGTCATCGGATAGCATTCCAGTTCCACAGTCAGGCTCCGGCGGGTATCGAAGGTGATGCCTTTTCCTAGACAGCGCCGATGACCGAAGACAAGCCACCCGCGTTCGATCGCTACAGTCTGCTGGCCTGGATGACCACGGCCGGGCTGCACCCGGCCACCCTCGACCACCCGGCCGTGTTCCGCGTCGGCGAGGGGGCGGAGATCAAGGACACCCTGCCCGGGGCCCATACCAAGAACCTGTTCCTTAAGGATAAAAAAGGCCGGCTGTGGCTGATCTCGGCCCATCAGGACACAGTCATCGACCTCAAACGCACTCCGGCTGCGATCGGTTCGGACCGGTTGTCGTTCGGCCCCGAGGCCCTGATGTGGTCAACCCTCGGCGTGCGGCCCGGCGCGGTCACAGCCCTCGGCCTGATCAATGATGTCGAGCGCCGGGTCACCTTCGTGCTGGACCAGCGTCTGTGGGCGGCCGACGCTGTCAATTTCCATCCGCTGGTCAATACAGCCACCACGACCCTGACCCGGGACGACTTCCAGACCTTCCTCGCGCGGCTGGAACGTGAGCCAATGGTGGTCGATTTCAACACTCTCGCTTGATGCGCGGTCCGATCGCGACCATCTGAAGCTCCAGACCTGTTCCCTGTACGCCCATGGAGTGCCCATGACTCTCATCGACCCGACCCGGAAAGACGACGACCTGATCAAGGACGGCTCGGACGCCGGCTTCATGACCGACGTCGTCGAGGCCTCAAAGACCCGGCCGGTTATCGTTGATTTCTGGGCCCCATGGTGCGGACCGTGCCGCCAGCTGACCCCGGCCCTGGAAAAGGCCGTGCGTGCCGCCGGCGGAGCCGTAGCCCTAGTCAAGATCGACGTCGACAAGAACCCCGCCTACGCCGGCCAACTCAAGGTCCAGTCGATCCCGACCGTCTATGCCTTCGTCAACGGCCAACCGGTCGACGGCTTCCAGGGCGGCGTTCCCGAAAGCCAGATCCGCGCCTTTATCGACAAGCTGACCGGCGGCGAGAGCGCCAATGCCGACATCGACCATCTGCTGTCGCTGGGCGACGAATCCCTGGCGGTGGACGATATGGGCGGGGCCGCGCAGGCCTTCGCCGACGTGCTGGTTCTGGAGCCCGACAACCAGAAAGCCATCGCCGGCATGGCCCGGGTCTATCTGGCCGACGGCGACGCCGATCAGGCGCGCCAGACCATCGCCATGGCCCCGCAGGACTCGACCGAACCGGCCGTCCTCGCCGTGCGGGCCCAGCTGGCCCTGGCCGCCGAGGCTCCGTCCGGTGAAACTGCGGCGCTCGAGGCCCGGCTGACCGCCGATCCCGGCGACCATCAGGCCCGTTTCGATCTGGCCGGAACCTGCGCCGCCGCGGGGGACTTCAAGGGGGCCGTTGACCACCTGCTGCACATCGTCGGGGCCGACCGCGACTGGAACGACCAGGCCGCCCGCAAACAGCTGCTGACGGTGTTCGAAGCCGCCGGAGCCTCGTCCGAAGTGGCCCGCGACGGTCGCCGCCGCCTGTCCTCGATCCTGTTCGCCTAGGGGCCGGTGATGGCCCAGGGATATATCAAGGCCGCCGATCTGCCGCAGGTCATCCCGGTGCTGCCGCTGTCGGGAACCATCCTGTTGCCGCGCGGACAATTGCCGCTGAACATCTTCGAGCCGCGCTACCTGAACATGATCGACGATGCCATGGCCGCGGACCGCATGATCGGCATGATTCAGCCGCTCGGCGGCCCGGTCGACCTGCCGGTCCTGTCGCCGGTCGGCTGTGCCGGGCGCATCACCAATTTCGCCGAAACCTCCGACGGTCGCTACCTGATCACCCTGACCGGATGCGCCCGCTTCCGCGTAACCGGCGAACTGTCCACCCAGACCCCCTATCGTCACGTCCGCGCCGATTTCTCTGCCTTCGAGTCTGACCTGGCCTCACCCCGGGAGGATCTGGACATCGATCGCGAAACCCTGCTCGAGGCCTTGCGCGCCTATCTGGAGAGCCGGGGACTTGAGGTCGACTGGGACACCGCCGCCGGAGCCCCGCCCGAGGCTCTGGTCAACAGCCTGTCGATGGCCCTGCCGTTCGACCCGCCCGAGAAACAGGCCCTGATCGAGGCCATAAGCTTGATGGACCGGTGCGCGGTCCTGACCGCCCTGATGCGGATCGACGCCGCCGACACCGGCGATGGCGAGACCCCGCCCTCCATACAGTAGCTTGCGCTACCGGCCCTTGGCCTGCTTGAGCGCGGCCGAGCCATGATCCGCGCTACCGTGCGGAACGATCGGGGCGTATGAGTGAGCCATGAGCGACAATTTCCACACCCCCGTCTCGGTCGATCCGCGCCTGCTGGAGACCTTGATCTGCCCGGTCACCCGCGGCCGGCTGACCTATGATCGCACCCGTCAGGAGCTGGTCTCGAAGGGGGCCAAACTGGCCTATCCGATCCGCGACGGCGTGCCGATCATGCTGCCCGACGAGGCCCGCAAGCTCGACTAGGCAACCCGCTCAGACCGGTTCACCCTTCAGCAGTCTCGGCAGGTCCCCGGTGGCACCCCCCGCCTCCTGCATAAAGGCCCGGCGCAGCGGCGCGATCCGGTTGACCGCGGCCATGCCCAGGTCACGCGCCAGCCGCACCGGTGGCAGATCGTTGGAGAACAGCCGCACGAAGGCGTCGAACCCGACCGTCAGCACCGTATTGTCAAAGCGCCGCCAGCGGGCGTAGCGGTCCAGCACCGTCTCGGCCCCGATGTCCTCGCCCAGCCGCATCGCCTCGGCCAGCACCTCGGCCAGGGCGGCGGCGTCCTTCAACCCCATGTTCAGCCCCTGACCCGCCACCGGATGCACCCCGTGGGCCGCGTCCCCGATCAGGGCCATGCGCGGGGCCGTCATCTGTTCGGCCAGTGACAGGGACAGCGGGTAGACGAAGCGCGGCCCCTCGACCGTGGCTCCGTCGAGGAATTCGCCGAAGCGTCGCATCAGATGGGCCGAAAAGGCCGCGTCCGACGCCCCCCTCAGGGCCTCGGCCCGGCGTGTCGTCTCGGTCCACACCAGGCTGGCGCGCTGGTCCGTCAGCGGCAGGATGGCGAACGGTCCCGCGGGCAGGAAATATTCATGCGCGACATTGCCGTGGTCACGGCCCAGCCGCACCGTGGCCACAACCCCGCTCTGGCCGTAGCCCCAGCCGACCGTGTCGATGCCGGCGGCCTTGCGCACTTTCGAGTTTCGCCCCTCGGCCCCGACCACCAGGGCGGCGTCCAGTTCGCGACCGTCGTCGAGGGTCACCCGCACGCAACCGGGCCGGACCACCGCCGCGGCCACCGAAGCCGGGGCCAGGACCTCGATCCCGGCGGCCGTGACGGCCCCGGCCAGGGCCCCGCGGATGTGGCGGTTCTCGACCATATAGCCCAGCGGCTCGCCGCCGGTCCGCGCGCCGATCTCGCCGGCGTCGAAACGCAGGAAGGCAGGCGAGGCGGGCCGCGCCGCCGCGCCGGGCCGCCGCCCGTCGGTGACCAGGATCCGGTCCATGCGACAGGCCTGCGGTCTCAGGGTCGCGCCGACCCCCAGCACATCCAGCATGCGGAAGGTCGCGAAGGCGATGGCCGTCGAACGCCCGTCGAAGGTCGGGGCCAGCTGGGCCGTGAACGGCTGGGGGTCGACCAGCACCACCTTCAGCCCCGCCTGGGCCGCGGCCAGGGCGAAACTGGCCCCGGCCAGGCCGGCCCCGGCGATGATGACGTCATAACGGTCGGTCTGGGTCATGATCTGGTTGTCGCGCCGCCGCACCGCGGCGTCCAGAGGCGCGAGGTCGCAGTCTGGCCGGGATCATCAAAAAGCGCGCCCACGCGGTCTGGTAAACAGCCTCTTAACCCTGGGCGGGTGACAAGGGCGGGTCTGTTCGACCGTCCGGAGCTTTCCGCCGCATGTCTGCCGCCCTCGTCATCGGCCAACGCGCCTTCGACAGCGCCCGCACCCTCTGGGATGCACCGTTTGTGGCGCGGTTCCGTGGCGTGCTGCAGGCCCTGCTGGCCGTGCTGCTGGCGGTGGCCCTGCTGTCGTGGAATCCGGCCGACCCCAGCCTCAACGCCGCCTCCAGCCAGATCCCGTCCAACTGGCTGGGAGCCAACGGGGCCCTGTTCGCCGACCTGGCCATGCAGTCACTGGGTCTGGCCGCCTGGCCGGCGGCCCTGCTGCTGATCGCTTTCGGTCTGGCCGGTGCCATCGGCGATTCTATTCAGCAAAGACTCAAGCCTTCCCCGGGCAAGGCCCTGGCGGCCACGGCGGGGGCGCTCAGCCTGTCCGCCGGCCTCTCGGCCCTGGCCGCCCCCGCCGCCTGGCCGCTGGCCACCGGGCTCGGCGGCCTGTGGGGCGACGGCCTGACCGGTCTGGTGATTTCAGGTCTGACGGCGCTGGGCGTCCCGGGCGGCGCGATCATCGCCGGCCTGTTGTTCCTGCCGCTCGGCCTGTGGAGCATAGGCTACGCCATCGGCCTGCGCGTCTCCGATCTGGGTGACGGCCTGGCCTGGGCGCGGGGTCTGCGCCGGCCCGCGCCCGGGATTCCGGACGTCCCGGCCCGGCGGACCGCCCGTCGGCCGCGCCCCCGGCCCGAGCCGGAAGCCGACATCGGTCCCGACGAGGACGCGCCGCCGTGGGAGGATCGCGCGCCCAGGCCGGCCCCGGCCCGCGCGGCTCCCGAGCCGAAGGTCGCCACCACCAAGGCTCCCAAACCCTCACGCCGCGCCGTCGAGGACGGTCAGGCCGCTTTCGACTTCGTGCGTCCCGAGGGCGCGTTCGACCTGCCACCGCTGGGCATGCTGGCCAAGCCGGCCAAACGGGTCGCCGCGGTCGACGAGGAAGCTCTCAAGGCCAATGCCAAGATGCTGGAAGGCGTGCTGGCCGAATTCGGCGTGCGCGGCTCGATCGACCAGATCCGGCCCGGTCCGGTGGTGACCCTGTACGAACTGGTCCCCGCGCCCGGCGTCAAACACGGCCGCGTCGTGGCCCTCAGCGACGACATCGCCCGCAGCATGTCGGCCCGCGCCTGCCGCATCTCGGTCGTGCCCAACCGCAACGCCATCGGCATCGAGCTGCCCAACGCCAAACGCGAGACCGTCTATCTGCGCGACCTGCTGGCCAGTGCCGAATACGACAAGCCGACCCACCTGCTGCCCCTGGCCCTGGGCGAAACCATCGGCGGCGAGCCCTATGTCGCCGATCTGGCGCGCATGCCGCACCTGCTGATCGCCGGCACCACCGGTTCGGGCAAGTCGGTCGGGGTCAACGCCATGATCCTGTCGATCCTGTACCGGCTAAGCCCCGCCGAATGCCGCTTCATCATGATCGACCCCAAAATGCTGGAGCTGTCGGTCTATGACGGCATCCCACACCTGCTGGCCCCGGTCGTCACCGATCCCAAGAAGGCCGTCGTCGCGCTGAAATGGACCGTGCGCGAGATGGAGGACCGCTACCGGCGGATGTCCAAGCTCGGCGTGCGCAACATCGCCTCCTACAATGACCGGGCCCGTGCGGCCCAGGCCAGCGGTGAGCATTTCGAACGCACGGTCCAGACCGGCTTCGACGACCAGGGCCGACCCGTCTACGAATCCGAGAAGATCCGCCCCGAGCCCCTGCCCTATCTGGTCGTGGTCATGGACGAGATGGCCGATCTGATGCTGGTCGCCGGCAAGGACGTCGAAGGCGCGGTGCAGCGTCTGGCCCAGATGGCCCGGGCCGCCGGTATTCACCTGATCATGGCCACCCAGCGCCCGTCGGTCGATGTCATCACCGGCACCATCAAGGCCAATTTCCCGACCCGAATTTCCTTCCAGGTCACCTCCAAGATCGACAGCCGCACCATCCTCGGTGAGCAGGGCGGCGAACAGCTGCTGGGTCAGGGCGACATGCTCTACATGGCCGGCGGCGGCCGTATCACCCGCCTGCACGGCCCGTTCGTCGACGACAAGGAAGTCGAGGAGGTCTGCGCCCATCTGCGGGCCCAGGGCGAACCCGACTATCTGGACCTGGTCACCGACGACCCCGACGGCGACGGCGACAATGTCTTCGGCGACGAGGGCGTCTCCACCGGCGACGACCTCTACGACCGGGCCGTGGCCGTGGTCACCCGCGACCGCAAGGCCTCGACCTCCTATATCCAGCGCCGGCTGCAGATCGGCTACAACCGCGCCGCCACCCTGATCGAGCGGATGGAACAGGAAGGCGTGGTCAGCCCCGCCAACCACGCCGGCAAGCGCGACGTGCTGGCCGGTCCGCCACCGATGGCCTGAAGCCCGAACCACTGAACCGGCGGCCTTCCCGGGCGTTCTGGAGGGCCCGCACCTGAACAGGACTTCATCGCAAGGTCCGAATATGGTCAGGGTCCCGTCATGCCGCCGCCGTGACGGACCGCCATTCTGGCCGCATCAATATCCCCATCCCGAACGGGAGGAACCCTGAATGACTGTTTCACGCCGCGCTTTCGGTCTCGCCACCGGAGCCTTTGCCATCGCCGCCTTGGCGGGCCTGCCCGTCGCTGCCCAGGCCGGCCTGTCGGCCGAGGACCGCGCCACCCTGGCCCAGGCCCAGACCTATCTGCAGAACCTGACTTCGGCCCAGGGTGAGTTTGTCGAGACCGGACCCGGCGGCCAGCGCCGCACCGGCCATTTCTGGCTGCAGCGCCCGGGCAGGATGCGGTTCGAATATACGGATCCGGCCGGGCTGCTGGTGGTGTCGGACGGGTCCAACGTCAAACGCTATGATCCGCGCCTGAACGTCTTCCGCCAGGTGCCGCTGAGCGCCACGCCGCTGTCGACCTTCCTTGCCCGCAATGTGCGCCTCGACCAGGGGGTGAGTATCGACCGGGTCACCCGGATGGCGTCGGGAGCCTTCGCTATCACGGCCCGTGACGCCGCCAAGCCGAACGAGGGGTCCGTCATCCTCGCCTTCGCCGGCAATCCGGCGCGGCTGCAGGAGTGGACCATCACCGACGCCCAGGGGGGCCGTACCCGCACCCAACTGACCAGTCTGAGCGCGGCCCCGAACCTGGCGGCCAGCCTGTTCCGGCTGCGCGACCCGACCCGTCGCCCCCGACGCAACTAAGTTGCGCCGGCTATCCGGCGCGACGGGAAACCGTTTCAACCGATAGGCGAAATTGTTCTTTACTTTTCTTCCGCCGCGTGACAAATTGGCCGCAAGGTGGCGACGGCCGCCCTGACCGTTGCAGGTATCATCCCCTTTACCCGCAGCGAGAGCGAAACGACCTCAAAGCGCCCGGCCCCCCGCCGGGCGCTTTTTTATTGGGCTGGCACGTCGGGCACCACGACTCCCCGCGCAACGGCTCGCGGCGAGGGCGCGAAGCGTCGACCGCGTCGGGTCGAAAAGGCGAAGCCTTTTGAGCGCGGTCCGACTAGAAGACACCCATGCTTCGTATCGCCACCTGGAACATCAACTCCGTCCGTCTGCGCATTGACCAGGTCGCGCGCTTCGTGACCGAGTCCGAAACTGACGTCCTGTGCCTGCAGGAGATCAAATGTCTTGAGGACCAGTTTCCCCGTACCGCCTTCGAGGCCATGGGCCTGCCGCACCTGAAGATCGGTGGCCAGAAGGGCTGGCACGGCGTAGCCATCGCCAGTCGCAAGCCGATCACCGAGGCCCCGGTCCTCGACGTCTGCCGTGAGGGCCACGCCCGCTGCGTCGGCGTCATGGTCGATGACGTCGAGGTGCAGAATTTCTACATCCCCGCCGGCGGCGACGTGCCGGATCGGGTCGAGAACCCGAAATTCGATCACAAGATGGATTTCTACGAACGGCTGACCGCCGAAATGGCCGGGCGCGACCAGCAGCGGCCGCTGGTGCTGGCCGGAGATTTCAACATCGCGCCCGGCGAGAACGACGTCTGGAACCACCGCTATATGTCGAAGATCGTCAGCCACACCCCGCTGGAGGTCGAGACCCTGCGCCGCCTGCAGGCCGCCGGCGGCTTCGCCGACGTGATCCGCGACCAGAACCCCGAACCGGCCAAATTGGCCAGCTGGTGGAGCTATCGCGCCGCCGATTTCCGCAAGTCCAACCGCGGCCTGCGCCTCGACCATCTGTGGACCTCGCCGGGCCTGACCCCGGCCGTGGTGGCCGGCAGCACCGTGATCCACGAGCCGGTCCGCGCCTGGACCCAGCCCAGCGACCACTGCCCGATCACGATGGATATCGACGTCTAGGAACCTACGGCTGCAGCCGGTAGCCACCCGTGTCGGTCAGCAGCAGCCGGGCCTGACCGGGCTCGGGTTCGATCTTCTGGCGTAGGCGATAGATGTGGGTTTCCAGCGTGTGGGTGGTGACCCCGGCGTTGTAGCCCCAGACCTCGGCCAGCAGTTCCTCGCGCGACACGGCCTTGGCCCCGGCGCGGTACAGGTATTTGAGGATGTTGGTTTCCTTCTCGGTCAGCCGCACCTTCTTGCCTTGGCTGTCCAGCAGCATCTTGCCCGCCGGGCGGAACTCATAGGGGCCGATGCGGAACACCGCATCCTCGGACTGTTCGTGGCTGCGCAGATGGGCCCGGATCCGGGCCAGCAGCACGGCGAAGCGGAACGGCTTGGTGACATAGTCATTGGCCCCGGCGTCCAGCCCCAGCACCGTATCGGACTCCGACGACTGGCCGGTCAGCATGATGATCGGGGTCGAGACCCCGTTCTTGCGCAACAGGCGGCAGGCCTCGCGCCCGTCCATGTCGGGCAGGTCGACGTCCAGCAGGATCAGGTCGGCGCGAATCTCGCGGCCCAGCCGGATGCCCTCGGTCGCCGTCGCCGCCTGGACCGGACGGAATTCCTCATGCAGCGCCAGCTGTTCGGCCAACGCCTCGCGCAGGTCATTGTCGTCGTCGATGATCAGCAGCGTTTTGGGCGTGGGCATGATGCAAGAATGGCGAGGCTTGCCCCCCGCGCCAAGGCTTGGAAGGTCGATTTCGGGGAAACTCGTCCTTTAGAGGCGAATTAGACGGTGTTTCGTTCCCCGAACAGCGCCGATCCGACCCGAACATGGGTCGCGCCGCAACCGATGGCCGCCTCATAGTCGGCGCTCATCCCCATCGACAGCACCGCCAGCCCGTTGCGCCGGGCAAGTCCGGCCAGCAGATCGAAATGCGGAATCGGATCGACCGCGACCGGCGGAATACACATCACCCCGTCGACCGTCAGCCCCAGGCCCCGCGCCGTGGCGATCAGGGCGTCGGCAGCATCCGGCAACACCCCGGCCTTCTGCGACTCGGCTCCGGTATTGACCTGAACCAGCACCCGCGGGGCCACGCCGGTGATCAGGGCCCGGTCGGCCAGGGCCCGGGCCAGCTTCTCGCGGTCCAGGGTCTCGATCACATCGAACAGGGCCAGGGCGTCAGCGACCTTGTTGGTCTGCAGCGGCCCGATCAGGCGCAATTCAAGGTCCGGCAACCCGGCCCGACGCGGTCGCCAGCGTCCCTGGGCCTCCTGCACCCGGTTCTCGCCGAATACCCGCTGTCCGGCAGTGAGGGCCGCGTCGATAGCTTCGGGCGACTGGGTCTTGGACACGGCGGTCAGGGTCACCGACCCCGGAGCCCGCCCGGCCGCGCGGCACGCCACCGACATCCGGGCCCGCACCCCGGCCAGACGCGCGGCGACGCTGTCGGCGGGCGGGGAGATGGACGGGAGCGGGGAAGCAGGCAAAGAAGAGGTCATGATCCTGTCCGCAGACGCTGAAACCCTGTGGGGGGCCGCCACAGGTCTAGCCCGCGCCGCCGCCGGTGTCAGCCGTGACCCGGGCCGGCCGGCCCTGTTGTTCTTCACCGACCCCGTGCGCACGCCACAGCCGTGGCTGACGGCGGCGGGCCTGCCGCCAGGGGCCGGGGTCGTCTATCGCGCCTTTGGGGCCGCCGACGCCCGGACTGTGGCCGAGCGGCTGCGCCGGGTGACGGCGGAACGCGGGGTGCGACTGCTGATCGGCCTCGACGCGGACCTGGCCGAGGCGGTCGGAGCCGACGGTGTGCACCTGCCCGAGCGAGCCCTCGAGCGGGCCGCCGCGCTGAGACGGCGTCATCCGCACTGGCAGGTCACCGGAGCGGTCCATTCGGCCGCCGCCCTGGCCGGAGCCGGAGTCCTGTCGGCGGCGGTGCTGTCACCGGTGTTCGCCGCCGGAGGGGCCTCAGGGTCGCGCCCGGCCCTGGGTCTCGTGGCCTTCACCGCTGCCGTGCGCGCCGCTCTGGTCCCGGTCTATGCCCTGGGCGGGATCGGCGCGGCCAATGCCGACACGCTGAAGGGCTCCGGGGCCTGTGGCCTGGCCGGAGTCGCCGCGATCCAGTCAGCCTTCAACGGCTGAGCGGGGTCAGAATTTGAAGATGGATTCCAGCCGGAAGCGCGGCGCGGTGCGGCTGTCCGTCTCGGGGGGGCGGGCCGGGTCGGTCTCGGGGACCGCCAGACCGGCGGCCGCGCCGACGCGCAAGCGCGGATTGATGCGATAATAGGCTCCGGCCTCAACGTCGCCCCAGTCGGCTTCACGGCCGACAGGCTGGCTGAGGTTGAAATTGAGACCCCAGCGGCCGTTTTCGCTGAACTGCAGGCCCCGACGCACCGTGGTCGTGGTGCGGCTGGCGTTCGCCTCGCTGAGGGACACGGCGGGCGCGCGGCTGCGGGCGGTCTGGGCCGAGGCGTCGTGGGTCGCGGCGACGACCGCCAGACCTCCGACTACGGCTGCAATGACCAGATCCCGACGCATGTCCAACCTTTGTATCTTCCCCGAACAACCGGCGAAGGCTTCATTTTGTTCCCGATTTCAGCACCGGGTTGTCAATGATAAGACACCCGGGACCGGCCGGGTCAACGAAAGGTCGAGGATGAATCGCCATTCAACCCGACTCTAGCCGAGTCCTGTGGCGCATGCGTCACGGGAATCGGGCCCGAATGACTCGCCTGACGGGCGAGGGGCCGCATCTCTGCGACCACCACCAACCCCTCGAAGACCGCGACCGCGACTTCGCCTTGTCATCGCCCCTTTTCACCGTGTTATAGAGCCTTGTTACGGTACACGCCCCATCCCCGGGTCAACGCCGGTTACCCGGTCCCTTCTGCGGCGTGTACGACGTCCATTTCTGAACGGAGAGTCTCTATGGTCCTGGTTCGTGGCGCTTCGGTCGCCCTGATCGCATCCGGTCTGATGCTCTCGGGCTGCCTTGCCCCAACGGTGGGCAAGGTGTTCCACCTCGGAGAAGGCCGCAAGCCGGCCGCCAGTGCCCAGCAGGGCATCGGGGTGAACGCCTATCTGTGGCGCGCCACCCTCGACACTCTCAGCTTCATGCCGCTGCTGAACGCCGACCCGTGGGGTGGCGTGGTCAATTATGACTGGTATTCAGACCCCCAGGCCCCCGGCGAGCGTTTCAAGGCCACGGTCTTCATCCTCGACACGCGCCTGCGTGCCGATGCGCTGAACGTCACCGTGACCAAACAGGTTCGCAACGAGGCCGGTGAATGGGTCGCCGCCCCGGTCGCCGCCCAGACCGAAACCGATCTGGAAAACGCCATCCTCACCAAGGCCCGCCAGCTGAACCTGTCCCGCGCGGGCTAAGGCCCCAGCTCCCTTCCCAAGCCTCTCTCAGGCCGCATTCCTGGGGAGCTCTCTTCAGGATAGTCCGTGGCCCGCTACGAGCCCAAGATCACCGAACCCCGCCAGCAGGCGCGCTGGCAGGCCGCCGACGCCTTTTCCATGCCCACGACCGGCACCGGCCGGCCCAAATACTATGTGCTGGAGATGTTTCCCTATCCGTCGGGCAACATCCACATGGGACACGCCCGCAACTATGTGATGGGCGATGTGGTGGCCCGGTCCAAACGGGCCCAGGGTTTCGACGTCCTGCACCCAATGGGCTGGGACGCCTTCGGCATGCCGGCCGAGAACGCCGCCATGGAGCGCGGCGTCCATCCCGGGGACTGGACCTGGTCCAATATCGCGGCGATGCGCGAACAGCTGAAGCTGCTGGGCCTGTCGCTGGACTGGTCGCGTGAATTCGCCACGTGCGACCCGGTCTATTACGGCCAGCAGCAGGCCTGGTTCCTTGAGCTCTACAAACGCGGCCTCGTCTATCGCAAGGACGGCGTGGTCAATTGGGATCCGGTCGACAATACCGTGCTGGCCAATGAACAGGTCATCGACGGCAAGGGCTGGCGCTCCGGGGCGATTGTTGAAAAACGCAAGCTAAACCAATGGTTTCTTCGCATTACCCAGTATGCGGACGATTTGATAGACGGTCTCGAGACCCTCGATCGCTGGCCGGACAAGGTCCGGTTGATGCAGGAGAACTGGATCGGCCGCTCCAGGGGTCTGCAGATGACCTTCGCCTGGGCCGGTGCCGCCCCGGCCGCCGCGCCGGACGGGCTGGAAATCTACACCACCCGGCCTGACACCCTGTTCGGGGCCTCCTTCATGGGCATCGCCCCGGATCATCCGATCGCCAGGGCCCTGGCTGACGCCGACCCCAGGGTGGCCGAATTTACCGCCCGCTGTCGGGCCGGCGGTACCTCCCAGGCCGACATCGAACAGGCCGAAAAGATCGGCTGGGACACCGGCCTCAAGGTCTTGCACCCGTTCAACGGTCGCGAGATCAGCGTCTGGATCGCCAATTTCATCCTGTCCGAATACGGCACCGGAGCCATCTTCGGCTGCCCGGCCCATGACCAGCGCGATCTGGATTTCGCCCGCAAATACGACCTGCCGATCCTGCCCGTGGTCCGGCCCGAGGGTGCGGGCGACGATTTCTCGGTCGCCGATGAGGCCTATGTCGGTCCCGGAACGATCTTCAATTCGGACTTTCTCGACGGTCTCGATATCGAAACCGCCAAGGCCGAGGCCATCGGCCGTATCGAAGTCGCCGGCTCTGGCGAGGGTGCGACCATCTATCGCCTGCGTGACTGGGGCGTCAGTCGCCAGCGCTACTGGGGCTGCCCGATTCCGATCATTCACTGCCCGTCGTGCGGCGCGGTCGCTGTCCCGGCCGACCAGCTGCCGGTGGTCCTGCCCCATGACGTCACCTTCGACGTTCCCGGCAACCCCCTGGCCCGGCACCCGACGTGGAAACACGTGGCCTGCCCGACCTGCGGCGAGGCGGCGACGCGCGAAACCGACACCCTCGACACCTTTGTCGACTCCAGCTGGTATTTCGCCCGCTTCACCGACCCGACGGCGGCCGAACCGATCAGCCGCGCCGCCGCCGACCACTGGCTGCCAGTCGATCAATATATCGGCGGGGTCGAGCACGCGGTCCTGCACCTGCTGTATGCCCGCTTCATCAGCCGCGCCCTCAGCGACGCCGGTCTGATGAATGTCCGCGAACCCTTCGCCGGCCTGTTCACCCAGGGCATGGTGGTGCACGAAACCTACCGTCGCGCCGACGGCCAGTGGGTCGAGCCGACCGACGTCGACCTGACCAATGACGGGGGCAAGCGATCGGCCCGCCAGATCTCGACCGGCGAGGCCCTGACCATCGGCGACATCGAGAAAATGTCGAAATCAAAGAAGAATGTCGTCGCGCCGCAGCAGATCGTCGAAACCTGGGGCGTCGACGCCGGCCGCCTGTTCGTCCTGTCCGACAGCCCGCCCGAACGGGACGTGCAGTGGACCACCGGCGGGGTCGAGGGCGCGTCCCGCTTCGTCCAGCGCGTCTGGGCCGAATTCGACGCGTTTGACCCCGAAAAGCCAGGTGAGGACACCGCCGACACCGCGTTGCGCCGGGAAACCCACAAAGTGATCCGCGCCGTCACCGAGGGGGTTCAGAGCTTCCGTTTCAACTCGGCCATCGCCAAGCTCTATGCCTTCGTCGCCACGGTCCGGACCCACGACAAGGCCGGTGGCGCGGCGCGGCGCGAGGCCCTGTCGGCCCTGACCCGACTGGTCGCCCCCTTCACCCCACATCTGGCCGAAGAATGCTGGGCCCGGCTGGGTGAGACCGGCCTGGTGCTCGACGCCCCCTGGCCACTGTGGGACCCGGCGCTGGCCGCCGATGACGAACTGGCCCTGCCAATCCAGATCAGCGGCAAGCGCCGCAGCGAGATCACCATGCCGCGCGGGGCCGACAGCGCCGCGGTCGAGGCTGCGGCCCTCGCCAATACCGCCGTTCAGGCCTATCTTTCGGCCAACAACGTCTCGGTAAGGAAGGTCATTGTGGTCCAGGATCGCATCGTCAATCTGGTCGTCGGCTGATGCGGCGACTGCTCGCCCTCACCGTGCTGGCCGCCAGCCTGTCGGCATGCGGATTCACGCCCCTGTATGGCGAGGCCGGTGCCGGGTCCAGCCTGTCACGGATTGCCGTCTCCACCGAAGACACCCGTCTCGGCTACCGCCTGCGCGAACACCTCGAGGATGCCCTGGCCCGGGACGCCGCCCGACCGCCCCTGTGGCGGCTGCAGACCACAGTCGAGCAGTCGCGCCGACCCTTGGGCCGCCGTGTCGACGATACGGCCACCCGCTATGAATTGACCGTGCGCGGGGCCTGGACCCTGACTCCGGTGTCCGGCGGTACGCCGCTGGGCGGAACCGAAACCGTCACCACCACCTATGCCGCCGCGGACCAGCCCTATGCGGCCATCGCCGCCCAGCAGGACGGCGAGGACCGTGCCGCCGCGGCCCTGGCGCGCCAGATCCGGCTCGACCTGCTGCGCGCGCTGTCGAGGACGCCCCCGCAGCCGTGATCCTGTCCAAACGACCCGAGATCGACCGCTTCCTGAGCCGACCCGATCCGGCCATCCGGGCGGTGCTGATCCACGGCAAGGACCGGTCCGGCGTCGGTGAGCGGGCCACGACCCTGTGCCGGACCGTGACTCCGGACCTGAACGACCCCTTCAACGTCACCCTGCTGACCGACAGCGACATCGACGGAGACGGGATCCGGCTGGAAGAGGCCCTGACAGCCCTGTCGATGATCGGCGGCCGCCGTCTGGTGCGGGTTCGCCTGTCCACCGAAAAGGCCGCGATCGACAAGATGCTGGCGGCGGCCCTCAAGATTCACGCCGACGACGGCTACAATCCCGATGCCATGCTGGTGATCGAGGCCGGGGCCCTCGGGCGCGACTCGGCCCTGCGCAAGGCCGCCGAGGCGTCGAAGGGGGCCGCCGCGATCGTCTGCTACGAGGACGAGACCGGCGACGTCGCCCGCATGACCCGCGAGGCCCTGGCCGCCGACAAGGTGGGCCTCACATCAGACGCGCTGGACCGCTTCGTCGGCAGCCTGCCGCGCGAACGGGGTCTGATGCGTCAGGAAATCGAACGCCTGGCTCTCTATATCGGCCCGGGATCCGGACGCACCATCGATGTCGAGGAGCTGGAGGCCCACCTCGGGGTCGAACCGGACGCCTCGCTGCAGGACGCCGCCCTCCAGGCCTTCGGTGGCCGGCCCGGCCCGGCCCAGGCCGGTCTCAGACGCGCCCTGGCCGAAGGTGAAAGCCCGGTCATGGCCGTACGTCAGGCTTCGATCCACCTTGGAAAACTGCGTCGAATCAATGTTCTTCAGGCTGGAGGGGCCAATGCCCGGGAGGCCGCCAAGGCCGCCGGGGTGTTCTGGAAACAGGAAGGCGAACTGCTGCGCCAGGCCCGCAACTGGCGACTGGAAGACATCGAAAAGGTGCTCGACAGCATCAATGTCGCCGATGTGGCGACCAAGACCACGGGATCCCCCGACAGTCTGATCGCCGAACGTCTGTTGCTGGAAATCGCCGCCCGCGCGCGACGGCTGGGGCTCTAAAGCGAAATCGGTTGAGCTGGACGAGGGTCCGGCCCGGCTCAAATTTCGCTCCCGTTTGAAGTTGGGGCATTTTTCTGTTTCAGGTCGAATCGACCTGAAACAAAAATGACCTAGCCCCGCTTCGAGGCCTTGCGGAAGGCCGGCTTGGCCAGGGCGGCGTTCCTGGCCGCAATCACACGCTCCCCCGTCTTGCCCCCGTCCAGTCCGGCGTGCGCCGGCGCGGCCCCGCGCTTGGCGGCAAGCACGCGCTTCAGGGCTTCGGCGGCGGTTTCGGACGTCTCGGGTTTGTCGGTCATGGACCCTTCATAGCACAGCCGGGATCAACCCCGCATCAGCCGTCGGCACAGATCGTCGAGCTGCTCCAGCGAGGCGTAGCGGATGGTCAGCTCGCCCTTGCCGCCACGATCGACCAGCTGCACCTTCAAACCCAGGGCGTCGGCCAGGTCCTGTTCCAGGGCCGCAACGTCGGCGGATCCACTCTCGACACGCGGCTGGCGCACCGGCGCGGATTTGGGGCCCTCGGCCGCGCGGCGGGCCAGGGCCTCGGTCTGGCGCACATTGAGACCCTGCTCCAGCACCTGTTCGGCCAGAACGGCCGGGTCCGGGGCGGTGATCAGGGCCCGGGCATGACCGGCCGACAAACGCCCCGCCATCACATGTTCGAGCACGCCCAGCGGCAGCTGCAGCAGACGCAGGGTATTGGCCACATGACTGCGGCTCTTGCCCACGATCCCGGCCACAGCGTCCTGGGTGCGGCCGAACCGCTCCATCAGCAGCGAATAGGCATTGGCCTCTTCCAGCGGATTGAGGTCGGTGCGCTGCACATTCTCGATGATGGCCACCTCCATCACCTCCAGATCGTCCATCTGGCGCTCGATCACCGGCACCTCGACCAGACGCGCCAGTTGGGCCGCACGCCAGCGGCGCTCGCCGGCGATGATCTGCCATACACCGTCCACCCCGGGCTGGGTCCGCACCAGAATCGGCTGCAGCACACCCTTGTCACGGATCGACGTGGCCAGCTCCTCCAGCTCGTTCAGATCGAACATCTTGCGTGGCTGGTCCGGGTTGGGCCGCAGGCTCTCGATCGGGGCCATGGCCACGCCACCCGGCATCGATCCACCGACGACCGACACCGTATCGACGATCTGTTCACCCAGCAGGGCCGACAGGCCGCGACCCAATCCTCTTTGACGTTCTGACACTTCAGCTGTTCCGTTCTGTTCAGGGGGCTCAGGCGGCCTGGAGCCGACGCTGGCGTTCACGCATCACAACCTCGCGCGCCAGCCGCAGATAGGCCTGGCTGCCGGCGCAGTGCAGATCATAGATCAGGGCGGGCTTGCCGAACGACGGGGCCTCGGCCACCCGGACGTTGCGCGGGATCACCGCCTCATAGACCTTGTCGCCGAAATGGGCCCGCACATCGCTGGCGACCTGCCCCGACAGTGAACTGCGGCGATCGTACATGGTCAGGACCAGCCCCTGGATCTCCAGTGTCGGGTTCAGACTCTGACGCACCATGTCGACGGTCTTCATCAGCTGGGTCAGGCCCTCGAGGGCGAAGAACTCGCACTGCAACGGCACCAGCACCGCATCGGCCGCGGCCATCGCGTTCAGCGTCAGCAGGTTCAGCGACGGCGGGCAGTCGATCAGCACATAGTCATACCGGGTATGGCCCCCGCCCCCCTGGGCCTCCAGCGCATCGCGCAGACGATAGGAGCGGCGGTCGGCCTGGCTGAGTTCAATCTCCACCCCCGACATGTCGCTGTCGGCGGGAACGATAAACAGGCCCGGCACCGAGGTCTGGACCGCAGCCTCGTCGACGGCACGCCCGTCGACGATCACGTCATAGATGGTGACCCGGCGCGTTTCACGTGAAACGCCGAGGCCCGTCGAGGCATTGCCCTGCGGGTCGAGGTCGACGATCAGCACCCTCTCGCCGATCGCGGCCAGGGCCGTGCCCAGATTGATGGCAGTCGTGGTCTTGCCGACCCCGCCCTTCTGGTTGGACACGGCCAGAACCCGGGTCTTGCGGTCAATCACGGCTTCAGGGGACACGGCGAAGACTCCGGACTTGAACAATACGACCGCGGGTATCGCTGCGCGACTGCGACAGCTCGGCATCGAAACGCCAGTTGGCCCGGGCGGCGGCGATTTCAGCTTCGGCCTTCTCTCCCTTGAGGAACAGGCCTTTCGCGCCACGCTTGAAGTAGGGTTGTGCATAACCCAGCAAGCTATCCAGCGGTGCCAAGGCCCGGGCCGTGACCACATCGACGTTCAGGGCCTGGGTCTCGGCCCGGCCGTTGATCACCGTCGCCGGCAGGTCCAGCGACGTGACCACGGTCTCCAGAAAGCGACAGCGTTTGCCGAGACTATCGATCAGCCAGACATGGGCCCCGGGCTGACCCTTCAGCAGAATGGCCAGCACCACCCCGGGAAATCCGGCCCCGGCCCCGAGGTCGGCCCAGGTCAGGGCCTCAGGGGCCAGCGCCAACAATTGCGCCGAGTCCAGCACATGCCGACTCCAGAACTCCGGCAAGCTGCCGGGGCCGACCAGGTTCATCACCGCATTGGCCTCGGTCAGCAAGTCACGGAACCGGTCGAGGTCCGCCATCTGTGCTGCCGTGGCTCCGCTGTCCGCCTGAAAGCTGGCTGCGGTCGTTTCCTGCATGGCCAGAGTCATCAGGTGTCGACCGTCGCAACGGAATCCGACCGGCGCTTCTTCACATGCGACAGCAAGGCCGTCAGCGCCCCGGGGGTCACACCCTCGATCCGGCCGGCCTGACCAAGCGTCTGAGGCCGCACCAGCGACAGCTTCTCGCGCACCTCATGCGACAGGCCGCCGATCGCCGCATAATCCAGATCCGACGGCACCTGCAGATCTTCCTCGCGACGCAGGGCCACGGCCTCGGCCGCCTGGCGGTCGAGATAGCCGGCATAGCCGGCGTCGATCTCGATCTGTTCGCGCACCGCCGGACTCCAGCTGGAAATAGCCGGAAAGGCGGTTTCGAAATGGCTCAGGTCGACATCGGGATAGCCGAGCAGATCGCGCATCGAGCGGCGCTGGCCGTCGGCATTGACGCTCAAACCCAGCGCTCCGGCCTCTTTCGGGGTGAAGCGGGTATCCCGGGCCAGGGTCGTCGCGGCCGCCAGCTGGGTCGCCTTGATCGTAAACTGCCGCTGACGTTCCAGCGATACGATACCGGCGGCGATGGCCAGTGGCGTCAACCGCTGATCAGCGTTGTCGGCCCGCAAGGTCAGCCGGTATTCGGCGCGACTGGTGAACATCCGATAGGGCTCGGTCACCCCGCGCGTCACCAGATCGTCGATCATCACCCCGATATAGGCCTGGTCCCGCCCCAGCATGACTGGTTCGGATCCGGCCGCGGCGCGGGCGGCGTTGAGCCCGGCGATCAGACCCTGGGCCCCGGCCTCCTCATAGCCCGTGGTGCCGTTGATCTGACCGGCCAGATACAGACCCGGCCGGCGCTTGACCTCGAGAGCAGGCGTCAGTTCCCGCGGATCGACATAGTCGTATTCGATCGCATAGCCGAAGCGGAACACCTCGACCGCCTCCAGCCCCGGCATCGTGCGCAGGAAGGCCGACTGGGTCGCCGGCGACACCGAGGTCGAGATGCCGTTGGGATAGACGGCCGGATCATCGAGGCCCTCGGGCTCAAGAAACACCTGATGGCTGGTCTTGTCGGCAAACCGCACCACCTTGTCCTCAATCGACGGACAATAGCGCGGACCCCTTCCGGTCAGGTGCCCGCCATAGACGGCGCTCTCGCCGAGGTTTTCAGTGATGATCCGATGGGTCTCTTCCGTGGTGTGTGTGATGCCGCAGGCGATCTGCGGCACGGTGATTTGCTCGGTCAGGAAGGAAAAGGGCACCGGCGTCGCGTCGGCTGCCTGCATCTCCAGCTGGTCCCAGGCGATGGTACGTCCGTCCAGCCGCGGCGGCGTCCCGGTCTTCAACCGCCCCATCTGCAGTCCGGCCCCGTACAGGTCGGCGGCCAGTCCGGTCGAGGGAGCCTCCCCGTCACGCCCGGCCGGAATCCGCTCGTCGCCACGATGGATGACCCCGTTGAGGAAGGTCCCTGTGGTCAGCACCACGGCCCCGGCCCGCAGTGTGCGGCCGTCACCGGTCACCACGCCCACGACCCGTTTCCCGTCGAGGATCAGCGTCTCGGCCGTTCCGGCCATCAGGGTCAGGTTGGTCGTTCCGGCCAGTTCGATCTGCATGGCCTCGCGATAAAGCCGGCGATCGATCTGGCTACGCGGCCCGCGCACCGCCGCGCCGCGCGAGCGGTTCAACAGGCGGAACTGGATCCCCGAGACATCAGCCAGTCGGCCCATGATCCCGTCCATGGCGTCGATCTCACGCACCAGATGGCCCTTGCCCAGACCACCGATGGCCGGGTTGCACGACATCTCGCCGACCGTCTCCAGCTTCTGGGTCAGCAGAAGGGTCGTGGCCCCGGCGCGCGCAGACGCCGCCGCAGCTTCACAGCCGGCGTGACCGCCTCCGATAACAATGACGTCGTAGTTCAGGCTCATGCCCGGGACATAGGGGAAAAGCCCGCCCGACGCCACCATCGCGGTGTTTCACGTGAAACCCTATTTGCCGATACAGAAACTGGCGAAGACCTCGCCGAGGATGTCCTCGACCCCGATCGCCCCGGTCACCCGACCTAGCCCCCGGGCCGCCCGGCGCAGGTCGTCGGCCGTCTGTTCCGGCCCCCGATCCAGGGCCGTCCGGGCCGCCTCGACCGCCGCCAACGCCTCATCGAGTCGTCGCCGATGGCGCTCTCGGGTCACCGCCGGGAAGTCCGATCCGGCCAGGTCCGCTTCCAGCCGCGCGGCGATCCGGTCATGCAGGCTGGCCAGTCCCTCACCGCTCACCGTACTGACCACCACCTCGTCCGCACCGGTCACGGCTAGCGGGCCCAGATCCGCCTTGGTCAGCACCTTCAAGTCTCCCGGCCGGAAGACCTCGGCGGCGGACCCCGGTGCGTCTCCGGGAGCCCGCACCCACAGGCGCAGGTCAGCGGTCTCGGCCCGGGCCCGGGCCCGCCGCACACCCTCGATCTCGACAACATCGAGACTGTCGCGCAGGCCGGCCGTGTCCGACAAGGTCACGGCATAGCCGTTGATGACCAGTTCGGCATCCAGCACATCGCGCGTCGTGCCGGCGATCGCGGTGACGATGGCCGCCTCACGCGCCACCAGGGCATTGAACAGCGAGCTCTTGCCGGCATTGGTCTCCCCGATCAGCACGATGCGATAGCCGTCGCGCACCCTCTGCCCCCGGTCAGCGTCGGACAGAGCCGTCTTCAGTTCGCCAATCAGCCGGTCCAGTACCGGTCCGGCCTGGTGCGACAGGTTGTCGGGGATCTCTTCGTCGGGAAAGTCGATCTCGGCCTCGACCAGCGCCAGCGCCTCAAGCAGGTCGCGTCGGAACCCGGCATAGGTTCGGGACAGGGCACCGTCCAGCTGGCCCAGGGCCTGGGCCCGCTGGCGACCGGTCTCGGCATCGATCAGATCGGCCACGGCCTCGGCCTGGGCCAGATCCATCCGGCCGTGCTCGAAGGCCCGACGAGTAAATTCACCCGGTTCGGCCGGACGCAACCCCAGGGCCAACAAGGCCAGGGACACGGCCTCGACCACGGCGCGCCCCCCGTGCAGATGCAGTTCAGCGCAATCCTCGCCCGTATAGCTGGCCGGTCCTGGAAATCGTAGCACCAGCGCCTGATCCAGAGCCTCGCCGTCATGGACAAGGGTCCGCAGACTGGCCATCCGGGGCGTCAACCCCCCGGCCCCGAGAGCCGTCAAGGCCGCATCTACGCCGGGGCCGGACAGCCGCAGGATGGCGATGGCCCCGCGTCCCGGCGCAGTCGCCAGGGCAAAGATGGTGTCGATTGTCAAAGGGGTCTCCTCCCTATCTCGCAGCGATGGGGAGGGGGACCGCGAAGCGGTGGAGGGGTCAGGGCGACCCCGTCCGCGATCGACAAACCCCTCCGTCACGTCGCTGACGCGCCGCGCCACCTCCCTACGACGTGGGGAGGAGACGGTTTATTTCGTCGCGCCGCCCGCCGCCGTTTCCATCAGCTTGCGGAACTGGTCCTGGGCCTGCATGCCGAAACTGGTCCAGTTTTTCATCAGTTCTTCGGGCTTCATCGCCGCCATGTTCTCGTCCATGCGCCGCTGCATCTCCGCGACCATATGAGCGTTCAGTGGCTCGACGTCGGGCAAGCCCAGAAAGGCCCGGGCCTCGGCCGGTTCGCAGTCGACCTCGATTGTGACCTTCATCGCCTCTGGCTCCGTTTCACGTGAAACAAGGATCCGTCCGGGTCCGGATCAGGTGTTCATCGACTGGAAGAAGTCGCTGTTGTTCTTGGACTGACGCATCTTGTCGAGCAGGAATTCGATCGCGTCCTGCGGCCCCATCGGATTGAGGATACGGCGCAGCACATAGGTCTTGGCCAGCTGATCCTTCGGCGTGATCAGCTCTTCCTTGCGAGTGCCGGACTTCAGCACATCGATGGCCGGGAAGATCCGCTTGTCGGCGACCTTGCGGTCCAGCACGATCTCGGAGTTGCCGGTGCCCTTGAACTCTTCGAAGATGACCTCGTCCATCCGGCTGCCGGTATCGATCAGGGCCGTCGCGATGATGGTCAGGCTGCCGCCCTGTTCGACGTTACGCGCCGCACCGAAGAAGCGTTTCGGCCGCTGCAGGGCATTGGCGTCGACACCCCCGGTCAGGACCTTGCCCGACGACGGCACGGTCGCGTTGTAGGCCCGACCCAGGCGGGTGATCGAATCGAGAAGTATGACCACATCACGCTTGTGCTCGACCAGACGTTTGGCTTTTTCGATGACCATCTCGGCCACAGCCACGTGCCGGGTCGCCGGCTCGTCGAAGGTCGAGGCGATGACCTCACCCTTCACCGTGCGCTGCATGTCGGTGACCTCTTCCGGACGCTCGTCGATCAGCAGCACGATCAGGAAGACTTCCGGATGGTTCTTTTCGATCGACTTGGCGATGTTTTGCAGCATCACCGTCTTGCCGACCCGCGGCGGAGCCACGATCAGACACCGCTGACCCTTGCCCAGCGGCGCGACGATATCAATCACCCGACCCGAGCGATCCTTCAGCGTCGGGTCCTGGATCTCCATGTTGAAGCGCTCGTCGGGATAGAGCGGCGTCAGATTGTCGAACAGGACCTTGGTGCGGACCGTCTCCGGGTCCTCGAGATTGATGGTGTCGACCTTGAGCAGGGCAAAATAGCGCTCGCCCTCGCGCGGGCCACGCACGGCCCCGTGCACCGTATCGCCCGAGCGCAGGCCGAAACGGCGAATCTGCGACGGCGACACATAGATATCGTCCGGACCCGGAAGATAATTGGCGTCCGGACTACGCAGGAAGCCGAACCCGTCCGGCAGGATCTCCAGCACGCCCGAGGCGATGATCTCGACCTCTTCGTCAGCTAGCGTCTTCAGGATGGCGAACAGCAGGTCCTGTTTGCGCAGGTTGGAGGCGTTCTCGATCTCCAGCTGTTCGGCAAAGGCGACCAGGTCGGCCGGGGTCTTGTCGTTCAGCTCCTGCAGGGTGATGCGGCCGTTGGGCACGATCGACTCACCGTCGTCATCGTCATCGTCGTCGTCCGACTCCTGATCGACCATGGGTAGGTCGGCGGCCGAAACCTCGCGGACGCCGTGGTTGTCGACATCCGGGGCCTCGACCTCCGGAGTCTCGACAAGCGTTTCGGTCTCGGGCGTATCGGTCTGGTCGGTCATGATCTTACAGGTCTGCGCGCGACCGCGATTTCCCGCCGGAAGCGAGATCGGGGCGGGCTTGGCGATGTCTGGCCTCGCGGCCGGAAGGAGGAGCGACGGGTCTTCCCCGAGGCAGGGCCGCGGGCGTCACTGAAGAGAGGGACCGTTCCGGACAATTGTGGAACGGCTCGTCGCCAGCGAAACCACGCCGGCCCGGTCAGGTCAAGCGGGACGGCCTACAGTCGCCATTCAGTCGTCACCGACAGCACCATGATCACGGCGATGATAAAGGGGATTTCATTAGTCATGCGCCAGAAACGGCTGCTGCGGGTCGAAATTCCGGCCGCAATCCGTTTACGCTCACTCGCCAGAAAGCCATGCCAGGCCGACAGGGCCACGACCCCGGCCAATTTCGTCATCATCCACGGCTCCAGCAGAAAGCCCCAGCCCCGGGCCACCCCGTCCAGCCAGATCAACCAGCCGCCGAAGACGAAGGCCATAATCATGGCCGGGTTGACAATGATGCGCAGCAACCGCGTCTGCCACTGACGCAGCAGGCCTTGCATCTCCGAACGCAGCGGTTCGGCCTTGTCGGCCTGTTCGGCGTCATAGGCGTACAGACGCGGCAGGAACAGCATCCCCGCCATCCAGGCGATCACCGCCAGAATGTGCAGGCCCCGGGCCAGATCATAGGCGTTCATGCCGCTCTCCGGCTTGTTTGACAGGGACAGGCCGTCCAGTCGCCCCGGCAGCCGGGTCCGAACGAGGCCGGTCCGGTCCGGTCCAGGGCCTCGACCGCCGCATCGGCCAGACTGTCGATGAAGGCCGGTGCCACCCCGACTGTCGCCACTCGCAGATAGGGACGAACCCCCAGCTGTTCGGCCAGTTCGGCGTATTCGATGTCCAGCTCGACCAGGGTCTCGATATGTTCGGAGACAAAGGCAACCGGCGTCACCACCACCCCGACCCCGTCCACAGCCGCCTGACAGATGGCCTCAGGCGTTGACGGCCCCAGCCATTTCATCGGCCCGACCCGGCTCTGGTAGCAGATGGCCCAGTCTTCCAGTCCCGCATGCGCCGCAATGGCGGCACAACCGGCCTCAATCTGGGCCTGATAGGGATCACCCTTCTTCGTCACCAGACGCGCGGGAATGCCGTGGGCCGAAAACAGCACCCGCATCGGCCGGTCACCGGCCTGGTCCAGCAGGGTGCGCACACTCGCCGCCTGGGTCTCGACCCAGCCCGGGGCCTGCGGATAGCAACAGACAGTGTGCGCCACCCCTGGTCCGCGATAGGTATCGCTCCAGGCCTTCAGCGATGATCCGGTCGTCGTGGTCGAAAACTGCGGATACAGCGGTAGCAACACCAGCTCATCCGGGTCCCAGGCCGCGACCCGGGTCGCGGTCTCGGCCGTCATCGGATGCCAGTAGCGCATGGCGGTAAATACCCGCACCGTATCGCCCGGCAGCCGTTCGGTCAGGGTCGTCTCGAGCGCCGCCGTCTGTTCCAGTGTCTGCGGCAACAGCGGCGATCCCCCGTTCCACTTTTCACCCATCAGCGCATAATTGGCCTGGGCCGGCTTTTCCCGCCGCGATGAAATCAGCCAGGCCAGAAAGGTCCGTAGCGGGGCCGGCAGGCCGATGATGGCCTTGTCGTTGAACAGGTTGAACAGGAACGGCTTTACCGTGGCCCGGCGATCCGGTCCGCCGAGGTTGAACACCACCACCGCAATACGCCGTCCGCTCTCGCTGGTCATTGGGCCCCGATCCGCCTCAGCACCTGTTCGACATGCGCGATCGGCACATCCGGCAGAATGCCGTGGCCGAGATTGAAAATCCATGGTCCCTGGCCCCAGACCTCCAGTAGCTGATCGACCCGCCGGTCCAGGGCCTCACCCCCAACCCGCAGCAACAAGGGATCCAGCGCGCCCTGGATCGGCCGAATGACCTGGACCCGACATCCGACCTCGAGTGGACAGGCTGTATCCAGCGCCACCGCCTGGAAATCAGTCTCGCGCGCATAGCGCTCAGCCAGCGCCGCCGAGCCACGTGGGAAGCCGATCAGGGGCACGGTCACCCCCAGCTCACGCACTCGCCGTACCAGGGCCTGATGCGGTCCCAGCACCAGCCGCTCGAACAGGTCTTCCGGCAGGCCCTCCGCCCAACTCTCGAAGATCTTCAACACCTGGGCCCCGGCGTCGGCCTGCATCTTCAGATAATGGGCCGTAGCCTCGACCAGTACCGCCAGCAAGGCATCAACCTTGTCCGGTTCGGCATAGGCATAGGTTCGGGCTGTGGCCCGCTCACCCTTGCCGATGCTGCGCGCCACCCCGTCCAGCATATAGGTGGCCACCGTCCACGGGGCTCCAGCAAAGCCGATCAGCGCCTTGTCCGCATCCAGCGTCGCGCGCACCAGAGACAGGGTCTGGCCCACCTCCTTCAGCGCCTCTCCGGCTCCTTCAGCCCGGTCACGCATGGATTCAATCGACGGCATCGCTCCCAGCCGCGGGCCTTCGCCGGCCTCAAACCAGACCTCCTGGCCAAGGGCCCGGGGGATCAGCAATATGTCCGCGAAGACGATGGCTGCATCAAAGCCGAACCGCCGCATCGGTTGCAGGGTCGCCTCGGCCGCCTTTTCGGGCGTCAGGCAAAAGGAGATGAAATCCGGCGTCGTTGCCCGCAGCGCCCGGTATTCCGGCAAATACCGACCGGCCTGGCGCATAAACCAGACCGGAGGCCGGGCGGTCGTCTCACCGTCGAGGACACGAAGAAGCATGGGGCTCGTCATGCATCGGGCTTTACGGGCCGGGCCGGTTTCGCTCAAGCCTCGGCCTTCCCAACCCTTTTAATAAAAGAATTGAAAAGGAATGGAGGTAGGAGGTTGGACCGGGGACGACGGGGATAAGACCCGAGAGTCTCGTCTCTTTTTCAGGCTTTTCCCCGGACCGGAAGCGGGCAGGGATCGACCGCATTCGGGCCTGTTGAGAGCGGGGATAAGCTTAACAAAACCTTAACGGAGCGGGTCCTCCAGCAGTTCCGGCCCCGGGATGACGGCGTGGGACGTTAAGGTTTTGTTAAGCCTGTCCACATGTCTCGTGGTCCCACCTTTTGTCCGGGGGATGATCGGAAGGGACAGTGCTGTCGTCGTCCCGTGTCATCCCCGCTCGCCGCCCGGGTCTGGTCCGGCTATAGGTTTTCCTGCCCTGGCTGTGGTCGCGCACACACAGTCGCACACGCTTTCGCCCCCAGGAGTCTTTGCCTGATGAACCCGGAATGACGCGAGATCGCCGATGAACCCCGCCCGCATTCCTGGATCCTCGCGACTGGCCACCTATTTTCATGTGCATCTGGTCTCGGACTCTACCGGCGAGACGCTGAATGCCATGGCCAAGGCGGTGACAGCCCGTTTCGACGGCGTCATTCCGATTGAGCACATTTATGCCCTGGTGCGCTCACCCCGTCAGATGGATCGGGTGTTGGAAGAGATCGCTGACGCCCCCGGAGTCGTGCTGCACACTCTGGTTGATCGTGAGTTGCGACAACAGCTTGAAGACGGCTGCCGTCGACTCGACATGCCTCAGATCGGGGCGCTGGATCCGCTGGTTGGGGCCCTCTCGCGCTATCTCGGTGCGGCCCTGTCGACCCGGGTCGGAGCCCAGCACACGCTGGACTATGAATATTTCAACCGGATTTCGGCCCTTGATTTCGCGATGGCCCATGATGATGGCCAGGGCACGGCTGAACAGCTGGAAGGAGCCGATGTGGTCCTGTGTGGCGTCAGTCGCACCTCCAAGACCCCGACCTGTATCTATCTGGCTCATCGCGGCATTCGTGCCGCCAATGTCCCGTTGGTGCCGGGTCAGGAGGACGGTGAACGTCTGGCCGGGCTGAAGAATCCCCTGATCATCGGTCTGACTGTCTCGCCGGACCGGCTGGTGCAGATCCGCAAGAACCGGATGGACGGGCTGAACGCTGGCCGGACGTCCGCCTATGTCGATCGTGAGGCTGTCCGCGACGAGACCGTTAAGGCCCGGCGCGCCTTTGAACGCCGTGGCTGGCCGGTCATCGACGTGACCCGACGCTCGGTCGAGGAAACTGCTGCTGCCATCATCAATATGGTCAGCGAACGTCGCACCCGGCGCGCCGGAGCCAGCTGGTGACGGCCGGGCGGGGTGAGCGACTGATCCTGGCCTCGGCCAGTGCGGCGCGCCGGACCATGCTGGCCGGGGCCGGGGTGACCTTTGTCGTCCAGGCCGCCGACGTCGACGAACCGGCGATCAAGGCCTCCCTGCCCCATGTCGACCCGGCTGAACTGGCCACGGAACTGGCCCGGGCCAAGGCATTGGCCGTGTCGCGCCATGATCCCGACGCCTGGGTTTTGGGCGGTGACCAGACCCTGGAATTCGACGGCGGTCTGGTGTCCAAGGCTCCGTCCCTGTCTGCGGCGCGTGAGCGGCTGACGGCCATGCGTGGTCGTTCCCATCGACTCCATTCCGGGGCCGCCTTGGCCCGTGGCGGCCAGCTGGTCTGGTCCGGGGTTGATACGGTGACCCTGACCATGCGTGATTTTTCCGACGCCTTTCTTGACGCCTATCTGGCAACCGAGGGCGAGGCCTTACTGGGTTGCGTCGGATCCTACCGACTCGAGGGCATGGGTGCGCAGTTGTTCGAGGTTGTCGACGGTGACTATTTCACCGTTCTGGGCCTGCCGCTGTGGCCGGTTCTGACCGAATTGCGCCGGGCCGGGGTGCTGGTGACGTGACCGTCGCGACCGGGGTCGCCGGCCAGCCAGTCGCTCATTCGCTCAGTCCCCTGATCCATGGAGCCTGGATCCGGGCGACCGGTCTTGATGCCGTTTATGACCGATACGATCCTCCTGACGTTGAGGGCTTTCGGGCCCTGATCGAGCGAGGACGACGGGGAGAGCTGCGCGGCCTCAATGTCACCGCGCCGTTCAAGGCCGAGGCCCTGGCTATGGCTGACACCGCCACGGCGACGGCCCGGATCTGTGGTTCGGCCAATCTGTTGCTGTTCGTCGACGGCCGGATAACGGCCGACAGCACCGACGGCACCGGTCTGATGGCGGCTTTGGCTGAACAGGCTCCGGATCTTGATGTGCGCAACCAGACTGTTGTGGTCCTTGGGGCCGGCGGGGCCGCGCGGGCGGCGGTCGCGGCCCTGATGGCGGCAGGAGCCGGAGTCTCGGTGCTGAACCGGACCCGGGCCCGGGCCGAGGGGCTGGTGGCTGAGCTCGGAGCCACGGTCGCCGGTCCGGCCGCGCTGGAGCAGGCGATTCTGGTGGTCAATGCCCTGAGTGTCGCGCCGGACATTGACCTGTCCGTTCTGCGCGATGACGCGGTACTGATGGATATGACCTATCGCCCGCTGACGACCCCTTTCCTCGTTGCCGGACGCGCCCGGGGTCTGACGGTGGTCGACGGTCTGGCCATGTTGATCGGTCAGGCCCGGCCGTCGTTTCGGGCCCTGTTCGATATGGAGCCGCCTGCGGTCGATGTGCGCTGTCTGGCGCTTGCAGCCCTCGATGAGGTCGCATGATGATCGTTCTCGGCCTGACCGGATCGATTGGCATGGGCAAGTCGACCACGGCGGCCATGTTCGCCGATGAAGGAGCCCTGGTGTGGAGCGCCGATGACGCCGTGCATGATCTCTATGCATCCGGCGGGGTCGCCGTCGGCCCGGTCGGCGCGGCCTTTCCCGGGGTGGTGATCGACGGGGCCGTGGACCGGGCCCGGCTGGCGGCGGCGCTGGGCGATGATCCCGCTGCCTTCGCCCGACTGGAAGCCATCGTCCATCCCCTGGTTCTGGCCGGCCGGCTGGAGACCCTGGCCGCGGCAGCGGCGCAGGGTGTGAAGCTGGCCGTGCTCGACATCCCCCTTCTGTATGAAACCGGCGGGAATGCGGCGGTCGACGCCGTGGTCGTGGTCACCGCTGATGCCGACATTCAGAGACAAAGGGTGCTGGCCCGGCCCGGCATGACTCCTGCCCGACTGGACGCCATTCTCGCTCGCCAGATGCTGGACGCGGACAAGCGCCATCGGGCCGATTTCGTCATCGATACCGGTCATGGGCTGGACCCGGCCCGGGTCCGGGTGGGGGAAATCGTGGGGACAGTCCTGGCCCCGGGCTGGTCTGCGCCGCGTCGGGGTCTTCCGGACACGACCAAACCGCCCCATTAAGGAGCATGGCCCGCGAAATCGTCCTCGACACCGAAACCACCGGACTGGATCCGCGTCAGGGCCACCGGCTCATCGAGGTCGGTTGTATCGAGATCGAGGACCTGCTGCCGACCGGCCGCACCTTTCACCGTCTGGTCCATCCGGAACGGTTGATCGATCCCGATGCGATCCGGGTGCACGGCATTACGGACGAACAGGTTCGCAATGCTCCCAAATTCCGCGACATCACCGCCGACCTGATGGCCTTCATCGGCGATGCGCCGGTCGTGGCCCATAACGCCGCCTTCGACCGGGGGTTCATCAACCACGAAATGACCCTGTGCGGTCAGCCGGTGCTCGAAGAAGCGCGCTGGGTCGACACCCTGAAGCTGGCCCAGAAACGCTTTCCCGGCATGGGCAATTCGCTCGATGCCCTGTGCCGCCGGTTCAAGATATCGCTGGCCGAACGCAGTCTGCACGGAGCCCTGATCGACGCCCGGCTGCTGGCCGAAGTGTATCTGGAGTTGAAGGGCGGCAAGGAGCGGGTGCTGGATCTCAGCAGCGGCCGCACCACGGCGGTGGCGGCGACCGCAGCCTTTATGGCGTCCGGCGGGCATGCGGCCCGGCCCCGGCCGTTGACTCCCCGGTCAACCGCTGACGAGCGGGCCGCGCACCGGGCCTTTCTCGGGGCCGTGCTGAAGGATCAGTCCCTCTGGGCCGGCTATGGTCTGGACATGGAAAAGGCGTCCGTCGACTGACGAACGCCCTTTCCGGATCGGCTCTGAAAGAGATTCAGGCCTGGCCGACGGGAGCGCCGCGGGCGACGTCCTGTTTCCGGGATGCATAGATGGTCGCAAAATCGATCGGGTCCATCATGAACGGCGGATAGAAGCCGCCATCGGCCGTGGCTCCGGCGATAATCTCGCGGGCGAAGGGGAACAGATAGCGCGGGCATTCGATCAGCAGCATCGGCTCGATGTCCTTTTCCTCAACACCGTGCAGGGCGAACAGACCGCCGTACTGCAGTTCGATCTGGAACATGGTCATGGCGTCGGTCGAGGCCTTGATCGACAGTTTCAGCTCGACCTCGAACAGGCCGTCCTGACGGCCCTGGGCATTCATCTCGACGCCCAGATCGATGGCCGGCTTGCCTTCGACGCGCAGGCTGTCGGGGGCTTTGGGGTTCTCGAATGACATGTCGCGAACATACTGGGCCAGGATGCGGAAGCCGGGGCCGGTCGGGCCGGTCGGGGCGGCCAGGGAGCCATTCGTCTCGGGGTTCGTGGTGTCGGCATCGGGAGTGTCGGCGGTAGGAGGGGAATCGGTCATGAACGGGGTGCCGTGGTTTCGAGAAAGAAAGCCGGAACAGGCGATCAGGCCTGCGGTGAAGGCGCGGCGACTAGCACGGTCAGACCCCCTGCGGCAACGATGGACACCTGACACTGATATCTGACCGGGGCGGCCTCGAGTGGCCGGGTCAATGTCGCCAAGGGGTGCAGTGTGCCTTGCAACACCCCATATCAGTCCGTAATCGTCAGTTTCAGCGCCCTGTCCGAATTTTCGGGTGCCAGTTTAAGGATGCCCCGTCCGGTGAATCTTCCGCTCGTCATCTTCGCCGTGATCGCACTGTTTGTGCTGTTCCAGCTCTATAACGTCCTGGGCAAGAAGGTCGGTCGGCAGCCCGAGGACAATGCCCGGGCCGCCGCTGCGACTCCTGTGGCGGCGACTCCGCCCGAAACCGCGTCGCGTACGCCGGCGCTGGACGCGGTCACAGCCGCCGCGATTTCGGGTCTTAAGGCCCGCGACCCCGCCTTCGACCCGTCGCGCTTTCTGGAGGGCGCGCGGCAAGCGCATGAATCGATCGTGCGCGCCTATGCTGCCGGCGAGCGGGAAACGCTGAAACCTCTGCTGACGTCTCGCGTGATGGAGTCGTTCGAGGCCGGTATTTCGGCGCGCGAGGCGCGCGGTGATGTCGAACAATCGGAATTCATTCATCCACCCCGCGCGGACCTGGAATTGGCGACGGTCGAGGGTGACCGTGCTGTGGCCCGGGTTCGCTTTCTCGCTGAATTGCGTAACCGGCTGACGCCGGCCGGTGGCGAGGAACGGGTCGAGGAACGGCGTACCGCCGAACAATGGACTTTCGAGCGTTTGCTCGGGGCCAATGATCCGAACTGGGTGCTGGCCCGGGTCGAACCCGCCAGCGCGTGAGTGGACGGCCCGTGTCTGCGTCGCGCCGGGGGGCCGCCGCCGCGGTTCTGATCGCGGTTCTGGCGCTTTCGGCCTGCGCCACCACGCCGGTGAGCGGGCCCGCCGCCCCCGTGTCCGTTCCGGCCGTCCCCGTCGGTCCGGCACCCGAGGTCGCGACCGGGGGCGCAACCGCGACCGGTCTGGCCCTTACGGCCCTGCCCGGTTGGGATCATGAGGATCATCTGGCGGCCTTCAACGCCTGGCGTACCGGCTGCGGCGTCGCCCGTGACCCGGCTGCCCGGACCCTGTGCGCTCAGGCCCGAACCCTTGCCCATGGCCCCGTCTCCCCGTCCGACGCCCGCGCCTTTCTCGAGACCGGCTTTGTCGCCATTCCAGCCCGGGCCGATGACGGGTCTCCCGGCCTGCTGACCGCCTATTTCGCACCGGAATATGAGGCCCGGCGTCAGCCTGATGCCGAATTTGACGCCCCGGTGCTGGGCGTGCCCGCCGATCTGGTGCGCCGGGACGGCCAGGCTATGCAGCGGCAGGCCGATGGCTCCACCGGCCCCTATCCCGAGCGCGCGGTGATCGAGGCAGCTATGCCGGTTGCCCCGCTCGCCTGGATGCGGGCCGAGGACCTGTTTTTTCTGCAGATTCAGGGGTCTGGCTATCTGACCTTTGCTGACGGCAGTCAGGCCCGGCTGGCCTATGCCGGTGATAACGGGGCTCCGTTCGTCGGCATCGCCCGGCCGATGGCCCGTGACGGCCTGTTGCCGCCCAACGGCACCTCGGGCGACGCCATCCGGGCCTGGCTGGCTGCCCACCGCGGGGCCGAGGCCCGCGCGGTCATGGCCCTGAATCCCCGGTACATCTTTTTCCGGCTCGACCCTGATGATGGCGGTGACCCGGCCGGGGCCGCCGGCATTGCCCTGCCCGCCCGCCGCGCTATCGCCGTCGACCCGGCCCACTGGCGCTACGGCGACCTCGTCTGGCTCAGCGCTGACGGCGGTAATCTGCGGGGGGCCCGCGGCAGCTATCAGGGGGCGGTGGTGGCACTGGACACCGGCTCGGCCATTCGCGGCCCGGTCCGCGCCGACCTCTATATGGGCCGTGGTGAGTCCGCCGGGGCCGAGGCGGGGGCCGTGCGCCATCCGCTGCGCATGTGGCGTCTGGTCCCGCGCAAGCGTGGGGACTCCGGGGACAGGTAAACTGAGCCCGGGGAGGGCATTGGCTCCGTCGTCACAGAACCTAGCGTCGCTTCAAGCCGCCCAGCACCCCACGCAGCAGTTCGCGGGTCAGGGTCGAGCCGGCCGTGCGCAGCATCGATTTGGTCAGCGCCTCCATCGGCGACTGTCGGGTCGAGCGCCGGGCCTTGGGAGCGGCGCGGGCCCGGGCCCGGTCCGCCTTCTCGGCGGCGGCTTCGGTCTTGTCCGCGGTCTTTGCGGCGGCAGCCTCGGCCTTGGCTTTGGCCTCCAGGGCAGCCGCCTCAGCGGCGGCCTCGTCGGTGGCGGCGTGCCGGGCGGCCAGGATCTCCTCGGCCGACTCGCGGTCGACCAGCTGGTCATAGACGCCGCGCACCGGGCTCCGGGTCATAACCGCGGCCCGCTCGGCCTCGGTCGCCGGGCCCAGGCGCGAGTCCGGCGGCCGGATCAGGGTGCGGGCCACCACCTTCGGGGCCCCCTTCTCGTTCAGGGTCGAGACCAGGGCCTCGCCGACCCCCAGGCTCTGGATGGCCTCGGCCGTGTCAAACGCCGGATTGGGCCGGAAACTCTCCGAGGCCGCCTTCAGCCCGCGCTGGTCGGCGGGCGTATAGGCCCGCAGCGCGTGCTGGATACGGTTGCCCAGCTGGCCCAGCACGCTGTCGGGGATGTCGGCCGGGTTCTGGGTGACGAAATAGACCCCGACGCCCTTGGAGCGGATCAGCCGCACCACCTGCTCGACCTTTTCCTGCAGGGCCCGAGGGGCGTCGTTGAACAGCAGGTGGGCCTCGTCGAAGAAGAAGACGAGGCGCGGCTTGTCCGGGTCACCGATCTCGGGAAGCTGTTCGAACAGCTCCGACATCAGCCACAGCAGGAAGGCGGCATACAGGCGCGGGCTGGACATCAGCCGGTCGGCCGCCAGCACATTGACCTGGCCGCGGCCGTCCAGGCCGGTGCGGATCATGTCCTCCAGTCGCAGGGCCGGTTCGCCGAAGAAGGCTTTGCCGCCCTGTTGCTCCAGCTGCAGCAGGCTGCGCTGGATCGCGGCGATCGAGGCCGGGGCCACATTGCCGACCTCGCGACCGATGGTCTGGGCGTTTTCGGCCACATAGGTCAGCAGGCTGCGCAGGTCGTCGAGGTCCAGCAGCAGCAGGCCTTCCTTGTCGGCGACATGGAAGACCACCGCCAGCACGCCCTCCTGGACGTCGTTCAGGTCCAGCATTCGGGCCAGCAGCAGCGGTCCGATTTCACTGACCGTGGCCCGGACCGGATGGCCCTTCTCGCCATACAGGTCCCAGAACACGGTCGGGGCGGCCGCCGGTTTCAGCGTCAGGTCCATGCCCGCGGCCCGGGCCAGCAGCTTGTCGTTCGGCGTGCCCGGCTGACAGATTCCGGACAGGTCGCCCTTCACATCGGCGCAGAACACCGGAATCCCGGCGTCGGAAAAGCCCTGGGCCATGATCTGCAGGGTCACGGTCTTGCCGGTGCCCGTGGCCCCCGCGACCACACCGTGCCGGTTGACGCGGTTGAACAACAGCTCCTCGCGTTCGGTTGATTGGCCGAGGAACAGGCCAGCGGTGCCGGAGTCGGCCATGGGGATCTCCATATCTGGGGTCGGTCCAGCTTAGTGATCCGCACGATCCGGACAATCCCGATTGACGCCGGGGGCCCACACTTCGACAAGTAAGGTTATGAAACCCGCCCACGCTGTCCCTGCCTCTGCGGTCTCGCGCAACGCCCTGGTCCTGCTGGCGGCGGTCGCTGCCGGTGCGGGCCTGTACTGGCTGCGGGACATTCTTACGCCGCTGGCACTGGCCATCTTCCTGATGATCATGATCGACGGCGTGAAGCGGGTGATCGAGGAACGCACACCCCTGAACGCCCGCTGGGCCGGCATCGCCGCCCTGGTAGTCGTTATTCTCGGCTTCTTCGCCTCCATCGCTATCATCGTGAACGGTGCCGCCGGCTTCTTCAGCGATGCGACGGGTGTGTCTTCCGGCATCGGCCCCCGGCTCGACCAAATTCTGACCGACGGTTCGCGACTGCTGGGCGTACGAACGGCCCCGACGGCCAATGACCTGATCGCCGGGCTCGATATCCGCTCCTATGTGACGATGCTGGCCCTGCAGGTGCAGGGTATCGCCTCCGGGGCCTTCTTCGTCCTGGTCTATCTGGGCTTCCTGCTGGCCTCCCAGGCGGGCTTCCGGACCAAGCTGGTGTCCATGTTCCCCGGTCCTGAGGCCCGGTCCGAGGCGGTCGCCGTCTTCCAGCGGGTCCGTTCCGGGGTCGAGGGCTATCTGTGGGTCCAGACCGTGACCGGCGTGATGATCTGCGCCGCCGCCTGGCTGCTGATGCGGGCCGTGGGTCTGCACAATGCCGAATTCTGGACCTTCGTCATCTTCATCGTCGGCTTTATCCCTGTGCTGGGTGGGGCCATCGCCGGCCTGGCTCCGCCGGTTTTCGCCCTGGTCCAGTTTCCGGCCTACTGGCCGGCCCTGGTCCTGCTGGTGGGTCTGCAGGCGATCCTGTTCGTGGTCGGCAATATGATTCAGCCGCGAATGCAGGGCGACAACCAGAACATTGATCCCGTCGTGGTGCTGTTGTCCCTGGCGTTGTGGGGCCACCTCTGGGGTGTCGTCGGTATGTTCCTGTCGACGCCACTGGCGGTGATGGCCATGGCCATTCTCGCCGAGTTCAAGGGCTCCCGCTGGATGGCGGTCCTGCTGTCGGGAGACGGCCAGCCCTATGCCAACGAAACCAGGCCGACACCGCCGCCGCGTCCGACTCCAGGCCGCGTCAAGAGGTCGCGCCCCCCACGGTCCTGATCCCCGACCTCGTCCCTTGCGGGGCGAGAAACGGATCCCATCTTCTTGCTGACGCCGCGGTCATCCCTCCCCCCCGACCGCGGAGCCGGGCGGTCGACACCTTTCCCTCCCCTGCGGAGTCGACCCCAAAGAGGCCGTCGGATGCGAGTCCGGCGGCCTTGTCGTCTGAGGCAGAAAAACAACATTCAGGCAGCAACGATGCCGGTCGCGACGGCCCGGGACGGGGCGGCGGGTGCGAGGGCGTTTTGGGGCTTCCACGGGCCGCGGCGCTGGCCTAGTCAGCGACAGTGTCGAAAGCCCGTAACGGAGCGGTTTCCTCCGGGCTCCAAACCACTCTAGTGTCTGATCCGAACGTTCCATGAGCGGCTTGCGGCCGCGCTTTAAGAGACCCTGCCCATGTCTGGCGAAGCCCGTA
Source organism: uncultured Brevundimonas sp. (assembly GCF_963974615.1). Lineage (GTDB taxonomy): Bacteria > Pseudomonadota > Alphaproteobacteria > Caulobacterales > Caulobacteraceae > Brevundimonas. Next base: position 107,187 of record NZ_CAXBDH010000010.1, read on the forward strand.
GCGAGTCCTCGCAGCCGATAACGCTGGAGGCTCTGGGTAAGAGCTTTGCGAAGATCCTGAGCAAGCCGGAGCCGGATGCGCTTGAGCAGTCCTATCTCCGGCAGGCGTTTGATGATTATGCCGCTGAAGAAACCCCCGAGATCGCGGGTGACGACCTTGCTGTCGTGCTGGCCGCATTCTGGCGCTCCATGGTGGGCCGCAAGGCCGGGGGGGCGGCCCGGATCACTATCGGTCCCCTGACCGGAGCCGACGGACGTCTGACCGGTTGCGACAGTGTCCAGATCATTCAGGACGACCGGCCCTTCCTGGTCGACAGTGTCATGGGCGAGCTGGCTGAGGCCGGCGTAACCGTGCGGGCCCTGTTCCATCCGGTGGTCGAGGTGGCCGGGCCCGGCGGCGATCTCGCGCGCACCTCCATGATCATCGTGATTATCGACCCCCTGCCCCAGGAGCGACGCGACGCCCTGGGTGAAGGCCTGGCCCGGTCGTTGAGCGATGTGCGGGCGGCGGTGGTCGATCATGCCGCCATGAACGGACTGATGGCGCGATCGATCGCCCATCTGGAAGCCTGTCCTCCGGGTGTCGATCCCGCCGTGCTCGAGGAAAATCTGGCCTTTCTGAGCTGGCTTAACGACGACCATTTCGTATTCCTCGGTGCCCGCGACTATGAATATCCGCGCAGCGCCGACGGGGGGTATGAGGCGGAGGCCCCGCTCAGCCAGTCCGGTGAGGGCCTCGGGGTGCTCAGCGATCCCGAGCGAACCGTCCTGCGTCGCGCCAATGAGCCGGCGGTCCTGACCCGGCAGATGAAGCGGCAGCTGGATATGTCGGAGCCGGTGACGGTGGCGAAGGCCAACCTCCGTTCGCGCGTCCATCGTCGGGCCTATATGGATTACATCGGGGTCAAACGGTATGGCGCGGACGGACGGCCGTCCGGCGAAACCCGCTTCGTCGGCCTTTTTACGGCCGAGGCCTACGATCGCACGGCATCCCAGGTCCCCCTGGTGCGTCGCAAGGTGACCAATGCCCTGGCCCGCGCCGGCAAGGTGCCGGGAAGCCATAATGAAAAGCGGCTCCGCAACATTCTCGAGAACTATCCCCGCGACGAGCTGTTCCAGATCCGCGAGGATGAGCTGCTGGAGATCGCCAACGGCATTCTCCATCTCTATGATCGGCCACGGATCAAGACCTTCACCCGACCCGACCCGTTCGACCGGTTCGTTTCTGTACTGACCTTCATCCCCCGTGAACGCTTTGACGCCGGCGTACGTGAGCGGATCGGCAGGATCCTGGCCCAGGCCTGGGGGGGGCGTCTTTCAGCCTGGTATCCGCAGCTGTCAGATCAGCCCCTGGTGCGGATCCACTATATCATCGGGGTGACTCCGGGTGATCATCCGTGTCCGGACCAGGCCGTGCTGGAAGCGGCTGTGGTGGAGGCCGGCCGAAGCTGGATCGACCGTTTCGAAAGCGCCGTTCGGGCGGCCAATTTCGATGAGGTCGCCGTCGGACCGGTCAGTGCCAAATGGGCCGAGGCTTTCGGTGCCGGCTATCGCGATCGCTATGATGCGACCGAGGCTGTTGAGGACCTTCAGGCGATTGACCGCCTGAACAACTCCGGACGTCTTGATGGCGGAGAGCCGGTTTCGGTTCGGGCCTTCAGAACCCCGACCGACGGAGTCCTGCATTTCCGGTTCAAGCTCTATCGGCGAGGGGCGGCGGTGCCGCTGTCCGATGTCTTGCCGATCCTGGCCGACATGGGCCTGAAGGCGCTGGAGGAGTGGGGCCATCCGATCCGTCCGATTGGCGATCACCCCATTCATGTTCATGAATTCCTGCTTGAGGACCCACACGGCGAGGCCCTGACGTTTGGCGACATCAAGGGGCCGTTTGAGGAGGCCTTTTCAGCGGTCTGGTCCGGGCGAACCGAAAGTGACGGGTTCAACAGACTGGTGCTTGAACTGGGCGTCAGCTGGCGTGAGGCCGCACTGATTCGCACCCTGGCCCGGTACCGGCAGCAAACCGGCCTCGACCCCAGCCAGGTGGTGCAGGAAGAGGCCCTGCGCCAATATCCCGAGGTAGCGCGGGCTATTCTGCTTCTGTTTCAGGCCAAATTCGATCTGGAGGGCGGTGACACTGCAGCCCGCAAGACGCGGGTTACGGAGCTGACCGGGCGGATAACCCGGCTCCTGCAGGACGTGAAAAGTCTCGACGATGATCGCGCCCTTCGCCGCATTGCCCTGCTGGTTCAGGCGATCAAGAGAACCAACTATTATCAGTCGGGTCCGGACGGGGCTCCCAAGCCCTATATTTCGATCAAGATCGCTTCGCGCGAACTCGAATACCTGCCCAAACCCTGCCCGTACCGCGAGATTTTCGTTTGGGCCCCTCATGTGGAGGGCGTGCATCTGCGCTTCGGCCCGGTGGCGCGGGGCGGATTGAGGTGGTCGGATCGCCGGGACGATTTCCGCACCGAGGTTCTGGGTCTGGTCAAGGCGCAGCAGGTCAAGAACGCGGTGATCGTGCCGGTCGGCTCAAAGGGGGGGTTCTATCCGAAATGCCTGCCCAAGGGCGGCGACCGCGATCTCGTTCAGGCCGAAGCCATCCGAGCCTACAAGACCTTCCTGTCCGGCCTTCTGGACATTACGGACAATATCGCCGCTGACGGCTCGGTGGTGCATCCTCATGACACGATCATCTGGGAGGGTGATGATCCCTATCTGGTGGTTGCCGCCGACAAGGGTACGGCGACCTTTTCCGACATCGCCAACGGCATTTCCGCCTCCTATGGCTTCTGGCTGGACGACGCCTTCGCCAGTGGCGGTTCGGTCGGTTACGACCACAAGGTCATGGGCATTACCGCGCGCGGTACCTGGGAGGCGGTCAAGCGCCACTTCCGGGAGATGGGCAAGGACATCCAGACCGAACCCTTTACCGTCGTCGGGGTCGGCGACATGTCGGGTGATGTGTTCGGCAACGGCATGCTGCTGTCGAAGGCCACCCGGATCGTTGCCGCCTTCGATCACCGGGATATCTTTATCGACCCCAATCCGGATCCCGCCACCTCCTGGGTCGAACGCAAGCGCATGTTCGAATTGCCGCGTTCGTCCTGGCAGGACTATGACAAGTCATTGATTTCCGAGGGTGGCGGCGTCTTTTCCCGATCGGCAAAATCGATCGCGCTAACCCCGCAAATTCGGGAAGCGCTGGACATCACCGATGAGGAGCTCGATCCCGCGGCCCTGATGAAGGCCATTCTCAAGGCCCCGGCCGAACTGCTCTATTTCGGCGGCATAGGCACCTATGTGAAGGCCGGAAACGAGACCGACGCCCAGGTCGGGGACAAGACCAATGACGCCATTCGCGTCGACGGGGCCGAGTTACGGGTCAGGGTCGTTGGTGAGGGGGCCAATCTGGGCCTGACCCAGGCGGGCCGGATCGAGTTTGCGCGTCTTGCCGGCGGTCGTATCAATACCGACGCCATCGACAACTCCGCCGGGGTCGATTCCTCTGACCATGAGGTCAACATCAAGATCCTGACCAGGGCGGCGATCGCCTCGGGGGCGTTGCAGGCTTCTGATCGCAACGCGCTTCTGGCCTCAATGACGGACGAGGTCGGTCTCAAGGTCCTGGCGCACAACTATGACCAGACCCTGGCCCTGACCCTGCAGGAAGCCGAGGGGGCCCGTGGCCTTGAGGCCCAGCAGGGTTTCATGATCGAGCTCGCGGCCCGGGGTAAGCTGGACCGCAAGGTCGAGGGTTTGCCCGACGATCTTCGACTGGCCGAGATGAAATTGTCCGGGCAGGCCCTGAGCCGCCCGGAGCTGGCCGTCCTCACTGCCTATTCGAAGATCGAATTGTTTGATGAAATCGTCGCATCGGCGGCTCCCGAAGACCCGTTCTTCGAGGAAACCCTGGTGCGCTACTTCCCCGGTCCGCTGGCGAAGTTTGAGGCCGATATGAAGCGTCACCGGCTGCGGCGCGAGATCGTGGCGACGATCCTGGCCAACGAGATCGTCAACATGGCCGGCCCGACCTTTCCCGAGCGGCTGCGACTCAGCGCCGAGTGCGACACCACCGCCATGGTCATTGCCTTCGAAGCGGCCCGACGCGTGTTCCGGCTCGACGAGGCCTGGGATGCGGTCTCGGCGCTGGATCTGAAGATATCGGCCGAGGCCCAGACCCGACTCTATGCCGAGATCGGCACGGTTCTGCGCCGCCAGACTTTCTGGCTGGCCCGCCGGGCCGCGCGGGCCGGCGCGACCGTCGGGGGGTTGATCGCCGCCTACCGTCCGGCTGCCGACGTGTTGCGCGCCAATGGCGGCGCGGTCCTGTCCCATTTCGAACAGGACCGTCTGGAACATCGGGTGCAGACCTTTATCGGCCTGGGCACTCCGGTTGAGATGGCGCGCACCATTGCCCTGCTTCGGCCGCTGGTGGCGACGTCCGATATCGGCGACCTGGCGCGTGAGGCCAAATGGCCGGAGCCTCTGATGGCGCGCCTGTATCATCAGGTCGGTGCGGCGTTCGACTTTGATCGGCTGCGCGCGGCGGCGGGCGCAGTCCCTTCGGCGGATCATTTCGACCGCCTGGCTGTACGCCGGATGATCGAGGACCTGATGTCCGAGCAGATGGTGCTGACCCGTGCCGTGGCCCGGTCTGTCGATGCTTCGGTCGGGGAGAGCGAAGCCGCTGCCGAACGGGCTGTGGATGACTGGATCGGACCGCGCCTGAAGATTGTCGAGGGGGTTCGCGCTTCCGTGGATGAGATCGAGGCCTCGGGGTCCGGCTGGAGCTTCGCCAAATTGACCATCGCCAACGGGGTAATTCGCGAAGTGGCGGCATCGGCGACCTGATGCTGACGATGATCGAAAGGAATGCCCGTGCCACGTAAATTCCTGGTCGTCGTCGACGACAGTCCGGAGTTCGACGCCGCCCTGCGCTATGCGGCACGGAGGGCCCGCTCAACGGGGGGGCGTGTCGCCCTGTTGCGGGTCATTCCTCCTGGGTCTGATGCCCACTGGTCGGGGGCCCGCGATGAAATCCAGCGGGAACTGCGGGCCGAGGCCGAAGGCCTGTTGACCCGGCTCGGAGAGACAGCGGCGGAACGGTCGGGGGCGCAACCGCTGTTCCTGATTGAGGAGGGTGAGCCGCAGGCGGCCATTCACAAGGTCGTGGGCGAAGATCCCGAGATCAAGATCCTGGTCCTTGCTGCCGGCTCGGGTGCGCGCGGTCCCGGTCCGCTGGTCACCGCTGTGCTCAAACAGGGCGCGGCCTTCGGGGGGCGGAAATTGCCGGTGACCATCGTGCCCGGTGAGTTGACGGAACAGGACATCGAAGATCTGGCCTGAAGAGGTCTGCGTCGCCGAGCGGGCTTGAAAGACGGCACTGCTGCGCGCATCTGCACATCATGTTTATCCAGACCGAAGCGACGCCGAATCCGAACGTCCTGAAATTCCTGCCCGGGCGTGATGTGTCCCCTGCCGGTGTTCATGAGTTTCTCGACACAGAGGCTGCCACCGGTTCCCCCCTGGCCGGGGCGTTGTTCCAGGTCGAAGGCGTCACCGGTGTGTTTTTCGGCGCGGACTATGTGTCGGTGACCCGTGACCCCGCTGTTGACTGGACCGGGATCAAGGCACCGGTTCTGGCGGCGATCATGGACCATTTCGTTTCCGGCGCGCCGCTACTGTCGGGCGAGGTCGGGACCTCTGACCAGCACGCCGAGGACGACAGTGAGGTCGTCCTCGAGATCAAGGCGTTGCTTGACAGCCGGGTGCGCCCGGCTGTGGCCCAGGACGGCGGTGACATCCTGTTCGACTCGTTTGACGTGGAAAGTGGCGTGCTGTCGCTGCGGATGCGCGGTGCCTGTGCCGGTTGTCCATCCTCGTCCGCGACGCTCAAGGCCGGGGTCGAGCAGATGATGAAACACTACATACCCGAGGTCACCCGCGTCGAGCAGGTTCTCTAGGGCCATTCATCCGCTTTGAAACGATTTCGTCCTCGTCATCGGGCGGGGTCGGTGCCATTCTTGTGGCCATGTCCCGTTTTCAATACGATCCTGCTGCGCGGCGCCTGGGCGAGTCCCTTGCGGCGCTGCGACACGAACGCGACCTGAGCCAGGCAGAAGCCGGGGCCCGTGTCGGCATGACGGGCCAGGGCTGGGGGCTGTACGAGGCGGGACGGCGACCGGGGCTGTTCCGGCCCGATGTTCAGCGGCGTTTGACCGGGGCTCTCGATTTCACTCCTGACGCCCTGATGCCGGGCCCGGTCTCAGCGTACGCGGCTGAAGCTGCGCCGGTTGTTGCGGGCGTTGAGGAGCGGGGCAGGGCGTTTGACGCCGGCGAGGCGGCGTCAAAGCCGGAGGTTCGTCGTCTACAGCTGTCCAACGATGACCTCAGTCCATGGGCCGCGTCGGGCGTGGTGCTGGAATACCAATCCGGACGCTGGCCGCGGCGCGATCAGGGCTGTGTTATCCAGATGCAGGACGGGAGCGTGCGTGTTCGCCTGTATGAGTGGGCCGATGATGGAGTCGTGAGTGTTCGGGGAGGTCCGGGCGGCCTTGCGGTAACGGTGCAGATTCCGCGTTCCGACATTTCCATGGTTTCGGCCGTCATGGCGCGCCTGGAGTTCTGAATGAAACAAAAGCGTTGTATTTTCTTGCGGCCCATGAAACAGTTTCGTCAGGTTCAACGGACGGAAGCTGACCATGGGTGTGCGGTCCGGCGACAGTGTGGACGTCTATGTCGGTGCGCGCATCAGCCTCAGGCGGTCAGCCCTGGGTATGTCGCAGTCGGCGCTGGCGGGCGAGCTGGGGATCAGTTTTCAGCAGGTCCAGAAATACGAGACCGGGGCCAATCGTGTTTCAGCCTCGCGCCTGCATCGTATCGCCACCATTCTCGGTACGTCCGTGGAGGCCCTGTTTCCGCCGGTCGAGACCGCCGGTGGCGGATCAGAGAGGCCGGACTGGCTGGGAAAGGTTCGCCACCTGCAGGCTTCCGCCGAGGGGCGCACGGTGGCGACGGCTTTCCCGTTGATCGCCGACCTTCAGGTCCGGCGAGCGGTGGCGCGGATCGTCGAGAGTCTGGCGCGGGCCGGCTGAGGCCTGACAGCCGGTGTCAGCCGTGAGGGTTCTGGTTGTCGATACAGCCCTGTCGCTGTGTACCGCCGCTGTCTTTGAGGGCGGTCGCCCCCTGGCCGTGCGCTCGGAGGTGATGCTCAAGGGCCATCAGGAGCGTCTGGCCGGTCTTGTGGCTGGGGTGGTAGCTGAAGCCGGCGGCGGATTTGAAGCCGTGGACCGGATCGGCGTCACCACCGGTCCGGGGTCCTTTACCGGCCTCAGGGTTGGACTGGCTTTTGCCCAAGGGCTTGGTACGGCCCTGAACCGACCGGTCGTGGGGATTTCCACGCTCGATGCCCTGGCTGCATCGGTTGATGCGACGTCGGATGACGCTGACGTCGTGGCCCTGATCGACGCTCGCCGGGGTCAGGTTTATGCGCGATTCTGGTGTGCCGGGACGGCCACAGGCCCGGCACAAGCCCTGTCGCTGGAAGCGGCCGGCGGGCGGTTGGCTACTTTGGCTCCGGGGGCGACCCTGGTCGGTTCGGGCGCGATCCTGATGGCAGAGGGGGCGACCGACGCCGTGATCGCCGACCTGTCGGGCCCGACGCCGGCCGGACTCGCGCGGCTGGTTGCGGCGGCGGATCCTGCCGCGGCTCCGGCCCGGCCCGAGTATTTGCGTGCGCCGGACGCCACGCCGCCGACCCGACTGCCGGGCCGACCCAGAAGTCCGGTGAAGGACAAGTGACCGCGGCGCGGCAGGATCCGGCGTCTCTGGCGGCGATTCATGCCGAGGCCTTCGAGTCGGCCTGGTCAGAAGCGGCTATTGCCGATCTGCTGGATCAGGCAGGGGTGATCGCCGTGTCCCGTCCGGGGGGGTTCATTCTGGTTCGGGTCGTCGCAGACGAGGCGGAAATACTGACGCTGGCTGTCGCGCCCGGTTCGCGGCGCGCTGGTCTGGGTCTTTGGTTGACCGAACAGGGGGCGCAGATGGCTGCGGCGGCCGGTGCTCGCCGTCTGTTTCTCGAGGTCGCTGCGGATAATGTCGCCGCGCGAACCCTGTATGCGCGTGCCGGGTTTGCGGTCGCCGGGCAGCGACCAGGCTATTACGCGCGGAAGGAGTCACCGGCAGTGGACGCCCTGCTTCTGAGCCTGAACATACCAAGGTCGCTTCCCATACCCTGATTGCCTGCCTATCCTGCCTCTCCATGGACCGGATTGAGAAACTTTGCGCCGATCGCGGCATGCGCATGACCGAACAGCGGCGCGTTATTGCGCGTGTGTTGTCGGACGCCGACGATCACCCCGATGTTGAGGAACTGTATCGACGGGCTTCGGCCATCGACCCCCATATCTCGATCGCCACGGTCTATCGGACCGTGCGGTTGTTCGAGGAGGCCGGGGTCGTGGAGAAGCATGATTTCGGGGACGGCCGCTCGCGTTATGAGGAGGCGGGTGATGATCATCACGACCACCTGATCGACGCCAAGTCGGGTGAGGTCATCGAGTTTTTCGATGCCGAGATTGAACGCCTCAAGACCGAGATCGCGGAACGCCTCGGCTTCAAGCTGATCGGTCACAAGCTGGAACTGTACGGCACGCCGATCGAGGGGGCCGAGCCGTCCAAGCGGGAAGGCCTCATCTTTACCCGTCAGTCCCATCGGCACGAGGACTGAGGCCCCCCTCCGCCTTGCGGAGGCCGGGTTCGACGATCATAAGCCGGTCATGACCGAGACCCTCGTTCCGCCCGCGATCGATGGAGACGGTGTCGCGCCTCCCGAGACGGGAACCCGGCACCTGTTCATCAAGACCTACGGCTGCCAGATGAACGTCTATGATTCCGAGCGCATGGCCGATGTCTTGCGCCCGCTGGGCTATGCCACCACCGACAGCCCCGAGGACGCCGACTTTGTCATCCTCAACACCTGCCACATCCGCGAAAAGGCGGCCGAGAAGGTTTATTCCGAACTCGGCAAGCTGAGAGAATTGAAAGACGCCCGGGCGAGGAATTCGACGACTGCGACAGGGAATTCGAAGACTCCGATGATTATCGCCGTGGCCGGCTGCGTCGCCCAGGCCGAGGGCGAGGAGATCATGCGCCGTCAGCCGGCGGTCGACCTGGTGGTCGGGCCGCAGGCCTATCACCAGCTGCCGGAGCTGCTGACCCGCACCGCCCGGGCCCGCGGCGAGCGGATCGGGGCCGATTTCGCGCCCAATGCCAAATTTGACGCCATGTCGTCCGAACGGATCGGACCGCGCGGCGTCAAGGGACCGACGGCCTTCCTGACTGTGCAGGAAGGTTGCGACAAATTCTGCACCTTCTGTGTCGTGCCCTATACGCGCGGCGCGGAGTGGTCGCGACCCGTAGCGGACATCCTGATCGAGGCCCGGGCCCTGGCGGAGCGGGGCGTGCGCGAGATCACGCTGCTGGGCCAGAACGTCAATGCGTACAACGGCGCGGGCCCGGACGGCGCGCCCTCGACCCTGGCGCGGCTGGCGCATGCCCTGGCCGAGATCCCGGGGCTGGACCGGCTGCGCTATACGACCAGTCATCCCAATGACATGAGTGAGGACCTGATCGCCGCCCATGGCGAGCTGGACGTCCTGATGCCCTATCTGCATCTGCCGGTGCAGTCCGGCTCGGACCGCATCCTGCGGCTGATGAACCGCAAGCACGGCCAGAAGACCTATCTCGACGTGATCGACCGGATGCGCCGGGTCCGGCCGGACATGGCGATCTCGGGCGATTTCATCGTCGGATTCCCGGGCGAGACCGATCGTGATTTTGCGGACACCCTGAACCTGGTGCGGCAGGTCAACTATGCTTCGGCCTTCTCCTTCATGTATTCGCCGCGTCCGGGCACGCCCGCCGCCGCTATGGCCGGTCAGGTGCCGGAGGCCGTGGCCCGCGAACGGCTGCACGCGCTGCAGGCCCTGCTGTTCGAACAGCAGACGGCCTTCAATACGTCCCAGACCGGCAAGACCCTGCCCGTCCTGTTCGAGCGCAAGGGACGCAATCCGGGTCAGGCCATTGGTCGCTCACCCTATCTCCAGTCGGTTCACGTCGAGAACGGGGAGCATCTTCTCGGCCGGATCGTTGCTGTGGAGATTGAAAGCGGCACGCAGAACAGTCTGGCGGGTCGTCTTGTTGAGCAGAAGGCGGCCTGATGGCGCGTGAGTCCGAGTTCCTGACCCTTGATGACCGGGCCCTGCGGGCCGTCATCGGTCCCAACAGCCGCCACGTCGCCCTGATCGAGGATGCCTTCAAGGTTCTGGTCGAGGCCCCCGGTGGTGGGGTCTCGATCAACGGCTCGGCCCGAGACCGCGCCCATGCCCGGCAGGTGATCGAATCGCTGGTCAAACGGGCCGACAAGGGGGCCGAGGTGACCGAGGCCGATGTACGCACCATCATGGGCACGATCCGTGGCGGTGGCGTCAGCACAGACCCTATGGCCCTGCCGGTCGGCAAGCGCGGGGCCATTGTGCCCAAGACCAATGCCCAGGCCCGCTATCTCGAAATCCTGGCCCGCTGTGAGCTCAGTTTCGGGGTCGGCCCGGCGGGCACAGGCAAGACCTTCCTGGCGGCCGCCTACGGGGCCTCCCTGCTGCGCCGGGGCCAGGTCGATCGTCTGGTCATCACCCGGCCGGCGGTCGAGGCGGGTGAGAAGCTGGGCTTCCTGCCCGGCGACCTGAACGAAAAGGTCGACCCCTATCTGGCCCCGATCTGGGAGGCGCTGAACGACATCCTCGGCCCCGAGGACGTGCAGCGCCGCCGCGACAAGGGCGAGATCGAGGCGGCCCCGATCGCCTTCATGCGCGGTCGCACGCTCAGCCATGCCTTCGTCATCGTCGACGAGGCCCAGAACACCTCACGCCTGCAGATGAAGATGGTCCTGACCCGTCTGGGCGAGGGGGCCCGGATGGTGGTCACCGGCGACCCCAGTCAGGTTGACCTGTTGAATCCCCGCGATTCCGGACTGGCCCACGCCCTGCGCATCCTGCGGGATGTGAAAGGGGTCGGGGTGCTGGAATTCGAGGCCCAGGACGTGGTCCGTCATGCCATGGTCGAGCGGATCGTGCGCGCCTATGACGCCGATGCAGGGCGCGACCGGCCGCGACCCGATCTTGAGGACACGGCAAGCCGATGATCGAGATTGTTGAGGACGACGCTGACGGCTGGTCCCCTGTCGGTCCGGACCTGACCGGCGTGGTCGAGCGCGCCGCCACGGCCGCCCTCGGGCGGATCGAGGGCGAGGTCGTGGTGCTGCTGACCGATGACGCCGGCGTGCGTGACCTGAATGCGCGGTTCCGGGGCAAGGACAAGCCGACCAACGTCCTGTCCTTTCCGGCGGCCGAGGGAGCGGGAGACCTGCTCGGCGACATCGCCCTCGCCTCGGGTGTTTGCCGCGCCGAGGCCGGGGCCCAGGGCAAGACCCTGGCGGATCATCTCAGCCACCTTGTGGTGCACGGGGTGCTGCATCTGCTGGGTCGGGACCATGAAGACGATGTCGAGGCCGAGGCGATGGAGGCCGAGGAGCGGTCGATCCTTGCCAGCCTCGGTGTCGCCGACCCATACAGGTCCGATGCTCAAGCTTGACCCGACCCACCCGCGCCACGCCCTGATCCTCCGCTGGATCCGGATCGGTCTGGCCCTGCTGGCCGGTGCGGGGACGGCGCTGGCTCACCCGCCGTTCGGCGTCCTGCCCGGCCTGCTCGGCTATCCGCTGTTGATGCTGCTGGCGGAACGCTCGACCTCGGTGCGGGGGGCGTTCTGGATGGGTTGGCTGGCCGGGTTCGCCTATTTCTTCGTCGGCTGCTGGTGGGTGGCCGAGGCCTTTCTGGTCAACCCGGACCAGGCCTGGATGGCTCCGTTCGCCGCCAGTTTCCTGCCCATGGGGCTGGGTCTGTTCTGGGGCGGCGCGACGGCCCTGTACCGTCGTTTCGCTCCGGCCGGTATCCGCCGGGTGTTGGTGTTCGCCGCCTGTTTCGCCCTGCTGGAATGGCTGCGCGGACATGTTCTGACGGGCTTCCCCTGGAACCCGGCGGGAGCCAGCTGGAAGGCCGGTTCGGCGATGTCCCAGTTCGCCGCCGTTGCCGGAGTCTACGGCCTTGGCTTCGTCACGGTCGCGGCGGTTTCGACCCTTGGCCTGTTGCGGGGGCCCGAACTTCGCCGGGCCCGGATCGGCGGCGTTGCGGCTGGCCTTCTGGTCCTGGCCGCCCTCTGGATCGGTGGCACCATCCATCTCGGCCAGGCCCGGCTGCAATTTACGGACACCCTGGTTCGGATCGTTCAGGCCGACGTCCCCCAGGAGTCCAAATGGACGGCTGAAGCCTATCGCGGCATTGTCGACCGCTATGTGAGCCTGACCTCCGCGCCCGGCCGGTCGGTTCCGGATATTGTCGTCTGGCCCGAAGGGGCTCTGCCGGCGACAGCCAATGAGGTTTTTGGAGCCGGATCGCCGGATGCCGTTGCCATCGCCCGTGCGCTGCAGCCGGGTCAGGTTCTGATGGTCGGTCTCGGGCGGGGGGAGGCCGATGCGACAGCCGAGAGCGGCGCGCGCTATTTCAACAGCCTGTTCGTGCTGCAGGATGTGGGAGAGGCGGGTCTTCGCGTCACCGCGATTTACGACAAGCACCGGTTGGTACCGTTCGGTGAATACCTGCCGCTGGGCCGGTTGATGAGCCGTCTCGGCGTCCGCAGTCTGGTTCATGTTCCGGCCGACTTCAGCGCCGGGCCGACGCCCGCCCCGATCGGCCTGCCGGACGGGAGCCGGGCCCAACCGTTGATCTGTTATGAAAGTCTGTTCCCGGGGTTTACGTCGGGGGGTGCCGGACGGCCCGACTGGATCGTGAACGTTTCCAATGATGCCTGGTTCGGTCAGAGTTCGGGGCCCCTGCAGCACCTGAATCTGGCCAGCTACCGGGCTATCGAAACCGGGCTTCCGGTGGTTCGGGCCACGCCAACCGGCGTGTCGGCGATGATTGATCCATGGGGCCGTGTCGTCGATGGCCAGAGATTGAATTCCGGCGAAAGTGGCGTGATTGACGCAGCGCTTCCGCAACCCGCGCCTGTGACCATATTTGGTCGCTTCGGCGACCTGTTGTTTTGGCTGGCGATAATCGGCGGATTAGTCCTGACGGCCCCCAGAGTGCAGGCGTGGCGGGCGCGTGGGGGTTGAATCAGGAACCGTCATTTTCCTGATTTTGGGTGACAGCTCGCGCCTGTGGGCGCATTGCAGGATGTGTTGGGGATAACAGGGACCTTGAGAAAAACCATGGCGAGAGGCGGCGGCGAAGATGGACCTCATCCGGTAGACCGGCATGTCGGTCGGCGTGTTTGTGAAAAACGGATCAGCCTGGGCTATAATCAGAGCGATCTGGGGCGGGCGCTCGGACTCACATTCCAGCAGATTCAAAAATATGAGAAGGGTGCGAACCGGATTTCAGCATCCAAGCTCTGGGACATCGCCCGCTTTTTCAAGGTCGACATCGGCTATTTCTTTGAGGGGCTCAACCAGACCGGTGCAGGTGTGGGTGAGGGCGGAGCACAGTCATATGATCACGACTTCCCCTCAACCCGCTATACGATAGAGGTTGCCCGGCTTGCCCCGCAGCTGTCGACGCGACAGCAGAAGCTGGCGCTGGAACTGGTTCGCGAGATGGTTGACCATCAGCAGGATTCAGAAGCCAAACAGGCCTAGTCTGGAGCGGACGTCGGGCTGGCACCTTGCCGTCCGAAATCCGGTGCCCGCTCCTTCTGGATGATCCAGTAGGCCGACCCGTTGTCGGGCTTGAACATCGTTCTTGGCGTACCGTCGCGGGCGGCGACGGCAAAGGTGTTGGTCGCGGCCTGATAGTAGAGGGTGTCACCGTTCGGACGACGGGCGGTTTCGACATCCCGCGGCGGGTTTTCGACGAAGGCCTTCATTCGCGCCAGATAGTCCTCGGCCGAACGCGCGCCGAATGCCGCACCGTTGCGTTGATACAGTCGGGTGATCTTGTCCTCGACGGTTTCCCGCCGGTTTGCCGTTATCGGCGGCCGGGTCCGGGTGGCAGCGGCAGGGCCAGGTCCCGCCGGATCTGCGGCAACCGGCAAGGCAGCCTCTATCGTCCGGTCACGGGATTCGACGGCGGACCCGCCATTATCGCAGCCCCAGATCATTGCGAGGCTGAACGCGGTGACAGAGACCAGAGCCATCCTGGTCAGGGATCGAGCGGGCATAACTCCCTCCATGCGGGAAACGCGAACTTCCTATAGTTGAAATTCGACGTGGCCGCAAATCCCGTCGTCCCGGGTCCGGCTCGACGCAGGCGTGGCGCGTCGCTAGATGAGACGGATGTCCGAAGCTTCGCTCAATACGCGCAGGATCCTGCTGATCATCGGAGGCGGTATCGCCGCCTACAAGTCGCTGGAGCTCATACGGCTGCTGCGTCGGGCCGGCGCGAGCGTGCGCACGGTGCTGACGTCGGGTGGGGCCGAGTTCGTGACCCCGCTGTCGCTGGCGTCCCTGAGTGGCCATCCGGTTCATCAGGCCCTGTTCTCGCCGGATGACGAAACGACGATGGGACATATCGAGCTGTCCCGCTGGGCCGATCTGGTGGTCGTGGCCCCAGCGACGGCCGGCCTGATGGCCAAGGCGGCCAACGGCATGGCCGACGACCTGGCCTCGACGACCCTTCTGGCCACGGACAAGCGGGTTCTGATGGCCCCGGCGATGAATGTGCGGATGTGGCAGCACCCGGCGGTCCAGGCCAATGTCGCCCGACTGACGGGGTTCAACGGTCTGCATCAGGTCAGTCTCGTCGGTCCTGACGACGGCGAGATGGCCTGTGGCGAATTCGGGCCCGGGCGCATGGCCGAGCCCGAGGCAATCCTGGCGTCGATCCGGCACCTGTTGAGCGACGGCTCCGGCCAGAGTCTGGCGGGACGTCGCGCCGTGGTGACCGCCGGCCCGACGTTTGAGCCGATCGACCCGGTGCGTGGCCTGACCAATCGCTCCAGTGGCAAGCAGGGCTATGCGATCGCCCGGGCCCTGGCCGAGCTCGGGGCCGAGGTGACGCTGGTGTCGGGGCCGGTGGCCCTGCCGGTACCTGAAGGGGTTCACCGCGTCTGGATCGAAACGGCGGTCGAGATGAAGGCGGCCGTCGACGCCGCCCTGCCTGTCGATATCGCCGTGATGAGCGCCGCCGTGGCGGACTGGCGCGTCGATGGCGTTGCCGGCGGCAAGATCAAGAAGGCCCCGGGCGGCCCCCCGTCCCTGGCCCTGATCGAAAACCCCGACATTCTTGCCGGTGTTGCGGCGGCCGGGCCGCGTCGGCCCGCCCTGGTCATCGGATTTGCCGCCGAAACCACAGAGGTGGAGCAGAATGCGCGGGCCAAATTGTCTCGCAAGGGCTGTGACTGGATCCTCGCCAATGACGTATCCGGTGACGTGTTCGGGGCCGACAGCAATGCGGTGACCCTGTTCAGGCGTGACGGCACCAGCGAAGACTGGGACCGTCAGTCCAAGGTCGATGTGGCGCGAAAACTGTCTGCCCGTATCGCCGCCCATTTCGCCTGAATCCGACAGGAAAGCCCAGATGACAGACGTACGCATCGAACGCCTGCCCCATTCCGAGGGTTTGCCGCTGCCGGCCTATGAGACGGCGGGCTCAGCCGGTATGGACCTGCGGGCCGCTGTCGCCGGGGACCAGCCCATGGTCCTCGCGCCCGGTACGCGGGCCCTGGTGCCCACCGGCCTGAAGATTGCACTGGAGCGTGGCTATGAGGCCCAAGTCCGGCCCCGGTCCGGTCTGGCGCTCAAGCACGGGATTACCTGCCTGAACTCGCCCGGCACCATCGACAGCGACTACCGGGGAGAGGTCGGTGTGATCCTGGCCAACCTCGGGGCCGAGGCCTTTGTCATCCAGCGGGGTGACCGGATCGCCCAGCTGGTCATCGCCCGCCACGAACAGGTGACGATGGTCGAGGTCGAGGCTCTGGACGCGACCTCGCGCGGGGCCGGCGGGTTCGGCTCGACCGGACGCTAGCGTCGTCGGGACAGGCGAGGGGGCCTCAGGCCTGTCTGAAGCCCAGAACGTCCTGCATGTCATAGAGGCCGGGTCCGCGGCTGCGCACCCAGGCCGCCGCCGCGACCGCCCCCTTGGCGAACAGGGACCGGTCGATGGCCGAATGGTTGAGGGTCAGGACCTCGTCCTCGGACGCGAACATCACCGTGTGGTCGCCGACAATTCCCCCCGCGCGCAGCGACGCGAAGCCGATCTTCCCGACCTCACGCTCACCGGTGAGGCCGTCATTGGGGGCGGTCCTCAGGGTCGCGAGATCATGACCCCGACCCGAAGCCGCCGCCGCGCCCAGCATCAGGGCCGTGCCCGAAGGGGCGTCCACCTTGCGCCGGTGATGGGCCTCAAGGACCTCGATGTCCCAGTCTGCGGCATCCAGCCGCTGGGCGGCGTGCTCGACCAGTCCGATCAGAATGTTCACACCCAGCGAGAAATTGCCGCTGCGGACAATGGCGATCTTCTCTGAAATCCCGGCCAGTTCGGCTTCCTGGGCCTCGGTGAAACCAGTCGATCCGATGACCATGGCCGGTCCGCCGCGTTCGGCACAGGCCCGGGCCAAGGCGATCGACGCATCCGGCGTGGAGAAGTCGATCACCACGTCGCACAGAGCGAGATCCGCGGTCTCGCCGCGGTCGAACCGGGCCGCGACGACGACGTCATCGCGGGCGTCCAGAACCTGCGATACAGCCCGACCCATCCGGCCGCGCGCGCCGGAAATACCGGCGTGAAACAGCGCGCTCACGCGGTCGTTTCTTTCGAATCCGGAGTCGCGCCGGGTCCTGGCGGGTCACTGCCGAGGATGTCGGCCCAGAAGCGTTTGGCCTTGCCGGCGAAATTGGAATTCCGCGGGCTCTGGTTCTCACCGAAGGTCGCGGCCAGCTCCTCGACTAATTCGCGCTGGCGACTGGTCAGGTCGGTCGGGGTCTCCACGAACAACTCGACCAGCAGATCGCCACGCTGGCGTCCGTTCAGGTGAGGCATGCCCTTGCCCTTGATCCGGACCGTCTTGCCGGTCTGGGCCCCGGCCGGAACCTGAACACGGGCCTTGCACTGGCCATCGCAGGCTTCCGAAACCAGGCAGGGGGCGTCGATCTCGCCGCCCAGTACGGCCGTGGTCATCGGCACCGGTACGGTCACCAGAAGGTCGAGGTTGTCGCGTTCGAACAGCTCATGCGGCGTGACTGACAAAAAGACATAGAGGTCGCCGCGCGGCCCACCCCGGAGACCGGAATCCCCCTCACCGGACAGGCGAATGCGCGAGCCATCATCGACTCCGGCCGGAATCTTGAGCGACAGTTGGCGGGTCTTGCGGACCTGACCGTGCCCGTGACAGGCCGTGCAGGGCTCGGCGATCATCTGGCCGCCGCCCCCGCAGCGCGGACAGGTGCGTTCGACCTGGAAGAAGCCGTTGGCCTGACGCACGCGGCCGGCACCCTGGCAGGTGGTGCAGGTGACGGGTTTTGTGCCCTTTTTGGCACCCGAGCCCTCGCAGCTGTCGCAGGTGGCGGTCGAGGGCACGCCGATCCCGACGTCCGCGCCGCGATAGGCCTGTTCTAGGGTGATTTCGAGGTCGTAGCGCAGGTCCGAGCCGCGGCGCGGCCCGTTCTGCTGCTGGCGACCGCCGCGGCCGCCGAAGACGTCGCCGAAGGCGTCGCCGAAGACCTGGGAGAAGATGTCGTTGACGTCGTGGAAGCCCTGCTGGCCGCCGCCACCGCCGCCGCCATTGACTCCGGCGTGGCCGAAACGGTCATAGGCGGCCCGCTTCTGATCGTCCGACAGCACTGTATAGGCTTCGGAAATTTCCTTGAAACGCGCCATGGAGTCTTCACACCCGCCGTTCCGGTCAGGGTGGTGCTGCATCGCCAGCTTGCGATAGGCGGATTTGAGTCCGGGCGCGTCGATCGTGCGCTCCACACCCAGAATTTCGTAATAATCACGCGCCATCAGGCGTTTGTCCTCTTGCCCCTTGCCGTCCGGTCGCACGTTACGGCGAGTATGGTTCCGGAACGATTGACCCGACTGACATGGGGGCCGGGTCGAATGATGCAAGCTTCATGAAAAGACCCCGCCTGCCGGACGACAAGCGGGGTCTGTCTGGTTTCAGACGCCGGATCAGGCGCTCTTCTTCTCGTCGTCGCCGGCTTCACCGTCGCCCGAGACTTCCTCGAATTCGGCGTCGACCACACCGTCATCGGCGGGAGCCTCATCCGAAGCGCCCTCGCCCTGCTGGTTGGCGTACATGGCCTCACCCAGTTTCATCGAGGCCTGGGCCAGGGTGTTGGTCTTGGTGCGGATGTCTTCCGGGTCGGTGCTGTCCTTGGCCGCCTTGAGCTCGGCAAGCGCAGTCTCGATCGCGGCCTTTTCCTCGCCGGCGATCTTGTCGCCGTGCTCGGCCATGGCCTTTTCGGTCGAATGGATCAGGCTGTCGGCTCCGTTCTGGGCCTCGACCAGATCCTTGCGGGTCTTGTCGGCGGCCGCATTGGACTCGGCTTCCTTGACCATCTTCTCGATGTCGGCGTCCGACAGGCCGCCGTTGGCCTGGATGCGGATCGACTGTTCCTTGTTGGTCGCCTTGTCCTTGGCGGTCACATGAACGATGCCGTTGGCGTCGATGTCGAAGGCGACCTCGATCTGCGGCATGCCGCGCGGTGCGGGGGGAATGCCCATCAGGTCGAACTGACCCAGCACCTTGTTGTCCGACGCCATCGGCCGCTCACCCTGGAAGACCCGGATGGTCACAGCTGACTGATTATCGTCGGCGGTGGAGAACACCTGGCTCTTCTTGGTCGGGATGGTGGTGTTGCGTTCGATCAGCGGGGTGAACACGCCGCCCAGGGTCTCGATGCCCAGGGTCAGGGGGGTCACGTCCAGCAGCAGCACGTCCTTGACGTCACCCTGCAGCACGCCGGCCTGGACCGCGGCCCCGAGCGCCACGACCTCGTCCGGGTTCACACCCTTGTGCGGCTCCTTGCCGAAGAATTTCTTCACGGCCTCCTGAACCATGGGCATACGGGTCATGCCGCCGACCAGAACCACCTCATCGATGTCCGAGGCCTTGAGGCCCGCGTCCTTCAGCGCCTTGGCGCAGGGCTCGATGGTGCGCTGGACCAGGTCATCGACCAGGGCCTCGAGCTTGGCGCGCGAGAGCTTGATGCTCAGGTGCAGCGGGCCCGAAGCGTTCATGGTGATGAACGGCAGATTGACCTCGTACTGGGTCGTGGAGCTGAGCTCCTTCTTGGCCTTTTCGGCCTCTTCCTTGAGGCGTTGCAGGGCCAGCTTGTCCGAGCGCAGGTCGACGCCCTGTTCCTTCTTGAACTCGTCGGCCAGGTAGTCGACCAGACGCAGGTCGAAATCCTCACCGCCGAGGAAGGTGTCGCCATTGGTCGACTTCACCTCGAACACGCCGTCACCGATCTCGAGGATCGAGACGTCGAAGGTGCCGCCGCCGAGGTCATAGACGGCGATCTTCTGGCCCTCGTTCTTTTCGAGACCGTAGGCCAGGGCGGCCGCAGTCGGCTCGTTGATGATGCGCAGCACCTCGAGCCCGGCGATCTTGCCGGCGTCCTTGGTGGCCTGACGCTGGGCGTCGTTGAAATAGGCCGGCACGGTGATGACCGCCTGGGTCACCGTCTCGCCGAGGTAGGCCTCTGCGGCCTCCTTCATCTTGCCGAGGGTGAAGGCCGAGATCTGTTGCGGCGAATAGTCCTTGCCGTTGGCGCGCACCCAGGCGTCGCCGGTCGGACCCTTGACGATCTCGTACGGGACCATCTTCTTGTCCTTGGCCACCACCGGATCGTCGAAATTCCGCCCGATCAGTCGCTTGATGGCGAACAGGGTGTTGGTGGGATTGGTCACTGCCTGACGACGGGCGGGTTGGCCGACGAGGGTCTCGCCGCCGTCCTGGATGGCCACGACCGACGGGGTCGTGCGGTTGCCTTCCGCGTTTTCAATGACCTTGGGATTCTTGCCGTCCATGACGGCGACGCACGAGTTGGTCGTGCCGAGGTCGATGCCGATGATCTTGGCCATGGGCTCTTTCTTTTCACTCCAGCGGCGGGCGATGCGGCGGCCTTCAATGAAGCGCTGCGCGTGACCGCCCCCAAAAGGTTCAGGGGATTACTCGATGTATCCGGTTGGAAAGCCCCACGACAGGCAGGGTTTTCTCCGGTTGATGCCGATATGGGAAAGACCGCAGCCCCTGCAAGGGCTTCTGGCCTTCTGAGGCGAATTCCGCGGCCTTACAGGCAATTTTCCGGTGAAATTGACCCGGGATCGGGCGCAGGCGCGTAGATTGTGCAGCTCAAAAGTGGAGGGTGAGGGCTTTGGAGCCGGTCCGTACGACTCTTGAGGGGCTGCATTATTGGCCGACGGCCCTGGCGGAACCGGCCCAGATCCGGCTGCTGGACGAGGTTCTGGCGGCGGTCGAGCGGGCCCCCTTTTATCGACCCGTGACACCCGGCGGGCGGCCCCTTTCGGTAATGATGACCAATCTCGGCCCGCTGGGCTGGGTGTCCGATCACAGGGGCTATCGCTATCAGTCGACCCATCCCGAAACCGGCGAGCCCTGGCCGCCGTTGCCGGGGGCCTTGCTGGAGCTGTGGCGCGACCTGACCGGCGATCCGGGACGACCCGATGCCTGTCTGGTCAATCTGTATCGGGGTCAGGCCCGTATGGGGCTGCATCAGGATCGGGACGAGACCGACATGGCGGCCCCGGTGCTGTCGGTTTCGCTGGGCGATACGGCCGTGTTCCGGTTCGGCCCGGCAGGGGGCGGGAAGACGGCAACGCTACGACTGGGGTCGGGGGACGTCTGTGCCCTGACCGGCCCGGCGCGGCTGGCCCGCCACGGGGTCGACCGGGTGATCGCCGGCTCGTCGCGACTGGTGCCCGGCGGTGGCCGCATAAACCTGACCCTGCGTCGCGCCCGCTAGCTTCCGGCTATCGTGACTCGACGGCCATTGGCGATGACGTCACTGTTGCGGATCAGGTTCGAGCTCCGGAGGTAATCACTGATGCCCATATTGATCCGTCCTGAAGGCCAGACTCCCGACGATTTCAGGTTCAGCCGCAGGGCTCTGGGCGGGTTGTTCTTTTCCGGATACGCGGTTGCGGCCCTGGCCCAGGATGCCCGACCGGTCACAACCGGTGTTGCAGGCCTGAGCGTCGCCGACGTGACCTATCCGGCGTCTGACGGGTTCGAGCTTCCGGCCTATATCGCCCGTCCGGCCGGCGAGGGGCCCTTTCCGGTCGTTGTGGTCGTGTCCGAGATCTTCGGCGTCCATGAATATATTCGCGACATCTGCCGTCGTCTGGCCGGGGCGGGCTATGCGGCCATTGCGCCGGCGTTTTTCGTGCGGGTCGAGGATCCGGCACCGCTGGCGGACATGCAGCGGATCCAGGCGATTGTCGCGGCGGCCGGTTACGAGCAGGTGATGGGTGATATCGCCGGCACGCTCGACTGGGCCAGTCAGCAGCTGTGGGCCGATACCGGCAAGGTCGGCATCACCGGCTTCTGCTGGGGCGGCAAGGTCGTGTGGCAGGCGGCGGCCCGGTTTGCCGCCATCGACGCCGGCGTCGCCTGGTACGGGCGTCTGGCCCCGCCGGAGGGGGCGACCCCCGAACAGCGGGCGAGCGGCGCGCCCTGGCCGGTTGAGCTGGCCGACGACCTGAAGGCCCCGGTGCTGGGCCTGTACGGCGAGATGGATCAGGGCATTCCCCTGTCGAGTGTCAGCGCCATGAGGGCCGCACTCGCCCGCGCGGGGGGCACGGGCGAAGAGGTCGTGGTCTATCCGGGTGCGCCGCATGGATTCCACGCCGACTACAGGGCCAGCTACAGGCCCGAGGCCGCTGCGGACGGCTGGAACCGGCTGCTGGCCCTGTTTGAGACCCGGTTGAAGCGCTAGGCCTCAGGCGGTTTCGTCGAACTGACCGCCGGTTTCCGGGGGCGGATCATACGGACCGGTCCCGCTGGAGGGCGGCGTGGCCGCGCCAGACCCCTTGGCCGCAACCGCGACCATGGCCGGGCGCACGGTGCGGCCGAACAGGGCGTAGCCGGGCTGCAGGGTCTGGATCACGGTCCCGCCGGGCACGGTGTCGGACGGCTGTTCCATTACCGCCTGGTGCTGGTGGGGATCGAAGGCTTCGCCGGCTTCGGGGGCGACACGTTTGAGCCCGTTGGAATCAAAGGCGGACAGCAGGGCCTTCTCGATCAGTTCGAGGCCGGTGACCAGGTTGGTGGCCGCCGGATCGGCGTCGCGCGGCGCGGCGGTCAAGGCCCGCTGCAGGCTGTCGGCCACGCCCAGCAGATCCTTGGAGAACCGCTGGATGGCATAGGCCCGGGCGTCGTTCATCTGGCCCTCGGCGCGGCGACGGGTGTTGTCGGCCTCGGCAGCGGCGCGCAGGGCGCGATCCTTCCATTCATCGCGTTCGGCGATCAGGGCGTCGATCGGGCCGAGGCCGTCGTCGTCGTGCTCGGCCGGGTGCGCGTCCAGTCCGGCCTCGGCGTTGGCCTCGGTCTCGGGATCGAAGTCGGTGTCGTTAATGTCGTTCACGTGTCTTGTCCGTCCAGCATTCTTCCCAGCACCCGGGCGGTGTAGTCCACCAGCGGGATGACTCGGGCGTAGTTCAATCGCGCGGGGCCGATGACGCCGATGGCGCCGACGACCCTCTGTCGGCCCGTCATATAGGGTGCCGCGATCAGTGCGGAACCCGATAATGAAAACAACCGTGTTTCGGCACCAATGAAAATGCGCACGCCCTGGGCTTCGGAGACGCCGTCGAGCAGGCCGATCAGCTGTTCTTTCTGCTCGAGATCGTCGAACAGGACCCGGACCCGCTCCAGGTCCTCGGCGGTTTCGCGGTCCTGCAGCAGATTGGCCCGGCCGCGCACGATCAGCGACCGGTCGCGCTCGGCTCCGCCGGACCAGGCGGCCATGCCGTCCTCGACCAGACGGGCAGCGGCGGCGTCGAGCTCGCGGCGGGCTACGTCGAGCTCGGCGCGCATTTCGGTGCGGGCTTCGGCCAGCGGGCGGCCCTTGAGGCGGGCGTTGAGGAAGTTGGAAGCTTCCTGCAGGGTCGAGGGGGTGACCCCGGCCGCCAGGGGCATGATGCGGTTTTCGACCGAACCGTCGTCGCCGACCAGCACCGCCAGGGCCTGATCGCGCCCAAGAGCGACGAATTCGACGTGTTTGACGCCGGCGTCGCGCACCGGCGAGGCGACGATCCCGGCCCCGCCGGCAAGGCCGGACAGCAGGTTGGAGGCCTCATCGAGCGCCTCCTCGAAATTGCGACCGCGTCCGGCAAGGCGACCGTCGATCTCGCGGCGCTCTTCCTGGCCGAGGTCTCCGATCTCGAGCAGACCGTCGACGAACAGGCGCAGGCCGGCGTGGGTGGGGATGCGACCGGCAGAGCTGTGTGACGCAGCCAGCAGGCCGGCCAGGGTCAGGTCCTGCATGGTGTTGCGGATCGAGGCGGGCGACAGATGCACCCCGCCACGCGACAGGGTGCGCGAGCCGACCGGGTCGCCGGTCTCGAGATAGGATTCGACGATCCGGCGGAAAATATCGCGGGCCCGACCGTCGAGCGCGGTCAGTCCGCCCCCTGTTGTCAGGGAGGATGGGCCGAACGGTGAACGGTTGGGGGCATACAGGCTCACGGTTTCAGGATAAGCAGCGCCGCCGCCTCTTGCTAGGATAACCGTATGCGCCCCTCCGAACGTAAACCCGATCAGCTTCGCACCGTGACCCTGGAAACCGGCGTCAACCGCTATGCCGAAGGCTCGTGCCTGGTCACGTTCGGGCACACAAAGGTGCTGGTCACGGCCTCGGTCGAGGACAATGTGCCCGGCTGGATGCGCGGCAAGGGCCAGGGCTGGGTTACGGCCGAGTACGGCATGCTGCCGCGCGCGACCCATACGCGGGGCCGGCGCGAGGCCGCCAGTGGCAAGCAGACGGGCCGGACCCAGGAGATCCAGCGACTGATCGGTCGCTCGATGCGGGCCGTGGTCGACATGAAGGTCCTGGGCGAGCGTCAGGTGGTGCTGGACTGCGATGTGATCCAGGCTGACGGCGGCACGCGCACGGCGGCCATTACCGGGGCCTGGGTGGCCATGGCCAGCGCCTTTGACTATTTGCGCGCCGAGGGCGTGATGAAGACCGATCCGATCCTCGATCAGGTCGCGGCCGTGTCATGCGGCGTGTTCAACGACCTGCCGGTGCTGGACCTCGACTATGAGGAGGATTCCAACGCCGAGGCCGATTCCAACTTCGTCCTGACCGGGGCCGGCCAGATCGTCGAGATTCAGGCCACGGGCGAGAAGCGCGGCCTGTCGCGGGCTGAGTTCGACCGGCTGTTTGAACTGGCCGAGGGTGGCTGTGCCGAGCTGTTCGTCCTGCAGCGGGCGGCGCTGAAGCGCTAGAGCGGCCCGCCCGGGGCCACGATGTCCCGCTTTTTTGCGTCGGGGTTTCGCCGTGCGGCGAACCGGGGCATCGTGTGGAACCGTGTCCGAACCGGAGAGTCCGTCATGCGTCCCGTGTCCACCTTTGCCGCTCTGGCCGTTGTGGCCGTCCTGGCTGCCTGCAAGCCTGCGGCCGAGACCCCCGTCGATGCCGTCGAGGCGGTGGAACCGGCCCTGCCGGTGATGCCGGCGGATGCGCCGCCGCAGGAAGAGGTCGACCCGGCCCTGGCCCCCGCTCCGGCCCCTGTACCTGCCCCGGTCTTTACCACGCCGGCCGAAGCGTCCGGGTCCTGCCGGTCGAAGGTCGGCGCGGCGGCGGCGGCACGACTGGTTGAACGCTGTCTCCAGGTCAGCCCGGCCACCCATCCGCCCTGTAATGTCGAGAACAGCTGCGCCCTGATCCAGAACGAGATCGACCGCGGCTGCGCCATGTTCGGGCCGGATGAAGAGAAACCGGCCGAGTGCACCACCTGAGCCGGTCCGGCCGACTGGCGACCGGACATGAAAAAGGCCCCGCCGTCACCGGCGGGGCCTTCATCAATTCAGACCGGAAACCGGTCCGGTGGTATTCTAGTCGCGACGCGGACGGCTGCGACCGCGGTCACCGCCACCGCCTTCACGCTTGCGGCCACCGCCGCCGGTGTCCTCGGTCAGGGCCGGCTCACCGCGTTCGGCGCGTTCAGCGTTGATCTTGTCGGTCAGGTCCTCACCGGTGGTCTGGTCGACGACCTTCATCGACAGCTTGGTCTTGCCGCGATCGTCGAAGCCGAGGAATTTGACCTTGACCTCCTGGCCTTCCGACAGGACGTCGGCCGGGTTGGCGACGCGTTCCAGGGCGATCTGGGACACGTGGACCAGGCCGTCCTTGGCCCCGAAGAAGTTCACGAAGGCCCCGAAGTCGACGACCTTGACGACCTTGCCGTTGTAGATGGTGCCGGGCTCGGGCTCGGAGACGATGGACGAGATCCAGGCCTTGGCGGCGTCGATCTTTTCCTGGTCCGAGGCGGCGATCTTGACGGTGCCGTCGTCCTCGATGTTGACCTTGGCACCGGTCTTTTCGACGATCTCGCGGATGATCTTGCCGCCGGTGCCGATGATGTCGCGGATCTTGTCGACCGGAACCTTGATCGACTCGATCTTGGGCGCGTATTCGCCGAGCTCGGTGCGGGCACCGTCGATGGCCTTGTCCATCTCGTCGAGGATGTGCAGACGGCCGGCCGAAGCCTGGGCGATCGCCTTGCGCATGATCTCTTCGGTGATGCCGGCGACCTTGATGTCCATCTGCAGGCTGGTGATGCCCTCGCGGGTACCGGCCACCTTGAAGTCCATGTCGCCGAGGTGATCTTCATCACCCAGGATGTCGGACAGGATGGCGAATTCGCCGGTCGGCTCGAGGATCAGGCCCATGGCGATGCCGGAGACCGGACGGATCAGGGGCACGCCCGCATCCATCAGCGCCAGCGACGAACCGCAGACCGTGGCCATTGAGGACGAACCGTTGGACTCGGTGATCTCGGATACCAGACGGATGGTGTAGGGGAAGTCTTCCGCCGACGGCAGCATCGGGCGGATAGCCCGCCAGGCCAGCTTGCCGTGGCCGATTTCCCGACGGCCCGCGCCGCCCATCCGACCGGTCTCGCCGACCGAATAGGGAGGGAAGTTGTAGTGCAGCAGGAATTTCTCTTTGTAGGTCCCGGCCAGGGCGTCGACGTATTGCTCGTCCTCGCCGGTGCCGAGGGTGGCGACGACGATGGCCTGGGTCTCACCGCGGGTGAACAGGGCCGAACCGTGGGTGCGCGGGAAGACGCCGACTTCCGAGACGATCGCACGCACCTTGTCGAGGGCACGGCCGTCGACGCGGTGGCTGTTGTCGATGATGTCGCGACGCAGGACGTTGGCTTCGCATTCCTTGAAGGCCACGCCGAACCGCGAGGCATCGACGCCGTCGGGGTTCTCGTCGGTCTTCACCAGGGCGGCGGAGGCCTTCTTCTTGGCCGCACCGACCGCTTCGTGGCGGGCGTGTTTGGCGACGTGGGTATAGGCGGCCTTGATGTCGTTGCCGACCAGCTTCTTGATGTCGGTGACGATGGCGGAGACGTCGTCGGCCTGGAAGTCGAAGGGCTCCTTGGCGGCGTGCTCGGCCAGTTCGATGATCGCGTCGATCACCGGCTGCATGCCGCGATGTGCAAACATCAGGGCGTTGAGCATGATGTCTTCCGACAGCTCCTTGGCCTCGGACTCAACCATCATCAGGGCGTCCTGGGTGCCGGCGACGACGAGGTCGAGGCTGCTGTCCGGGAGCTGGTCGAGGGTCGGGTTGAGGACGTATTCACCGTCGATATAGCCGACGCGCGCGGCACCGATCGGGCCCATGAAGGGGACGCCCGAGATGGTCAGGGCGGCCGAGGCGGCGACCATGCCGATGACGTCGGGATCGTTTTCCATGTCGTGCTGCAGCACGGTGATGACGACCTGGGTCTCGTTCTTGAAGCCCTTGACGAACAGCGGGCGGATCGGACGGTCGATCAGGCGCGAGACCAGGGTCTCTTTTTCGGTTGGTCGGCCCTCACGCTTGAAATAGCCACCCGGAATCTTGCCAGCGGCGAAGGTCTTTTCCTGGTAGTTGACGGTCAGGGGGAAAAAGTCGAGGCCCGGCTTGGGGGCGCGGCCGTAGACGACCGTGGCCAGCACGATGGTCTCGCCGTAGGTGGCCAGAACGGCGCCGTCGGCCTGGCGGGCGATACGGCCCGTCTCCAGCGTCAGCGGCCGGCCGGCCCAGTCGATCGTCTTGCGTTTAATGTCGAACATATTCTGTCTTTCGTCGTCCCGTGGGCGGATTCCGCACGGGGTCCCATAAGCGGGTGGAGCGTCGGGCGTTCAGTCCTTCGATCCGGAGGTCGCCGCGCCATCGCGGAAGACCCGGGAGTAAAAGAGGACCGGTCTGGCCCTCGCGTCATGCGCCGGAGTAGAGCCTGCGGCGCGCAGGTGGGTCTTAGACCATTTTTGTTTCAGGTCGAATCGACCTGAATCCAAAAAATGGTCCAGATT
>NZ_CAXBDH010000011.1:0-133767 GCF_963974615.1 uncultured Brevundimonas sp.
CCCATCAGCAGACTCGCCCTCGCCGAGGACAACCTGTTGAGGCTCCACATCTAGGCAAACAAAAAGGCGGCCCGTGCGGACCGCCTTCCTGTAATTTCAGTGTTGATCGGGCTCAGTGCGCGGCAGGCGCGACCTGAACCGCTGCGGTGTCGGCGACCCCATCAGTCGGAGCCGCTACGCCGTCGGCCGGAGCCGCGGTGGCGTCGGCCGCGCCGGCAACCGGCGGCTGGCGGGCCGGGTCGGGTGCGGGAACCGGGAAGCCGGCCGAACCCTGCGAACGCAGATAGGCGATCAGATTGACGCGGGTCTGGGTGTCCCGCAGGCCGGCGAACGACATCTTGGTACCGGCCACATAGCGTTGCGGTGCGGTGATGAAATGGTCGAGCGCATCCAGCGTCCAGGTCGGATCGACGCTGACGTGGGCTTTCATCGCGTCGGAATAGGCGAATCCGGCGTGGCTGGCGACGGCGCGTCCGACGACCCCGTTCAGGTTCGGGCCGATCTTGTTCGGCCCCCCGGCGGCGATGTCGTGACAGGCCTGGCAGCGGGCGAACGCCGCTTCACCGGCGGCGATATCGGCGACGGGCAGGACGGTGCCCCAGTCGGGGGCCAGTTCGACCGCGGCGGCTCCACCGGCCGGCGTCTCCGGCGCGTCGACGAAATAGCCCATCTTCTCAGGGGCCTCGGTGCGGAAAATCGCACCAGACACCTGCTGGACCACCAGAATGGCGAAGACCGTTCCCAGGCCCGCACCGAAAATTTTGTTCCACTTCAGATCGCCGCTCATAGCGTCGTCGCATCCCGTTTCTGGGCCCCGTCAGTCGGCCGGCCACTGGCCGGTCTCGGGGCGTATCCTTGCGTGGCCGTCTCTTACACGGTAGCGCCGCCTTCGCAACTGGTCCGGAGCTGTCCGGGCGTCGCAGGGCATGATCGTGCACATGAACCCCCTGATTCTGATCCCGGCCCGGATGGCCGCCACCCGACTGCCGGGCAAGCCGCTGGCCGATATCGGCGGCCGGCCGATGATCGTGCGGGCGTGGGAGCGGGCGGTCGCTTCCGGTCTGCCGGTGGCCGTGGCCGCCGGGGATGCGGAGATTGTCGCGGCCGTTGAGGCGGCGGGCGGTCGGGCGGTGCTGACCGATCCCGACCTGCCGTCCGGGTCCGACCGGATCCGGGCCGCGGTCGAGGCCATCGATCCCGACGGCAAGCATGACGCCATCATCAATCTGCAGGGCGACATGCCGTTCGCCGACCCCGGGCTGGCCCGCACCTGTGCCGATCTGCTGGATTCACAGTCGGGCTGCGATATTGCCACCCTGGTGGCCCGGGAGGCCGAGGTCGGCGATCGCGGCAATCCGGACGTGGTCAAGGCGGTGCTGGCACTGGACGACGGGGCGACCGCCGGACGGGCCCTGTATTTCACCCGCTCGACCCTGTTCGGCGACGGCCCGGTGTGGCGGCATATCGGCCTGTACGGCTATCGGCGCGAGGCGTTGATGCGCTTTTGTGCCGCACCGCCGTCACCGCTGGAGCGCCGGGAAAAGCTGGAGCAACTTCGGGCGCTGGAAATGGGCCTGTCGATCTGGGCCGCCGTGATCACCGAGGCCCCGTTGTCGGTCGACAGCCCGGCCGATCTGGCGGCGGCGCGGGCGATGGCCGTCCGAGTCTAGACCCCGAAACCGTCGACCCAGGCCTGTAACAGGGTGCGGGCGATGGTCACACGCGGCGGGGCCTTGATGGACGGATGGGTGCCGGCCAGCACGGCGCGGGCTTCGTCGCGGGTCAGCCAGGCGACCGATTCGAGCTCGGTCTGGTCCGGCGCAGCATTGTCATCAGACACCTCGGCGATCAGGCCGATCATCAGCTGGGACGGGAAGGGCCACGGCTGGCTGGAGTGATAGCGTACTGTGGTGACCGTCAGGCCCGCCTCCTCCTCGATCTCGCGGGCACAGGCCTCCTCAATTGATTCGCCGGGCTCGAGGAAGCCGGCCAGGGCCGACATCCGCCCCTCGGGCCAGGCCGCCTGTCGGCCCAGCAGGCAGCGGTCCCCGTCGGGCGAGCAGAACACCGGCAGCATGATGGTGACAGGATCGACGCGCGGAAAATGCTCGACGCCGCAGGCCGGGCAGATCCGCTTCCAGCCGCCGCAGGCGTTTTCGGACTCAATGCCGCAGGCGGCGCAGAAGCCGTGACGGCGACGCCAGTCGAACAGGGATTTGGCCGCCCCGGCCATGGCAGCGTCGGCTCCGCTGAGCAGGGCGGCGGCCTCGCGCATCTCGGTGAATGTGCCGAGACCGGCGGCGGGCCCGCTGGTCGGATCGATCGACCCTTCGAATTCGATGGCGAAGACGGGGGCCCCCTTCCACAGACCCAGAAACAGTTCTCGGTCCGGCACCATGTCGCGGGCGTGGGGCAGGGCCAGCCAGCTCAGGCGCGGACCGTCGGCGTGATCCTCGATCAGGGGGCGACCTTCCCACAGGACCATGGCTAGGGCGTCGGGGCGCTCGGCCTGTTCGGCCAGCCAGCGGGGATCGTTGCGCAGGTCGCCGGCTCGATCGAGCGGATTGCCGGCGAAGGTGTTGGTGGCAGGAAGGGACATGATCCAGAGACTAGGCTGATGCGGCGCGGCTGGGGAGACGTCTTGATTCTGGCCGCCCGAACCGCGATATAGGCCTCGGAGATCGGTGCGGGCGAAGGTTTCGCCAATCTGGTCAGGGCCGGAAGGCAGCAGCCACAACGAATTCCCCTTCGGGTCGTGTCGGTCTCCACCTCCATTCACGCTGATTTCGACCGGATCGTCGGTGATTCGGCCCTTCGCGGGACGGCCTGACTCGCGGTAGGACTGCAGCATGACCGACGTCGATCCGAATCTCGATGGCCCTCCCTGGGAAGAAGACGCTCCCGACGGTGACGTCGTCGAGCGCGACCCCGACACAGATGACATGTTCGGCGCGCCTGCCGCCCCCGACGCGAGCGAGCCCGCGCCCGAGGCTGTGGCGGCCGGGAAGGCACCGCCCAAGCCGGTCGCCGGGTCCGACGACGGGCCGGCGGCCCATGTCGACGACGGGGCCGCCTATACAGTGCTGGCCCGCAAATACCGGCCGCGCACCTTTGAGGATCTGATCGGCCAGGAGGCGATGGTTCGCACCCTGACCAATGCCTTCTCCAGCGGGCGGATCGCTCATGCCTTCATGCTTACGGGCGTGCGCGGGGTCGGCAAGACCACCACCGCCCGGCTACTGGCGCGGGCGCTGAACAACCAGAGTGACGCGATCGACCGCCCGTCGCTGGCCCTGAGCGCCGACGGGCGGCACGACGCGGCCATCATGGCCGGTCAGCATATGGACGTCGTCGAGATGGACGCCGCCTCCCATACCGGCATCGACGGTATTCGCGACATCATCGAGAGCGTCCGCTATGCGCCGGTCGAGGCGCGCTACAAGGTCTATGTGCTCGATGAGGTGCACATGCTGTCGAACCAGGCCTTCAACGCCCTGCTGAAAACGCTGGAAGAGCCGCCGCCGCACGCCAAATTCATCTTCGCCACCACCGAGATCCGCAAGGTGCCGGTGACGATCCTGAGCCGCTGTCAGCGTTTCGACCTGCGTCGGGTCGAGCCCGAGCTTCTGGTCGGCCATCTGGAGCGGATCGCCGGACGCGAGGGCATGGCCATCGAGGCCGACGCCCTGGCCCTGATCGCGCGCGCGGCCGAAGGCTCGGTCCGCGATGGCCTGTCGCTGCTGGATCAAGCTCTGGTGCAGGGCGAGCGCGGCGAAACGGTCAAGACCGAGACGGTGCGCGACATGCTGGGTCTGGCCGACCGCAGCCAGACCATCGCCCTGTTCGAGAGCATCATGGCCGGGCGCACGCCCGAGGCGCTGGAGAGCTTCCGCACCCTGTACGGCTATGGAGCCGATCCGGTGCAGGTGGCCAACGACCTGCTGGAACATTGCCACGCCGCCTCGGTGGCCAAGATGCTGGGGCCCAACGCCACCCGCCTGCCCAATGACCAGGCCCAGAAGCTGGCGGCCCTCGGCGCGGCGATCTCGGCCGGGACGCTGGCGCGGGTATGGCAGATGTTGCTGAAGGCGCTGGACGAGGTGCGACGCGCGCCCAGTCCCGCCGACGCGGTCGAGATGGCCATTGTGCGGCTGGCCTATGCCGCCGACCTGCCGGGTCCGGAAGAGGCGCTGAAGGC
Organism: uncultured Brevundimonas sp.; assembly: GCF_963974615.1. Lineage (GTDB taxonomy): Bacteria > Pseudomonadota > Alphaproteobacteria > Caulobacterales > Caulobacteraceae > Brevundimonas. The sequence continues at coordinate 4,199 of NZ_CAXBDH010000011.1, forward strand.
GTTGCGTGACGGCGATCCGACGGCCGGAGGAGCCGGAGGGGGCGGTCCGCGTGGCGGCGGTGGCGGGGGCGCGTCGGCCCAGCTGGCGGCGCGTCCGGCGGCGGCCCCGGCCCTGCCCGACCCGCAGACCTTCGAGGCCACCGTGGCCCTGATCGGCGAGAAGCGCGAGATCAGCCTGCAGATGGACGTGCAGCGCTACGTCAAGCCGGTGGCCTTCAAGCCGGGGGCCATCACCTATGAGAGTGCACCGGGGGCTCCGGCCGATCTGGCGCGGCGGCTGGCCAGTCGCTTGAAGGAATGGACCGGCCGCACCTGGCTGATCGCCGCCAACGGCCAGGGCGGCGGCGAAACCCTGATCGAGGGCGAGAAGCGCGGCCGGGCCGAGGAGCGGGCGGCGGTTGAGGCCGATCCGTTCGTCAAGGCGGTGCTGACGACCTTCCCCGGGGCCGTGCTGGGCGAGATCCGCACCCTGGCCCCGGCGGTCGAGATGCCGGCCATCCCGGATGAGGGCGAGACGGACGAGGACTGATCCGCGCACCCTCTGTCGCCAAACCGTTCAAGGACCTATCTGGATATCATGACCGATCTCAATGCCCTGATGCAGCAGGCCCAGGCGATGCAGCAAAAGCTGCAGGACGCCCAGGCGAAAATGGCGGACACCACCGCTTCCGGAACCTCCGGCGGGGGCCTCGTTACCGTGGCCCTCAGGGGGCCGGGCGACATCACCGGCGTGACTATCGACGACAGTCTGCTGGTCCCCGGCGAGGGCGAGATTCTAGCCGATCTCATCGTCGCCGCCCATGCCGACGCCAAGCGCAAGCTGGACGAGGTCAACAGTGCCCTGATGCGCGAGGCCGCCGGGCCGATGGCCGGGATGAATATCCCCGGCATGCCGAAACTGTTCTGACTTGGCCGCCTCGGCCGGGCCGGAAATCGAACGACTGATCAGCCTGCTGGCCAAGCTGCCGGGGCTGGGTCCGCGTTCGGCCCGCCGCGCGGCCCTGGCCCTGCTGAAGCGGCGCGAGCAGCTGCTGGTGCCGCTGGCGGCGGCGCTGCAGGAGACCGCCGACAAGGTCACCGCCTGTTCGGTGTGCGGCGCGCCCGACACGCGGGATCCCTGCTCGATCTGTTCCGACGGCGCACGCGACAACGCGCTGATCTGCGTGGTCGAGGAGGCCGGGGCCCTGTGGGCCATGGAGCGGTCCGGGGCCTTCCGCGGCAAATATCATGTGCTGGGTGGCCTGCTGTCGGCGCTGGACGGGGTCGGACCTGAGGCCCTTCGCATCGCCGAACTGAGCGGCCGGGTGCGCGGTGGCGAGGTGCGCGAAGTGGTGCTGGCCCTGCCGGCCACCGTCGATGGCCAGACCACGGCCCACTATATCGCCGAGCGGCTGACCGGAACCGGCAATACGGTGGCCGTCACCTCGCTGGCGCGGGGCGTGCCGGTCGGCGGCGATCTCGACTGGCTGGACGACGGCACCATCGTTCAGGCGATGCGGGCCAGACGGCCGGCCTGAACGACACGACCGCACCTGACGCCGCGGTATGCCATCGTGCCGTCATGAGGCACCGGACTATCCAGCGCCCGGACGCTTCGGACGGTTTCTTTTTCGGGACTGGACGTGGCGGCGTCCAGCGATTCCCGGTAAGGAACGGAGCATGAACAGTCTCGATATGCTCCTTGTCGGCGTTACGGCGATCGCAAGCCTCGGCTTTCTTTGGGCCTGGCTCGGCTGGCAGAAGGCAAAAAACACGCTGGGCGCGGCCGAGACGCGGCTGGAGCTGATCGAGGAGAGCCGCGAATCGATGGCGGCTTTTCTGACCGCCCAGGCCTCGGATTCGGCGCGGACGGTGGCCGACCAGATGGTGACCCGCGCCACCGAGACCTTTCAGGCCCAGGACCGGGTGGCGCGCGAGCGGATGGAGGCCCAGCTGAAGCCGGTCGCCGAGACGCTGAAGAAATTTCAGGACCATGTCGCCGCGCTGGAGAAGACCCGCAATGAGGAAACGGGCGGGCTGAAGGAACAGCTGGCCCTGCTGATGACCGCCTCGACCGCCACCCGCGACGAGGCGCGGCGGCTGACCGAAGCCCTGAAGGGCAATACCGGACGGCGCGGACGCTGGGGCGAGCAGACCTGCCGAAATGTGCTCGAGGCCGCCGGCATGGCCGGGCGCTTCGACTTTCAGGAACAGATCTCGGCGGCCGACGACCAGGGCCGCCAGCAACGGCCCGATTTCATCGTCCGCATGCCCGGCGGCGGCATGTTCGTGATCGACGCCAAGGTGCCGCTGGCCTTCGGCGACGAGACCGACGGCGACGAAGAGGCCCAGGCCAAGGCCGCCTCCCTGCGCACCGCGACCAGTATGAAGACCCACGTGCGCCAGCTGTCATCCAAGGCCTATCAGGACCAGTTCAAGCCCAGCCCCGACGTCGTGGTGATGTTCGTGCCCGGCGAATCCTTCCTCTCGGCCGCGCTGGATCACGAGCCTGACCTGATCACCCAGGCCATGGATGCCCGGGTGCTGATCGCCACCCCGACCACCCTGTTCGCCCTGTGCAAGGCCGTGGCCTACGGCTGGCGCGCCGAGGAGCAGACCAAGAACGCCGAAGAGGTCGCGAAGCTGGGCAAGGAGCTCTACAAACGCCTGTCGGTGATGGGCGGCCACGCCGCCGCCGTCGGCCGCGCGCTGGACACCGCCGTCGGCAAATACAATCAGTTCGTCGGCTCGCTGGAGAGCCAGGTGATGGTCTCCGCCCGCCGGTTCGAGGATCTGCACGTCGACCACGAGGGCAAAAACCTGGACGAGCTGGCCCCCGTCGACCAGTCCCCCCGCGCGCTGAGCCGGCCCGAACTGCTGACGGGAGCCGCTGGACCCAAGCCGATCAGGCAGGGTTTGCAACAGGATTGATCCCCACCGTCCGATTCCAATTCTTGAGTAGCGCAGCCGGCGGCTCGCGGCGGTTATGTCAAGTGAGCTTGTTTTTGAGACAAGGGAGCTTGACTTTTGGGTGAGGTGTTGTAAAGCGCACTTGTCAAATAGACGTGGGAGCTTGACATGAACATTCCAACGACCCTGGCCCGCCGGCCGCTCGTCCGATACCTCGCGGGAATTGCGCTATGTGCCATTGGCGGGGGCGTTGGTGCGGGAGTGGCGGCCGCTTTCGGTTCGGCCAGTCCTGTCGGATTGCTGGTTACGGCGGCCGGTGGTGCGTTCAGCATGCTGGTCGTGGCGGTGGCCTCCATCCTCTGGTGGAACGCTCTCGATGAGGCGGCCCAAGAGGCGCACAAATGGGCCTGGTGGTGGGGCAGTACCGGCGGCGTCGCCGTTGGTGGCGTTGTGCTGATCACGTTGGTGACCGCCACGCGCGAAGGGCCGCTTCCGGCCATACTGAGTGGTGATCCCATCACTGTGCTGATCAACGGAGTCTCCGCTTTGGCTCTCTTTCAGGTCATCGGCTATGCCCTCGCCTGGGCCGGCTGGTGGCTGGCCCGACGGTAGGGGGCGGACATGAACAACCGCCTCAAGGTGCTGCGCGCCGAACGCGACTGGAGCCAAGCTCATCTGGCCGAACAGCTCGGCGTCTCGCGCCAGACCGTCAATGCGCTGGAGACCGGTCGCTATGACCCGTCCCTGCCCTTGGCGTTCAAGATCGCCCGGACCTTCGAACAGACGATCGAGTCCATCTTTTTCGAATAATTCCAACCTTTAATCGGCTTTTCGCCATCAACCTCAATCAGGATTTCATCATGACCTTCATTACCCGCCTCAAGATCTCCGCAAGCGACCTGGCCCGCACGGCCGTCGGTGCCACTTTCGGTGTCGCCCTGACCGCAGCCCTGGTCGGCAGCCTGCCGACAACCGTGCTGGCCCAGACTCCGGCCGCCGCCGTAACCGCTTCGGCCCCGCGAGCTGAGGGAGCCGGTCCGGCGTTGTGGGTCATCCGTGATGCCGATTCGACTCTCTATCTGTTCGGTACGGTGCATGTGCTGCGGCCGACTACGGCCTGGGGCTCGGACCGGGTCGATGCGGCCTTTGACAGCGCCTCGCGTCTGATCCTTGAGGTCGCCAATCTCGATGACCAGGCCGCGGTCATGCCCCTGATCCAGCAGTACGGCATCTCGCCCGAGACCCCGCTGTCCAGCCTGCTGACCGCGGATGAACTGGCGGCGCTCGATGTCGCCGCTAAAACCATTGGTTTGAGCGCGGCCCAGATGGACCCGATGCGCCCCTGGTTGGCGGCGCTGACCCTGTCCGTCGCGCCGATGACCAAGGCCGGTTACGATCCGCAGTCGGGAGTCGAGCTGCTGCTGAAGGCGCGCGCCGAGGCCGCCGGCAAGCCGGTAAGCGGGTTCGAGACTCTCGACGAGCAGATCCGCATTCTGGCAACCTTCCCCGAAGCCGGACAGCTGACGTTCCTGCGCAGCACCCTCGAGGATTTCGAGGACGCGACGGTCGAGCTGGACAAGCTGGTTTCTGCCTGGGCGGGTGGCGACATGGAGACCATCGGGGAGGTCTGGGTTGAGCCGCTGCGCGGCGAGAGCGAGCTGATGTACCAGTCGCTGCTGGTCAACCGGAACGTTAACTGGGCCGGGCAGATTGAGACCCTGCTGGAGGGTTCGGGTACGGTGTTCATCGCCGTCGGAGCTGCCCATCTGGTGGGCGACGACAGCGTTCAGGCGATTTTGCGGCGTCGAGGCGTCACGGTCGAGATCGCGCCGAACTGAGCCGAGCCCGGCGGAACGAGACGGGACCGGTCGCTACGACCCGTTCCGGCCGCTCGCCTTCAGGATTGCCCGGGTTTTCGACCTGACGATCGAGTCCGTTTTTTCCGAATGACCCGAAATCTCCCCCTCTTTTCATTGCCGCGACCGTTGGGTTTATTGACAACGTTTTGTTATTTAGCTAAACGACAACTCGTAGGGTTCGTCTCGAAACCCCCAACGTGGGTGGTGACGGGCCGGGTGAGCCGCCTTTTTGCGCCTTCAATTTCTGGACAGGATTTCCACCATGACTTTTGTGACCCACCTCAAGACCTCAGCCAGCACCCTGATGCGCACTGCCGCAGGCGCAGCCCTGGGCCTCGGCCTGATCGCCGGACTGGTCGGGGGCCTGCCGGCGGGGGCTCTGGCCCAGACTCCGGCGGCAACCTCTACGCCGGCCCCGCGTGCCGAGGGTGCCGGCCCGGCCTTGTGGGTCATCCGCGACGCCGACTCGACCCTCTATCTGTTCGGCACCGTCCATATGTTGCGTCCGACCACGGCCTGGGGTTCTGATCGGGTCGATGCCGCCTTCGACAGTGCGTCGCAGCTGATCCTCGAAGTGTCCAACCCCGATGATCAGGCGGCGGCCATGCCGTTGATCATGCAGCACGGCATCACGCCTGACCGACCCCTGTCGACACTGCTGACGGCGGAAGAGTTGGTGGCCCTGAATGCGGCGGCCGAGACCATGGGGCTCAGCGCCGCCCAGCTGGACCCGATGCGGCCGTGGCTGGCTGCCCTGACCCTGTCGGTCGCCCCGCTGGCCAAGGCGGGATACGACCCCCAGTCGGGCGTCGACCTGATCTTGCGGACCCGGGCCGCCGCCGCCGGCAAGACGGTCAGTGGCTTTGAGACTCTCGACGAGCAGATCCGCATTCTGGCCGGCTTCCCGGAAGCCGGGCAACTGGTCTTTCTGCGCAGTACGCTTGAGGATTTTGAGGATGCGACGGTCGAGCTGGACAAGCTGGTCGACGCCTGGGCCGAGGGCGATGTCGCGGCGATCGCCGACATCGGCGTGGAGCCGATGCGTCAGGAGAGTGAGTTGATGTATCAGTCGCTGCTGGTGAACCGGAACGCCAACTGGGCCAACCAGATTCAGACTCTGCTGGACGGTTCGGGCACGGCGTTCATCGCCGTCGGGGCTGCTCATCTGGCCGGCGACGACAGCGTTCAGGCAATCCTGAAAGCGCGGGGTGTCACGGTCGAGATCGCGCCGAACTGAGCCGACCTCGGCGGAACGAGACAGGCCCGGCCGCTGTGAAGCGACCGGGCCTTTGCCGTTTGGCGTGGCGGGGGCCGGATGTCGCCCTAGCGGAAGGCGCAGCCGGGTTTGAAGCCGAAGGCCTTGAACGCCATGGCGGCCGGGCAGAAGCCGGTGAAGGCCGACTGGATCAGGTTCAGTCCGGCGAAGACAGTCAGGGCGATCCACCAGGGATTAACCGTCAGGCTGAGCGCCACCCCGATCAGGATGACGAGGCCGGCAAAGGCGAGAACGGCGCGGTCGAGGGTCATGGATGTGGTCCTTGTGCGAGGAGGAGGGGAAATCAGTCCTTGAGGCGGTGGGCCCCGATCAAATCGAGGGCTAGTCTTTCGTAGAAGGGAACGCTCTCGCCGCGTTTGACCTTGCCGATGAAATATTTCTCGAACCCGACCTTGGCGAGATGGACCCATTTGCCGCTGGCCGCCCAGTTGACGTTGCGCGGCGGGATCTGGGGCTGGGCGAAGAAGGCCACACCGCCGTCGCCGAAATCGGCCAGGCAGATGGCGTTCCAGGTGGCCTCATGGGTCGGGGCCTGATCGTTGACTTCCTGTCGCAGGTTGTGGGCGATGGCGGTGACCATGCTCTCGATCATGAAGCCGGTCTTGGGCACGCCGACCGGCACCGGGGTCGGGCCGACGGGAGGAATGGCGACGCAGACCCCCAGTGAATAGACATTGGGGAAGGTGGGGTTGCGCTGGTGCTTGTCGGCCAGAATGAAGCCGCGTGGATTGACCAGGCCCTCGACGCCGCGAACAGCCTCGACGCCGCGGAAGGCCGGCAGCATCATCGAATAGGTGAAGGGCAGGGCGTGGGTCGCCTTGACCGAGCCGTCGTCGGCGATGGCCTCGACATGCATGGTGTCCGGCTCGACCTTGGTCACCTTGGCGCTGGTAATCCATTTGATGTGCCGGTTACGCATCTCGCTCTCGAGCAGACCCCGGGTGTCGCCGACGCCGTCGAGGCCGAGGTGGCCGATATAGGGTTCGGAGGTGACGAAGGTCATGGGGACCTTGTCGCGGACCTTGCGACGCCGCAGCTCGGTGTCGAGGATCAGGGCGAATTCATAGGCCGGTCCGAAGCAGGAAGCCCCCTGGACGGCCCCGATGATGACCGGGCCGGGGTTGGCGGCGAGGGTATCGAAGGCGTCCGCCGCCTCTTCAGCATGATCGACGTGGCAGACCGACTGGGTGAAGCCGGGGGTCGGGCCTAGGCCCTCGATCTCGTCGAAGGCCAGTTCGGGGCCGGTGGCGATGACCAGATAGTCGTAGTCGAGGGCTGTGCCGTCGCCCAGGTCGATCTGATTGTCAGCCGGGCGGACGCGGGAACAGCCTTGGGAAAGCAGGCGGATGTCGCGCTTGCGGAGAACCGGTTCCAGCTGGACCTCGATCGCCTCACGCTTGCGCCAGCGGACGGCGACCCACGGGTTCGACGGAACAAAATGGAAGAGTGACCCCTTATTCACCACGGTGACGTCCGCGGCATAGCCGAGCGCGTCCTTGATCTCGAAAGCGGCGACCGTGCCGCCCAAGCCTGCACCGAGAATGACGACATGGGGCTTTCTACCGTCGGCCATGGACTTTCTCCCTTTGACAGTGGCGAGGCGGGGTTCCGGGTCGCCGGTGTCGCTTGACGTTTACAATATCAATATAATATACGCAAATACGAAACTAACAAAGATCGACCTGTGTCGGTCAACCCATTCGAAATCAGCGGGAGCGTGTGCGCGATGATCCAGATCAAGGACGTAAAAAATCTGTCGGCCCATGAGGTCCGGGCCGGTCAACTGGCCGGCGAGATCCTGATCGTTGATGTGCGGGAGCCGGGCGAATTCGCGGCCGAGCGTATTCCGGGCGCGATCAGTCATCCGCTGTCGACGTTCAATCCGGCGTCCCTGCGGACGTCCGTCGATGAGATCAGTGTCGTGTTTCAGTGCGGATCCGGAGTGCGGTCGTTGAAGGCCATCCGGGCTTGTCGCGAGGCTGGTATCATGGTCGACAGCCACTTGGCTGGCGGTATTGGTGGCTGGAAGGCCTGTGGTCTGCCGACAGAGCGGCACCCCCTTCAGAATGCGACCCGGTAGACGCTGGCAGGAGTGAGCATGATACGGTTGTCCCTGACTAACGTACCGGCCCGTCTGGTGGCCGCGGCTGTTGTAGGGGCCGCGCTGGTTCTGTCCGGCTGTGGGCCCGCGACTCCGGACTCCGCCACTCCGGCCGCGAAGGCCGTGTCCGGAGGTTATCCGGTCGTGCTGCGCGCCATCGTCGATATGAAGCCGGTTGCCGGCGAGGTGACCACCCGTGACATGGGTATGGCGACGGCGCGGATCGGCGGGACCCTGGTGACCTTGAATGTGCGGGAGGGTGCGACGGTGCGCGCCGGTCAGGTGATTGGTGTCGTCCGTGACGAGCGGATCGGCTTGCAAACGGCGGGCTATGACGCCGGAGTCCGCGCGGCGGCGGCCGAGGCCGAACGGGCCCGGGCCGATCTGGCGCGAATCCGCACCCTGTTTGACCGGGGTATCTATGCCCAGGCCAAGCTGGATCAGGTCGAGGCGGCCGCCCGCGCCGCTGAGGCCAATCTGGAAGCGGCGCGTGCCCAGCGCGCCGCCAGCGCCGAAGCGGGTGCACAGGGATCGATTCTGGCACCGACAGCCGGGCGTGTGCTGAAAGCCGATGTTCCGCTCGGTTCGGTGGTCATGCCGGGTCAGGCGATCGCCACCGTGACCTCGGGTCCGCTGGTGGTCCGGGTCCAGTTACCGGAGGGTCAGGCACGGATTCTCCGGGTCGGTACCCGGGTCGAGATGACGCCTGACGGTCCCGGAGGCGCGGTTGTCAGTGCGGCCGTGGCCCAGGTCTATCCGGCCGTGGACGCAGGTCAGGTGGTCGCCGATATCGATGCCTCGGGCCTGGACGCCAGTCTGATCGGACGCCGTATCGGTGTGCGTCTGCCGGTCGGCGAGCGTCAGGCCATGATCATCCCCGCGACCTATGTCGTGACCCGGTTCGGCGTCGACTATGTGCGTCTGATGCGGGGCGGGGCCGTAGCGGATACGCCGGTCCAGATCGCCCCGGGACCGTCCGCCGCCGAGGTCGAGGTGCTGAGCGGTCTGGTCGCCGGTGACCGGATCGCCGCTCCTGCGGGGACGACCCGATGAACCTGGGTCTGTCCGGTCGACTGACCGCCGCCACGATCAAGTCACCGCTGACACCGCTGATCCTGATCGCGGCCCTGGCCATGGGGTTGCTGGCCCTGCTGAGTATCCCCCGTGAGGAGGAGCCGCAAATCAGCGTGCCGATGATCGACATCATCGCCATGGCTCCCGGCCTGTCGGCCCCGGACGCGGTGGAACTGGTCGGCAAGCCGCTGGAGAGCATCGTCAAGGCCATCCCCGACGTCGAGCACGTCTATACCTTCGCCGACGACGACCAGGTCATGGTGGTGGCCCGGTTCAAGGTCGGGACCCATCCCGACAATGCCGTGGTCCGGGTCAATGAGCGGATCCAGGCCAATATGGACCGAATTCCGGTCGGGATCGCGCCGCCCCTGATCCAGGTCAAGGGCATCAATGACGTGCCGATGCTGACCCTGACCCTGTCGCCAGACGCCGCCAATGCCGACCGATGGGATGAGGCGACGTTGAGGCTGATCGCCGACCAGTTGCAGACCGAGGTCTCCAAGGTCACCGACATCGGCCAGACCTTCATCACCGGCGGACAGCCGGAGGAACTGCGTATTGAGCCCGACCCGGCCCGGCTGGCGCTGCACGGAGTGTCGCTGGGGGCGTTGATCGACACAGTGCGCCAGGCCAACCGGGCCTTTCCCACGGGCGCGGTGCGCGACGGTGGCCAGGCGGTTTCGGTGGTGGCGGGACAGACCCTGACCTCGACCGCCGACATCGGCCTGCTGACCGTGCCCTCGACGACCGGCCAGGCTGTAGCTGTGCGCGATGTGGCAACGGTGGTGCGCGGCCCGGCCGAGACCCAGTCGCGGGTCAGCCGCTGGTCCCGCGACGCCGATGGTCATTGGAGCAATGCCCCGGCCGTGACCCTGGCCGTGGCCAAGCGCGAGGGGGCCAATGCCGTGGTCGTAGCCGAGGCCGTGCTGCATCGGGTCGAGGCGCTGGAAGGCACGCTGATCCCCGAGGGCCTGCACGTTGCCGTGACCCGCGACTATGGCGAGAGCGCCAACGAGAAGGCCAATGAGCTGTTGCTGCATCTGGGGCTGGCGACGGTGTCGATCGTCATCCTGATCGGCTTTGCCATCGGCTGGCGCGAGGCGGCGGTGACGGCGGTGGTCATTCCGACGACCATCCTGCTAACCCTCTTCGCCTCGAACCTGATGGGCTATTCGATCAACCGGGTCAGTCTGTTCGCGCTGATCTTCTCGATCGGCATCCTCGTCGACGACGCCATTGTGGTGATCGAGAACATCGCCCGACACTGGGCCATGGACGATGATCGGACGCGCCAGCAAGCGGCGATCGAAGCGGTGGCCGAGGTCGGCAATCCGACGATCGTCGCGACCCTGACCGTGGTCGCGGCCCTGCTGCCGATGCTGTTCGTTTCGGGTCTGATGGGGCCCTATATGGCCCCGATCCCGGTCAATGCCTCAGCGGCCATGGTGTTCTCCTTCTTTGTGGCCATGGTCATCGCTCCGTGGCTGATGGTGCGGTTCGCGCGCAAATCCCTGGGCGACGGCGGTGGGCATCAGGCCCATGATGAAGGCGTGCTGGGACGCACCTATCGCAAGGTCGCCGGACGGGTCATCGCCACGCGGCGCTCGGCCTGGATATTTCTGATCGCCATCGGCGTGGCAACCCTGCTGTCGATGGCGATGTTCGCGACCAAGACGGTGACGGTGAAATTACTGCCGTTCGACAACAAGTCCGAACTGACGCTCGTGGCCGACCTGCCGGAAGGGGCGACGCTGGAAACCACCCAGAGGGTTCTGGCCGATGCGGCCGTTGTCGTTCAGGGCCTGCCGGAGGCCACAGCCATCGATTCCTATGCGGGCACGGCCTCGCCGTTCAATTTCAACGGTCTGGTGCGTCACTACTATCTGAGACGGAAACCCGAGCAGGGTGATCTGTCGATCAGTCTGGCCCCCAAGGGCGAGCGCAAGCGCAGTAGCCATGATGTGGCGCTGGAGTTGCGGACCCGGCTGTCAGACCTGACGTTGCCGACCGGAACGTCGCTGAAGGTGGTCGAGGCCCCGCCCGGACCGCCGGTGCTGGCGACTCTGCTGGCCGAGGTCTACGGCCCCGATGCAGCTAGCCGCCGGGCGGTGGCGGAACAGTTGAAGGGCATCTTCAAGGCCGTGCCCTATGTGGTCGATGTCGACGACAGCTATGGCGTGCCGCGTCCGCGGCTCCGGCTGGTGCCAGACCGGACCCAGATCGAGCGCTTCGGGGCCTCGGAACGGGAGGTTCTGGATTCGATCGGCGCGGTGATGGACGGACAGGTGGTCGGCTATGCTCATCGTGGCGAGGGGCGAGACCCCCTGCCAATCGCCGTGCGCTTGCCGCAGTCGGCCCGGACCTGGAGCGAGACCCTGGCCTCGACCCCGGTGGCCAGCGCCGCTGGTGGCGGACGTCTGGTGTCGCTGGGCGAACTGGTTACGGCCGGGACCCAGGCCGGGTCGACCCTGATCTATCGCCGTGACGGTCGTGACGTGGACATGGTCCTGGCCGAGCTGGCCGGACAGTATGAGGCCCCGATCTACGGTATGCTCGAGATCAACCGCCGTATCCGCGCCGCTGACTGGGGCACCGCCGACGCGCCGACCGTGCGCATGAACGGCCAGCCCGATGACGAGAGCACCGCTTCGGTCCTGTGGGACGGGGAATGGGAGATCACCTGGGTCACGTTCCGCGACATGGGCGCGGCGTTCGGGGTTGCCTTGCTGGGAATCTATGTGCTGGTCGTGGCGCAGTTCAAGAGCTTCCGCCTGCCGCTGGTGATCCTGACGCCGATCCCGCTGACCCTGGTGGGGATTGTCATCGGTCACATCCTGTTCGGCGCGCCGTTCACCGCCACCTCGATGATCGGCTTTATCGCCCTGGCGGGGATCATCGTGCGCAACTCGATCCTGCTGGTGGACTTCATCCGCCACAGCCAGGGCGACGGGCGACCCCTGCGTGAGGTCTTGCTGGAGGCGGGGGCGATCCGCTTCAAGCCGATCCTGCTGACGGCTCTGGCGGCCATGATCGGGGCGGTGGTGATCCTGTTCGACCCGATCTTCCAGGGGCTGGCGATCTCGCTGCTGTTCGGCCTGGCCTCCTCGACCCTGCTGACGGTGCTGGTTATTCCGGCCATCTATATCGTGCTCAGGGATGATCAGCCGGTCACATCCCCGGCCGCGCAACCGGACACGGTCGAGATCGTACCCTAGCGGCGCTCGGGCGGCGGGGTCATGCGGGCGAAACGGGCCCGGTCGCCGCGGGGCGGCTCGGCAGGCGCGGCCTCGCCGGCGAGGCGTTCGGTGACGGCGCGCGGGTCCTTGCAGAAGATCTCGTGCAGCATGGACATGACGGCCAGCGCCCGCTCGTCGGCGATCGAATAGAAGATCGAACGTGACTCGCGCCGGGTCTTGACCAGCCCCGACTGGCGTAGCTCGGCCAGCTGCTGTGACAGGCCGGGCTGTTTGATGCCGAGGTCCTGTTCCAGCTGACCCACTGAACGTTCGGCCTGGGAGATGTGGCACAGGATCAGCAGGCGATTGGCGTTGCTGAGCTGACGCAACAGATCTGCGGCCTGGGGCGCGCGGGCCTTTAGCATTTCCATGCTTGCGGGGGAGGGGTCCGGACTCATGATTTGCGCTCGCGCGTGTACCAGCCCTGTCCCCCGGCCTCGGTGGCGAGGGCCTCATCGAGGGTGACGGCAGCGGGTTCCAGCAGGGATTCGCCGATGGTCCAGCCGGCCGGGGCCGAGGCGTGTTCACGGTCGGTGATCTGCAGGGCCGTGACCAGCCGCAACAATTCCTCGACCGAGCGGCCGACGGTCATCGGATACCAGCTGATCGCCCGCACGATGCCGTCGGGGTCGATGACGAAGGTGGCGCGGACGGCGGCACTGTCGGGCGAGATCGCGTCAACCATGCCATAGGCGGCACCGATCACCATCGAGGGATCCTCGATCACCGGAAAGGGGATGCGCACGCCGTAGCGACGGTCGATGTCGGCCAGCCAGGCGATGTGGGCATAGAGGCTGTCGACCGACAGGGCCATCAGGTCGCAGTCAAGAACGGCGAAGGCGTCGGCATGCTTGGCGAGGGCGACGAATTCGCTGGTGCAGACCGGGGTGAAGTCGGCGGGGTGTGACATCAGCACCAGCCAGCGCCCGCGATAGTCGCTGAGGCTGCGCTCGCCCATGGTCGTGCGGGCAGTGAAGCCCGGGGCGAGATCATTCAGTCGCAAGGGGCGCGGCCCGGACTGGGTTTCGGACGACTCGTGCATGGTTTCTCCAGGCGGCATAACCCCCTCCGTGAGGGCTTGCGCATCAGGTTGCCGACCACAATCTACATAGTTGCGTGAACTATGAAAAGATATAGACGTTAACTGGCTTTGAGGAGGTAGAGAGTCCATGTCCAACCTTTCTGCAGACCCCGCACGGGATCATGCCGCCGAGGTGGTGAGCGCGGCCCTGGCCGACGGGGCCCGTCGTCCCGAGGTGACGTCATTCTTTGATGAGGCGACCTTCACCATCAGCCATGTGGTGCGCGATCCCGGCTCGAATGCCTGCGCCATCATCGACAGTGTTCTCGACTATGACGCCGCGTCGGGTCGGACCTCGACGACCTCGGCCGACGCCTTGATTGCCCATGTCCGCGCCGAGGGACTGACGGTCGAATGGCTGTTCGAGACCCATGCCCATGCCGACCACCTGTCGGCGGCCCCCTATCTGCAGGCGGCCCTGGGCGGGCGGCTGGCGATCGGCGGCGAGATCGTCCGGGTGCAGCAGGCCTTCGGCGAAATCTTCAACGAGGACGCGGCCTTCCATCGCGACGGCAGCCAGTTCGACCAGCTGTTCCGGGACGGCGACAATTTCACCATTGGCGGGCTGGCGGCGACGGTGCTGCATGTGCCTGGCCATACGCCGGCCTGTCTGGCCTATGTGATCGGCGATGCCGTCTTTCCCGGCGATACCCTGTTCATGCCGGACTACGGCACGGCGCGCTGTGACTTTCCGGGGGGTGACGCCCGCACCCTGTACCGGTCGATCCATCGACTGACCTCGCTGCCGGATGAGGCGCGGGTGTTCCTGTGCCACGACTATTCAGCCCCGCCCGGGCGCACGACCTACGCCTGGGAGACCACCATCGGGGCCGAGCGGACTGGTAATATCCATGTGCGCGACGGTGTCAGCGAAGACGAGTTCGTCGCCATGCGTACGGCGCGGGATGCCACCCTCGGCATGCCAAAATTGATTCTGCCATCGGTGCAGGTGAACATGAACGGCGGACGGTTGCCGCCCGCTGAGGACAATGGCGTGCGCTATCTGAAGGTGCCGCTGAACCTGTTGTGACACCCCGACTCATTCCGGATCTCAAGACCAGAAGGACGACCCGTATGGATATCCGCAAGCTTGATGCGCGGCTGGACGTCTCGCCCCAGATCGCGCTGGAGGACATGAAGGCCCTGGCTGGCCTGGGCTATCGGGCGGTGATCTCGAACCGGCCGGACGGCGAGGAGCCGGGCCAGCCGAGTGCTGAACAGGTGCGGGCCGCGGCCGAGGCCGAGGGGATGAGTTTCCGACATGTTCCGGTGACTGGCGGGAATATGGGGCCCGACGTCGTGGCGGCCATGCGGGCTGCCCTCGACGAAATGCCCGGACCGGTGCTGGGGTTCTGTCGCAGCGGCACCCGCACCACCTGTCTGTGGGGCCTGGCCAATGCCGGACAATGTCCCGCCGGAGAGCTGATCGAGACGGCTCGCGCCGCCGGTTATGATCTGTCGCCGCTGAAGCCGCGGCTTGAGAACGGACTGGCCTGACATGGACGCCATACCGCATCTCAGCCTGGTTCAGTACCTGCTCGGAGCCGCGTCCGGAGGGCTTGTCGGCTTCTCCCTGGGGCTGGTCGGTGGCGGTGGATCGATCCTGGCCGTGCCGCTGATCGTCTATGTGGTCGGGGTGCGGGATCCGCATCTGGCCATCGGCACCAGTGCCCTTGCCGTGGCCGCCAATGCGGCGGCCAATCTGATCAACCACGCCCGTGGCGGTACGGTGAAATGGAAGATCGCCGGCCTGTTCGCCATGGCGGGCGTGATCGGAGCCCTGCTGGGGTCCAGTTTCGGCAAGGCCGTCAATGGTGAGACCCTGCTGGCCCTGTTCGCCATGCTGATGCTGGTGGTCGGGGTGATGATGCTGAGGGGCAGAGGCACTGAGGGCGATCCGACCGTGCAGCTGACGGCGGGCAATGCGCCGAAACTGATCGGCACCGGGGCCGCGACCGGCATCCTGTCCGGCTTCTTCGGTATCGGCGGCGGCTTCCTGATCGTGCCCAGTCTTATGTGGTCGACGCGGATGCCGATCTATTCGGCCATCGGCTCGTCGTTGGTCGGGGTTACGGCCTTCGGCCTGACCACGGCGCTGAACTATGCGGTGTCAGGCTGGGTCGACTGGCTGCTGGCAGGCGTGTTCGTCGCCGGGGGCGTTGTGGGCGGACTGGGCGGCGCGCGGCTGGCCAAGGTCCTGTCCGACCGGCGCGGGGCGCTGACGACGGTATTCGCGGCCCTGATCTTCGTGGTGGCCATCTATATGCTGTACCGCAGCGCCGCGGCCGCGGGCCTGATCTAAGTCCGGGCCGAGGGGCCTGACTTTCAAGAGATGGTGCGGGCGGTCGGGCTCGAACCGACACTCCTTTCGGAACTGGATTTTGAGTCCAGCGCGTCTACCAATTCCACCACGCCCGCAGTGTCCGCGCGGCATCGCGCCGGACCCGTGGGGTCGTAGCGCGGTGCATCCGATCCCGTCAACGCGGTATTGACCGGGGCGCTCAGGTGTCCAGCGCGAGGTGGGCGTCCTTGCCCCCGGCCATGACGGTGCGGGCGCGCAGGAACATCTCGAGCCGCTGAACCAGGATCAGGCCGATGACGAAGACGAGAAAGGCCTGTTCGATCGCCGTGATGTTGAGACCGAAGGCCCCGGCGTGGTCTTCGAGCCAGGGGCGCAGGGCCTGGCGGCCGAGCAGCAGGGCGACGAGAATGACCAGGCCGAGCGGCGAGGCCTGGGCCTTGAGGACGTCGTCACCGTCCTTGTGAATGGTGATCATTCGTCCGCGCCACCAGCCGGCCACGACGCCGAGTCCAAGGGCGATCGCGAGCACGACCCAGTCGAGAGCCGCATAGGGGGACAGGTCGGCCAGCGGTCCCTGATGCATGCCCCACAGGCCGAAGGCAATGAAGGGCACGAAGATGGCCGGCAGTATCCACATCCGGTCTGGTCGCAGAACCCGGGGGCGACGATTACGGAGCAGGACCAGCGGCAGCACGATCGCGATGGCGATCAGGGGCGCGAGTTGTTGCGGTGTCATCCGGATTTCCCTCGCCCCGGATGAGACCCGGGCGCGTCTGGCCAAAGCTTAATCCTGCTTTTGCATCCGCAGGAAGCCCCCCGTCGCCGCTCCAGGGTGTTGCAGGTCAACACCGGGCGGTCGTCATGCTCCGCAAGTCTCCGCCCGCTGTCCTGATGGTCGAGGCCTCGTGCGCAGTCTCTGGACTGGCGCTGGCATCGACCACCGAATTCCCAGTCAGCATCGGCGAGATCGCGAGGGGACACACGATAGCAGGGGCTCAAAATCGCTCAGGCTGAAATTCACACGGAACGCGATGAGCCGGGGCAGGAGCGGACCCTTTGGAAGATCAGTAGCCTGGACACGGGCGCGGCGGACGCCGTGTAGCGCGGCCGCACCGAAACCGCCGTCTTGCGGATGCTCGGTTTCGATGATGCAGTCGCGCAGCCTGCCGTCGGAATCGTTCAGGCAGCTCAGAACGGCGAAACCGCTGGCATAGCGAGACTCGGGATACTCGGGACGCGGTCGTGACATCCAGGAGAAACCGTGGGGCAGCGAACCATCACCGATGTCGGCGGTCTGTTCATCGCGTGGATCGACGAGCGGACGCCCGCAGGCAGTCAGGGATTCGTCTATGGCAGTGTTGGAGGCCGGCAGGTCGAGGACATAAAGGAGGTTGCGGCCGCCCTCGGCTCCCCCGGGGATGCGCAATTTCAGCGTCCCGCCTTCGCGCAGTCGGCGCGCGAATTGGGTAGGCAGGCTGCTGAGCGCGATGCGCGAATCCTCGGTCACGTTCCAGGTTTGATCGTCAATTTCCCCGTCCCCGAAGGCAACGCCGAGTGGGCGTTGCTCAGTGTCGACAGGGGGCAGGCCCGCGATCAGAGCCTGATAGGAGTTACCCACGCAACGCGCGGCGATGCTGAGGCCGACGTCGAATTGCGTGTAGACCAAGGTCTGATGTCTGTCGGGATTGCGTACGACATCCCAGTCTTGCACCTGTCGGGCCATCACCGGGTGGGCGAAGGTCGCGACTAGGCTCGCCAGCAGAAGGATACGCATCAGGCAGTTTCCCAAAAAACAACCCTTGCGCGATGCCGGCGCAGCGTCAACGGGGATTTGTGAGCGGGTGAGCTGCCGTCGCCGTGCCTCAGCCCAGCGGCGCGACCTTCTGTTCGATGGCCCCGAAGATCGAGTGGTAGGCATCGTCCAGCATTTCGATGCGCACGGTGTCGCCGTGTTTGAGGAAGGGGGTCTCGGCCTTGCCGCGCAGGATGGTCTCGACGGTGCGGACCTCGGCGATGCAGGAATAGCCGAGGCCGCCGTCGGCGACCGGCTTGCCGGGGCCGCCGTCGGTGTCGCGGTTGGACACTGTGCCCGAGCCGATGATCGTGCCAGCGCACAGGCTGCGCGTCTTGGCCAGATGCGCGATCAGGGTGCCGAAATCGAAGGTCATGTCGATGCCGGCGTCGGCCTTGCCGAACTCGGCCCCGTTCAGCTGGACTGACAGGGTGCCGTGCAGCTTGCCGTCTTTCCAGCGTGTGCCCAGCTCGTCGGGCGTGACGAACACCGGCGACAGGGCCGAGGCCGGCTTGGACTGGACGAAGCCGAAGCCCTTGGACAGTTCGCCGGGGATCAGGTTGCGCAGTGAGACGTCATTGACCAGACCGATCAGGCGCACATGGTCGAGGGCGGCTGCGGGCGACAGGCCCTGCGGCACGTCGCCGGTGACGACGACGACCTCGGCTTCGAGATCACAGCCCCAGGACTCGTCGGCCAGGGGGATGGGGTCACGCGCCCCCAGCATGGAGTCCGATGCCCCCTGGTACATCAGGGGGTCGGTCCAGAAACTGTCGGGCATTTCAGCGTTGCGGGCCTGACGCACCAGGGCGACATGGTTCACATAGGCCGAGCCGTCGGCCCACTGATAGGCACGCGGCAGGGGGGCGGCGGCCTCGCGTTCATGAAAGCGACCGCGCGGCACGGCCTCATGTTCGAGGCTCTCGGCCAGCGCGCGCAGCAAAGGCTCGCAGCGTTCCCAGTCATCGAGCGCCGCCTGCAGGGTCGGGGCGATCAGAAAGGCGTCCGTGAACCAGTGCAGGTCCCGCGAGACGACGACGAGGCGGCCGTCCCGGCCGTGCTTGAGCGAGGCGAGTTTCATGAGTCAGGCTTAGGCGGTTTTCCTGCGGGAGGGAACTGTCTGAACCCTAATGGCCGCGCAGAGTTTTCAGCGGCGCGGTATGGCACAGGGCTCGTCGGGCCTTGCCGAGTTCGGCCAGACGTTGAGGCTTCTGTGACCAGTGGTCGTGGAAGCGACCGATGGCGCGTCGCAGATGATCGGCCCGCTCCTCATCGGTCATGTCACGATCGACTGGCGGCGGTGGGGGTGACGGCTCCGCAGCTCCGGCTCCGGCCGGCTGGTCCCGGTTCACAACGATATGGTTGTTCTGCATCACGGTGACGTGGGGGGGCGTGGCCGCGGCGGACGGGTTGCGAATCTTGCCCTTGATGGCGGTGTCCAGCTCCTTCAGCGGCTTGTTGATACCGTCGCTGAGGGTCAACACCGGGTCCAGCCGGTTGCGGATTTCGTCGCGAAGGGCCTTGCCGTGGACCAGCAGGGTGTCGCTGTTGGCGGCGATGGCGGATTTGCAGACCGCGTTGATGGCCTGCCAGATGGTCTCGGTGGCGTCGGGTTCCCGGGGCACAAACCAGTCCCGCCCGAACCAGCCGAGCAGGGCCGCAAGAATCAGCAGGCCGACGATCCCGGCCAGCAGCATCGGCGGCAGACTGAGAAAAATATCCGGTTCGACGGACTCGGGGCCGCCAGTCTGGAACTCGGACGGATAGTGCATCATGCGGCATCGCCCCTGCTGTGCGATTGCATGATGCCGTCAAGGACCGGCTTGGCAATGGAAAAGGTTAACGCGGGTCGGTGAACGGGGTCAGTCGGGGGCGGTGATCAGGGCCCGGGCCTCGGCGGCCTGATGCCCGCCCGGCACCCGGACCTCGATCTCAACGGCGACGGCCCCCTCCGGCTCATGGGCCCAGAGGTAGCGCCGCTCGATCTCGACCTCGCGGCCCGAGGGGGCGAAGCCGGTGAAGGTATCGCCCCAGGGGGTGATGCGTTTCAGCTCCGGCCACTTCAGGGCGCAGGCAGAGTCCAGCTCCTCGATGGCCATGGTGGACAGTTCGTCGTCGGCGACAAAGGCGGTCACAGCCATCTCCTGACCCGGGCGCAATAGGCCTCGTAGGCCGGGCCGAATTTGGCCGCCAGATAGCGTTCCTCGCGGGCGATGACAAAACGGTCGATGGCCAGCAGGCAGGGGAACAGCAGGCCGAGGGCGAACCAGCTGTCCATGGCCACGGCCAGACCGACATAGGTGATGGCGAAGCCGACGTAGATCGGGTTGCGGCTGAAGCGATAGGGACCGTCGGTGATCAGGGTGGTCGACGGCTTCCACGGCTCGACCGCTGTGGCCCAGCGCCGGAACAGACCCGCCGCCATGCCATCCAGCAACAGGCCGGCGATGATCAGGGTCAGGGCCAGGCCGCGCCGGATCTCCATGGTCAGCCCGAGGCCGGGTTCCTGGAGCCAGGCGTGCAGACCCCAGCCGGCCAGCAGGAAGCCGAAATAGATCAGCGGCGGCGGCAGGACGACGCCCGGATGGTCGCGCGTGGTCACGGTCGCAGGACTTCGTCGCCGTAGATGGCGACCACGGCCGGATGGTCTGAGGAGATAGAGCCGCGATACATGCCTGGAGTATTCATGGCGAAGCCGGGGACACCGTCCCGGGCCATGACCACCACGCCGCCGTCGCCGCCGATGGTGCCGACGTCGGCGATTTCGGCCTCGCCCGCCGCCTGGGCCGAGGCTCCGGCCCGGGTGCGGGTGCAGATGTCGCGAGCCACGGTCGACCGGATGAAATATTCGCCGGTGCCGGTGGCCGAGACGGCGCAGCCGTCGGCGTTGGAGGCATAGGTGCCGGCCCCGATGACCGGGGCGTCACCGACCCGGCCCCATTGTTTGGCTGTGGTGCCCCCGGTCGAGGTTCCGGCGGCCAGATAGCCCTGGCTGTCGAGGGCCACGGCCCCGACGGTGCCGAATTTACGTTCGTTCAGCGGCGGCATGCCAGGCTGGTCGGTCAGGGCCGCGCCCTGCTGCGGTGGCACCGGTACGCCCTCTGGACGGGCCGGGAGCGGCAGGTTCTGGTCGCTCAGGGTGCGCAGCAACCCCTGCCAGCGCCGCTCCGTGAAGAACCAGTTGGCCGGGGCCTGTTCCAGCCCGACCTCGGCGGCGAAGGTATCGGCACCGTCCCCCATCAGCATCACGTGCGGAGACCGCTCCATCACCGCGCGGGCGGCGGCGATCGGGTGGCGGGTGCGGGTCAGGCCGGCGACCGAGCCGGCGTCAAGATCGGCCCCGTTCATGATGGCTGCATCCATTTCATTGCGGCCGGCAGCGGTGAAGACGGCCCCGCGTCCGGCATTGAACAGCGGATTGTCCTCCATCGTCTCTATGGCGGCCTGGACGGCGTCGGTGGCCGAGCCACCGTCGGCCAGGACCTTGCCGCCCGCCTCGAGCGCCACCTTGAGGGCCGCGCGGTATTCGGCGTCCTGACTCGGCGACAGGCTGGTGCGTTCAATAACCCCAGCCCCGCCGTGAATGGCGAAGGACCAGTGTGGAGCCTGCTGGGCGGCGGCGGGATACGCGAACAGGGCGGCGAGGCCCAAGGCGAGTGAGGCGGACTTCATGACAGAATCTTTCCGGTCAAGGTTCACGATGATGGGCCCGTTTCCACAGGCGGTAGGCGACGATAGGTGCGAAGCCACAGACGAGGGCCGCGAACAGAACGGTCCAGAAACCACCGCCCAGCCAGTATCCTCCGACCGTTGCCCCCGCGCCCGCGGCGAGGAGGGGGCCGAGCCAGGGCAGCCAGTGCGGCGGACGCGACGGAACCCGCAGTCGCGTCCGGAGCCCGGCAGCCAGGGCGCGAACCCGCGCCCTAGGCATCCACCTTGATCACGCCGCGCCGGATCTGGTCCAGCTCGATGGAGTCGAACAGGGCCTGGAAATTACCCTCGCCGAACGCCTGGTTGCCCTTGCGCTGGATGATCTCGAAGAAGATCGGCCCGAAGGTGTCCTGGGTGAAAATCTGCAGCAGCAGACCCTCTTCGTCGGAACCGTCGATCAGGATGCGGTTCAGCCGCATGCGGGCCACGTCCTCGCCGTGGTTGGGCAGACGTTTGTCGATCAGTTCGAAATAGGTCTCGATCGTATCCTGGAAGGGGATGCCACGACGCTTCAGCTCCTCCACCGTCTCGAAGATGTCGTCGGTGGCCAGGGCGATGTGCTGGATGCCCTCGCCGTTGTAACGACGCAGGAACTCCTCGATCTGGGAGTTCTCGTCCTGGCTCTCGTTCAGCGGAATGCGGATCGCGCGGTCGGGGGCGATCATCGCCTGGGAGAACAGGCCGGTCGCCTTGCCCTTGATGTCGAAATACTTCTGCTCCTCGAAGGCGAAGACGTCGCCGTAGAAGCCGGACCATGTGCGCATCTGGCCGCGCCGCACGTTGTGGGTCAGGTGGTCGAGCATGAACAGGCCGACGTTGTTCTTGCGCTCGGCCTCCTCCCAGCCCTCGATCTCGTCCCAGCCGTCATAGAGCGAGCCCTGCTCGCCATAGCGGTCGACCAGATAGAGCAGGGACCCGCCGATGCCCTGGAGGATGTAGGGATAATCGTCGCCCAAGGCCCCGCCGCCGGTATTTTCGGCCGGGCGACCGCCGCGCTGGACCGCGCCGTCGAACGCGGATTTCGCGTTCGCGACCCGGAAGGCCATGCCATTGGCCGACGGGCCGTGGTCGCGCGCGAAATCAGCGGACTGGCCCTTGGGTGCGCGATTGACCAGCAGGGTGATGTCGCCCTGTTTCAGGCGCACAGCTCCGGTCTTCGGGTTCACATGGGTCGGGGTGAAGCCCATCAGCTCCAGCCGACTGGCCATGGCCTCGGGCTCGGGCCCGGTGAACTCGACGAACTCGAAACCGTCGACGCCGAGAGGATTTTCCGTGTCGAGCCGGGCGGCCGCATCGGATTGGGGCGCGTCATGCATGGGAGCGTCTCCTTGGAATCTTGGGGCGGCCTGACGCCGCGTCATGGTGCGGAACCTAGTGACCCGGGTCGCCTTCGCCAACCCGCGCCGCATAATGGTTGCTCCGACGCGCGGGAATTTGATCGGGGGTGCGTTCGTCCCGGCCGCCTGCTAGAGGCGAAGCAAGGATCGCAAGGGGTCACATGCTTCGCAAATTGTATGACTGGGTGTTTGTCCTGGCGCGGAGCCGCCACGCGACACCCGCGCTGGCCGTAATCTCTTTCGCCGAGAGCTCCTTTTTCCCGATTCCGCCGGATGTGATGCTGGCTCCGATGATCCTGGCGCGACCGGACCGGGCCTATTTCTATGCCGGAGTCTGTACTCTGGCCTCGGTCCTGGGCGGAATCCTCGGCTATGCGATCGGCTATTATCTGACCGATGTCGGCCTGCTGGTCCTGCGGCTGCTCGGACATGCCGACGGACTGGCCCAGTTCAAGTCCTGGTTCGATCAATGGGGCCTTTGGGTGATCCTGATCAAGGGCCTGACCCCGATCCCGTACAAGCTGGTGACCATCGCCTCGGGACTGGCGGCCTTCAGCTTTCCGGCTTTCATGGCGGCCTCCGTGGTGACCCGGGGTGGTCGTTTCTTTCTCGAGGCCTGGATCCTCAGGCGTTTCGGCCCGGCCATGCTGGCTGTGGTGGAAAAACGCCTGGCCCTGTTCTCCGTCATCGGTGTGCTCGTTCTGGTGAGCGTGATCCTCATGGTCAAGCTTCTGTAGCGATCCATCGACGACGCTTGCGGGGACGTTTATGAAAGAGCCGATGACAAGTCTGTTTGGTCTCATGACGCGATGGTGGACCGCCTTCGCCCTGGGTATTTCCCTGGCGATGCTGGCGACGGCCCATGCGTTCGAACGGTTCGCCGGATTGTCACCGTGCAATCTGTGTCTGCGGCAACGCGAGGTGTTCTGGGGGGCGGTGACCATTGCGCTGGCCGCCACCTTCTGGGCCCTGATCAGTCGCGCCAGCCGCGGGACGCCGCGGATTGCTTCCTTCCTGCTGTTTTTGGTCTTTCTGACCGGTGCCGTTACGGCCGGCTTTCATGCCGGCGGTGAGTTGCACTGGTGGGAGCTGCCGGCGACCTGCGCGGCCGGGACCGGCGGTATCGACCTTGAGGCCCTGACCTCGCTGGCTCTCGGAACCGGGCCTGTGTCCCGGATCGCGGTGTGCGACGCCGTGGCATGGAGCTGGCTCGGCGTGTCCATGGCAGGATGGAATGCCCTGATTTCGGCGGGTCTCGCCATCATCAGCCTGCTCGCCGCCAAGCGACCCAAGGATGCCCGTGCCCCCCGAAACTGACACCGTGGACCGACATATCCCCCTGCCCCGACCCGGGCGCGGTGCGGCACGGGCGCGGCGGGCCGAGATCCTGCGGGTCGATCATGCCGGGGAATATGCGGCGGTCCATATCTACCGGGCCCAGCAGGCCGTGTTCCGGGGCCGGGTCGGGCACGAGACGATCGCTGCGGACATGGAGGAGATGCGGGAACAGGAAGCCGTGCATCTGGCGCGGTTCGACACCCTGCTGCAGACCGAACGGGTGCGGCCCACGGTGATGACCCCGGTCTGGCGACTGGCGGCCCTGGCCCTGGGCACGGGGACCGCCCTGATGGGTGAGAAGGCCGCCCATGCTTGTACCGAGGCGGTCGAAAGCGTGATCGAGCAGCACTATGCCGACCAGATCTCGGAATTGACCGATCATGACCCGGCCCTTGCGGCTGAGTTGACCCGGTTCCGGGACGAGGAACTGACGCATCATGACCATGCCGTTGAACACGGCAGCCGTGAGACCCCCGGTCACCGGTTGTTGAGCGCCGTGATCAAGGCCGGCTGCCGGGTAGCCATCAAGGTGTCGGAAAAGGTCTGACGCGCCGGGCAGGATTCAGATCGAAGGCCAACAGGAGCGTGCGTTGCCGTGCGCTGAAATTATCGTCTGACAGAATGTAGATCCGCGTCGCGGAAGCGCCTGCAACGGCGGCGATCCCCTCGAAATTGTCGACCGTTCCGGGGTGTTTCAACTCGACCAGAACCGGCCCCAGGCTACCGTCTACGGACATGTGGCGGATGCGGGCCCGGATGTCGGCCGGTTCCCGAAAGCGGCGCTGGATCACGAACCAGCCGTCTCTGGTCGGGTCCAGATCCAGCCCGGTGATGCGGTATTCAGTGTCGGCCAGTGGGGGCTCGGGCGGTGCGATAACCGTGACGCAGCCGGCCGGCGCACAGTCCCAGACGCCGCCCCCCTCGCCGGCGACGCGCCAGCCTCCGGGCGCTGCGGCCAGACCTTCCATGCCGGTATTGTTCGGGAAGGCGTAGTTTGGCGAGGCAACGGCGGTCGGTGAACCGACCGGAGTCGTCGGCGGGCCATAGTTCCAGATACGGTGGCGACGTTCGAAGCTGATCAGCAGTTCGCCGGAGGCTGTGATCGTCAGGCCCTCGGCATCCCCGTCCGTCTTGTCCGTAATCGGACTGCCGTCCATCAGGGTCAGGCGACGCAGACGCGGCGCGTCGATGCTGGTCAGGCGACCCCGCGGGCCCAGCCGCAGGTGCGCCTGCACCAGATCACCCGCGTCGGAAACGCTGAACAGGTCACCGTTGATGATCTTGAGGTCCGACAGGCTGTGCAGCGGAGAGGCCGGGTCGGCGTCGATCTCTATCCCGCCGGCGAACCGCACGCCGGGTGCGAGACGGGCTCCCGGCAACAGCCCAAGACCGACGGGCCGGACGACAGCCGTGACCGGGGTCCAGCCATCCGGGATCTCCGGGACGAAGGGCTGGACCGGTACGGTGGCGCAGGCACCCAGGGCAAGGGCGGCGGCCAGTGCCCGCACGGTGAGGTAGAGGCTCATGCCGCCCGTTTGCGAGCGCCTCGTCCCCGATCAAGGGTCTTGGGCTTGGCGTCGAACAACTCGGCCAGTTTTTCGATCATCACCCCGCCCAGCTGTTCGACATCAACGATGGTGACGGCGCGACGGTACCAACGGGTCACGTCGTGACCGATGCCGATGGCGATCAGCTCGACCGGCGAGCGGCTCTCGATCTCCTCGATGACCTGACGCAGGTGTTTGTCCAGATAGAGGGCGGCATTGGCCGACTGGGTCGAATCGTCGACCGGTGAGCCGTCCGAGATGACCATCAGAATTTGCCGCGCCTCGGGCCGGGCCTTGAGACGGTCATGCGCCCAGGTCAGGGCTTCGCCGTCGATGTTTTCCTTGAGCAGGCCTTCGCGCATCATCAGACCCAGGTTCTTGCGGGCTCGTCGCCACGGCGAATCGGCGGCCTTGTAGATGATGTGGCGCAGGTCGTTCAGGCGTCCCGGTTTATCGGGCTTGCCGGCGCTGATCCAGGCCTCGCGGGACTGGCCGCCCTTCCAGGCGCGGGTGGTGAAGCCGAGGATCTCGACCTTGACCCCGCAGCGCTCCAGCGTTCGGGCCAGGATATCGGCGCAGACGGCCGCCACCATGATCGGACGCCCGCGCATCGAGCCCGAATTGTCGAGCAGCAGGGTCACCACTGTGTCGCGGAACGGGCTTTCGCTCTCGGCCTTGAAGGTCAGGGGCGCGGTCGGGTCGGTGATGATCCGGGTCAGGCGGGCGGTGTCCAGCACCCCCTCCTCGAGATCGAAGGACCAGCTGCGGTTCTGCTGGGCCATCAGCCGGCGCTGCAGCTTGTTGGCGAGACGAGCGACGATGCTGCTGAGGGCGGTTAGCTGCTGGTCCAGCAGGGCGCGCAGTCGATCCAGCTCCATCGGGTCGCACAGGTCGGCAGCGTCGATGGTCTCGTCGAAGGCCGTGGTGAAGACGCGGTAGGCGTTGATCGGCCGGCCGTCGTCCCCGGTTTGCTGGCGGTTGGGCAGGTCGCCCTCGTCCAGCTCGGGACCGTCTTCCGAGGCGTCGCCGTCCGCATCGGTCGGGCTGCCGTCGGGGCGGGCGTCGCGATCCTCTTCGGCCGACGGATCGTCGGTGCTGCCTTCCATCGCCTGACCGCCCTCGCCACCGGTCTCGTCCTCGTCGTCCTGGTCGTCGGCACCGTCCGGGTCCTGGGGGTCGGGTTCCTCGTTGCCCTGGTCCTCGGAGGCGTCGTCGCCACGCTCATCGCCAGGGTCCATGTCCAGCGCACGCAGCACGTCACGGAGCTTGAGGGCGAAGGCTTCCTGATCATCGGCGCTGGCCGCAAGGGCGTCCAGCGGACCGCCGGCGCGGGATTCGATGTTGGTTCGGACCAGATCGACCATCGCCCGGGCCCCGTCTGGGGCCGGCAGGCCAGTCAGGCGTTCGCGCACCATCAGGGCCAGGGCCTCGGGCACGGACACCAGGTCGGGTTCGGCGGTGCGCAGGGCTCCACTCTTGTCCAGCCGGGTCAGCAGGGCCGCGTCCATATTGGCGCGAACCCCGGCCAAGGACTGCGAACCGACCGCCTCGACCCGGGCCTGTTCGATGGCCTCGAACACCTCGGCGGCGCGACTGTCGGCCGGGCGCAGCCGGGCATGCAGACCTTCGTCGTGATTGGCCAGACGCAGGGCCAGACGGTCGGCCTGGCCACGCAGGCTGGCGCTGTCGGCTCCGGACGGGTCCCGGGGCGGGTGGGGCAGGGTCAGGACACCATTGGCCAGCCGTGGGCCGTCCGAGCCGAAGGTCACCTCGAGCTCGGACTGCTCCGCCAGCGCGCGCGCCGCATGGGCGAGCGCGCGCTTGAAGATTTCAATGGGGAGTTCGGCGGCGGCCATGCGTCCCAGTTAGCGTCTGGGTCGCCCGAGCGGAAGTCATTAGGCGGCGGCGTCGATCGCCTGCTTCAATTTGGCCTGATGGGCGCGCATGCCCTCAACGATCAGTTCGGCGGCCTCGCCGGCGTCGCCCCAGCCCTTGACCGTGGTTTCCTTGTTCTTCTCCAGGTCCTTGTAGCGAGTGAAGAAGTGCTGGATCTGCTCGACCATGATGTTGGGTAGCTGCCGGTAGCTGGCGATGTCGGTGTAATAGGGGTGCAGGGCGTCGACCGGGACGGCGAGGATTTTCTCGTCCATGCCCTTTTCGTCTTCCATGATCAGCACGCCGATCGGGCGCGAACGGATGACGCAGCCGGGCACGACGGGGGTCGGGTTCAGTACGATGACGTCGCAGGGGTCGCCGTCGTCGGACAGGGTGTGGGGCACGAAGCCGTAATTGCCCGGATAATACATGGCCGTGTGCAGGAAGCGGTCGACGAACAGAGCCCCCGACTCCTTGTCCATCTCGTATTTGACCGGGAGACCGCCCTGGGGGATCTCGATGATCACATTCAGGTCCCAGGGAGGATTGGGGCCGACGGGGATGGCGTCGATGTTCATGGTTGAACCGTATTGTGCAACTGCGAAGGAGAGGCGGGCGTGATAGTCCGGGTCGGGTCGGGGAGCAAGGCTGACTTGCTCCTGAACGCATACGGCGGCAGGACAATGGCGAAGCCCGACGCAAGGAGTGGACGATGACGATTCCGGATATCGCGGCCCTCACCCTCTTCATGCTGTGCTGGCTCGGCTACGGGCCGGCGCTCGATGTTCTGGCGCGGCGCAGCGGCACGCTGAACGACGATATGACCTTGGTCCGGCGCGTCTGGATGCGGGTCATGGTTCATCGCGAGGTCCGTATCGTCGACAGTCAGCTGATGGGCCATACGATCAATTCGGCCTCTTTCTTCGCCTCGACCAACCTGCTGCTGATCGCGGCCGTCGGCGGCATATTGTTCGGCGGGGAGGGCGCGCTGAGAGGTGTAGCCGCTGTCGGGGCGGAGGCCGTGCCCCTGCCTCTGCTGGAGGGCAAGCTGGCGCTTATTCTGGTGTGCCTGGCGCGGGGTCTGCTGGATTTCATCTGGTCCATCCGGCAGCTAAACTACACCCTGGCCCTGATCGGGGCGGCCCCCGAGATTCATGAGGAGGTCGATCGCGCCGCCTTGGGCGATGCGGCAGCCAGTCTGCTGAATCCGGCTCTGAGCGCCTTCAGCCAGGGGGTGCGGGGTTATTATTTCGCTCTTGCCGCGGCGGCCTGGCTGTTCGGTCCGTGGTGGCTGGCGGCGGGGGTAGCGTCGGCCTTTGCCCTGTTGATCTGGCGGCAGGCCGGCTCGCCTGCGGCCCGGGCAGTTCGCACCGCCCGGCGGTTGCTGGAGCTGAAATAGGCTCCGTCAGATGTCGATTCCTGCACCAAAGGAGTCCCGGCGGGACCGCGACCCGGGTGGGTTTGACGTAACAGGGCGTGATCGCAGGTGCGAGATGAACCCTTGACGATTTGTGCGCTGCAACCTAACTTTCCGGTGACGCCTCCGGGCGTCTTGCCCAATTTGGGCGTTTCCTCCCTATAGACTTCAATGCCGCGCCCCCGGGTGCGGCATTTTTTTATCGGCTGGGGGCGCAGAGTCCGGCGATCACCTGCCGCAGTCCACTGACGCAGCGGCTCCAGCCCGGACCGGGTTGGCGTGTAGTTTCGTCGAGATATAGGGCCCTGCTCAGT
Source organism: uncultured Brevundimonas sp. (assembly GCF_963974615.1). GTDB lineage: Bacteria > Pseudomonadota > Alphaproteobacteria > Caulobacterales > Caulobacteraceae > Brevundimonas. The sequence goes on from NZ_CAXBDH010000011.1 coordinate 33,348, forward strand.
TCGATCTGGACCGCCTCTAACCCGTCCGCGGGCTGTCCCCAGAGCTGGGTGGAATAGCCGCCCGGATAGGGCTGGTTGAGTGCGACCCGCCAGCCCAGTCCCTCGAACAGGGTCCGCAGCCGTCGGGTCAGCTGGACCGAACACGACGTCCCGTAGCGGTCCCCCAGCACGACATCGGCCCCGCCCGCGCCGCCGGCGGTCTGGGCGGGCATCGAATGCCAGTCGATCAGGATCGCCCGGCCGTGACGCGCCCGGGCGTCGCGCATCAGGGTCGCCAGGGCCTCGTGATAGGGCCGGTGTACCCGCGAAATTCGTTGATGAACCTCAGCCAGGTCCAGGTTCCGGACATAGAGGGGGCGGCCATTCCCCGTCAGACGAGGCACGATGCCGAAACCGGCAGCGACCTTGGCTGACAGCGTTGCGGCGGGTGCATCGGTGATCAATGCGGGGTCCAGCTCGGTGGGATCGCGGTTCAGGTCGAGATAGGCGCGTCCGATCCGGCCGGCGATGACGGCAGCGCCATGGGCGGGCCCGGCGACGATCAATTGATCAACCAGCGCGTCCTCGGCGCTTTGCAGGCTGAGCCGATCCAGGGTCGCGCAGGCTCCCATGTCGGCCGGATAGAGATCTCCCGAATGGGGCGAGGCGAATATGAACCGTCCGGGCGTGCCCTCAGCCGGTGTGATGACGAACGCTTCGGGAAAGGCGGCCAGGTCAGTGGCTGTCGCGGCGGGGATCATCTCTGAGGCCATAGACTGTTTTTCCGGACAATCCACCGGATGGCTCACAGCTCGATTTCGGAAAGGGTGCCGTTTTTCATGGCCGGTTTACCGTTCCGGGCCTAGCCTTGGGGTCCACGATCAAGGGACGACCGGGGTATGGCGCGAATTCTACTGGCTGAAGACGATGGTTCGCTGCGGGGGTTCCTGACGCGTGCGCTGGAGCGTGCCGGCCATTCGGTGGTCGATTGCGAGAATGGTGACGATGCCATCGACGCACTGGATCAGGGCCCGTGGGATCTGCTGCTGACCGACATCGTCATGCCCGGGGCCGACGGTATCGAGGTGGCGCGCGTCGCCGCCGCCCGCCAGCCGGGTATCCGCATCATGTTTATCACCGGATTTGCCGCCGTGGCCCTGACGGCGGCTCAGGCGTCGCCTCAGGCCAAGGTGCTGTCCAAGCCGGTGCATCTGCGGGATCTGGTGACCGAGGTCGAACGAATGGTCGCGGCTGCCTGACAGGCCGGTAGATCGGGCGCATTTGCGCTCAATTCATTTGTGAACGGTTGCGGCGTCTTGGCTCTTGCGGTTTCGGCGGCGACCGGGTTATAGACCGCTCCTTCCCGTTCCGGACCTGTCCGGAACCGTTTCGGCGGATGCGTAGCTCAGCGGGAGAGCACCTCGTTGACATCGAGGGGGTCACAGGTTCAATCCCTGTCGCGTCCACCATTCCTTTCCAGACCCGCGGAACAGCGCCGGATTTCGGGCGTGCCGGTCCCGTCGCGCACAACCTCAACGAAAACTTGATACTCTCGCTTGTTGAACGCTGATATATTGGGGGATGACCGACCTTCCCCTATTCCGTGTCCTCTATTGCAGCCACGCAACCGTGCCCATGGAGGTCCCGCTGAACACCGCCGAAATTCTCGGCGCGGCGGCGCGGAACAATCGACGGGACGGCCTGACCGGTGTCCTCGCTTATGCCGACGGGATATTCATTCAGGTGACTGAAGGTCCGAAGACCGCGGTCGATGCGCTGATGAAGCGTCTGGAGTCTGACCGTCGCCATCGCGACATCGTCGTTCTGGGCTCGGAAAACACCCGCGAACGCAGATTTCCCGAATGGATCATGGAGACGCCGCGGATGAGGCCCGATCACACCGCTTTGCTTCACAGGCTGGTCGGCCAGTGCGAGTCCTCCTACCGCGAGGCGCTGGATATGATGATAGAGCTGGTTCGGGAGCACGAGCAGCGACGCGCCTGACCAGAGGTTTGGCCCGACGCCGGAACGACGCGCAGGGGCGGGCTGGACGCGTGACCGGCCGGCGCGCCATACAGGCCCTCGTTGTCGCTGGAGGTCCCATGTCCGAGTTGTTTGCCGCGCCCACTCGCGCCGACTGGACGGCGAAGGTCGCCAAATCACTAAGGGGCAGGTCGCCTGACACCCTGGTCCGGACCGACGCTGACGGCCTGACCATCGCCCCCCTGTATTCGGCGACGGACGGGGTCATGTCCCTGTCGGTACCGCGGTCTGCGGACGCCGACGGCCGGGCCTGGGACCTGCGCACCCTGATCGAGGGCGACGCCCCCGAGTCGGTCAATGCGGCGGTGCTGGACGATCTGGAGGGCGGCGCGGCCTCGGTAATCCTGTCGGGCAATATCCTGTCGGACAGCGATCTGCTGGTGCTGGCGCTCGACGGGGTGACGCTGGAACTGGCCGCCGTCGGGCTGGACGCCGGGCTGGACGGCCCGGTCGCGGCCGACGCGCTGGCGGTGGTAGGCAAGGGCTCGCCGCGGGCCAAGTTGCGTTTTCACATGGACCCGGTCTCGACCTTTGCCGCCGCCGGGGCCGCGCCCCGACCGATCGATGAACATCTGACCCTGGCCGCCAACACGGCGGCCCGTCACGCGGGAGCCTATCCCGAGGCCAGCTTCTTTCTGGCCAGCGGTCGGGCGGTGCATGAGGCCGGTGGGTCGGCCGGGCAGGAACTCGGCTTTGCCGCCGCCTCGGCGCTGGCCAGCCTCAAGGCCGGGGTCGCGGCGGGGCTCAGTCTCGAGCAAGCGGCGCGCGGCACGGTTCTGGGGGTGTCGGTCGACGCGGAATATTTCGATGCCCTGGCGCGGGTGCGAGCGCTGCGGCTGATCTGGGGCTCGCTGGTCAAGGCGCTGGGGCTCAATGTTCCCGCAACGATCGAGGCGCGCTCGTCGCGACGCATGCTGTCGGCGCGCGATCCCTGGCCCAATCTGCTGCGTCTGACGGCGGCGGGGTTCGCCGGGGCGGTCGGCGGGGCCGATGCCGTGGTACTGGACGGGTTCAGCCGCGCGGCCGGGCGCCCGGACGCCTTCGCCCGGCGGCTGGCGCGCAATACCCAGCTGGTGCTGATGGAGGAGGCCCATCTGGGCCGGGTCGACGATCCGGCCGCGGGGTCATGGTTCCTCGATGCCCGGACCCGCGATCTGGCTGAGGCCGGTTGGGCCGAGTTCCAGCGCATCGAGGGTGAGGGCGGGGTGATTGCGGCCCTGAAGGGCGGCACCATTCAGGCCCGGGTGGCGACGGCGCGGGTCCTGCGAGAAGCCGATCTGGCCGAGGGCCGGGTCCAGCTGATCGGGGTCACGAAATTCGTCAATGCCGAGACGCGCGCGGCCCCGGTCGAGGTGGAACCGGAGGCGACCGTGACCGGGGGCGGTGACACCTGCGTGCCCCTGACCCCGGTGCGGTTCGCCGCGCCCTTTGAGACCGCGCTTGCGGAGGCGGCCCGATGAGCGGCTTTCCCGACTTCACCCGCATCGAGCTGGACGCCGGCACCGTCGGACCGGTGCCGACTCGCCCGGACTGGGAAACCCCCGAAGGGATCGTCGTCGCTCCGGTCTATGGCCCGGACGCCGTCGAAGGGCTGGACTTCACCGACGGCCTGCCCGGCTTCGCCCCCTATGTGCGCGGCCCCTATCCGACCATGTACGCGTCCAACCCCTGGACCATCCGCCAGTACGCCGGATTCTCGACCGCCGAGGAATCCAACGCCTTCTACCGCCGCAATCTGGCGGCGGGACAGAAGGGACTGTCGATCGCCTTCGATCTGGCCACGCACCGGGGCTATGATTCCGACCATCCGCGGGTCGCGGGCGATGTCGGTATGGCCGGGGTGGCGATCGATTCCATCCTCGACATGCGCACCCTGTTCGACGGCATTCCGCTGGACACGATGAGCGTGTCGATGACGATGAACGGGGCGGTGCTGCCGATCCTGGCCCTCTATGTCGTGGCCGCCGAGGAACAGGGCGTGCCGCACAGCGCCCTGACCGGGACCATCCAGAACGACATCCTCAAGGAGTTCATGGTCCGCAACACCTACATCTATCCGCCCGAACCCTCGATGCGGATCGTGTCGGACATCTTCGCCTGGACCGCGGCGGAAGCCTCGCGCTTCAACTCGATCTCGATCAGCGGCTATCACATGCAGGAGGCCGGGGCCTCGGCCGATCTGGAGCTGGCCTATACGCTGGCCGACGGCATCGACTATATCCGCGCCGGGGTGGCGTCGGGCATGGATGTCGACACCTTCGCGCCGCGGCTCAGCTTCTTCTGGGCCATCGGCATGAACTATTTCATGGAGGTGGCCAAGATGCGGGCCGCCCGCCTGTTATGGGCCGAGCTGGTGCAGGCCGAGTTTGCGCCGAAGGACCCGAAATCCCTGTCGCTGCGGGCGCATTGCCAGACCTCCGGGTGGTCTCTGGCGGCGCAGGACGTGTTCAACAATGTGCCGCGCACCGTGATCGAGGCCATGGCCGCCGCCGGGGGACAGACCCAGAGCCTGCACACCAATTCGCTGGACGAGGCCCTGGCCCTGCCGACCGATTTTTCGGCCCGGATCGCGCGCAACACCCAGCTGTTCCTGCAGATGGAGACCGGCCTGACCGGGACCATCGACCCGTGGGGCGGCAGTTTCTACGTCGAACGGCTGACGGCCGATCTGGTCACCCGGGCCCGGGCCCACATCGCCGAGATCGCCGCCCTGGGCGGCATGGCCAAGGCGATCGAGGCCGGGGTGCCCAAGTTGCGCATCGAGGAGGCCTCGGCCCGGACCCAGGCGCGCATCGACACCGGCCAGCAGACGCTGGTAGGGGTGAATCGTTATCTGAACGCCGTCGCCGACGACATTCCGGTACTCAAGGTCGACAACGCCGAGGTGCGGGCGCGCCAGATCGAGAAGCTGCGGAAGCTGCGGGCTGAACGCGACGAACCGGCCGTGCAGGCGGCACTTACCGCCCTGACGGAGGGCGCGCGCGGCGACGGCAACCTGCTGGAGCTGTCCGTGCGCGCGGCCCGGGCCCACGCGACGGTCGGCGAAATCTCCGATGCGCTGGAAGCGGCTTTCGGGCGGCATGTCGCCACGGTCAAGACGGTCACCGGCGTCTATGCGAAAGCCGCGGGCAAGGATCCGAAGATCAGCCGCGCCCGCGACATGGTCGCCACTTTCATCGAGAACGACGGTGGCCCCCCGCGCATCCTGATCGCCAAACTGGGCCAAGACGGTCACGACCGGGGCCAGAAGGTCATCGCCACCGCCTATGGCGACCTGGGACTGGAGGCGACGGCCGGATCCCTGTTCCAGACCCCGGCCGAGGCCGCCCGGGATGCCGTGGCGAACAATGTCCACGCGGTCGGGGCGTCTTCGCTCGCCGCCGGGCACCTGACGCTGGTGCCAGAGCTGAAGGCTGAGCTGGAGCGGCTGGGGCGGTCGGACATCATGATCGTCGTCGGCGGGGTGATTCCGCCCTCCGATGTCCAGACCCTGATCGATATGGGGGCGGCGGCCGTCTACCCGCCCGGCTCGGTGATCGCCGATACGGCCATCGACCTGATCGACCGGCTGAACCAGCGCCTCGGCTACGCTCAGAAAACCTAGGGGCGCTGGCGGTCCGGCAGCGCTGCGACTTCATCGGCCGTCAACCGGCGGGCGACCTGGACTCGGCAGGGACCGGCGGGAGAGATGCCGGCCGAGGTCGTGACCACGGCGAAATCGCCGGCGCAGAGGCGGGACGCCATGCCGGCGGGTGACGAGATTCCGAGAACATTGGCGGAATCCAGATCACGACAGTAGCCGGTGGCCCTGAGTTCGAAGACGTCAGAGCCCTGAGCGCGGAGATAGACTGACTGGGCGTCTCCTTGCCGGAAATTGACTACCTGGTCCGGATAGAAACAGGCGCGGCCGGTCCGCGGAGCCGTGTCACCCGATCCGGGCACGGGCGCGCAGGCGGCAAGGGCCGTCAGAGATGCGGCCAAAAGGGCGGTGGGCAGAATTCGGTGCTGGAGAGGGGGCACGACGGTTCCTTCCGGTTGGACTGGACATTTAAACATCTGCTCTGGCCGTCGACTTCGCAAGGTCCTTCGGGCGACCCAGCCGCGCCGGGTCGACCCGTGCCGCCAGTTCCGCGTTCAAGGGCGATTCAACGCCGAGAACCAGGGCCGCCACATGCTCGGCCAGCAGGGGCGCAAAGCTGAAGGCGCGCGATCCCAGTCCTGTCAGCAGATAGACCCCCGGGGCACCTGACAGCGGCCCCGCCAGTGGCAGGCGGTCGGCGGTTGTGGCCCGGATAGCCGCACGACTGTGCCCGGGACCCGTCGCCTCGACCCGGGACGCGAGTACCGGCAGGCGACTGTTCAGGGCCTGGAGATTGCGGGCGCTGTCGTCGGTCCGGATGTCGGTATCGGCCTGATGGCGATCATGGGTGGCCCCGTACAGGATGCCGTCAGCGGTCGGGATCGCATAGCCGCCCCAGGCCACGGCCGGCGTTGAGAGGCCCTCGACCCATTCTGCCTGCCCCCTGACCGGTGTCAGGGCGGGGGCGTCAGGATGATCCGCAATCAGGGTCGCCGACCCCCAGCCAGCGGCGACGATCACCCGGTCGACGGTCAGGATCACGTGGTCTTCTGCGTCCATCAATCGCCAGACTCCGCTCTTGAGGTCGAGCCGGTGGACATTGGCCTGAATTTGCGACTGGTCTGCCAGCCACGCATTCAGAATGACGGACGGTCGCACCGTCAGGGCTCCGTGCATCGCCAGTCCGCCGGTGTCGACAGGTTCGCCGAGCCGGTCCGCCGCACGGTCGGCGGGCAGGGGGGTCATATCTCCCGGCGTCCACACCGACTGGGCCGCGACCTTGGTGAAACGGCCCGCGTCCCGGGTAGTCTGTTCCAGCTGTATGACGCCTTGCGCCAGCACGGCACCGGGCACTTCGGCATACAGGTCGCCCGCGCGTTTCAGGGCGTGGGCCGCGAGGCTGGCGATGACCGGGTCGCCGACATCCAGTCGCGGTGTCACCAGCGAGGCGGGAAAGCCAGATCCGCCGGCACCTGGGCCGACCGACTCGATGACGGTCGGGTTGGCCCCAAGTTCTGTCAGGGCCCGGGCCAGAGCCGCTCCGGCGATGCCGGCTCCGATGATGGCGATGGACGGCGGCGAGACGGCCACGGATGCGGTCGGGAGTCGTCGGGCTTCAAGACGTTCGCGCTTGCGGCCGTGGCCCGGACGTTTGGTGACGTCGAAACCGCGCTCGGACAGACCGCGACGCACCGCACCGGCGACGGTGAAGGTCGCCAGACGCGCGTCGGGTACTGAGTGGGCGGCGATCGCATCGAACACACGCGACGACCACATGTCAGGATTGGTCGCCGGTGCGAAGCCGTCGAGGAACCAGGCATCGGCGTGGCCCTGCCAGGTTTCGAGCGCCCAGGCGACGTCACCGACCGCCAGTTCAAGGCTGGCGTGATAGCCGGGCAGGTCGACCCGGTGAATTCCCGGCGTCCTGGTCGGCCAGACCGCAAGCAGGGCTGAGGCCGCGTCCCTGATTCCGGGCCAGGCCCCAAGAGCGCGCCGGGCCTCGTCGACCGAAAGCGGGAACCCCTCGACCGAGAAGATGTGCAGATGGGCGTCCGGCGGGGCCGTGTGATGCCACAGGTCCAGCAGGGCGGCGATGTTCAGGCCCGTACCGAAGCCCAGCTCGGCGACGGTAAAACGGCTGCGTCCGGACCAGGCGGCGGGCAGGTCGCAGCCGGAAAGGAACACCGTCCGACTTTCCGCCAGTCCGTCTTCACGCGAGAAATAGACGTCGTCGAACCGGCCGGAACGCGGTGAACCGTCATCGGTCCAGAGCAGGCCGGGGGACAGGTCCTTGGTGGGTGACGATGGTGGCATGGTCGCGCCTTACACCGGCCCGACAGGGACACGCACGAAAAAAGGGGCCGCCGAGGCGACCCCTTTCCGGGCACGGACCCGAGGGTCCGTAATCCAATCCAGTAAGCTGTAAAGCTTAGTGGGCAGCCGGAGCCATGGCAGCGTCGGCAGCCGGAGCCGTAGCAGCAGCGTCGGCAGCGGCGGTCGCGTCGCCAGCGGCGGCAGCAGCGTCGGTGGCGGCGGCGTCGGCGGTGACAGCGGCGTCGGCGGCGGTGTCGGCGGCGGCAGTCGCGTCGGCGGCAGCAGCATCAGCAGCCGGCTCGGCGGCGGGCTGGCAGGCGGCAACGGTCAGGGCGAAGGTAGCGGCAGCCGAAACGGCCAGCAGTTGACGGATGTTCATAGGAAATTCCTTTAGGAAGGGGTCAAGCGGGGTCATGAATCCCCGAATACCGACAGTAACGACTTTGTGAGCCGCTCCGCAAGCGAATTCTCACGCGTTCGTGATCAGTGGGAATCGGAAACGAAAAAGGGGCCACCCGGCGGGTGACCCCTTCTGTCTGGTCCGGGAGCGATGCCCCGGAACCGGTCTTTAGTGAGCCGGTGCGGCTTCAGCCGGGGCAGCGGCGACGGCGTCGGCAGCAGCGTCCGAGGCGACAGCAGCGTCGGTCGAGGCGGCGGCAGCGTCGGCGGCGGCAGCGTCGGCAGCGTCGGCGGCAGTGTCAGCGGCGGCGTCAGCTTCAGCGGCCGGCTCGGCGGCGGGCTGGCAGGCGGCGACGGTCAGGGCGAAGGTGGCGGCGGCCGAAACGGCCAGCAGTTGGCGGATGGTCATGAGAAAACCCCTCGGTTGGAATCAAAACGGGGGCAGTCCCCGCTATCCACCTCGGTAACGCGTCTGTGAGGTGGGACGCAAGCCCTCATCAGAACGGGGTGTTTCCCGTGCCGCCGGATACCTTCTTGTCACCCGGCGGTCGGGATCAGGCCGCTTCGGTCCCCATGTTCGACAGGGTCTCTTCCATTTCGAGGAAGGTGGGTTGAGCCGGTGACGGAATGTCTCCTCGTCCGATCTCGACCGAGATCTGGGCGGCGTTACCGTGCAAATGTGCCACCAGGACGGACTGGATGATCTTGTAGTAGCTGGCGTCCTCGTCAACGATCGATTTAAGCCGGGCCGCGATTGGGCCCACGAGTCCGTAGGCGAGGAAGACCCCGAGGAAGGTCCCCACCAGGGCTCCACCGATCATTCCGCCCAGCACGGCGGGGGGTTCGCTGATCGACCCCATGGTCTTGATCACTCCGAGCACTGCCGCAACGATACCCAGGGCGGGCAGGGCGTCCGCCAGGTTCTGTAGCGCATGGGGCGCGTTGAGGGCTTCGTGATGATGTTTTTCCAGCTGTTTTTCCATGGCGTCCTCGACCTGGTGCGGGTCCTCGAGGTTCATGGTCATCATGCGCAGGGTGTCGCAGATGAAGTCTGTAGCGAAATGGTCCTTCAGGACCTTCGGATATTTCTGGAAGATCGTGGATTCGGCCGGCTTTTCGATATGGCTTTCCAGGGCGATGACGCCTTTGGACTTCATCGTTTTGGTCAGCTGGAACAACAGACACAGCAGATCCGTATAGTCAGCCTTCTTCCACTTCAGTCCGGCGAACGCCTTTCCAAGGCCGCTCAGTGACGCCTTGATCGTCGGTACGCTGTTGGAAATGAGGAAGGCGGCGACGCCGGCACCACCAATCGCCATCATCTCGTGCGGCAAGGCGTGCATGATGACGGCGAATTTGCCGCCCGAAATGATGTAGCTGCCGAACACGGTAGCGAACAGCATCACAATGCCGATGATCTGGAACATGGGGTGCCCGGCCGTCCTTGGAAGCTAAGGACGCATACAGTCGCGGTTAATGCTTAAGGGGCAGTTGCGATTCCCCGGCAGATCAAAGCCGCGCGGCACCACTCATCAGTGCGGCATAGCCGTCCAGGGTCACCTTGGTGTAGCCGGTCTTGCCGCCGCGAACATAGAGGCCGGACTGGACCCTGGCGGGGTTGAAGCCGTCTTCGACCAGATCGACCTTGCGGTATTTGAACGTGCCGGTCGTTTCGGCCTGCTTCAGCAGCCGTACGAATACAGGCCGGGCATAAGGCGGCAGTTCGGCATCGACCCATTCGGCGAATGCCCTGCTACTGAACCGCCCCTCGACGATCAGGGCCACCATACCGGCCTTGCCGTCCTGTCCAGGGACAGGAACGCCATAGGCGATGACCTCCTGAACGCCAGGGGCTTCTGTAAGGCGTTGTTCGACCTCGGTGGTGGAGACATTTTCGCCCTTCCAGCGGAAGGTGTCGCCGATCCGGTCGACGAAAAAATAGTAGCCGTCTGAATCCCGGCGCATGAGGTCGCCGGTTCGAAACCAGCGATCCCCGCGCTGGAACACGTCGGTCAGAACCTTTTTTTCCGACGCGGCCTTGTCGGCGTATCCAGAGAACTCGTGGCGAATATCGTCGCTGATCTGGCCGATCGCCTCGCCGACCTCGCCGGGTTTGGTCAACTGGCACAGGCCGTCCGGGCCTCGCACTGGCTGCTCGGTGTCCGTGTCGAACCGGACCAGCCGTATATTGATCTTGTTCTTTACAAAGCCGGGAACCCGACCGATTGCACCGGGGCGTCCGTCAAGGTTGAAGAGCGAGACATTGCCTTCGGTCGAACCGTAAAATTCCAGGATTTCCGGAATGGCGAACCGCTTCTGGAAGGTCTCCCAGACATCGGGGCGCAGGCCGTTGCCATAGGCCAGCCGAAGCTTGTGGTCGCGTTCGTCGGGATGTTCGGGGCAATTGACCAGATAGCGGCACAGCTCGCCAATATAGACGAAAATGGTCGCGCCGGAGGTCTTCACGTCCGGCCAGAAAGTCGTTGCCGAGAATTTCTTCCTCAGGATCAGTCGGCCGCCGTTCAACAGGGCGGGGCCGACGCCGACCAGTCCGCCGGTGGAATGGTAGAGGGGCAGGACATTGAAGGTCCGGTCCGCAGCCGTCGAGGCGGTGACCCCGGCAAAGGCGCGCATATAGATGCGAGCCCGCGAATGGGTCACACGCGCGGCCTTGGGCAGGCCGGTGGTCCCCGACGTATAGATGAACAGGGCGGTGTCGCGATTGGTGAGACCGGCCCGGATCGACCTGTTCGGGCGGACCGACGACCCGCCTCTCAGGGGTTTGTCGAGCCCGCGTCTGTTGTCGGCCTCGCCTTCGTCTCTCAGCCCGACGACCCACAGCATCAGATTGCGGTTGACGAAGGGGCGTGCCTCCTCGACCCGCGGCCAGCAGTCCTCGTCAGTGACGACCTGGGACGCGCCGGAGATGGTGAGGCAGTGGGCCAGGGCATGACCGGTCAGATTGGTGTTGATCAGCGCGGTCGAGACACCGACCTTGGAAAAGCCGATCCATGCCGCCAGATATTCCGCCCGATTCAGCATCATCAGGGCAACGACGTCACCGCGATGCAGACGCCGACCCTGGGCCCAGTGACCGAAACGATTGGCGAGGGCGTCGAGCTCCCTGAATGTCAGGGTACGGTAGTCGTCCTCAACGGCGATACTGTCAGCAAACCGGTCGACAGCCTCCTCGAAGTCGTCACAGATCAGATCCGGACTATCGAGGGTGACCGGCTTGATACGCTTGAACAGCCGACGCAATCCGGCCGCGAACTTAAGGTCGCGCCGGATGTTCGCCATCAGCCTCATGGTCGCGCCCGCCTCATAAAATCGGATTGCCTGAACCCCGTGATGGACAACCGGCCCTTCCGGGTCAACTGCGGGGCGAATTCCCTTGTCGATTCACACCTGCGTCCTGTCGGATTGTCGCCCGGCGTGGCGCCGTTGCGCCGGTGACGTTGCGTCATCCAGACCAGCAGACGACGAAACTTGTGTGTCCGCCCCGCAAGGATATCATATCGCATATCGCATATCGGCGGTCGCCGACATGGTGTCGACTGACCGTCCGGGGATCTGGAGACTGCCATGCGCCTGATGATCGCCGCCGCCCTCGCCCTGACCTGTGTCGCTCCTGCTGTGGCTCAGGACTTCACCGCCACACCAAATTACGGAGAAATCCGGTTGTCGCCGGGATTTACGCCGGACCCGGTTCTGACCAGCGTTCAGGCCGGGGGCTCGATCAATGCTAATATCCGGCTGAAAAACTGTTCGGGCTATATCAGTTCGGCACCCGATTTGCGGCTGCGCTGGAACGGTAACGGGACGCTGAATTTGAAGATCTCGGCCGTGTCGAACAGCGACACCACCCTGGTGATCAACGGGCCCAATGGTGAATGGTATTGCGATGACGACAGCGGAGAGGATTCAAATCCGTCCGTCGCCCTGCCGTCGATTTCCGGCCAGTACGATATCTGGGTCGGCACCTTTTCGAGCGGGAACTCCCGGCCAGCGGTCGTGTCGATTTCAGAACTGAGCAGTTTTTAGGTATTCGAGAAATACACACAGGTCCTGAAGCGGATCAATTGTTGCCTTGATTGTGTTCGCAACGGTATTTCTTCATGGCCGTTCAATAAAATCGGAACTCCTAAGCGAGGTGTCGGTTTTATTAGCGTCGCTATGGAGAATAACCATGACAATTACATATACTGATCATGAGATCCCGAGCCATCCATATGGCGGGCGCGTCGTTGCGGACACGGCTGCGGTCGTCGATCGTGAACCCTATACGCCGGTCTATGCGCGCAGCGGCAAGGCCCGCAATGGCCGCAAGGCGGTCAAGACCTGGATGATCCTGGCCCCGGTCGGGGCTGTGGTCCTGATCGGCGGCGCGGCGGCGATGATGATGGGGGGAGAAACGACCTCCTCGCTGGGCGCGCCGGTACCGGTCGCCGCGCCTCCGGCGGCCCTGCCCACGCCTGAAGCCGTTGCTCCGTTGAGCACTGAGGCTCCGGTCAAGACTGTGATCGCTGCGCCGGCCCCGGCGGCAAGGCCGGCGGCACGAACGGCCACCCCGTTCGCTCGTGTCCGACCCGCAGCGGTTGTGAGCGTCGCGCCCGCCGAACCTGCACCGGTACCTGCCGGGCCGCAGCCCTATCTCAGCGGGACCGCGACTCCGGCGGCGACGTCCCTGCCCCCGCAGTCCGTGCCGGTCCTGCCGCCCGAGCCGATAACGAGCCCACCGCTCGACTAAGCAATCCCGGCTGATTCAACTGAAGGCCCCGGCAGTTCATTCCGTCGGGGCCTTTAACATTGTGTCAGGGGCGGCCCGGCGACACGCGCCAGATGACATTGCCCACGTCGTCGGCCACTAGCAGGGCTCCATCGGCGCCGGTCTGGACGCCCACCGGTCGGCCCATGGCTTCACCCTTGCTATTGAGGAACCCGGTCAGCACGTCCTGTGGCGGTCCGGCAGGGGTCCCGTTCACGAAGGGGACAAAAACCACCTTGTAGCCACTGCGCGGCCTCCGGTTCCAAGAGCCGTGTTGACCGATGATGGCCCCGTTTCGCCAAGCGGGAATACGGGTTCCGTCATAGAAGGTCAGACCGAGCGAGGCTGTGTGGGCCCCGAGCGAATAGTCGGGCCGCAGGGCACGGGCGACCATGTCGGGATTGCGGGGTTCGACCCGGGTGTCGACGGTCTGGCCGTAGTAGCTCCATGGCCAGCCGTAGAAGCCACCGGGAGTGACGGAGGTCATATAGTCGGGCACGAGATCGTCGCCGAGTTCGTCGCGTTCGTTGACGGCGACCCAGAGTTTGCCGCTCTCGGGATTCCACGCCATGCCGACCGGATTGCGCAGGCCCGAGGCATAGACACGCCGGGTACCGGTGGCGGGATCAATCTCGAGGATGGCGGCGCGATCAACTTCCTCACCGAGACCGTTCTCGGCCACATTGGAATTGGATCCGACCCCGACATAGAGGCGCGATCCGTCGGCGTTCGCCACCAGACTCTTGGTCCAGTGATGGTTTCGTCCGGCGGGCAGGTCGGCGATTTTGACAGGGCTGTCCGGGATGCTTGTCTGGCCAGTCTGGTACGGGAAGGTAACCACGGCATCAGCGTTGGCGACGTACAGCCGGTCGCCGATCAGCGCCATGCCGAACGGGGAGCGCAGGTTTTCCAGAAAGGCCGTGCGGGTCTCGGCCACGCCGTCGCCGTCGGCGTCACGCAACAGGGTGATACGGTCGGCGCTGGGTACCCGGGCACCCGCACGCTTCATGATCAGCCCCCGGAACCAGCCGACCACACCCACGGGTTTTCTCGTCAGTCGCGGCGGCGCATTGGTCTCGGCGACGAGGATGTCGCCATTGGGCAGGCGGTACAACCAGCGCGGATGATCAAGATCCCGGGCGAAGGCGTTCACCACCAGGCCTGCGGCCGGTGTAGGTGTCTGGTTGTCGGGCCAACCAATGGCCGGCGCGATATTGACCCGCGGCAGTAACCGATTGGTTGGAGTCGGAAGGGTCGGATCCGGTCCGAACCGCTCCGCCTCGGGGACGCCGGACCTGTCGACGCAGGCGACGAGGACAAGTGTCGCGCTGATCAGCAGAAGATGGCGGAGCATGACGGCTATCCTTCAGCAGGGTCGGTCCATGGGCCCGGTGAACGGTGCACCTTAGCGTATCCGGACGCGTTTCCAGACAGGTCGTTCGGTGTGACTGGCCAGCGCACATGTGCTGTACGGGGAAGTCACCGACAAGGATGAGATTTCCGAAACTCCGTGACGACCGGAAAGGTTCAACGACGTTCCGGCGGATCTTTTCGACAATGGCTTGAGCCTTGGCCGATCATAGCCATATTCCGGATCGCGGCGCACGGGGGCCGCCGGGGGGCAGATCCGAATGCAGCCGGTTATCGCTATCGAGGGTCTGACCAAGACCTACCAATCGGGACTTCAGGCCCTGAAGCCGATCGATCTCGAAATCAGCAAGGGCGAGATCTTTGCGCTATTGGGCCCGAACGGGGCCGGCAAGACCACCCTGATCAGTGTCGTCTGCGGCATCGTCACCCCGACCACAGGTACGGTTCTGGCCGATGGCTTCGATATCCTGAAGGATTATCGCAAGGCGCGGTCACGGATCGGTCTGGTGCCCCAGGAGCTGACCACGGACGCCTTCGAAACCGTGCTGGCGACGGTCACCTTCAGCCGCGGGCTGTTCGGTAAGGCCCCGAACCCTGCCTTTATCGAACAGGTGCTGCGCGACCTCAGCCTGTGGGACAAGAAGGATGCCAAGCTGCGCACCCTGTCCGGCGGGATGAAGCGTCGGGTGATGATCGCCAAGGCGCTGAGCCACGAGCCCGACATCCTGTTCCTCGACGAACCGACGGCAGGAGTCGACGTCGAGCTGCGCCGCGACATGTGGAACCTGGTCCGCGGTCTGCGCGACCGCGGCGTCACCATCATTCTGACGACCCACTATATCGAAGAGGCCGAGGAGATGGCCGACCGGGTTGGGGTCATCCTCAACGGTGAGCTGATCCTCGTCGAGGACAAGACGGTCCTGATGAAAAAGCTGGGCAAGAAGACCCTGACGCTGAATCTGCAGGAGCCGATGACGGCGATTCCGGTCGAACTGGCGGACTGGTCGCCGACGTTGAAGGCCGACGGGCACGAGCTGGAATATGTGTTCGACTCCAACGCCGAACGCACTGGCGTTCCATCCTTGTTGCGCCGGTTGAGCGAGCTGGGTGTGGCCTTCAAGGACCTGAACACGCAGCAAAGCTCGCTGGAGGATATCTTCGTCAGCCTCGTACATTCCGACCGGACGGAGACCGCGGCATGACCGTTAACGGCTATGGCATCTGGGCCATCTACCGGTTCGAAATGGCGCGGGCCCTGCGCACCGTCTGGCAGTCGATCGTTACGCCGGTAATCACCACGGCGCTCTATTTCGTGGTGTTCGGGTCGGCCATCGGCGGGCGCATGACCGAGATCGACGGGGTGCCCTACGGGGCCTTTATCGTGCCGGGCCTGATCATGCTGAGCCTGTTCACCCAGTCGATCTTTAACGCCAGTTTCGGCATCTATTTTCCGAAATTCACCGGCACCATCTACGAGATCCTGTCGGCCCCTGTGTCACCGCTGGAGATCGTCGCGGCCTATGTCGGGGCGGCGGCGACCAAGTCGGCGATTCTGGGCCTGATCATCCTGGCGACCGCGACCCTGTTCGTGCCGCTGCACATCCTGCACCCGGTGTGGATGCTGGCCTTCCTGGTCCTGATCTCGGTTACCTTCAGCCTGTTCGGGTTCATCATCGGTATCTGGGCGGACGGTTTCGAGCAGTTGCAGATGATCCCGATGCTGGTGGTCACCCCCCTGACCTTCCTGGGCGGATCCTTCTATTCGATCGATATGCTGCCGCCCGCCTGGCGGACGGTCACCCTGTTCAATCCGGTAGTCTATCTGATCTCGGGATTCCGATGGGCCTTCTTCGGGACCAGTGATGTGGGGGTGGTGATCAGTATGTCAGCGACCCTGGGCTTCTTCTTCACCTGCCTGGCTATCGTCGGCTGGATGTTCAAGACGGGGTATCGGCTGAAGAGCTGATCGTCCCGCGAACACGCGTGCGTCATGAAACCGTCGAACTCGGACGGCAACGTCAGGGCTCCTCGCGTTTCCGAGATGCGCTGTTCGCCGGCGCGGGAGTTTTCATGTCGACACCGCCCAACGACCATTCAAAGCCCCCCGGTCGCCATCAGGTTCAATGGGGGCGTGCTCCGCAAACGGTGTTTCGGGCCGGTCCCCTGCCCGGTCAGGTGCCGGCCGAGCGGGAACCGGCCCGTCCTGTCGCGCCCCGGCCCGCAACCAGTATCCTGAGTGGATCGATGATCCCGCGGCGACGGCCGGTTGTCGCGCCTGACCTGCCCGTGCCGGAGGTTCAGCCGGACGGCCAGTCTCCGGTCTTGGAGACTGCCGATGCTCCGGTCCGCCCCAATACGGTAACCTCTGCTGCTACTCCCGAAGTCGGGGCGGCCGTCGTCCGCCCGTCGTCCGGCCGCGGGCGGGGATATCTCGCACTCGCTGCGGTGGCTGCGGCAGCTGTGACTGTGGCAGGCGCGGCCTGGCTGTTCAAACAGGGCGGGACGACATCCGCGCCTGCGGTAGCGGAGGTCGTCACCCCGACAACGCCGCCGCCGGCCGTTCCGTCCCTGCCGGTCGCACCATCCGGGCGGGCGGAGGAGATTCCGGCGGCCACCCCGCCGGAGTCTGTGCCGACCGCCGCCCCGTCAGCACCGGTCGCTCCGGTGCAACGATCAGCTGAGGTCGCAGTGGTTCGACCGCCGGTGGTGGCGGTCGAACCACTGAGTCCGCCGATCGTGGTCGCGAATGATCCGGTGGTCAGTGTTCCCGAGCCCGTCGGTCCGGCTCCGACAGTGGCCCTGCCCCCGCCGAGCGATCCGAATGCGCCGATCGTGACCCGGCCCCAGCCTCTGGACCAGGGTCCGGGAGGCGACTAACGCAGGGTCAGATAGCCGCGCTCGACCATGCGCCGCATGGCTTCATAGGCTTCGGCCAGCTCCTCATAGGCGGAACGGTGGGAGATCAGGCGGGCGGTCTGGTCGGGTGTAACGGGTGAACCGGACTCTGACAGGCGCATGGCTTCGGCCGCCCATTTGCCGCGGGCGTTGGCGGTACAGACGGCGAGGCGCTGGAAGGCCGTGGCGTCGACATCGGCGAGCATCTGGCCGATGACCTCGCGGTTGGCAATATAGGTCGAATAGTCGATTTTCTCGAGCTGGCCGCGCAGCCGCCGCTGCTCCTGCGGATCGGCGTCCTGGGGCTCGAAATGGTCGCGTGAGCGGCGATAGCTCGAGGTCTGAACGGTCGACATGATGCGTTTCCTGTTCTCCTGGAGAGAGGCTGCGCTTCACCTGTTAACGGGCGGTTGCCGGGCCGGTCGGGGCCAGGCGGATCCTATGGCGGTCGGGAACGCCGGTGCCGCGTGGGCAGCGGGTCGGTTCGAAGGCGGTCGAATAGCAGAGTCGGACCTCGCGCAGCCAGTCGTCGTCAGCGGTGACCACGGTGATAGCCCCGCGCGGCAGGCCGGGATTGGCGGCGACAAAGGCGTCACGGACGGCCCCGGCGGTCAGGCGGTCGGCCGGGATGGCCTCGAGGTCGGGCCGATTCAGATCATTCCAGAGGGCGGCGGCCTGGCTGAAATAGGCTTCGGGACTGGACCAGCCGCAGGTGCCGTGGGCGGCCCATTCGTGCTGCTGCAGCCGGGGCGAGGGGGTCATGCAGAAATTGGCCCGCACGGTTTCCGGCTGCAGGGCGGGTGCCGGACCACAGTAGCGCGGGTGGCGACTGGCCGGGCCATTGGGCCACAGGCCGTGCAGGGTCAGGCCGAAGCGGTTGTCGCGGCACTGAAGCGCGGGGTCGGGGTAGTCCTTGCCGCTGCGGCAGGCCTGGGGTGACCAGCTGATGGCCAGAAGATGATAGGCGGTGTCGACGTCGCGGACGACCTCGTCAGCGGGGGGAGCATAGGGTCGGGCCGGTGTCAGACTGTCCGGAATGTCGCACACGGCTGTGCCGGCGACGGCGGCGGGCGCGGGCGGGTTCGCCGACCCGCAGGCGGCCAGACCCAGCAGCAGGGCGAGGGCGGCGGCGCGGGACAGCAAACGGATCATGGCGGTCCCGCGCGGCCGGTCAGGTGGTGGGTTTGGGGCCGCGGGCCTCGGCCAGGCCGGCGACGACGCGGTCAAAGGTCTCGGCCACTTCGCCGGTCGGGGCCCGGCCCATCAGGCTGACCAGCACAATGGCGATGAAGCCGAAGGTGAAGCCGGGCACGATCTCGTAGATCAGGCTGCTGAGCACGGCTCCGTCGGCCAGTACCGGAGCATAGGTCCAGAACAGCACGGTGGCGGCACCGACGATCATGCCGGCCAGGGCCCCGTTGCGGGTCATCCGCTTCCAGGTCAGGGACAGGATCACCAGCGGACCGAAGGCGGCACCGAAGCCGGCCCAGGCCTGGGACACCAGGCCCAGCACGCTGTTGGAGGGGTTCCAGGCGAGGATGCCGGCGGCCACGGCGACGGCCAGCACGGTCAGGCGTCCGACCATCACCAGTTCCTTCTGCGAGGCGTTCTTGCGCAGGAATATGGCGTAGAAATCCTCGGTCAGGGAGCTGGACGAGACCAGCAGCTGCGACGAGATCGTGCTCATGATGGCGGCGAGGATGGCGGCCAGCAGGAAGCCGGTGACCAGCGGATTGAACAGCACGTCGGACAGGATGATGAAGATGGTCTCGGGGTCGTCGACCACCAGGCCTGTGCGGGTGGCATAGGCGAGGCCGGCCAGGCCGGTGCCCAGGGCTCCGAGCAGGGTGACCAGCATCCAGCTCATGCCGATGTTGCGCATCGTCGCGACGGACCGCACCGAACGCACGGCCATGAAGCGGACGATGATGTGGGGCTGGCCGAAATAGCCGAGACCCCAGGCCATGGCCGATATGACGCTGATGACAGTGGCCCCCTTGAACATATCCAGCAGACCGGGATCGATGCCACGGATGGTCTCGGTCATGCCCTCGATCCCGCCGACATGGGTCAGGGCCACGACGGGCACGAGGATCAGGGCCACGAACATGATGCAGCCCTGGACGAAGTCGGTCAGGCTGACGGCCATGAAGCCGCCCAGCAATGTGTAGGCCATGACCACGCCGGCGGTGAGCATCAGGCCCAGGCCGTAGTCGAGGCCGAAGGCGCTCTCGAACAGCTTGCCGCCGGCGACGAGGCCGGACGAGGTGTAGAGGGTGAAAAATACGACGATGACCAGCGAGGAGATGACCCGCAGCATCCGGGAATTATCGAGGAACCGCTTGTCGAAATAATCGGGGATGGTCAGGGCGTCGCGGGCCAGTTCGGTATAGAGGCGCAGGCGCGGGGCGACGATGATGTAGTTGGCCATGGCCCCGATAAACAGGCCGATGGCGATCCAGATCGACGACAGGCCGCTGAGGTACATGGCACCGGGCAGGCCGAGCAGCATCCAGCCGCTCATGTCCGAGGCCCCGGCCGAGAGCGCGGCCACTGCGGGGCCCAGCCGTCGTCCGCCGAGGATGTAGCCCGAAACGTCGCTGGTCGATTCGCGATAGGCGTAGAGCCCGATCGCCAGCATCAGGACGAAATAGAGGCCGAGGGTGATGAATGATCCGGTTTCCATTCCCTAGGGGTAGCAGCGTTGCGGCAACTCCGACAACCCGGGGGCAAATCTGACCCGATCGGGCCGGTTCACGCAGCGGGCATGCGCAGGGTGAAACAGGTCTGGCGGGTGTCGGATTCGACGGTCAGGGTGCCATCGTGGGCCTCGGCGATGCGGGCGGCGATATAGAGACCGAGGCCGAGACCCGGGCGCGGTGTGTCGGCTCCGGGACGGCTGAACGGCTGGAACAGCCGGGCGCGGGCCGTCTCGGGGATCGGCGGGCCGGAATTGGCCACCGACAGGGTGAAGCCGCCGGCGTCGGCACGCGCCGTGACCTGGACCGGGGTGTCGGCGCTGCCGTGGGTCAGGGCATTGGCCACCAGGTTGGACAGCAGCTGGCCGATGCGGTCGGGGTCGCAGTCGACGGGGCGGTCCAGGACCAGATCGATACGGATGTCGCGGTCGCCGTGGGCCGAGCGCAATTCATCGATGACGGTCTCCAGCACCGACCGGAGCTGAACCCCGGCGCGGTGCGCCAGTGGCAGACCGCCGCCGAGACGGCCGCGGGCGAAGTCGAGGACGTCGTCGATCAACCGGCCCATGCGGGCGGTGCTGGCCTGCATCTGGCCGACGATGCCGCGGGCAGCGTCATCCAGCGGTCGTGCCGCCAGCAGGGTGGCCCCGGCCCGGATGGCGGCGACCGGATTGCGCAGGTCGTGGCCGAGGACGGCGATGAACTGGTCGCGCAGTTCGGCGGTCTCGCGTTCGTCCAGCAGGGCGGCCTCGGACTCGGTCAGCCGTTCGGCGGTCTCGAGCTGGCGGCCGATCATTTCGGCGAACAGGCGGAACATCTCGATCCGCTCGGGCCGCGAGATCTCGACCGGATTCGGATCAAGCGCGCACAGGGTGCCGAAAAAGGCCCCGTCGGGGCGGGTGATCGGCACCGAGATATAGCTCTGGAAGCCGTACATGGCCGGTACCGGATGGTCGTGGAACACCGGGTCATTGGCGACATGGTCGATGATCACCGGGGTATCCTGACGCCGCACCCGGTCGCAGAAGGTGGTCTCGATGGCCAGATCGTCGCCGGGATCCATGCCGAATTCGACATTGTCGTGAACGGCGCAGGCGGTCCAATTGTCCTCGGTCACCCGGGCGACCACGGCGAAACGCATGCCGGTGACGGCGGTGATCACCTCGAGGATCGACGGCACCGCGGCGATGCGGTCGATGGCGGCCATATCGTGCGCGATCTGCGGGTCGGGCGCGGCGGCGAGCGCGGGGGCGGGTTCGGCGGACATTGGCCAACTGTAGCGTGTTAGTCTGCAAGACGTAAACATTGGGCCCCGGGTACGGGTCATCGACCGCGCCGGACCGGCGGCGGTGATGGAAGGGCAGGCGGAGCGCCGGGCCTTCGCCCGGTGTTCTGATGGATTACCGTTTCGACGAAGACTGACGCTCCGCGTGGCG
Source organism: uncultured Brevundimonas sp. (assembly GCF_963974615.1). Lineage (GTDB taxonomy): Bacteria > Pseudomonadota > Alphaproteobacteria > Caulobacterales > Caulobacteraceae > Brevundimonas. The sequence goes on from NZ_CAXBDH010000011.1 coordinate 54,831, forward strand.
AGTTTTCAGCAGCCTGCGTCGGGTGGCGGTCTTGGCGCCTTACCGCAGTGCCGCTGACGGGCGGGTCCTGCTTGCGACAGAATCCCCGGACCGGACGGGTATCCCCCCCGCCCCTGCCCCCGCTTCTCCACTCCCGCCGCACACCAGGTCGCAGGCCAGGCGGCCCTTCCTTGCGACGGGACGGGGGTATTATCGGTGTGGCTGGAAGGGGGGTGGGGGAATGGGCTGGAGAAACGGGCAAGGTGGTGCAGGGCAAGGGATTGGGGGGGAGGATTAGGCGGATTTTTCGCAAACACCTCGCATGTCATCCCTCTCCCGGCGGGAGAGGGCTTGAGCGCACGGCGGCGACCGCCGTCGTTCTGGCGCGACCCGAAGGGCGGCGCGAAGCGTCAAAGGGTGAGGGGTTATGGTGCGATCATGGGGACACCGTACCCCCTCTCCCCAACCCCTCTCCCCAGGGAGAGGGGCTCAGCGTCCCTGCCTGAACAGATCGCGCTATCGCGCGCCGCCGGGATGACGATGGGTCGGCCCTAGCGGAAGATGCAGGAGGCACCGGCCCAGAGGGCGGTGACGGTGGCGGTGGGGGCGGTGCCGGACAGGGTGCCGGACAGGCCGGCGGCGTGGAATTCGGGGCCGATGGAGTCGTTCATGACCTGGACTTCGGGCCAGGCGGCGCGGACCTGGGCCAGGGTCGAGCCGACGCGGATGTCGTCCAGGGTGGAGAAGCCGGACGGGGCGTGCTCGTCGGCCCACCAGCCGGCGAATTTGCCGTCCTGGAAGGCCAGGGTGAAGGCGTCGCTCCAGCGGGCGAAATTCATCGGCCCGGCCCCGCATTCGTCATTGTGGCTGAGGGTCGGGGCGGTGCCGCCGTGCAGGGTGGTCATGAAGTCGATGATCTCGGCCCGGGGCTGGCCGAAGGTCATTTTCAGTGCCGTGCCGTGGCCGCCGGGATTGGCCGGGGTGAAGCCGTCGGCCTCGAGCAGGGCGTCGGGCAGGGCGTTGTTCTGGGCCACAACTGGCGCGGCGACCGGGGCCTGGGGCGCATCGGCCGGGGCCCCGCCCCCCGGACTGCAGCCGGCCAGGCCGAGGGCGGCGGCGAGGGCGAGGGCAGGGGCGAAGGCGGGGGTCAGGGCGTTATGGGTCATGGCGGCAGGTTAGGCCTGTGGGGCCGGTTTGTGAACCGGTGGTATGTGACGGGGTGGACCCCGCCGTCGTCATTCTCCGGCGCGCAGCGACCGGAGAACCCAGCGGCGCGCGGCAGCGCGATGGGGCGGGCGGGGCGACGGGGGCGTTTCGCCCACGCTTCGCGTGGGCGCCGCTGGGTCCTCCGGTCAGCGCCGCTGCGCGGCTTGCCGGAGGATGACGACAAGATTGGCGTGCGCGGCTAGTGCCCCTCCACCCCCCCCGGATCAAGTCCGAGGGCTAAAGGCGCGGTCCCCCTCCCCATGGGGTGGGTCAGTGTCCCCGGTCGGTATGTGAGGCTAGTGCCCCTCCACCGCTGCGCGGTCCTCCTCCCCATGGAATGGGGAGGAGACGCGGCACTGGCCCCGGCGCGGGTGCGCCCTATATCGGGTCTCCCCCCAAGGAGCCCCGCCATGACCCGCACGTTGAAGATCGATTTTGTTTCGGATGTGGTCTGCCCCTGGTGTGTGGTCGGGCTGGGCGGGCTGGAGGGGGCGCTGGAGACGTTGAAGGGCGAGGGGATCGACGCCGAGATCACGTTCCAGCCGTTCGAACTGAACCCGCAGATGCCGCCCGAGGGCGAGAACATCGTCGAGCACGTCGGGCGCAAATACGGCTCGACCCCCGAACAGTCGGCCGGGGCGCGGCAGATGATCCACGATCGGGCGGCCGAGGTCGGCTTCACCATGAACACCGGGCCCGACAGCCGGATCTGGAACACCTTTGATGCCCACCGGCTGCTGTACTGGGCCGCCCCCGGGTCGCGCCCGGAGGTGACGACGGCGCAGGCCATGGCTGACCAGAGGGCGTTGAAGATGGCGCTGTTCGACGCCCATTTCACCGAGGGCCGCAATCTGACCGACCCGGAGGTGCTGGCCGATGCGGCGGCGAAGGCCCTCGGGTCAAGCCCGGGGGTGACGAGGGCCGAGGCGCTCGCGGTGCTGGCCGAGGGGCGTTATGCGGATGAGGTGCGGGCCGAAGCGGCCCTGTGGGTGGCGCGCGGCATCAGCGGCGTGCCGGCGGTGGTGGTCGAGGGCAAATATCTGATCAGCGGCGGCCAGCCGGTGGCGGTGTTCGAGGAGGCGTTGCGGAAGATCGCGGGCGAAACCTGAGCCTTCTCCCCTTGTGGGAGAAGGTGCCCCCGTGAGGGGGCGGATGAGGGGGCTGCCGGACAGGGACTCACCGGCGACCCCTGAGCGACCTCAACCAGCCCCCTCATCCGTCTCGCGCTGCGAGCCACCTTCTCCCACGAGGGGAGAAGGAAGATGGACCGCGCCCCGTGACCAGTCTGGGCGAGGCGCTGGACGCGGTGGAGAAACAGCCGGGCGGGAGCTGGATGCTGGGGGCGACGGCGGTGGGGCTGATGGCGTTCGGGGCGTTTGCGTTCGTTGAGGCGCGGTGGCGGAAGATCAGGGAGACGAGGGGGTAGCGGAGCTTACGCCGCCTTGCCTTTTTTCGGTTTCGACAGGCCGTCGTCGGTGGCGGTGACGACGCGGCCTTTCCAGCCGGGCGGCGGCAGGAATTTGCCCGACTTCTCTTCGCGCGTGCCGTTTTTGGCCATATCGGCGGCACGCCGGAGGCCTTTCAAGATCGTTTCGCGGTCGAAGATCGTGTTCATCGTGATCCCCAATCTAGCAGATCGTAAGCGTCGTCGCCACTGACCCACATTTCCCACTGGTCCACCAGCGGCTTGTAGATCGCATCTAGGTATTCGAGGCTGAGATCAAAGCGGCGACGTAATCGATCCTCGGGAATGCTGTGGCCGCCTTCGGCGACACGCCGCGCCACGCGGGCAATCGAGTCCTCCGCTGTTGGCAAGGCCAGATAGATCAGTTCCACCCGATATCCCGCCGCCTTCCACGCGCGGATGCGAACGGCGTGGGCGCGGGTGGCCAGGGTGGTTTCCAGCACCACATCGGCCCGCTGGGCGAACAGCTGATCCAGCCGCTCAAGCACCCGCCGCCCGGCGGCCAGATCGCGCTGGGGACCCGTGCCCGGCAGATCGCGGGCGACCTCGTCCGGATTGACGAAGGCGAATGCCTCCGCCCGCTCCCGCAGGAAGCCGTTGATGAAGGTCGTTTTTCCGGCACCGTTCGGTCCGGCGAGGAGGACGAGGGTGGGCATCACTCAGCATCAATCCCGATGGTCCTGTATCGACTTACGTCAATCTCGATGTCTAGGAAACCTCGCCTTTTTCAAATCTTCGAACTATATCTGTGTATATAGGGTCGCCAAATTCTGCGAAATCAAACATCATAAACAATGGAGCGCATACCTGCTTAACCAAAGCGTCTAGTTTTGGAGCAATATCCCCAACGGTTGATATTATTTCTGTAGAAACGACATCTTCATCTGCTCGAGATCTATCAAAGATAGTTCGATTGCCAACTGCAGATAGCACGCGCCCCTTAAGTCCATCATGAACAAATCTGGCGCTGAACTTTGTTTCCTCCGGAACGCCGAGCTTCTCCGCCATCCGCCCTAGAAACATTAATGACTCGGTGACTCGAATAATTCTTGTGTTAAAGAAAATTTTTCCTTCAGTTCTTTGATCTTCAAATAGATTCTGAAGGAAGTAGAAGTCCCCATTCTTTCTAGCCGCCCAATAGTCGTAAGATTCTCGATCCGTGATTGCTTCTCGTTTTATGGCAATTTCGGCTCGAATGCCATCTCCTGATGGTCGAGGTTTAAATCCTTCAACGTTTCTAAGGGTAACGCCAATAGGCCAGCCAAATGTACTGATTGTTGAGCTGTCTATAGCTTCGAGCAACTCTATTTGAGACTTCTCAATTGGCTCATGAAGGCCAAATCTCAGCGATAACGTGCCCTTAATTTTTAGCTCAGATGCACCTGCCTTTGCAGCATCCTGATGTTTGTTGAACCACTCATCATCCAACAGGGACTTTCCGCCGGAAACTCTCCCCGTTGGCCCGGCCTCTCTGGGTGTCTCCGTGGAGGCCGCAACGACACCAGAGAATGGGTTCTGCCCGATAGCAGGTTTGGGGTTTTGCGGAACGCCGTGGATTTCGCGCAAAACTTCATCCAATCTTGCATGATAGCCGTCTTCGAAATTGAAGTCCGCGTATAGTCTTGGTCCAAGAAAGTTTGGCGTTCTCGGCTCCGCTGCATTTCCTCGCGCCACCGGTATGAATTTCTTGGTTTCTATCGAGGCGATGACTTCCTTGGTCACGATAAGTCTCTCGAATCCTACTCCACCTTTTCCGGCTTCGGCCTTGGCGACGTAGGTGTCGGAACAGATCATCAAGACTCGATCAGACGAAGAAATTCCCTCTTGCATAAAGAGCGAGAGGTCTTGCCCCAATGCCAAATCCCACTGATCAAGGACAACCTCGACGCCATTCTCCATGAGACTTGTCGCTAGTCGTCGAACCCATTCCTTGTGGACGTCCGAGTCATGGGAATACGAAATGAAGACTTTCGGGATGGTCATCGGATTCCGCTAACTGCTTCGCCTAATGACATAAGCTAAACCATCTCTCGCGCATAGGTGGCGCTGATGCGTGCGCCTTTGCGCGTAGTGTGGCTAGGCACGCCCCCTCACACCTTCACCTCCACCACACTCCCGCCCGCCCTGAATTTCGCGCTCATCTCCGCCATCCCCTTCTCGGCCTCGGCGGCCAGGGACTCGCCCGCATCGTTCTGCGCCGCCGCATCGCGGCGGATGTCCTGGCTGATCTTCATGCTGCAGAATTTGGGGCCGCACATGGAGCAGAAATGCGCGGTCTTGTGGGCTTCCTTGGGCAGGGTGGCGTCGTGGTATTTGCGCGCCGTCTCGGGGTCGAGGCCGAGGTTGAACCGGTCTTCCCAGCGGAACTCGAAGCGGGTGATTGGCGGCGGGAGGATGGGCGCTGGCGCAAGAGTAGGCGCAGGATAAAGCGAGATCGACGATCTGCAACCCATGATCGAGAAAGCCGCACGTATTGACTTAGGGTTAACATAAGCGGAGAGCGATGTTCGTCGAACGTCGACAGGAGACTTAAGCCATGGGCTGCAGCTGCTGTTCTGAGCCCCTGACGGGCACGCGAACCGACTTTCAGTACGCGGTGAAGATCGTGTGCGGCGTGGTGGCGAAGGGGAGGAATCCCCCACTGCCGCCCGGCCGCTATTACACCAAGACCAATATCCACAATTTCTCGCGCTGCGACTGCGTGACCTTTCGCTGGAAGGTGGCCGTTGGCCTGCCCGGCCTGAAAGTGGGGCCGATCAGCGACTTCGCCGAGGCAACCCTTTGCGCCGACGAGGCGCTGGAGATCGACAACGCCGACATTATGCAGCGACTGGGAGGCAAGGACGGGCATGTCGAGGGCTGGCTGGTTATTGAGAGCCCGACCGAGCTGGACGTCGTTGCCGTCTACGGCAGCGCCCAGACGCAGGAGGGGTCGGTAGCGACCTTCCACACTGAACGGGTATGCCCGCGCCGCCTGGCGGCGTGTGAGGATTTCGACGCTGACATCAGCACCGGGGTGGCCCCGTGGGAGGTCAAGGGACCGGCGGCGGGAGCGAATTTCGACCTTGCGACGCTGAGCCTGCCGATCGGGCCGTGGGCGGCCCCGCCGGCCGGGTCGCTGTGGGTTAAGCCGGGTGATGAGCTGGCCGCGGGAAACTACACCTTCCGCCTGCCGTTCAAGCTGTGCACGGGCTTCTCGCAGCCGAGCCTGAAGCTGAGCCTGTTGGCCGACTACTTCGCGAATGTCTTCCTCAACGGGCACCAGATTTCACCCGTGCAGACAGGCGGACCGAACTTCAGCTCCCCGGTGGTCTTCGCAACCAACACCCACTTCAAGGCGGGTGACAACGAGATTACGGTGGTCGTCACCAACTCCGAGCGATCGCCAGTCGGTCTGGCACTCCTTGGTGAACTGACGGCGAAGAACGGCTTGTGCGCCGGTCAGGATGTGCCGCGCCTGCCGTGTCCAGAGATATCTTACGAGGTCTATACCCGACACTTCTTCTTCCAACAGGATGGCGGTTGGTGGTCGGGGGTGATCAGCAACGGCGGCGAGGCCGGGACCACCGGACAGCACCGGCGGGTGCAGGCGATGCGGGCCTGGTTGACCGGGACGGTAGTCCCCGGGACCGCGCTGGAGTACCGCGCGCACATGCAGATTGCCGGCTGGACGCCCTGGACGCCGGCCGGGTCGGATTGCGGTATCACTAACCATGCGCGAAGGATGGAAGCGGTCGAGTTCCGGCTGATCCTGGCTCCGGTTTGCTGCACGATCGGCTACAGGGTGCACACGCGGAAGGACGTCTTGGGCACCAACGCCGGTGGCTGGAGTTCCTGGTACTACGACGGACTGCCGGCTGGCTCGACCGGGGCTCACAGGCGAATCGAAGCGCTGGAAGTCAAGATCGACTGCGTCTGACGGCGGGATGCAGGGCTGGAGGAGGTGGCGGGCCCCCTTAGACCTTCACCTCCACCACACTCCCCCCCGCCCTGAATTTCGCGCTCATCTCCGCCATCCCCTTCTCCGCCTCCGCAGCCAAACTCTCGCCCGCGTCATTCTGCGCCTGGGCATCCCTGCGGATGTCCTGGCTGATCTTCATGCTGCAGAATTTGGGGCCGCACATGGAGCAGAAATGGGCGGTCTTGTGGGCTTCCTTGGGCAGGGTGGCGTCGTGGTATTTGCGGGCGGTTTCGGGGTCGAGGCCGAGGTTGAACTGGTCTTCCCAGCGGAACTCGAACCGGGCGCGGCTGAGGGCGTCGTCGTGCAGGCGGGCGGCGGGGTGGCCCTTGGCCAGGTCGGCGGCGTGGGCGGCGATCTTGTAGGTGATGACGCCGTCCTTGACGTCCTGACGGTCGGGCAGGCCCAGATGCTCCTTGGGCGTGACGTAGCAGAGCATGGCCGTGCCGAACCAGCCGATCATGGCCGCGCCGATGGCGCTGGTGATGTGGTCATAGCCCGGGGCGATGTCGGTGGTCAGGGGCCCGAGCGTATAGAAGGGCGCCTCGTGGCAGTGTTTCAGCTGCTCATCCATGTTCGCCTTGATCTTGTGCATCGGCACGTGGCCGGGGCCCTCGATCATGACCTGGCAGCCCCTGGCCCAGGCGATCTTGGTCAGCTCGCCAAGAGTGCGTAACTCAGCAAATTGCGCCTCGTCATTGGCGTCGGCGATGGAGCCGGGACGCAGGCCGTCGCCGAGGCTGAAGCTGACGTCATAGGCGCGCATGATGTCGCAGATGTCCTCGAAATGCTCATAGAGGAAGGACTCGCGGTGATGGCTGAGGCACCACTTCGCCATGATCGAGCCGCCGCGTGAGACGATGCCGGTGACGCGTTTGGCGGTCATCGGCACGAACGGCAGGCGCACGCCGGCGTGGATGGTGAAATAGTCGACGCCCTGTTCGGCCTGTTCGATCAAGGTGTCGCGATAGACCTCCCAGGTCAGGTCCTCGGCCACGCCGTTGACCTTCTCCAAGGCCTGATAGATCGGCACGGTACCGATCGGGACCGAGCTGTTGCGCACGATCCAGTCGCGGATGTTGTGGATGTTGCGGCCGGTCGACAGGTCCATGACGTTGTCGGCGCCCCAGCGGGTGGCCCAGACCAGCTTGTCGACCTCGTCGTCGACGCTGGAGAGGACGGCCGAGTTGCCGATGTTGGCGTTGATCTTCACCAGGAAGTTGCGGCCGATGATCATCGGCTCGACCTCGGGGTGGTTGATGTTGTGGGGAATAATCGCGCGGCCGCGGGCGATCTCTTGCCTGACGAATTCAGGCGTGACGAAGTCGGGGATGCTGGCCCCGAAATCCTCGCCGTCGCGGATGCAGGGGGCGGTCTGTTCGCGGCGCAGGTTCTCGCGGATGGCGACGTATTCCATCTCGGGCGTGATGATGCCGGCGTTGGCGTATTCGTACTGGGTGACCGGGCGGCCCTCGACGCCCTTGAACACCTTGTGGTTGGAGGTGTCGAAGCGCGGGGCCAGGTGTTTGCCGCTGGCGTGGCCGTTGTCCTCGGGCCTGACCTCACGCGGGTTGAGGACGGGGGCGATGTCGCCGCGATCCAGCTGCCAGCTGGATTTGACCAGGGGCAGGCCCTTGGTGATGTCGATGGTCACAGCCGGGTCGGTATAGGGGCCGGACGGGTCGTAGATGGTCAGCGGCGGCTCATTGGCCGACGGGTGCAGGGCCACCTCGCGGAACGGCACGCGGATGTCGGGGAACAGCTCGCCCGCGGCATAGACCTTGTGGCTGCCGGCGCGCTCACCGGTGGGGATGGTGCCGGTCTCGCGCATGACCTCGTCGCGGGCGTCTTTGAGCGGGAGATCGACACCTTGGTCGTGGCTATCGCTCGCGACGCGGTCGCTCGCTGCTTGAGCCTCTTGAGCCTCTTGAGCCTCTTGAGCCTCGGACGTTTCGGGCGGGGTGACGGCGATGTTCATGAGGGGGCTCCGGGAGAAACGGGGGATCAGGCGCGGGGCGCGCGGAAGGCCATGGCGCTGAGGACCAGGCCGAGCAGAAGCCCGACGGCCATGCCGGCGGTCAGGAAGGGATTGCCGGCGGCGACGAGGTGGGGGGCGATGGTGCTGATCCAGCCGGGGACCAGAATGCGGACCGCCCCGCCCAGCACGGCCAGCCAGCCGAACACGGTGATGATCGTCGGCCAGCCGCGCCAGACCGGATGGGTGATGACGATGGCCAGGCCGACCGGCAGGGTGATGACCCCGGCCATCAGGATGAACAGGGGGTCGGCGGCCAGCATCCAGTCGGCCAGCCGGCTCCGGTTGAGCAGAATACTGAGCGAGGCGACCGCAAGGGTCGGCCCGATGAGGGCAGCGAGAAAGCGGGAACGGTCCATAGCGAGCCTCCGGTGAGAGGTCGCCGACGCCGGGGCGAGCCCGGCCCGCGGACCGGACCGGATCTCCTGGGGCCCGGCTCACACCGGACGATATTCCCATCCCTTCGCCGGCATGACCCGGATCAGGTTCGACGGGTCAGGGCGCGGCCCTATCTCAGCCGCCTGACGCGGCCCCCCGGAGAACGGGGCGACCCTACGCCGGGCGCGTCTCCGGTTCAATATCGTCCGGCGTGACCGCCGCACCCGGCAGCGGGGCCATGCGGCCGATCTTCTCCTTGAACAGGCCGAAGGGCCAGGCCACGAGCATGCAGACGCCGATCAGGGCCCCGCCCAGCGCGAGCAGGATCAGCCACCACATCAGGACGCCGGACTCCAGGGCCATCAGCATGAGGCCGAAGGCCACGCCCAGGCACAGGAGGGTCCCGACCACGACGAAGACCAGAACCAGCAGGTGGGTGCGCTGCATGTCCGGGGTCAGGGCCTTGCAGGCCGGGCAGGGCACGATGCTGTCGGACGGGTCGGCGAGGAGCCGGGTCATTTCCTTTTCGGCGCGGATGTGGGCCTCCGACTCGGCCGTGGGGCTCCCGCCGATGCCGGTCGTGGCCTCAAGCACCTTGTCATAGAAATAATCGGCACCGCACCGGCGGCAATGGACGTCGCGGTGGACGGTCTGGGTCAGGGTCAGCTTGCGGCCCATGGAAGGCTCCATACTGAGGGGGTCAGAGGTGTGAACGGGCGTCCTTGGGCGGCAGGCGCAGACTGTCGAACAGGTCGCCGCCGTCGGTCGACGCGGTCCCGGCCGGCCGGCCGATCTTTTCGTGATAGCCGCCGAACGGCAGGCTCAGCAGCTTGAGGGTGAAGCCCAGGGCAGTGAGCAGGGCGAGGATGCCGATGCCCCAGGCCAGGGCCCCGGACTCCAGCATGGCCAGCGCTACCCCCCAGGCGACCAGCAGGGCGATGGCGACGACGCCGAGATCCTGCAGGGCGGCCTTGATCTGCTGCCGCTGCATGGCGGGAGTCAGGGTTCCGCAGTCCGGGCAGGGCACGACCTTGCCGCGCTCGAACCGGCGGGTCAGCCGTGCGCCGGCCTTCTGACGGGCCTCCTCCCACGGGATCTCGCGACCGGTCATGGAATATCCGGCCGCTGCCGAAGCCTCGGCCGTGTGATCATAGTCATAGGGGACACCGCAGCGACCGCAGGTCACATGCTGGATCGCCGATTCCCGCAGGGTCAGCTTGTCTTTTTCGAGTGTCTCTTGCATGCGCCGTCCCGCCCGGTTGCGTCGGACCCAGACTGACCCGGATGGTCGGGTCGGCAAACCTGTGAATTTTCACAGTGCCGGGCTGGAATCGTCGCGGACCCCCGAACGTCCGAAGTTCCCGGCGAAGCGGAAAGGGGGGCGACCCGGCCTAGGTCGGGGGGGCGTTGACAGGGCCGGGCCGCCGGGGACTTCCGGGCTCAGGAGGTCATCCGGGAGATCCAGTGGGTAAACCGCGTTCGGCGAAATTGGTTCCCGGGGGAAATCCCTGATTGCGCTGACCGACATATGCCGCGTCAATGGCCCGAATCGTCGGGGAGAGATGTGACGTGATCCAGGCCGCTCCGGGCGTTTCGCCCGCCGTTCCCGCCCCCGGTCAGGGGCCGCTCCCGCCGAAGACGCCGCTGTGGGCCCAGCTGTATGTCCAGGTGCTGGTGGCCATCAGTCTGGGCGCGCTGATCGGCTATCTGTGGCCGGGCGTGGGCGAGAGCCTCAAACCGCTGGGCGACGCCTTCATCCGTCTGGTCAAGATGATCATCGCCCCGGTGATCTTCCTGACCGTCAGCACCGGCATCGCCCATCTGCGCGACCTGGGCCGGGTCGGCAAGGTGGCGGCCAAGGCGCTGGCCTATTTCATGGCGGTCTCGACCCTGGCCCTGATCATCGGTCTGGTCGTGGCCAATACGATCCAGCCCGGGGCGGGAATGAACGTCGATCCGGCGAGCCTCGATACGACGGCGGTGTCCGGCTATGTCGCCAGCGCCCACGAAACCACGGTCACCGGCTTCCTGATGGCCATCATTCCCGAGACCGTGGTCGGAGCCTTTACCGGCGGCCAGATCCTGCCGGTGCTGTTCTTCGCCATCCTGTTCGGGGTGTCGCTGGCCATGGTCGGTGAGCGGGCAGCCCCGTTGATGAGCGTGCTGGAGAGCACCTCGGCGGCCTTCTTCAAACTGGTGGCCATATTGATGCGGGCGGCCCCGATCGGGGCCTTCGGGGCCTTTGCCTTCACCATCGGCAAATACGGCATCGGCTCGGTGATCAACCTGGCCGCCCTGGTCGGGACCTTCTATCTGACCGCGGCCCTGTTCGTGGTCGGGGTGCTGGGTGCCATCGGCTGGCTCAACGGCTTCTCGATCTTCAAATTGATCCGCTATCTGAAGGCCGAGCTGCTGCTGGTGCTGGGAACCTCCTCGTCGGAGGCGGCCCTGCCCAGTCTGCTGCAGAAGATGGAGACGGCCGGCTGCGACAAGTCGGTGGTCGGGCTGGTGATCCCGACCGGCTATTCGTTCAATCTGGACGGCACCAACATCTATATGACGCTGGCGGCCCTGTTCATCGCCCAGGCGGTGGGGGTGCAGCTGTCGCCGGGCGAACAGCTGCTGTTGCTGGGCGTGGCCATGCTGAGTTCCAAGGGGGCGGCGGGGGTGACCGGGGCCGGCTTCATCACCCTGGCCGCGACCCTGGCGGTGGTGCCCAGCGTGCCGGTGGCGGGCATGGCCCTGATCCTGGGCGTCGACCGGTTTATGAGCGAATGCCGGGCCCTGACCAATTTCATCGGCAATGCCGTGGCCACCATCGTGGTGGCGCGCTGGGAGGGCGAGCTGGATCGCGAGGCGCTGGACGCGGCCCTGAACGGACGGTCCCTGCCGGTGGCGGCGGCTCCGGTCGAGGCCGACGCGGACTGAGGGGATGCAGACAGGGCATGGATTGGGCGTCGCTTCGCGCGAATGGGCGCGTTAGAACGGGCCGAACCCTGGAGCCCGCCCATGCATCTCGCCCGCTTTCCCCGTATTCGCCTGGCCCATCTGCCGACGCCGCTGGAGCCCTTGCCGCGGCTGAGCGAGGCGCTGGGGGTCGAGATCTGGATCAAGCGCGACGACTGCACCGGTCTGGCCGGGGGCGGCAACAAGACCCGCAAGCTGGAATTCCTGCTGGGTGACGCCTTCGAACAGGGGGCGGATACGCTGATCACCCAGGGGGCCGTGCAGTCGAACCATGTGCGCCAGACGGCGGCGGCGGCGGCGGCCCACGGGCTGGCCTGCGAGGTCATTCTGGAACAGCGGACCGGGTCGACGGCGACCGACTATACCCGCAACGGCAATGTGCTGATGGACCGGCTGTTCGGGGCGGTGATCCGCACCGTGCCGGGCGGCAGCGACATGCCGGCCGAGCTGGAAAAGACGGCGGCCGAGGTGCGGGCCCGGGGCGGCAAGCCCTATATCATTCCCGGTGGCGGTTCGAACCCGGTCGGGGCGCTGGGCTATGTCGACTGCGCCCGCGAGATCGTGGTCCAGGCCGATGAGCTGGACATGGCCGTCGACCGGATCATCACCGCGACCGGCAGCGCCGGGACCCATGCGGGTCTGGTCGCCGGGCTGGCGGTGATGGGGGCGGACATCCCGGTGCTGGGCATCGGGGTTCGGGCCCCGAAGGCCAAGCAGGAAGAGAATGTGCTGAAGCTGGCGCGCGAGACGGCAGCCCTGCTGGGGCGGCCCGATGCGGTGACGGCCGACATGGTGGTGGCCGACTGTGACTATGTCGGCGAAGGCTACGGCCTGATCGACGGGGCGGTGATCGAGGCGCTGAAACTGGCGGCCCGCACCGACGGCATCGTGCTGGACCCGGTCTATAGCGGCAAGGCGATGAAGGGGCTGATCGCCCTGGCGAAGACGGGCGCGTTCGAGAACGAGACCGTGGTCTTCCTGCACACCGGCGGGGCCCAGGGGCTGTTCGGCTATCAGGGCGAGATCGAGGGGGCGTTGTAGGTCCCGGATCGCGCCGCTGCGCGGCTTGTCCGGGATGACGACAGCGGGTGATGTGATCCCGCAGGGAGAGAAAAGGTCAGCGCCCGCCCTGATCTGCATCATCAACTGACAGGGGACTCCGACCGGCAGGATGCGGACCGGCCATGGCCCGGCGGACGCGGTTGCCGCGAGTCACCGAGGCCGCTGGCACTTTCCGTTTTTCATGCTAAGCCGGTCGTCAAAAGGGTGGGGGTGACATGTTGCGAGTTCTGGTTGCGTTGGCGGCTGCGTGGATGATTCTGGCCGGAGGGCCGGCATCGGCGCAGGAGGTGGAGCGGGCCCCGGTACCGGCCTGGGTCGTGCCGGTACCGCAACAGGCCGGGCCATCGCAGGCCAGTGACGCGGCGATTCGCATGCTGGCGGTCGACGACCAGGTGCGGTTCGACGCCGAGGGCAAGCACACCTATTACTTCCGGCGCATGAAGGTGCAGAACCGGCAGGGCCTGCCCCAGGTCAGCACCGTCAGCGCAGTCTGGAGCCCACCGCGCGAGACGCTTCAGGTGCATGGAGTTCGCATCCTCCGTGGCGATCAGGTGATCGACGTGCTGGCGGATCAGGCCTTCCAGACCCTGCGTCGCGAGAACAATCTGGAGTCCTCGATGCTGGACGGCCAGCTGACGGCGACCCTGCAGCCGCGGGACCTGCGCGTCGGCGACGTTCTGGAATTCGCCTTCACCATTCATGACAACGGCGGTGTTCTGGCCCCGCATCACGAGGCCCTGACCAGTCTGGGGACCGGCCGACCGGTCGACTACTACCGGCTGCGCGCCAGCTGGCCGGCGGATCTGTCGCTGCATGTCGCGGCGACCGCTCCGTGGGCCGATGTCCGTCCCCGCCGCGACGGTCAGAACTGGACGTTCGAAATCGAGGCCCGGGACCTCGCGCCCCAACAGTTTCCTGACGACCTGCCGGGCCGGTTCTATCTGACCCGGACAACACAATTTACCGATATGGCCGACTGGAGCGCAGCGTCGGTTCTGATGGCCCCCCTGTATGAACGCGCGGCGACGCTGGAGCCGGAGTCGCCGCTCGCAGCCGAGATCGCGCGTATCCGGGCGGCACACGGGACCGATACCGACCGCGCCGCCGCGGCCCTGCGGCTGGTGCAGGACGGGGTTCGCTATCTCGCGCTCTCAATGGGCGAGGGCGGCTATGTGCCCATGTCCGCCGATGAGGTCTGGCGCTACCGCTATGGTGACTGCAAGGGCAAGACGGTCCTGTTGCTGGCCCTGCTTCACGGCCTGGGCATCGAGGCCGAGGCTGCGATGGTCAGTATGGACAACGGTGACGGCCTGCCGGAACGGTCGCCGCTGGTCGGATGGTTCGACCATGTTCTGGTGCGGGCGACGATCGACGGACAGACGTACTGGCTCGACGGGACCCGGGTCGGTGATCGCAGCCTGGCCGATCTCAGCCCGCCCTCCTATCACTGGGCCCTGCCTGTGCGCGCGCAGGGGGCGGAGATGGTGCGTATCGAGCAGCCTTCGCCGCATGTGCCCACCTTCGAAACCGTGGTCGAGACCGACGCCACTGCCGGACTGGACGCCGAGGCGACCACCACGGTGGACATGACCTACTATGGCGACGCCGCGATCACGACTCGCCAGAAGTTCAGCGCCATCCCCGCCGATCAGCTGCAAACCATGATGGCGAGCGCCATGGATGATCCGAGCGGGCAGGCTCGACTGGTGTCCTTCGATACCCGTTATGACGATGACACCAACACCTTCCACCTCATCATCCGGGGTGCGGCCCGAATGAGCTGGGTGAACAGTACGGGTGGGCGGATCATGGCGGTGCCGGAGGCCGCGATATCCATCCCCTATCAGGCCGAGCGGAAGGGGGTTTTCGCCCCCTATGCGGACGCGCCCTATACCCTGGCCCACCCCTATCTGAACCGGATGACGATCCACATTCGCCTGCCGGGTGGCGGGGAAGGCTTTCAGATCGAAGGCGGAGACCAGACCGTGGAGGCGGGCGGATATCGTATGGAGCGGCGCGCGACCCTGCAGGACGGGGTGGCGGACATCACCCTGACCACCACCAGCCTGGCCGCCGAACTGTCTGCCAAGGACATGGCCGATGCCCGGTCACGCGCCGAGAATATGGTCGATACGACGCTGCGGTTTCGGGCTCCGGCCCATTATATCCCCACCGAGGCCGATCTGGCCCGCCTCGATCCCGGCGATGCCGCCGTCGCCGATCTGATCAAGCGTGCCCGGAGTCTCTGGGGCACGGGCGACACCGAGGGGGCACTCGCCCTGCTGGACGCGGTCATTGAACAGGAGCCGGATAATGTCGAGGCTCTGCGCACGCGCGGGGGTGTTCGTCTTGAGGCAAAAGATCTTGAGGGGGCGCAGTTGGACTTTGACAGCGCCGTCGATCTTGATCCCGCAGATGTGGAAGCAACGGTCGGCCAGGGACGGGTGGCCATGGCTGATGGCCGCTTTGCCGACGCCATCATCAGCTTCTCTGTCGCCCTGCGGCTGAACCCCGGCCATGGCACGGCCCTGTCGGCGCGCGGGGCCTCCTATTACCAGATCGGGCGCTGGGGCCGGTCGCTGTCGGATTACCGGGCGCTCAAGATTGCCCTGCCGTCGTCAGACGTCGGCCTGTTCGGAGAGCTTCGTGCCCTGACGCGTCTCGATCGCACGGACGAAGCCCGGACAATCATCAAGGCGAAACTCGACACCGCGCCTGCGAACGGCGTGGCCCTTGGGGCGCTGGCCCGGATCGGCAAGGGTGAAGGGCAGTATCGGGACATTCTGGAAGCGCTGGATGCCGGTCTCGTGGCCTCGCCAGACGATTTCAGCCTGATGTCGCTGCGGGGTGAGGTGCGGGCGCTTTCCGGTGACGAGTCGGGCGCGCGGGCGGATTTCGCCGTCTTGCGTCGCATGGCGAACGGGAATTCATCGTTGATGAACAATGTCTGCTGGAATCAGGCGATCAGCGGTTTCGACCTCGAACAGGCCCTGGCCGATTGCGACATCGCGGTCGCCTCCGGCGAGGCCGGCATCATCGACAGCCGCGCGATGGTGCTGCTGCAACTGGGTCGTTACGAGGACGCCAGGGCCGATTACGAGCAGGCGCTGGCAGCCGCGCCCAATCTGTCACCGTCGCTCTATGGTCGCGGGCTGGCGCGTCTGGCGCTGGGCGATGCGGGGGGACGCGACGATCTGGAGCGGGCCCGGGCGCTGAACGTCGATGTGGTCGAGGATTTCGCCGTCTTCGAAGCGCGCCACAGCGAACTCGTTCGCTGAGGTCATGACGCCGGCGGCGCGCCGCCCTACCCCGCCCCCGCCGCGATCTGCATCATGACCAGGCCGGTGAACCAGGCCGCGGCGGTGCCGACGATATAGCCGACCACGGCCAGCAGGACGCCGACCGGGGCGAGGGAGGGGTGGAAGGCGGCGGCGGCGACGGGGGCGCTGGCGGCCCCGCCGATGTTGGCCATCGAGCCGACGCCGAGGAAGAAGCTGGGCGCGCGGATCAGGAAGGCCATGGCGACCATCAGGCTGACGTGGACCAGCATCCACACCGCGCCGATGACGAAATAGGCGGGCGAGTCGAGGATGGCCCCGATGTTCATGTTCAGCCCGACGGTGGCGATCAGCACATAGACCAGCAGCGAACCGACCCGGGACGCCCCGACGCCCTGCAGCCGACGCGCCGGGGTGAAGGACAGGGCGACGCCGATGGCGGTGGCGGTCAGCACCAGCCAGAAGAAGCTGGAATCCAGCGACAGGCGCTGGGCGATCTCGAAATGGCTGCCGAACCAGGCCGACAGGGGATCGGCGATGGCATGGGCGAGGCCGACGGCGGCGAAGCCGACGCCGAAGATGAACACCAGATCCTTGAGCGCGGGGATGCGGGCATGGGCCAGCTCATAGGCCTCGGCCTTGTCGCGCACCCGGTCGACGGCCGAGCTGTCGGCGCGCAACAGGCGGTCGACGCGGCGCTGGTTGGCGGCGATCCACAGCACGACGGCCATCCAGATATTGGCGACGATGACGTCGACGGCGATCCAGATCGAAAAGGTGTCGCGGCCCGCGCCGTAGATTTCATACAGGGCGGTCTGGTTGGCCGAGCCGCCGATCCAGCTGCCGGCCACGGTGGCCATGCCGCGCCAGATGGCCTCGGGTCCGGCCCCGCCCATCAGGTCGGGGGCGATGATACTGGTCAGCAACAGGGCCACGGGCCCGCCGATCATCACGCCGACGGTGCCGGTGAAGAACATGATCAGGGCCTTGGGCCCGAGGCCGATGACGGCGGGCAGGTCGGCCGAGACGGTCAGCAGCACCAGGGCGGCGGGCAGCAGGAAGCGCGAGGCGATAAAATAGAGTTTCGAGGTCTCGGGATCGACCACACCGAAGGTGGTCAGCAGCGAGGGCAGGAAATAGCACAGCAGGATGGGGGGGAAGATCGCGTAGAATTTCCGCACCCAACCGGTCTTCAGGTCGGCGCTCCAGAAGACGAAGGCCAGGATCGCTGCCAGCAGGCCCAGCACGACGGCGTCATTGGTAATCAGGGCTGTCGGGACCGCGGGATCGATGGGCATTACGTTTCTCCGGCATTCTGGGGCATAAGGACGAGTTCGCGGCCAACTGGCAAGGCGGCGGCAGGGAGAATTGACGATGCGGGTACTGGGTGTTCTGGGTGGAATGGGGCCGGCGGCGACGGTTGCCTTCCTGGCGCGGGTGCAGGCCCTGACTCCGGCCACCGGCGATCAGGACCACATCCGCATGCTGGTCGACATCAATCCGCAGGTGCCCGATCGTAACCGGGCTCCGCAGGCGGCCGACGACATGCTGGGCGAGATGGCGGCGCGGCTGCGCGAGGCCGGGGCCCAGATTCTGGCCATGCCGTGCAACACGGCCCACGCCCAGTCGACCGGCCTGCGCGGCATCGGCCTGCCCTTCATCGACATGATCGCCGAGACGACGGCGGTGGCGACCGAGGGTGAGGTCAAGAAGGTCGGGGTTCTGGCCACGCCGGGCGGCGAGGCCCTGTATACGGCGGCCCTGTCGAGCAACGGGGCCAAGATCGTGCGACTGGTCGGGGCCAACCGTCAGGCTTTCACGGCCTGTATCGCGGCGGTCAAACGCGGCGACACCGGCAAGGCCCCGCGTGCCGAGATGCGGCGGCTGGCGGCGGCCCTGGTGGCCAGCGGGGCCGAGCGGGTCATCGCCGGCTGCACCGAGGTGCCGCTGTTGCTGGGCCCCAAGGACGTGTCGGTGCCGCTGATCGATTCGGCCGATGTGCTGGCCCGGGCCTGTGTGAAGGCCTGTCGCTAGAAACAGTTGCCCATCCCGCCGACGCCCGGCAAAGCTGGGCCGGTGAAAAAGCAAAGCCTGATTATCGATTGTGACCCCGGTGTCGACGACGCCCTGGGTCTGTTCCTCGCCTTCGGGTCGCCCGGACTGGAGCTGCTGGCGGTGACTACCGTGGGCGGCAATGTCCCGGGCGACATCACCGCGCGCAACGCCCGGATCATGCGGCAGTTGGCCGGGCGCGAGGACGTGCCGGTCCATGCCGGGGCCGACCGGCCGCTGGTGCGGGAGCCGGTGGCGGCCGCGGAATTCCACGGCGAGGGCGGCATCGGCGACATGACGCCGTTCGAGCCGCGTGTGGGCAATGCCCCGGGGCCGGCGGCGCAGGCGATCGTCGATCTGGTGATGGCGCGACCGGCGGGGTCGGTGGCGCTGGCGATCATGGGGCCGATGACCAATCTGGCTCTGGCGATGCGGCTGGAGCCGAAGCTGGCGGCGCATCTGGGTCCGGTGTCGGTGATGGGTGGCGCGCGATCCGAAGGCGGCAACATCACCGCCTCGGCCGAGTTCAACATCTATGCCGATCCCGATGCGGCGGCCGAGGTCTTCGCTTCGGATTGCGACATCACCGTCTTTGGTCTGGATGTGACCCATCAGGTGCGGGTCTCGGAGGACCGGATCGTGGCCATCGAGGTGCTGGGTGGGGAGTCGGCGCGGACGGCGGGCGAGCTGTTGCGTTTCTCGCAGCGGGTCGAGCGCGAGATCGTCGGCTGGGATGCGGGGCCGCTGCATGATCCGTGCACCGTGGCCTGGCTGCTGGACCGGGATCTGTTCGGGCTGAAGCCGTGCCGGATCGAGGTCGAGACGGTCAGCGACCTGACCCGGGGCCATACGGCGGTGGAGTTCCGCGTCGATGCGGCCACGGCGCGGCATCACTGGGCGGTGTCGGTCGACGCCGGCGGTGTGTTCGCGCGGATCAATGCCAGTCTGGAGCGCCTGCCGTGAGGATCACCGTCGTCGGCTCGATCAATCTGGATTTCGTGGCCAGCGCGCCGCATCTGCCCGGACCGGGCGAGACGGTGACCGGGGCGACGCTGGCGCGGCATCCGGGCGGCAAGGGAGCCAACCAGGCCCTGGCGGCGGCGCGGCTGGGGGCCGAGGTGACGATGATCGGTCGGGTCGGGCGCGACGGCATGGCCGGCGAGGCCCTGGCCCTGCTGCTGGAGGCCGACGTCGATGTGGCCGGGGTCATCACCGACGCCGAGGCCCCGACGGGCGTCGCCCTGATCGCCGTCGACCCGTCGGGCGAGAACCAGATCGTGGTGGCGGCGGGGGCCAATTATCGGGTGACGCCGGAACAGCTGCCGCAACGGATCGAGGGGCCGCTGATCCTGCAGCTGGAACTGCCGGTGGCGACGGTCGAGGCCGCCGTCGGCCGGGCCACCGGCTTTGTCTGCGTCAACCTGGCCCCGGCCGCGCCGGTGTCCGAGGCCCTGCTGCGGCGGGCCGATCTGATCGTCGTCAACGAGACCGAGGCCGCCTATTACGGTGACCTGTTGCACAGCGGCGGCGGCCGGGTGGTGGTGACCCTGGGCGCGCGCGGGGCGCAGCTGTTCCAGCGCGGCGGCCTGATCGCCGAGGCGGCACCGCCCAAGGTCACGGCGGTCGACGCCACCGGGGCCGGCGACACCTTCGTCGGGGCCATCACCGTCGCCCTGCTGGAAGGGATGGAGCCGGAAGCCGCGCTGAGGTTCGCCTGCGCCGCCGGAGCGATTGCGGCGACGCGGCCGGGGGCCCAGCCGTCGCTGCCGACGCGGGATGAGGTCGAGGCGATGATGGAGGGGTGACTTGCAACGTCAGCCACTTCCCGGTGTGGTACGGCCTAGCTTCACAGGAGCCTGCACATGCGAACCGGATTCGCTGTCTTCATTACCGCCGTTCTGGCTCTCGGGCTGGGCTATGCGACGCGGCCGTTCGTTGAATGGGCCGTCAATCAGTCTGTCGGTGGTCAGAAGGTCCAGTGTGTCGCGGGAGGGGCGGTTTGCGTTGGGCAGCCGGTCTCGACCGCCTTCGGGTACGGGATTGATGACCGTATCGGCGGAGTCTTGGATGTGCGCTGTGGACCTCCGGTTCGCGATGGTTCGCAGGGCAACCTCAATCCATTCGAGTTGATGAGTGAGAACTGCGCGGAAGCCCAGTACAGGGTTGCATTCAGCAATGGTCGCCGGCTAACCAATGTCTGGGTTGATCAAGGCCTTATCGTTCAACTCGACGACTACCCACGGCACACCATCGACCCCTAGGCCAAGCTGCCGATGCGCGATGAAGTCGACGCGATTCTGGAGGGGTGAGGTTCCCCTATTGATCCCGTCATCCTCGGGCCTGTCCCGAGGACCCATTTCTCCGACGCACGAGCGGTTGAGGGCTTGCCGCCATCAGGGGTGCGCCTTGATCCGGGTCTGGGGTCTGTTGAACGATGGGTCCTCGGGACAAGCCCGAGGATGACGGGAGGGGGAGGGATGTCCGGTGGCTAAAACTCCACCACCAGCCGCACGACCTCGCCGGCGGCCAGGCGGTCGAAGCCTTCGTTGATGTCGTCCAGCGCGATGCTGCCGCTCATCAGGCGGTCGACGGGCAGGCGGCCGGCGCGATAGAGGGCGACGTAGCGGGGCAGGTCGCGGGACGGGACGCAGGTGCCGATATAGCTGCCCTTCAGGGTGCGCTCCTCGGCGACCAGATTGACGACATTGACGGCGAGGGCGGCCTCGGGCGGGGGCAGGCCGGCGGTGACGGTGGTGCCGCCGCGGCGGGTCATCTTCCAGGCGGACTCCAGGGCGCGGACCGAGCCGGCCATCTCGAACACAAAGTCCGCGCCGCCATTGGTCAGGGCGCGGACCTGGTCGACGGCGTCGGGGTCGGCGGCATTGACGGTGTGGACCGGACCGAGGCTGCGGGCCAGGGCCAGCTTGTCTTCGCTGAGGTCGACGGTGACGACCGGCGAGGCCCCGCTGGCGAGCGCGCCGAGCACACTGGCTAGGCCGACCCCGCCGAGACCGACCACGGCGACCGACTGGCCGGCCCGGACGCCGGCGGTATTCACTACGGCCCCGACCCCGGTCAGGACGGCGCAGCCGAACAGGGCCGCCTCGGCGAAGGGCAGGTCGGCGTCGACCTTGACCAGTGAGCGGCGCGAGACCACGGCCCGCTCGGCGAAGGCGGAACAGCCGAGGTGGTGGTTGAGGTCGCCGTCGGCACCGTGCAGCCGTGTACCGCCGCCCAGCAGCTCGCCCTTGCCGTTGGCCACCGCCCCCGGCTCGCACAGGGCCGGACGGCCGCCCGCGCAGGGATTGCAGTGGCCGCAGCTGGGCATGAAGACCATGACCACATGGTCGCCGACGGCCAGGTCGGTGACGCCCTCGCCCAGGGCCTCGACCACGCCGGCGGCTTCGTGGCCCAGCGCCATGGGCAGGGGCCGGGGGCGGTCGCCGTTGATGACGCTGAGATCCGAATGGCACAGGCCCGCGGCCCGGATCGCCACCAGCACCTCGTCGCGGCCGGGCGGGTCCAGGCTCACGGTCTCGATCGCCAGTGGGCGACTGTCGGCATAGGGGCGGGGCGCACCCAGGGTGCGGAGGACGGCGGCGCGGGTTTTCATGGGGGAACGCTAGGCGCTTGACGCGGCGTTCGCCAAGCCCGAGCGTCAGGGCAATGAAGCGCGCCAACGCGCTCAGGCAGCGAGGTGCCGCGCACCGAGCGATAGCGCAACAGGGGAGAATTCATGTCAGGCACGATCGAACGGACGAAGCGGAGCGACTACCGGCGCTTTCAGGCGATCTCGACGCGGTGGATGGACAATGACGTCTACGGCCACGTCAACAATGTCGTCTATTATTCGTGGTTCGACACGGCGGTGAACCGGTTGCTGGTGGTGGCCGGGCAGATCGACATCCACAAGGGCGAGGTCATCGGACTGGTGGCCGAGACCGGCTGCCGTTATTTTTCGCCGACGGCCTTTCCCGACCAGATCGAGGCCGGGGTGCGGGTCGCCCATGTCGGCTCGTCCTCGGTGCGCTATGAGATCGGCCTGTTCCGCAATGCCGAGGACGAGGCCGCGGCGGTCGGCTATTTCGTCCATGTCTATGTCGACCGCGAGACCAAGAAGCCGGTGCCGCTGACCGATGCGATGCGCGGGTTTCTGGAGTCGTTGAAGGTGTGATGACGGAGCGCGCGCCAGACCTCTGTGAAGGCGGTTGCCACTGCGGGGCTGTGCGGTTTCGTGTTCGACTCAGTGGGGGGTTGGCCAGCGCGCGACGCTGCGACTGCTCCTATTGCCGGATGCGCGGGGCGGTGGCGGTGACGGCCCGGTATGGTGATCTGCAGGTCCTGACCGGCAGCGAAAAACTGAGCGGCTACCGTTTCAATACGGGCGCGGCGGAGCATCATTTCTGTTCCGTCTGCGGCATCTATACCCACCATCGGCGGCGTTCGAATCCCGATGAATACGGGATCAACGTCGCCTGTCTGGACGGAGTCAGCCCCTTCGATTTTGCGGAAGTTCCCGTCATGGATGGGGTGAATCACCCGGCGGACGGTCGGCCGGAAGGCGGATCCGGTGTGGCCGGGTGGTTGAGATTTCAGCCGTCAGGCCGGTCCGGCTAGTCCTCGATCCGGCCCATCAGGGCCAGGACGCCGACGGCTGTCAGCACGCCGAGGGCGAAGGCGGCGACGAGGGTGCCGGTGGCGGCGGCCGGGGTGACGGTGAACGGGCGCGGCGGAGCCCAGTCGACGAGGTCGTCACCATCGAGCTCGTCGCCCAGATAGTTGGCGGCATCGTAGAGGACGTCTTCAGCGGTCATCAGGCAGCTCCGGCCGGGGTAAAGGACTCAATATCACAGGTCAGGGTCGCGGTTCCGGACACGGCCCGTGGTGACAAGGCGCGCGGTCCGGGTTAGACGGCCCGCCTCACGTTTTCGCCAGATCAGACGATAGACTCATGGCCGGCCATTCCAAATACAAGAACATTATGCACCGCAAGGGGCGCGCCGATGCGGTGCGATCCAAGCTGTTCTCCAAATTGTCACGCGACATCACGGTGGCGGCCAAGGGGGGGATGCCGGATCCGGCGCTGAACCCGCGCCTGCGTCTGGCGGTGAACAATGCCAAGGCCGAGAGCCTGCCCAAGGACGTGATCGACCGGGCCATCAAGAAGGCTGCCGGCGGCGACGTCGATACGATGGAAGAGGTCCGCTACGAGGGCCGCGGCCCCGGCGGGGTCGGCATCATCGTCGAGGCCCTGACCGACAACCGCAACCGCGCCGCCTCGAACATCGGCACCGCGTTCAAGAAGAACGGCGGGGCGCTGAGCGAGATGAATTCGGTCGCCTTCATGTGGGACAAGGTCGGGCGGATCCACTATCCGGCCGAGGCCGGGTCCGAGGATGCGGTTATGGAGGCCGCCATCGAGGCGGGGGCCCAGGACGTCGAGAGCGATCTGGTCAAGCCGGACATCTATGAGGACGCGCCGGGTCACGTGATCTGGACCGCCTTCGAGGACCTGAACGAGGTGGCCGAGGCCCTGTCCAAACTTCTCGGCGACGCCAAGTCCACCGCCATCGTCTGGAAGCCCCAGTCCGAGGTGCCGGTGACGGGCGAAGCGGTCGGCACGCTGATGAAGCTGCTCGACGCGCTGGACGCCGAGGATGATGTGTCGTCGGTCTATTCCAACGAGGATGTCTCGGACGAGGACATGACCCAGTACGCGGGATGACGACGCCGGGGGGCGATATCGGGGAGAAGGCACCGTCCGGCGCGCCGGAACCGGTCGCCGTGGCACAACGCCGGTCCGACTGGCTCGCCGTTCTGGCGTGGAGTTGCGCAGCTATCGTCGCCATCGGGCTGGCCGGACTGGCGACAATCGGCTTTCAGGTCATCGGTGCGCACAGGCAGGTGATCGACGACTGGTGGAAGACCGCCGTCGCCGAGGCAGTCGAGGGCGACGGGCCCCGGCTGGTCGTGGAGCCGCTCCCCGGTGTGCCGCCCACCATACCGGCCGTTTCGCCGCCGGAAACAGACGCGAACGGCGAGGGCCGGGTCATCGTCAGCCCGACCTGGCTCGTCACCCCCCAATCCGAATACCCGACCCTTGCGCTAAGGCAGGGGGTCGAGAGTGGCCGGGTCGAGTTGCAATGTCCGGTGACAGCCGACGGCCACATTCCGTCGTGCTGGATCCTGAGCGAGACACCGGCCGGTGCGGGCTTCGGCCAAGCGGCCCTGGTCGGGGCCGTGCAGGCCCGCCTCCAGCCCGGGACGGTCGACGGTGAGGCGGTCGACGCAATGATCAGATACTCGGTGGCGTTCCGGCTGGAATAGGTGACGCGAGTCGTTCTCACGGAACCAGGGGGCGAAGGGCGCGTACTGCAGCTTCACCGTTCACACCGGAGCCGCCTTATGGACATCACCCAGCTGATCCTCGACGACCACGCCGAGCAGCGGCGACTGTTCTCGATCCTCGAACAGATCGATGCCGGGGACACCGAGGCGCTGACGGCGGTGTGGGGGCGGCTGTCGGCCTTTCTGGATGCCCACGCCGAGGCCGAGGAGCGGTTCTTCTATCCGGAATTGCTGAAGGTGGGCGAGGCCGCCAACGACGCCGAGGGCGATGATGCGGGGCCGGAGACGGTCGACGCCATCGAGGACCACAACAAGCTGCGCGACGCGGTCCGGGCGGTCGGCGAACACAGGGTCGGCAGCAAGGCCTGGGTCGAGGCGGTCGGCGAGGCCAATGTGGTCAACTCAAAACACATGGGCGAGGAGGAGCGGCAGGGTTTGACCGACTTCCGCCGTAACGCCCCGCTGGAGACGCGCCACGCCCTGGGTGTGCGGTTCGCCGCCTTTGTCGCGACGCACATCACCGGGGTGAGGCCGGTCAACAAGGAGCCCGAAGCCTATGTCGACGCCCACGGCTGAGGGGGCCGTGTCACACCATCCGGATCGCCTTCGAGGGTCTGGGCCGGGGGACCGGGCGATGTGTCGCCGGTTTATTCGGGCGAGGACGTCGCTGACGAGGGGGTGGTTCAGTACACGGAATGAAATTCAGTCGGGGATAGCCCTGCGGGCCGAACGTTGTTGCCTCGACAGGGGGGGCGACTTTCATTAACCTTTGATCAGTGATCGGGACGGCGTTGAGTCGCGCCGAAGCCATTCCGGACCGCTTCTGGTCCGGAAGGTGCCGGTCTCTTATTACGGTTCAGGGGTGCGATCATGCTGCTGTTGTCCAAAATTGACCGGGCTCTTTCAGGTGGAGCCGGCCGTGCCGCCCGGGCCCAGAACGGGCGCGACGCGGTTGACGATGTCATGGACGGGGCCGCTGTCGAGGCGGCGTCGGGTATCATCGGCGAACGCCATGAAGCCATTCAGGACAGCCTGTCCCAGCTGGCCGACCTGGCCGAGAAATTCCGCACCTTCGAACCGCTTCTGGCCGATATGCGCCAGCCGCTGGCTGAAGAGTTCCAGGCGCGCCGCGACGCCCATATCGAACTGATCAACCTGCGCACGACCCATCTGGAGATGGGGGAGCGGGTCGAGGTCCTGACCGCCGAAAACCGTGAACTGAAGACCGCCATCGCCAACGCCGAGGCCCGGGTCGAGGAGCTTCAGGCCCTCGGCCAGGAGCAGGCGAGCAGCATCCAGGAAGCCCGGCTGGAGCTGGACCGGCTGCGTAACGCCCTGTCCCAGTCACAGACCCGGGCGGAAACGCTCGAGGCGACCGAGCGCACCAACGGACAGCACATCCGGGAACTGGAACAGGACCAGGACAACCTGCGTGCCCAGATCCACGCGCTCGAGGCGGCGCGCACGGAAAACGAGGCGGCACGCACCCAGCTCGGCCGTGACTACAGCCTGGCGTCCGATGAGAACGAGGTGCTCAAGCGCCGCATGGAAGAGGTCGCGATCGAGGTGGCCGGTCTGGCCAGGGCCGCGACGTCGATGGAAGGCCAGCTGGCCAGCGAACGTGCCCGCGCCACGGCCGAGCAGGCCGAGAGCGTCCGGGCCCTGCGCGGCATGGAAAACCAGGTCGAGGCCGCCCGGTCCGAGGCGACGGCCCTGGCCGCGCGGCTCGAGACCCTGTCGTCGCGGTCCAGCCGGCTGGACACCCTCAATGCCGATCAGGCCGGTCGTCTGGTGGAATTGCAGGCGACGGCACAGTCCGCCGAGCGCCGCAGCGAGGAAATGCAGACCGCGCTGGAGCGGGCAATGGAGCGTATCCGCGGCATGGAGGCGGCCGCCGAGGAGTCCCGTCAGCGCCATACCGGTATGGAGGCTGCCCGTCTGGCCGCCGTCGATCGCGCCGAGACCCTGTCCCGCTCGACCACCGCCCAGGAAAAAGCCCTGGCGCGAAGCGAGGAGCGGGTGGCGAAGCTGCAGACTCGTCTGAGCAACGCCCAGGCAGCGCATCAGGATCAGGTTCAGACCCTGACCGAGCAGGTCGCGACGCTGCGGGCCGAGCTGGAGGGGGTTCGAGCCGATTCCGCCATAGCCACGGCGGCGCTCGACCTGGCCCGGCGTGAGCGCAGCGGTCGCGAGTTCGACGCGGACGCGGCCGAGGACGCGGGCATGTTCCAGGCCAAGGCCGGATAGGCACGCCGCTGCAGCCGTAGGGCACCGGAGCAAGGTCGCCTGCCAGCCCTTGCGATTCGGCGGGGTCGGGCGGCTGCGAATGTTCCGGCGGGCACGTCGGCAAGCTTCACCTTGTCCAAACCGGCGAAGCGGTTCTAGATTGTGGATTCGTCAGTTAACGGAGCGAATTCCATGATCGATTTTAGCCTGTTCTGGCCTGTGGGCGCGGCCATGGTCGCCGGTGGCCTGATCGGGGTGGAGCGGACCTATCATGGCCATCCGGCCGGATTCCGGACCCACATCCTGGTGTGTATGACCTCGTGCCTGCTGATGCTGGCCGCCATGCACCAGAGCTCGTGGAGCTTCACCTCCCTGCCCGGACAGAACGTCGTCATCGATCCGACCCGGATGGCGCACGGCCTGCTGACCGGCATCGGCTTTCTGTGCGCCGGGGTGATCTTTCGCGAGGGGTTTTCGGTCAAGGGGCTGACCACGGCGGCGTCGCTGTGGGTGACCTCGGCGATCGGGGTGCTGTACGGCGTGGGTATGCTGCAACTGGCCCTGATCGGGTCGGTGGCCACCCTGGCGGTGCTGGCGATCCTGCGACTGCTGGACGCGCAACTGCCCCATATCGGGGTGCTGGACGTGCATCTGCGCTGGATCCGTGGCGCCGCTCCGGACGAGGCCGCCGTGCGCGTTCTGCTGTCCGAGAATGGTCTGAAATGTATGCAGATCGGCCATGTTCTCAGTCCTGACGGTCAACTGCACGAGCATCACATCAAGGCGCGAGGGCAGATGCCGCTGGACATCGACTCGCTGGTCCGGCGGTTTTCCACCAGTGCCAGTCTGGCCGGATTTTCGGTCATACCGCGCGACAATTGAGACCACGGAAACGCTGGTCATTGTTCGGTAACCGCGTTTGAGGCATGAATGGAACGAATGACGAACGTTCCGATTCCCGCTGCGACCCGGATACTGGGTCTGGACCCCGGTCTGCGCCGTACCGGCTGGGGCGTGATCGTGGCCGAGGGGTCGCGGCTGCGCTGGGTCGCGCACGGGGTGGTCACCCCACCCGAGGGCGCGCCGTTCAGTGACCGGCTGCTGCATCTGCTGGAGGCGGTGGGGGAGGTCTGTGCCGCCCACGGCTGTGACGAGGCGGCGATCGAGGAGGTGTTCGTCAATATGAACCCGGCCTCGACCCTGAAACTGGGGCATGCGCGGGCAGCGGTGATGCTGGCTCCGGCGCGGGCCGGGCTGAGCGTGGCTGAGTACGCACCGAACCTGATCAAGAAGGCGGTGGTCGGGGCCGGTCACGCCGACAAGAGCCAGATCGCCTTTATGGTCAAACGGCTGCTGCCGGCGGCGGGGGATGTGAAGGCCGATGCGGCCGACGCCCTGGCCGTGGCCATCACCCATGCGCAGCTGCGGCGGCTGAAGCTGCTTATTCCGCCCCCGTTGGGGGCGGGGGACCGCGAAGCGGTGGTGGAGGGCGCTCCGCGCCACCGTGTCGGTGGTGAGCCCCCTCCGTCACGGCGCGAAGCCACGCCGCGCCACCTCCCCCAATGGGGGAGGAGCAGATGATCGGCCGTCTCAGAGGCATGCTGGCCGAGGTCGAGGCGGACCACTGCCTGATCGACTGTGCCGGGGTGGGCTATGTCGTGGCCTGCGGGGCGCGGACGCTGCAGCGGCTCCCGGCCCCGGGCGACGAGGCCACTCTGCACATTGAGTCCAGCTGGTCGGCCGAGAACGGGCCGCGCCTGTACGGCTTCCTGACCCGTGACGACCGGCGCGCCTTCACCACATTGACCGGCATCCAGGGCGTGGGGCCCAAGGCGGCGCTGAGCGTGCTGGACGTGCTGCCGCCGGCCGAGCTGGCGGCGGCGGTGGCGCGTGATGACAAGGCGGCTGTGGCCCGGGCCAATGGCGTCGGTCCCAAGCTGGCGCTGCGTATCGTCCTCGAACTGAAGGGCAAGTCGCTGGGCGAGGTCAGCTTCACGCCCGGTGGGGCGGGGGGGCATGCCGAGGTCGTGGCCTCGCTGCCCAGCGTCACCGGTGAGGCGGTCTCGGCCCTGCTGGGTCTGGGTGTGGCCGAGGTCAATGCGCGCCGTGCGGTCGATCAGGCCCTGACGCGGCTGGGCGAGGACGCTGATCTGTCGGCGGTGATCCGCGCGGCCCTGCAGGAGCTGGGGCGGTGACGGACGAGCGCATTATTTCGGCCGAACCGGCCCCCGGCGAACCGCATGACCGGGCCCTGCGGCCGCAGGTGCTGGCGGATTTCGTCGGTCAGGAACAGGCCAAGGGCAATCTGAAGGTGTTCATCGAGGCGGCGCGCGGGCGCGGCGAGGCGATGGACCATGTGCTGCTGTTCGGACCGCCGGGACTGGGCAAGACCACCCTGGCCCAGATCGTGGCGCGCGAGCTGGGCGTCGGATTCCGTACCACCTCGGGGCCGATCCTGGCCAAGGCCGGGGATCTGGCGGCGATCCTGACCAATCTGGAACCGCGCGACGTGCTGTTCATCGACGAGATTCACCGGCTGGCCCCGACGGTGGAGGAGATCCTCTATCCGGCGATGGAGGACCATGTGCTGGACCTGATCATCGGCGAGGGGCCGTCGGCGCGGTCGGTGCGGATCGACCTGGCCCCGTTCACCCTGGTCGGGGCGACGACGCGGGCCGGGCTGCTGGCCACGCCGCTGCGCGACCGGTTCGGCATTCCGCTGCGGCTGGAATTCTATACGGCCGAGGAGCTGATGCGGGTCATCAGCGGCGCGGCGCGCAAGCTGGGCGTGGGCATGACCGACGACGGCGCGCGCGAGATCGCCGGCCGGTCGCGCGGGACGCCGCGGGTGGCCGGGCGGCTGCTGCGGCGGGTGCGCGACTTCGCCGGGGCCGAGGGGGCGGCGACCATCGACGGACGGGTGGCGGCGCGGGCCCTGGCGCGGCTGGAGGTCGACGAGGCGGGGCTGGATTCGCTGGACCGGCGCTTCCTGCGGGCCCTGATCGAGAACTACGGCGGCGGGCCGGTGGGGATGGACACGCTGGCGGCGGCCATCGCCGAGGCGCGCGACGCGGTCGAGGATGTGATCGAACCCTATCTGCTGCAGCAGGGCTTCATCCAGCGTACGCCGCGCGGGCGGATGGCCTGTGCCCGGGCCTATGAGCATCTGGGCCTGACCGCGCCGCCGGCCGGACCGGAACAGGGCGGTCTGTTCGGCGGAAAATGACGCAAGGCAGGGCCTTCACCCCGCCGGCAAAGCCGGTCATGCTGGGGCTTCGGACGGAGGCGGCATGCGAAGACGGGCGATACGGATCGACAGGCTGATCGCGGTGCTGGGTTTTGCGGTTCTGCTGCTGGGGGGCGGTATTCTCTGGGGCATTAGCCGCGGCGATGGCTTCGGCCCGCGCGAGACGGTGGCCGTCCGTGTGCAGCGGCAACTGGTCGAGCGCCACCCCGGGCTGCAGCCTTTCTATATCGAGCCGGGGCGGACTGACGGGGTGGTGTGCGGCTATGCAGGGGTCGACCGTCGGGTCGTGACGGACATCGCCGTGCCTCCGGGATGGAAATTCATATCGCGCCGGAACCGTATCCTCTTTGATTCAGACCCTCTGCCCGCCGAGTTTTCGAGCATGTTCGCTGCCGAGTGCCCGGGCTTTCCGGAATCGCCGCCTGCCGTGCGCGTCCAGTGATTGATTACCCATGACCGACTCTCCCACCGCCGGCCGGTTCGACGGGCGCGATCATCTGCTGCCTGTGCGGGTCTATTACGAGGACACCGATTTCACCGGTCTGGTCTATCACGCCAACTATGTCCGCTATCTGGAGCGGGGGCGGTCGGACTGTCTGAGGCTGATGGGGATCGGTCACGCCGACCTGCTGGACGGCGATCAGCCGATGGCCTTTGTGGTTTCGACCCTCGAGCTGAAATTCCACAAGCCCGCCCGGATCGACGACGCCCTGGTGGTGCGCACCAGCTATGATGCGGTGAAGGGGCCGCGCCTGCTGATCTCGCAGACCGTGGAGCGCGGCGACGACGTGCTGTGCCGGGCCGAGGTGGTGGTGGTGTGTATCCATATGGACGGGCGACCCCGCCGGCCGACACGGGCCCTGATCGACAAGGTCGGGCCGTGGCTGGCACCAGAAGCTTGACCGTTCACGATCCTGTCAGGTGTATGCAGGTGACGGCTCGGCTAGAGGCCTCTAGACCCGGGGCATATGCCATACAAAGGTCACGCCTGCCCGCTGGATAGGGCGTGAACCGCGCGAAGGATCGAATGCATGACCGTGCCTGCCGACGCCTCGATGATAAACCCTGTCGAGCTGTTCAGGACCGCCGACTGGGTGGTGAAGGTCGTGATGGTCGGCCTGGGGATCGCATCCCTGTGGTCTTGGACCATCATCATCGACAAGGCGTTCCGGTACACACGCCTGAACCGTCTGGCCGAAGCCTTTGAGCGGGAGGTTGCCTCCGGGCGTCCGCTGGAGGAGATCGCCAATCGCGCCGGACCCGAGCCGGCCCATGCCCTGCCGCGCATGCTGGTCATCGCCGTGACCGACTGGCGTGAAGCCCGGGCCCAGGGCCCGTTGACCGAGGGGCAGGGCAATATGCTGATGGCCCGGATCGACCGGGCGCTGGACGCCACGATCGCGCGTGAAGGTCAGCATATCGAGGAGGGGCTGGGCGTGCTGTCGGTGGTGGCGACCTCTTCACCCTTCATCGGCCTGTTCGGCACGGTCTGGGGCATCATGAATGCCTTCGACGCCATCGCTACGGCCGGAAACACCAATCTGACCACGGTGGCCCCGGCCATCGCCGAGGCCCTGTTCGCCACGGCCATCGGTCTGGCGGCGGCCATTCCGGCCTATATCGCCTACAACAAATTCTCGATCGACGCGGGCAAGTTCACCGGCCGGCTGGAGAGTTTCGCCGATGACCTGCAGGCCGCGGTGGCGCGGCGTCTGGGCGGCTCAATCCCGCCCGCACCGGCACCGGCTGTCGACACCAGCTTCAGCCGGGGCGTCTGACCCATGGCGATGGGTGGTGCCGGGGGCGGCGGACATGTGCGGGGACGGCGGCGGGCGCGCAAACGGCCGCTGAGCGAGATCAACGTCACGCCGCTGGTCGATGTGATGCTGGTGCTGCTGATCATCTTCATGATCTCGGCCCCGCTGCTGACCGTCGGGGTGCCGGTCGAGCTGCCCAAGACCGAGGCCAGCGCGGTCGAGCAAAGCCACGAGCCGGTCAGTATCTCGATCGATCGCAACGGTGCCATCTATGTCGCGGAAACCGAAACCCGCTGGGACGATCTGGCGCTGCGCGTGGCCGAGGCGGCCGGCGAGACCGGGCGCGAGACCCCGGTGTTCATCCGCGCCGACGGTGCCGCTCCCTATCAGGCGGTGGCCCGGGTGATGGCCCGGTTGAGCGCCACGGGCTTTTCCAAGCTGAACCTGATCACCGATACGGCCCCGCAGGCCAGCGCCGCGGCCGACCCGGAGGGCTGACGCCTTGCGCCGGCCCAGCCTTGCCATTGTCGGATCCATCGCCCTGCATGCGGGGGTGATCGCGCTGGCCTTCGTGTCGTTCAGCCGCAAGGACGACCTGACGCCGCTGGTGTCGTCGGTACCGGTGACGATCGTGTCGGACATGGTCATCGCCGCTGCGGCCCCGGACAATCCGGCCGAGACCCCGAACGATGAAGACGCCACCACCGCCCCGGTGAACGAACCCGTTCCCCCGGAGCCCGCTCCGCCGGAACCGCAGCCGCCGTTGCGACCGACCCCGCCCCTGCCCCGACCGGCACCGACGCCGACACCGACGCCGCCACGGACCCGTCCGACGCCTCCGGCCCCGACTCCGCCGCGCCCGGCCCCGCGCCGCGAGGAGCCCAGCCTCGATCTTGACGCCCTGGCCGGGGCCCCGCGCACCGCGCCCACCCGTGGCCGGACCCCGCCGACCGGCCAGACCGGCAGCGGATCGGCGTCGCAGGCGACCGGGCCGCAATCGACGGCCTTCTTCAACCAAGTCTATGCCAACTGGACTCTGCCCTGTGACGTCCCCGGGGCCAATGAACTGCAAATTCGGGTCAAGGTGACTATCGCCCGCGACGGGCGGATCACCGATGGACCGACCTTGGTGTCGCCCCGGTCGGACCCGGTCTATCGGGCCGCCGCCGATGGGGCCCTGCGGGCCCTGCGCCAGACCGCACCGTTCGATGTACCGTCCGGGTTCGAGGGGGGAGAGTTCCCACTGGTGTTCAACACCGAACGCGCCTGTCGGGGGCGATAGGATCGACGACGGGCGGGCGGCAGTCCTTGCCGACCGCAAAGTCGCCCCATTCAGGCGGATCACTGGCCTTCGGTGTCCAGTCTGGCGATAAGGACTGACCTAACGTGAATTTGCGGGAGCCCATCATGCGTCTCAAACGACTTCTGGCTACGGTTGCGGTCCTGGCCATGGCGGTGCCGCTGGCGGCCCAGGCACAGACGCCGGCACGGCCGGGACAGCCGGTCGAGGTCGAGATCGACCAGGGCGTGCTGCGCCCCCTCCAGATCGCTGTTGTGCCGTTCGCGGGCCAGTACGGGGCCGAGCTGTCGGGCGTGGTGCGCGGGGATCTGCGCCGGTCGGGCTATTTCGAGCCACTGGATCCGGCCGGTTTCGTCGAGACCGGCCTGACCCTGGCCAACGCCCCGAATTTCCCGCAGTGGACGGCGATCGGGGCCCAGGCCGTGCTGTACGGCAGCGTCACGCCGCGACCCGACGGACGCAACGACGTCGGCTTCCGCCTGTATGATCCGTACCGCCAGTGCCAGCTGGTCAGCTATCAATTCACCGCCACACCCGAGCAGTGGCGGCGGATCGCGCACAAGATCGCCGACGTCGTCTATCAGCGCATGACCGGGGAATCGGGCTTCTTCGACAGCCGGGTCATCTTCGTGGCCGAGAGCGGCACCCAGCTGAACAAGCTGAACCGTCTGACCATCTCGGACCAGGACGGCTACAATCCGGTGTTCCTGACCCAGGGCGACGAAGTGATCATGTCGCCGCGCTTCTCGACGTCGGACCCGGACCAGATCACCTATGTGGCGCTGGGCCGGGATTACAGCCGTATCTATCTGTACAATCTGTCGACCGGGCGTCGCGAAAGCCTGGGCGAGTTCGACGGCCAGGTGCTGGCCCCGCGCTTTTCCAACGACGGATCGCGTATCGCGTTCTCGATCATCAAGGGCGGCAATACCGATGTCTGGGTCATCAATCTGCGGACACGGCAGCTGTCACGCCTGACCTCGGATCCCGGCATCGACACCTCGCCCTCGTTCAGCCCGGACGGGTCGCAGATCGTGTTCAACTCGGACCGCACCGGCACCCCGCGCCTGTATGTGATGCGATCGGACGGCTCGGGCCAGCGCCCGATCTCGCGCGGCGGCGGCATCTATACCTCGCCGGCCTGGAGCCCGCGCGGCGATATGATCGCCTTCACCAAACAGTCGGGCGGGCGGTTCTCGACCGGGGTGATGAACACCGACGGCTCGGGCGAGCGTCTGCTGTCGTCCAGCTATTTCGAGGAGGGCCCGTCGTGGGCTCCGAACGGCCGGTATGTGATGTTCGCGCGGCAGGCCCCCGGCGGCGACGCCCGGCTGTGGACCGTGGACCTGAGCGGACGGGTCGTGTCCCAGGCGGGCTATGCCGGGCGCGGCTCGGATCCGGCCTGGTCCCCGTTGCTGGACGGCCCGCCTTCGAACATAGGCTTCGGCCAGGGGCCCGACAGTTGTCCGAACTGAACCCGGTGTGGGTTTGGAGCCATCCGCTCAACTGTTCGTTATCGTGGCTGGTGAATTGGCTGGTGTAACCGTAGCAGTCGATTATAGCCCAGCTTGAGACTTTCCAGTCAGTTCAGATTCAGGAGACGACCCGATGAATACCTCGACCCTCATGCGTCTCGCCCTCGTCGGCGTTGCCGTTACTGCCATGGCCGCCTGTGCCCCGCGTCGCCCGGTCGAAGGTTCGGTGCCGACTCCGGCTCCTGCAGGACCGCAATATCCGACGGCCCCGACCGGACCGGTCAGTGGTGGAAACGTCGGTGCACCCGCGGCCGGCTCGGAGCAGGACTTCGTCGTCAACATCGGCGACCGGGTCTATTTCGACCTCAACATGTACCAGATCCGTCCCGAGGCCTTTGCCCGTCTCAACGCCCAGGCCCAGTGGCTGCAGCGTTATCCGCAGGTGACCGTGCGGATCGAGGGCAATGCCGACGAGCGTGGCACGCGCGAGTACAATCTGGCCCTGGCCGCGCGTCGTGCCGAGTCGGTACGCAACTATCTGGTCGAGCGCGGCATCCCCGCCGGCCGTATCGACACCATCAGCTACGGCAAGGAGCGCCCGATCGCTGAAGGGTCGAACGAGGAAGCCTGGGCCCGTAACCGCAACGCCCATACGGCGATCGTTTCCGGCGCGCCGCGCTGACGTTAAGGACCCTCTCCGTCGCACTGTGACGGGGAGGGCCGCCTTGCGGCTGCCGCAAAACGGTGGGACCGTTGATCCATGATGTTGAAGCCTGAACTGTTCCGCTCGAAGAAGGTCGTGCTGACGGCCGTCGGCCTGGCCCTGATCGCCGGGACGACCTTCGCCCAGTCCGCCTCCAATGAGCCGATCCAGTGGGACAAGCGCCGGCTGGAGCAGCTGGAGCGCACGGTGCGCCGTGTCGACCGGGCCCTGAACCAGGCGAGTGCCGCGGGCGAGCCCTTCATCCTGCAGACCGACCCCGAGGTCGTGGCCCTGCAGGGGCGGGTCGCGACCCTGGATCGTCGGCTGGATGATCTTGAGGCCACCCTGCAGCGGGTCAACGGTGACGTCGAACGCCTGACCTTCCTGGTGGATGAGACCGGTCGCGACAATGCGGCCCTGCGCTCGCGTCTGACCGATGCCGAGCGCCGGCTTAAGGCCATTGAGGACGTCGCCCGTGCCGAGGCGGAGCTGAATGCGCCGATCACATCCAACTCCCCGACCGGAGACGCCGCCCAGGATCTGGCGGCGGCCGTGCGTCTGGCCGGAAACGATGCCGCCCGCGGTGGCCGCGCCCTGGAGACGGTAGTGGTGACCTGGCCCGATACGCCGCAGGCGCGCGAGGCCAATCTGCGGCTGGGCGATCTCAGAACCGCCGCCAGTGATCATGCCGGCGCGGTCCAGGCCTATGCCGCCGCACT
This sequence comes from uncultured Brevundimonas sp., assembly GCF_963974615.1. Taxonomy (GTDB): domain Bacteria; phylum Pseudomonadota; class Alphaproteobacteria; order Caulobacterales; family Caulobacteraceae; genus Brevundimonas. The sequence goes on from NZ_CAXBDH010000011.1 coordinate 90,986, forward strand.
GAGCGGCTGGCCGCGTACGGCCTGGGCGGCTGAAACCACCCTGAAATTGGCAACGGCCCTGGAAGTCCTCAACCGCGACACCCAGTCCTGCGGGGCCCTGGGCGAATTTACCCGGCGCTATGCCGAAGGGGCGACCCCCGCGCTGCGGGCCCGGGCGGCCCAGATCAAAACCCGCGCCGGGTGCAGCTGACGGACCTGACAGCCGAAGCGACGACGGCCGGAGAAGGTCTGTCTGCGCGGGTGTTCGACCGGCTGGACGCGCGACTCGAACATGAGGTCGAGCGGCCCGTGGCCGTCGCCCTGTCCGGGGGCGGGGACTCCATGGCCCTGCTGGATCTGGCCGGCCAGTGGGCCGGGCGGCGCGGACGCCGGTTACTGGCGATCACCGTCGATCATGGACTGAATCCGGACAGCGGGCGCTGGAACCGGCTGGCAGCCGAGGCCGCGGCCGTGGCCGGCGCGGACTGGCACGGTGTGCGCTGGACCGGACCCCGGCCAGTGACGGGCCTGCCAGCCGCTGCCCGCGCGGCTCGACATGCCCTGATCGCCGATGCGGCGCGCGCGGCCGGGGCCCGGGTGGTCCTGTTTGCCCATACATTGTCGGATGTCGCCGAGGCCGACTGGATGCGGGCGCGGGGCTCGACCGTGGGCAAGGTCCGGGTCTGGTCGCCGTCTCCGGCCTGGCCCGAGGGACGGGGCCTGATGTTGTTGCGACCCCTGCTGTCCGAGCGCCGGGAGTCGATCCGTGCCTATCTGGGTGCGCGCGGACTGGGCTGGGTCGAGGATCCGGGCAATGTCGATATCCGGTTCGGGCGCAGCCGGGCGCGACAGGCGCTGGCGAAAACAGGGCCGGGGGTGGTGACGCCCGTGCCGCCCGTGCGCCGGATTTCCGGGCGGATGCCAGTGGTGACGACGGCAGGCATGGTCACGGTGACGAGAACGACAGGTCTGCGGGCCCTGGCCGCGGCGGCCGTCTGTGCCGGCGGCGGTTCACGACCCCCGCGCGGCACGCGGCTGGACGGGCTGGCGGTGCGGCTGGTGGCCGGCGAAGACTTTACCGCTGTGATGTGTGGGGCGCGGATCGTGGCGCAGGGCCGGAGTGTGACCCTGATGCGCGAGGCGGGGGAGTATGGACGACGGCCGGTTCCACCGCTTGTGCTCAAACCCGGGATTCCCGCCGTCTGGGACGGGCGGTATGAGCTGACGGCGGCCGCGGCGGGCTGGCAGGTCGTGGCGGCGGCCGGACGGCTGGCGTCCCTGTCAGCCGACGATCGCAGGCGTCTGGACCGTTTGCCGGCTGCGGCGCGGGGGACTGTACCTGTCCTGATCCGGGATGGCGGAGGTGCGCCGGTTCTTGCAGGGAAGGCGGGGATCGAAGTGCGGGCGCTGGTCGGGCAAAGACTGGCGCTGGCTCTGGACCAAACGACGCATGAAACGGGACTCGGTGACGCGCTGCATGGCGCAATGGCTCGAGACCTCCTATTTTCAGGCTGACCTATTCCCGACCGGTGCGGCGTCCCTGCTGAACCGGCCCGCAAGACGAGTGACCGAGGACCGCATGAACCTTCGCAACATGGCCGTTATCAGCGCCATCTTCCTGGGCCTTCTGGCCGTGACCGTTCTCGCGCAACGCGGCGGCGCGCTGTCCCCCGGTGTCGCAGGCGAGGCTGCCGCCAAACCGGTCGTTATCAACTATTCGCAGCTGGTCACCGCTGTGGAAGGTGGACAGATCACCGAGGCGCTGGTCAAGGGTGACGAGATCACCGGCACGCTGAAGGACGACAGCAAATTCGTCACCACCACCCCCTATCCGAATCTGGAACTGGTCGAGTCGATCCGGGCCTCCGGCGCGCAGGTCGACGTCAAGACGATGAAGTCGCCGTGGTGGATGGGCGCGCTCAGCCTGTTGCTGCCCGTCGGGCTGATCATCGTCTTCTGGCTGTTCATCATGAACCGGATGCAGGGCGGCGCGCGCGGGGCCATGGGCTTCGGCAAGTCCAAGGCCAAGCTGCTGACCGAGCACAAGGGTCGCAAGACCTTTGACGACGTGGCCGGGGTCGATGAGGCCAAGGAGGAGCTGTCCGAGGTCGTCGAATTCCTGAAGGACCCGGGCAAGTTCCAGCGTCTGGGCGGCAAAATTCCCAAGGGGGCGCTGCTGGTCGGACCTCCGGGTACCGGCAAGACACTGCTGGCCCGCGCCGTGGCCGGGGAGGCGGGCGTGCCCTTCTTCTCGATCTCGGGGTCGGACTTCGTCGAGATGTTCGTCGGCGTCGGTGCCAGTCGCGTGCGCGACATGTTCGAACAGGCCAAGAAAAACGCGCCCTGCATCATCTTCATCGACGAGATCGACGCGGTCGGCCGGCATCGCGGGGCCGGGGTCGGCGGCGGCAATGACGAGCGCGAACAGACGCTGAATCAGCTGCTGGTCGAGATGGACGGCTTCGAGTCCAATGAAGGCATCATCCTGATCGCCGCCACCAACCGGCCCGACGTGCTGGACCCGGCGCTGCTGCGGCCCGGTCGTTTCGACCGTCAGGTCGTGGTGCCCAATCCCGATGTGGTGGGGCGCGAGAAGATCCTGCGCGTCCACATGAAGGATGTGCCGCTGGCCGCCGACGTGAATGTGAAGACCATCGCGCGCGGCACGCCCGGCTTCTCCGGGGCCGATCTGGCCAATCTGGTCAATGAGGCGGCCCTGACGGCGGCCCGCAAGGACCGGCGCATGGTCACCCACCGCGACTTCGAGGACGCCAAGGACAAGGTCATGATGGGGGCCGAGCGCCGCTCGATGGCGATGAACGAGGAAGAAAAGCGGCTGACCGCCTATCACGAGGGCGGGCATGCCATCGTCGCCATCAACGTCAAGATGGCCGACCCGGTGCACAAGGCGACCATCGTGCCGCGCGGCCAGGCCCTGGGCATGGTCATGCAGCTGCCCGAGGGTGACCGCTATTCGATGAAATACCAGCAGATGGTTGATCGCATCGCCATCATGGCCGGCGGTCGTGTCGCCGAGGAGCTGATCTTCGGCAAGGAGAACATCACCTCGGGCGCATCCTCGGACATCCAGCAGGCCACCAAGCTGGCGCGCCGCATGGTCACCCAGTGGGGCTTCTCCGATGTACTGGGCACCGTCGCCTATGGCGAGAACGAGCAGGAAGTCTTCCTCGGCCATTCGGTGGCGCGTAGCCAGAACGTCTCCGAGGAGACCGCGCGGATCATCGATGCCGAGGTCAAGAAGCTGGTCACGTCCGGTTGGGACGAGGCGCGCAAGATTCTGAAGAAGAAGGCCGGCGACCTCGAGAAGCTGGCCCAGGCCCTGCTGGAATACGAGACCCTGTCGGGCGACGAGATCCGCGATCTGCTGGAGAAGGGCATCGCCCCGAACCGCGACGAGAGCAGTTTCCCCGTCGCCGGGCCTTCGGTCTCGGTGCCGATCACGCCCGTGACCGAGGCCGCGGCGGAGACTGTGCCGACCGTCCACTGAGTCCGGTTCGACCTACAGAAGGGCGCGCGGCCGGTTCGCGCGCCCTTTTCGCGGAGCTTTGTGTTTGTGTTACAAACCAGTCTGTGATTTATTGTTCAGGTTGAACCCATACCGCGTATCCGAGGGACGAAGCCGGATGAGTATCTCTGACCTGGGCCGGATCGACGACCTCATCCATGGTCGGATGCGGCTGGGAATCATGGTCTATCTGTCCGACGCTGGAAGCGCGGAATTCACGCGTCTGAAGACGGTGCTGGCAACGACCCAGGGCAATCTGTCGATGCATCTGAAGAAGCTGGAGGCGGCCGGCTATGTCGCGGTCGTCCGACGGTTTCAGGATAACCGGCCGCTGACCCGGGTGACGATCACCGACCGGGGGCGGTCAGCCTTCGGGGCCTATCTGGAGGCCCTGGCCGGACTGATCGGCGGAGGCAGCCAATGACCGCGATCACCGTCACGCCGGATCGGCCCCGCGTCATGGGGATCGTCAATGTCACGCCCGACAGTTTCTCGGACGGGGGGCGGCTGGCCACGGTCGAGGCGGCAGTGATGCACGGGCTGCGACTGGTCGAACAGGGGGCTGACATCCTCGACATCGGCGGCGAGAGCACGCGGCCGGGAGCCGCGCCGGTCAATGCCGCTGAGGAAATGGCCCGGGTCCTGCCGGTGATCGCCGGGCTGCGCGCGCACTGGGCCGGGCCGATCAGCATCGACACGATGAAGCCTGAGGTGGCTCGAGCGGCGGTCGCGGCGGGGGCGACGATCTGGAACGATGTGACGGCCCTCGGTGGGGCCGACAGCGCGGCGGTCGCCGCCGAGCTCGGCTGCACCGTGGTGCTGATGCATATGCAGGGCGAACCCCGGACCATGCAGGCCGATCCGCGCTATGACGATGTGGTCGCCGAGGTGAGCGACTGGCTGACGGCGCGGGCGGCGGCGGTGATGGCGGCCGGAGTGGCGCGCGAGCAGATCTGGCTGGACCCGGGTCTCGGCTTCGGCAAGACGCCGGCGCACAACCTGGCCCTGACGGCCGGGCTGGAGCGGCTGGTGGCGACGGGCTTTCCGGTGTTGTTCGGGGCCAGCCGCAAACGGATGATCCAGACGATCGATGCGTCGGCGGTCGAGGCCGGGGACCGGCTGGGCGGGTCGCTGGCCCTGGCCCTGGCGGCCGCGCAGCGCGGCGCGGCGGTGATCCGGGTTCATGATGTGCGCGAGACGGTCCAGGCCCTGACGGTGCAGGCGGCGGTGAGCGCGGGCTTGCCCGGCGGGCCGGCCTGACGCATCTGACGGGGATGGCTTCCGTCCCTGCTCCATCTCCCGGCCGAGTCCTGATCATCGCCGGTTCCGATTCCGGCGGCGGGGCCGGGCTGCAGGCCGACATCAAGGCGGTGACGATGCTGGGCGGCTATGCGGCCACGGCTGTGACCGCGATCACCGTGCAGAACACCCTGGGCGTCCATGGCGTGCATCCGCTGCCGCTGGATTTGATCGAGGCCCAGGCGCGGGCGGTGCTCGACGACATCGGCACCGATGCGATCAAGACCGGCATGCTGGGCACGGCCGAGGTGGTCGAGCGGGTCGCGGCCATTCTCGACACATCGGACGCCCCGGTGGTGGTCGATCCGGTGATGATCGCCAAGGGCGGGGCCCCGCTGTTGCAGGCGGCGGGCATCGCGGCGGTCCGGTCGCTGATGGTGCCGCGCGCGGCGCTGTTGACGCCCAATGCGCCCGAGGCTGAGGCCCTGACCGGGCTGGAGGTGCGAGATATGGACGGCCAGCGGCGGGCCGGGGAGGCCCTGCTGGCGCTGGGGGCGAAGGCGGTGCTGATGAAGGGCGGCCATGTGCCGGGCGAGACGGTCATCGACCTGTTGCTGACGGCAGATGGTGAAACGGTGATGGAAGGGCCGCGTCTGGATACCCGCCACACCCACGGTACCGGCTGCACCCTGGCCAGCGCCTGCGCCGCCGGACTGGCCAAGGGGTTGTCGCTGGAAACCGCCGTGGCCGAGGCCCGGGCCTATGTGTTCGAGGCCATCCGTCGCGCGCCGGGTCTGGGCGGCGGGCACGGACCGCTGGACCACGGTTGGCCGCTGAGGGACCGCACATGAGCGATCTGGAGAGAAAGCTGGCGGCGGTCGTTCGGGATAGTCCGCAGCTGATGCAGGTGCTGACGACGGTGCGCGGGCTGGGCCTGCCGGACTGGCGGGTGTTCTCCGGGGCCGTCTATCAGGCGGTGTGGAATGCGCAGACGGGGCGGCCGGTCGGCTATGGCATCAAGGACTATGACCTGGGCTATTTCGACCCGGACACCAGCTGGGACGCCGAGGACGTGGTGATCAAACGCGTCGCCGCCGCCTTCGAGCCGCCGCTGCGGGATCTGGTCGAGGTGCGCAACCAGGCGCGCGTGCATCTGTGGTTCGAAGAGAGGTTCGGCGAGCCGTACGACGCCCTGCCTGACACCGACACAGCCCTGTCGCGCTTTGTCGCCCCGGCCTTCGCCGTCGGCGTGCGGCTGGAGGCCGATGACACGATCAGCGTCGCCGCGCCGTTCGGGCTGGAGGATGTGTTCTCAATGACCCTGCGGCCCAATCCGCTGCGGGGCGTGGCGCGCGGATGGCAGCGGACGGTGGAGAATGCCCGGGGTCGCTGGCCGGAGTTGACGGTCGTGAAGCCCTGATGGCGGCCCCGTCGAAACAGCCTGGCGTGAGTGGATCGTAGATTGAGAGATAACAGTATGAACGTTCATCCTCTGACCGCTCTGATGGCCGAATGGCTGCCAGATTGCGATTTTGCCGTGCTCAATCATGGCTTCGTCACGCACGGGCGAGACTATCAGCTCATAATTCAGGACTGCATAAGCGGAAGGCCGGGAACACATCGGCTAACATTCACGCATGTGGTTAGAGCGGACTGCCAAACGGCCCTGGCCCCGTCGGGTTGGTCGACCTCATGGGATGACGTCTTCCTCGACTGGGAGCGTTCTAAGGATATGGACGGCTATATATGGGGAACCAACTGGTCAAACGCCTACCCCGGCATCACTGCTTTGAATGATGACGCTGAAGCCAGTGATTGGGGAAGGCAGATCGGGCGGCCAATGTATGCGGCGACGCTTGAGACCGACCGGTTCAAATTGCGATTGATTTTTCACGCCGTCCGGTCGGAGAAGATCGATGATGACAGCTCGCTGATCCGGCAGGTCATTATTCCGCTGAAGGCATGACCCGGCGGCCCAACATGTTACGGGGCGTGTCTCGAGGTTGCTGGCCCGAGGTCACCATCGTCCAACCGCAAGGACCCGCCTGATGCGCCAGTGGACCGTCGATGCCTTCGCCTCCGCCCCCTTTCGGGGCAATCCGGCCTGTGTGGTCGAGCCGTTCGAGGTCTGGCCCAAGGCCGGCTGGATGCAGGCGCTGGCGATGGAGAACAACCAGGCCGAGACCGCCTTCCTGCGGCGCACGGCGGACCCGGCGCGGTTCGATCTGCGTTGGTTCACCCCGGCGACCGAGGTCGATCTGTGTGGACACGCCACCCTGGGCGCGGCCCATGTGCTGCTGGCCGAGCTGGGATCGACGGCCGCGCGGCTGACCTTCGACACCCGGTCGGGGCCGCTGATGGTCGAGCGGCGGGGCGACGGCTATCAGATGGACTTTCCCGCCGATCCGCCGCGGCGCACGGCGGTGCCCGAGGGGTTGGTCGAGGCGCTGGGGGTGGGGCCGGTCGAGGTGCGGGCCGGGCGTTATCTGGTGGTGGTGCTGGCCGATGCGGCGGCGGTGCGGGCGGTGACGCCGGACTTCCGGCGGCTGGCGACCATCCGGGGCGAGGCGGGCGAGGCCGGCCATGTGATCGTCTGCGCTCCGGCCGATGCGGGCGACGGGGTCGATGTGATCGACCGCTTTTTCGCCCCGGGCTGCGGCGTGGATGAGGACCCGGCCACGGGCTCGGCCCACTGTCTGTTGGGACCGATGTATGCCGAGCTGCTGGGACGACCGGTGGTGCGCTTTCTGCAGGCCTTCCCCGGGCGCGGCGGCGAGATCGAGACCGAGGCGGCGGGTGCGCGGGTGCTGATCCGCGGTCAGGCCGTGACCGTGCTGGACAGCGTGATCCGGACCTGACCACGGACAAGGGCGCGACCCTTGCGGAGCGCGCCCTCATCATCCCGGGAGGATGGCCGGTGTCTAGTGCGGGCGACCGTTGCGGTCGTTCCGCTGGTTGTGATCGATCCGGTCATGGCGTTCATGCTGATCGTTGCGGTCGTAACGGTCGTTGCGACCATTGCGGTTGTAGCGGGTCTCGCGGTCACGACGCTCGTAGCGGATCTGCGCCGACAGGCGGTCGAAGCGGCGATCCAGGTCGGCCATTTCCTGACGGCTCAGGCCGTTGCGGCGATAGCGCGACTCGAGCCGGGCGATGTTGTTGAACTCGCGACGCAGGCTCATCGCCTCGCGCCGGGTCAGCTGGCCGTTGCGCACGCCGACGTCGATACGACGGTCGAGATTGGCCTGGCGCCGGTTGATCGCCTGCCAGCCCGACTGGTCGTAGCCGCGGTTGTAGCCGGAATTGTAGCGCGAATTGTAGCCCGAGTTATAGCCATAGCCGGGGCTCGAGCCGATGCTGATGGTGAAGCCGGATTGCTGACGGGCATGACCGTACGACTGGGCCATGGCGGGAACCGCGACCGAGGCCGCTGCCAGGACGAGGGCGGGGAGAAATGCTTTCTTGATCATCAGGTCGGTCCTTCCGTTTGTCGCAGGCCGGGGAGGGCTGCGTTGGATTAACCATGCACCTTTGCCGCTGAGCCTGACCTGAACAGCCCGGGTCATTTTCAGTTCATGTCCCGGGACGTGGTCAACGGGCGCTCCTGTTGAGGAACGGACTGCCCATGACGGTTAATTTTCCCTAGAGTGGACGTTCAGCCGCCGTTCAGAGGCTGGGGCCTAGACCAATCTGCATGAACCGCATCCGTATCCTTGTTCTCGCCGTCCTGATGACCGCCGCGCCGATGGCCGATGCGGCCGCCCAGTCGCGCGACCGTCAGGAGCAACCGCGTGATCGCGGGGCCCAGCAGGAGGAAGATCAACGGATCAGCCTGGCCGAGGCCGAACGTAGTGTCCGGTCGGGTCGAAACGGCCGCTATCTCAATGCCAACTACAGGGGCAATGTTATTGTGGTGCGCTGGGCCTATCCGGACGGCCGGATTGCCGACATTACCGTGGACGCGCGCAGCGGCCGCATCATTGGAGAACGCTGAATGCGCGTGCTGCTCGTCGAAGATGACGTTGACCTGTCCCGTCAGCTGAAGGGCGCGCTGGGCGATGCCGGCTATGCGGTCGATCATGCCGCTGACGGCGAGGAGGCACATTTTCTCGGCGACACAGAACCCTATGACGTGGTGGTGCTGGACCTGGGCCTGCCCAAGATCGACGGCGTGTCCGTGCTGGAGCGCTGGCGCCGCGACGGCAAGACCACGCCCGTGCTGATCCTGACCGCTCGTGGGGCGTGGTCCGACAAGGTCGCCGGCTTTGACGCCGGGGCCGACGACTATCTGACCAAGCCGTTTCACACCGAGGAGCTGCTGGCACGGCTGCGGGCCCTGCTGCGGCGTTCGGCCGGTATCGCCTCGGCGACGCTGGCCTGCGGTGACCTGCGACTGGACCCGCGCGCGGCCCGGGCCAGCGTCGGCGGCGAACCGCTGCGTCTGACCTCGCTGGAATACCGGCTGCTGCACTATCTGATCATGCACCAGGGGCGGGTTATCAGCCGGACGGAGCTGGTCGAGCACCTGTACGATCAGGATTTCGATCGCGATTCCAACACCATCGAGGTGTTCGTCGGCCGCTTGCGCAAGAAGATCGGGGCCGACCGGATCGAGACGGTGCGCGGTCTTGGCTACCGGTTGACGCCGCTGGCCGGTGAGTCCGACGCGGCGTGATCGCGAATTCATGACAGACACCGGGGGGGACGAGTCGGCCGAAGCGGTCCTGAAGCGGTCCCGGGGCCACTGGTTCGGCCGCACGGAACGGTCGCTGACTCGCCGTCTGATCTGGCTGGCCTCGAGCTGGATCCTGATCGCCCTGGTCCTGACCGGACTGGTTCTGACCTCCCTGTTCCAGGAATCCGCGCTGCGGCGCCTGGGCAGTACGCTCAGCGACACGATCGACGAGGTGGTGGTGGCCTCGAATGCGACCGCCGATACCGTGGTCACGGCCGAGATCAAGGATGCCCGGTCATTGCGGCCCCTGTCGGGAAAATACTGGGCGGTCGCCGAACCGGGCGCGGACGGACACCTGACGGTGCTGGTGCGATCGGAATCGCTGACGGGGTCTGACCTGATCGTACCCGCCGACCTGCCGGAGCGGCTCGCGGGGGCTTTTGGCCAGACCATCACCTACAATGCCGACGGCCCGCGCGGTGAGCCATTGAGGGTCGCCGCCAGCATGAAACAACTGCCCGGTCGTACCCGGCCGGTGGTGTTTATGGCGGGGATCGACCGGTCCGACGTCGAGGCCGATACCCGCCAGTTCGCGGCGGTGACCTGGGTGGCCCTGGCGTTGATGGGTCTGGGACTGGTGACCGCCGTGTTCGTCCAGGTGAAATTCGGACTGCGTCCCCTGTTCGAACTGCGAAATGAAATCGCCGACGTCCGCAAGGGCAAGGCGGCCCGCATCGAACAAACCTATCCCCTCGAAATCCAGCCGCTGGCCGATCAGGTCAACCGTCTGCTGGACCACAATCAGGAGACGGTGGAGCGACAACGCACCCATGTCGGCAATCTCGCCCATGCACTGAAGACACCCCTGTCGGTGATGCTGGCGGAGGCGGGAACCGCCAGCGGCGGCTTGCCGGACATGGTGCGACGCCAGACCGAGATCATGAAGGCCCAGGTCGATCACCACCTGCGGCGCGCGCGCGCGGCGGCGCGGGCCCAGTTGATCGGAGAACGGACCCCGATCGGCGAAGTTCTGGACGAGCTGGCCGTGATGCTGGAGCAGGTGTTCGAAACCAAGGGAGTCGAGATCGACTGGCGTGCGCCTGATGACCTCGTTTTTCGTGGCGAGCGGCAGGATCTGCAGGAAATTCTCGGCAATCTGATGGAGAACGCCTGCAAATGGTCGCGACGTCGCGTCCGGATCACGGCCCATGCCAACGCGGCACAATCCGGCCAGATGGTTGTTGTGGTCGAGGATGACGGCGAGGGCCTGCCGGCAGAACAGCGCGATGAGGTGCTCAAGCGCGGAGCCCGGCTGGATGAGAGTGCGCCCGGGTCCGGGCTCGGGTTGTCCATCGTCGATGATCTGGTGCGCGCCTATGACGGGCGGTTGACCCTGGCGGCCAGTTCCATGGGGGGACTGAAGGTGATGCTGGATTTACCGGCGGCCGAGTCCTGACGTAGAAACCTCAGGATATTCCTGTCGGGAAGTGGATATTAACCCTATCCCGTGAGGTTGGGGTAAACGAGGCCCGATTCCGGGGCCGCGGGACGTCGGAATGGCCGATCAGGCGATTATTCAGAGTGTCATGGCACCGCTGATTGAGCGGTGTGCGGACCCCATGCTGGCCCAGCTGGCGAAGGCCGTCGCCACCATGCCGGGTGAGCGGGCGCGCATGCTGTCGGACATGCTGGCGGAGGAGGTCCATGACCGCCGCCTGCGCAATATCGTTCTCGCGCCGATCGTGCCCATGTTTTACCCGCGTTCGGATGGCATCGAGTCGCTGATCTTTCCAGCCGGAGTCCTGCCCCGTCTCTGGAAGATTGCCAGTAATCGTGAACCGGCCCTGCTGCATCGCATCGAGGGAGATGATCCCAGTGCAGTGATCGTTGCGAACCGGATCTGCGTGGCCGCCGCCGCCGCCGTGCGCGACCAGCCCGACGTCGTCTGGCCACCCGAATTGTCGTCGCCCGAAGCGCGCGAGCAGGGGCTTGCGGAACTGGCCGCCTGTCTTGATCTCTGCCACCTGGCCCGGCAGGGGCTGGAGTCCCTGGATGGCTGGTTGACTCGTCCGGACGGCGACCAGCTCGCCGAGTTGCGGCTGCTGATCCGTGACAGCGCCAATGTGATGCCGGATGGCGGACAGCGCATTCTGGAAATTCTGTTCGCGCATCTGCTGGATGCCGTGATGATTTTGCGGATCGTGACCCAGACGTCCGGTGCCGCCGGACGGGAGTCCTTTCTCAGCGCCTCTGAACTGGCCGGGTTCGTGGATCGACTGATCGTGGGTGTGACGCAGCGCGTGGAACGAGTGGGGGCCTATAAGCCATCCGGCGGGTCGGTTCAGGACGTGATCAGAGACGTGAACTGGTGCGCAGGTGTCCTGGCAGAGCTGGATGCGACCCTGGAACTGGAGCCCGGCAGTGTCTGGGGTCGGTCCGCGCGCCATGCCCGTGTGGCCATATCCAAGACGCTGAACGCTCTTTTGCGGACCAGTGAAAAGATGGTCGACAAGGCCCTGCCGCTCGTTCGGGTGACGATCACCGGTCGAATGACGCGCCAGGCTCCGAAGCTGGACGCACCGCTCGACAGCGAAGCCATGAAGGATGCCCGCAAGCTGCTGCATCTGGTCGGTGCGGTGCGGGGAGCGGCGGCCATATTCGGGTGTGAGTCCGAGCGCCGGCAATTGATTGACGCCCTGATGCAGCGGCTGAGCACCTATGCCGAGGAAGCGTTCGTCGCGGTGAACAGCGGTGAAGGTGACAGCAAACATGTGCTCAAACTGATCGGGGTATCGGCAGAGTTCCAGATGCTGATTGGCGAGAAGAGTTCCGCCATCGTCCTGCGGCGTCGTGTGACCGTCGCGTCGCGGACCGCCATGATGGCCCGGACCCCTGACGTCCTGATCTGAACCACTGCGACGATGTCGCCCTCCGGCCCAGCCCGGAACCACTTTCCCTTCCTTCCGCCGCGCTCTAAACCCCCGATCATGACAGTGTTCTGGATTTTGACCGGCCTGACAGCGGCGCTTGCCGGATTTCTGGTGATGGCCGGTGCCCGGCGGGGCGCGGAGACAGTGTCGGGCCTGACGTCCGACCTGGCCAGCCGCGAACTGGCCGAACTGGATGATCTTAAAGCCAGAGGGCTGCTGGACGAGGCGGGCTGGGCTGCCGCGCGCGCCGAGGCCGGACGCCGCTGGCTGTCGGCGGGCCGGGACGCCCGCGCCGCGCCGGCGGGTCAGCCGGGTGACCGGTTTCAGGTTCTGGCAGGCGTGGTTCTGTGCGTCGCGCTCGGACTGGGGCTCTATGTCGCCGTCGGCGCGCCGGGAATGACTGACCAACCCTATGACCGCCGGGTTGATCAATGGATGGGGGAGCTGGCGACGCTGGAAGCTCCGCAGATCGCCGCTGTGGCGGCACGGGTGGTCAAAGACCGGCCGGGTGATCAGGAAGCGCTGGTCATGCTGGGGACCGCCCGGTTCGAGGCCGGTGATCCGATCGGCGCGGCCTCGGCCTTTCGCCGGGCTCTGGAGATCCGGCCGGACGATGCGCGCAGCTGGGCGCGGCTGGGTGAAAGTCTGGTGCGCTCGCAGGACGGCGTTGTCGGCGGCGACGCCGAAGCGGCCTTCCGCGAGGCCCTCAGGCGCGATCCGGATCAGCTGGGCGCGCGCTATTTCCTGGGCGATGCCGCTCTGGCCCGGGGTGACGTCGCGGCTGCCCGTACGGTTTGGGCCCCATTGATCGCGGCGCTGGAGCCGTCTGATCCCCGTCGGGCCGATCTGCTGGAGCGGCTTGCGGCCGCCGGGGCCGGGCGCTGATGAGCTGGTTGCCAAAATCACCGAAGGCGCGGCGACGGCTATGGATCTTCGTCGCCGTCGCGCCGGTCCTGGCGCTGGCTGTCGGCCTGTCCCTGTGGGCCATGCGCGACACGGTGACCTTCTTCTTCTCGCCGTCCGAGGCGACGCCGGACAAGGCTCCTGCCGGTCGGGTGGTGCGTCTGGGCGGACTGGTGGTGATCGACAGCGTCCGGCACGGGAGTGACGGGCAGGTCGAGTTCGTGATCACGGACAATGCGGCCGATACCCGGGTGACTTATGGCGGCGACCTGCCCGATCTGTTCCGCGAAGGGCAGGGCATCGTGGCCCAGGGTGCGTTCGCGCCCGACCGCAGCTTTCGCGCGACCCAGGTTCTGGCCAAGCATGATGAAACCTATATGCCGCGCGAGGTGGCCGAGAGCCTGAAGATCAAGGGTGAATGGCGACCCGAAGCTGGAGCGACTGACCGGTGATTGTTGAATTCGGGGCCTTTGCCCTGATCCTGGCCATGACGTTGTCGGCGTTGCAGATGGGCCTGTCGGCGGCCGGTCGCCTCAGGCGCAGTCCGGTCCTCACCGGGGCCGGACAGGGGGCGGCCCTGGCGGCGGCCGTGGCCGTCGTCCTGGCCTTCGGCGCGCTGATCCACGCCTTCGCCGTCAGCGATTTCTCGGTCGCCAATGTCGCGGCCAACAGCCACACCGACAAGCCGATGCTCTACAAGGTCGCCGCCGCCTGGGGCAGCCATGAGGGGTCGCTGCTGCTGTGGTGCCTGGTCATGACCGTTTTCGGCGGGGCCCTGGCCCGGGCCCGGGGACTGCCGTTCGGATTGAAGGCCTCGGCGGTCGCGGTGCAGGGGGCGCTGTCGACCCTGTTTCTGGCCTTCGCCGTCTTCACCTCGAATCCGTTCGCGCGGCTGGACCCGGCTCCGTTCCAGGGTGCGTCGCTGAACCCTTTGCTGCAGGACCCTGCGCTCGCCATCCATCCGCCGTTTCTCTACGCGGGCTATGTCGGGTTTTCGGTGACCTTTTCCCTGGCGGTGGCTGCCCTGATCGAGGGTCGGGCCCAGTCCGGCTTCTGGCCCGCCTGGGGGCGCTGGGTGCGACCCTGGGCCCTGGCCAGCTGGGGGTTGCTGACGGTCGGCATCACCCTTGGAGCCTTCTGGGCCTATTACGAGCTGGGCTGGGGCGGCTGGTGGTTCTGGGACCCGGTTGAGAACGCCTCCTTCATGCCGTGGCTGGCGGGGACGGCCCTGCTGCATTCGGCAGTGGTGACCGAGCGACGCGGGGCCCTGGCCGGGTGGAGCGTGTTCCTGGCGCTGCTGACCTTCACCTTTTCGATGCTGGGGGCCTTCCTCGTGCGCTCAGGCGTGCTGACCAGTGTGCATGCCTTCGCCGTGGACCCGGACCGGGGGCTGATGCTGCTGGCCATTCTGGGGCTGACGTCCGGACTCGCCTTCGGCCTGTTCGCCTGGCGGGCCCCGACCCTGAAGGGCGGCGGGCTGTTCGCCCCGGTCAGCCGTGAAGGCGCGCTGGTGCTCAACATCCTGTTCCTGACGGCCGCCGCGGCGACGGTGATGCTGGGCACCCTGTATCCGTTGATCCTGGAAGCGGCGTCCGGCGCGACCATTTCGGTGGGGCCGCCGTGGTTTGCCATCACCTTTACCCCGCTGATGGTGGTTGCCTTCCTGATCCTGCCGGCCGGTCCGATGCTGGCGTGGAAGCGCGGTGACATCAGGGGGGTGATGCAGCGGTTGGCCCTGGCCGCCGGTCTGGCCCTGCTGGCGGGACTGGCGGGCTGGGCGCTGTTCGAACCGAAAATCGCGCTGGCCGCCGCCGGTATCGGTATCGGGGCCTGGCTGATTTTGGGAACCTTGGCCGAGGTGGCCGAGCGGGTGCGCCTGTTCCGGGGACCGCTGGCCCAGTCCGGTCGTCGTCTGAGGAAATTGTCGCTGGGGACCTGGGGCATGACCCTGGCGCATGCTGGTCTGGGACTGTTCGTGATGGGCGCGGTGGTCGAGACCAGCTACCGGGTCGAGGCGGCAGCTCCGCTGGCCATCGGCGGCGAAATTCAGGCCGGGCCCTGGGCCGTGCGGCTGAACGGGGTCGAGATGGTCGAGGGCCCGAACTACCTGGCCGAACAGGGGCGGCTGACAGTCGAGCCTCGCGGTGGTGGCAAGGGTCATGATGTCGTGGCTGAACGACGTTTCTTCCCCGCCGGTGGTCAGACCACAACGGAAGTCGGACTGGATTTCCGGGGTCTGGACGATGTCTATGTGGTCATGGGTGAGCGCCGCTCCACGGAGACGGAAGCCCGCGCCTGGACCGTGCGGGTGTGGTGGAATCCGTGGGCCCGGTTGATCTTCCTCGGGCCGGTGATCATGGCGCTTGGGGCCCTGCTGTCGCTGCTGGACCGGCGGTTGCGGGTCGGGGTCGGCATGAAATCACGGGTGAAGCCGGGATGAGACGGGCTCTGTTGATCGCTCTGGCGTCAGTGGGACTGATGGCCGCCGAGCCGGCGGCGGCTCCCGACCGACCCCTGGCCGATGCGCGGCAGGAGGCCCGGGCCCAACGGCTGTTCGACGGGATTCGCTGCGTCGTGTGTCAGCATGAATCGATCGCCGACAGTCCGGCGGGCATCGCCGGCGACATGCGCCGGTTGGTGCGCGAGGAAATCGATGCGGGTCAGTCGGATCAGGCCATCCGGGACGATCTGGTGCGCCGCTACGGTGATTTCGTGCTGTTCCGTCCGCCGGTCCGGGCGGGGACCTGGTTGCTGTGGTTCGGACCGTTGACGCTGGTATTGCTGGCCGGTGGCGGGCTGATGGTTCTGGCCCGAAGACGACGTCCTGAGACCCTGCCCCTGTCGCCGGATGAGGAACGTCGACTGGCTGAACTGCTGCGGGATGAGGCTGTTTGCCCTGATCCTGACGCAACTATGCCCAACGACAGGCAACAAGCTGGACCATTCAATTGATGTTGATGGTTTGGTCCCGGGCCAGACCGCCCTATATTCACCGATGAACGGGTGCACGGCACCCGCCTGAAAGGATCCACGCCCGAGATGATGAAGCGTAAGGAATTCATTCTGGGGGCCGCCGTCGGCCTGACCTTTGCCGCCGCCGCGACGGCGGGCGGCGTCATTCAGTGGCCGGGGGCTCACGCCGAGCCGGCCCGGGCCGTGGGGCAGTTGATCCCGTCAGCCGGTGCCGCCGGCGTGGCCTTTGCGCCGCCGCAGGGCGCGCCGCTCAGCTTTGCCGACATCTTCCAGCAGGTCGCTCCGGCGGTGGTGCAGATCGACGTCAAGACGCGGATCCCGCGCTCGCGTCGGGGGGTGCTCAATCTTCCCGGCTTCGGAGCCGTGCCGATTCCGGGAGCCCCGCGCGGGGATCAGGATCCGGGTGCGGAGGATGAGGGCGCGACGGCGATGGGGGCCGGGTCTGGTTTCCTGATTTCGGCGGACGGTTTCATCGTCACCAACAACCACGTCATCGAGAATGCGGAGAAGATCACCGTCAAGCTGGCCGACGGTCGCGAGATGGACGCCCGCCTCGTGGGACGGGACCAGGCCACTGACCTCGCTGTGATCAAGGTCGAGGGTTCAGACTTTCCCTTCGTCTCGTTTGAGGAACAGGCCCAGCCCCGGGTCGGGGACTGGGTCATCGCCGTCGGGAATCCCTTTGGGCTGGGCGGCACGGCCACGGCGGGGATCGTGTCAGCCCTCGCCCGGCAGAACGTCGATAACCAGACGGCCCAGTATGTCGATTTCCTGCAGATCGACGCAGCGATCAATCGGGGCAACTCGGGCGGTCCGACATTCGACATCTACGGCCGTGTCATCGGCGTGAACTCGGCGATCTATTCGCAGACAGGCGGATCTGTCGGGATCGGTTTCGCCATTCCGGCGTCCATCGCGAAGGGCGTGACGGAACAGCTGATGCAAAACGGTCGCGTGGAACGCGGCTATGTCGGTCTCGGCCTCAGAACGTTGAGCCCCGATGGCTGGGAGGCGTTGGGCCAGCCCCGCGACTTCAAGGGAGCTCTCATCGAGAGCGTAACGGAGGGTGGGCCTGCCGTCCGTGCGGGTGCGCGTATCGATGACTACATCGTCTCGGTCAACGGCGAAGCGGTGGCGGACAGTACAGAGGCCTCACGACTTGTCGGCCAGGCGAGGCCCGGCGAAACGATCCGTCTTGAGGTCATTCGTAACGGTCGCCACCAGACGCTGAACGTCCGTGCGGGGACCCGTCCTACGGAAGAGGAATTGCTGGCCGATGAGGGTTCGGGTTCCGGCGGTACCGCTCAGACCCAGCCGCCCGCCGCCCAGGTGGAGCCGGTAGAAGGTCTGGGCGTAGTGGCGCTGACGTCCGCCCTGCGATCGCGCTACAATCTGCCTGACAACGTCAGCGGCGTCATGATCACGAACGTGGCCCGCTCGACCCCCGCCGCGCGCCTTGGCCTGCAGGCCGGTTTTGTCATTACCCGCGTGAATACCCGGAACGTGACGTCCGCCGCCGACCTTCGGGCGGCCGTCGCGGCCGCGAAGCAAGCTGGCCGACCGAGCGTGTTGCTGTTCATCCGCACCCCGCAAGGCAATGTCGTCGCGCCTTTGAAATTTGACGACGGCGAATGATCACGACTCTGAACAAGCCTTAACTGCCCCCATCGCCGCCGATGCGCTAACATCGGCGGCGATTCCGAATCTGAGGGGCTGATTCCATGCGTATTCTGGTGGTTGAAGATGACGCCGAGGCGGCCACGGCGATGGTGCGTGGCCTGACCGAGGCTGGCAACGACGTGGTCCATGCGGTGGACGGGGCCTTCGGTCTGCTGGAGGCGCAGAAGGGCGGCTATGACGTTTATGTCGTCGACCGGATGATGCCGCGACTTGACGGCATCGGCATGGTCGAGACCCTGCGCAAGGACGGCGACCAGACTCCGGTGCTGTTCCTTTCGGCCATGGGTGAGGTCGAGGATCGCGTCGTCGGGCTGAAGGCCGGTGGCGACGACTATCTGGTCAAACCTTATGCCTTTGCCGAACTGATCGCCCGCGTTGACGCCCTGGCCCGACGCCGCGAGACCGGCGGGGTCCAGACCGTGCTCAAGGTCGGCGATCTCGAGATGAACCTGATCGCCCGAACCGTCTATCGGGGCGAGTCCGAGATCGACCTGCAGCCGCGCGAATTCCAGCTGCTGGAATTTTTGATGCGCCACGCCGGTCAGTCGGTCACGCGCACCATGTTACTGGAGAAGGTCTGGGAATATCATTTCGACCCCCAGACCAATGTCATCGACGTCCACATCAGTCGCCTGCGGGCCAAGATCGACAAGGGCTTCGATCACGCGATGCTGCAGACGGTGCGCGGCGCGGGTTACCGGCTGGAGCCCTAGGGCTGTATGCGTCTGCCATCGCTCTTTCGGCGGACGCCGTTCCGGCTGACGCTGCTGTTTCTGGCCCTGTTCGCCGCGGCAGCCAGTGCGGTGCTGGCCTATGTCTATTTCGCCTCGGCCTCGGAGGCCCAGGCTCGGGCCGAGGCCGACGTGCGGGCCGAGACCTCGGTCCTGACCGCCCTCTATCGGACCCGGGGCGTCGATGTGCTGAACCAGGCCCTGGTCGAGCGGGTCACCAAACGCAGTTCCTACCTCTATCTGCTGATGGACAGGGACGGCCGGAAGATCACCGGTGATCTGGATGTCACCGTGCGCAATCCCGGTGGAGCGGCCGCCGGCCAGCCGGTGAATGTCTCGCCGATCGATAATTACCGGGGCGGCGAACAGTGGGGGACGTTCCGGTTTTCGGACACGGATGCCGCCGGGAATGTGATCCGCCCACAGGCCATGGGGGTTCAGGTCACCCTGTCAGGCGGGGAGATGCTGGTGGTGGCCAAGGACCTCGGCGACACCGAACGCTACCTGTCGCGTCTGACCCAGGCCTTGTGGGCCGCGATGGGCATGGTCCTGCTGCTGGGCGCGGGCGGCGGCCTGATCGTCAGCCGCAATGTCGAACGGGCCATGGGACGATTGAACCGGGTCGTCACCGCCGTGCAGGAGGGGGATCTGAAGACGCGGGTCGAGGTGCGTCGCAGCGGTGACGAACTGGACGAACTGGGAGCCGGTCTCAATGCGATGCTGGATCGGCTGCAGGCCTCGATGGCCTCGATCCGGCACGCGGGTGACGCCATCGCTCATGACCTGCGCTCGCCGCTGACGCGGATGCGGGCCAAGCTGGAGGTCGCCCTGATCGATGCCGAGGCCGGCCGGATCGACGGCGTTGACGCCCTGCATCTGGCGCTGGGCGAGTCTGACGAACTGCTGAAAACCTTCAATACGGTGCTGGCCATTGCCCGGCTGCAGGCGGCGCAGGGCCGGACGCCGGACCCCGAGCGGTTCGACGCCGCCGGTCTGGCCGCCGATATGGCCGAGCTGTACGAGCCGGCTGCCGAGGACAAGGGACTGGAGTTCTCAGCCGAGATCGACACCGGCCTGATGGTCGAGGCCAACCGGCCCTTCCTCGCCCAGGCCCTGGCCAACGTTATCGACAATGCCATCAAATATACGCCGGCCGGCGGGGCCGTGATGTTGCGCGTGCGGCGGCGGTCGTCGGGTGAGATTGAGTTCTCGATTACCGACACCGGCCCGGGCGTACCGGACGATGACCGGGACCGGGTGGTGGAGCGTTTTGTGCGCCTCGATAACAGCCGCACCCAAACGGGTTCCGGGCTGGGACTGTCGTTGGTGGCGGCGGTCATGGAGGCCCATGCCGGGCGGGTGCAGCTGGATGAAGGGCCGGGTGAATACGGAGGCTTCGGTCCAGGTCTGCGGGTCGCGCTGATCCTGCCGGCGGCGACGTGAGTTCCCCGGTCCGGACAGGACCGCTCGGACCGCGGCTGCAGCCATGTGGTCCGGTCATCGACGCGGGCTCTGCGGAGCGCACGCATGAACGTCTCCTCGAGGCGGCTGTCGCCGGGGGCTGGGATGACCTGCTGCCCGTGGTCTGGCCGGCCCTGGCCCCGGTGTTTTCCGCTTCGCCCTATCTGGCGGGTCTGGTTCGACGGTGGCCGGAGCGGCTGAGGGCGACGCTCGAGACTGACCCCGAGGCACGGCTGGAGGCCATTCTGGACGCGACCCGGGCGCTGGAAGGCGAGCCAGATGCGCTGAAATCGCCCCTACGAAAATTGAAGGCCGAGCTTCATCTGCTGACGGCCCTGGCCGATCTGGGTGGGGTCTGGGATCTGGATCAGGTGACGGGGGCCTTGTCCCGCTTTGCCGATGCGGCAACGCAAACGGCCCTGGCCTCGGTGGCTTTCCAACAGCGTGAGGCAGGCAAATTGCTGGCGACGGTGGACGATCCGCGCGGACCGATTCCGGGCCTGTTCGGTCTGGCCATGGGCAAGCACGGGGCGTTCGAGCTGAACTATTCCAGCGACATCGACCTGTCGCTCTTCTACGAGCCCGAACCGCTGGAGGCGGCCCTGGCCCCCGGCGTCGAGGCGCAGAGGTTCGTCAATCGCGCGGCCCAGACCCTGGCCGGATTACTGTCGGAACGGACGGCGGACGGTTATGTGTTTCGCGTTGATCTGAGATTGCGACCCGACCCGTCCTCGACCCCGCCGGTCGTCGCCGCCCCTATGGCGCTGGCCTACTATGAATCGGTCGGCCAGAACTGGGAGCGGGCGGCCTTTATCAAGGCCCGGGCGGTGGCTGGAGACTTTGCTGCGGCTGCGAACTTTCTGAAGGCGCTGACGCCATTCGTCTGGCGACGCAGTCTGGATTATCCGGCTATTCTCGATATCCAGTCGATCAAGCGCCAGATCCATGTGCACAAGACCGGAGAGGGACTGGAGGCGGCGGGGGCCAATCTGAAACTCGGCCGCGGCGGTATCCGCGAGATTGAATTTTTCGTCCAGACCCAGCAGCTGATCCTGGGCGGGCGGAATCCGGCCCTGCGGATCAGCCGGACGGTGGATGCGCTGAAGACCCTGAGCGAGGCCGGCCACATCACGACGGGGGTCGCGAACGAACTGACCGGTTTCTATGTCAAGCTGCGCGGGCTGGAACACAGGGTTCAGATGCTGGAGGACGAGCAGTCCCACAGCCTGTCGGTGGAGCCGGGTCCCCGGGCGGCGGTCGCGGCTCTGGCGGGACAGGCCGATCTGGCCGGTTTCGATGCCGGGGTCGAACGGACCCTGCTTGCCGTCAACCGTCGCTATGGCGAACTGTTTGAAGGTGAGGAGGATCTGTCCTCGCCCTATGGCAGCCTGGTCTTCACGGGGATTGAAAATGATCCCGAGACCCTGGGGACGCTGAGCCGCATGGGGTTCAGCGATCCGGACACAGTCGCCGACACCATCCGCAGCTGGCATCATGGGCGAATACCGGCGACGCGTTCCGCCCGGGGCCGGGAGCTGTTCACCCGGTTGGCTCCGCAGTTGCTGACCGCTGTTGCCCGGTCCGGTGCACCAGATGCGGCTTTCCGACGCTTTGCCGTGTTTTTTTCCGGGCTGAGCGCGGGGGTTCAGGTTCAGGCCCTTTTCCTGGCTCAGCCGCAGTTGTTTGAAGTGGTGCTGGGAGTCATGGCGTTCGCGCCGCGTCTCGCCCGTACCCTGGGCCGATACCCGGCCGCGCTGGACAGTATTCTTGACGCCCGGTTCCTGCGGGATCTGGACGAAGATTCCGGGTTGCTGGCGCAGTTGGAATTTGAGGTCGCGGCCGCTGACGATTTCGAGATGGCGATGAATGCGGTTCGGCGCATTCATCGCGAGCAGATGTTCCGGATCGGCCTGCAGACGTTGACCGGCCGCGTCGGGGCGGCTGCGGCGGGGCGGGCCTATACGTCATTGGCTGACGGTACCATGCGGGTGCTGGCACCCGCCGCCCTGGCCGAGGCGACGCGCATGGGCGGAGCCATGACCGGCGGTGTCGCGATGGTCGCCCTCGGCAAGGCCGGGTCGCAAGAGATGACCGCCGGCTCTGACCTTGATCTGATGACTGTCTATGAGGCCAGGCCCGAGGCCGTGTCCGAAGGGCGTGGCTGGAGCGCGGAGGTCTTTTTTGCCCGCTTCACCCAACGGCTGATCGCGGCGTTGTCGTCACATACGGCTGAAGGGGGGCTGTACGAAGTCGATATGCGGTTGCGGCCGGGTGGCTCCAAAGGGCCGGTCTCGGTCCGGCTCGGGCGGCTGGTAGATTACTACAAAAAAGATGCGGACACTTGGGAGTTCATGACCCTGACCCGGGCACGGGTCGTCTGGGCCAGTGACGCGGCGTTCGGAGAGCG
The DNA here is from genome assembly GCF_963974615.1 of uncultured Brevundimonas sp. Lineage (GTDB taxonomy): Bacteria > Pseudomonadota > Alphaproteobacteria > Caulobacterales > Caulobacteraceae > Brevundimonas. The sequence continues at coordinate 113,490 of NZ_CAXBDH010000011.1, forward strand.
GGTCGGAGAGGCGATCGAGGCGGCGCTGCGTCGTCCGCGTCCCGGGGCGGACATTGTGGGGGACGTGCGGCGCATGCGCGACCGGATGGAGCAGGGGCGACCGGCGCGGGGGTTCTGGGATCTGAAGCTGTCTTCCGGCGGTCAGGTCGATGCGGAGTTTGTGGCCCAGTTCCGCCAGCTAACGCGGGCCGTGGCGGGGAAGGCCCTGACCGTGTCGACCCTGGAGGCTCTGGAAGACGATCCGGTGCTGGCCGAGGCCTGGCGCATGCAGCAGCGTCTGGCCCAGGTGTTGAGTTGCGCGTCGGATGACCGACCGGACCCGGAGACCGAGCCTGAGGGGTTTCGCCAACGCCTCGCCGAAGCGGCCGCGGAACCGGATTTTCAAACCTTGAAACGCCGTCTGACCGAGGTTCGCGCGGCCGCACGGGCGGCCTTCGAGGCGCTGCTTCCGCCCCCCAGCGACGGACTCTGAGGCGGGCCCCGTTAGAGACTTCAGACGGGGAAACTGCGACCGCCAGTTCTGCGGTCTCTGGAGACTGATCGTTATGAAGAAGACCCTCATGCTGGGTGGCCTCGCTGCCCTGACTCTCGCCGCTGCCGGTGGTGTCGCCCTGGCGCAGCAGGCACCGGCCGGTGCGACGCAACGACATGCCCGTGCGGACGCCAACGCCGATGGCCGCGTCAGCCAGGCTGAATTCGTGCAGCAGCGCGTCCAGCGTCTGATCGCGAGCGATGCCAACCGGGATGGCACGGTGACGGTCGAGGAACGCCAGGCCGCCATGCAGGCCCATCGCGCCGAGCGAAACACGGCCCGCTTTGCCCGGCTGGATGCCGACAACAACGGGACCATCAGCCGCAGCGAATTCGACGGTGCCCATGCGGCGCGCGGCGAAGGTGCCCGGGATGGGGCGCACGGCGAGCGCAGCCGCGGTCACCGGGCTGGCCGGCACGGCAACCGTGGTGGCGCGATGGCGCATCAGGGTGAGCGTCGCGGGGCCGACCGTGGTCCGGTCGTGATCACCGAGGCCCGGGCGCGGGCGATTGAATCCTTCGCTCGTCTCGATACGAATCACGATGGTTATCTCACGGCTGAGGAAGGGCGCGCCGGGCGGCAGCAGATGCGCGAGCAGCGCCGGGAACATATGACGGAACGCGGTGCCGCCCGTCAGGCCCGGAGACAGGCGTCGCCCGCGTCGTCGCCTTCGGAGTAGGATGATGTCGGGGAAGGCGGTCATCGACCGGCCGGCCCTTTCGGTCAGTCACGAAAGGACCCGGATTGGCGGGAATCGACGACCCCGACGAGGATCTGGTGCGCCGCGTGGGTCAGGGCGACCCCGCGGCCATTCAGGCAATGGTGGCGCGCAAGCTGCCGCGCATGCTGGCGCTGGCGCAGCGCATGCTGGGCGACGCGGTCGAGGCCGAGGACGTGGCCCAGGAGGCCATGCTGCGGGCCTGGCGTCAGTCCCGGAAGTGGACGCCGGGCCGGGCGAAATTCGACACCTGGCTACATCGGGTGGCCCTCAACCTCTGCTACGACCGGCTGAGACGGCGGCGAGAGACGCCGACCGCCGTGCTTCCCGAGCGCGCCGACGAGACAGCCACGCCGGACCGGGGCTTGCTGGCTGCCGATGTCGGAAAGCGTGTGGACGCGGCGCTGGCGCAGCTGCCGGATCGTCAGCGCGAGGCCATCGTGCTGTGCCACTATCAGGAGCTGACCAATATCGAGGCCGCCATATTGATGAAGGTCAGTGTGGACGCGCTGGAAAGTCTGCTTTCGCGGGGCCGCCGGGCCCTGCGACAAGCCTTGGCCGATCTGGCACCCGAGGGTGCCGGCCGGCCAGTTAGGGGAGAACGGGGATGAACCTGCAGCAGATGAAGGCGCAGGCGGACGCCTGGGGCGGCGACCTGCGTCGCTGGCCGGACGACGCGCGTGCGGCGGCGGAGCGATTGCTGGACTCCGAGCCTGTCGCCGCGGGTCGGATCGTCGCCGAGGCCATGGCGCTGGATGAGGTGCTTCATGCGTCGCCGCGCCCTGTGCCTTCCGCCGCGTTGCGTGACCGGGTGATCGCCTCCGCTGCCGTGGCCGGCCTCAGGGTTCGTCGTGGCGGACGGTTCCGGATGGATCGCCTGGTGCTGGCATCCGGTTTGGGATGGGCGGCGGCGGCCTGTGCCGGGATTGTCGTCGGCCTGACCCTGACCACCCGATTGACGGCAGACCTTCAGGCGGATGCGGTTCTGTATCAGGCCACCCTGGCCGGAATGGATGATACGGAGGTGCTGGGATGACGCCCAATTCGCTCAAGATCGGTCTTGCCGTATCGGTGGCCCTGAATCTGTTCGCGATTGCTGCCGGGGTGACCGCTGTGGTGAACCACAGCAGGATCGAGGCGCGGGTTGAGGCTGATCGGCGGACGCCGCGGGCCTCACCGATCCGGGCGCTGATTGCCTCGATGGACCCCGAGATCGGTGAACGGGTTCATGCGGAATTGCGCGCTTCGGCGCTGGCCTCGCGCTCTGATTTTGAGGAGGCCCGTTCGGCGCGCCGTTCAGCGGTTGCCCTGGCCGGTGGCGAGACCTTCGATGCGGCCGAGGTCCGGGCCATGCTGGAGCGGTCGCGTACGGCTGAGCTGCGGGGTCGCGCCCGTCTCGAGGAGACCGCCGTGTCAGTTCTTGCCACGCTGGATGTCGATGACCGCAAGGCGCTGGCCCCCATTCTGGCTCGTCGTGGTGGCCGGAACGGTCGAGGTGGCGCAGAGCGTGGGCCCCATGCGGACCGGAACGAAGCGCCGCCCCCGCACTAGACCTTCAGGCTGCGCGGGCCTGTTGCGGTTCGGCCATGACCGGGCGTTCGATGGGCAGGGCGAAGCTGACGGTCGTGCCCCGGCCCGGTTCGCTGTCGATCACCATCTCGCCGTGATGCAGCTCGATCAGTGATCGGGTCAGGGACAGGCCAAGTCCCGTACCCTGGGTGGTTTTGGAGTGCTGTCCTTCCACCTGTTCGAACGGACGGGCCAGGCGGGCAACGTCTTCAGGCGCGATACCGATGCCGGTGTCTGTCACCGCGACACGGACCCTGCCCTCCTCGCTTCGAAGGGCCACGATGATATCACCGCCCTCCGGCGTGAATTTCACGGCGTTGGAAATGAGGTTCAGCATGATCTGCTTCAGGCCGCGGTGATCGGCATCGATTTCCGGCAAGTCTGGCGCATCGAGGCTGAGCGTCAGGCCGCTTTCCTGAATCTTGCCGCGCATCAGCCGGATGGCATCCTCACACAACTCCTGCAGTGACACCTTCTCATAGTGCAGGGTCAATTTGCCGGCCTCGATCTTGGCCATATCGAGGATGTCATTGATCAGGCTCAACAGGTGTTGGCCGGATTGCAGAATGTCAGCCGCATAGCCCTTGTAGCGGGCATCGCCGAGCGGCCCGAACATCTCGGCTTCCATGATTTCGGAAAAACCGTTGATGGCGTTGAGCGGGGTGCGCAGCTCGTGGCTCATATTGGCCAGGAATTCGGACTTGGCCTGGTTGGCGGCCTCGGCCCGGGTCATCGCCACTTCGTATTTGCGCGCCAGCTGTGACAACTCTTCCCGACTGATTTCCAGCTGATTGACGGTTGTCTGCAGGGCCTGGGCGGCTCGCTCGCGCTCGGCCTCCTGCTGTTTGATCGCGGTAATGTCGGCGGCGGTGACGACGGATCCGCCATCGGAGGTAAAACGCTCTGACAACTGCAGCCAGCGGCCGTCATGCAGTTCGACCTCGCGGGCCCCGGCCCGGCCTCCGGCCGCAGGACGGTCGCCCTTGATGGCCAGGGCGGCGATGCGATTCAGATCGTCCTTGAGCGCCCCGCGACGCACTATGCCGGCCTCGAAGGAGAAGGCGTCCTGGAAGGCCTGATTCCACAGGATCAGCCGGTTATGCTTGTCGAACAGGACGAAGGCGTCGGAAACGCTTTCGATTCCGTCCCGCAGGCGACTTTCCGCGGCCTGGGCATGCGCCTTGGCGCGGCGGGCTTCGGTAATGTCGAGGGCAACCCCGAGGATGCTGGTGAAGCCGGCGTCGCCGCGCGGACCGCGCGACTGGCCGCGCGCGTCGATCCAGCGGGCGCGACCGTTTTCGTCGGGCACAGGGAAGGTGACTTCAAAGGCACCGAAGGTCGCGGCCTGCCGCAGGGCGTGATCGACCGCCGCCCGATAGCGGGGGTGGATTCGCGCCGACACGGCCTCGGCTGTGACCGGCCCGCCCTGCTCGAAGCCAAGCAGCACGGCCATATAGTCCGAGAGATTGACCTCGCCCTCTTCGAGGTCCCATTCCCAGACACCACACCGGGCCCCTTCAACGGCAATGCGGAATCGCCGTTCCGAGGCGGCCCATTCGCGACTGGCCCGGGCCTGCCGTCGGTGCATCATCAGCACCAGTCCCAGAACGACCACGCCGATGCCGAGCGGCGCGGCCAGAACCCAGACGTCGTTCAGCAGGGCGTTTGCGCCGATGCTGAACGGGGCCGAGGCTACGGCAATCAGGCCGCTTTCCCCGACCGGTACGGCGGCGCGGATGAGCCCCTCCTTGTCCAAATGAACGGTGACGACGCGTCCGTCCGCTTCGATCGGGGCCGAATCCAGCCCCAGCGCCGGGTTGCCGTCTGCCCCGCCGTCTGCGGTTCGCCCGGATGCCAGCACGGTGGTCGGGTCGGTGAGCAGGGACAGGTCCACGCCGACGCCGGTCGTCAGTTCCGGCAGGGGAACCCGGCCGACCAGAACGACCTCGTCCAGTCCCGCCGGTTGCAGCAGTAGGGCCTGACCATCGGCAGAGAGATGAATTCCGGCATCGGAGGAACCGGTGAAGCTGTCGGGCTTGTCCCCGACGGCGGCAAGCACGCGGCCGTCGGCGGTGATGACGGCGAAGGCCGAGCCGGGAGAGACGGCCCGGGCGGCGTCTATGGCGTCGAGGGGGCGATATGGCCGTGCCGCAAGGGTGTCCGCGCCGGCTTCCGCCCCGCGGCGCACCGGAGCCAGCCGGTTTTCGAGGTCGAGCGCCAGAAGGCGGGCCTCGCTGGCGACGGCCTGGGTACGGAGTGCATCGACCTCGAGACCGGGGCGGGCGATTTCACGTGCGAACAGGAGGACATAGGCGGCAATGGCGAGGGCAATGGAGAGAATCAGGACGCGTGCCCACGTCGGCGCACTGGTGCGTCCGTCAGAGGTGCGGCGCCCCTGTTCAATTATGCGGCGCTCATTGCCCCGCAAGGCACTCTCCCGGACGATTCGATGACGAAGGCCCGAATCTAGGCTGCGTCGCGGATTCGTGTCGAGAGCTGGTTAACGATGGTCAGGCAGCCTGGGTGGCCGGAGCCTCGATTCCCGGAGGCGTCGTCAACTTCTCGGTGATTGTTTTCAACAGGCTACGGGCCTCTCCGGCCAGGCGACGAGTTTCGGGCGGCGCATCATCGGGAGCGTCATCGACCGAGGCGACCAGCTGTTCGGCCAGGGCCATCAGGGCCGGCGACGCGTTGATCAGACGTGCCTGGAACTCGATACGTTGCGGATCGCGGTCATATTCCGCGCCGGGGACGCGCCAGCCGCCCCAGTCGGTCACATCGGTGACAATGACCGGGTAGGTGCCGGGGAAGGGGTGGTGGAGGCATTCGTCGGCCTGCTGCCATTTGTTGCGGGCGCGCAGCAGGCGCCAGTTGTCATCGGCCTGGGCGCTGACCGGATCCTCGACCGGCAGCATCAGCTCATGGCCGAGAAATTCCCGACCGAGGCCGACGTCGTAGGTGACCCGGACCGGTTCCTCGAAGCCTTTGGCCCAGACAGGCTGGACCTTTTCGATCTGGGCCCATGCACCAACGCATTCGACCCAGACTTTCTGGCCTTTTTGAAATTGAGCGCGCGCCATGATGTCTTCCTGTGTGTCCTCGTCACAGAATGCCCCGGCGGCGGTGAACAGGGGGTTCCGGCCTATGGTTAAGGCCGGGTAAGCGGGGCCTTGCGGGTCACGTTTCCGGATCTGTGTCGCCGCTTCCGCTTTCGCCGGACGGCCCGGGAGGCTAAGCGGGGCCATCACGCCGGAGAACCGATCATGACCACCACAGCCAACGTCGCACGCGCCATTCTTGATCGTCTGGGCGTTGATGCCGCGACCTGGGACGGGACCCTGGCGGTCCGGTCGCCGATCGACGGCGTGGGTGCGGGGGCTGTGGCCGAGGCCGACGCCGCCGGCGTTGAGGCCGTGCTGGTTCGCTCGACGGCCGCGTTTGACGCGTGGAAGCGGGTCCCGGCTCCGCGCCGCGGCGAGCTGGTGCGCTTGCTGGGCGAGGAGCTTCGGACAGCCAAGGACGACCTGGCCATGCTGGTCACGCTGGAAGCCGGCAAGGTGATGTCGGAGGGTCTGGGCGAGGTTCAGGAGATGATCGACATCTGCGAATTCGCCGTCGGCCTGTCGCGGCAGCTGTACGGGCTGACCATGCCGTCCGAGCGCCCGGGCCACCATATGCGCGAGACCTGGCAGCCGATGGGACCGGTTACCATCATTACGGCCTTCAACTTCCCGGTCGCGGTCTGGGCCTGGAATGCGGCGCTGGCGCTGGTGTGCGGCGATCCGGTGATCTGGAAGCCGTCGGAGAAGACGCCGCTGACGGCGTTGGGGGTGCAGGCGGTGTTCGAACGCGCCGCGGCCCGCTTCGGTGATGCGCCGGAAGGTCTGGCGCAGCTGGTCATCGGCGGTCGTGCGATCGGCGAGACACTGGCGAAGGATCCGCGGGTCGCGCTGGTTTCGGCGACGGGCTCGACGCGGATGGGTCGGGCCGTGGCCCAGACCGTGGCCGGACGGCTGGGTCGCTCGCTGCTGGAGCTGGGCGGCAACAATGCGATGATCCTGACGGCCAGTGCCGATCTGGAACTGGCGGTGCGGGCCATCGCCTTCTCGGCGGTCGGGACCGCCGGTCAGCGCTGCACCAGTCTGCGCCGTCTGCTGGTGCATGAGGATGTGGCTGATGCCCTGCTGACCCGTCTGGCCAGGGCCTATGACACCTTGCCGGTCGGTGACCCGCGCGAGGACGGGGTGCTGGTCGGGCCGCTGATCGACGAGGACGCGGTGAAGGGCTTTGAGTCGGCCCTGACCCAGGCGGTGGCCCAGGGCGGCACGATCGTGGCCGGCGGCACCCGGGTCGAGCGCGACGGCTTCTATGTGCGGCCCGCCATCGTGCGCATGCCGGCCCAGACCGAGATCGTGCGCCACGAGACCTTCGCCCCGATCCTGTATGTGATGACCTGGACGGAGTTCGACGCGGCGGTGGCGATGCAGAACGACGTGCCCCAGGGCCTGTCCAGCTGCGTCTTCACCGACAGCGTGCGCGAGGCCGAGCAATTCCTGTCGGCCTGGGGCTCGGACTGCGGCATCGCCAACGTCAATATCGGCCCCTCGGGTGCCGAGATCGGCGGGGCCTTCGGCGGCGAAAAGGACACCGGCGGCGGGCGCGAGAGCGGGTCGGATGCGTGGAAATCCTATATGCGTCGTCAAACCCAGACGATCAATTTCTCCGACGAACTGCCGCTGGCGCAGGGGGTCAAGTTCGAGGTCTGACCCTGGGCCGGAGACGCGGCCACGGGTCTGCGTCCGGCGGCCCGAGGGTCCGGCCATGGAAGGGCGGGCGGAGCGCCGGGCCTTCGCCCGGAGATCTTTGATTCTACCGTTTCGACGAAGACCGACGCTCCGCGTGGAGATTTTCGACGAGCTTGCGGTCGGCAACGGTCTTACCGCCTAGCCGCACCGATCGCCGCGGGCGGGGCCGGGCCTGTGACCCGGTCCCGGAGCGGCCGGGGTATCCTCGCCCGACCCTGACCCCGCTTCTCCACTCCCGCCACACACCAGGTCGCAGGCCTCGCGGCCCTTCCTTGCGACGGGACGGACGGAGGATGGCACGCGGCTGGAGGGGGGTGGGAAGTTGGGGTGGAGAAATGCGGAAGGTGGTGCGGGGCAAGGGATTGGGGGGGGGAATCCGGATGGTTTTTCGCAAACACCTCGCTTCCCTCTCCCGGCGGGAGAGGGCTTGAGCGCACGACGGCGACCGCCGTCGTTCTGGCGCGACCCGAAGGGCGGCGCGAAGCGTCAAAGGGTGAGGGGTTATGGTGCGATCATGGGGACACCGTACCCCCTCTCCCCAACCCCTCTCCCCAGGGAGAGGGGCTCAGCGTCCGTGCCTGAACAGATCGCGCTGGCGCGCGCCGCTGGGTCCCGGGGTCGGCGCGGCTGCGCCGCTTGCCCCGGGATGACGAAAGCAGGGAGGGTCAGTGACCGGACCCGGTGGCACTGGCGCGGGGGCGCGGGCCACCCCACTATTGGACCCGCAAGGGGAATATGATGGTCGAGTCGACGGGAATGGGACTGGGGCACGCGGTGGCGTTGCTGGCGGCCATGGTTCTGGCCGCGACCCTGTTCCGGCGACTGGGGCTGGGCGCGGTGCTGGGCTATCTGGCCGCCGGTGTGCTGATCGGACCGTCGGTGCTGGGCGTGGTGCGCGAGCCCGAGGCCGTCCTGCATGTGGCCGAGTTCGGCGTGGTCATGTTCCTGTTCGTCATCGGTCTGGAGATGCGACCGGCGCGACTGTGGACCCTGAAGCGCGAGATCTTCGGTCTGGGCGCGGTGCAGGTGGGGGTGTGCGCCCTGCTGCTGACCGGGGTGGCGATGGCGGCGGGTCTGGCCTGGTATGCGGCGCTGATCGCCGGCTTCGGCTTTGCCCTGTCCTCGACCGCCATCGTCATGCAGTTGCTGGAGGAGCGCGGCGAGCATTCCGGTTCGGCCGGGCAGCGCGTCGTCTCGGTGCTGTTGTTCGAGGACCTGGCCATCGTGCCCCTGCTGGCGCTGGTGGCAGTGCTGGCGGGGACTTATGGCGCAGCGGTCGAGAGTGGCAATTCAATCTGGATGACGGTGGGGCTGGCCCTCGGGGCGGTGGCCGTCGTGGTCGTGGCCGGGCGCTGGATCGTCAATCCCTTCTTCCGCCTGCTGGCCCGCTATGGCGGTCGCGAGGTCATGACCATGGGGGCCCTGTTCGTGGTGCTGGGGGCCGCCTGGGCCATGCATCTGGGCGGGCTGTCGATGGCCATGGGGGCCTTTCTGGCCGGGGTGTTGCTGTCGGAGTCCAGCTTCCGCCACCAGCTGGAGGCCGATGTCGAGCCGTTCCGCGGGGTGCTGCTGGGCCTGTTTTTCCTGAGCGTCGGCATGTCGCTGGACCTGGGGGCGGTGTTCGCCGACTGGCCGATCGTGCTGGGCGGTCTGGCGGCCCTGATGGGGGCCAAGATGATCGCCGTCTATGCGGTGGCCCGACTCCGTTCAGGTCACGGTGAGGGGCTGTTGCGGGCCGCCCTGATGGGTGAGGGGGGCGAGTTCGCCTTCGTCCTGTATGCGGCGGCGCTGGCGGCCGGTCTGTTCGATCCGCGGACGGCGTCGATCCTGTCGGCGGTGGTGATCCTGTCGATGGCGGTGACGCCGTTGCGGGTGCTGATCGCGGACCGGCTGAGGCCGCGCGACACCGTGTCGACCGACGGCGTCGAACACGCCGAGGATCTGCGCGAGCGGGTGTTGATCATCGGTTTCGGCCGCTTCGCCCAGGTGGTGTCGCAGCCGCTGCTGGCCCGTGACGTCGATGTGTCGATCATCGAGACCGATGTGGAGATGATCCAGGCCGCCGGTAATTTCGGCTTCAAGGTGTTTTACGGTGACGGCGCGCGACTGGATGTCCTGCGCGCATCCGGGGCCGGGCGGGCCGAGACGGTTCTGGTCTGTGTCGACAAGCCCGAGGTGGCGGACCGGATCGTCGAACTGGTCAAGGCCGAGTTCCCGCTGACCAAGCTGTTTGTGCGCGCCTATGACCGGGGGCATTCGCTGCGGCTGATCGAGGCCAATGTCGAATATCACATCCGCGAGACGTTCGAATCCGCCCTGGTGTTCGGCGAGCAGGTGCTGATCGATCTGGGCTTTTCGGACGAGGAAGTGCGCGAAACCATCGAGGACGTCCGCCGGCGGGATCAGGAGCGACTGGCGCTGCAGGTTTCGGGCGGGCTGACGGCGGGGCGCTCGTTGATGCGCGGCAATATGCCGACACCGCAACCGGCCCCCTATGTGACGCCCCGGCGCGAAGGACAGATGCTCAACGAAGCCCCGGTGGCCGCGCCGGACGCGGTCGTCGACTGAGGCCGGACAGACGAAAGGGCGGCACCCTGCGATGCCGCCCCTTCGGTTTCTTGCCGGGGTCGGGGCCTATTGGCCGCCGTGACCCTGGGCGTTGATCAGGGCGATGCGGGCCCGCAGGCTCTCGTCTTCGGACACGGCCGTCGAGATGGCGTTGAAGCGTTCGATGTCGAGGCCGGAGTTCTGGACGGCGGCGGCCATTTCAGCCTGCTGCTCGGCCGTGGCGGCTCCACCCTCGACATTGGCGGCGACACTCACGACCACGGCCATGGCGGCGGCGAACTGACCCAGTTCATGATCGCTGACACCGGCAGCGACCGAGCCGGCCGCGGGGGCGGGGGCGGTTGCGACGGCGATGCGGGCGCGCAGGGTCGGGTCTTGCGACACGGCCGTGGCGATGGTGTTGAAGCGGTCGATGACCAGACCCGAGCCCTGGACGGCGGCGGCCATGGCGGCCTGCTGCTCGGCGGTGGGCGTGCCCTCAACCGCGGCGGCGACCGTCTGGACCTCGGTCATGGCCGAGGCGAAGGCGCGGAGTTCAGCGTCGGTGATGTCGCTGGACGGCGCGGTCTGGACGACGGCTGCGGCGCTGTTGAGCGGCGCGGCAGCGGCCGACCCCCCGGCGATCAGGGCGGCGATGGAGGCGGCGATAAAGAGACTGGTGCGCATGGAAATCCTACTGTTGGCAGTCACGTCCGGGGACCATTCAGAGCGTTCTATTGAACGACGCTCCACCGATCCGGCGGAAAATGTGATTTGATTACAAGGTTTAGTGGGGAGGGTCTAAACCTAGCCGCTGTTGCCTCGCAGTGCAAATAAGGCTGGTCTGCGGCCGTTTGGGTCGGAAATTTCCACGTAATTCCGGGCCTCTGGCCGGTTGGCGCGGTCAAATGCCGTCGAACCGCCACATCCGCGAACCCGGTGCGCAGAATATCGGCACGCTGCGACGGATTCGCCCGGGACCGACGTGCAATGTCCGGATCGACTGCGACTGTCGTCGGTACATCACCCTGTTTGTTCGACGGCCCCTTGCAGCGAAAACGCCAGTTCCATGATTCTTTCCCAGCTCCTGATGTACAGCGTCGCTCTCGGCGGATTGCAGTCGGCGACGTTCGAGCAAACCCCGTCGGCCTCCGCAGCCGGGGGGCAGCCGGGCGTGACGGCAGCGGGTGATCCGGAGGCCTATGATCTGGGCGAGATCGTCGTCAACGGCGGGCCGCTTCGCGGATCGGTCATCGGCGACATCAAGCCGGAGGTCGTGCTGGATGCGCGGGACATCCGGGCCTACGGGGCCAGCAACATCACCGAACTGCTCGCGGCCCTGTCACCGCAGACGGGCAGCGCCCGGGGGCGTGGCGGCGGCCGGCCGGTCGTGCTGCTGAACGGTCAACGAATCTCGGGTTTCAGCGAGATCCGCAGCCTGCCGACCGAGGCGATCGAGCGGGTCGAGATCCTGCCGGAAGAGGTGGCGCTGAGCTATGGCTACCGGGCCGACCAGCGGGTGGTGAATTTCGTGCTCAGGCAGCGGTTCCGGGCGGTCACGACCGAAGGCAGCGTCACCCTGCCGACCGCGGGCGGGCGCACCGTCAGCCAGGCCAATTCCAACATTCTGCGCATTCGCGGTGACGAGCGCTGGACCCTTGATGTCCAGTACCAGCAGGCGTCGCCGCTGTTCGAAAGCGAACGGGACATCAACCGGTCGCCGACCGGGCTGCCCTATGACGTCGTCGGCAATGTCGGGGGGCTTCCGGTCGGGGGCGAGATCGATCCGGCCCTGTCGACCCTGGCCGGGACGCCGGTTACGGTGGCCGGTGTGCCGGGCTCCGCGCGCAGCGCGCCGCCGGCCCTGACGGATTTCGCGGCCACGGCCAACACGCCCAATGCCGGTGATGACACGGCCTACCGGACCCTGCTGGCCCGGTCCGACACCGGCTCGATCAACGGGGCGATGACGCGGACATTCGGCGAGGTCATGACCACGATGAACGCCAAGGTCGACGCCGGAAGCACCCGTGCCTACCTCGGACTGCCGACCGCCGGCTTCACCCTGCCGACGGCCAGCCCCTGGTCGCCGTTCAGCAACGACGTCGGGCTGTATCGCCAGATCGACACCCTGGGGGGACGGGCCCGGGACACGGATACCCTGTCAGCCCATCTGGGCGGCACGGCCAACGGGATGGTCGCCGAGTGGCGCTGGACGGTCACCGGCAATTTCGATCAGAGCCGTACGGTGACGGAAACGGAACGCGGGTTCGACACCTCGGCCCTGCAGGCTCGCCTGACGGCCGGAGACCCGGCGTTCAACCCGTTCGCGCCCGTGGCGGTGACGGATCTGGTCCGGGTGGCGAATGACCGGTCCGAAGCGACGACGCGGACCCTCAATACCGAAGGCGTTGTGAACGGTACCCTGCGCGAGCTGTCGGCCGGTCCGTTGAGCGCGACCTTCAAGGCCGGATTCGAAAGCCTGTCGCTGGACTCCCGCAGCGAACGCTCGGGCGTGGTCCAGGCCGGCGACGTGTCGCGCCGGCGCGGTGACGTCCAGTCCAGCTTCAACCTGCCGATCGCCAGTCGCCGTAATGAGGTGCTGACCCGGATCGGCGACCTGTCGGCCAATCTGAACCTGCAGTATGAGGAATTGTCGGACTTCGGGGGTCTGACGACGATCGGATACGGCCTCCACTGGTCCCCGGTCGAGCGGCTCAGTTTCATCGTCAGCCAGACCGATGAGGAGGGCGCGCCCACGGTCCAGCAGCTGAACGATCCGGTCATCTTCACGCCCGGCGTGGCCACCTATGACTACGCCACCGGACGGACCGTCGACATCACCCGGATCGACGGCGGCAACAGCGCCCTGACGGCCGACAGCCGCAGGGTTCTGAAGCTGGGCGTCAACTGGCGGCCGATCGAGGACACCGACCTGTCGATCAGTGCCAACTATATTCGCAGCAACACCCGCAACCAGGTCTCGAGCTTTCCGGCCCTGACCCCGGATATCGAGGCCGCCTTTGCCGACCGGTTCACCCGCGACGGCAGCGGCGAGCTGATCTCGATCGACGCCCGGCCGGTGAATTTCGCCCGGGCCGATCGTCAGGAACTGCGCTGGGGGTTCAACTATTCCCGCCCGATCCGCGATACGAGCCCGCCGCCGGAGATCACGCCGGAGATGCGGGCCCGGTTCGAGGCCTTGCGCGCCCGGCGACAGGGACGAAACGGGCCGGACGGGGATGCACGTAGTCAGGCCGATGCGCCCGCAGGGGCCCCGCCGTCCGAAGGTCGTCCCCCGGAAGGGCAGGAGAGGTCGGGCGAACGCGCGGGTCCCGGTGGTCCCGGGGCCGGACGCGGCGGGCCGGGTGGTCGTGGCGGCGGGCGGTTCGGCTCACGCGAGGGGCGGCTGCAGCTGGCGCTCTATCACACCTGGCGTTTCCAGGATGAGATCCTGATCCGCGACGGTCTGCCGGTGCTGGACCTGCTGGACGGGGCGGCGGTCGGCACGCGTGGCGGACAGCCGGTCCACGAACTGGAACTGCGCGCAGGCTATTCGCTGAACGGCATCGGGGCCCGGATCAACGCCGACTGGAAGAGCGCCACTGACGTCAATGGCTCCCTGACCTCCGGGGACCTGCACTATTCGGATCAGGCGACCGTGGGCCTGCGTTTCTTCGTCGACCTGACGGCCCGGCCCGAGCTGATCAGCCGCTTCTTCTGGCTGCGTGGATCGCGGGTCAGCCTGGACATCGACAATATCTTCGACAGCCGTCTCGAGGTGCGGGACTCTCTGGGCAATACGCCGGTCGGCTATCAGGCGGGCTATCTCGATCCGACCGGGCGGACGATCAAGCTGAGTTTCCGCAAGCTGCTGTTCTAGGGGCGGATCACGGCGTCTGGATCCTGCCGGTGCCTGACGGATGCGGTTCGTTCGCCGTGACCGTCCGTTTCAGGCGGCGGCGTTGTTCGTACGGCGCGGCACGGAGGCGACGACCTGGTTGCGACCGGCCTTTTTGGCCCGGTACATGGCCGCGTCCGCCGTCTTGACGAGGTGATCCATCGTGCAGTGATCGGGGGCGCTGGCCACGCCGATTGAGGCTGTGATCGGGCCCAGAGACTGTTCACCGTGAACCAGGGTCAGGGCCTCGACCTGCCGGCGGATGTCTTCGGCGCGGTTCAGGGCTTCGTCCGGCCCCAGGCCGGGCATCAGCAGCAGGAATTCCTCGCCACCGTAGCGACAGGCCAATCCCGTTTCCCGCGTCATCCGCGACAGAAGCGCGCCGATCTGACCCAGAACCGCGTCGCCCGCGTCATGGCCGAAGCTGTCGTTGAACCGCTTGAAATGATCGACGTCCAGCATCAGGCAACTGATGGGGTGGTGGCTGTGGCGCGCTTTCGCGATCTCAGCGTTGAGGATGGAGTCGAGGTGACGGCGGTTGGCCAGTCCGGTTAACGGATCGGCCATCGCCATCTCCTGGAGCGAGTCCCGCAGACGAAGGTTGGCCAGCGCCAGGCCGATGTTTTCCGCCAGCATCATCAGATAGCTCTCGGGGAGATCGCCCTGCTCGTGATCGACCTCACTGCGGGGTTCGAGATAGAGCAGGCCGATCGTCTCGCGCTGGGCGGTCAGCGGCACGCAGACGGTGTCGACGGTCGTGTCGGATATCGCATGGGCGCAGACGACGTCGATGCTGTCACCGGCCGGACGGTGCAGGGTCCCGCGCTGGAGAGCCCAGCACGCAGTCGGTGAGAACTTGTTCTGTGAGTGTTGCGGTGACGACCAGTCGCAGGCCGTCACCAGGGCGTTGCAGGTCTTGTCGAGGAGATAGACCCGGCCGGCCAGAGCGGGGAAAATCTCAGGCATGAAGCGCGCGATCACCTCTGTCAGGTCGCCCATGTTGACGCAGCCCTGCATGCGCTGGGTCATGCGCGAGAGCAGATCCCGCATCGCCTGGTCGAAATGGTGTGCCGCCTCGAGGCGCTGTCGCTCGAGGCCGTTTTCGCGGAACAGGCGGATGGCCTGGGAGATGTCGCCAATCTCGTCGACGTCGCCATAGTCCGGCGTCTCCACATCGTAGTCCTGTGCTGCGAGCCGGGTCACGACGTCGCTCAGCCGGATCACCGGGCGCAGGATCTTTCGCGTTAGAATGAAGTAGAGGACGCAAAGGAACAGCACGCCGGTCAAGGCCAGCATGATCTCCGACGTCGTTCGCCAGAGCCGGGCGATGTCGGTAGCCGCCGCGACGTTGACCTCGGTCCTCTGGTCCAGCCGGTCCTGGAATCCGGTGATCATGGATTCGACCCTGTTCAGGTCCCGTTCGTACTCCGCTCCGAACATGATCTGCCGCGCGAGCTCGAGGTCCCCGGCCTGACGAGCGGCAATCGCGGCCTGTTGCTCGGCGGTCAGTGTATCTGTCCAGCGGATGGCGGCGCGGACCACGTTGAGCTCGTCGTCGGTTGCCCCGGCATCGTGCAGGCGACGGAGACGGTTCTCAAGGACACTCAGGTTTGCCGCTTCCTGACGGTAGACGATGAGGCGGCCAGGATCTCCGGTCATCACATATTGGCGCGCCTGATTGGTGAGGGCATAGACCTCCGCGCCGACGGCTGAACTCGCCTTGTCGAGATGGTATCGCTGCGCAACCGCGCCCCGTTCGTGCTCCTGCGCGTTTGAGGCCAGGATAGCCGTCGCACCGGACGCCAGGGTGAGGAGCACGGTCGTCCCGTAGGCCCAATTTGTGATGGTCGCCAATCGCATGGGCAGACCATACGGATGAAGGATTAAGACCCGATGATTCTTCAGTTGGTATTTGCTGCGCGGTGGCCCTCCAGGGTTGGGGTCATGCGGTTGACCCCGGCCATCCCGCACACGGGATCGTCCTGACCCGGGAACAGACACAGCGGCGATCGGTCGCCTTTGCCCAAGCCTTGGTCACACAGGCTTCGGAAAAGAATGGAAACACGGGGGCAAGGGTTGAATTTCTGGTCACTCACGGGTCTGTCGACGCGTTGATCGCGTTGGAAGGTCCATGAGCACTCCCCCCTACAGACTGTCTGTGGCCCCGATGATGGACTGGACCGACCGGCATTGCCGGGCGTTTCACCGTGCCCTGACGAACCGCGCCCTGCTCTATACCGAGATGGTCACGGCTCCGGCCATTCTGCACGGCGATGTCGAGCGGTTGCTGGGGTTTGACGACGTCGAGCATCCGGTGGCGCTGCAGCTGGGCGGGTCTGATCCGGTGCAGCTGGCCGAGGCGGCGCGGATCGGGGCGGCGCGCGGTTACGACGAGATCAATCTGAACGTCGGCTGCCCGTCGGACCGGGTCCAGTCGGGGCGGTTCGGGGCCTGTTTGATGCGCGAGCCGCCGCTGGTGGCCGAATGTATGGCGGCGATCCGCGAGGCGGTCGACGTTCCGGCCACGGTCAAATGCCGGATCGGCGTCGATGACCAGGACCCGGCCATCAGCCTGTTCGAAACCGTCGACGCCTGCGCCGCCGTGGGCATCACCACCTTCATCGTGCATGCGCGCATGGCCTGGCTGAAGGGGCTGTCGCCCAAGGAGAACCGCGACGTGCCGCCGCTGGACTATGATCTGGTGCGGCGACTGAAGCGCGAGCGACCGTCGCTGACCGTGTGCATCAATGGCGGCATCCCGTCGCTGGATGCGGCCGAGGCCCATCTGGACGACAGTGACGGGGTGGCGCTGGACGGGGTCATGCTGGGGCGGGCCGCCTATCATGAGCCGGCGATCCTCGGGCAGGTTGACCGGCGGCTGTTCGGCGAAACGGGCGAGGACGTCGACGCCTTTGCCGCCATCGACAACTACCGGCCTTATCTGGCGGCGCGGCTGGAAGAGGGGGTGCATCTGGCGGCGATGGCGCGTCATATGCTGGGCCTGATGCACGGTCGGCCGGGGGCGCGGACCTTCCGCCGTATCCTGACCGTCGAGGCGCTCGCGCCCGGGGCCGGGCTGGAGGTGGTCGACCGGGCGGTCGAGGCCGTACGCGAGGCCGAGGCGCGGCGCGATCGCGCTGACGAGGCCGCGTGACGATCCTGCCCCTGAGCGAGATCCTGATGCTGCTGGCGGCCCTGACCGGGGCCGGGCTGGTCGGCGGGCTGATCGCCGGTCTGTTCGGAGTCGGTGGCGGCACGGTGATCGTTCCGGCCCTCTTCTATGCCTTTGCGGTGCTGGGGATCGGTGGTGAGGGCAATCTGCATACGGCCATCGGCACCTCGCTGCTGACCATTGTCGCCACGTCATGGCGGTCACTGCGGGCGCATCGCAGCCACGGGGCGGTGGACGAAGTCGTGCTGCGCACCTGGACGCCGTGGGTGGCCTTCGGGGGACTGGTCGGGGCCGCCGTGGCCGGGGTCACCTCGATGACGGGGCTGGCCATCGTCTATGGCGTCTGTGTGCTGCTGGTGTCGGCGCAGATGGGATTGCTGCCCGAGCGGATCGTACTGCGGTCGGAGATGCCGACCGGCTGGGTCCGGCGGATCGTCGCCACCCTGATCGGGCTGTTGTCGGCGATGATGGGCATCGGCGGTGGCGGTTTCGGCGGCATGACCATGACCCTGTGCGGACAGCCGATCCACCGGGCGGTGGCCACAGCCTCGGGCTTCGGTCTGGCCATCGGCGCGACGGCGGCCTTCGGCTTCATGATCTTCGGCTGGGACGCGCCGGGGCGTCCGCCCTTTTCGCTGGGCTATGTCAATGTGCCGGCGGCGCTGGTGATGGGACTGTTGACCACGCTGGTGGCCCCCTATGGGGCGCGTCTGGCGCACAGCCTCGACAGACGCGTGCTGCGTCGGGCCTTTGCCGTCTATCTGCTGGTGACCGGCATCTCGGTGGTGGCCAAGGCGTTTTAGGGCCGCAGGGTCAGACCCGTGGGCGTCGCTTCCAGACTGGACAGACGACCGAGGTAGCTCATGCCCAGTAGGGAATGGGGCAGACCTTCCTCAACGACGGTGGCGGCGACGCGCTCGACCCGGACTCCGGCGACGGCGACCGAGGCCAGTTCGACGGAGGCCGCGCGAACAGGGCCGGCGGCGGTGACCACGGTGGCGTTGAAGTCGGCCGAAGTCAGGCGAAGACCGAGGCGAACGGCATCCTCACGCGTCAGGGCCACGACACTGGCACCGGTGTCGACCAATACCTTGACCGCACGTCCGTTGATGTCGGCTTCGGCCCAGTAGTGGCCGTCAGGGCTGCGGGTGATCCGGGTGGCGACACCGGTCGCGGCCGCAGGGGCAGCGGCGACCATGACCACGGCGGCCCGGGCCTCACCGCCCTGTCCGGCATGATTCAGCCAGAAGGCGGCGCTCAGGGACGAGGCGACGGCCAGGGCCAGAATGGCGGCAGAGGAAAGATCGAAGCGGACCATACATACTCACGCGACAACGCCGCTTCTGCGGCCGTCCCCACCGTGACGCGGGGGCGTTGGGATGCGGTGAATGGACGTGGCTGACGACTGGTTAACGGCGCAGGGAAGACGGTTTTGGCCTCAGGACGGCAGCAATTTGGCCGGGTCGATGCGCGAGCGGCGCTCGGGCAGATCGGCCATGATCTCGGCGCGCTGTTCGTCGCTCAGGGTGCTCCAGCCCCCGATCTCACCGAGGGTCCGGAAGCAGCCGAGGCAGAGGCTGGACGCCCCGTCGACGATGCAGACCTTGATGCAGGGCGTGGCGATGGATCGGGGCGTTTGGGTCACGTTAGATGACGACCTTGCGACTATTGCTCTGGATGCGGAACATAAAACTTGAAATTTACGCCGTTCCTGCTACAGTTGTCGTGACGCGAAACGACTATGACGGTGAGATTCCCGATCAGCACGACGCGTCTCTTTTCATCATACTGCGAAAGGAGACGCCAAGATGAACAATAAGGAGCGCAACCTCCAGCACGCCTTGATGTCCTTTGCCCTGATGGGCGGGATGCTGGTGAACACGAAGAACAACAACGGAGCCGGCGACCGCGTGGTCAGCCACCCGTCCAACTTCGTGCCGATCAAGCTCAAGCGGGCGCACAACTAGCTGTGACACCCCTTCGATTGACAGAGCCCCGGACCGCAAGGCCGGGGCTTTGCAATTGCGGCTCCGACCGCTAGCCCTGCACCCCGGTGCAAGGAGCGGATATGGGCGATCTGATCAGACAGGAACGACACGGACCGGTGATGGTCTGGACCCTGGACCGCGAGGCGCGGCTCAATGCCCTGCCGGACCTCGGTGACGGTGAGGCGTTCGCGTCGGCCTGCGAGGCGGTGAATGCGGATCTGTCGGTGCGTTGTGTCGTGCTGACCGGGGCGGGGCGGGCCTTTTCGGCGGGCGGCGATCTGAAGGCGATGCGGGACCGGCGCGACATGTTCGCCGGTTCGGGGGCGGAAATCCGTGAGCGCTATCGCCGGGTGGTGCACCGGATCGTGCGCTCGCTGTACGGGCTGGAGGTGCCGCTGATCGCGGCCGTGAACGGTCCGGCCATGGGACTGGGCTGCGACATCGCGGGTCTGGCCGATATCCGCATCGCCTCGGAGGCGGCCAGTTTCGGTGTGCCGTTCCTGAAGCTGGGCATCCTGCCCGGCGACGGCGGGGCCTGGCTGATGCCGCGCAATATCGGTTACGCCCGGGCGGCCGAGATGCTGTTCACCAGCCGGGTGCTGGACGCCGCCACCGCGCGCGAGTGGGGACTGGTCAACCGGGTGGTCCCGGCCGACCGCTTGATGGACGAGGCCATGGTGACCGCCGGAGAGGTCGCGGCCCAGGCCCCGCAGGCCCTGCGCATGACCAAGGCCCTGTTGCGCCAGGGTCGCGACGCAACCTTCGACCAGATCCTGGAGATGACCGCCGCCATGCAGGCTCTGGCCCACCTGACCGACGACCACCTTGAAGGCGTCAACGCCGTACTGGACAAGCGGCCGGGGGCGTTTACCGGGGGCTGAACCAGACCATTTTTGTTTCAGGTCGACTCGACCTGAATCCAGAAAATGGTCCAGATTCAAACTGGAGCGAAATCTGAGCCGAGTTGGACTGCGTCCAACTCAACCGATTTCGCTCTAGCTGTGGAGCCTCAACAGGTTGTCCTCGGCGAGGGCGAGTCTGCTGAT
>NZ_CAXBDH010000012.1:0-129649 GCF_963974615.1 uncultured Brevundimonas sp.
TCTGGACCATTTTTTGGATTCAGGTCGATTCGACCTGAAACAAAAATGGTCTAGCAAGGCGGACCTGGCGGATGCCGTCAGCGACGTAAAGGCTTCAGGTTCCGGGGTTGGATCGGGTCCAGACCGCCAGACGCGCCTCAACATCGGCTTCAACGTCCCCGTAGAACAGATTGTAGGGACGGGTTTTTCTTCGATCAGACCAACTCCCCCTCTCGCGGAAGGACTCCTGGGTCGGTTCACTGTGGCGCAGGATGCCGTCGCGGCATTCAGTGGTGACCTCACGCGCCAGCAGGGCCGGTCGGGCCCCCTGCTCAAGCCCGGTGGCATTGGTCGCGCCCTTGTGCCGCCGGGCTGCGACCGGACGGGTGTCGGTCGACCCGGTCACCGGATTGACGCACAACGACGGTCGGCCGTTCAGTTCGACCAGCTGTCCCCGTGCGTTCCAGACCAGCGCCCGCCGCAGACGCCGCCGGGCCGCCCCCTCGTCGTCCCGGCCGACCGCCGACCAGCTGACGACACAACCACTCTGGTCGCGGGTCGTGCAGGCCGGTACCCGCGGAGACAGGCCGTCGGCGGCGATGATGACATCCATCAGATAGACGGCCACCAGCCTTTGTCGCACAGCCGCATCGGGTGCGATCCGTTCCCGCACCAGCCGGTCCAGCAGTTCCCCGCCCTGTTCGACCCCGGCCAGCACGATCGGCCCGCGGGGATTGGCCGCCAGCCAGACCTCGAAGGCCGCGGCGATGTCGCCATAGGCAAAGGCCCGGGCCTCGCGCGCGTCCTCGCGCAGGGTCAGCCGGGTATAGAGACTGGCCTGGCGGTAGCGCGGGGCGCTGATGGCTCCGATCCGGGCGAACGGTCCGGCATGGTTGGGCAGGACGACCCGGTTCAGATAGGCGTCCGCGGCCCGGTCGCCGATCGGCCCGTTCCACTCGCGGCCGCCGTCATAGGTGGTCGAATGGACGAAGAAGACGGCGGCGGGTCCGGCATCGACCGTACGGGCGTCGCGCAGCGCCCAGGCGGCCGGGGTGGCATAGTCGGGTGCCGGCGGCGGTTCATAGGTCTGGAACGGCACCTGCGGGTCCAGACCCGCCTTGAGGATATCCCCGCGCCACACCAGCACCGCGGCGAACAGCAGAAACACCAGCGCAAAGCCGGTCCAGCCGACCCATTGGCGCAAGGTCAGCGGCGGCCCTCTCATCGATATGGGTCCGAAGTGGCGAGGTAGTCCTGCACATAGCGTCGGATCCCCTCTTCCAGCGGCGTCGACTGGCCGTCGAAGCCGGCGGCGCGGATCCGATCCATCCGGGCCTCGGTGAAATACTGGTATTTGTCGCGGATGACCTCGGGCGTATCGACATAGTCGATGCGGGGCTCCTTGCCGGCGGCGGCGAAGGTGGCCCGGGCCAGGTCGGCGAACGAGCGCGCCTGACCGGAGCCGGCATTGTAGATGCCAGAAACCGACGGCGTCTCCAGCAGCCAGACGATGATGTCGACCACATCGTCGACGAAGACGAAGTCA
This sequence comes from uncultured Brevundimonas sp., assembly GCF_963974615.1. Taxonomy (GTDB): domain Bacteria; phylum Pseudomonadota; class Alphaproteobacteria; order Caulobacterales; family Caulobacteraceae; genus Brevundimonas. The sequence goes on from NZ_CAXBDH010000012.1 coordinate 1,526, forward strand.
CGCATCTGGCCGCCGTCGGCATAGTCGGGGCGGTGTGAGCGGAACAGGGTGACCGGCTGGTCGGCCGCGACCTTCGGCCAGATCTGGGCCACGACCGACTTCATCGTGCCCTTGTGACCCTCATTCGGGCCGTAGACGTTGAAGAATTTCAGCCCGGTCCACTGGGTCGGGGCCTGACTGCGTTCAGCCTGCCGCAGCGCGTACTGGTCGAACAGGAATTTGGAATAGCCGTAGGCATTTAACGGACGAAGCGCGGACAGGGATTCAAGATCGTCCTTGTCCTCGAAGCCCAGTTCACCGTCGCCATAGGTGGCCGCCGACGACGCGTAGATCAGCCGGCAGTCGCGGATGGCGCACCAGTCCCACAGGTCGCGCGACAGGGTGTAGTTGGTGCGCAGGATCAGGTCGGCGTCCGGCTCGGTCGTGGCCGAGATCGCCCCCATGTGGACGACCGCCAGGATATCCTCGGCGTGGCGCTCCAGCTGTTCGAACAGCTCTTCCGGCTGCCAGAAGTCGGCGATCGGGTGTTTGGCGATATTCTTCCACTTGGCCAGGTCAGCCGTCTCGAGCCGGTCGCAGACGACCACATCATGGCGGTCGTCGGCGCACAGCCGGGCCACGATGTTGGAGCCGATGAAACCGGCCCCGCCGGTCACCACGATCATCTGACGGCTCATGCCGGGTCCTTCATCTTCTCGATGGTGCGGGTGGTGGAATAGCCGTCGCTGAACGTGGCCAGACGGACCACCCCGCCCCAGCTTTCGACCGCGTCGCCACCGACGACGCCTTCGCGGGTATAGTCGGCCCCCTTGATCAACACGTCGGGGCGCAGCCGTTCGATCAGGGCGATCGGGGTCGGGTCGTCGAAGGCTGTGACCCGGTCGACGCTGGTCAGGCCGCCCAGCACCACAGCGCGGCTGTCCAGATCATTGACCGGCCGCCCCTCGCCCTTCAGCCGCCGCACCGATTCATCGGTGTTCAGGGCCACGATCAACCGATCGCACCAACCACGCGCCTGGGCCAGATAGGCGACATGGCCGCGGTGCAGGATGTCGAAACAGCCGTTGGTGAAGCCGACCTTCAGCCCTTGACGCTTCCAGCCCTCGACCTCGGCCGCCAGCTCGTCCAGCGGCGTGACCTTGGCGTGGGCGGCATGGGCGTGCTGGCTCATTTCGGCGTCGATCAGCTCGGCCGGGGTGACCACGGCGGTACCCGCCTTGCCGACCACCACGCCCGAGGCGAGGATGGCGAACTGGACCGCCGTCTCCAGCGTCGCGCCGGCCCCCAGCGCCAGCCCCAGCGCTGCCAGACCGGTATCCCCGGCCCCGGAGACGTCGAACACTTCGCGGGCCCGGCCCGGAAAATGGCTGATGGCTCCGTCACGTCGGGCCAGACTCATGCCTTTGCCGGCGCGGGTGACGACGATGGCCTTGGCAGTTGTAGCCGCCAGCAGCGCGGTCAGGGCCGCCTCGACCTCGGCATCGGTCTCGACCGGCAGGCCGGTGGCCCCGGCCAGTTCACTGGCATTGGGCTTGATCACATCGACGGCCCCGTAGCGGGCGAAGTCGCGGCCCTTGGGGTCGACCACCACCGGTGCGCCGGCGGCCCGGGCCGCCGTCAGGGCTGCGGTGATCAGCGCGTCGCTGACCACGCCCTTGGCGTAGTCTGACAGAAGAACCGCAGATGCATCTGCAATCGCGGCACTTTCCTGAATAGATGTTTGAGCCTGAGCCTCGTCGTCGAGACGCAGCAGCTGCTGGCCCGCGGCCACGAACCGGGTCTTGACGATGGTGGCCGCACCCGCCGGCCGGACCACGAAATCCTCGATCCGGGCCTCGTCGGCGATCAGGCGTCCCAGTTCGAGTCCGGCTGCGTCGTCTCCAGCCACCGCGCCCAGTCGCGCCAGCCCACCGAGGGCCGCGACATTGCGCGCCACATTGCCGACGCCGCCGGGCATGGCCACCGTCCGTCCGGCCCGCAGTACCGGGATCGGGGCCTCGGGCGAGATGCGGCTGACCTCGCCGTAGACATAGCGATCCAGCATCAGGTCGCCGACGCAGGCGACCTTCAGGTCGCGCACCCGGTCGAGCAGGGCTTGCAGGGCCCCCAGATCGAGGGGACGGGTGTCGGGGGATCGCTCAGTCATGGAACCGGGCTACCGGATTCACCCGGCCTTGGCCATCAGGGCCTTGGTCAGATCGTCGAAGGCGAGCAGCTCGGCGCACAGGGCCTCGAACCGGTTCAGCGGCACCATGTTGGGTCCGTCCGACGGGGCGTTGTCCGGATCCTGATGGGTTTCCATGAACACGGCGTCGACACCGACGGCCACGGCCGCCCGCGCCAGCACCGGCACGAATTCACGCTGGCCGCCCGAGGAGGTGCCCTGCCCGCCCGGCTGCTGCACGCTGTGGGTCGCGTCGAACACCACCGGACAGCCGATGTCACGCAACACCGGCAGGGCCCGCATGTCCGAGACCAGGGTGTTGTAGCCAAAGCTGGTGCCCCGCTCGCAGGCCATGACATTGGGATTACCCGCACCCGCCACCTTGGCGATGACGTTCTTCATGTCCCACGGGGCCAGGAACTGGCCCTTCTTGATGTTGATCACCTTGCCGGTGGCGGCCGCTGCCAGCAGCAGGTCGGTCTGGCGGCACAGGAAGGCCGGGATCTGCAGCACATCCACGGCCTGGGCGGCTTCGGAAGCCTGGGCCTCGGAATGGACGTCGGTCAGCACCGGCAGGCCCGTGACCTCGCGGATTTCGGCGAAGATCGGCAGGGAGTCTTTCAGGCCCAGACCGCGCGCGGCGCTGGCCGAGGTGCGGTTGGCCTTGTCAAAACTGGTCTTGTAGATGATGCCGACATTCAGCCGATCGCCGATCTCCTTCAGCGCATGGGCCATTTCCAGCGCGTGCTGGCGGCTTTCCAGCTGGCAGGGGCCGGCGATGAAGGCGATGCGATTGCCGCCGCCGATGACGACCGGCCGCTTCAGGCCTTCGGACAGGGTGATGATGGCGTTGGGTCGGCTCACGGGCGGGACTTTCGGATCAAATTGGACTTGCGACACAGCGCCGATGCCGCACCTATGCGGCCAACAGGTGGCGTCGCGCATTCTGGCTGGCAAGCTACCATGGAGATCGGGCCTGTGACCACCAGTGCGCCCCCCAACGATGCGCCCGTCATACTGTGGTTCCGCCGCGATCTGAGGCTGTCGGACAATCCGGCCCTGAGCCGGGCCATGTCGAGCGGACGGCCGGTCGTGCCGGTCTATATTCACGACGAAGGATCCCAGGTTCGCCGGTCCGGGGCCGCCTCCCTCTGGTGGCTGGACCGGTCCCTGCGCGCGCTCGCGGCCGATCTGACCGACCGGGGCGCACCGCTGATCCTGCGGCGGGGCAACGCCGAGGCGAAACTGCGTGGTCTGATCGCCGAAACCGGGGCGACCACGGTGGTGATGAACCGCCTGTTCGAGCCCGACGCCCGGGAACGCGACGCGGCTCTCGCCCATGACCTGAAGGTCGAAGGGATCGACTGTCAGGGCTTCAACGGCACCCTGCTGGCGACCCCGGGGACGGTCCTGAACGGGTCCGGCCGACCCTACCGGGTGTTCACCCCGTTTCTGAAGGCCCTGCTGGCCACCACAACGGAACCGACTCTGTCGCCAGCCCCGAACCGCATCGTCTGCCCGCAAGGTCTTGCGAGCGAAAGACTCGCCGACTGGGTCCTGTCGCCGACACAGCCGGACTGGTCGACCGGGTTCGAGGGGGTACCCGGAGAGGCCGGGGCCGTGGCCGCCTTCACCGCCTTCCTCGACGAGGGTCTGGCGGACTATTGCGACGGACGGGACATCCCTGCTCGATCGGCTACCAGCCGTCTCTCCGCCCATCTTCATTTTGGCGAGATCAGTCCGTGGCGGGTCGTTATCGGGGCCCGTCGGGCCGCGCACGTAGGCACGGTCTCGGCGGACGAAGTCTCCAAATTCGTCGCTGAGCTCGGCTGGCGCGACTTCTCCGCCCATCTGCTGCACGCCTTTCCCTATATGGCCGAGCGGGCCTTTCGACCGGAGTTCGGCACCCTGCCCTGGCGCAGTGATCCCGGCGGACTGAAGGCGTGGCAGACCGGGCAGACCGGCTTTCCCATCGTTGACGCCGGCATGCGCCAGCTCTGGACCACCGGCTGGATGCACAACCGGGTGCGGATGATCGTCGCTTCGTTTCTGGTCAAGGACCTGCTGATCGACTGGCGCGAGGGGGAGGCGTGGTTCCGGGACACGCTGGTGGACGCCGATCTCGCCAGCAATGTGCAGAACTGGCAGTGGGTGGCGGGCTGCGGAGCCGATGCCGCGCCCTATTTCCGCATCTTCAATCCGGTCACACAGGGTCAGAAGTTCGACGCCGACGGTCGCTACGTCCGACGATGGGTCCCGGAGCTTCAGGCCGTGCCCGATCGCTGGCTGCAGGCCCCATGGACCGCGCCGGATGAGGTCCTGCTGCAGGCTGGAATAGAGCTGGGTCGGGACTATCCGTTCCCTGTCGTCGATCACGCCGCCGCCCGTCTGCGAGCGCTGGACGCGCTCAAGACAGTCAGCCGCCCCGGCTCATGATAGAACAGGCCCATGTCTGACCGGTCTCCTCTCATCTCTGCAAGTGACCTCGCGGTCTGTCTCAGCGACCCCGACCTGCGTATCCTCGACGCCAGCTGGCATCTGGACGGTCGGGACGCCCGTGCGGACTTTGAAGCCGCGCGTCTGCCGGGGGCGGTCTTCTTTGATCTGGACGCGATTTCGGATCCGTCGAGCCCCCTGCCCCACATGCTGCCCACCCCCACCGCCTTCGCCGCGGCGATGGGCGTGCTGGGGATTGCCGCGACCGATCACGTGGTCGTCTATGACACGGCAGGCCTGTTTTCCGCCGCCCGGGCCTGGTGGATGCTGCGGACCATGGGCGTGCAGCGGGTCCAGGTGCTCGACGGTGGCCTGCCCGCCTGGCGCGCCGTCAGCGGCAGGGTGGATCGGGGGCCTGCCACTGAACCCGGCCCCGCCGGATTTGAGGCCCGCTTCAACGCCCCGGCCGTGGCCGACCTCGAGGACGTCCGTAACGCCCTCACAGGGACGGCCCAGGTGATCGACGCGCGGGGCGCGGCCCGGTTCCGGGGGGATGTACCCGAACCCCGTCCGGGTCTGCGCGCCGGCCATATGGCCGGAGCCCTGAACCTGCCCTTCGCCGACATCCTGAACGCCGATTCAACGATGAAGCGCGGGGCGGCGCTGGAAGCCGCCTTCCGCGACGCCGGGGTCGACCCTGACCGGCCGGTGATCACCAGCTGTGGCAGCGGCGTCACCGCCGCTGTCCTGTCCCTGGGTCTGGCCGTTCTCGGCCGCCCGTCCCGCCTCTATGACGGTAGCTGGGCCGAATGGGGCGGCCGGGACGACACGGCGGTTGAGACGGGCACCGGCCTTTAGGGCGGCGGGGCGACCGGCTCGGGCAGGCCTTCGGGCACGATGTCGTCGGTCTCCCCGCGCGACACCACGGTGGCCAGTACCAGGTCGCCGGTGACGTTCAGCGTGGTGCGGCACATGTCGAGGAAGCGGTCGACGCCGAGGATCAGGCCGATGCCCTCGGCCGGGACCCCGACCATGACCAGGATCATCGCCACCACCGGCAGGGAGCCGGCGGGTACCCCGGCGGTACCGACACCGCCCAGGATACAGACCAGCATCACCACGACCTGCTGGGTGATGCTCAGGTCGACGCCGAAGAACTGGGCCAGGAACAGCACTGTCACGCCCTCGAACAAGGCCGTGCCGTTCTGGTTGGCGGTAGCCCCGACGGTCAGGACGAAGCGGGCGATCTTGCGCGGCAGCTTCAGCTCGAACTCGGCGGCGCGCAGCGCCACCGGCAGGCTGGCGTTGGACGAGGCAGTCGAGAAGGCCACGACCATCGGCTCGCGTACGGCGCTGAAGAATTTGATCGGTGACATGCCGCCCAGGGTCCAGATCACGATCGGATAGACCACGAACATATGGATCAGCATGGCCCCTACGGCCACGCCGACATAGGCGGCCAGACGCACCAGCAGGTCCCAGCCGAACAGGGCCGCCAGGTTGAACATCAGGCAGGCGATGGCGATCGGGGCCAGTTTGATGACCAGGTTGATCAGCTTCATCGTCACTTCGAAGATGCCCTCGATCACCTCCTGCAGCCGGTCGGTCGAGCGGCTCTTGGCCATGACCAGACCGATACCGAACAGCAGGGCGAAGACCATCACCGGCAGGATCTGGTTCTCGGACGCGGCGGTGAAGATGTTGGACGGGATCAGGTCGAGGAAGAACTGGCCCAGCTCGACCGATTTGGGGGCGTTGCCGACGATATTGGCCGCGCCGGCCGCGCCGTCCTCCAGAAGCTTCTGGGCCAGGGCCGGGTCGACGCCGTCACCGGGACGGAAGAAATTGACCATGGCGATGCCGATGATCACGGCGATGGTCGAGACCACCACGGTCAGCAGCAGGGTCTTGATCCCGGCCCGGCCCAGCGCCTTCAGGTCGCCCATTTCGGCTACCCCGACGACCAGGGCCGAGAACAGCAGCGGGATCACCAGCATGAACAGCAGACGCAGGAAGATCTGCCCGGCCGGTCCGGTGATGTTCGACGTCAGCCACTGGACCCAGCCGGTGTCCGCCCCGACCGTCAGATTGACGAACAGGCCGCCGCCCAGACCGACGACGAAGCCGATCAGCATCAGCCAGTGAAGCGGAAGCTTGCCGCGTTTGGTCGTTTCCATAGTCAATTCCCCCCGGGGCGCTCTGCGTGGCGTCTATCGAATCGGCAAGGCGTAGATCAGACCGCCGGGCCGTGCGTTCCATTGTGCGTTCAACCCGCGGGCCAGGTCGAGCGCGGAATCATCACCGAGATTGCGGTTGAAGATTTCGCCGTAGTTGCCGACGCCGCTGATGGCGTTGCGGGCCCAGTCCTTCGACAGTCCCAGCATCGGTCCGAAATCGCCCTCGACCCCCAGCAGGCGGCGCACGCGCGGGTCCCGGGAATCTTGCGCCCGGGCGTCGACGGTGGCCTGGGTCACGCCCAGTTCCTCGGCCAAGATCAGGGCATTCAGGGTCCAGCGCACGATGGATCCCCACTGTTCGTCGCCGCGCCGCACCACCGGGCCCAGCGCTTCCTTGGAAATGACGTCGGGCAGGATGGCATGCTGTTCGGGGCTCGACAGGGTGGTTCGCGCGGCGGCCAGGGCCGAGATATCGGCCGTCAGGGCGTCGCAGTCCTCACGGGCATAGGCCGCGCGCGCCGCCTCTTCATTAGGCAGGACCACCGGCCGGTATTCGATACCCCGGACCCGGAAATAGTCGGCGGCGTTCAGTTCCGAGGTCGAACCGGCCTGGACACAGACCCGTGCGCCCTTCAGCTCAACGGCACTGTTCAGGTTCAGCGAGCGCCGCACCATGAAGCCCTGACCATCATAATAATTGACTCCGGCGAAGCTCAGCCCCTCACCGGCGTCGCGGGCCATGGTCCAGGAAGTGTTGCGCCACAGCACATCGACCCGGCCGCTCTCCAGCGCCTCAAACCTCTGGCCGATAGCCAGGGGCACAAACCGAACGGCATTGGGGTCGTCGAAGATCGCCGCCGCCAGGCCCCGACAGAAATCGGCGTCAAAGCCGCGCCACTGGCCCCGGTTGTCCGTGAAGGCGAACCCGACCAGGCCCTCGTGAACGCCGCAATTCAGTCGCCCGCGCCGCTTGATGGCCTGCAGGGTGGCGCTGGTGATGGTTTCACCGTGCTGGGCCCGGGTGGTGGGGGCACCGGTGATCGGCGGCGTGTCCTCAGGGGGTTTCTCGCCCCGGCCGCACGCGACGACCGCCAGGCCCAGGGCAGCCACCGTTATGGCCCGTTGGATCGCCTTCATGTCCATCAGCGCCTCATCGTCTCGCGTCCGGTCCCGTTACCGGGGCCTTGCACCCTGCCCCGCTTTAGAGGCTTTTAGCAGGCTGTTCGCAACCCATCGGGGCAAAACGCGAAACTCATGCCGCCTCTGTCCGACCGTACCCGTCTGATCGCCTCCGCCACCCGCCGCGGTGGCGGTCGTCGCGCCGTCAGTCCGCCGGTCGAGCGGGCCTCGACCCTGCTCAACGACAGCGCCGCCGTCATGCGCGATCCGGCCACCGGTCCGGTCTACGGCATCGAGGACCTGACCGCGGCGCGCGAGCTGACCCTGGCCCTGTCCGAACTCGAGGGGGCGGCCTGGACCGGCCTGGTTCCGTCCGGACTCGCCGCTGTCACCGTACCGGTCACCGCCCTGACCCGTCCCGGTGACGAGGTCCTGACGACCGACGCCCTCTATGGCCCCAGCCGCCGCTTCCTGACCCGGCACATGGCCGCGCGCGACGTGACCACGGTCTTCCACCCCGGTGATGCGGATATCGCCGGAATTGTCGAGCAGATCACCGGTCGCACCCGGATCCTGCTGATCGAATCGCCGTCGTCCCTGACCTTCGAGCTGCAGGATGTCGCCGCCCTCGCCGCCGCCTGCCGCGCCCGGGGGGTGCTGACGGTGATGGACAATACCTGGGCCGCCGGCCTGGCCTTCCGTCCGCTGGCCCACGGGGTCGACGTCAGTGTTCAGGCGGTGACCAAATATGTCGCCGGTCATTCCGACCTGCTGATGGGGTCCACCGCCGTCAGCGATCCGGCGGTCGGCCGTTCCATCGCCGAGACGCTCGAGGACCTCGGCTGGCGGGTCTCGCCCGACGACGCCTGGCTGGCCCTGCGCGGTCTGCGCACCCTGCCGCTGCGCTATGCCGAACAGGGGCGCTCGGCCCTGCGGGTCGCGGAATGGCTGCAGGCCCGACCCGAGGTCGATCGGGTCCTGTATCCGCCCCTGCCCGGTTCGGTCGGCCACGCGCTCTGGGCCCGGGACTACAGCGGGGCCGCCTCGATCCTGGGCGTGGTCATGCAGGGCGGGTCGACCCGGGACGCCCATGCCCTGCTCGATTCCCTGTCCCTGTTCGGGCTCGGCTTTTCCTGGGGTGGCTTCGAGAGCCTGATCACCCATGAGACCTCCCAGATGCAGCATCGTCTGTACCCGCCGAGCCTGGCCGGCCAGCTGCTGCGTCTGCACATCGGTCTTGAGGACCCCGCCGACCTGATCGCCGATCTTGAGCAGGGATTCGCCGCCTGGCGCGCCCAGCAGGACTCGAACCTGCAACCGTCCGCTTAGAAGGCGGGTGCTCTATCCGGTTGAGCTATGGGCGCCTGCTCAGACAGACGAACGCCGCAGCGGCCTCAGTGAGTCCAGGGCTGTTTGCGGTAGGTGGAGAAATTGTCGGCATAGGTCTTGATGATCACCGGCGGTTCCTGCGGCTCCTGCAGGCGGAACGGGATGCCGTGCGTCTCGGCATAGGCCACGGCTTCCTCACGAGTCTCGAAGCTCAGTCGCACCTGACCGTTCATGTCGCTGGATCCGGTCCAGCCCATCAGCGGATCGATCGTGCGCGCCGAGGCCGGTTCGAACTCCAGTCTCCAGTCGTGGCTCTTGGCCTTGCCGGACTGCATCGCGGTCTTTGCGGGTCGATAGATGCGCGCCAGCATGGACGGGGCTCCAGAATCGTCAGGCGTCCCGCAGGACACCGCTCGCGGCTGAGATAGCCTTCACTTTATCCGGGTCCAGAGACCCGGGTGCCGATGGTCGGGGCGAGAGGATTCGAACCTCCGACCCTCTGGTCCCAAACCAGATGCGCTACCAGGCTGCGCCACACCCCGAACCGGCGGAGGCGTCTCTTGCCACGGACCCCGCCTCGCCGCAACGCAGGATTCAGTCCGCGTTGCCGAAGAATTTGTGGCGCACCTGATCGCCGGCCTGGGCCCCCATCTCGTCGGCCCGCCCTGCGCGCAGTTCCAGCACGCCGCTGGCCGCGCCGCGCGACGGCAGGGTCGACTCCGAGAAAGGGGTGGCGTGGCGGGCGATCGAGACAATCCGGCCCTGCGGATCAATATAGATGATGTCCAGCGAACTGGGGGTGTTGCGCATCCAGAAGCCGCGTTCGGCCACGTCCGGAAATTCGAACAACATGCCGCGATCGTCGGCCAGCGGTTCGCGGAACATCAGACCGCGCTGCCGTTCCGCCTCGTCGTCGGCGATCTCAACCAGGAATTTGAACTCGCCGGTGGCGGTGACGATGCTCAGGGGTTCCAGCGGTCGGCCCGTGGCGTCCTTGGGAGCCCCGGCTCCGGCACAGCCGGCGATCGGTGCCGCGAGAGCAACCGCCAGAACCGCGGACAGGAAAATACGTCTGCTGAAGCTCATGCTACGCCCTCATGAGGCGAGGTTACCCGCCCGGTTTGATTTCCGCGACCACCAGCCCCTTGGGGCCATCGGCAAAACGAACCGCCACCGTCTCTCCGGGTACGAGATCATCCAGCCCGCAGCGACGCAGCGTCTCTATATGAACGAATATATCGCCCGGCTCGTCGTTGCGCACCACGAAACCATATCCCTTGGTGCGATTGAACCATTTGACGACCGCATCCTCCAGCGGCCCTGCGGCGGGGTCGCGAGGTGGCATGGCGTCGAGACGGGACCGGTCATAGGCTCTTCCGTCGTCACCGGCCGTCCGGCCGGGCGCGCTGTTGGCAAGGCCTCCTTCGCCGACCTCGATTACCTGCGATACCTGCCAGCCTTTCGAGCGAAAGACGCAGTCACAGGTTATCGGGGCCCCTTCAGTGGTCACGTCATGACCACTGTCGCGCAGACTTGAGATGTGCAGCAGGATGTCCCGGGCTGCGGTCAGGTCGGGCTGGTCCGGGACGATGAAGCCGTAACCCTTGCCGGGATCGAACCATTTGACCCGACCTGTGATCCGCATTGCCACATGCGTTTCCGGGTCCTCGAATTCAGCCACCAGTACCCTCCTGTTCGCCTTGTTTGCGAACAGCTCAGGCTTAACACGGTTCGGTGAACACGTGGAAAGGGAAAAAACGCAAATTTCACCCGCGAACTGCCGGGGTCGGGCAAAACTTTTCGGTCTGGGGGATGAAACCGGACAAGTGCCATGGTGCGCGTCCGCGAGGACGCAGCTTGCCACCCGGGTCGTTCGGGGCCTTGCAGCCGGATTTCGGGGAAGTCCGCGTGGTAGTCCCTAGGGGAGTCGAACCCCTCTCTTCAGGTTGAAAACCTGACGTCCTAACCGATAGACGAAGGGACCACTGCGCGGAGAGCGGGCGATATAGCCGCCGATTCCGGGTCGTGCAAGCCCCAGTCAGCGGGCCTGCCTGGGTTTTTTGAACGCCCTCCGTTTCAGTCCATGCGCGGGTCGGCGATGTCCTCGATCTCGAACTGCACGCCGCGGCGTCCGTTCCAGTCGTCGGCCTTCAGGCGCCCGGCCACGCTCAGTCCGCCCTGTCCGGCCAGTAGCGCCTTGCCACCCGGCAGGTCGGCGCAACGCCAGGCGATGGCCTTGATCCCCGCGCCGTCGGCCCCGACCAGCCGGCAGCGCACATGGCCACCGGTCATCGCCACCGCATCACGCACCCGCACGCCGTGCAGGGCGAACAGGGGCTCGGGATTGGCCGGGCCGAACGGGGCCAGCCGCTCGAACTGTTCGAACAGGGCCCGGCTGGCGGCTCCCGGTTCGATCAGGGCATCGATCTCGACCCGGTCCATTACCTCAGCGTCGGCCTGTTCACCGATCATCCGGTCATTGAGGAAGTCGCGCAGGGCGTCGATGGCGTCGGCCCGCACGGTCAGGCCTGCGGCCATGGCGTGGCCGCCGCCGGCGATCAGCCGCCCGCTCTCCCAGGCCGCCTGCACCGCCCGGCCCAGATTCATGCCCGGCTGGGACCGGCCCGAACCCTTGCCGATACCGTTGATCGCGTCGACGCCGATGACCACCACCGGCTTGCGCCAGCGCTCGCGTAACCGTCCGGCGACGATGCCGACCACGCCGGGATGCCAGTCATCGCCGGCGATGACCACCACGGCCGAGCCGTCGGTATGGGCCCCGGTGGCCTCGACCCGGCGCGTGGCCTGGTCGGTGACCTCGCGCTCGACCTCGCGGCGGGCGATGTTCAGGGCGTCCAGTTCCTGGGCCAGGGTGGCGGCCTCGACCGGGTCGTCGGTCGACAGCAGGCGCGCCCCGAGGTCCGATTTGCCGATCCGTCCGCCGGCATTGATGCGGGGCCCCAGGATGAAGCCGGCGTGGTTGCTCTTGGCCGGCCCCTCTTCAGCTCCGGCGGCGGCCAGTAGCGCCTTCAGGCCCGGATTGCGCCAGTCCGACATGACCTTCAGCCCCAGGCTGGTCAGGGCGCGGTTAAAGCCGGTCAGGCCGGTGACGTCGCAGATCGCCCCCATGGCCGCCAGATCCAGCCACTGACGGATGTCCGGCTCAGGGCGGTCGGTGAACAGACCCCGGGCCCGGCCCTCGCGGTTCAGCGCCGCCAGCAGCACGAACACGACCCCGGCCGCGGCGAGATTGCCCTGTCCCGAATTGCAGCCGGGCCGGTTCGGATTGACCACGGCGGCGCAGACCGGCGGCTGTTCGCGCATCATATGGTGGTCGATGACCACGACCTTCAGCCCGATGGCCGAGGCATGGGCCACCGCTTCATTGGCAGCCGCGCCGCAATCGACGGTGATGACCAGTTCGGCACCGGACGCCTTCAAGGTGTCGAAGGCCTTCGGGCTGGGGCCGTAGCCCTCGGTCATCCGGTCCGGCACATAGATGGGCAGGGCCACGTCCAGGGCCCGGAACCAGCGCACCAGCAGGGCTGCGCTTGAGGCCCCGTCGACGTCATAGTCGGCGAAGACATGGATGGCGGCCCCACTCTCGATCGAGTCGAGGATGGTCCCGGCCGCGGCGTCCATGTCCATGAAGCTGGACGGGTCGGGGAACAGCGCCTTCAGCGTCGGGTTCAGAAAGTCCGCGCCCTGGTCAGCGCGCACGCCTCGCGCCGCCAGGGCCCGGGCCAGCGGTTCCTCCAGCTCCAGCGCCTGCATATGGGCGCGGATGGTCGCGGCCTCGGCCGGGCGCTGCCGCCAGACCCGTCCGGACAGCGATCGGGTCACCCCCAGAAAGGCGGGTTCGGCGGCCGGAACGGGCCCGCCCTCGGCCATCAGACCGGACGCGTCGTACGGATGCGGCGCACCGTGCGGGTGCTGGAATCCATCACCAGCGTGTGGGTCGTGACGAAACCGCCTACGATCCTGACCTCGTCCAGCATGGCCCCCTTGGTCACGCCGGTGGCGGCGAAGATGGCGTCCTTGGAGACCAGTTCGTGCAGGTCATATTTGCGTCCGAAGTCGCTGACCCCGGTTTTTTCTGCCCGGGCCCGCTCATCGTCGTTGCGGAAGATCAGCCGGCCCTGAAAATGACCGCCGACGCATTTCAGCGCCGCCGCCGCCAGCACCCCTTCGGGGGCCCCGCCCGATCCCAGATACAGGTCGATGCCGGTCTCCGGTTCGGCGGTGTGGATCACGCCGGCCACATCGCCGTCGGTGATCAGCATCACCTTGGCCCCGACCTCGCGCAGGGCGGCGATCAGTTCGGCGTGGCGCGGGCGATCCATGACGCAGACGGTGATCTCGTCGGGGGACACGCCCTTGGCCCCGGCCAGGGCCCGCACATTGTCCTGCGGGCTCATGTCCAGATCGACCAGACCCGGCTTGTAGCCCGGTCCGATGGCGATCTTGTCCATATAGGTGTCGGGCGCATGCAGCATGCCACCGCCCGGCGACATAGCCAGCACGCACAGGGCGTTGGCCATGGCCTTGGCCGTCAGGGTCGTGCCCTCCAACGGGTCGAGGGCGATGTCGATGGCCGGTCCCTTGCCGGTGCCGACCTTCTCGCCGATGTACAGCATTGGGGCCTCGTCGCGTTCGCCTTCGCCGATGACGATCTTGCCGTCGATATCCAGCCGGTTCAGCGCCGTACGCATCGCGTCTACGGCCAGCTGGTCGGCCGCCTTCTCATCACCCCGTCCGACCCCGGCATGGGAGGCGATCGCGGCCAGTTCGGTGACCTGGGCGGCGTCCGCGGCGAGGGTGGCGGGATAGGGGGCCTGATCGGCCATGGGCGGTCTCCTGAGACGGTGATTCCGGCCCCTGTCGTCCGGATAATCTGAAAAGGGGGTCAGTGCCGATCGATCGGCGGCGGCGCGCGGCCCCGTTCGCGCAGCCGCGCTGCGAAGGCCTCGACCTCGGCCTGGGTCCGGACCGTGTCCGGGCTGACGTCGGCGGCGTTGATCCGGGCGATGATTGCCGCGGCAAAGGCTTCGGGATCAGACAGGGTCCATTCCAGTTGCGCCACGTCCCCGGCCAGTGACGCCCCCGAATCATTCAGCGCGGCGACCTGCTCGGCCAGCCGGGCCGCCGTCGGCAGCCCCTCGGGCGACGATGGAAAGTCTTCCCAGCGCGGATAGACGCGGTGTTCGGCGATCAGGCTGTCGACCGGGGCGTCCGCCACCCCGGGTGCGGCGTCGAACGCCCCGGCACAGCCCCCGAGACTGCCGATCATGAGCCCCGCAAGGAGGCCGCTCATCTTTTTCCGGTGTGACGCGTTCATTTCGGACCCGGTCATATGCCATGATCGGGGACGGCGGAAGGGCGACGCGTCTGCCCTGTGACCGCATCTGACGAATCCCGGGATTCAACCCATGGCCAAACGCCCTTCAAAACCCGCGGCCGACCCCGTCGCCGTACCGAAGCGCGCACCGCGGAAATCCGGCCGACCGACTTCGGCCAAGCCGCGCAAGCCGAAAGCCGCTGCGGCGAAACCGCCGCCGCCGCGCCCCGAAACGCCACCACCTCCTCCTCCGCCGCCACAAGCCGCGCCCGACCCGCTCGCCGGTATCGGGGCGGATCAACGCCAGATGATCGAGACCCTGTCGTTGAATCTGGCCCGGGCGGCGATGACGGCCCAGGCTGCCTTTGCCGGAGCCGCGGCCAGTCAGGCGGAGAGCCGCTCCACACCCTCGGCCGATCCGTTCAATGTCGGCCCGGCCATGACCGAGGTGATGACCGGCCTCGCGGCCCAGCCGGAAAAACTGTTCGCCGCACAGGCCGATCTGTTCGGTCGCTATATGGACCTGTGGTCCCGCACTACCCGTCAGGCGGCCGGCGAGACGGTGCCGCCGCCGACGTCGTCAGACAAACGCTTCAAGGACCCCGCCTGGTCCGAGAACCCGGCCTTCGACGTCATGCGCCAGTCCTATCTGGTGACGTCCGACTGGCTGAACGGCCTCGTCGCCGGGGTCGAGAACATCGATCCGATGGTGAAGCGCCGCGCTGAATTCTTCACCCGGATGCTGACCGACGCTTTTTCACCGTCGAACTTCCTGGCCTCCAATCCGGCGGCGCTGAAGGCCATGGCCGAGTCCA
Organism: uncultured Brevundimonas sp.; assembly: GCF_963974615.1. GTDB lineage: Bacteria > Pseudomonadota > Alphaproteobacteria > Caulobacterales > Caulobacteraceae > Brevundimonas. Next base: position 16,904 of record NZ_CAXBDH010000012.1, read on the forward strand.
ACGGCGAGTCGCTGGTCAAGGGTATGCAGAATTTCGCCGCGGACATGGAGCGCGGTGCCGGCAAGCTGAAGATCAGCCAGGCTGACTACGGCAAATTCGTCGTCGGTGAAAACGTCGCCACCGCCCCGGGTCAGGTGGTCTGGCGCGATGAGCTGTTTGAATTGATCCAGTACGACGCCGCCACCGACAAACAGCGCGCCATCCCGCTGCTGATCTTCCCGCCGTGGATCAACAAATTCTACATCCTCGACCTGCAGCCGCAGAATTCGATGATCCGCTGGCTCTCGGCCCAGGGCTTCACCGTCTTCGTCTGTTCCTGGGTTAATCCGGACAGGGACAAGGCCGGCTGGGGCTTCGACGACTATCTGGAAAAGGGTATCTACCGCGCCACGCAGAAGGTCATGGACCAGTGCGGCACCGACCGGCTCAACACCGTCGGCTACTGCATCGGGGGCACGTTGATGGGGGCGGCCCTGGCCCATATGGCGGCCAAGGGTGACAAGCGGGTCAACGCCACGACCTTTTTCGCCGCCCAGCACGATTTCGCCGAGGCCGGTGACCTGCTGCTGTTCACTGACGAGCACTGGCTGAACCAGATCGAGCAGATGATGGACGCGGCCGGCGGGGTCCTGCCCGGGGCCTCGATGGCCGACACCTTCAATGCCCTGCGGGCCAATGACCTGATCTGGTCCTTCTTCGTGTCCAACTATCTGATGGGCAAGGATCCGCCGGTGTTTGACCTGCTGTTCTGGAACGCCGACCAGACCCGGATGCCCAAGGCGCTGCACATGAACTATTTGCGTAGCATGTACGGAAAGAACCTTCTGTCCAAAGGGGAATTTAGAATCGGTGGCGAGACCGTCGACCTGACCAAGGTCACCATACCCCTCTATTTCCAGGCCAGTCGTGAGGACCATATCGCGCCGGTGAATTCGGTCTATCGTTCGGCCCGGGCCTTCACCAACGCCGCCGTGACCCTGACCCTGGCCGGATCGGGCCATATCGCCGGGGTCATCAATCCGCCCGCGGCCAACAAATACCAGCACTGGATCAACGCCGCCCTGCCCGCCACCCTGGCGGAATGGCAGGCCGCCGCCGTCGAACACCCGGGCAGCTGGTGGACCCACTGGGCCGAATGGCTGCACGCGCGCTCGGGCGACTGGGTTGCGGCCCGTGATCCGAAAAAAGGCCCGCTGAAGCCGATCGAACCGGCTCCGGGGTCCTATGTGAAGGTGAAGAGTTGATCCGCATCGAGCCGAACCTGTTGCTGGCCGTCACCACCGGTGTCGGTGTGGCCTTGCTGATCACCACGGCCTCGGTGTTCGGCGAGCCGGGCGCGGGTCTGAAATATGTCCTGCTCGCCCTGGTCTGTTCCGTGGGGTTCGTGGTGCTGAACGGTTTCTGGAGCCGGCGTCGGGGCTGGAACCGACCGCCGATGATCCATGCCGAGGCGGCCACGACGGCCGTCTGGGCCAGCCTGTTCCCGCTGATGGTGATCCTGTCCGCCGCCGTGCCCCTGATCTTTCCGGGCCACGACTACGGCCTGCTGGTGCTGATCGCCGCCATCTGGCTGGGCAGCACAGTGGAATCGGCGCTCAAGGCCCGTCAGGCCGGCTGAAAACTCAACGCCACACCATTGTTGCAATAACGTTTTCCGGTCGGCCGCGGCCCGTCATCGAAGATGTGGCCCTGATGGCCGAGGCAACGGGCGCAGTGGTATTCGGTGCGCGGGATGCCGATGGCGAAGTCGCGCTTGGTGCCGATGTTGGCGGCGATGACGTCATAGAAACTGGGCCAGCCGGTGCGACTGTCGTATTTCCAGCGCGAGCGGAACAGCGGCAGGTCACAGCCGCGGCAGACGAAGGTGCCGCGCCGGTGCTCGTCATTCAGCGGGCTGGTGTAGGGCTGTTCCGTGGCCTCGCGGCGCAGCACATTGAAACTGGCCGTCGGCAGCCGTTCGCGCCACTGGGCTTCGGTCCGTTGCCGAAACGGCGAGTCGGCATATTGCCGCTCGGACGCTGCGGCCTTCCCGGGGGAGCAGGCCGACAGGGCCAGCGCGCCGACGCTGGACAGCAGGGTGCGGCGATGCGGGACGATCTGGGTCATACCCCTGTATACGACGGAAAGAGCCGGGAGGTTTCATCTACGCGTCCTTCTCCCCTTGTGGGAGAAGGTGGCAGCCGAAGGCTGACGGATGAGGGGTCACGCCGGTGCGGAGAGTCATCGACTGCCGGTGAGCCGCCAATTCCGGAGAGACCCCTCATCCGACCTCGCTGCGCTCGGCCACCTTCTCCCGCAAGGGGAGAAGGATCACGTCAGCCCGCTGCCCTCGTCCAGCCCCAGCATCAGGTTCAGGTTCTGCACCGCTGCGCCCGAGGCCCCCTTGCCCAGATTGTCCAGCAGGGCCACCAGCCGGGCCTGACCGCCGTCGCGGTCGCCGAACACATGCAGCCGCATCCGGTTGGTGCCGTTCAGCCCTTCCGGGTCGATCCCGGTCATGGCCTCGCTGTCGTCCAGATCCATGACTTCGACGAAGCGGGCCCCGTCATAGGCCTCGACCAGGGCCCCATGCAGCCGCTCGATCGACGGCGTCTCGGGCAGGGCTGACAGGTGCAGCGGCACCTCGACCAGCATCCCCTGACGATAATTGCCCACGGCCGGGGCGAACAGCACCGGGTTTTCCAACCCCGCATGGCGGGTCATCTCGCGCACGTGCTTGTGCCGCAGGCCCAGGCCATAGGCCCGGTAGGCCGGCGGGTCCGCGCCCTCGAACTCGGCGATCATCGTCTTGCCGCCGCCGGAATAGCCGGACACGGCATTGACCGTCACCGGCCAGCCGGTCGGCACCAGCCCGGTCTGCACCAGCGGCCGCATCAGGCCGATGAAGCCGGTCGGATAGCAGCCGGGGTTCGACACCCGGGTCGAGGCGGCGATACGCCCGCCCTGCCCCGCCGCCATCTCGGCGAAGCCATAGGTCCAGCCCGGGGCGACGCGATAGGCAGTCGAGGCGTCGATGACCCGCACCTTCGGATTGTCGATCATGGCCACGGCCTCGATCGCCGCCTCGTCGGGCAGACACAGGATCACCGCATCGGCGCTGTTCAGCGCCTCACGCCGCGCTGCGACGTCACGCCGCTGGTCGCCCAGCAGGATCAGCTCCAGATCGCCGCGCGCCTCCAGCCGCTCGCGGATCTCGAGACCGGTCGTTCCGGCCTCGCCGTCGATGAAGATGGTGTGGGTCATACCGTCGTGTCCTCAACCGCCCGCGCCTGCAGCGCTTCAAGCGCGCGCATGGCACCCTCTGCCTGACTGTCCGGCACGAAAATATGGTCATGATGATAGCCCGCCACGACATTGGCACTGATCCCGGCCTCGGTCAGGGCCGCCGCAAACGCTGCCGTCAGGCCCACGGCCTCCAGATCGGAATGGACATCGAGGGTGATCCGCCGCATCGCCGGTGCCGTCGGCAGCCCGTGCTCTTTGGCCGTCGCGAGCGTCACCACCACGGTCAGGGCCTCGATCTCGCGCACGACCACCACGGGGTCCAGCGCCGCGACCCGCATCCAGTCGCAGTCAGGCAAGGCGCAGAAAACGAAGCTTTCCGCGCTCAGCCGGGGCTGCATCGTCGCCAGCAAGGTCGGGAGGTGGGAAATTGCGGTCATTTCATCTCCATTCCCGCTCCGGTCAGGATGAGAAGGTTGAACGAAAAAAGGGCGCTCCGGTTTCCCGGAACGCCCCCAATCCATAACCGATGAAACGGTTTAGCGCTTCGAGAACTGGAAGGATTTGCGAGCCTTGGCCCGACCGTACTTCTTGCGCTCGACGACGCGGCTGTCGCGGGTCAGGAAGCCGTGCGGCTTCAGAACCTTGCGCAGCTCGGGTTCGAAATGCGTCAGGGCGTGCGACAGGCCGTGGCGAATGGCACCGGCCTGACCGGACAGGCCCGAACCCTCGACGGTGCAGACCACGTCATACTGGGTCTCGCGGTCGGCGACGGTCAGCGGCTGGGCGATCATCATGCGCAGGATTTCGCGGGCGAAATACTGCAGCTGATCCTTGCCGTTGATGGTGATCTTGCCGGTGCCGCGCTGCAGCCAGACGCGGGCGATGGCGTTCTTGCGCTTGCCGGTCGAATAGGCGCGACCCTGGGCGTCCAGCTTCTGGACGTAGACGGGGGCGTCGTTCGAGCCGTCGTTGGTGCCGAGGCCCTGCAGGGCGTCGAAACCGGTTGCGGCCGTCGCTTCGTTGGTGACGTCGGTCATTCTCAGACGCTCCGGGTGTTCTTGGAGTTCATCGACTTGAAGTCGACGGTCTCGGGCGATTGGGCTTCGTGCGTGTGGCTCGGACCGGAGAACAGACGCAGATGGGTCATCTGGGCACGGGCCAGGGGGCTTTCCTTGGGCAGCATGCGCTCGACGGCTTTCTCGAGCACGCGCTCGGGGAAGCGGCCGTTCAGGACCTTCTGGGGGGTGGTCGACTTGATGCCGCCCGGGTGACCGGTGTGACGATAGTAGATCTTGTCGGTCAGCTTCTTGCCGGTGAACACCACCTTGTCGGCGTTGACGACGATGACATGGTCACCGCTGTCGACGTGGGGGGTGTAGTCCGGGCGGTGCTTGCCGCGCAGACGCATGGCGATGAACGTTGCGAGACGACCGACCACGACGCCTTCGGCGTCGATGACGATCCACTTCTTCACAACGTCGGCCGGCTTCAAGGCAGCCGTAGTGCTCTTCAGCATGACGTGGGTTCCTGGGGAGACGAACGGTATGGCCCGAACCGGATGGCACGAGCGGAAGGCGCGCTGATAGAGGATGCATCGGTGGCGGTCAATGCATGTTGTGTACCGACAATTGCCGAAGCGTATTGATTCTAAATAATAAACTTAGAGAGGTATTAAAATACCTCATCAATTTTCGTCATTTCAACGGTCTGTGGCGTGGAATGGCGTCACAGAACCATGATGACGGCTTCAGATCGCGGAGTCATAAGCCTTCTCCAGTTTTCCGGAGTCCTTTCATGCGTCTGCACCGCCGCGGCCTGCTCACCACCGGGGCCGCCGCCCTCGCCTTTGCCGGTTTGGCCCGGAATGCCCTGGCCCGCACCGACGCGGCGTCCGAGACCTATGTCAATGAGGTCGAGGGTTATGGACCGCTGATCGCCGATCCCAACGGCGTGCTCGATCTCCCGGCCGGGTTCACCTACCGCGTCATCTCCCAGGGCGGCGAGACTATGGACGACGGCCTGCTGGTGCCCGGCCAGTTCGACGGCATGGGTTGTTTCGCTCTCGAAGGCAGCCGCGTCGCCCTGGTGCGTAACCACGAGCTCAAGGGCACGTCGGCGATGCATCGCAACTGGGGCCCCGGCGGCTATCATCAGGAGCGGATCGGCCTGCTCGATGTCGACAAGGCCTATGACACCTACCGGGATGGCCGCCCCCTGCCCGGCGGCACCACCACCCTGGTCTATGACATGGCCACGGGCGAGACCGTCCGTCAGCACCTCAGCCTGGCCGGGACCAGCACCAATTGCGCCGGCGGGGCCACCCCGTGGGGCTCGTGGCTGTCGTGCGAGGAAACCGAGATGAAGCCCGGCAACGCCGATGTGCTGAAGCCGCACGGCTATGTCTTCGAGGTTCCGGCCACCGCCACGGGTCTGGTCGATCCGGTGCCGCTCAAGGCCATGGGCCGCTTTGACCATGAGGCCGTCTGCGTCGATCCGCGCACCGGCATCCTCTATCTGACCGAGGACAAGGTCGACGGCCTGTTCTACCGCTTCATCCCCACCACCCCCGGCAAATTGATCGACGGCGGACGGCTTCAGGCCATGGGCTTTCGCAATGCGCGCGGCTCGGACTCCTCGAACCACACCGATCGTCTGTGGTCGGTCGGTGACTGGCGCGAGGTGGTGTGGATCGACATGGAGGACGTCGACAGTCCCGATGACGACCTGCGCAAACGCGGTCATGCCGGCGGGGCCACCCTGGTCTCGCGCGGTGAGGGCATCCACTGGGGCGACGGCGAGATGTATCTGACCGCCACCTCGGGCGGGCCGATCCAGCGCGGCCAGATCCTGCGCTACGTGCCGTCGCGCTTCGAGGGCAATCCGGGCGAGCGTCTGCGCCCCGGCCGTATCCAGCTGTTCGTCGAATCGACCGACGAGAAGGCGATGAATATGTGCGACAACATCACCGTCGCGCCATGGGGGCATCTGATTGTCTGCGAGGACAACTATTCCAGCGACATCCGCAATCACCTGAAGGGCGTCACCCCGGACGGCAAGCTCTACACGCTCGGGCGCAACGTCTTCCTCGGCAATTCCGAATTCGCCGGCGCGGTCTTCTCGCCCGACGGCGGCACCCTGTTCGTCAATATCCAGTACCCCGGCATCACCCTGGCCATCACCGGCCCCTGGGACGCCATCCGGACGTAAACACCCGGGCCCGCGAGCGCCGGACCATCCATAGATTGACGGTCGCGGCCAGCAGCACCAGCACGGCCCCCGCCTGATGCAGCGCGCCCAGCCACAGGGGCACGCCGGTGATCAGGGTGGCGATGCCCAGCAGGGCCTGCAGCCACAGGGCTCCGGCGACCGTATAGGCGGCCGCGCCCAGACCCTCGGCCTGACGCTCCAGCCAGGTCTGGATCGCATAGGCCGTGCCGGCGATCAGCAGGGCATAGGCCCAAAGCCGGTGATCGAACTGCACCAGGGCCTGGTCGTGCAGAAAGGCCAGACTGCCCCGGCTCCAGTCGACCGGTGCCAGCAGGGCTCCGTTCATCAACGGCCAGTCGGTATAGACGAAACCGGCCTTGGCTCCGGCCACCAGCGCCCCCAGCAGGCACTGGACGAACACTGCCCCCAGCAACAAGGCCGCCGCCCGACTCCAGCCCACCGGCGGTCGGGTGACTTCCTCGCCGAACAGGGCTTCCAGCCCGGTCCAGATCAGGCCGATGAAGATCAGCAGGGCCAGGCCGAGGTGGATCGCCAGCCGCTCCGGCGCGACATCGACCCGCTCGGCCAGACCGCTGGACACCATCCACCAGCCGATCAGCCCCTGCAGGCCGCCCAGACCCAACAGCACGCCGCACCGCCAGATCAGCCGCCGCGGCACCATCTTCAGCCCCAGGAACACCAGAAACGGCAGGGCGAAGGCCACGCCGACCAGACGCCCCAGCAGACGGTGCGTCCATTCCCACCAGAAGATGTCCTGGAACTCGCCCAGACTCATGCCTGCATTGACCTGGCTGTACTGGGGAATGGCCTTGTAGCGGGCAAAGGCCTCGGACCAGTCGGCGGCGTTCATCGGCGGCAGGGCTCCGATGAGAGGCTTCCATTCGGTGATCGAAAGACCCGACCCGCTCAGCCGGGTGATCCCGCCGACCACGACCATCGCGAACACCAGCGCGGCGCAGGCAAAAAGCCAGATTGCCACCGCCGGACTGCGATCAATGCCAAAACGCTTCATTCGACGCCCGCTGTTCCGCTCGATACAATGCCCGGCGCACCGTTGGCTGCGTCAGGACACAGGCGGTATGCCCGCCTCCTGTGACCAGATCGAGTCGCAATCGACGGATGTAACGTCGCAAGCAGGAGAACCTCCGCGTGGAATATGCCGATATCATCGTCGCCGCCCTAGGGGCCTTCACCCTGGCCTGGATCGCCGATCAGCTGACCGGCCGGCGCGGCCTGTCCGGCACTGTGCTGGTGGCCGGGGTCGGAGCCGTCTGCGGCTGGTTCCTGGCCATTCGCGTCTTCGCCGTCAGCAGTATGGACGACTGGTTGTGGGTGCTGGCCTCGCTGGTCGCCGCCGCCGTAGCCCTGTTCGGCTTCTTCCTGTTCCGGAACAAGCGCTGATGCCGCCGCGCGTGCGCCGCTTCGTCGCCGCGATCGGCGTGCTGGTCTTTCTGGTCTTCTATGTCTGGGCCGTCATCGGCGTCGGTGATCGTCTGCCCGACTCGCCGTGGATCGACCTGCTGTTCTACGGCGTCGCCGGCACCGCCTGGGGCCTGCCCCTGATCCCCCTGCTGCGCTGGGCCGAACGGGGTAACTCCGGAAAGTAGGCTCCCAATTGCAAAGGGGCCGCCCGAAAGCGACCCCTTCAACCAACCGTCTTCATTGCGGAAGATGGTCGGAGCGACAGGATTCGAACCTGCGACCCCTTGACCCCCAGTCAAGTGCGCTACCAGGCTGCGCCACGCTCCGGGAGGCGGCTCTATAGCCGGGGGTTGGTCCGCTCGCAAACCCAAAAGCGGTCTTTTGTGCTCAACCGGCCAGAACGGCCTCCAGCCGCGTCCGCGCTGTCTCGATATCGACCAGCACGGCGCGCAGGCGCGCATTGTCCGCGCCGGAAGCCGGGGGGCCAGCCTCGCCCGCGGCCGGTTCGAACACGACCGTCGAGTCGGGGTCGCCATAGGCGGCCAGATGACGGATGCCGTGATCCCGGTGCAGCTTCTGCACGCCCTTGATGGTCAGACCGTCGTCATGCAGCAGTCGGCGCACCGCCTTCAGCAGCACAATGTCCTGGGGACGATAGAAACGGCGGCCACCGGCCCGTTTCAGTGGCGCGACGAAACTGAATTTGGTTTCCCAGAAGCGCAGCACATGCTGGGGCGTGCCGATGTCGTTCGCGGCTTCGGAAATGGTACGAAAGGCGTTCGGGCCCTTGGCCACGGCGTCAGGCCTTGACGACCGCGTTGTGGACCCGGCCCTTCATGATCTGCGACGCGCGGAAACTGATGACCCGGCGTGGATTGATCGCCGCCGGTTCGCCGGTCTTGGGATTGCGTCCCATGCGGGCTCGTTTCTCGCGCACCTGGAAGACGCCGAAGCCGGACAGTTTCACGGTTTCGCCGCGTTCCAGCGATTCGACGATCAGTTCGAGCGTGCGCTCGACCATCGATGAGCATTCCTGCCGCGACAGGCCGACCTCGGTATGGACCGCCTCACACAGATCCGCCCGGGTCAGGGTGTGGTTGTCGCTCAAGATACTGTCCCCCCGTCTGTCCGTCCCAAGAGTCTATAAAAGGGCAAGCGGCATCAAATGGAAAGCCGCAATTTCACGTTACAGGCGAAGGGCACATGCACCCCAGGTCAATCCGCCGCCCATGGCCTCCAGAACGATCAGGTCACCCCGCTTGATTCGACCGTCGCGAATCGCCGCGTCCAGGGCCAGCGGAATCGAGGCGGCCGAGGTATTGGCGTGCATGGCTACGGTCGAAATGACCTTGTTTTCGTCCAGTCCGAGGCGATCACCGACCCCCTTGATGATGCGCTGGTTGGCCTGGTGCGGCACGAACCAGTCGACGTCGGCGATCTCGATGTTCGCTGCCCTGGCCGCAGCGGTGATGGCTTCGGCGATATTGACCACGGCATGACGGAATACCTGGTTGCCGGCCATACGCAGATGGCCGACCGCTCCCGTCGTCGACGGGCCACCGTCGACATAGAGCAGATCGGTCTTGGTGCCGTCACAGCGCAGGGCAAAGCCCAGCAGACCCTGATCGGCCTTGGTCCCCTGCCCTTCACGCGGCTCGACCACCACGGCCCCGGCCCCGTCGCCGAACAGCACGCAGGTGGTGCGGTCGGTCCAGTCCATCAGCCGGGTCATTTCCTCGGCTCCGATGACCAGGGCGCATCTGGCCAGGCCGCGGGCGACGAAGCCGTCGGCGACGCTCAGCGCATAGACGAAACCCGAACAGACCGCCTGGACATCGAAGGCCGGACAGACTGGCACGCCCAGTTTGCGCTGCACGATCGAGGCCGTGGCCGGAAACGTCATGTCCGGCGTGGTGGTGGCGACGATGATCAGATCGACATCGGCCGGTGTGCGGCCGGCGTCGGCCAGGGCGTGGCGCGCGGCCTCGACGGCCAGATCGCTGGTCGGCTGGTCCTCCCGCGCCTGATGGCGCTGACGGATGCCGGTGCGCTCGACGATCCATTCGTCGGAGGTGTCGACGAATTTGGACAGGTCGGCGTTGGTGACGACGGTTTCGGGCAGATAGGAGCCGACGCCGGTGACGGCGCTGCGAGTGACACTCACGACAGGGACTCCCCGGCGGGACCAGAATCCGTCGCCGCAGCAGGTGGATGTTCAAGTACGACCATCAGGCGCTGCAGGCTGGCGCTGACCTTGGTCATATAGTCACTGCGCGCCAGGTCGACAGCCGTGCGGATGGCATTGCCGAACCCCTTGGCGTCGGCTCCACCATGGCTCTTCACGACAATGCCGTTCAGACCCAACAGGGGGCCGCCGTTGATGGCGCTGGGATCGATTTTCTGCTGCATCTTGCGCAACGCCGGCAGGGCGATCAGCGCCCCGAGCTTGGCCTGCAGGCCCGACGTCAGGGCCTCCTTCATCAGGGTCGAGATGAAGCGGGCCACGCCCTCGGCGGTCTTCAGGGCGATATTGCCGGTAAAGCCGTCGGTCACGACGACATCGACCGTGCCCCGGGCGATGTCGGTGCCTTCGACGAAGCCGTGGTAGTTCAGGTCGAGGCCACCGTCGCGCAGGATGGCGTGGGCCTCGCGCACGTCGTCATGACCCTTCATGTCCTCCGAACCGACATTGAGGACGCCGATGCTCGGTCGGGCTACGCCATGAACGGCCGCGTGGAAGGCCTCGCCCATGATGGCGAATTCGACCAGCTGTGCGGCGTCGCACTGGATATTGGCCCCGACGTCCAGTACCGCCGTGACCCCGCGCAGGGTCGGCCAGCTGGCGACGATGGCCGGACGCTCCAACCCCGGCGCGGCCATGCGCAGCAGCAGTTTGGAAATTGCCATCAGCGCGCCGGTGTTGCCGGCCGAGACCACAGCGGCAGCCTCGCCGGACTTCACCGATTCGATCGCGTTCCACAGGCTCGAGCCCTTGCCGCGGCGCATGGCCTGGGCTGGCTTCTCGTCCATGGCCACGACCTTGTCGGTGTGACGGATGTCACAGATTTCGGGACCCAGATGGCAGCGCTTCAGCTCCGCCGCGATCGCCGCTTCGTCGCCATGCAGAAGGAAACGGACCCCCTGGCCCCCGTGGCGTTGACGATAGTCGCGAACCCCGGCGACGACGACCGCCGGCCCATGGTCTCCGCCCATGGCGTCGAGTGATATCAGAATTTGTGATGACAAGTGGACTCGACTCCGTCGCGCCGTCTCTGCGGCATCTGTTGGGGATGCAACCGCCTCACCGCTGCGTCAACCTTGCTCCGGCGGGGCCTTGGGCCGGAGCGCCTGAAGCACGGCGAAAGGCGATATCTCCGCAGGTTCCTCCGGCTGGACGAATTCCGCGCCCACCTTGCGAGGGAACGGGTCCAGCCGCAGGGCCAGTTGTTCGACCGCATATTGGCCCAGGTCGATTCGTCCGTCCTCGATCAGATCGGGGGACTCATCGTCGATGGTGATGACGATCTCGTCCGAGTCGGGCTCGATCGCCTCGCTCAGGGTAATCGAGAACGGGGCGTCGATCTCGACCGGCAGCGGCTCCAGCGTCAGGCCACAGGTCTGCACAGCGCTGGCGATCACCCGTCCCGATAATCGCCAGCCCTCATTGACCGGTTTCAGCTCCATATCAGCGACGAAGCTGTCCAGCGCGGCCAGATCCAGCGCCCTGGCGATCCGCGCGCGGGCCGCGGCGTCGGGCTCCAGCCGCCGCTTCACACCGCCGCCCGCCTGATGCAGTCGTACGGGGTCGCTGAACGGCAGTTCCGGAAGATTGCTCATACGGGCATCTCCGCCCAGGCCGGTGCCCGTTCGACCGCCTCGAGGCTCTGGTCCGCCAGGGATTTGCGACAGGCCAGGGCATAGCGGGCCAGCCGCAGCCCCTGGGCTTCGTCGCCGCCGGCATAGACATTGCGAACGAGGGCTTCGGCCAGGGCCGTCTCGTCGCCATCGCGCAAGGGGGTTTCATAGGCGGTCATGCGGCCGTACAGGGCCTCGCCCAGTTTGCGCATCTTCTTGCCGACCGAAACGTCGCCGACGCCCAGTTCGCGCAGGGCATTGTCCAGCGCCGACACATAGACGTCGAACAGGACCTGGGCCGCCTCGCCGCCGCGGTCGCCGCCGTCGCGCAAACGAAGCACCAGCAACAGCACATGCAGGGTGTAGAGTTCGAAACGCGCGTCAATACGGTCGGCCACGCCCAGCGTCGTATAGAAGCCCGGATCGCGCGCCTGGGTCACCGCCAGCGCATACAGGGCCTCGCCGGCGCGCGGGGGGGCCGGGGAGCGGGATCGGGATCGAAGCAAATTCTGAAGCATGGTTTTACGGCCCCTTTTCTGCCGCGCCGTTGAACTAGGACGCGGCTCCGGTTAGGTCAAAGACCTTGTTCTGTCCCAGGCGCCCGCCCATGACCCGTTTGAAGCCATTTTCCACCGCCCGACTTCTGGGGATCGTCTCTCTGGCGGCCCTCGGTGCCGCCTGTGCCCCGACCGTCGGAATTCATGGATTCCAGAATGTTGACGCCGCCCCGACCGACATTGTCGCGGGCACTGACACCAAACAGACCGTTCGTGCGCGTCTGGGCTCACCGTCGACGACCTCGACCTTCGAAAGTGACGCCGTCTGGTACTACATCAGCCAGACCACGGAAAAATACACCTACAACCTGCCGAAGGTATCGCAGCGCAGTGTGACCGAGATCACCTTTGATAGTGCCGATCAGGTCGCGGCTGTCAGGACCTTCGGTCTCGAAGACGGGCGGGACATCGATATGCTGCGCCGTACGACTCCGACCCGCGGACGCGAGCTGTCAGTTCTCGAGCAGTTGCTGGGCACGATCGGCCGCAGCCAGCTGCCCCGTACTGAGGACGAGCTGCCGGGCCAGCGCCGCCCGGACTAGGGCCCGAACCTGGCTCAAGGTCGCGGCTGGAGCCTGTTCCGGTCATGACGGATACTCGAAATAAAAGACGCCCCGGAGATCAATCTCCGGGGCGCCTTTCGTATCAACGGACCGGACCCGGACCCGGGCAGGGCCCGGATCCGTCCAGCCGGATCAGACGATCTTGCCGCTCGCCAGCACCGCCAGCAGCAGCAGGGCGACGATGTTGGTGATCTTGATCATCGGGTTCACCGCCGGACCGGAGGTGTCCTTGTAGGGATCCCCGACCGTATCGCCGGTCACCGCGGCCTTGTGGGCCTCTGAACCCTTGCCGTGGACGACGCCGTTCTTGTCGGTGAAACCTTCCTCGATCACCTTCTTGGCATTGTCCCAGGCCCCGCCGCCGGAGGTCATCGAGACCGCGACGAAGAAGCCGGTGACGATAACGCCCATCAGCATGGCCCCGAGCGCGGCGAAGGCCGTGGCCTTGTCCGAGATCGACAGCACGGCCACGAACAGCACGATCGGCGACAGCACCGGCAACAGGCTGGGCACGATCATCTCCCTGATCGCAGCCTTGGTCAGGATGTCGACGGCCCGCCCGTACTCCGGCTTGACGTCATAGGTCATGATGCCGGGGTTCTCGCGGAACTGACGCCGGACCTCGGCCACGACGGCCTCGGCGGCGCGACCCACGGCCATCATCGACATGCCGCCAAACAGGAAGGGCAGCAGCCCCCCGAACAGCAGGCCGACGACGACATAGGGGTTGGTCAGGGCGAAATCGATCTCGCCCATGCCGGCGAAGAACGGGAATTCCGCGGGGTTGGCCGCGAAATAATTCAGGTCCGACGTATAGGCCGCGAACAGCACCAGCGCGCCGAGGCCCGCCGATCCGATCGCATAGCCCTTGGTCACGGCCTTGGTGGTGTTGCCCACGGCGTCGAGGGCGTCGGTGACATGACGGACGTCAGACGGCAGCCCCGCCATTTCGGCGATGCCCCCGGCGTTGTCGGTGACCGGTCCGAAGGCGTCCAGGGCGACGATCATTCCCGCCACGCCCAGCATGGTTGTGGTGGCGATGGCGATACCGAACAGGCCCGCCAGCTGGAAGCTGACGATGATGCCGACGATGATGGTCAGGGCCGGCAGGGCCGTCGACTCCAGTGAGACAGCCAGACCCTGGATGACATTGGTGCCGTGGCCTGAAACCGAGGCATTGGCCACCGACTGCACCGGCCGGAAGGTCGAGCCGGTGTAGTATTCGGTGATGACCACGATGGCTGCGGTCACACCCAGACCGACCATGCCGGACCAGAACAGGCTCCTCGCCGTGATCTCCAGCCCGTTGGTGGTCATGATGACCGCATTGCCGGGCAGGAGATGTTCGATCACCACCCAGACCGCGCCGGCCGACAGCACGCCGGTGACGATCAGACCCTGGTACAGGGCCCCCATGATGTTGCCGCTCTTGCCCAGACGGACAAAGAAGCTGCCGATGATCGAGGTCACGATACAGATGCCGCAGATGGCCAGCGGCAGCAGCATCATCACATCGACATAGGGCTGGCCGCGGAAGAAGATCGCCGCCAGCACCATGGTGGCGACCGTGGTCACCGCATAGGTCTCGAACAGGTCGGCGGCCATGCCGGCACAGTCGCCGACATTGTCACCGACGTTGTCGGCGATGGTCGCGGCGTTGCGGGGGTCATCCTCGGGGATGCCGGCCTCGACCTTGCCGACCATGTCGCCGCCGACGTCCGCACCCTTGGTGAAGATGCCGCCGCCGAGACGGGCGAAGATCGAAATCAGCGAAGCCCCGAAGCCCAGGGCGACGAGGCCGTCGATGACCTCACGTCCCGTGCGGTCCAGTCCCAGACCCTCGGTCAGGATGCCGTAGTAACCAGCCACGCCCAGCAGGGCACCGCCGGCCACGAACATGCCGGTGATGGCCCCCGAGCGGAAGGCCAGGTCCAGGCCTCTGGCCAGGCTTTCAGATGCGCCCTGTGCCGTTCGCACATTGGCCCGCACCGAAATCAGCATGCCGGCGTATCCGGCCGCACCGGACAGGACAGCACCGATCACGAAGCCGATGGCGGCATAGACGCCGATCAGGAGGTAGGCGGCGATCAGAATCACCACCCCGACCATGGCGATGGTCGTGTATTGCCGTCGCAGATAGGCGGATGCGCCTTCCTGGATCGCCGCAGCGATCTCACGCATCTTGTCGTTACCGGTGCCGGCCTTCATCAGCCCGGCGGTCTGGACGGCACCGAACAGCACCCCCAGAACCCCGGCCGCAATGACCAGCCATAGAATATTCGTCATGGCGTTTCCAAACCTCAGACCAACAGGCGCGCGGACCCTTGGCGCGGGGAGGCTGATGCCTCTCTCCGCCTTCCGGTCCCCCCGTGCGCAACGGACGCATCAGCGCGTCCCTAGGGAATTGCGGCGGAAACGTGCCAAAAGCATCGAGCCGACGCAACAGTGGTGTTTGGGGTCAGGCTCTCGGGGTCGCCAGAGTCCGTCGCGGGGCCTGACTGATGACCTCGACACGGGTCACGGCCCCCCGTCCGGCGATGCTTACCGCCGATCGCATCAGGCTGGCGCTGAGCGCGGCCTGATTGATTCGATTCCAGTTATCCGCGACCACGAACGGGGTGCGATGTCCCGACCGCACCAGGGCATCCCGGAAATAGGCTTCCTTGGGGGATATCTCCTGGGGGGTATGTCCGCCCCCCAGATGCAGCCGGACCGACACGAACACATAGTTCCGGATACGGCCGTCAATGATGATCGGCAGGCCGACCCCGGCGATGTTCAGGGTGTTGTCACCGGACTGGGCCTCGCTCGCCGACACCGATGTGGCGAGGGCGGCGGCCGCGCTTCCGGCGATGGATCCAGCGATGAGAGTCCGACGAAGCATCCGCACAAGATGTCGCCGACGTCTTAGGATTCCGTTGCGTCAGAACATGATCGCCGGCGACGGGCCTGATCGAACGCCGAAACAGACTCATGACGGGCCATGTCAATCATTGATTCTAGTCGTGGCTCCAGCCCGGCCGTTTGATCGTCACCTTCTCTCCCCCGTAGAGAACCGTCACCCCGGCCCCCTCGCTGACCTGACCAATACAGGTCAGACGCAACAGCCGACGCTCGGCCTCGCGCCGCAGGGCGGCCTCGTCTTCAGGGCGGATCGTGAAGGCGATTTCATAGTCGTCGCCACCCGTCACCAGCCGGATCATCGCGTCTTCGGGATCGACCCGACCGTCCAGCCAGGCGTGGCCGGCCGCCGAGACGGGCACGGAGTCGAGGGTGAGTTCCATGGCGACGCCGCTGGTCTCCGCCAGATGGCCGAGATCGGCCACCAGGCCGTCCGATACATCGATTGCGGCCGTCGCCATATCCCGCACCGGCTCGGCGAACTCCACCCGTGGCATCGGTGTCCGGTAATGGGTGATCAGCGTCTCGATCCGTTCGTCGGCCAGCGACAGCATGCCCCGGACTGCCTGTAGCCCCAGATAGCCGTCGCCGATCGTGCCGGTGACCATGATCCGGTCGCCCGGCCGCGCGCCGTTGCGCCCGACGACCCGACCCTTCTGGATCCAGCCCAGCAGGGTCAGGGAAAACGTCGCCGGTCCTATGGTCGCGACGGTGTCGCCGCCCAGCAAGGCGACCCCGAAGCGCTCCTGATCCTGTTTCAGACCCGCGGCGAAGGCCTTTCGCTCGGGCCAGCCGCAGCGACTCGACCAGTTGCAGGCCAGCATATAGCCGAACGGCTCTGCGCCCTTGCAGGCCAGATCGGACAGGTTCACCCGCAGCAGCTTCTGCGCCACGGTGCCGAGCGGGTCCTGCGGCAGGAAATGAATGCTTTCGACCAGGGCGTCCTTGGTCAGGACCAGATCATATCCCGGGCGCGAGGGCACCACGGCGACATCGTCGCGCAGGCCCCTGCCCCATTCCGGATGGGCCAGCGGCGCGAACAGCCGCTCGATGGTCTCGAACTCTCCGGCGGCGTCAACCGAGGGCATCACGCGCCACGCCATCCAGCGCCGCATTGACGAATTTCGCCTCGGCGTCGTCGAAGAAGGCCTTGGCCAGCTCGACATATTCGTCGATCACGATCTCGCGCGGCACGTCCCGGCGTTCCCGCAGTTCCCAGGCCCCCGCCCGCAGCAGGGCCCTCAGGGTCGAATCCAGCCGCTCCATGCGCCAGTTGGAGGCCAGCCGGACCTTGATCGCCGCATCGATGTCGCGCTGGGTGCCGACCACGCCGCGCACGATTTCGGCGAAATAGTCTTCGTCGGCCTCGGCCAGGGCCTCGCCCTCGATATCGGTGTCGAACCGGTGGGCCGAGAATTCGGATATGACGGTATCCACGCCCTCGCCGGCCAGCTCCATCTGATACAGGGCCTGGACGGCCGCCAGGCGCGCGACCGTGCGGGCGCGCCGCTGGCGCGAGGTCAGCTGCGGTTCGGCCCGTTGTTTTTCAACTTCGGCCAGCTGGGCGATTACGGATTGGATGCTGTTGGGTTCGGTCACGATCCCAGTCCTACGCGCAGCCGCTTCCTCAACGCAATCAGGTCCAGACAGGCGCGCGCCGCGCCGCCGCCCTTGTCACCCTCGTTCAGACGCGCCCGGGCCCAGGCCTGGGCCTCATTCTCGACCGTCAGAATACCGTTGCCGATGGCCATACCCTTGACCCCCAGCTGACGCAGGCCCGCGGCCGACTGATCGGCGACGATCTCGAAATGATAGGTCTCGCCCCGGATGACGCAGCCCAGCGCCACATAACCGTCGTAGCGGGGCGCGGTAGGATAGCGGCCGGCCTCCTCGGCCAGGGCGATGGTGGTGGCGATCTCCAGCGCACCGGGTACGGTCACGACGTCGAATTGCACCTGTTGGGCGCGCAGGGTGTCCTGCGCACCTTCCAGCAAGGCGTCGGCCAGTTCGGAATAGAAGCGGGCCTCAACAATGAGGACCCGGAGCGGTTCAGTCAGGATTGGTCTTCTCCATCCATGTCACGCCAGCCGACGATGCGCAGGCCATAGCCTTCCAGCGCCGTCGGATTGGGTCGGGTCGAGCTCATCACGATCATGTCGTGCACACCGAGGTCCAGCAGGATCTGGGCCCCGACGCCATAGTTACGGATCGACCGGTCGACGGCTGTCGGCTTTTCCACGCCGGCCAGCCGTTCGGCCAGGCCGTGAAGTTCGGGATCGCGCAGGAAGACGGTGACACCGGCTCCGTCGTGATCGCTGATCGCCTTCAGGGCCAGCGGCACATAGTCCTGGCGGGCCTCGATATGGCCCAGAAGATCGGCGGCGAAATCGACCTGATGCATGCGCACCAGCGTCGGCTTGCCCGCCTCGACCTTGCCGCTGACCAGGGCGACGTGCTCGATCCCTTCGATGGCGTTGCGGAACAGGATCAGGCGGAAAGGTCCGCCGTGGACGCTCTCGAACGTCGTATCCATGACCCGCTCGACCAGCCGTTCGGTGCGGCGGCGATAGGCGATCAGGTCGGCGATCGTGCCGATCTTCAGCCCGTGCAGCTGGGCGAAGGCCACCAGGTCCGGCATTCGGGCCATGGTGCCGTCGTCATTCATGATCTCGCAGATCACGCCCGCCGGGGTCAGGCCGGCCATGCGCGAGATGTCGACGGCCGCCTCGGTATGGCCGGTGCGCACCAGCACCCCGCCCTCGCGGGCCACCAGCGGAAACACATGGCCGGGCGAGACGATGTCGTCCGCGCCCCGGGTCGGGTCTGCCGCCACTTGCACGGTGCGGGCGCGGTCGGCGGCCGAGATGCCGGTCGTCACCCCGTCCTTCGCCTCGATCGAGACGGTGAAGGCCGTGCCCATGCTCTCGCGGTTGTCAGCGGCCATCGGCGGCAGGCGCAGCTGGCGGGCCCGCTCGCCGGTGATGGCCAGACAGATCAGTCCGCGCGCATGTCGGGCCATGAAATTGATCTGGTCCGGCGTGGCGAACTGGGCCGGGATGATGATGTCGCCCTCGTTCTCGCGATCCTCGGCATCGACGAGGATATAGGGCTTGCCGTTGCGGGCATCCTCGAGGATGTCCTCAATCGGGCTGATCGGGCTGTCGTTCATATTGGCCGCCAATTGCATCAGGCCGTCTCCTGCCACCGCGCGAGGTATCGCGCCAGCATGTCGATTTCGAGATTGACCGGATCGCCGGCTTTCAGCGCGCCCAGCGTCGTGGCCTCCCAGGTGTGGGGGATGATGTTCAGACCGAACTCGCGGTCCTCCACCGTGTTGACCGTCAGCGACACGCCATCGACGGTGATCGAGCCCTTGGCGGCGATATAACGGTGCAGCGGGGCCGGAGCGGCGATCATCAGCCGGTGCGACCCGCCCTCCGGCATCACCCCAACCACCTTGCCCAGGCCGTCAACATGGCCCGAGACGATATGGCCGCCCAGTTCGTCGCCCAGTTTCGCGGCCCGCTCCAGATTGACCCGCGTCCCGGCCTTCCAACCGCCCAGCGTCGTCTTCGACAGGGTCTCGGCCGAGACTTCGACCGCGAACCAGCCGGGGCCGGTCTCGACCACGGTCAGGCAGCAGCCGGCGTGGCTGACGGAAGCCCCGAGGTCCAGCGTCACCGTGTCCCAGGCGGTCTCGATCACGTAGCGGCGGTCGCGCGTGGTCTGTTCGACCGCGCGTACCCTGCCGATGTCGGTGACGATGCCGGTGAACATTCAGAGCCTCTCGTAACGTTCCCACAGGTCGTCACCGCAGGGCTCGACCGCAAGGCGCCGGAAGGCCGGAGCGTCGGAAAGTCGCGCCAGCGCCAGGCTGGCGACGCAGGCCCGTCCGTCGCCGCCCAGCAGGATCGGGGCGCGGAACCACTCCAGCGTATCGACCAGTCCGGCGGCGATGAAGGAGGCCGCCACCCGACCGCCGCCCTCAATCATCAGCGTGCCGACCCCGCGCCGCTTCAACGCTGCCAGCACGGCGACCGGAGCCGGACGCCCGTCGATCGCCTCGACCTGTTCGATCTCGGCCTCACCAACCGGAACCGACTCGGCGGCGGTCAGAATCAGGGTGTTGGCCCCGGCGATCCGGGCCGTGGCCGGGGTTCGCAGCTGGCTGTCCAGTACCACCCGCAGTGGCTGGTCCACTGGTCGCCCGGGCAGTCGCGCGGTCAGTTCGGGGTCATCGGCCAGCACCGTCTCCACTCCGACCAGAATGGCGTCGTGGGCAGCCCGCAATCGATGTCCGGCCAGACGGGCCGTCTCCCCGGTGATCCATTTTGACTCGCCCGACGCCGTGGCGATGCGTCCGTCCAGCGACGTCGCCAATTTCAGGGTGACGCGCGGCCGCATCAGCTGCGACCGGGCTCGTCCAGCCCTTCGTCGCCGAGGAATTTGGCGAAATCACCGGTGTGGCGGAAATCCTTGTAGACCGAGGCGTAGCGGACATAGGCCACCTCATCGACGCCCTTCAGCGCCTTCATGATGAAGTCGCCGACCGTGCTGGACGGGATCTCGGTTTCGCCCAGACTCTCCAGCTGGCGCACGATGCGACTGACCAGCTGTTCGATCTGCTCCGGCTGTACCGGCCGCTTGCGCAGGGCGATGCCCAGCGACCGTTCCAGCTTGTCGCGGTCGAAGGGCGTACGGCGGCCATTACGCTTCAGGATCATCAGCTCGCGCAGTTGTACCCGTTCGAAGGTGGTGAAACGCCCGTTGCAGTTGGGACAGGACCGCCGACGCCGGATCGCCGCGCCGTCATCCGACGGGCGACTGTCCTTCACCTGGGTGTCCTGATGGCCGCAGAAGGGGCATTTCATCGGCGTCTATCCATAGATCGGGAAGCGACGGGTCAGGGCCCGCACCCCGTCGGCCACCCGGGCCTGAACAGCGGCATCAGCCTCGTCGGTGCCGTTCATGGAGTCGATCACATCGGCGATCCAGTGACCGACCTGCTGGAACTCGGCCACGCCGAAGCCGCGCGTCGTGCCTGCCGGGGTGCCCAGACGCACGCCTGAGGTGATGGTGAAGGGGGCTGTGTCGAATGGCACGCCGTTCTTGTTGCAGGTCATCAGGGCCTGCTCCAGCGCCGCCTCGGTGGCCTTGCCGGTGACGCCCTTGGGTCGCAGGTCGACCAGCATCAGATGGCTGTCGGTGCCGCCCGAAACGATTGCTGTGCCGCGCTCGACCAGCACTGCGGCCAACGCCTGGGCATTGTCGACCACCTGCCGGGCATAGGCCTTGAACTCTGGCTTCAGCGCCTCGCCGAAGGCCACGGCCTTGGCCGCGATCACATGCTCCAGCGGCCCGCCCTGCAGACCCGGGAACACTGCTGAATTGATCTTCTTGGCGATCTCGCCGTCATTGGTCAGCACCATGCCGCCGCGCGGCCCGCGCAGGGTCTTGTGGGTGGTGGTGGTGGTGACGTGGGCGTGGGCCACCGGGTCCGGATAGGCCCCGCCGGCGATCAGGCCCGCATAGTGGGCCATGTCGACCATCAGATACGCCCCGACACTGTCAGCGATCTCGCGGAACCGCTTGAAATCGATGTGGCGGCTGTAGGCCGAGGCCCCAGCCAGGATCAGCTTGGGCTTTTCCGCCTCAGCCATGGCCTGAACATGATCATAATCAATCAGGTGATCGTCTTCGTTCACCTTGTAGGTGACGGGTCGGAACCATTTGCCGGACTGGTTGGCCGGGCTGCCGTGGGTCAGGTGGCCGCCACAGGCCAGGTCCATGCCCAGGAAGGTGTCTCCCGGCTGCAGCAGGGCCATGAACACCGCCTGATTGGCCTGGGCTCCCGAGTGTGGCTGCACATTGGCGAAGCCCGCCCCGAACAGTTCCTTGGCCCGCGAGCGCGCCAGATCCTCGGTCACATCGACATATTCGCAGCCGCCGTAATAGCGCCGCCCCGGATAGCCCTCGGCGTATTTGTTGGTCAGGACCGAGCCCTGAGCCTCAAGTACCGCCTTCGAGACGATGTTTTCCGAGGCGATCAGCTCGATCTGCTCCTGCTGTCGCGCCAGTTCCCCGGCGATGCCGCGCGCGATCTCCGGATCGGCCTCGGCCAGACCGCGCGAGAAATAGGCGTCATGGACGAAGGGTACGGTCACGGCAGGGCTCACGGCTTGATCAGGAAGACCATCTATCTAGGCTCTGGCGCGCCGGGCCACAACATCTGGTGGTCAGCCGCCGACGTGAGCGTGGCTTGCGACGAAAGCGGCTATGCTGCCGTGAGACCACGCGGCCAGCGCAGGGCGTAGGCTACGATCCCGAGGGTGACGAGAATCTCCAGCACCACGACGACCTGATAGAACGGCACCGAACCGAAAAACGTCAGCGCCTCGATAGCCGTATAGGCGAGACCGAGCACGACATTGAGCCAGCGGCTGATCAACCGCGGCAAGGCCGCTGACAGAAAGATCATCAGGGCCGGGACAGCGAGCACGATCGCCACGCCGAGGAGTACGCCGGCGCTCGCCTCACCCAGCGGCCCCAATTTTCCGGCCGACATCCCCTCGATCGTGCCTGGAAGATAGAGACTGAAATAGTCGTTGTAGATGTAGAGGCCCATCAGAGAGGCCCATAGCAGCGAAATCGCCAGCCCTGTGGGCAGCCGGAATGTCTCAGATTGACTGTCGCTCAACGGAACCCCCTGATCGTCAATGCCCCCCACAGTCCAAGCCTAGGCGCGCATTTTCAGTTGGGCAAGACAGCTACGCTTGAGGTGCCGCCTGGGTCAGGGCGCGTTTCAGCTTGGCAATGGCCAGCCGCTCGACCGCCTTGGGCTCAGCCGCCGGACCGACGGCGCAGGCTTCTCGCCCCGTCGCCACATGGATGGCCGAAACTTTCAGATACAGGCCGTTGCGGACCTTTTCGATGATGATCCCGCCAACGCCCGGGTCACTCATCAGGCGACGGCAGGAAGGCGCGCCACATTGCAGTGGGTCCATAGCCGGTCCATCGCCTTGACCAGATCATCCATCATCGCATCGGTGTGATTGGGCGACGGGGTGAAGCGCAGGCGCTCGGTGCCCTTGGGCACAGTCGGATAGTTGATCGGCTGGACATAGACGCCGTACTCTTCCAGCAGCAGGTCCGAGATCAGCTTGCAGTGCACCGGATCGCCGACGTGCACGGGCACGATATGGCTCTCTGACGGCAGCACAGGGATCCCGGCGGCGGCGAAGCGCGACTTCAGCGTGGCGGCGCGTTCCTGGTGGGCGACGCGCAGCTCGGGGCTGGCCTTCAGATGGCGCACCGAGGCCAGGGCCCCCGCGGTCAGGGCCGGCGGCAGACTGGTGGTGAAAATGAAGCCCGAGGCCCAGCTACGCACGGCGTCGACGATCATGGCGTCGGCGGCGATATAGCCCCCCATGACGCCGATGGCCTTGCCCAGGGTGCATTCGACGATGTCGATCCCGTCCAGCAAGCCGTCACGTTCGGCGACACCGGCCCCGGTCTGGCCGTACAGGCCGACCGCATGGACCTCGTCCAGATAGGTCATGGCCCCGTATTTCCGCGCCAGGGCGATGGTCCCGGCCAGGTCGGCGATGTCGCCGTCCATCGAATAGACGCTCTCGAAGGCGATCAGTTTCGGTGCACCGGCCGGCGCGGCCTGCAGCAGCGCCTCCAGATGTTCCAGGTCGTTGTGGGCATAGATGTGCCGCTCGCAGCCGCCGTTGCGGATGCCGGCGATCATCGAGGCGTGGTTCAGAGAGTCCGAGAAGATGATCAGGCCCGGCAGGATGCGCTGCAGGGTCGTCAGGGTCGCCTCATTGGCCACATAGCCCGAGGTGAACAACAGGGCCGCGTCCTTCTGGTGCCAGGCGGCCAGCTCGGCTTCCAGATCGACGGCCGAGCGGGTCGTGCCCGAGATGTTGCGCGTGCCCCCGGCTCCGGCCCCGACCGCGTCGATCTCGGCCTGCATGGCCTCCAGTACCGCCGGATGCTGGCCCATGCCCAGATAGTCGTTGGAGCACCAGATCACGACGTCCTGCTCAGACCCGTCTTCACGGCGACGCGTGGCCAGCGGGAACTGGCCGCGTACGCGTTTCAGATCGGCGAAGACGCGATAGCGGCCCTCGCTCCTGACCTGGTCGACGGCGGTTTCGAATGCAGCCCTGTAGTCGTACAAAGTAACAGCTCTTCTCAGCTCCGGGCGGTACGCAGCCGTCCTGAAAGACGGCCGCCTTTTGCGCCGATTGGCTTCTTCTGTCCACGCAAACGCAAGGACAAATCGCCGCAAACCCTTAATTGATAACGATTCTCAACTCAGCGTCGGCGGCGAATCCGCATGCCAGTCCTACTGGACCAGAGCGAGTCCGTTCGCTTTGATCTGGATCATTTCGGCAGTTGATCCAGCTGGCCGCGTAGCATCTGCAGGATGGCCGAAAAGTCGCGTCCGCCGTAGCCCAGTCGATCGAACAGCTGGAACAGGGCTTCGGACTGCGCGCCCAATGGCGTGCTGGCTCCGGACCTGGCCGCCGCGTCCTGGGCCAGTTTCAGATCCTTCAACATCATCGCCGTGGCGAAGCCGCCGTCATAGTTGCGGTTCGATGGAGCCGTCGGCACCGGACCCGGCCACGGATAGTAGCTGCTGACGCTCCACGACTGGCCCGATGATTTCGAGGCGATGTCGAAGAATTTGACCGGATCCAGACCCAGCTTCTCGGCCAGGGCCACGGCTTCGCAGGTGCCGATCATGGTGATGCCCAGGATCATGTTGTTGCAGATCTTGGCCGCCTGCCCGGCCCCGTGGTCACCGGCGCGCATCGTCACCCGGCTCATCGGCTCCAGCGCCGGTTCAACCCGGGCGAAATCAGCCTCGTCGCAACCGACCATGAAGGCCAGGGTCCCGGCGTCGGCCGCGACCGTCCCGCCCGAGACCGGCGCGTCGGCGAAAGCGTATCCGGCGTCCTTGGCCAGTCCGGCGACCTTGCGCGCCGTGTCGACGTCGATGGTCGAACAGTCCAGCAGCAGGGCCGTCTTCGGCGCGGCACCGATGATCTGTTCCGAATAGACCGACAGCACATGCGGTCCGGCGGGCAGCATGGTGATGACGATGTCCGCCTCTGCCACCGCTTCGGCCACCGATCCGGTCGCGACACAGCCCGCGGCCACGGCCCGTTCCAGCGCCGCCGGTGACAGGTCAAAGGCCCGGACGGCGTGACCGGCCCTGGCCTGGTTGGCGGCCATGCCACCGCCCATGTTGCCGAGTCCGATAAAGGCGATCTTGCTGGTCATGGCGGGTGTCTTCCCTGTGCGAATTTGCGGCAGGGTTAGCCGCTCCCGACCCGTTTCGCCAGACGGACCGGGGCGCTTTCTGTCAGCCCGGCTTGCGGAAGCGCAGCATGAACTGGCTGGTATGCCCCCGGATCGAGGGATCGAAGACGCTGGCGGTCAGGGGATCATCGGGGTTGACCAGAACCTCGCTCTCGCCGTCCAGCACAAAGCCCGCCGCCTCGACCTCGGCCTTGACCGCTGCCGGGTCGATCCGGTGCAGGGTGTTGGCGACGTTCAGGTCTGCGCCGGCGACGGCGAAATGGTCGACCACAACATAGTAGCCGCCGGGCTTGAGGGCGGCGAAGGCCGCGGCATTGGCCCGTGACGCCGACCCGTCCGGCACCTGGGACAGGTGCAGGTCATGATAGTTCTGGGCCGTGAAGATCAGGTCCAGTCCGTGAGGCCACTCCGGCGCGGCCAGCGAATAGTCGACGGCCGTCACATTGGGCAGGAGTCCGACATCCGTCAGGGCCTGGGCATAGGCGGCGGCGAAAGCCACGAATTCTGTTGGTTGCCAGCTGGTGACATGGCCCTGCGGGCCGACGGCGGCAGAAAACACACGGGTAAAATAACCGCCGCCGATGATCATGTCGCCGACCGACTGGCCCGGCGCGACGCGGGCGAAGGCCAGGGTCTCGGCGGTATGGCGGGCCGCATCACGGGCCCGGTCAGCCTCGGTCCGGACCGGATCGGCCAGGGCCGCGGCATAGGCACCCGGGGCCGACTGGGCGGTAACAGGCCCGGCAATCGCTGTGGTCAGGGCGAGGGCCGCCGTGGCGGCGAGGAACAGGGAATGGCGCATCGCAACTCTCCAGCGCGCCTTCGTGGCGCACCCCAGATTAACGCCATCCCGGCCCGACGTCAGCCCGGCTTGCGGAAGCGGTAGACGAACTGGTCGGTGCGGCCGCGGATGGCCGGCTCGAAGACATTGACCGTATGATCGTCGGCTGGATTGGCCACAGCGCTCGACTGCGCCTCGAACACAAAGCCTGCGGCCTCGACCTCGCGGCGCAGGAAGGCACCCTCGATCCGGTGCAGGGTCGAAACCTGGCTGTTGCCCGTGCCCGGCGCGCCCTGGTGATCGATGACCACGAACAGACCGCCCGGCCGCAGGGCCGCGAACACCGCGGCATTCATCTTCGCCACGTCCACCCCGAAGCCGGGGATGTGGAAGTCGTGATATTCCTGGCTCATGAACACCAGATCCAGCGGCTGGTCGAAGCGCATCGTGTCCAGATCGCCGTTGACGCGGCTGACGTTGCCGTAGTCCCCGACCAGAACGTCTGCGGTCGCATTCTCGCGCGTGGCGGTGCGGTTGGGCACAAAGGCATAGACGTGGCCGCTGTCGCCGACGCTGCGCGCGAACAGCCGGGTGAAATAGCCGGCCCCGGGGCGGATGTCGGCGACCCGGTCACCCCGGCCGATCTCGGCGAACTCCAGCATGGCCAGCGGATGCCGCAGGGCGTCGCGCTCGACCTCGGCCGCGGGTCGCAGCGGATCGGCGATGGCCGCCGCGTACAGGTCTTCGGCCGGGGCCGGCATGGCCATGGCGCTGTGACTCACCACAGTCCGCTCACCGCCATCGGTGGCGATGATCAGACAGCCCGACAGGGTGACCGAGGCAGTGGCGGCGAAAAGGAGGGTCTTCAACATGGCAATATCCCGAATGGCGACGGCACAGCTACGCCCCGATTGTGGGGCGGACGCAAGAGGACTCAGAGTGGCGTCCACTCTTCACCCGTCGGAAGGGGCGCGAACAGGGCGTCGAGGGCGGCGTCGGTGACACCGGCCAGGTCGGAGGGTGACCAGTGCGGGGCGTTGTCCTTGTCGATGATGACGGCCCGGACGCCCTCCTGGAAGTCGTGGGTCCGCACGACCCGACCGCCCAGCCGGTATTCCATCGCCATGTTTTCGGCGAAGGAGGTCAGGGTCGCCCCCGTGCGCAACTGGCGCAGGGTCACCTTCAGCGACTGCGGCGACTTGGTCTTCAGCGTCTTCAGCTGCGCCAGCGCCCAGTCTGACCCGTCGGCCTCCAGCGCCGCGAAGATGGCCTCCACCGTGTCATGCGCGAACAGCCGGTCGATGGCCTCGCGATGGGCCGCGGTCGGGGCCGGGCCCAGGTCACCGGCTACCGAGGTGATCTGATCGTTTACGGGGGTGGGAAATGCCCCCAACGCCGCCTTCAGCTCCGGCAGCTTGTCGCTCGGCACGAAATGGGTGTGGATGCCCAGGGCCACGGTGTCGGCCGCCTTCAGCCGCGCCCCGGTCAGGGCCAGCCATGTCCCGGTGAACCCCGGCAGGCGCGGCAGGAACCAGCCGCCACCGACGTCGGGGAACAGGCCGATGCCGGTCTCGGGCATGGCGTAGGTGGTGCGTTCGGTAGCGATGCGGATCCCGGCCGGTTCGGAAATGCCGACGCCGCCGCCCATGACGATGCCGTCGACGATGGCGACGACCGGCTTGGGATAGTCGAACAGCAGATGGTTCAGCCGGTATTCGGCATGGAAGAAGGCCTTCGCCGCACTGGCGTCCCCGGCCCCGCTCTCGGCGATCATGCGGATGTCGCCCCCGGCGCAGAAGCCGCGTTCGCCGGCATGGTCGATCAGCACCGACAGCACCGCCGCGTCGTCCTGCCAGTCCAGCAGGGCCGCGATCATCAGGTCGCACATCGCATGGTTCAGCGCATGCAGCGCCTTTGGCCGGTTCAGGGTGATACGGCCGACGCCGGATTCGACGCGGGTCAGGACTTCGGGTTCTTCGCTCATTGCCGCAACATCTCCCGCGCGGTGATCACCCGCATGATCTCGTTGGTGCCTTCCAGGATGCGGTGCACCCGCAGGTCGCGCACGATCCGCTCCAGCGGATAGTCCTTCAGATAACCATAGCCGCCGTGCAGTTGCAGGGCCTCGTCGGCGATCTGGAAACAGGCGTCCGTGGCGAACCTTTTGGCCATGGCGCACCATTTGGTCGCCTCGGGGTGCTTGTTATCCAGCGCCCAGGCTCCGCGCAGCACCAGCAGCCGCGCCGCCTCCAGTTGGGTCGCCATGTCGGCCAGTTTGAACTGGGTATTCTGGAAGTCCGCCAACGGCTTGCCGAACTGTTTTCGCGTGGTGACGTAATCCTGGGCCGTCTCCAGCGCCAGCCGCGCCCCGCCGATCGAACAGGCGGCGATGTTGAGCCGGCCGCCGTCCAGTCCCATCATCGCATAGCGGAAGCCGTCGCCCGCCTTGCCCAGCAGGTTGACCGCCGGAATGCGGCAGTCGTCGAACTGGACGATGGCCGTCGGCTGACTGTTCCAGCCCATCTTCTTCTCCTGGGCCCCGAAGCTCAGGCCCGGCGCGTCCTTGTCGACCACGAAGGTCGAAATGCCCCTGGGCCCGTCCACCCCGGTGCGCGCCATCACCACATAGACGTCGCTGGTCCCGGCCCCGGAGATGAAAGCCTTGGACCCGTTCAGCACATAGTGGTCGCCGTCCAGCTTTGCCGTGGTCCGCAGTGCCGCCGCGTCCGATCCCGAACCCGGCTCGGTCAGGCAATAGGAAGCAATAAGATCCATCGTCACCAGTTTCGGCACATAGCGGGTGCGCAGGTCGTCCGAACCGATCCGGTCGATCATCCAGGTCGCCATATTGTGGATCGAGATAAAGGCCGCCGTCGACACATCGCCGCGCGACAGCTCCTCAAAGATCACCGCCGCCTCGACCCGGCCCAGGGCCATGCCGCCGTGTTCCTCGCCGGTATAGATGCCGCAGAAGCCCATCTCGGCCGCGTGTTTCATCACGTCGACGGGAAAATGTTTGCTCTCGTCCCATTCGGCCGAATGCGGAGCCAGTTCAGCCTCGGCAAAGGCACGGGCGGCGTCCTGGATGGCGCGCTGGTCGTCGGTGAGGGCGAAGTCCATGGGGTATCCTGTCGAGGCGTGATCTAGCCGTGCTTCTAACCGAAGCGCGCGCAAAACGAACCCCTCTCCCTGACGGAGGGAGCTTTGTATATAGAACCCTGATGACCCCGCCCTTTCCCCCCGCCCCCTTCCCGCTGGCCCGGCCGCGCCGTCTACGCGCGTCGCCGTGGGTGCGGCGGCTGGTGGCCGAGACCGTGCTGACCCCGGCCGATCTGATCTGGCCGCTGATTGTCCATGACGGGGCTGAGGACCGGGTGCCGGTCGCCTCCATGCCCGGCGTGTTCCGCCTGTCGCCCAAGGCTGCCGCTGCCGCCGCGGTCGAGGCGCGTGATCTGGGCATTCCGGTCGTGGCCCTGTTCCCCCATGTCGACGCCGCCATCAAGGACGCCAACGGCACCGGGGCCACCGATCCCGACGGCCTGATCCCCGACTGTATCAAGGCCATCAAGGACGCCGCGCCCGAGATCGGCGTCATGTGCGATGTGGCCCTGGATTGCTACACCGACCACGGTCACGACGGGCTGATGGCCGACGGTCGGATCCTGAACGACGATTCGCTGGAGCGGCTGGCCGAACAGGCCTTCATCCAGGCCCACGCCGGGGCCGACATCGTCGCCCCGTCCGACATGATGGACGGTCGCGTCCAGGCTATCCGCGAGGCGCTGGAAGCCAACGGGTTCCACGACACCATGATCCTGGTCTATGCGGCCAAATACGCCTCAGCCTTCTACGGGCCGTATCGCGACGCCGTCGGCTCGGCCAAGGCCCTGACCGGCGACAAGAAGACCTATCAGATGGACTACGCCAACTCGGATGAGGCCCTGCGCGAGGTGGCCATGGACATCGCCGAGGGGGCCGATGCCGTGATGGTCAAGCCCGGCATGCCGTATCTCGACATCGTCCGCCGGGTCAGTGAGACCTTCCAGGTCCCGACCTTCGCCTATCAGGTGTCCGGTGAGTACGCGATGATGCAGGCGGCCATCGCCAACGGCTGGCTGGACGAGGACCGCGCCATCCTCGAGACCCTGCACGGCTTCAAACGCGCCGGCTGTGCCGGTGTCCTCAGCTATTTCGCCCCGAAGGCGGCAAGGTTGCTGGGGGGCTAGGATGCCGACCGTCCTGCAGATCGGGCCTTACCGCTTCTTCTTCTACAGCCATGAGCCGAATGAGCCGCCGCATATCCATGTGGCCAGCGGCCGGGCGACGGCCAAGGTCTGGACCGGGACGGTCTCGCTGGCGCGCAGCAAAGGTTTTCCGGCCCATGAACTCGGTGCTATAATCCGGCTCGTCCATTCAAATCGCGAGCTCTTTCTGGAGGCTTGGCATGACCATTTCGGCGCAAGTCCAAACATCTGACGCCCGCGTTCTCGACGTTTCGTTTGATGACGACCGCATAAAAGTCGAGTTCGACGACGGCCGGGGCATTGCCCTTCCCCTCGCCTGGTACCCGCGACTGTTGAACGGCACGGCGGAGCAAAGGGGCCACTGGGAATTGATCGGTGATGGCGAAGGCGTCCACTGGCCGGACCTTGACGAAGACCTGAGCGCCGAGGGCCTGCTGCGCGGTGCGCCGGCCGCTCACTGGAATGCCGCCTGACGCTCCACGCCGGCTGGACCCTTGTCGCCTCAGATCACCGGCCATAGGCTCAGCCCCATGATCAGACGCACCCTTGTCGGCCTCGCCCTGCTCCTGCTGTGGCCGACCCTCGCTGTGGCCCAGGATGCTTCAGTCCCGCCGCCGCCCCTGCCCCGGGTGGTGATGGAAACTTCGGCCGGTCGCATCGTCATTGAGGTCAATGATCGTCAGGCACCGATCACCGGCGCCAATTTCCTCAGATACGTCGATGAGCACCGGTTCGACGGCACCAGCTTCTATCGCGCCATGCGTTCGGCCCCGGACCTGGGCCTGGTCCAGGGCGGCACCAACAATGACCCGGCCCGGGTGTTGCCGCCGATCGCCCATGAGCCGACCACGGTGACCGGCCTCAGCCATGTCGACGGGGCGGTGTCGATGGCCCGCTATGACGCCGGCACGGCCACGGGCGACTTCTTCGTCTCGGTCGGACCGACGCCCTCCTACGACGCGGGCCGCCCGTTCTCGATCGACGACTATGGCTTCGCCGTCTTCGGCAGGGTGGTCGAGGGCATGGATGTCGTGCGCGGCATCCTGATCGCCCCGACCTCACCGACCGAGGGGGACGGCTTCATGCGCGGCCAGATGCTGGACCCGCGCATCGAAATCGTCACGGCGAGGCGCGAAACCGTCCCGGCGATCTAGCCGCCCGACCGCGCCAGCAATTCCACCAGATCGGCCTTCCAGAACACCGCCCAGGTGTGGGTGCCGTGGCCGTGGCCGTCGATGCTGTTCGGGATCAGCCGGTAGCGGCCGTTACGGATACGCGGCGCATACTGTTCCGACAGACCCAGTTCGGGCGGATTGATGAAATCGTCGGCCGAGTTGATCCAGGTCAGGGGCGCAGTGATTTGTTCCAGATCGACCGAGGGGTCGTAGTTCCACGAGGCATTGACCTGGTACCACAGGTCATTGGCATCCAGCGCCGGGATGCGCCGGTCCTGCTGGGCCGCCAGCCAGCCGTCGGCGATCTCGCGGGTGGCCAGGTCGCGCTGCATCGGCATCGGGGCCGAGCCTGCCAGCAGCAGCAGGTCGACCGCCGTGCGCAGGCCGTGCTGCGGTTGTTCGACATAGTTGCCGCCCTGCCAGGCCGGATCACTGCGGATACTGTCCAGCAGCATGGCCCGCCACAACCGGTTGCGCCCGGTGATCGCCGTCGGCTCGCAGGCCATCGGCATCAGGGCGTCGGCGAAGTCAGGATGGGTCTCGCCCCAGACGAAGATATGCATACAGCCCATCGAGGTGCCGAAGATCAGGCGCAGGTGATCGACCCCCAGCCCCTCGACCAGCATTCGCCGCTGGGCCTCGACCATGTCGGCATAGTCGTACTCCGGAAAGGCCGCGCGCAGCCCGTCGCTGGGCTTGGACGAGTCACCGTGGCCCAGATTGTCGGGCAGGATGACGTAGTAGCGCGTCACGTCCAGCGGCTGCCCCGGCCCGTACAGTTCGTCGGCAAACTGCGGCACCAGGAATTGCGCACCCGTCCCGCCGGTGCCGTGCAGGATCATCACCGCATTGGTAATCCGGCCATCGGCATCGCGAACCGGGGCGCCCAGGGTGCGGTAGTGGATCTTCAGCTCGGGCAGGACCGCGCCCGACTCCAGTCGGAAATCATGGCGGACATAGTCGCCCTCGACCGGCGCCGGGGTCTGGGCCAGGGCCAGTCCGGCCCACAGGGCCAGCGCCGCCCCCGCCATCCATCCTGTCGCGGTTCGCATCGGCCTACCCCTTGGTGTTTGTTCGTGCCTGCAATCGTGCCGCCAGGCTGGAGGTGTCCCACCGGGCCCCGCCCATGGCCTGAACCTCGGCATAATAGCCGTCGACCAGCGCCGTCATCTCGAGTTTCGCACCGTTCGCCCGCGCCTCGTCCAGCACCAGTCCCAGATCCTTGCGCATCCAGTCGACGGCGAAGCCGAAGTCGAATTCGCCCTTCGCCGCTGTCTTCCAGCGGTTGTCCACCTGCCAGCTCTGGGCCGCCCCCTTGGAGATGGCGTCATAGACGGCGTCGGTGTCCAGTCCGGCGCTCTGGGCGAAATGCACCGCCTCGGCCAGACCTTGAACCACGCCGGCGATGGCGATCTGGTTGACCATCTTGGTCAGCTGGCCCGCGCCCGACGGCCCCATATGCTTGACCGCCTTGGCATAGGTCATCAGCGCCGGCTCGACCCGGGCCAGGGCGTCGGCGTCGCCGCCGGCCATCACGCTCAACTGACCGTTCTCGGCCCCGGCCTGTCCGCCTGACACCGGAGCGTCGATGAAGAACCGTCCGACCTCGGCCGCCAGCGCCGCCATCTCGCGCGCCACCCTGGCAGAGGTGGTGGTGTGGTCGACGATTACCGCGCCGGCGGCCAGATGCGGCAGGGCCTCGCCCACGACCTGACGCACGTCGTCGTCGTTGCCGACGCACAGGATGAACAGTTCAGCGTCTTCGGCGGCCTCGGCCACGCTGGCCGCGAATCGTCCGCCGGTGGCTCCGGCCCAGGTCCGCGCCTTGTCCGGCGAGCGGTTGAACCCGGCGACCGCATGACCGGCCGCGATCAGGTGCCGTCCCATCGGGGCTCCCATGACACCGAGTCCGGCGAAGGCGATCTTCATTCTGGCGTCTCCGTCGCGATTCCATAGCGGCCGCGGAAATAGGTCAGGGCATCGCCGGGCCGGCTCTCGAACCGCTGCACCGCGCCGACGATGACCAGATGGTCGCCCATGCGGATCTGCTCGTGGGTCAGGCAGTCCAGTCGCACCAGGGCGTTGCGTAGTCGCGGCGGCTTGGCGCTGTCGGTGTCGAACTCCTCGGGTGACAGCCGGCAGGTGCCCCAGGCGAAGCGGTCGGACATCTCGCGATCCTCGACCGGCAGGACATGCACCGCGAATCGCGTCGCCGCCGCGAACAGATCGTGGCGTTCCGAGCTTTCGTCCAGGCACCACAGGATCAGCGGTGGATCCAGTGACACCGAGGTGAAGGAATTGACGGTGATGCCAAAGGCCCCTTCGGGCGACTGGGCCGTGACCACACAGACACCGGTGGCGAAACCGCCCAGGGCCCGGCGATAGTCCAGACGGTCGAACAGGGGAATGGCGGCGGGCTGGATCACCCTGAACGACTAGGCGAGGCCCCCGCTTCGGGCAAGGGCGCGCCGGCAAACCGATACCAATATGCCCCGGTGCCGGGCGATGCGCGGGCTTCGTCCGGCCATGCAAACCGCTTCTTAATACCGTGCGGCGACCTTACCCCTAACGAACAGCGTTAAGAGTAGCCGCTCCATGTCCCTGAGCGATCGTCCGATCGTCATCAAGAAGATCAAGAAGGTCGTCGGCGGCGGCCACCATGGTGGCGCGTGGAAGGTGGCCTATGCCGACTTCGTCACGGCGATGATGGCCTTCTTCCTGCTGATGTGGCTGATCAACATGACCGATCCCGAGCAGAAGCGCGGCATTGCCGAATATTTCGCCCCCGCCAGCGTGTCCCAGTCGACCTCGGGTTCGGGCGGCATTCTCGGCGGCACCTCGCTGGGCGAGGACGGGTCCAGGAGTTCCGGCAGTATGGATGTCGCCAGCGCCCTGGCCCCCGAAACGCCGCCAGAACCCAATGCCGGCACCGGACAGGGAGCCAATCTGTCGGCCGCCAGCGAGTCTGATTTGCGCGAGGAGATCGCCCGCCGCGAGGCCGCCGATTTCGCCAGCGCCGCCGCCTCCCTGCGCCAGGCCATGCAATCCATGCCGGAACTGGCCGAGCTGTCGAAACAGCTGATCGTCGACCAGACGCCTGAAGGCCTGCGCATCCAGCTGGTCGATCAGGAAGGCCGCTCGATGTTCGAGGAGAATTCCGCCCGCCCCAACGCTCGGGCCCAGATCCTGCTGCGGGCGATTTCCCGCGTTATCAACCAGCTCCCCAACCGCATTTCGGTGACCGGCCACACCAGCGCCGTCCCCGGTTCCAACCGGGCCACGCGACCGGCAGACTGGACCCTGTCGTCCGGGCGGGCCGATGCCTCGCGTCTGATCCTTCAGGGAGCCGGCGTCGATCCGGACCGCGTCTATCAGGTCTCGGGCAAGGCCGGTTCCGACCCCCTCTATCCGGATGATCCGACCCTGGCCGGCAACCGCCGCATCGCCATCATTCTGCTGCGCGAGGCCCCGGTCCTGCCTACGGACACCAGCCTGTGATCGCGATGCACCATCCCCTTCGGCTGGTGCACGAACAGGCTTGCTCCGGCGCGATGTCTGCCGCCAGATCGGATCATGGGATCGCCGGCGCCAAATTGTTG
This sequence comes from uncultured Brevundimonas sp., assembly GCF_963974615.1. Lineage (GTDB taxonomy): Bacteria > Pseudomonadota > Alphaproteobacteria > Caulobacterales > Caulobacteraceae > Brevundimonas. Next base: position 51,790 of record NZ_CAXBDH010000012.1, read on the forward strand.
TCGAAATCGCGTGTGGACTTGACGCCGTGACGCAGCATGTCCCCCATCGCCAGGTTCGCTTCTTTATGACGGCAACCGCGCCCTGCCCCTATCTGCCGGGCCAGATGGAGCGGAAGGTCTTCGCCAATCTGCCATTCAGCGACGGGGCCTGGGTCAATGACGAACTGACCCAGGCGGGATTCCGCCGCAGCCAGAACATCGCCTATCGCCCGGCCTGCGAGACCTGCGACGCCTGTGTCTCGGTGCGGCTGCCGGTCCGTGAATTCGTTTTCTCAAGAAACCAACGCAAGATCCTGAAACGGAACGCTGATCTGTCGCGCGATCTGGTCGAGGCCGAGGCTACGACCGAACAGTTCGACCTGTTGCGTCGCTATCTGCTGGCCCGCCACCCCGGCGGCGGCATGACCGACATGGGCTGGCTCGACTATGTCGCCATGGTCGAGGACACGGCCGTACGCACCCATCTGATCGAATTTCGCAAGCCGTCCGTCGATGGTGGCCCCGGCGATCTGGTCGGGGTCTGTTTGACCGACCTGCTCGGCGACGGGTTGTCGATGGTCTACAGCTTCTTCGACCCCGATCTCGACCGGCGCAGTCTCGGGGTCTTCGCCATCCTCGACCACCTCCGCCAGGCCGCCACTGTGGACCTGCCCTATCTCTATCTCGGCTACTGGGTGCGGGGCGCTGCCCGGATGGAATACAAGGCCCGGTTCCGGCCGATGGATGCCCTGACCCGGCGCGGTTGGGAACGTCTGCCGGACATCCCGGCCACCGTCCTCGTGGACCAGGACTCCGGGGGCTGATAGCGGCGGTTCAGCCTGCGGTCGGTACCGAGGTCCAGAAGCCGGGCGGCGGGGACGGTTCGCCTGTCCACGGCCCCGGATCACGCCCTCCGGCGAATTTCACCAGGGCCGCGACCCGACTGTCGACCGACGGATGGGTGGCGAACAGGCCTTCCAGACCGCGGCCGTCGGGCTGGTTGTCGAGGAACATCAACTGCACTTCGTCCGGCGCGCGCACATTGGAACGTCCCTCGATCTTGCGCAGGGCCGAGATCATGGCGTCCGGGTTCTTGGTCAGCTCGACCGACCCCGCGTCGGCCACATACTCGCGCGTCCGCGACAGCATCATGCGGATGAAGAAGGCCAGGCCGAACCCGATCGCCGCGATGGCAATACCGATCAGGATCAGTGGCCCGGCATTCTTGTTGTTCCGACCCCCGCCGCGGCTGAAGAACAGTCCGCGCACCACCAGTTCGGCGATGACGCTGATGATCCCCGCGAAGATCGAGGCGATCACCATGGTGCGCACGTCCTTGTTGATGACGTGGGTCATCTCATGCGCCAGCACCGCCTCCAGCTCGTCGCGGTTCATCGCCTGCATCAGGCCGCGGGTGACGGTGACGCTGTAGCGGCCCTCATGCAGGCCCGAGGCATAGGCGTTCATCCCCTCGGTCTCGATGATACGCAGCGTCGGCGTCTTCATCCCGCGCGAGATCGCCAGGTTTTCCAGCAGATTGTACAACTCGGGCTCGACCCGCCGTTCGACCTTCCGGGCCCCGGTCATGGCGTCGATCATGGTCTGGCTGCCGAAATAGGCGATGGCGAACCATATAGCGGCGACGACCAGCGCTGCGGGAACGGTCCAGCCCAGCATACCGGCCGCCAGGGCCATGTCGGCCCCCAGGCTGCCGCCGCTGCCCTGGATCATGCCCATCCCCATCAGGATCAGCTGAATCCCGTACAGGATGCCGACCAGCAGGACGGGGAACCCGGCCAGCAGCAGGGCTGACCGGGTGTTGTTGGCCCAGATGTGGGTCTTGAGACCGACGGCAGCCATGGCTTACGCTTGGAAATTCACCGTCGGGGGGGCGGCGTTCATGGTCGCGCGCTCGCCCTTGCCGACGTCGAAGAACGGCTTGTCCGTGCCGAACCCGACCATCCCGGCGAACAGCACGGTCGGAAACTGCCGGCGGATGGCGTTGAACTCGGACACGGCATTGTTGAAGAAGCGCCGCGCCGCGGCCAGCTTGTTCTCGATGTCTGACAGATCGGCCTGCATCTGCAGGAAATTGGTGTTGGCCTTCAGGTCCGGATAGGCCTCGGACAGGGCGAACAGCTTGCCCAGCGCCCCGGTCAGCATGTTCTCGGCCTGGACCTTGTCATTGACCGAATTGGCCGAGGTCGCGGCGTTGCGCGCCTGGATGACGGCGTCCAGCGTCCCCTTCTCATGGGCCGCGTAGCCCTTCACCGTTTCGATCAGATTGGGGATCAGGTCCTGACGCTGTTTCAGTTGCACGTCGATGTCGGCGAACGACTGGTTGGCGGTCTGATCCAGTGCGACGAGCCGGTTATAGGCCCCGACCACAACGAACAGCAGCAGAACGACGATGACGCCGACGACGATCAAGGTAGTCATTTGCAGGCTCCTTCAGACTTGAAGCGCCACTATCGCGCGAATGCCGAACTGCCTCCAATGAAATCGGCGTCACCTGAATTTGCGCAGGCCCCGCGGTCCCATCCGTCCGGCTCCAGCCCGCTTGCCCAGCCAGTCCTTCCAGTCCGGCCAGTTGCGCCGCCGCCCGCCGCCGTCGGTCCATTCCGGCCCCGGTTCGGCGTTGAATACGGTCAGGTCCTGCAGTCCGCCCTGCTTGTACGACTGCAGCTTGACCCCCTTGCCGCGGCCCATCTCGGGCAGTTCGGCCAGCGGGAAGATCAGGGCCTTCAGGTTCTCACCCAGCGTCGCGATGTGGTCCCCCGTGACCCGCAGGGCCGCCAGAAGTTCACCGTTCAGCACCTGTTTGCCGCCGCGCTTCTGGGCCAGCAGGTCGTCTTCCGGCGCGATGAAGCCGTATCCGGCCTTTGACGCCACCAGCAGTTTTGCCCCCGGCTGATGCGCCAGTACGGCGACGATCCCGGCGCTCTCGTCGAGGTCGATCATCAGCCGCAGGGGCTCACCGTGTCCGCGACCGGATGCCAGCTTGTCGGCCCCGATGGTGAAGATACGCCCGTCCGACGCCGCCACCAGTATCTTGTCCGTGGTGAAGGCCGGCTCGAGAAAGGCCAGGGCGTCGCCCTCCTTGAATTTCAGCTCCGACGGGTCCTCGACCTTGCCCTTGGCCGCCCGGATCCAGCCGCGTTCGGACAGGATGACGGTGATCGCCTCGCGCGGGATGAAGGCCTCGACCGGGGCATAGGCTGAAACGTCGACGGCTTCGGCGATCGTGGTCCGACGTGGCGACACCAGCGCCTTGCGCACCAGCTCCAGCTCCTTGGCGATGGCCTTCCACTGTTTGGCCGGCGACGACGACAGCGCCTGCAATGCGGCAAGCTCCTCGGCCAGAGTCTTGTATTCCTTCTCGATCGTCATTTCCTCGATCCGCGCCAGCTGGCGCAGTCGGGTATCGAGGATGAAATCGGCCTGCAGCTCCGACAGGCCGAAGCGCGCGATCAGCACCGCCTTGGGCTGCTCCTCCTCGCGGACGATACGAATGACCTCGTCGAGGTTGAGGAAGACGATCCGCAGCCCTTCCAGCAGGTGCAGCCGCTTCTCGACCCGGTCAATGCGCCAGTTCGAACGCCGCACCAGCACGTCACGGCGGTGATCGAGGAAGGCCTGCAGACAGGCCTTCAGCCCCATCACCCCGGGTGTTCCGCTGGCGTCCAGCACGTTCATATTGATCGGAAAACGTACCTCGAGGTCGGACAGCTTGAACAGGCTCTCCATCAGCACCTCGGGCTCGACCGTGCGCGACTTGGGCTCGATGACCAGCCGGATATCCTCGGCCGATTCGTCGCGCACATCGCCCAGCAGCGGGGCCTTCTTCTGGTCGATCAGATCGGCCAGCCCCTCGATCAGCCGGCTCTTCTGCACCTGATAGGGCATCTCGGTGACGATGATCCGCCACACGCCCCGGCCCAGGTCCTCGGTCTCCCACCGTGCCCGCAACCGCACGCCACCGCGCCCGGTCTCATAGGCGTCGAGGATCGAGGCGTGGCCCTCGACCGCCACCCCGCCGGTCGGGAAATCCGGTCCCGGTACGATGCTGGCCAGTTCCTCCGTCGTCGCCTCCGGGCGCTCCAGCAGCAGGAAGCAGGCGTCGATCAGCTCGCCGACATTGTGCGGCGGGATCGAGGTGGCCATGCCGACGGCGATGCCGGAACTGCCGTTGGCCAACAGATTGGGAAAGCCCGCGGGCAGGACGACCGGCTCTTCGTCCTGATCGTCATAGGTGGGTCGGAAGTCGACAGAATCCTGATCGATGCCGTCCATCAGCAGAACGGCGGCGGCCGTCAGCTTGCACTCGGTGTAGCGCATGGCCGCGGCGTTATCGCCGTCGATGTTACCGAAATTGCCCTGACCGTCGACCAGCGGATAGCGCTGGGCGAAATCCTGGGCCAGACGGACCAGCGCGTCATAGATCGAGGCGTCGCCGTGCGGGTGATAGCCACCCATGACCTCGCCGACAACCTTGGCGCATTTGCGCGCTGCCGCCTGCGGGTTCAGCCGCATCTGGTGCATGGCGTACATGATGCGCCGGTGCACCGGCTTGAAGCCATCGCGCACGTCCGGCAGGGCCCGGTTGGTGATGGTCGACAGGGCGTAGGCCAGATAGCGCTTGGACAGGGCGTCGCCCATCGGCTCGTCGACGATGCGGCCGCCTTCGGGCGGAGGAGTGTGAACGGTCATGCAACTTCGAATCAGGGATGCGGAGCCGGAAGTCTAGAGCAACCAGGCTTCAGCGGTGGATCATTGCCGTTCGTCGGCACAGGCGACGCAGACGGCCGCACAGGGATCCAGCGCCAGGCGCGCGGCAGGGATCGCCTCGCCGCAGTCATTGCAGAAGCCATAGTCCCCCGCGGCCAGCCGGGTCAGGGCCGCGTCGAGGCGGCGCACCTGAAGTCCGCGTTGGGCATCAGCCGCCTGGGCCATGGCCTGCATCTGCAGCGCATCCTGACGCGACAGCCGTCCGACGCTCTGTTGATCCAGTTCCACCGGACGACGGTTGTCGGCCGCGCCTTCCCGCAGGGTGACGAGCTCCTGTTTCAGGGCTTCAAGGCGGCGACGGATCCCGGTGTCAGTCATCCGGACAGCTAATCCCGATCTCGCCGGTCCCGCAAATCTACAGCCGGTCCATCTCTCCCAGCTTGTCGATCATCCAGACCCGGGCCGCGGGGATCGGCCGGTTTTGCGGATGAAACACGAACTGTTCGAGAAAATGCCCGGTCAGGGCCAGTCCGGCCCCGACGTCGCCCGGCCCCAGTCCCGCCTGCGCCCCCAGCATGAAGGGCGGCAGCACCAGCAGCTTGTCGGCATAGGGTGCACCCGCGTCGCGGCTGACCGCCCGGCCAGTGCGCGGGCTGACCCAGACCAGATCGTCCATCGACCCGCTGACGGCGCAGCTGGACAGGTCGAGGCCAAAGCCCAGATCCTCCAGCAGACCGGCCTCGAACCGCACGAAGACGGCCGGCCAGACCTCGGGCAGGGCAAAGGCCGCCATCAGGGCTTCGAACGCCAGAAAGGCTCCCGGATGGGGCTCACGCTCCGGCAGGGCCCCTTGTGCGACCGCGGCGGCGGCGGCCAGGCCGGTCAGGGCCATGGAATCCTCGAACAGGGCGCTGGGCCCCTCGCCTACCGCCTCCAGCCGGGCCGAACCCAGATGGTCCGAGGTCCGGGCACGATAGTCGGCGATGACCCGGGCCCCGGGCTGCAGGAAGGGTTTCATCTTGCGCGAGGCCCCGCCGGCCACATAGGCGGCCCGCCGCCCGTGGCTCTCGGTCAGCAGTTCGACCACCACGCCGGTGTCCCCGTGTGACCGGGCCGACAGGACGAAGGCTTCCTCGTTGAAATCCATGGGCCGGTGTTAGCTGGCCGAACCGACTATGGCTACGTGGCGACCTCTGTCTTATTCGGCAGCGGCCCTGATCCTGGCCGTCATGTCTCGGGCCAGGGCGTTGGGAATGGGAAAGGTCAGGGCATAGAGGGCCACGCGCCAGCGGCCATCCTCGCCGCGCACCACGACACCCGTCCCGCGACTGGTACCGTAGCTGGCACTGTCCAACGCTTCGTCGAACCAGATGACACAACGGCACTCCAGTGGAACCATGCTGAGCGAGCGCGAGCGCGGCGTGTAGGTCCAGCCCCGGCCACGGGCGAAATAGGGATCGGCATAAGCCCGGAATTCGGCAACGCTCCAACGCTCGGATACATCGGTGCCGATGTAGACGGCATCCGGCGCGAACAGGTCGAAATAGGCCGCGCCGTCGGCCAAAGCCGCCGCCTTGTGCAAGGCATCCAGCACCGCTGCGGCGGCCAACGCCTCCGGTGCGTCGGTGACCTCGCCCGGCGCATCGATCACGGGCGTGGCCGCTTCAAAGGCACGAATCTCGGCAGTCATCCCTTCGGCCAGATCGTTGGGAATGGGATAGCTCAAGGCATAGCGGTACACGCGCCAGTCTGCGCCTTCGCGGACCAGCACCCCCTCGCCCCGCGCTGTCCCGTAGGTCGTACTGTCCAGAACCTCGTCGAACCAGGCCACGCAGGCGCAGGGGTCCGGGGCCAGGGTCACATGGCGTTCGCGTGCCGCGTAGACCCAACCCTCACCACGCGCGAATATCGGCGCGGCCAGGGCCAGAAAACCCTCCCGGTTCCAGCGCTCCGATGTCTCGTTGCCGATCCAGACCATGTCGGGCGCAAGACGTTCTGCCCAGGCTTCGGCGTCTGATCCTGCGGCGGCGGCATGCATCTCCTGCAGGGCTGCAGCGGCTGCCTGTTCCGGGGGATCGACCCGGTCGGCCCCGGGGGCGGGCCCGGTCAGGACGATCAGGGCTGAGGCGATGAGAGACAGCATGGCGGGGCTCCGGGACGGCTCGACCATGCCTGACACCCCCCGGACGAACAATGCCATTCCGTCGGTCACCGGGACGCGGGTCCTTGCCCGGTCCTAGCGGGCCAGCGCTGTCGGGAACGGCCGCCCCAGGGTCTCGGCCATCGCCTGTTCAGCGATCAGGAACACCTGGTCGCGCTGGTGGTAGTTGTTGGACAGGACGATCACCGTGACATCGGCCTCAGGCTGGTAGGTCACCAGGTTACGGAACCCGGACCAGCTGCCGGTATGATAGATTTGCCGGTCCTCAAAGGCGGGCCGCACCTGCCGTCCCAGACTGTTGGCGAACAGGCCGAAGCCCCAGTCGCGCCGGACCCGTCCCCGCTCCTTGGGTGTGCTGTTCGGAGCATGATCGGCCGTCATCTGCGCATAGGCCCTGGGACTGACGACCCGGTCGTGGTGCAGGGCGCGCTCCCAGACCAGCATGTCGTCCAGAGTCGAATACAGGGCTCCGGCCCCGAAAACGATGCTGACGTTGGCGTCCTTCTGCGGCGTCAGACCGCCGGGGAAATGGGCGTAGCCGGTGACCAGATTCCGAGCCTTGCCGTCGGCGTCAGACCCCGTATCGGCCATGCCCAGCGGCGTGAAAAAGGTCCGCTGCAGATAGGTGGCCAATGACATCCCTGACGCCACTTCGACCACGGCCCCCAGCAGGTTATAGCCGGCATTATCGTAGCGAACCTTGGTTCCGGGCGGAAACTGAAGCCGGTACTGTTTTGAGTCTTCAGTTAATTCTTCGGAAGTCGCGGGCGTGACCCGCTGCAGGCCCCAGGCCGGTCGGGCCATCAGGTCCGGCACGCCCGAGGTGTGAGCCAGCAGGTGGCGCAGGCGGATCGGAGCCCAGGCTTCAGGGCATGGCTGGATCCATTTGCATAGCGGATCATCGACCGACAGCACCCCCTCGTCCTGCAGCTTCAGGATGGCGGCGGCGGTGAACTGTTTGCTGACTGAAGCCAGACGGAATCTGGACTCCAGCGCCAGGGGGCGGCCCTGCTCGTGGTCGGCCATGCCATAGACCTGACGGACCAGAACCTGATCGCCACGCGCCACCAGTACTGCCCCGCTGAATCCGCGCCCCCCGCGCGAGACCCGGTCCAGGGCTTCGGTCAATTCAGGCAGGGCCTGGACCACCTGAACGGGCGGCCGTGGAGCCGGGGTCTGGGCTGCAGCCGGGATCTCGGAGGTGACAGGTCGGCTCGAGGCGACCCCTGCCGCGACCGCCGCGCCGAGCACGGTCGCCGCAATCAGGGCCAGGGTCAGTCGCGGATGGCCACCGGCCTGTCGGGGAACATGGAACACGAAACGTCTACTCTCGTTCGATCCGGCGGCCCTTCGGCCCACCTTGCTCAATCTGCCTCAGTCCGGCGATTCTGCGCGATGCGCCACAGCAGGTCTGGCAGACGATCCTGACCGAAGAAGGGCTCGCCGCGATAAACGAACAGCGGCACGCCCCAGTGACCCGCCGCCGCCTGGGCTGCCTCATGAGCGTCCAGCACTGCGTCCAGCCGGTCAGCATCGGCCACGGCACCAGACTCCAGCGTCGCCGGATCCAGTCCGGCCGCGACGGCGGCACGGGCCAGATGATCGCCCTGGTCCCAGCCGTCGACCTCGCCCGACCAGATCAGATGCGAGACCGCCTCGACATAGGCCAGACCCGCGCCCTGTTCGGCCGCCAGCACACCCAGTCGGCTCAGACGGCCGATATAGGGCTGGTCGGCGGCGATGGTCCCGCTCGCCAGATCCTGTACGACCGGATCGGGCCGCGGCCAGCGAAACGACAGACCCAGACGTTCGGCGATCCGGGTCACGTCCCGGAACAGATAGGGCGGCCACATCGGATTGACCGACTTGAAAAAGTCCGGGGTCCGCACGGCCAGCGGCCGCACCACGCGCAGGACGAAGTCGATGTCGTGTTCAACCGCCAGCGCCCGGACCTGGCTGACCGCCAGCCAGGAATAGGGACTGCGGAACGAGAAGTAGAAGTCGACCGGGGCCGGTGTCACCCCGGCGGCCATCAGGCGTTGAAGTCCAGGCCGAACTGGGCGTACAGCGCCTTGCTGTCCTGCCATTTCGGGTCGACCTTGACCGTGACGAACAGGTGGACCTGACGGTCCAAAAGCAGGGTCAGTTCCTCGCGCGACTTCTGGCCGATCCATTTCAGCGTCTGGCCGCCCTTGCCGATGATGATCGGCCGCTGGCTCTCGCGCTCAACATAGACGGTCTGTTCGATCCGCACCGAGCCGTCCGGTTTCTCGTCAAAGGCCGTGGTCTCGACCGCCGCCGAATAGGGCAGCTCTTCGTGGACGCGCAGATACAGTTTTTCGCGCGTGATCTCGGCCGCCAGCACCCGGATCGGCACGTCGGCGCTCTGGTCCTCGGGATACAGCCAGTGCCCCTTGGGCATGCCCCGGGCCAGCCGCTGCTTCAGGTCATCGACCCCGTCACCGCTCAGGGCCGAGATCATATAGACCTCGGAATAGACGCCGGTTTCGAACAGGGCGTGGGACAGGGCCAGCAGGGTGTCGCGGCGCATGCCGTCGATCTTGTTCAGGGCCAGAATGACCTGGACCCCGGTCGCCTTGAGATTGGCGATGATGGTTTCGGTATCCTCGGCCGAGCGGCGGTCAGCGGGCGTTCCATCCTTGCCTTCCGAAGCGATATGCGAGGCCGCGTCGATCAGGTGAACGACCACGTCGGCGTCCTGGGCTCCACCCCAGGCTGAGGCGACCATGGCCCGGTCCAGCCGGCGGCGCGGCGTGAAGATACCGGGGGTGTCGACCAGAACGATCTGGGCGTCGCCGTCGATGGCGATCCCGCGCACGGGAAAGCGCGTCGTCTGAACCTTCTGGGTCACGATCGAGACCTTCGACCCCGTCAGCCGATTGACCAGCGTCGACTTTCCGGCGTTCGGCGCGCCGATAATGGCGGCGAATCCGGCGTGCTGGTTGGGGTTTTCGGTATCGGTCAAATCAAGCCTTCACGTTTCAGGAGTGCCGTCGCGGCCGCCTTCTCCGCCTCCTGACGTGATCGGCCGGTCGCGGTCAAGGCTTCGACCCCTTCTACCACGGCTTCGACGGTGAAAGTGGGGGCATGATCGGACCCGCTGCGATTGACTACGCGATAGACCGGCAGGGGCCGCCCCAGCTTCAGCGCCCATTCCTGCAGCACCGATTTCGGATTGCTGACGGCCCGTTGCGGCGCGGCAGCGAATTCCGGGGCCCAGGCCCGGTCGAAGACCTGACGGGCGGCGTCGAGGCCGCCATCGAAATAGACCGCGGCGAGAATAGCCTCCATGGCGTCGCCCAGCACGCTCTCGCGGCGGCGACCGCCCTGTTTGGATTCCCCGGCCGACAGACGCATGGCCGGTCCGACTCCGAGGGCCTCGGCCACGCGGGCGCAGGCGACCTTGTCGACCAGGCTGTGCAGGCGCGAGGACATGTCGCCCTCATCAGCCTCGGGAAAGTCCCGCATCAACCGTTCAGCCACCAGCAGACCCAGGACCCGGTCGCCGAGGAACTCCAGCCGTTGATTGTCGAGAATGGGCCGTCCTGCGGCATCCCGCACTGCGCCCTCGCCGACGCTGGCATGGGTCAGGGCGCGCTCCAGCAGGGCTGGATCATGAAACGCATAGCCGAGGCGGCCCCGGAATGTGGTGACCGCCTCGGCCCTGAGATTGGCCATCAGTCCAGAACGGTGAAGAACCGGCTCGGACGAATCTTCGAGAACCAGCTGACCGGATTCCACAGCGAAGCTCCCGGCGACCAGGAGAACATGATGATCTGCGCCTTGCCGACCAGATTTTCGGCCGGCACCAGACCGACGCCGCCGCGCTCCGGATACTCCCGGCTGTCGACCGAATTATCGCGATTGTCGCCCATCATGAAATAATGGCCGGCCGGAACGGTGAAGACCTCGGTGTTGTCGAGCGGGAAGCCCGGGCCGAAATCATTGATCGTGAAGTCCTTGCCGCCGGGCAGGGTCTCGACCAGGCGGGTCACCGGACGCGGGCCGAAACTGTCGGCGACCTGCGTCTGGTTCACCACCACATCCTGAACCAGGGTTCCGTTGAGGAACAGCTGGTTATTGATCATCTGGATCCGGTCGCCCGGCAGGCCGATCACCCGCTTGATGTAGTCGGTCCTGTTGTCCGACGGCAGTTTGAACACCGCGATATCGCCACGATGGGGCGACCGCTCGAGGATCCGGCCATTGAACAGCCCCGGGCTGCCCGGAATGGAGTGTTTGGAGTAGCCGTAGCTCCATTTGGTCACGACGATATAGTCGCCCTCATAGAGGTTGGGCTCCATCGACGCCGATGGGATGGTGAAGGGCTGGAACAGGAAGACCCGCAGAACCAGCGCGATCAGCAGGGCGAACACGATCGTCTTCACGATCTCGACGAACTCGTTACCGGCACCGCCGGACGATTTTCCCGACGACTTGTCGCGCGCCGCTACCGGCACAGGGTCCGTTTCTTCGAAAGGCGCATCGCCGTCATCGCTCCAGACCGGACGCTTTTCGTCGCCGCCTGCAACGGGCGCTGCCTCGGCCACGTCATGATGGGATTCCGTAGTCTCGCTGTGGGCATGCGCTCCGTCATCATGAATTTCATGCGCGTGGGCCTCATGGCCGTGATCGTCATGACCCGCGACAGCCTCGTGGTGCCCATGGTCGGCAGGGACATCTTCAGGGGCATGTCCGGCGTGATCCTCGGCCGGCACGGCTGAATGAGGCTCATCATGACCCTGCGGTGCGGCATCATGGTCCACTGCCGCAGCAGCGTGATCGTCATGATGGCCGGACTCGTGCGCATCGTGCGGCTTGTGTTCGTCGCTCATGTAACCCTTGTCCCCCAGCCGCTGTCCGCGGTTTTTGACTGCGCACGGGTATAACGTGATTAAGCCATCGGCAAGGCTTCGATCACCACGAAGGCGAGTGCATACGGATACTCGTCGCTGAGCGTCAGGTGTATCCGGGCTTCGTGACCGTCAGGTGTCAGCCGGACCAGGTGATCGGCCGCGTGGCCCGTCAAGGTCAGCGTCGGCTGACCGCTGCGCTGATTCACCACCCCCATGTCCCGCCAGTAGACGTCACGGCGCATCCCTGTTCCCAGGGCCTTGGCGCAGGCCTCCTTGGCCGCGAAACGCTTGGCGTAGCTCCAGGCCGGCTCGGGCTTGCGGTCAGACCGGGCGCGCTCCAGTTCCGTGAAGCAGCGCAGTTTGAACCGGTCGCCGAACCGCTCCAGCGAGGTCTGGATGCGGCGAATATCGGTCAGATCCGTTCCGATACCGAGGATCATCGGCAAGCCTCGTCCATCACCGTGCGCATGCGCCGCACGGCCGCATCCAGCCCGACAAAGACCGCCTCCCCGATCAGGAAATGGCCGATGTTCAGTTCGCGAATATGCGGAATGGCCAGCATTCGGGCTGCCGTGGCGAAATCCAGTCCGTGACCCGCATGAACCTCGATTCCTTGCTGATCTGCTGACTCCGCTCCAGATCGTATACGGCTGAATTCATTCATCTGGTCCTGGCCCTGCAAATGGCAGTAGCGCCCCGTGTGAAACTCGATCACATCGGCCCCGACGGTCGCTGCCGCCGCGATCTGGCGGGGATCGGCCTCGATGAACAGGGACACCCGGATGCCGGCCGCCTTCAGCGTCGAAACGACCGGGGCGATCCGGGCCTCGTTCCCGGCGACCGCCAGACCGCCCTCAGTGGTCACCTCCTCGCGCCGTTCGGGCACCAGACAGGCGGCGTGCGGCCGGTGACGCAGGGCGATGGCCAGCATCTCGTCGGTGACGGCCATTTCCAGATTCAGCGGCCTTTGTGAGCCCGCGCACAGCGCGACCAGAGCCTCAATGTCGGTATCGGTGATGTGGCGTCGATCCTCACGCAGATGCGCCGTGATCCCGTCTGCGCCGGCCGCCAGCGCTTCCCGGGCCGCGCGAACCGGGTCGGGGTGGACGCCGCCGCGGGCGTTCCTGACCGTCGCCACATGATCGATATTGACGCCAAGCCGGACGCGATCCCTCATCGTCGCCTCCTAGGCTCCGGCCAGACGACGGCTGCCGGGATCCTCGATCGGCAGCGCCGCCAATTCCGGCGGCAGGGCATCGGCGGGCCAGGCCGGTACATCCAGCGTCGCCAGGGCGATCAGGGGAACGCCGACGTCAGCGCGCCCACCGGAGCGATCGACGATACAGGCCGCGGCCACGACCTCGCCCCCGGCGGCCTGGATCGCCGCGATACATTCGCGTGAGCTTAACCCCGTGGTGACGATGTCCTCGACCATCACCACCTTTTGGCCCCGCTCGATCTGGAAGCCGCGCCGCAGTTTGAAGGTCCCGCCCTCACGCTCGACATACATCGACGGCACCTTGAGGTGGCGGGCCGTCTCATAGCCGGGAATGATCCCGCCCACGGCCGGGGAGATAGCCACATCGACCGGTCCGACGGCGGCGATGATCTTCTGCGCCAGCGCCTTGCACAGCCGTTCGCAGCGCGCGCCGTCCATGAACACGAGGTTCTTCTGCAGGAAGACCGGGCTGTGCAGGCCGGAGGACAGGACGAAATGTCCCTCGCGCAGGGCACCCACGGCGCGGAACTCGTTCAGGACGTCTTCTGAGGTCATGGGCATCGTCATAACGATCCCCGGTGCCCACGGCAAAGCCTATCCCCGCGTGCGCTCGACCGTGTCGACCGAGGGATTGGCGCGCAGGGCCGCCATGATGGTGGTGGCATGTTTGGCATCCTCGACCTCGAGGTCGATATCGACATCGAAGAAATCCTGCTGGCGCAGTTTCATCACCAGATTGAGGATATTGCCGCCGGCCTCCCCGATCAGGGTGGCAACCTCGCCGAGGACCCCCGGCGCGTTCTTGATGGTGGCATGCAAACGGGCGGCGGCGACCGCGCCCTGCTCGGCATGGGCTGTCCATTGCAGATCCTGCCAGACCGAATCGTCATCGGCGACATCCGCCAGGCGTTGGCAATCTATGGTGTGCACCGTCAGACCCACGTCCGGCTCAAGGATACCGACAATGCGGTCGCCCGGGACAGGAGAACAGCACTGGCCGAAATGAACGCTGATGCCCGGGGTCAGACCCCCGCCGCGCACAAACAGTCGCGCCTGCTCGTCCACAATCCGGGTACGGTCAGGTCCGGCCTTCATCCGCCCCTTCAGGGCCGGGAACAACGTCTCCGCGACCTTGGCGGCCGGCAGTCGCCCCCGACCGATAGCTTCATAAAGGTCATCCTCGCTGGCGATCGCCATTGTTTCCAGAACGGACACCAGCGAGACTTCGGCCAGCAGCTTTTCACCCCGGGCCAGGGTCTGCTCCAGGGTCGCCCGGCCCAGCTTCTGAAACTCTTCGCGCTCGCTGGTGCGAATGTGGCGACGGATCGCCGAGCGGGCGCGACCGGTGACAGTCAACGACCGCCAGTCGGCCGGAATTTCCCGCTTGGCCCCGCGAATGACCTCGACCACGTCACCGTTCTGAAGCTGGGTCCGCATCGGCTTCAGCTCGCCGTTGATCTTGACCCCGACAGCCGTGTCCCCGACCTCCGTATGAACCGCATAGGCGAAATCCAGCGCCATACCGCCCCGGGGCAGGGTGATCAGAGCCCCCTTGGGGGTGAACACGAAGACCTGGTCGAGATACATTTCCAGCTTGGCGTGTTCGACCCAGTCCTCACCGCCCTCGCCGTGCTCGATGACCTGCACCAGATGCCGCAGATTTTGCAGGGGGTCACGACCGCCATCCCGCTCCATGGCCTCCTGATCGAAGCCGTAGCTCTTGTTCTTGTAGGCCCAGTGCGCGGCCACGCCGTCCTCGGCGACGCGATCCATGGCCTCGGTGCGGATCTGCATCTCGATGCGCAGACCGGACGGGCCGACGACCGTCGTGTGCAGCGAACGGTAATTGTTGGATTTCGGCGTCGAGATGAAATCCTTGAACCGCTCCGGCACGACCGGCCAGGCGCGATGGATCACACCCAGGGCCCGATAGCAGTCGTCCTCGGCCTGAAGGATGACGCGAAACCCGTAGATGTCCGACAGGGACGAAAAGCCGACGGATTTACGCTGCAACTTCCTCCAGATCGAATAGGGCGTCTTCTGACGCCCGAAGACATGCGCCTTGACCCCGGCTTCGGCCAGCACCTTTTCCACTTCGCTCGATACGCCGGCGATGGCCCGGCCATGCTCCAGCTTCAGCGCTTCCAGCCGCCGTTCAATCGCTGTCCGCGCCGTGGGATTCAGATGTTCAAACGCCAGCTCTTCCAGCTCGGAAGCGATCGAATGGATACCGATTGATCGACCCAGCGGGGCATAGACCTCGAGCGTCTCGCGGCTGATGCGTTCGCGCTTCTCCGGCTTGACGTATTTCAGGGTCCGCATGTTGTGCAGACGGTCAGCCAGCTTGACCAGCAGAACCCGGACGTCCCGGGAGATGGCCAGGATGAATTTGCGCAGGTTCTCGGCCTGACGCGTGTGCTCGGCCTGGAGTTCCAGTCGACTCAGCTTGGTCACCCCCTCGACCAGGGAGGCGATCTCCTCGCCGAACATGGCCGCGATATCATCCCGGGTGGCCGAGGTGTCCTCGACCACATCGTGCAACAGGGCGGTGACGATGCTGGCGGTGTCGAGCTTGTAGTCGGTCAGAATGCCCGCGACCTGGATGGGGTGGGCGAAATAGGGGTCGCCCGAGGCCCGCAACTGCGAACCGTGCATCTTCATCGCATAGACATAGGCCCGGTTCAGCAACGCCTCGTCGGCGGTCGGGTCATAGGCCTTGACGGCTTCGATCAGCTCGAACTGCCGCAGGACCGGCGCACGATGAGGGGTAATCACGTCTTCAGAAGAGACGCGATCCTTGCTGTTCGTAGTTTCGTGAGCCGACGGAGCCTTCGACGGCCGCGCCGGCAGTATAGTGATACCGTTGGCGGGTTCTGCCGTCAGTATCGCTCCTCCTGCCCACCGTCGCGGTCGCTTTGCAGCGCACGGATCAGCTCGGCTTCGGCCATGTTCATGTGCTGCGGTTCGGCCAGCAGGGCCACGACCTCGGCCTCATCCTCGGCCTCGGTACGTTCGTCGACACGCTGCAGGGTGACAATGACCGTCTCGCGCAGTTCGTCCGGCTTGACCGTGGACTCAGCCAGTTCGCGCAGGGCCACGACCGGGTTCTTGTCGTTATCCCGATCAAGCGTCAACGGCGCGCCATTGGCGATGGCGCGGGCACGATTGCCGGCTAACAGAACCAGACCGAAACGGTTCGGCACCTTTTCGATGCAGTCTTCGACAGTGACGCGGGCCATGAAAATCCTTTGGCGACGGGGAGAACCGAGCAAAGTAAAGCGTTACGCGCGTTTGTGCAACGCCGCATGGGCAGGAATGAGGCGCGATCCCGGGCTGAATCGCGATCGCACCGTGAGCCTGACGTTTGGTCAGGCGACCGAACCCCGGTCATTGACCCAATCCTGGCGAACGAAACGGCGAAGCGCAACCGTTACGCGGGGCCAGCGGCCCTCGCGCTCTTGTCCGGAATGTGAGCATCCCGCCCGACCGTGGCCGATCCGGCCAACTGCCCGGCGCTTGTGCCCGTGACGGGATGGATCCAGTCCGGGGCGATTTCGGCCAGGGGGGCCATAACGAACAGGCGTTCTGCCGCCCGCGGATGGGGCAGGATCAGCCCGTCCAGATCGCCCTTCAGTCGCCCATAGGCGACCAGGTCGAGATCCAGGGTGCGCGGCGCGTTGCGCGTTACCCGCTGCCGTCCGAACGCTTCCTCGATCCGCCCCAACACGGCCATCAGGGCGTGGGGGTCATGCGCGGTTCGCACCATCACCACCCCGTTCATAAACGGAGGGTCGTTCGGGTCCGGCCAGGCCTGTGACTGCCACCAGGACGACTGCGCCATGATATCGACGCCTTCGGACCGGAAGCGGGCTACAGCCGCATCGAGCGCCTCGTGGCACGAGACCCAGGCCCCCTTGTCATTGCACCCCAGCGCAACGAAGACTGCATCTTCCAGATCCGGCAGTCCGTCGATTCTGACGGAGACCGGGCCCGCTTTTTCGGGAATATCCTTGTCCATGATCCTGTATCCGACCGACCGTGTGGCCCTGTTCATTGACGGGGCCAATCTCTATTCGGCGGCCAAGGCGCTGAACGCCGATCTCGACTTCAAGAAGCTGGTCGGGTCGTTCGGTGAAAGGGCCGTCCTGACGCGGGCCTATTATTACACGGCAGTGATCGAGGGCGAAGAGTTCTCGCCGATCCGGCCGCTGATCGATTTTCTCGACTACAACGGCTTCACCGTGGTGACCAAGCCGGTGAAACGCTTCACCGACGGTCAGGGTCAGACGCGGATCAAGGGCAATATGGACATCGAGATCGCGGTCGACATGCTGGAACTGGCCCCGCACATCGATCACGCAGTCCTGTTCTCGGGCGACGGAGACTTCCGCCGGGTGGTCGAGGCGGTGCAGGCCCGGGGCGTTCGGGTCACTGTGGTGTCGTCGATGAAGACCCAGCCCCCCCATATCGCCGACGAATTGCGCCGCCAGGCCGACGCCTTTGTCGAGCTGGCGGACATGCTGGCCGAGTTCGGGCGTGTCCGTGACCCCCTGCACCCGCCTTCGCTCAGGACCTTTGTCCCGGAGGACCGGGATTGACCGTGACCGACTATCCGCCCGAGGCCCCGCAGGATTGTGCCCTCTGCCCCCGGTTGGTGGCCTACAGGCAGGAAAACGCGCGGCAGAATCCTGACTGGTTCAACGGTGCCGCACCCTCGTTCGGGGACCCGGATGCCCGCTTGCTCATCGCCGGACTGGCTCCGGGCCGCACCGGGGCCAATCGCACGGGCCGGCCCTTCACCGGAGATCACGCCGGCCTGTTGCTGTACGACACACTGAAGAAGACCGGTTTCGCCACGGGGGACTATGACGCCCGCCCCGACGACTCGCTCACCCTGGTCGACTGCATGGTCACCAATGCGGTGCGATGCGCGCCGCCGGGCAACAAGCCCCTGCCGGTGGAGGAGGCGACCTGTCGTCCCTTCCTCGTCTCCCGGATCGCCGCCCTGCCGCGGCTCAGGGTCATTGTCACGCTCGGTGACGTGTCACGGCGCAATGTGCTCAAGGCCCTGGGTCTGCCGGCCTCCGCCGCGCCGCCCGGGCACGGCGTGGAAGCTCCGGTCGGCCCCTATGTTCTGCTGAACAGCTATCATTGCTCGCGGCTCAACACGAACACCGGCCGCCTGACACCCGGGATGTTCGAGGCTGTTTTCCGGCGCGCACGGACCCTGATCGGGACCTGAAATCGTAAAACCTGCGGAGCCGGTCGGAGTACGATCCTTGCTCTGGAACTCCCGGTTCGAAGCGACGTTAACGTTTCGATGCTGGAGGGCACGATGCGTAAATCAGAACGGGTATTTTCACATGCGGAGCGTCAGGCCGCCGTATGGATTCTGGTTCTGGCCGCCCTGGTGACGGTGGCCGGACTGATGGTGGAACAGAGCTGGAGGCGCCCTTCCCTGGGTCCGGACGGTATCGACGCCTATGTCTTTGCTGCTCCGCCCGGTGTGCTTGATGCACGGCCCGTTATGGCCTCGCCCGGAAGTCTGAACGTCGGAACCTGACTAACCCTTGTCCCGCATCAGCCGGGCCTTGTCGCGCTGCCAGTCGCGGGTGGCTTCGGTCTCGCGTTTGTCGTGGAGTTTCTTGCCCTTGGCCAGCGCGATTTCCAGCTTCGCCTTGCCCGCCTCGTTCAGATAGAGCTTTACCGGGATGATGGTCCGGCCCTCGCGCTGAACCGCCCCGATCAGCTTGTCGATCTGCTTGCGATGCAGCAGCAATTTCCGGTGCCGCCGCGGCTCGTGGTTGAACCGGTTGGCCTGTTTGTAGGGCGGGATATCGGAATTGATCAGGACGATCTCACGCCCTTCCACTGCGGCATAGCTTTCGGCGATATTGGCGCGACCATCGCGTAATGCCTTGATCTCGGTGCCCAGCAACTGGATGCCGGCCTCGACGAAATCCTCCAGGAAATAGTCATATCGTGCCCGCCGGTTCTCGGCGATCACCTTGGTCTTGGGTTTTTCCGAAGCCATCAGACCACGCCGGCCTCTGACATGGCGCGGTCGATGGCCGGTTTTACCGCCTCGGCCGTGGGCGCGAGCGGCAGGCGCACCGCCTCGTCACAGAGACCCAGTCGGGACAGGGCGTATTTGGCCGGGGCGGGGGAATTGTCGAGGAACATGGCCTTGTGCAACCCGATCAGCCGCTCCTGCCACGACCGCGCCGTCGCCAGATCCCCGGCCATGAAAGCTTCGTACAGGGCGACCATTGCCTCCGGCGCGACGTTCGAGGTCACTGAAATCACCCCGACCCCGCCATTGGCCAGATAGCCGGGACAGCTGGGATCATCGCCCGAGATCAGATCGAAGGCCGCATCGATATTGGCGCGCATCCAGCTGGGGCGGGCCATATCGCCGGTGGCGTCCTTGATGCCGACGACATTGGGATGGATCGCCAGCCGCGCCACCGTCTCATTGGCCATATCGACCCCGGTTCGACCCGGAACATTGTACAGCAACATCGGCAGCTGCACGGCCTCGGCGATGGCCTCGAAATGCAGGGCCAGTCCCGTCTGTGACGGACGATTGTAATAGGGGGTCACCACCAGCGCCCCGTCGGCTCCGGCCGACTTGGCGTGACGGACCAGTTCGATAGCCTTGTCGGTGGCCGAAGACCCGGCCCCGGCGATGACCCGAACCCGCCCTGCAACGATCTTCACGCACAGTTCGACGACCCGTTTGTGCTCCTCGACATGCATGGTCGCGCTCTCGCCCGTCGTCCCCATCGGCACGAGGCCGTGAACTCCGGCCGCGATCTGGCGTTCAACCAGACGCTCGAAAGCACTCTCGTCCACGTTTCCGTCACGAAGTGGTGTGATCAGGGCGGTGATCACGCCCTTGAACAAAGGCACGGTCATTGAAACGATGGTCCTGCGTGGAAGTCGGGCGTTAATCGCCCGGAGTGAATGTAGGAGGGTAGGTTGCCGGCTGTTCGGCTGCAACCGGGATGAATGGGATCAGCAAGATCATGATTGCGACGACTCTGGCCGCCGCCCTGGCGATCCTCGCCCCCAGTCCCGAAACCCTGACCAGCCCGCAGGCGACACCCTATGTCGCCGGCGCGAGCTATCAGGGACGGATACTGACGGATCAGGATGCGGCGTTCTTCCGCGAGGGTCTGACGGCGGCGCGGGCACGCGACGTCATCGGCACGCGTGCCGTCACCGCCCGGATCAGCAATGCGACCGCGCGCAAGCTCATTGAATGGGCCCTGATCGACACCTCGGCCGATATCCTGCCCTTCAGCGATCTTGCCGCCGCCCAGACGACCCTTGCCGACTGGCCCCGGGGTGATTCGCGCGTACTCGCCGCCGAGCGGGCCCTGGACCTGGCTCCGACCGGCCCCGAGGCGACCCTCGCCTTTTTCTCCGGCCGGCCACCTGCAAGCATCTACGGGGTGATCGCCCTGGCCGACGCCCTTGACCGCAGCGGCCGGCGCGCCGAGGCCGAGACCCTGGTTCGGGAGTGGTGGCGGACCCGGTCGTTCGATTTCGCCGAACAGACCCGGATCCTGTCACGCTGGGGAAGCGCATTGTCCCAGGCGGATCATGAGGCCCGGCTGAACCAGTTGCTACTGGGCCCCCACGGCCCCGCGACCCGTGAGATGATGACCCTTGTCTCGCCCGCGAGACGCTCGGTTGCCGAGGCGGTTTTGGCCCTGCGCACGGCCTATAACGGCGACACGATCGTGGCCGGACTGACGCCCGCCCAGGCCATGGACCCGGCTGTCGTACTTGAGCGGGTCCGCCTCCTGCGTGCCTCCGGTCGGCAATCCGAAGGCTTCCGCCTGTTGTCGGCCCTGCCCGCCGCGCCGGGCCACAGCGAAGGGCAGAACGCCCTTTGGAGCGAACGGCGCAACTATTTCCTCGATGCCCTCGAGCGCCGTGAATGGCGCGCCGCCTATGACTCCATGGCCGCTCACGGCTTCCCGGGTGGCGAGCGCATGGTGGATGCGGAATTCTTTGCCGGCTGGGTGGCCCTGACCCGGTTGAACGACCCCGCGCTGGCAGCCCGTCATTTCGAGGCGCTGCGCAACATGTCCTCGACCCCGATTACCCAGGGTCGGGCGCTCTACTGGCTCGGTCGCGCCGCCGACGCCCGGGGCGACACCGCCGCCGCCCAGGGCTGGTACCAGCAGGGATCCCGCTACATCCAGACCTTCTACGGTCAGCTGGCCGCCGGGAAGGCCGGGATCACCACCCTGACCCTGCCGGCCGACCCGGTCCCGACCGAAGCCGATTCCGCACGGTTCGAGGCCAATGAGCTGGTTCGGGCCACCCGCATTCTCGGTGAAACCGGTGAGACCTCCCTGTTTCGCGTCTTCGCCTATCACCTCGATGACACCCTGCCGGGAATCACGGATCTGGCCCTGCTGATGGACATGTCGCGTGGTTATGGCGAGGGCTTCACCGCCATGATGGTCGGTCGAACGGCCAGCCAGCGCGGCTATCTGATGCCGGAGCGCCAGTATCCGATCCGGATTCCGCCCCAGGTCGGTGGTGCCGCGCCCCTCGCCTTCACCCTCGCCATCACCCGCCAGGAGTCGAGCTTCGACCCCCGGGCCCGGTCGGGTGCCGATGCCCGTGGCATGATGCAGTTCCTGCCCTCCACCGGTGCGGCCGTGGCCCGGCAGCTGGGCATGCCGTTCAGTGCCGACAGCCTGTGGGACCCGGACTACAATATGACCCTGGGCAGCTATCATCTCGGCGATCTGATGAACCGGTTCGGTGGCTCGATGCTGCTGACCACGGTCGGCTACAACGCCGGCCCGGCCCGACCGCCGCAGTGGATCGCGCGCTGCGGTGATCCGCGGGACGCCCAGAACGATCCGGTCGATTTTATCGAATGTGTTCCCTTCACAGAAACCCGTAACTACATGATGCGGGTCATGGAAAACATGGCAGTGTACAAGGCCAGACTGAACGGTGGCTCGGCCCCGCTGACGACCGCAACCGACATCGCTCGTGGGGCACCGCCCGGGCCGCGTCCCTATCTGCCCTAGAGCGAAACCCGGGCCCTGAACGCGGATTCGGTCTGGACCGGTTTGATTCAGGGTCGATCCGGGACGGCATGGCGACGGGCGGCCAGCAGCGGCCCGTCCGGGCCGTCGACCCAGACCGCGTTCAGCCCGAACACCCGGCGCAGGACCTCGGGCCGCAGGGCGTGCCCGGGGACGCCGTCCTCAACCACCTCACCACCATCCAGCACCACCACCCGGTCCGCGAACCGGGCGGCCAGCGCCAGATCGTGCAGACTGACCAGAACCGCCTGACCACCCCGGGCGCGGGCCGTCAGCCGTTCCAGCACCATCAGCTGGGCGTCAGGATCCAGACCCGCGATCGGTTCATCGGCCAGCAGGGCCCGGGCATGAGTGGTCAGCAGCCGCGCCAGCAATACCCGGGCGCGTTCCCCGCCGGACATTTCGGACACGCCCCGGTCGCCCAGATGAGCGATATCGACTTCCGTCAGCGCCGCCCGGGCCCGGGCCGTCGCCGCCTCGCCCGTCAGCCAGGGGGCTCCCAGGGCGGCGACCTCCACGGCCGGCAGATTCCAGGCGATTCGTCGTTCCTGCGGCAGATAGGCGACCCGCTCGGCGCGCACTCGCGGTGTCAGTTCCGCCACATCCTCACCGGCCAGCGTCGCCCGGCCCTCGGTCAGGGGCAGCAGGCCCAGCATCGCGCGTATGGCGCTCGACTTGCCGGCCCCGTTGGGCCCGCACAGGGCCACGATCTCGCCCGGCGCGACGGCAAGGCTCACCGTCTTCAGCACCGGCCGCCCGCCGATCGTCGCCGAGACTGTTTCCAGACCCGCCGCGCTCACAGCCGCCACTCCCGCGCGGCCCGCCAGGCGATCAGGGCGAACAGCGGGGCCCCGACCAGGGCGGTGAACACCCCCAGCTTCAACTCCTGATCCGTCGGGGTCAGCCGCGCCGCCAGATCGGCGACGACCAGCATCAGTCCGCCGGCCAACGCCGAGGGCAGCAGCAGCCGCCCCGGATCCCCCCGCACCGCGGCGCGCACCAGATGTGGCGCCGCCAGGCCGACGAACCCGATCACGCCCGCAACGGCGACGGCAGCCCCGGCCGCAACGGTGGCGGCGATCAGGGCGAACAGACGCAACCGCATCATCGGCAGGCCCGAGGTCGCGGCCGTCTCCTCGCCCAGCGACAACAGCCTCAGTCCGGGGGCCGCCAGCACGGCGAAACCAGCCGAGACCAGCACGGCCGGTGTCACCCACGCCACATCGATCCAGCTGCGGTTCTGCACCGAGCCCATCAACCAGCTCATCACCTCGGCCGTAGCGATCGGCGACGGGGACAGGTTGAAGATCAGGGCGGTCGCCGCTCCGGCAAAACTCGACAGCGCCACCCCGAACAGGATCAGGGCCTCCGGTGCCCTGACCCGGGCCGAGAACAGGATCAGCAGCACCCCGGCGACCGTCGCACCGATCATGGCCGCGATCTCGACTGTGCCCGGAATCGCCGCGGCCCCCATGACGATGGCGAAGGCCGCGCCGAGGGCTGCTGTCGCCGACACGCCCAGCACACCCGGATCGGCCAGCGGATTGCGCAGCAGTCCCTGCATCACGGCACCCGACAGCCCCAGCGCAGCCCCCACCATCAGGGCGGCGACAGCCCGCGGGGCCCGGACCTGCCACAAGACCTCGGCGGGACCCGATTGCAGATGGGTCAGGGCCTCGGCGTACAGGGCCATGCTGAAGACGCTCTCACCCAGGGTGATCGCGAAAATCAGGGCCACAAGGATCAACACGGCCAGAACCGCCGTCAGTCCCGTCTGCCTGAACACCCGGCTCATGGTGCCGCCGCCAGCATCGCGGCGGCATCGGCCGCAAACCAGGCCGGGCAGGACAGCACCGCTGACGGCAGGATGGCCGCGACATGACCCGAGGCGGCCCGACGCACCACGGGATGACGTCCCGCCCCGCGCCAGTCGGCACGAACCTGATCGAAGAAACCCAGTATGAACCGCGCCGGGGGAGCCAGGGCGATCCGCTCGACACTGACCGGCGCAAAGCCCGGCCCCAAGGCCAGATTGGTGAACCCGGCCGCGACCAGAATCGCCCCGACCAGGGTCTCGCGTCCGGCCGTAAAGCCACCGGCCGTCAGATAGAGGGCGGTGCGGTGCGGGTCCGCAGGTCGCTTCGCCTCTGCCAACCGGGCATCCATTCGCTGAATCATGCGCTCGCCGCGCCCGGTCTGTCCCAGTCCCCGGGCAAGCGCGCGCACATTGGCCTGCACCCCGGCCATATCCGGGGTCTCGTTGATCATCAGAACCCGGCTTCCCCGCCGTTCCAGCGCCGCCAGCAGACGCGGCTCACCGCCCCAGTAGCGAACCACCACATCCGGCTGGAAGGCGATCGCCGCCTCCAGGGTCGGCCGAACCCTGCGGTGCCCGCGGGCCGCATTACGCATCCAGGAATCGGGGTCGTCGGCGCGCGGCGACAGCGCCAGTTCGGCCTCGGGGGCCAGGGCCAGAACATACTGGTCAGCGCACTGGTCCAGCGACAGAATCCGCAACGGCCGCGCCGATACGGGTGCCGCTATGACCGTCAGAATGGCGACCAGGGTCGCTACCTTGTCCGGCCTCACGGCTTGAGCAGGCCTGTGAACAGGGCGTCCAGCATCGTTTTCACCAGCAGGTCGCGGTCGACCCAGTCCAGATGCGGCTTGGTGATCATCAGGGACACGATGCCGTGCCCGCCGGCCCACAGGGCCTGGGCCGTCGCCCGACCGTCGCCGCGCAGATATCCGGCCCGACCCGCATCGACGACTGCGGTCTCAAACGACCGGTACAATTCCGCCCCGGTCTGTTGCGCCGTCGAGACCGGGGTCCCTCCGACCTCGGTGGACCGGGTCAGATAGACCAGACGATAGGCGTTCGGATTGGCAAAACCGAAACGGACATAGGCGTCAATCATCCGGCGCATCCGCAACACCGGATCATCGGTTTCGGCCAAAACCGCGCGGTTCAGGGCAATCAGGGCCTCAAAGGCCTGACGGCAAATCTCGTCTAGGATCGCGCGCTTATCGGGGAAATGCATGTAGAGCGCGGTCGAGGACAGACCGACCTCATCGGCGATCTTGCGGATCGTGGCCCCCTCATAGCCGCGGTCGACGAAGATACGTTCGGCGGCCTCCAGGATTTCGGCGCGCCGCTCATGACCTTCGCCTTTCGGCTTGCGCGCAGACCGTGGGTTGAGGGTGATAACGCCGGACAATCCCGCACTCCGAAAGACCAGATCCCTGAATAGCGGTATTTGGCTGGCACCGCCAACGCCACACGTATGCCGCTTGCGAATAGTTAATACTCGTTATACGGGTATATAATGGCGGGAGCGACGATCCGTTCACTGGCGACCCGGACGCGCGACCGCGCGGCGGCCGATGACACCCCGCCCCGAAGTGCCTCGCGGATCGGGGCGACCCCGGCCCAGGCGGCAGTAGGTCTGGTTTTTGTGACGGCCCTGACGTTAGCGATCATTTGGTGGCCGGTGGCCACATCGCTCGCGAGTGAGCTGCTGGTCGCGGGCATCTTTCTTCTCTGTGGCGTCTGGCGAATTGCCCTGGTGATCCTCAGCCGGCCCGGCACCGGATCCCCGCCCACGCCGACCCGGTGGCCCCGCTATACTGTCCTGGTGCCGCTCCATGACGAGGTTGAGGTCATGGCCCAGCTGGTGCGTCGCCTGTCGGCGATCGACTATCCTGCGGACCGGCTGGAAGGCTGGCTGATCCTTGAGGCGCATGACCACGCGACGCTTGAGGCGGCCGTGAGCACGCCGCGACCCGACTGGCTGAATCTGATGGTCGTCCCGCCCGGCAAGCCCGGCACCAAGCCGCGGGCCCTGAATTTCGCCCTGCCCCGCATCAGGGGCGAGCTCCTGACGGTCTATGACGCCGAAGATGCGCCACATCCGCGACAGCTGAAGGAGGCGGCCAGTCATTTCGCGGCCGACGGAACCGGGCGGCTGGCCTGTCTCCAGGCCCCGCTGCGCGTGCGCATCGACCCCTCCACTCCCAGCTTTCTGGGACACCAGTTCGCCGCCGAATACGCCGCCCTGTTCGAGGTCATCCTGCCGGCCATGAGCCGGATCGGCCTGCCGTTTCCACTGGGCGGCACCAGCAATCATTTCCGGGTCGACGTGCTGCGCTCGGTCGGCGGCTGGGACGCCTGGAACGTCACCGAGGACGCCGATCTTGGCTTTCGTCTGTGGCGTCACGGCTGGCGTCTGGGCGTGATCGGCAGCCCAACCCGGGAGGCCCCGCCGGTAACGCTGGAACAGTGGCTGCCCCAGAGAACCCGATGGCTGAAAGGCTATATGCAGACCTGGGGTGTTCATACCCGTGACCTGACGGGACTGGGCGCGCGCGGGGTGGTGTCGCTGATCATGACACTCGGGGTCGCTCTGATTTCCGCGGCCGTTCATGCGCCCTCGCTGGCCTGGATCGCGACGGCCGTCGTCATCGCCGCGGTCACGGGCCTGCCGCCGGCGACACCTGCGCCGACGCTCGGAGTCTTCCTGCTAGGGACTTCGGCGGCCTGGCTGACCTGTGCCATCGGCGCGCGCCGGGCCGGACTGCCCTATCATGTCCGGGATATGCTCATCGCCCCGGCCTACTGGTCCCTGCTCAGCCTCGCCTTCGCCCACGCGCTGTGGCGGCTGATCCGCGAGCCCTTCATCTGGGACAAGACCCGCCACAAGGCCGATCCGGTCGAGGCCATCGACACCGTCCCCGCCGCCGACTCTGGACGAATGGCCGCCTGAGCGCCTATCAGCCGACAATGGCTCCGGTTCTGTCCCCCACACCTGAAACCCTCGTCACGCGGGGCTGGCCCGACTACGCCCTGCTCGACAGCGGCGACGGTCGCAAGCTGGAGCGCTATGGCCGCCACACCGTGGTCCGGCCCGAGCCCCAGTGTTTCTGGTCGCCGCGCGATCCCGAGGCCTTCACCCGGGCCGACGCGATCTTTGACCCGCAGGACGAGGACGACGACGGGCGCTGGCGTTTCGCCGACGGCGCGATCGCCGACTTCCCGCTGGCCTGGCGCGATGTTCGCTTCACCAGCCGCTTCACCCCGTTCCGCCATCTGGCCTTCTTCCCCGAACAGGCGGCCAACTGGGACTGGCTGGACGGCCGCGTTCGCGCGCTGGTCAAGGAACGCAAGGACGGGCCGCGCCCGAAGATCCTCAACCTGTTCGGCTATACCGGTGTCGCCAGTCTGGCCTGCGCTGCCGCCGGGGCCGAGGTCACCCATGTCGACGCCTCCAAAAAGTCGGTCGCCTGGGCCCGCGAGAACGCCGAACTGTCCGGCATGTCGAACAAGCCGATCCGCTGGATCGTCGAGGACGCCCGCAAATATGTGGCCCGCGAGGTCCGCCGCGGATCGAAATACGACGGCATCATCCTCGACCCACCCAAATACGGACGCGGCCCGACCGGTGAGGTCTGGCGGCTGTTCGAGGACCTGCCCGGTCTGGTGACCGACTGCGCCGCCCTGCTGGGCGACGACGCCTCCTTCCTGCTGCTCAACGCCTATGCCGCCCGCATCTCGGGCCTGTCCCTGGCCCATGTGATGGCCGAGGCTACCGCCAGCCGGGGTGGCCGGATCGACTGGGGCGAACTGGCCCTGGCCGAGGACGGCAAGGACGGCCGCGCCATCGGCCTCAGCTTCTTCTCGCGCTGGAGCGACCGGTGAGCGACGACCGCCTGATCACCTCCCTGACCAATGACACGGTCAAGGCCGTGCGCGCTCTGCATATGCGCAAGGAACGCGAGGCCACCGGCCGCTT
Organism: uncultured Brevundimonas sp.; assembly: GCF_963974615.1. GTDB lineage: Bacteria > Pseudomonadota > Alphaproteobacteria > Caulobacterales > Caulobacteraceae > Brevundimonas. The sequence continues at coordinate 79,623 of NZ_CAXBDH010000012.1, forward strand.
CCTGGCCGAGGGGCTGAAATTCATCGGCGAGGCGCTGGATCAGGGCCGTACCCCCAGCCTGCTGATGGTCGGGATGGAGGCGCGGCCGCATCCGTTGCTGGACCGGGCCATGGCCGAGACCCGCGCCGCCGGTGGCGAAGTGGTCACCGTCACCCACCCGATCCTCGAAAAGATCAGCCGCCGCGACAATCCGCAGACCGTGCTGGGCGTGTTCGACCAGACCTTCGTTAAACTGACCGACATCGACCCCGCCTCGGCCCCCTGCTGGGTGGCGCTGGAGCAGGTCCGCGACCCCGGCAATCTGGGCACCATCATCCGCACCGCCGATTCCGCCGGCTGTGGCGGGGTGATCCTGATCGGCGACTGCGTCGACCCCTATTCGGTCGAGGCCGTGCGCGCGACCATGGGCTCGGTCTTCGCCGTGGCCATCGCCCGCTGCACCGCCGAGGCCTTTCTCGACTGGCGCGCGACCTGGCCCGGCAGCGTCATCGGCACCCGACTGGACGCGACCCACGGCTATCGCGACGCGCCGGTGCGGACTCCGGCCCTGATCCTGATGGGCAATGAGCAAGCCGGCCTGACCGACACCCTCGCCGCCGCCTGCGACGTCAACGTCAAGATCCCAATGCGCGGCCGCGCCGACAGCCTGAACCTGGCCGTGGCCACCGGGGTGATGATTTATGCGGTGACGGACGGACCCTAGCCGAGCGGAACGGCCAGCGTCGCCTTGTGGCGTTTCTTCACGAAACTGGTCTCGAACCGCCGCACGACGGGTTGTTCGAGCACGGACAGGGTGAAGGCATTGAACACCTCCATGTCGGCGGCCACGACCAGCAGGACGATGTCGAAGGCCCCGGCAATATCGAGACACAGCTGGACCTGCGGATGGGCGATCAGGCGCTGACGCAGCCGATTGCTCTCGTGCGGGACGTGGCTCTCCAGCTGGACATGGATCACCGCCGACAGCGGATGGCCCGCCGCGGTGTCTGACAGGACCGCCGTCTCGACCTCGATCGCTCCTTCGGCCCGAAGTCGCCGCACACGACGGGCGACCGCCGAGGACGAGCGGCCGACCTGTTCGGCCAGCCGGTCCGCCGTCTGCAGATTATCCCATTGCAGACACATGAGGAGCGCCCGGTCCAGTTTGTCCAACACACGCGTCATCTGTCACTCACCGGCGATGTTTGCCAGAATTTGGCATTTCGACGTGAACGAATGCCCGAAATGTCCGCCGCTTCCAAGCGATAACAGGGCATCAAACCAAAGGATTCCTCCGCATGCGCTTCGTCGCCTTTCTGATCGCCATCGCTCTCGCCGCGACCGCCCTGCCCGTCCGGGCGCAGGCTCCATCACCGTCGGCCGCCGCGCATACCATTGAGCCCGCAGCCGTCGTGGCCGAGGTGCGCAGGGTGATCGGCGAACGCTATGTCCTGCCGGAGCGCCGGCCGGCGCTGGACGCGGTGCTGGCGGAGGGTCTTGCCTCGGGTCGCTACGCCGTCACCGACGGCGAGGTCCTGGCCGAACGGATCAACGCCGATCTCGATCGGGTCGGGCAGGACAAGCACCTGAGCTTCCGCTTCGATCCGCGCGAGGCCGCCATGCTCGCGGTCGGGTCGGTCGAGGAACCCGGTGACAATGCCGTCTTTGAACGGCTGGTTCGCCAGGCCAACCACGGGGTCACCGAGTTGCGTGTGTTGCCGGGCAATGTGCGGCTGATGACCTATGACGGTTTCCACTGGATCGGGGCCGAAAGCGCCGCCGCGCTCGACACCGCCATGCGTTTTCTCGCGGGCGGCGACGCGGTGATCATCGACTTGCGCGGGAACGGCGGCGGCAACCCCGAGGCGGTGCAGTATATCATCAGCCGGTTCCTGCCGGTCGATACGCCGCTGGTCACCTTCTATATGAACGGATCGGCCGAGGCTGATGGCTTTGCGGCCCTCCCCGTGCCACCCGAGCAACAGATGATCGGCAAGCCGCTCTATGTCCTGACCAGCGGCGGGACCGGGTCGGCGGCCGAGGAATTCACCGGCCACGTCGCCGGCTATCACCTGGGACAGATCGTCGGAGCCAACACAGCCGGGGCAGCCTTCCGCAATGACATCGTCGCCGTCGCCGACCAGTTCGTGTTCAGCGTCTCTGTCGGCCGCGCCGTGCTGGCGTCGACGGGTAAGGACTGGGAGGGGGTCGGTCACGCGCCGACGATCACGACCGAAGTACCGGCGGCCCTCGACGTCGCCCACGCCACCGCGCTGCGAACCCTGGCTGCCACCGCGCCCGCCGACGAACGCCCGGCGCTGGAGGCCGTGGCCGAAGCGATGGAGGCCCGAGCGCTCGGGCGCACGCCGGACCTGGCCCTGACGGCCTATGCCGGTGTCTATGGCGAGCGCAGTCTCACCACGGACGGCGTGCGGTTGTTCACGCAGCGCGGCGGCCGCCCGCCGATCCCGCTGATCCCCCTCGGCGGTCACCGCTTCGCCGTCGAAACCGCGCCGGCCATGCGGATGGTGTTCGAGGCGGCGGGCTCGACCATTCAGGCCATGACGGTCGACTACGCCGGCGGTCCCGCCCAGCCGCGGGTCGAACGTACCGACGCTCCCCGCTGATCGTCAGGTTCCGCGCGGTTTGACCCGGTTGGTCGGCGGGGCCTCGGCCGGGTTCTCGGGCCACGGATGGCGGGGATAGCGGCCGCGCATCTCGGCCCGAACCGCCGCCCACGACCCGGCCCAGAAGCCCGGCAGGTCCTTCGTCACCTGCACCGGCCGCCGCGCCGGTGACAGCAGGGCCAGGGTCAGGGGCACGCCACCAACGACCGGATGCGTCGTCACGCCGAACAGTTCCTGCACGCGGATATCGACGCGCGGCCCGCCCTCGGCGGCATAGTCGATCGCGGCACTGCCCAGCGGTGTGGTCAGCCGCGCCGGAGCCAGCTCGTCCAGTGCCCTGTGCCGGTCCCACGGAATCAGGGTGCGCAGGCCCTGTTCCAGTGCCGCATCACCGATACCCGCCAGCGACTTCGCCGAGTCCAGCAGGGGCCACAGCCAGGTCTCGCGCGTCGTCTCCAGCCCCGCATCCGTCACATCGGGCCAGCCGTCGTCCAGGGTCCGCAGAAAGGCCAGTCGCGCCCGCAATGCCCCGGCCCGTTCGCCCCAATTCAGGCTCGACAGTCCTCCGGCCTCGACCTCGGCCCGCAGCGCCGCGGTGATCGCCGCCCGATCTGGCGCACCGGTGACCTTTTCGTCGACGACAATGGCTCCCAGTCGCCGGATGCGCCGCATCTCCATCCGTCCCGACGGGACCTTCGTCAGCCGGTCCTCGATCGTGATCCGGTGTTCCAGCGTCGCGGGATCGACCGGCGCGGCCAGCCGGATACGATCGTGCGCCTCGCCCCCGCCCATTTCGGCCACGGCCAGCCACGGTTCGCGCGCCAACGTTTCGGTCGGGTCAAGAAAGGCTCCGCGACCCGAGGCCAGCAGCATCTCACCCGGCTTACCCCGCGCCCGCGCCACCCGCTCGGGAAAGGCCTCGGTCAGCAGGAGCCCGGGATCAACGGAGCCCCCCTTGCCGCCCCCGGCGGACCGGGCCCAGCGTTCCGCCAATTTCATCGCATCGCGCGCCCGCGGCGACCGATCCTGCCGCAACTGCCGCAGTCGCTCGCCCAGGTCCGGGTCCCGACCGCCCAGTCCGGGTTCGCTCAGGATCGCCGCGATCCGCCCGCCGGTCAGGGCGTCCCCGGCGTCAGACGCCACCGCCATAAGATGGGCCAGACGCGGCGTCAGCGGGATGCGGATCAATCGCCGCCCGTGCGCCGTCAGACGCCCCTCCCCGTCCAGCGCTCCCAGCCGGGCCAGCACCGCCCGTGCCTCGGCGAAGGCTCCGGCCGGCGGCGCGTCCAGCAGGGCCAGCCGCTCGGCCGTGCGTGCCCCCCACCGTGCCAGATCCAGGGCAAAGCCGGTCAGGTCGGTCTCCAGAATCTCGGGCCGCTGGTGCGGGACCAGACCGCGGGTCTGTTCCTCGTCCCACAGCCGGTAGCAGACGCCCGGTTCGGTTCGCCCGGCACGCCCGCGCCGCTGTTCGGCGGACGAGCGACTGACCTTCACCGTCGCCAGTCGGGTCAGGCCACTGGACGGCTCGAAGCGCGGCACCCGCGACAGCCCCCCGTCGATCACCACCCGCACTCCCTCGATGGTCAGGCTGGTCTCGGCCACCGAGGTGGCCAGCACCACCTTGCGTCGACCGGATGGCGACGGCTCCAGCGCCCGGTCCTGTTCAGTCTTGTCCATGGCCCCGTACAGCGGCACCACATCGACGGCCGGATCGCGCAGCCGCGCCTTCAGCACCTGGGCCGTGCGATGGATCTCGCCCTGCCCCGGCAGAAAGACCAGCACCGAGCCCGTCTCATCGCCCAGCGCTTGCACTACCGCCCGGGCCATCGCCTCTTCCAGCCGTTCGACGGGATTGCGCCCGGCATAGCGGGTCTCGACCGGGAACATCCGCCCCTTCGCCTCGATCACCGGGGCCCCGTCCAGCAGCCGGGCCACCCCCACGATGTCCAGCGTCGCCGACATCACCAGCAGCCGCAGATCCTCGCGCAATACCATCTGGCTATCCCGCGCCAGGGCCAGTCCGAGGTCGGCGTCGAGACTGCGTTCGTGGAATTCGTCGAACAGCACGACGCCGACACCCTCCAGACCGGGGTCGTCGAGGATCATCCGGGTGAAGACGCCCTCGGTGATCACCTCGATCCGGGTGTCCGGTCCGATACGACTCTGCAGCCGGGTGCGATAACCGACGGTCTGACCGGGCGTCTCACCAAGGGTCGAGGCCATGCGCGCTGCTGCCGCCCGCGCCGCCAGTCGTCTCGGCTCGAGCACCAGAATTTTCGCGCCCGCCAGCCACGGCTGATCCAGCAGGGCCAGCGGCACGACCGTGGTCTTGCCCGCGCCCGGCGGGGCGGCCAGCACCACTGTACCGTTCGCCGAAAGCGCAGTCTTCAGCTCCTCGAGAACGGCGTGAATGGGCAGCATCCCGCGGGTCTAGCCGCATCGGGACGCATCACGAAAGCGTCGTGATTTATTCACCTTGCGTAAACCGCGTTGCCAGCCGGGTCCGACGCCGCTAGCGTCCGCGACATTGAAGGCGGCCCGGGGAGGGTTTGCCGTATATAGGGGGCGAGACTCTATGTCCGCAGAAGGCCTTAGGCCCAAGGGGAACCGCCTGTTCCTCAAGAAATCCGTAGCCCAGATCCAGAAAGAGGCCGCCAAGAGCGAGCTGAAACGGTCCCTGGGTCCCATCAACCTGATGAGTCTGGGTATCGGCGCCATCATCGGTGCCGGTATCTTCGTGCTGACCGGTCAGGTCGCTGCAGACTATGCCGGTCCGGCCATCATGCTGTCCTTCGTGGCCGCCGGTATCGCCGTCGCCCTCGCCGGCCTCTGCTACGCCGAACTGGCCTCGACCATGCCGGTCTCGGGCTCGGCCTATACCTATGCCTACGGCACCCTGGGCGAGATCTTCGCCTGGATCATGGGCTGGCTGCTCGTCCTCGAATACGGCATCGCCGCCTCAACCGTCGCGGTCGGTTGGTCCGGCTATGTCGTGTCGATCATGGGCGATTTCGGTCTGTCCCAGACCCTGTTCCCGGCGATCCAGTACGCTGGTCAGGAGGGGGCCATGTGGGCCACCCCGATGATCGAGGCTGTTCGCGCCGATCACGGCACGGTCCTGGCCGCGACGGGCACCTTCAACCTGGTGGCGGCCATCGGCATCGCTGCCGTGTGCAGCCTGCTGGTCCTGGGTGTCAGCGAGTCGGCGAACGTGAACAACGTCATCGTCGTCATCAAGATCATCGTGCTGCTGACCTTCATCGGCGTCGGCATCTCCTATGTGAACCCCGACAACTGGCATCCGTTTATTCCCGCCGCCGACCCGGCCGTTCCGGGTCGCTACGGCTATGACGGCATCATGCGCGGGGCGGCGATCATCTTCTTCGCCTACGTCGGCTTCGAAGCGGTTTCGACCGCTGCGGCCGAGGCCAAGAACCCGTCCCGGGACGTGCCGATCGGCATCCTCGGCGCGCTGATCGTCTGCACTGTCATCTATATGGCCGTCGCCGCTGTCATGACCGGCGTGGTTCCCTATGCCGAGCTGAGCAGCCCGGCCCCCGTCGCCGTCGCCATCGACCGTATGGGCCTGCACTGGGCCGATATTCCGCTGGCGGTCGCACCGGGCGGTCAGCTGAACCTCATCAGCTTCCTGATCAAGATCGGGGCCATCACCGGCCTCAGCTCGGTCATGCTGGTGCTCTGCTACGGTCAGACGCGCATCTTCTACACGATGGCCCGTGACGGCCTGCTGCCGCGGGTCTTCGCCATCATCCATCCGAAGTTCCGCACCCCCTGGCTGGGCACCATCCTGCTGGGCGTGCTGATCGCGACAACGGCGGCCTTCCTGCCGATCAGCCTGCTCGGTCAGCTGGTGTCGTTCGGCACGGCGGTGGCCTTCTCCATCGTCTGCCTGTCGGTCATCTATCTCCGGGTCAAACACCCCGAGCTGCCCCGTCCGTTCCGGGTTCCCGGCGGTATCTTCACCGCCCTGCTCGGCATCGCCGCCTGTATGTATCTGGCCTGGAAGAATTTCCAGCCGATGCTGGAGTCGGCCTTCCCGACACCGGACCAACTGGCTGCCGGTGCCATCGCCGACCCGCTGACCCTGCAGCTGCTGGGTGGCTACGCCGCCATCGGTGCCGTGATCTATGCCGTCTACGGCTTCTGGCACTCCAAGCTGGCCAAGGGCATCGACATCACCGAGGACGTCTCGCTCGAAAGCGCTTCTGACGCCTTCGTGCATGGTGTCGACCCCAAGGTCCACGACCCCAAGGACTGATCCTCGATCAGCCCCTGAAACGAGAGAGGCCCGGGAGCGATCCCGGGCCTTTTTCATTGTCCGCATTGCCCACCGCGTCGTGCTCGCCTTTGTTGTCACAGGCCTTTCCATCGGCGGGAGGGCGTTGTCGGGAGTTTTGTGCAGTAGCGCCGCAATACATCCGCGTCAGATACGTGGGCATAGCGGGCGGTCGACGTGATGAAGTCGAACACCGGACGGTGCCTGAACCCCGGCGCGGACCGTCTGACCGAGCGGCCGCAGATTGGGTTGGCACGACCTACAGCCCCCTTCTTCCCAAGGCGGACCAATCCCCCGCTTGTTGCGGTCGAATTCCCGCCAAAGGCGAGGTACCGGGATCGACAAGCACAGGAGTTGTGACCCTCGTCGGAATGGTGCATTTGTTTGAATGCCAAGGCCTAATCCTGCCCGACCTGAGGCCGGTCGCCTGTTCGTAGTATGCTTTTTCAGGGAGCGGTCCTGGGTATTTTGGGGAGCCGCCTGTCATGTCTTCGATCAATTCCCGTGAGTCTTTCGGCGCGCGCACGTCCTCGTTTGTGATCGATTCCAGGGCCTCCGGCCTGATCCGCACGGGCCTGCTGGGCGGTACGGCCCTGGTCGCGGCGGGTCTGGTCGCGACGGGGGCCATGGCCCAGACCTATGTGGTTGGCGGCAGCCCTGTCGTGCTCAGCGGCGGCGGGACGGTGATCGTCAATGCCGATATTACCGCCATCACTCACGCCCTTGAACTCACAGGAGCCTTTGCGATCGAGGTCCGTACCGGTGTTCAGATCAAGGCGAACCAGCAGGCCTTGCGCCTCATTGGCTCCGGTAGCAGCGCGACCAATTTCGGGGCCATCACGTCGTTGGTTAACGGTTCAATCCCAATCCTCTTTTTAACACCCGACTCCGTCAACAACCGTGTCATCAACGAGGTCGGTGCTTCAGTTGTTTCGTCAAACGGCACGGTCATTTCCAGCCGCGGAGTGCTGACCCTCATCAACGCTGGATCGATAACCTCTGTTACCTCGACGTCGGCGTTACCGCCGGCGGTTGTTGCCGATGGCGCGCTGACCCTCACCAACAATACCGGCGGGACAATTTCAGGCGCCCAAGGGGTACTTGCCCTGGGGGTGGGCACGGTGACCAACGCCGTGGGCGCGACGATCACCAGTTCTCTTCTTCCCGCCGTTTATCTCACCGGTTCTGGATCGGTGCTCGACAATGCCGGGTCCATCTCAGTGAACCCCGGTTCGGCTTCGGCCGTGCAATTTTCTGGTTCTGGAACGGTCGTGAACCGAACGGGCGGAACCATCTCCTCCGCCCGTGGCAACGGCTTGCGGATGGACGGGCCGGGCGCATCCGTCACCAACGCCGGTTCGATCGAGGGGGGCACAATTGGCGTGCTCCTGCTCGGAACAAATGCTGTCCTGAACAACAGCGGCACGGTCAGCGGTGGTCTGAACGGCGTGCGCCTCGACGGCGGCACGAGCACGATCACCAACCAGTCTGGCGGTGTCATTGGCCTCATGCCCTCGAGCGGCATGTCCACAGCCATCCTGCTGACGGGGGCGGGCTACACTCTGAACCTGGAGGCCGGATCGACCGTCAACGGCATGATCGACGCCTCGACCACGACAGGTCTCAACACCGTGACCATCGGCGGCACAGTAACCGGCACCTATTCCGGTGGCTCGGGGTCCGATGCCGTCACCCTGCTGGGCGGGGCGACTGTCGCAGCACTACTGGGGGGAGCCGGTGACGATTCCCTGAGCTTGAGCGGCCTGGCCGACGGCACGCTGAATATCGGCCTGGTGTCCGGTTTCGAGAGCCGGACGATGAACGGAGACGGTACCTGGACTCTGAGCGGGGTGGACGCTGAAGCCGTCGACTGGACCCTGAACAGCGGCACCCTGCGTCTAACCGGCGGCCAGTCGGTCAGCGACAGCGCCGGCATCCGGGTCAATACCGGCGCGGCCCTCTCGGTCGGTGCCAGTGAGACCATCGGGGCCCTGAACGGCACTGGTAATGTCGCGATCAGCTCAGGATCTTTGACCTTTGGCGGCGTGACGTCGGTCTTTAGCGGCACCCTGTCCGGCGGCGGTTCGCTGGTCCATACGAGCGACCTGTTCAGCCTGTCAGGCAATCATACGCTGCAGTCGCTGAGCAATACCGGCGGTGAGCTGCGCTTCGTCGGCACCACCACCGGCGACGTTGCTGTCACCGGTGGCAGCTTGACCGGGACGGCCACGATCGGTGGGGCCCTTACGGTCTCCAACGGCGCGACCCTGTCGCCCGGTGTGGTTGGTCAGGCCAGCAGCATCGGCCGTCTCTCGGCCGGTAGCCTGACCCTGAACGGCGGCACCCTGTCGCTGGGCGTGCTGGGTACGGCCGGTGGCAACCTGTCCGACACCCTGGTGATCTCGGGCACAGCCAATCTGACCGGCGGCCTCATCGCCCCGACCTTCCTGGCCCCGGCCGGCGGCTATGATTTCGTGACGCACTATACGTTCCTGACGGCCGGCCAGCTGGTCGGCACCTTCGGCAACGGCGTCGAGTTCACCGCGGCGACAGGGCAGACGGGGATGTACTGGCGGGTGGTTTATGACCGGACCCCGAATGCGGCAGTGCTGGAACTGCGCAAGCTGACCGACTTCACTCTCGAGGTCGACGGCAGCGGCAACCAGAAAGCGGTCGGCCAGGCCCTGTCGAGCGGTCAGCTTGAGGCATCGGGCGACTGGGCCGGGGTGCTGGATCTGTTGTCCGGCCTGAACGGCACGCAGCAGCAGGCGGCGTTCGACAACCTGGGCGGCGAGGCCCTGGCCGATGTCTCCACCTCGATGTTCGCCGCCAATGATGCCTTCCTTGGCGCTGTCCGCGACGGCAGTGCCACCCACACGCCGGGTTCGGCTCCGCTCAGCTTCGCCAGCGCCTTCAGCTTCGTCGGCGGTCGCGACGGCGCGGCGGCCATGGTCACCGGCGTGCTCGACGCTTTTGACCCGTCGGCCGAGGCCGGTACGGGGCGCGGTGGCTGGATCTCGGTCCATGCCAGCGACATCGATCTTGAGGGCAAGGCCGGACAGGCCGATCTACAGACACGGCTGAACGGCTTCGTCGGCGGCTATGCCGTCGGCACCGGCGACTATGTGCTGGGCGCGGCGGCCGGGGCGACGCGGGTCGAGGGCAATGTGGCCGAACGACAGTCCTCCTTCGAGAGCGACCTGATCCATGCCGCCGGCTATGTGCGCTTTGACAACGGACGCTGGGCGGCTGACCTGACCGCCTCGGCCTATGGCGGCGAGATCGACAGCCGGCGCACGGTGACCGTCGGGGCCTTCACCGGACAGGCCACGGGCCAGACCCATGGCGAGGGCCAGTCGGTGTCGCTCAGCGTCGCCCGCCGCATCGCCAATGAGCGCGGCGGTGCGGTCTCGGTCGGCCTGATGGAGACGATATCGCGCAGCACGATCAACGGCTTTACTGAACGGGCCGCCGGTGGCCTGTCGCTGGAGGTCGCCAACCAGGAGCGCAACTGGCAGACGACGCAGCTGAACCTGCGCGGGACCCAGGACTACCGGCTCAGCGGCGGCCAGCCGATGCGGCTGTACGGCGGCATCGGGGCGCTGGTGACCACGGGCGACCGTGAGGCCGCGGCCGACATGCGCTTCAGCGGGGCCGGGACCGGCTTCGGCGGCTTTGTCATCAAGGGGGCCGAGGCCCCGCCGCTGGCCGGGGTCGCTGAGTTCGGCATGGAATACCAGGCCCGCAAGGGCCTGACATTGTCGGCCGGTTATCGTGGTGTGGTCAGCGCTCGCCTGCGCGACAACCAGTTCGGGGCCCGCTTGAGCGTCCAATGGTAGGTGGTGACCTGCCCCTGAGAATTTCTTCCCCTCGGCGCTAGAGTATTGCCGGTGCCGTCGTTGATCGGAACCGAAGTCGTGACCAATTGCGGGACGGCGGCGATCTCGGCCGGGGCCTGTAGGGCTTACCCGCACAACGCTTCGCATGTCCGCGATCTGTTGCGGGCTTTGCCGTCTTGTTAGCCCGGCTCAATGCCCCTAGAACCCCCGCCAGACCTAAGCGCGGATGTGGCGGAACTGGTAGACGCACTGGATTTAGGTTCCAGCGCCGCAAGGCGTGGAGGTTCGAGTCCTCTCATCCGCACCATCGTCACCGCCCGCACCGGCCCGGTCGCGGGTTTTCTTTTGCACCAATCGTTCTTGATTTGTTCCATTTCTCGATATAGCCTTTGTCATGGCTCCAGTCGCAAGGAAAGGGCGCGGTGCCCGCACCAACGCCAGTGGCCGGTTCGAACCGGTGGTCCACGAGGCCGTCGATGACGGCTGGACCGACGAAGACCAGACCCCCGCGCCCCTGCGCACCACCCTGACGCCGGAACACGCCCGCACCATCATCACCAAAAACACCAGTCCGGATGTCGGTTTCGACCGCTCCATCAACCCGTACAAAGGTTGCGAACATGGCTGTATCTACTGCTACGCCCGTCCGTCCCATGCCTTCATGGGCCTATCCCCGGGCCTGGATTTCGAGAGCCGCCTCTTCTTCAAACCCGAAGGCGCGCGTCTGCTGGAACAGGAGCTCGCCGCCCCCCGCTACCGATGCAAACGCATCCACCTGGGCGGCAACACCGACCCCTACCAGCCGGTCGAGCGCGATCTGAACATCACCCGGGACCTGCTGCAGGTCCTGCAACGCTTCAACCAGCCGTTCAGCATCATCACCAAATCGGTGCTGATCGCCCGCGACGTCGACATCCTCGGCCCGATGGGCCGCGCCGGCCTGACCCAGGCGATGGTTTCGATCACCACCCTCGACCGCGCCCTGGCCCGGACCATGGAGCCGCGCGCCTCGACCCCGACCAAACGACTCGAGGCGATCCGCAAGCTGGCCGACGCCGGCGTGCCCGTCGGGGTCGGTTTCGCCCCGGTCATCCCCGGTCTCAACGATCATGAGCTGGAATCGGTGCTTGAGGCTGCGGCCGCAGCCGGGGCCACCTCGGCCATGTATGTGATCCTGCGCCTGCCGCTGGAGATCAAGGATCTGTTCCGCGAATGGCTGGCCGACGCCCGCCCCGACCGTGCGGCGCGGGTCATGTCGCTGATCCGCCAGACCCGCGGTGGCAAGGACTACGATCCCGACTGGTCGCAACGCATGCGCGGCACCGGCCCCGTCGCCGACCTGATCGCCGCCCGCTTCAGGGCCGCCGTTAAACGCTATGGCCTCGATACTCCCCGCCTCCCGCTGGACGTGACACAATTCCGGGTGCCACCCGACATGAAGACGCAGATGGATCTCTTCGACCTCCCTTCCCCCCTTGCGGGGGAAGGTGGCTCGCAGCGCGAGACGGATGGGGGCCTGCCGGATGCAGCCTGAGCAAACCATCAGACGCGCGCGCCGTCTGCGCAAGACGACGACCCATGCCGAAACCTACCTCTGGACCCTGCTCCGTGACCGGCAGCTCGATGGCCTTCGCTTCCGTCGCCAGGTTCCGATCGGAGACTATGTCATCGATTTCGCCTGTCTGTCGGCGCGGTTGATCGTCGAAGCGGACGGCGGGGTGCACGTGTTGAGGACTTTTGACGACGGGAAGCGGGACGCCTGGCTCCGGAGTCAGAATTTTACCGTGGTCCGCTTCCGTAACGCGCAGATCATGGATCGGCCGCATGAGGTTATAGCCGCCATCCGTGCGGCGGCCACACCCCCATCCGAGCGGCTGCGCCGCCCACCTTCCCCCGAAATGGGGGAAGGGATCGCAACACCTTGTCCTTCCCCCCCTTGCGGGGGAAGGTGGCTCGCAGCGCGAGACGGATGGGGGCCTGCCGGATGCAGCCAGAATCGCCGATCAGGTGCCCCGCCGTCTGCGCAAGGTGCTGATCCCCGCCAAGACACACCTGCGGACCCGAATGCCCGGCACGAGAAAATTGCTGACATCCCTGCGGGAGCAACACCCCCATCCGAGCGGCTGCACCGCCCACCTTCCCCCGAAATGGGGGAAGGCGTTCGAGGCGCCTAGTCCTCCTCAGCCCCCGCCGGATCGATCGCGCGGGTGACCAGATCGCGCCAGACCGGGTCCGTATCATCGACCAGATCGACATCCTCCAGCAGGGCCACGGCCCCGCCGCCGTCGGGCAGGATCAGGCCCAGAACCTCCATCTCCTCGCCATCCGGGCCCAGATGCGTCTCGGCTTGGACCGCCACAGCCGCCTGTTCACCGTCGTCGTCCCACCAGATCAGCGGCTGGGGCAGATCCATCGTGATCGTCCGCGGATCGTCGGTGTCGCTGAGCGCGAACACCGCCCGGCGCGCCTGCACATCGTCCAGAGTCGCTACGGCTCCGATGAACGGCACCAGCCGGTTCCAGTCGTCAGCGTCGAATCCGCCGCCGTCCTCGTGGGGCAGGTTGTCATTCATCGTCATCGCCGGAACACCCCGACCAGCTCGACATGGGCCGACCACAGGAACTGGTCGATCGGCGTGACCCGCTCCAGCACGAAGCCGGCGTCGATCAGCACCCGGGCGTCGCGGGCGAAGGTCTGGGGGTTGCACGACACGCCGACGACCACGGCCGCCCTGGTATCGACGATCTGCAGCGTCTGATCGATGGCCCCGGCGCGCGGGGGGTCAAACACGATGGCGTCACAGCCCTTCAGGTCATGCGGCGTCAACGGGCGGCGGAACAGGTCGCGGGCCTCGGCCGTAATCGGCCTCAATCCGGTGGCGGTGCCGAGCCCGCCCTTCAGGGCCGCGATCCCCGCCGCCGAGGAGTCGGCCGCCAGCACCGGGGCCACCGTCGCCAGCGGGAAGCTGAACGCCCCCGAGCCGCAGAACAGGTCGGCGATCTTCTTGGCCCCATTCACCGCCGCCACGGCGCGCTCGGTCATGGCCGCCTCGGCCTCGGGGACCGCCTGCAGGAAGCCTCCCGGCGGCAGGGGCACGGTCGCCGGGCCGAACATCACCGTCGGCTGCCGCATCATCGCCAGTGTCTCCCCGGCCAGGCTCAGCCGGGCCAGGTCGGCGATATTGGCAGCGCGGATCGCCTGCATCTGCCGGTCGCGCGACAGACCACCCGACTTACGTTCGACCCCGGTCACATCGACGTCCAGTCCGGTCAGGGTCAGCGTCACATGCAGGGTGGGGGCGGATTTCGGATGCTCCAGAAAGGCCTCGGCCACCCGGGTCAGGGCCGGAATGGCCGCGACCAGCCGCGGGTCGGCCACCGGACAGGCGCTGATCTCGACCAGCCGCCATGACTTGCGCGCCTTGAACCCCAGGATCACCCGGCCACCCGTATCGCGCCGGGCATGCAGGGCCAGTCGCCGCCGCGTGCCCGGGGGCACGGCCACCGTGGCCTCGATTTCAGTCTCGATACCTTCGCGGGCAAGGGCCAGCCGCACCTGCTCGCGCTTCCAGTCCAGATAGGGGCCGCTGGCCCAGTGCTGCAGGGAACAGCCGCCACAATCGCCATAATGGGGCGAGACCGGTGCGATCCGCTCGGCGCTGGGCTCGACGATCTCGATCTCCCCGGCGCGGCCGTCCCGAACCACGGCGCGGACGGATTCGCCCGTCAGGCTCAGCGGCACGAACACCGGCCCGTTCAGGGTCTCGGCAATGCCGTCACCCTGGGCCCCCATCCGGGTGATCTTCAGCAGTGTCTTGGGCTCGGGATCGGTCATACCTGCCTTCTAGCCCGCCCGCCTCGCGTGAGAAACCTGAACGAAGATGAACGGCTTGCTCAATGGCCGTTCAGCTTCACCCGCCTATTTCTCGACCTCCCAGACAGGGGCTCGAACAATTCGGCACCCAGGTCTGTCCCAGGGAAACAGGATCACCCCGATGTTTGAGCGTCTTACCCGAAACGCCGCCGCTGTCGCCGCCCTCGCCGCCGCCGGTGTGATGATGGTCCCGGCCGCGGCCGCGGCCCAGTCCTACGGCTATCAGGGCCAGACCCGGAACTATGGTTCCGGTGCCTATGCCCAGCCCTATCAATATGGACGCTATGACCAGAACGGCTATGGCCGTCAGGCCACCGATCCCTGCGTCCAGGGACGCCAAACTGCCGGTGGCCTCGTCGGGGCCACGGTCGGGGCCATCGCCGGCTCACAGATCGCCGCCCGTGGCCGTCGCACCGAGGGCAGTATCCTCGGCGGTGTGCTCGGGGCCGTTGTCGGGGCCAGCGTCGGTAACAGCTCGGCCCAGGGCTGCGACAACAACCGCGCCTACGGCAATACCGGATACGGAACCAACACCGGCTACAACTCCGGCTACGGCACCAATGCCGGCTACGGCGCCAACACCGGCTACGGCTCCAACGGCTACGGCTATGACAACCGGGCCTATGACCGCAGCGGCTACGGCGACCGGACGTATGACCGGACCTATAACGACAACCGCTACGCTGGCTACGGCCAGACCGGTGCCTATCCGGTTCAGGACACCCGTTATCAGAACACTGACCAGTGCCGCCTCGCCGAGAGCCGCATTCGTCTGCCTGACGGTCGGGATGAGGTGCGCTACGTCCGCACCTGCCCCGACCAGAACGGCCGCTATCGCGTCGTCGATTAAATAACAGCCCCCCTGTCGATCGACGACGTGACGGGAGCCGCCGGTGGAGAAATCCGCCGGCGGCTCTCCTACGTCCGGGCTAGACCATTTTTGTTTCAGGTCGACTCGACCTGAATCCAAAAAATGGTCCAGATTCAAACTGGAGCAAAATCTGAGCCGAGTTGGACTGCGTCCAACTCAACCGATTTCGCTCTAGCGTTTTTGCGCCCACAACAGGAATTCGACGTTGCCGTCACCGCCCGTGATCGGGCTTTCGGTCGTCTCGCGCACCGTCCAGCCCACGCTGTCCAGCCAGGCGCTGACTGACGCCACGGCCTTGCGATGCGCCTCGGGATCCTTGATCACCCCCTTCTTGCCCCCGCCGCCGGGCCCCTCGGCCTCGAACTGCGGCTTGACCAGGGTAACCAGATCGGCCCCGGCCGCGGCCAGAGCCAGCGCCGCCGGCAGCACCTTGGCCAGACCGATAAAGCTGGCGTCGCAGACGATCAGTTCCGGGGTCTCGGGAATCAGCTTCGCGGTCAGGGTCCGGGCGTCTGTCTTCTCCAGATTGACCACCCGTTCGGCCGCCGCCACCCGCGGATGCATCTGGTCCGAGCCAACGTCGACGGAAAAGACCCGGTGGGCCCCACGCGCCAGACAGACTTCGGTGAAACCGCCGGTCGAGGCCCCGATGTCCAGCACCACCCGCCCCTCGACCGGTACCGGCCACAGACCCAGGGCGTGATCCAGCTTCAGGCCGCCACGCCCGACCCAGCGATGGGCATCAACGACGGTCAGCACCGCGTCATCCGGAATGGACTGGGACGCGATCCGCGCCGGAACACCGTTGATGGTCACACCGCCGGCCTCGATCGCGGCCCGGGCCTTGGACCGGCTGTCGGTCAGCCCCCGGGCGACCAGCAGCTGGTCCAGGCGAACCCGTTTCATCCCATCTCGTCCAGCCGGGCCAGGGCGGTCTGCAGCCGGCTCCTGCCGTCCTCGGCCTCGGCCAATTTGGCGCGCTGTTCCTCAACCACCTCGGCGGCGGCCTTGGCCACGAAATTGGGATTGCCCAGCTTCTTGTTGAAATGGGCGATGTCACTGTCGAAGACGGCGATCTCCTTGCCCAGCCGGACGCGTTCGGCCGCCACATCCACCAGCCCCTCCAGTGGAATGAAGGCCGACGCCCCGCCGACCAGAATGGCGATCGAACCCGGCGGCTGGCTGGCCACGGTCGAAATGCCGCTCAGCCGGGCCAGGGTCGTGATCAACTCCGCCGACGCGTCAAACTGCGCCTGCAGCTCCGGCGTCGGATTGAACAGGGCCAGAGTCATCTTCACGCCTGCCGGCACGCCGATGTCGGCCCGGCTGGAGCGTAGCTGGGTAACCACGCCGATCAGCCAGTTGATCTGTTCCGAGGCCGCGGCGTCGCGGTAGCTGTCGGGCAGCTCCGGCCAGGCCGCGCCGATCAGCATCGGCTCGGTACGCGCCGCCCCGTCCCCGGCCAGCTGGGCCCACAGCTCCTCGGTGATGAAGGGCATGACCGGGTGCATCAGTTTCAGGGTCTGATCCAGGGTCCAGGCGGTCATGGCCCGGGTCTCGGCCTTGGCCGCCGCGTCACCGGACTGGAACACCGGCTTGGCCAGCTCCAGATACCAGTCGCAGAACACGTTCCAGACGAACCGGTACAGGTGCGAGGCCGCGTCATCGAAACGCCCACCCTCGATGGCCTTGGCCACCGCCCGCTCGGCCTGGACCAGTTCATCACGGACCCAGCGATTGAGGGTCTGCTGCACTCCGGCCGGATCGAACCCGGCCACACGCCGCGCCTCATTCATCTGGGCGAAGCGCGAGGCATTCCACAGCTTGGTGCCGAAATTACGATACCCTTCAATCCGCTCCCGGGACAATTTGATGTCCCGTGTGCCCGACAGGATGGCCATGGTGAAGCGCAGGGGGTCGGCTCCCAGCTCGTCGATGATGACCAGCGGGTCGATGACATTGCCCTTGGACTTGCTCATCTTCTGGCCCTTCTCGTCGCGGACGAGGCCATTGATGATCACCCGCTTGAACGGCACCACGCCGTCCATGAAGTGCAGACCCATCATCATCATCCGGGCGACCCAGAAGAAGATGATGTCGGCCGCCGTAACCAGATCGCTGGTCGGATAGAAGCGCTCCAGATCTTCGGTCTTGTCCGGCCAGCCCATGGTCGAGAACGGCCACAGGGCCGAGCTGAACCAGGTGTCGAGAACATCGGGGTCACGAAGCACATAGATTGGATAGTCGGGATGGTCGCGACCCAGCTCTGGAACCCCGGCTTGCTCTAGCAGGGTGTGAGCGTCCGCCCAGGAACTGACCTCCACAAACTTGACGCGAGAATCGCGACCATCAGCGGCCCATTTGGCCTCCCATTTTGCACGGAAACCCGCGTAAAGCCCCTCAAGTTGAACCTGAACTTCGTCCCAACTCTCGGCGACACAGTGTTCGTAGCCTGACGTGCTTGGATACTCCGGTAGCCCCGTTTCCGGATCAGGCTTTGGAATATACCAGGCCGGGATCCGATGGCCCCACCACAGCTGGCGGCTGATGCACCAGGGCTCGATGTTGCGCAGCCATTCGAAATAGATCTTCTCGTAGCTCTTCGGCTCGAACTCGGTCGCCCCCGTCTCTACGGCCTTGATCGCCGGCTGGGCCAGGGTGTGGGCGTCGACGTACCATTGATCCGTCAGCCACGGCTCGATCACCACACCCGAGCGGTCACCGTGCGGGATGACGTGGCGGGTCTTCTCGATCTCACGCAGCCAGCCCTCGGTCTCGGCCCGGGCGACGATGGCCTTGCGCGCCGCGAACCGGTCCATGCCGTCATAGTCTGCGGGCACGTCGGGCGTATCGGCGGCGGTGATGCGTCCATAGGCGTCCATGATGTTCAGCGCCGCCAGCCCGGCCCGCTTGCCGACCTGAAAGTCGTTGAAGTCGTGCGCCGGGGTGATCTTGACCGCGCCCGAACCCTTGGCCGGATCGGCATAGGCGTCGGCGACGATCGGAATCCGCCGACCCACGATCGGCAGGGTCACGAATTTCCCGACCAGTCCGGCATAGCGCTCATCATCCGGATGCACCGCGACTCCGGTATCACCCAGCATGGTCTCGGGCCGGGTCGTGGCCACGACGATGAAGTCGCGCGTTTCGAACTCGGTGGCCTTGCCATCCTCGTCGAAGGCGACCGGGTGCTCATAGCTGACCCCGTCGGCCAGCGGATAGGCGAAATGCCAGTAGGATCCCTCCATCTCGCGCTGCTCGACCTCGAGGTCGCTGATCGCGGTCTGGAAATGCGGATCCCAGTTGACCAGTCGCTTGTCGCGATAGATCAGGCCTTCCTTGTGCAGCTGCACGAACACCTTGCGCACGGCCGCGTTCAGCCCCTCGTCGAGGGTGAAGCGCTCGCGGCGCCAGTCGCACGACGCACCCAGCCGGCGCAGCTGCTGCACGATGGCCCCGCCGCTTTCGGCCTTCCATTCCCAGATCTTGTCGACAAAGGCCTCGCGGCCCATCTCACGCCGCCCGACATTGCCCGCGGCCGCCAGCTGGCGCTCGACCACCATCTGGGTGGCGATACCGGCATGGTCCGTGCCCGGCAGCCACAGCACCGCCTTGCCCTTCATCCGGTGATAGCGGGCCAGGATGTCCTGCAGCGTGTTGTTCAGCGCGTGGCCGACGTGCAGCGACCCGGTGACGTTCGGTGGTGGAATGACGATCGAATAGGCGTCATCGGCCCCGTCGGTGGCCTTGGCGGCGCGCGGCGCGAACAGGCCGCTCTTCTCCCACGCCTCATACAGGCGGGGTTCGGCAGCCTTGGGATCGAAAGTCTTGTCGAGCATCAGCGAAATCGATTCGGAATAAGGAAAGGGCGGCCCCACCGGAGCCGCCCTCTCTGATCTAGTCTGTGGTGACGCGAAGGGCTAGCCGGCGGAACGGGCGATACGTTCAACTTCCTTGCGGACCTGGGCCTCGACGATGCCGGGCAGGTTGGCGTCGAGCCACTCCTTCAACATCGGTCGCAGCAGGGCGCGGGCCAGATCATCGATGGTCAGGCCACCGGATGACGCCTCCGAACCCGGCCGCATCGTCGCGGCCAGTCCGGCGAAGGCCGAGGCCGCGCTGGCCGCGGCGGTGTCGCCAACGATCGGGTCATAAGAGGGTTCGGGCTCCGGAGCCGGGTCAGGCTCGGACGGGAAAGGCTCGGGTTCCGGCTCGGGTTCCGGCTCAGGCTCAGGCTCGGGTTCCGGTTCGGCCGGCTGTTCCGCCGACGGATCGACCACATCCAGATCCCCGATGGATTCGGCGGCGGGGGCCTCATAAGGCTCGGTCAGTTCCAGAACATCGTCGTCCGCGGCGATCTCTTCGGGTTCGGCTTCCGCTTCGACAGCTTCGACAGCTTCAGGCTCGGGCTCGGGCGCAGCCTCCTCGGCCGCCGGCGATTCGGCGGCCTCTGCAGTCTCGGCCGGAGCGTCATCCTCGGAAATAATCCGGCGAATCGACGCCAGGATTTCCTCCATCGTCGGTTCCTGGGCGGTCTGGTCGGTCATGGCGTACCCTTGACGAAGCCTGCTGGCGCGGCACTGACGAGCGGTCAGTTTTTACAGAGACCGGCACCAACACCCGCCCCCGCATGCCTTGTCGTCGCATCTACGCCGACCGGAATCAACGATCGTTTTTCGCCTGTCAGGCTATAATTCGAGAACAAAGCCGGATCAGACCATACCCCGATCCGAAACTGTACGTCAGGGTCAACCCTGGGGTGCAGTGCGGATGATTCCGGACTTCAACTGCTCATCGATCGGCGCATCGGCGGCGTCATTGGCCGGCATGATTGAAGGGGCAGCGATTCGGTCGATGGCCTCGATGACACCATCCCACGGCAGCGCCCCCCGGTTGCGGACGCGGTTATAGTTGGCTCCGGCGTCATAGACGTCGATGTTCGCGTTCAGGTCCTGTCCCTCCAGCCGCCCCATGGCCGCCAGAAGCTGGGCCTGGGCGACGTATTCGTTGCGGCGCGCCGAGGCCAGGGCCACCTGGGCGTTGCGCAGCTCCAGCTCCTGGTTCAGCACGTCCAGCGTGGTCCGCAGACCGACCTGGGCCTCCTGCCGGACGCCTTCAGCCGCGACCGAGGCGGCCCGCACGGCCTCCTGTCCAGCCTGCAGCGTCGACCGGGCCGAGATCACCTGGGCATAGGCCGTGCTGACCGAACGCAGCACCTGACGCCGTTCACCCTCACGATTGATCTGGGCGACATTGGCCTGTTCCAGCGCCTGGGCGACCCGCGACCGGTTTAGTCCGCCCGTGAACAGCGGCACAGAGAGCGTGGCCCCGGCCTGAAAACTGGTGGTGTCCCCCAGGTCGAAACGTCTCAGGCTGTCGCTGGCCCCGCCGTAGGACGCGGTCAGCCGGGCTGACGGCAGATATTCAGAACGGGCGGCGGCGACCCGGGCCTCGGCCCCCTGCAGGGTATAGTCAGCCGCGCGCACACCGGGATTCTCGACCAGGGCGACGTCCAGCGCCGCATCGAAATCGGTGGGGACACCCGGCAGGACCGGCAGGGTCTCCAGATTCGCCGGAGCCTGGCCGACGACCGCCGCATACGCGGCGCGGGATACCGACAACTGGGCCCGGGCATTGGCCAGATCGGCTTCGGACTGCGCCAGACGGGCTTCAGACTGGGCCACGTCGGTGCGCGTGATCTCACCCACCTCGAAGCGGGCGCTCGATTCCTCGAGCTGACGCTGGAGCACTCCACGATTGTCCTGACGCACCTGCAGGATCTCCAAATCACGCAGCACATCGGCATAGGCCTGGATCACCGCAGCCAGCACCTGTTGTTCGACATCCCGCAGGTTCTCGCGGCCAGCGAGGATATTGGCCTCGGCCGCAGTGATGCTGTGTCCGACGCGCCCGCCGCTGTAGATGGTCTGGGACAGGCCGACACTGGCCGTGGCGGAGGTCGAATCGAGATCAGCGCCGCCCTGAACTTTTGAATAACTGTAGCCGGTCGTTGCGCTGGCCGTGACCTGCGGGCGCAGACCGGCCCGGGCCTGAACGATTGATTCGTCGAGCGCACGCTGGGTGGCGCGCTGGGCCAGCAGGGTCGGGTTGGTCCGATACGCCAGGGTCAGGGCTTCCTGCAGCGTCTCGGCCCAGGCCGGCGCTGCCAGTCCGGCGACGAGAGCGGCCATAGCCACCGATGCGAGCGCGCGTGAGCGTTTCAACATAACCGTTCCTGCCTGACGGTCCCTCATGAGGCCCGTCGTCTGTCCAATGCTGCGTAGTGCGAGATCACAACGCCCCACGCCAGTTAAGATTTTTTCACGCGCCCGAAGACGCATGTCCTCACCCATGCCGTAACCTAGAGGGCAAATGTGGGGAGTGGTGCCAATTCCGCCAGCACCGACGGGGATGCATCGAACAATTCCCGCCGCGACAGACCGTCTCGACCCCGCACATACAGAACCGCCTTGCCGGCCGGGCCCGACCGTTCGACGACCGCCAGACGGCCACCGGGCTTGAGGGCGGCGATCCACGCATCGGGGCGGACCGGGGTGGCCGCCTCACTGACGATCAGATCGTAACCTTCGCCATGCGGTTCGGAGAACGGGGCCTGAACGGTCTCGACACCGGCCTCAGCCAGAACCGCCCCCACCACCTCCAGCACCGCCGGATCGTCTTCCTGGGCGATGACCTTCAGTCCCATCCGGGCCAGCACCGCCGCCGCATAGGGGGCGGCGATCGCCAGCACCTGTTCGTCGGGACGCGGGTCCAGGGCCATCAACAGCTTCGAGACCTCACGGGCCGCCATCAGCTTGCGGCGGCCGGCGATCTCGACCTCCAGCTCGGCATAGGCGGCGAAGGCCCGGTCCGGCGCACAGAAGCGCTCCCGGGGCACGGCGAGCAGGGCGGCCTGAAGCACCCGGTCGGTGACGTCATTCACGCGGACCTGGGAGTCCACCATGACCTTGCGTGCGGCGGCGAAGTCCATCTGTCGCTGATCCTGATCTGGCGGCGCGGAAGATGCACCGGAAAACTCGGGCGCTTATAGGTCCGTGCGTTGCAGCCGACAATCCGATCTGATAGCGAACTGCCCTCGCGAACGCGCCTTCCCCTCCCGGGGGGTCCGGCGGCCTGATGGCGGAGTGGTGACGTAGCGGACTGCAAATCCGCGTACCCGGGTTCGATTCCCGGTCAGGCCTCCATCGCGACCAACCGTAATACGGGGCGGGTTTTCCCCGCCCCGCCGGGCCCCGGTCCCGGTCCCGGCCCGGATCAGCCGACCGGGGCGGTGATCCAGCCGACGGCGCTGGCGATTCCGACCGCGGCCATGACGATGGCGACCGCGATTCCGATCCGCGCATTGCGATGAACAAAGAAAAACACTGACTCAAACATAGGCACCCTCCCCGGACACCTCACAGCGCCACAATTCCCGCCGTTCATCAAGGTGCACAAGGGATTAACGCGTTGACGCTTTGGTGATCGCGCCCGGTCAGCGGGTCAGTTGATACAGGGCGACCGCCCCGGCCGTGCCGACATTCAGCGAATCAAATCCGCCCGACATGCGAATTCCGGCGGGGCGACAGCGGCGGATCAACTCCGGTCCCAGACCGGGCCCCTCGGGTCCCAGAACGATCGCCTGCCGATCCCGGCGTGGAATCGCCGCCAGCTCCTCGTCGGCCGACGGCACCAGGGCGATCACCTCGAAACCGGCCCGCTTCAAACCCTCGATCATCGCGATGCCGGACACCCCGGTGACTGTCGGTGTTCTCAGCACGGCCCCCACCGAGACGCGAATGGCCTTGCGATAGAAGGAGTCACAACAACGGTCGTCGAGCACCACACCCGCGGCTCCGAAGGCGGCCGCATTACGGAAGATTCCCCCCATATTGTCATGATTGCCGATCTCGCTGGCGGCGACGACCACGGCCGTCGGGTCCAGACCGGCCAGGAATTCGTCCAGACCCAGCGGTGCCGGCTTCTCGCCCAGGGCCAGAATTCCGCGATGCAGGTGAAAACCGGCGATTCCATCCAGCACCGCCTGTGGAGCCACATGGACCGGGGTCGCCTCGGGCAGTCGCTCCAGGATCGGTCGCTGGGCTTCCAGCCGTTTTTCGTCCAGCAGCACAGAAACTGGTCGACAGCGCGATTCGGGCGAGGCCAGAACCCGCAGAACCACCTCCCCTTCCGCTACGAACAGGCCCTCACGTCCCGTCAGGTCGCGTTCGCGAATATTGCGAAAGGCCGCGATACGGGGATCCGCCGGGTCTTCGATGCGGATGATTGTCATGGTTCGTCTTTTCCCGTTGCGCTTTCCCGACGCCCGCTGCTATAGCGCCCGCCTTCCCGAGCGTCTGTTCCGCGGTAGCTCAGTGGTAGAGCAGCCGACTGTTAATCGGCTGGTCGTAGGTTCGAATCCTACCCGCGGAGCCACTCGCCCTTCCTGCCTGTCGGCGCGACAGGAAAAAAGCCCGACGCAAGCGCCGGGCTGAAGTGGGTCGGTGATGGTGGGTGTCCCCAAAGAAGGAAGACACCCCATTCGATCGACCGCTTCGGTTAATCGAACATGAAGATGTTAACCCGCCCGGTCCGGCAGCCAGGTCGTCTGCGGTGCACCGGTGTCCCCCTTCCAGCCGATCCGCCAGCCTGCCCCGGCCCGCGCCACCGACATGTCCGTGGCGACCGGCGCTACGTCCCCGGGATAGGTGAATACGACCCCGTTCAGCCGGACCGGTACGGTGCCGACCCGGTTGAACACGGCGGTCCAGTGCCCACGACTGTCCGGTGACGCACCGATTTCGGGTCCGTCACCGACGGCGACCCTGACAGTCTGTGTGGTCCCCTCGACCTGCCCCGAGACCAGCATCATATGGCCGTCACTGTCGATGGCTGCCAAAGCCGGTGCCTGATCCAGCCGGCGACTGGCCCGACCTGACCGCAACAGGACGATCGGCCCGCGCCCGCCCCGGATGATCAACAGACGTTCCGGGGCCGGAATGGCATCCTGACCGACCTGGGCCTCGGGATAGAGCATCAGGTCTTCGTCCGGGACGGCCATGCGAATCTCGAAGCGACCGTCGGCATCCGCTCCGGAGGCGTGAGCGGCCCCCGCGGTACTGCGCAGCACGACCCGCCCCCCGGGCTGGGCCACACCCCGAAAAATGAGGACGCCAGACGTCTGGTCGACCGTTTCGATGTGCGGCGGTGCGGTCCAGCTGCTGACCGACCCCGGTGGAGGATCCGTCGGTATGGTCGTCTGTTCCGAACATCCCCAAAACAGCATGGACGACAGGATCACTCCGACGATGGTTCCTGTTGCGATCCTGCGTTTCATCCTGCTCACCGGCACTATATGGCTGATGTCCCAGATAGCGCGCGCGAACGCAGCCTGTCTCCCCTTCGCATTCGAGACCCCATAATGTCTGCCCCCGTTTCCATCCTCCCCTTCGACGGCAAGTCGGTCTGCCTGTTCTGTGGCTCGTCCGATGGTGCGAACCCCGACTATGTCGCCGCCGCCCGGGCCTTCGGGGCGGAAACCGCCAGGGCCGGCTGGCGTCTGGTTTACGGCGGCGGTGGCGTCGGACTGATGGGGGCCTCGGCACGCGGGGCTCATGAGGCCGGTGGCCGGGTGCTCGGCATCATGCCGGCCTTTTTACGCAGTCGCGAACGCCTCTACGATGAGGTCGAGACCCTGGTCGTCACCTCGATGCATGAACGCAAGACGCTGATGTATGACCAGTCGGACGCCTTTGTCGTCGCTCCGGGCGGAGTCGGCACACTGGAAGAGGTGATCGAACTGCTCTCCTGGAAACGGTTGGACCTCCATTCAAAGCCCATCATCTTTTTGAATATAAACGGCTTTTGGGACTCCCTGTTTGCTGTGATGCGGCACAGCGTGGCCGAAGGAATGACCCCCTCGTCCTTTCTCCAGGCCTGGGTCGTCTGCGACACGGTGGAGGCCACGATAGCGGCCCTTCAGGCCTCGGACGTTACGCCACACTTGCAACATGATCCGCGATAAGTAATCACTGATTAGTGTCCCAATGTCCGTTTCGTTTGAAAATGGACATTGACAGTCCTTTTAAAAAACTGACACTGATCCCGGGGCGATCACGCTCCTGCTTTTCCGGAGGCTATCCATGCGTGCCCTGATCATCGCTGCTGCCCTGTTTGCGGCCACCCCCGTGCTCGCCCAGACCCCGGCGGCCACCAGCCTCACCCTCGCCGAGGCAAGCTCGGCCCCGACCGGTCGAACCATCGTCGACGGAGCCGCCTGGCGCTGTGACGGAGCGACCTGCATCGCCACCGGCGGTGCCAACCAGCCGGCGCCCCGCGCCTGCCGCCGGGTCGTGGCCCGTCTCGGCAAGGTCACGGCCTTTTCCTACAAGGGTGTCGCCCTGTCAGCGGCTGAACTGGCCGTCTGCAACGCTGACTGAATCCTGAACGGGCGGGGCCGCCGTCAGGCGGCCTCGCCCTTCAGCCGCTGCACGATCCGTTCGCGGCCGATCATCGGCACCAGCGTCGCCATGTCCGGCCCGTGCGCCTGACCGGTCAGGATCAGCCGCAGCGGCATGAACAGCCCCTTGCCCTTGGCTCCGGTCGCCGCCTTGACCGCCGCGGTCCACACTGACCAGGCCGTCTCGTCGATCGTCGCGGGCAATACCGTCAAAGCCGCTTCCGCGAAACCGGTATCCTCAATAATCGGGGTAATCGGTCCGCGAACCATGGCTGCCATTTCAATGACATCTGCGAATTTCTGAAGGTTCTGCCGCACAGCAGACCAGAAGGCCTCGCCCAGATCACAGTCCAGAGCCACCAGACGCGGTGCCGCGACTTCGTAGCTCATGGCATGCAGGGCCTGGGCATTGAGCCGGTCGAGATCGGCCGTGTCATAGCGGGCCGGCGACCGCCCCATCTTCGAAAAGGCAAACCCGGCTCCGAGAGCTTCAACGGTCCCGGCTACGTCCAGCGGGTCGGACGTCCCGATCCGGCCTAGGTGGCTGGTAATGGCGATCGGTTCATAGCCCTGGTCGCGCATGTCACTGATCGACAGCGACCCAAGGCGTTTCGACAGGGCCTGTCCGTCAGCGCCGACCAGCAGTGGGGTATGGGCAAATCCGGGAACCCCGGCTCCCAGCGCCTCGAAGATCTCGATCTGGGCCCCGGTATTGGTCACATGGTCCTCACCGCGGATCACATGGGTGATACCCATGTCGATGTCGTCCACGACCGACGGCAACGTATAGAGAAACAGGCCGTCCTCCCGGATCAACACCGGGTCTGACATCGAGGCCGTGTCGACCTCGGCATGGCCGCGCGCCAGGTCTTCCCAGGCCACGCGCTTGCCCTCGAGACGGAAACGCCAATGCGGCTTGCGCCCCTCGGCGTCATAGGCGGCCTTCTCGGCCTCGGTCAGCTCCAGGGCGGCACGGTCATAGATCGGTGGCAGTCCGCGCGACAGCTGCACCTTGCGGCGACGGTCCAGCTCGTCGCCGGTCTCATAGCAGGGATACAGGCGCCCGGCGGCCTTCAGCCGGTCGGCAGCCGCCTCATAGCGATCGAACCGTTTGGACTGGTTATGGCGCTCGTCCCAGATCAGACCGAGCCAGGCCAGATCGTCCTCAATGCCCTGTTCGAACGCGGCCGTGGAGCGGGCCAGATCGGTATCGTCGATGCGCAGGACGAACTGTCCGCCGTGAGCCCGGGCGAACAGCCAGTTGATCAGCGCCGTGCGCACATTGCCGACGTGCAGCTTGCCGGTGGGCGACGGGGCGAAACGAACCTTGACGGACATGGATGCGGCAACCTTGAAAGCGAGGCGCGTTGGTCGCGCCACCACCTCCGCAAGTCAAGCCGCCGTGCCGTTCAGGCGACGATCAATCGTCGCGGTGAACCCGCTCGCGACGCTCATGCCGTTCCTGGGCCTCGACCGACAGCATCGCCGTCGGGCGGGCTTCCAGTCGGCCGAGGGAAATCGGTTCGCCGGTTTCTTCGCAATAGCCGTAGTTACCGTCCTCGATCCGACGCAGGGCGTCATCGATCTTGGAAATCAGCTTTCGCTGGCGATCCCGCGTCCTCAGCTCGAGGGCTCGGTCGGACTCCGAGGACGCCCGGTCAACAAGATCCGGATGATTTTCGGTCTCGGCCTTCAGATTGACCACGGTCCCGCGCGACTCCCGCAGGATGTCCTCCTTCCATGCCAGCAGCTTGGCTTTGAAATAGGCCAGCTGCCGCTCGTTCATGAACGGCTCGTCATCGGTCGGTTGATACGAAGCTATATTGCCCACTACCCCAGACGCTAATGCGTTCATCGCACTCACGCTCTTTTACTGTTCGCGCCCCCCTGCGGCACGACACGCGTATAGGCAGGGAGACGAGTCGCTGCAACGCGTTCGCGTTCCGGTGATGCTGCCAAGCTCACCAAAGACCCCAAGCGTGACAATTCTTCATCACTTCCTGCCGTCGCATGGTGGTTTAGTTCAGCAGTTACGGCAGCTTATGTTGCACTGCGGCGTAAATCTGCCTTGGCCAGCTCAACCGCCGCGCGTAGGTCGATCTGATCCAGCAAACCGTCCAGGGCGGCGTCAGGGTCGGCCCCCCGTTCCTCGCGCAGCGTCCGGGCCAGCCGCTCCAGCGCCACCTCCCCGGTCTCACCGGACAGCAGGGCCAGCTTCAGTTCTTCCAGCCGGTCCAGCAGCCCCCCGCCTCGACGGATCGCACGGCGGCGACGCTCGGTCGCGTCCTCCACGCCCTGCAGCGCCATCAAGGCCGAAACCCCTGAGACCCCGGGCGTGCCGCCGACCGGAGCCGCTGCGGCGGCCGGAGTCGCTCCACCCGATGCGGGCAGGGAAAATCCGCCGGCGCTTCGGGTCGGGCGGGGCGATGATGATGACGACAGACCCGAGGGGCCGGAAACCTTCATGCGAGCGAACTCCAGATCATGATCGACAGTCACCGTCGACCGTCACTGTTTGGTTAACGGCCCGGCAATTTCTGCCGCTCGGCTCCGGCGAATATCCAGCCCCATCATTGTTTTCATGACGTAATTTCTTCGGCATGAACTTCGCATGGTTAAGGACGACACCTGTCACTGGACGCCCGACCAATGAAAAAACTGCTTACCCTCCTTCTTGCTCCGCTGGCCGTGGCCCTGGTGGCCTCACCCGTGGCGGCCCAGTCCCGCATCAAGGACATTGCGGCCATCGAGGGCGTCCGCACCAACCAGCTCGTCGGCTACGGCCTGGTGGTCGGGCTCAACGGCACCGGGGACTCCCTGCGCAACTGCCCGCTGACCCGGCAGTCGCTTGAGGGAATGATGGAACGCCAGGGCGTCAACATCCGCGGGGCCAACGCCAATACCAAGAATGTCGCCGCCGTCATGGTCACGGCCGAACTGCCGCCCTTCTCGACCCCCGGCTCGCGCATCGACGTCAATGTCGCCGCCATGTGCGACGCCAAGAGTCTGCTGGGCGGCCAGGTGCTGGTCACCAGCCTGCAAGGGGCCGACGGCGAGGTCTATGCCGTGGCCCAGGGCTCAATCCAGACCGGAGCCGTCTCGGCCTCGGGCGGGTCCGGCTCCTCGGTCACCCGTGGCGTGCCCACCGCCGGGCGCATCGCCTCGGGCGGGGTGGTCGAGCGCGAGACCGGCTTTGAGCTGGCCAATATGGACGAGGTCCGCCTGACCCTGCGCAATCCGGACTTCACCACGGCCCAGCGCGTCGCTGCCGCCATCAACCAGATCTATCCCAGCACGGCCCTGGCCGAGAACGGCACGGTGATCGCCCTGCGCGCGCCGGGCCAGATGGGCATGGCCGGCTATATCAGCCGGGTCGAAAACCTGACGGTCCAGGTCGACGTTCCCGCCAAGGTCATTATCGACGAGGTCAACGGCGTCATCGTCATGGGCAGCGCGGTCCGGGTCTCAACGGTCGCCATCGCTCAGGGCAATCTGACCATTTCCGTGCAGGAGACGCCCCTGGTCAGCCAACCCCTACCCTTCAGCCAGGGCCAGACTGCGGTCGTGCCGGACTCCACCGTAACCGTCCAGGAGGACCTGGGTCGCGAGATCCGCATCGTCGACGGCGGTACCTCCCTCACCACCCTGGTCAACGGCCTCAACGCCCTTGGGGTCAGTCCGCGGGACATGATCGGGATCCTCCAGGCCATCAAGGCCGCCGGGGCCCTGCAGGCCGAAATCGAGGTGATGTGATCATGAGCGACCTGGCCGTTTCCCCTTCCCTGCTGATGCCGACCGCCGCCCCGAATGCCGCCCCGGCCCGCATGCGCGAGACCGCCGAAGCCTTTGAGGCCTCCTTCCTGTCCCAGATGCTCAAGCCGATGTTCGAAGGGCTCTCGACCGAGGCCCCGTTCGGCGGGGGCGAGGCCGAGGCCACCTGGCGCGGCTTCCTGGTCGACGCCATGGCCAAACAGACGGCCAGGGCCGGAGGCATCGGTCTCGCGGACAAGGTTCTGGCCGAAATGCTGAAAATGCAGGAGCAATCACAATGACCGCCAGGAACGCCGCCGACGCGGCCGCTGATCTGAACGCATCCGCGCGGGTGCGGCAGCTGATCGATCTGACCGATCGGTTGACCCACCGGCTTTCGCAGGAGTCGAAGGCCTTCGAGGCCCGGCGTCCGCAGGATGTGGCGGCAGGTCTGGCTGAAACCCAGGAACTGGCGAACTATTATCGACGGGAGTCGGCCCAGCTCAAGGCGACCCCTTCGGCCCTGACCGGGGCTCCGGCCGGTGACCGCGCGGCCCTGCTCCGTTCAACCGAAGCCTTCGAAGCCGTTCTGGCCCGGCATGTCCTGGCTGTGGAAGCCGCCCGCATCATTTCGGAAGGCCTCGTGAAGGCCATCGCCGAAGAGGTTTCGGCCGCCCGCGGGACACCGTCGGCCTACGGGGCCTCCGGTCAGGCTTCGGTGGGCGATGGCCGTGCCGTCGCCTTGAACCGCACAGCTTGAACACGGTCCGTTAAGCGTGCCCGTGGCCATGCTCTTCACTGAATGAGTGACAGATTGGACGAATATTGATCACGCAGCGTCTCCTCAGCCTGGCTTTTGCCTCGGCCGATGTCCTCCTCGAGGTCGATGGAGACGGTCGTGTTGATCTGGCAATAGGCGCCGGACCGGTCGCCGAGCTCGACCCGGGAACAGCCTGGGTTGATCGTCAGCTGTCCGAAATTCTCGGCAAGGCCAGTCGCGTCGTCGTCACGAAGGCGCTGGCTGACCTCGCGCCCGGCATCCGCTCATCCCCGATCGACGTCCTGGTCTGCTGCGACGACAATCGCGTTCGTCGCGCCTGTCTGCGCGCCTTCCGGCTCCCAGAACTGGCCCCGGCCGTCTCCTGTGCCCTGACCTATGAAGGCGCGGCCTTCGATCTGGTCGTGCCCAGCGCATCGCCGCTGCTCGACATCCAGGGTCTGGTCAATCGAGTCCGCCTCGCGCTCGAGGCCGGCCAGGCCAGCGATGAAATTGCCTTCGCCTTTGTCAATGTACCCGGGCTGACGAGCGCAGCGGATGCCGTGAACGAACGCGTCGGTGCGCGGGTCGAGGCGGTCTTGCAGGCGGCCTCGATCGACGGATCCAGCGTGGCTCGCCTGACCCCGGAACAGTTTGCCCTGCTGCGGAAATCCGATGATGACAACGATCTGGCCGAGGAAGTCCGTGAAGCCGGGGCTGCGGAAGGCGTTACGCTCCAGCCGACCAGCACCAATGCGACCATGGGCTCCGGCCTCGCATCCGGACTGGTCGTTCGGGCGCTTCGCGTCGCCTTGCAGGCCTGCATCGAGGACGGCGGGCTCAAGCCGGACGCGGTCTTTACGAAGAGCCTCGCCCATACGCTGACAGAAGCGGAACGGTTCAGCACCATGGTCCGCGGCCGGGATTTCACCCTGCATTTCCAGCCGATCATTGATCTGGGCACGGGCAATGTGAACCATTTCGAGGCCCTGACCCGCTTCGGAAATCAAGGCCCTGCGGCCACAGTCGCCATGGCCGAGGACCTCGGCCTGATCCAGGGGCTGGACCTGGCCGTCATCGAAAAGGCTCTGGCGCAGATGCGGCGGGCCGGCTCGGGACTGATCAAGATCGCTGTGAATATGTCCGGCGCATCCCTGGCCAATGACGACTATATCAATGCTGTGCTCCGCATGACCCAGCGTACGCCGGAAATTCGGTCCCGGTTGCTGGTCGAGGTTACGGAAACCGCAGCGGTCGGCGATCTGGAATCAGCTAACCGTCGCCTGGGCGCTCTCCGCAGCAAGGGCATCAAGGTCTGCCTCGACGACTTCGGGGTCGGTGCAGCCTCATTCGAATATCTGCAGAAATTGCAGGCTGACACGGTCAAGGTCGACGGCAGCTATATCCGGGATCTCGTCACCGATGAGCGGCTACGCATCATGGTCAGCCATCTGGTCGAGCTGTGTCGCTCGCTGAAAGTCTCGACCATCGCCGAAATGATCGAGAACGAGGCCCAGCTCGATACCGTGCGCGACCTTGGTATCGATATGGGGCAAGGCTTCCTGTTCGGTCGCCCGGCACCGGAGCCGGTATCGACGCCCTATGGAGCCGCCGCCTCCGCAGCCGTTGCCCGTCGTCAGGGCGAAGTTCAGGACTGGGGCTGAACCGGCAGCTCACGCCCGCTATGGATCAGCGGGATAGAAACGATTGGGCGTCAGGCGTCCGGGTGCCGCCGCGAACGATCAGCGCGGATACGGATCGGCACGGGCTTGGGGCGCGGCGCGCAGGACACAAGACCCACCACAGCGGCAGCAAGGGACAGCACGAAACCGATTTCCAGAGCGCTGATCATCATCGTCGGGCCTCTTGTACAAACGCGAACCGAAGAATGGGCATTCCCCCTGTGCTCCGCAAGCGATTTCCGGCAATCGCCACCCCGCGGCGACCAAGCGTCGCGCCCGGTGGCCCCGTCCCCGACCAAAGGCTATCTGTGCCCGGGTGAGCCACCTTCCTCCTGATCCCGCATCCGATCCGTCCTCGCGGCGCGAGACCGCCGTTCGCCGGATCGAAGCCGAGACCGGCATCGACGAACCCATGATCGCCCGGCTGGTCGACGCCTTCTACGACCGGGTCCGCGAGGATGCCCTGATCGGCCCTGTCTTCGCCGACCGTATCCGCGACTGGGGGCCTCACCTGGCCCAGATGAAGCTGTTCTGGTCTTCGGTGGCCCTGATGACCGGCGTCTATCACGGTCGCCCCATGCCCAAACACCTGCCCCTGCCGGTCGACGGTCGCCATTTCGACCGCTGGCTCGAGCTGTTCCGGGCCACAGCCCGCGACATCTGCCCGCCGGCGGCGGCCGATCACTTCATCGAACGGGCCGAACGCATCGCCGAAAGCCTCGAACTGGGCATCGCCGGGGCCAACGGCGTTCTGGTGCGCAAGGGCGAACGCTATGTCCGACCGACCGAGGCGTCGGGGCCGACGGAATTCCGCGAGGAATAAGGTTTTCACGTCAGGCGCGTTCGATCCAACGGGACAGGGACGTACGGCGGAAGGAACCCATCCCTTCAACGCAGAACCGCAATGGCGTCAATCAGCTGCACGTCATGCATCTGGTCGAGATAGGCTTCATAGTAGCCCTTGTGGGATGCCCCCACGATCGCCAGAAGCCGGGTGCCGGGACGACGGCCAAGCACCTCCCGTATATTTGCCACCATGCGCAGATTGCGCGTCTCCCAGTAGGCGACATAGCCACGACCATACCCCTGCGGAGAAGGTTCCATCAGGGCGGCACCGAAATCCGACTGATAGACCAGCAGCGGCGCTTCGGGCGCATTGTAGGCGCGGTACAGATCGAGCAGGCCGTTTTCGCCGGTAAGGCCGGCCGTCAGGCGGACCTCCTCCTCCTGGCGGGCATGGGTCGCGGGATTGTCCCAGGCGCGCGTGATCGCCGCTCCATAGGCATCCGGATCCGCCGGATCGGGAGTATCCGCCGAATGGTCATCCACGCTCCACAGGCGTTCCAGTCCCAGTCGCGCGGCCAGGGCGGCGGCGATGAGGCCGCTCTCGTTGCGCCGATCTTTCCGTCGATTCAGGGCTGTCACGAGGTCTTCCGTCAGACCGTCTTCCGCCCGCCGCTCACCGGGCGTCAGCCGAAGCCATTGCACCAGCGCCGATCCCGGCTCTCCCGCAGCCAGGAAGACCGCTGCCAGTCGTCGCCTTTGTTGCGGTAACGGCTGGTCGGGCCAGGCCGCCAGCATCCGTTCCGCCTCGGCGTTGGCGGCGGGCACATCCAGTCCGGTGGCCAGCCCCGCCGCTGTGGGATCGGGGCAATAGGCCTTCACGGTGTCGGCGTAGCGGGTCGGGTAACGCCGAAGGCTGTCGCACTGCAGACCGGACACGTCCTCGGTCGCGATGGCGGTGGGCCCCCAGATCTCAAGCCGGGTCAGCAGGGGCAACAACATCTCGGGCTGAAACGTATCCCCCAGGCCGGAGAGATGAGGCGTCCCGAGAACGAGCACCGCGTTCGGTGCGCCGACCGCGGGCCCCTTCAGTTGGTCGGGGTGGAACGGGACACGATATTCCTCGCGGGATTGAGCGGCCGCAAGCGCCGGAAGCGCGCCGAAGGTCATGACCAACACGGCAAGCAAGGTCCCCTTGTTCAGACGTCTCATTTGCCTCTTCCTGTACGGCCTGGTTCGACAGCCATCGGCTGATGGGTGGAACTATCCGACGGAACGGAGCCCGGAGCCCGTTAATTTTCGGACAGCTTTACAGCCCCCATACCAGTCAGCGCTTGGGCCCTCCAGGGCTGGAGGTGACCCCTGCCCGCCTGTGCAAAGAGCATCGCTTTGCAAAAATGGGATCGGACAGGCTGCCTGCTCCACACAATGTTCTCACATTGTTCTTGCTGAAACGGTCGAATTGATCCCCATATAGCGGTGTCGCCTCGAACCCTGCCCGACCCCTGCGCGTTTCCGGATTTCATGACCGAAAAACACAATTTCATCCGCGTCCGCGGTGCCCGCGAACACAATCTCAAGGGCGTGGACGTCGACATCCCGCGCGAGAAGCTGGTCGTGATGACCGGTCTGTCCGGTTCGGGCAAATCCTCGCTCGCCTTCGACACCATCTATGCCGAGGGCCAGCGCCGCTATGTCGAGAGCCTGAGCGCCTACGCCCGCCAGTTCCTCGAACTGATGGGCAAGCCCGACGTCGACCTGATCGAGGGCCTGTCGCCGGCCATCTCCATCGAACAGAAGACGACCTCGAAGAACCCACGCTCGACCGTCGGCACGGTGACCGAGATCCACGACTATATGCGCCTGCTCTGGGCCCGGGTCGGCGTGCCCTATTCGCCCGCCACCGGCCTGCCGATTGAGAGCCAGACCGTCTCCATGATGGTCGACAAGCTGACCGCCCTGCCCGACGGCGAGCGTCTGCTGCTGCTGGCCCCGGTCGTGCGCGGCCGCAAGGGCGAATACCGCAAGGAGATCGCCGAATGGCAGCGCACCGGCTTCCAGCGGCTCAAGATCGACGGCCAGTTCTATGCCATCGAGGACGCGCCGGTTCTCGACAAGAAGTTCAAACACGACATCGACATCGTCGTCGACCGCATCGTCACCAAGGCCGGGCTTGAGGCCCGCTATGCCGACAGCCTGCAGACGGCCCTGAACCTGGCCGACGGCCTGGCCACCGCCGAATGGGCCAGTCCGCCCGAGGGTGAGGAGCCGCGTCGCATCGTCTTCTCCGAG
Organism: uncultured Brevundimonas sp.; assembly: GCF_963974615.1. Taxonomy (GTDB): domain Bacteria; phylum Pseudomonadota; class Alphaproteobacteria; order Caulobacterales; family Caulobacteraceae; genus Brevundimonas. The sequence goes on from NZ_CAXBDH010000012.1 coordinate 114,832, forward strand.
AAATTCGCCTGCCCGGTTTCCGGCTTCACCATCGCCGAGATCGAACCGCGCCTGTTCTCATTCAACAATCCGTTCGGGGCCTGTCCGACCTGCGACGGCCTCGGGGTCAAACTGGCCTTCGATGCTGATCTGGTCGTCCCCGACCGCGACAAGGTCCTGCACAAGGGGGCCGTTGCGCCCTGGTCGCGCGGTCCCTCGCCCCTCTACACCCAGACCCTGCAGGCCCTGGCCCGCCACTACGGCTTCTCGATGGACAAGCCGTGGCGCGACCTGCCGGAACAGGCCCAGCAGGTCATCCTGCGCGGCACCGGCTCGGAAAAGATCAAATTCGTCTATGACGACAACGCCCGCACCTATGAGGTCTCCAAGACCTTCGAAGGCGTCCTGCCCAATCTGGAGCGTCGCTGGCGCGAGACCGACAGCGCCTGGGTGCGCGAGGAACTGGGCCGCTACCAGTCCGAAACCCCGTGCGAGGCCTGCGGTGGCAAACGCCTGAAGCCCGAGGCCCTGGCCGTCCGCATCGACGGATCCGACATCGCCGACATCAGCTTCCTGTCGATTTCGAAAGCCTACCTCTGGGTTTCGACCCTGGCCGAGCGACTGACCGACAAACAGCTCGAGATCGGCCGCCGCATCCTCAAGGAGATCAGCGACCGGCTGCGCTTCCTCAACAATGTCGGCCTCGACTATCTCAGCCTGTCCCGCGCCTCGGGCACCCTGTCCGGCGGCGAGAGCCAGCGTATCCGTCTGGCCAGCCAGATTGGCTCGGGCCTGACCGGCGTCCTCTATGTGCTGGACGAGCCTTCGATCGGCCTGCACCAGCGCGACAATTCCCGCCTGCTCGAATCCCTGCGCGGCCTTCGCGACCTCGGCAATTCCGTGCTGGTGGTCGAGCATGACGAGGAGGCCATCCTCACCGCCGACTATGTCATCGACATGGGCCCGGCCGCCGGCATCCATGGTGGTGAGATCTGCGCCGAGGGCACCCCGACCGAGGTGCTGGCCAATCCCAACTCCCTGACCGGCAAATACCTGTCCGGCGAGCGCGAGATCGCCCTGCCCGTCGACGGCCGCCGCCCGGTCAACCGCAAGAAAATGCTGAAGATCAGCGGGGCCACGGGCAACAATCTCAAGAGCGTCACCGGCGAGATCCCGGTCGGCCTGTTCACCTGCATCACCGGCGTGTCCGGCGGCGGCAAGTCCACCTTCACCATCGAAACCCTGTACAAGGCCGCCGCCCGCCGCCTGCACAATGCGTCTGACGCCCCGGCTAATTTCGACCGCATCGAGGGGCTGGAGAATTTCGACAAGGTCATTGACATCGACCAGAGCCCGATCGGCCGCACCCCGCGCTCCAACCCGGCCACCTATACCGGGGCCTTCGGCCCGATCCGCGACTGGTACGCCGGCCTGCCCGAGTCCAAGGCCCGCGGTTACGGCCCCGGTCGCTTCAGCTTCAACGTCAAGGGCGGCCGCTGCGAGGCCTGTTCCGGCGACGGCCTGATCAAGATCGAGATGCATTTCCTGCCGGACGTCTACGTCACCTGCGACGTCTGCAAGGGCAAAAGGTACAACCGCGAAACGCTGGAAATCGTTTTCAAGGGCAAGAGCATATCCGACGTTCTTGATATGACGGTTGAGGAGGCCGCCAGCTTCTTCAAGGCCGTGCCGCCGATCCGCGACAAGATGCTGACCCTGGAACGGGTCGGCCTCGGCTATGTCCAGGTCGGCCAGTCGGCCACCACCCTGTCCGGCGGTGAGGCCCAGCGGGTCAAACTGTCCAAGGAGCTGTCGAAACGGGCCACCGGCAAGACCCTCTACATCCTCGACGAGCCGACGACCGGCCTGCATTTCGAGGACATCCGCAAACTGCTGGAAGTGCTCCAGGAACTGGTCGAGGCCGGCAATACCATCGTCGTCATCGAGCACAATCTCGACGTCATCAAGGTCGCCGACTGGCTGCTCGACTTCGGGCCCGAGGGTGGCGAGGGCGGCGGCGAGATCGTCGCGGTCGGCACCCCGGAACAGGTCGCCGCCGATCCGGCCAGCTGGACCGGCCGCTACCTCAAACAGGTGCTCGACCGCCACGAGACCCGTCGCAAGGCGCGCGTGGCGGCGCTGGTCAGTGATACGACGACGGCGAAACCGGGCCGGGCGAAAACGCGCGCCTGACCGGCCGCCGTCAGTCCGCGTCCGGCAATCCCTTCAGACCACGATAGGCGGCCGAGAACGGCGCATACATCACCGCCAGCTGCAGGGCCGACAGGATGGCGTTGATGACGACCCAGCCGAGGATGGCCGGAGCCGCCACCTGAACCAGCTCCAGCGCCGACAGGCCGTCATACGCCGCCAGTCCCTTCAGCCCACCGGTCGTCAGGGTCACCGGCAGGGCGGCGATCCCGCCCAGCAGGGCGACCAGCATCGTCATCACCCAGGCCAGCAGGGCCATGCCCAGCAACGGCCAGAAATGACCGCGGGTCAGGGCAAAGGACTCGAACAACGCCCAGCGTCGCTCGGCCACCACGATCGGAATGGCGAGGCTGAACCGCACCATCAACCAGACGAGGAAGGCCACCGCGGCGAACCCGGCCAGAACCACGACGACCCACATCATCGGTATCCCACTGGCCCGGGTAAGGCCCGTCAGCAGGCCCAGCAGACCAAAACATACGACCTCGATCAGGATGAAGGCGAGCCCCAGAACCAGGCTGACACCCAGCACCCGCAACTCGTCCATGCCGATCCGCAGATAGCCCCAGCCACTCTCGGCCGGCCGCACGACCGCCCGGGCGACGGCGGCGTTCAGCACGGTTGAGGCCAGCAGCCCCAGCGGCATCGCCAGACTCATGACGCCGAGGAAGGTTCGCCCCAACGCCATCAGCTCGGCCGTGCTAGGGTCGGACTTCCCTTCCATCTCCTGAACCGCCACCATCATCCCCGGCAACGAGGTTCCGGCCACGGCAAACAGCGCGCCGAAGACGGCCACATAGACCAGCCACCAGAACACGACGGTCAACGGGCGGCGGCGAACAAGGCGAAAGCCTTCAAAGGCGGCCTCGGTGGCGGAAAACGTCATCGGCATACTCACGGCGATTCAGAAACGGCAGGTCAGAGTTCTACCGCATCCGACGGGGCCGCGTCCTGCACGATCGGCGCAGGTTCCGGTGTCACGCTGCTCTCGGCCAGCTGGCGGCAGGCCGAGGCGAACGGGGCCACGGCCAGGGTAACGAACATCCCGTAGAGGAACGACAGCACCACCCCGAGCAGCACGCACCAGGGCCAGTTGGCGATCAGCCACGGCGTCATCTCGCGCCAGTCTTCCAGGTCCGTCCACATCGCGGCGTCGTGCATATGTTCGGTCCAATTCATCCCGGTCGCGGTAATGCCGAGCACGACCATGCCGATCATCACCAGCACCATCTCGATCGCCAGGATCATCAGGCAAAGCAGGAGCATCATTCCGAACAGCCGCCCGGTCTGGCCACGGCCCAATTTCCAGCCCTCGGCGAAGGCAAAGGTTCGGTACAGGACGCTGGCCGGGGCCAGCAGGCTGAGTCTCGCCATGGCCAGCCACACGCCCACCACCAGGATCAGGACCATCGCCACAATGATCAGCCAGTTCGTCGGGGCCCCCATCTGCCAGACCCCGAACCCGATCGCCACGCCCAGCAGACCCAGGGCGAACACGGCCGCATAGATGCCGACCATTATGGCCAGCCCGACCACGGCCACCCGCAGCTCGTCCATGCCGATCCGCAGGGAGAAAAAGGCCCGCTCCGTCGGGCGGACGATGGCGCGCATGATCGCCGTATAGACCACGACCAGCACCAGCATCTGCACGATGTTCAGCAGACCGCTCAGCCCCTGAAACTGAAGCATCCGGGCAAAATCAGGACCCGTGGCCAGTCCGCCGTGGATGTCCTCGACGATCATCGCACCCATCATGGGCATCATCAGACCCAGCCCGACGATAACCGGCACAACCACCAGCAATCCCCACACAAATACTGAAATGGGACGCCCCCGGATCAGCCTGAACGCATCGGCAAACGCCGTATCAATTGCAAATCTGGCCATTAGATCCCCCTATTGCCCACGGCCAAGCTAGCCCGGATGAGACGGCAAGGCTAGAAGCCGCGCATGACAGCCTCCTCCCCCGCCCCCATTCACATCATCGGCGGCGGTCTCGCCGGGTCCGAAGCCGCCTGGCAGATCGCCTCGGCCGGTGTCCCCGTCATCCTGCACGAGATGCGCGGCGTGCCCGGGGTGAAGACCGATGCCCACCACACCGACGGTCTGGCCGAGCTGGTCTGTTCCAACTCGTTCCGCTCCGACGACTGGGAGCATAACGCCGTCGGCCTGTTGCACGCCGAGATGCGGGCGCTCGACTCGATCATCATGCGCTGCGGCGACGCCCATCAGGTGCCCGCCGGCGGCGCGCTGGCCGTCGACCGCGACGGCTTCTCGCAGGCGGTCACCACCGAACTCGAGGCCCACCCCCTGATCACCATCGTCCGGGAAGAGATCGCCGGCCTGCCACCTGCGGACTGGGACAATGTCATCGTCGCCAGCGGCCCGCTGACCTCCCCGGCCCTCGCCGCCGCCATCCTCGACCTGACCGGCGAGGACGCGCTCAGCTTCTTCGACGCCATCGCCCCCATCGTCCACGCCGACAGCATCGATTTCGACATCGCCTGGCGTCAGTCGCGCTACGACAAGGAAGGCCCCGGCGGCGACGCGGCCGCCTACGTCAACTGTCCGATGAACAAGGAGCAGTACGAGGCCTTCATCGATGCCCTGCTGGACGGGCCCAAGGCCGAGTTCAAGGAATGGGAGAACGTCCCCTATTTCGACGGCTGTTTGCCGATCGAGGTGATGGCCGAACGGGGTCGCGAAACCCTGCGCCACGGCCCGATGAAGCCGGTCGGCCTGACCAATCCGCGCGACCCCCAGGTGAAAGCCTATGGCATCGTTCAGCTGCGTCAGGACAATGCCCTCGGCACCCTGTTCAACATGGTCGGTTTCCAGACCAAGCTGAAACACGGGGCCCAGGCCGAGATCTTCCGCATGATCCCCGGCCTGCACGAGGCCCAGTTCGCCCGCCTCGGCGGCCTGCACCGCAACACCTTCCTCAACAGCCCCAAGCTGCTGGACCGTCAGCTGCGCCTCAAGGCCCAGCCGCGCCTGCGTTTCGCCGGTCAGGTCACCGGGGTCGAGGGCTATGTCGAGAGCGCCGCCATGGGCCTGCTGACCGGTCGTCTTGCCGCCGCCGAACGGCTCGGCCGCCCGCTGGAGTCCCCGCCGGTCCACACCGCCATGGGGGCGCTGGTCGAACACATCACCGGCGGCCACCTCGACGGCCCCGGCGGCATCTCCAAATTCCAGCCGATGAACATCAACTACGGCCTGCTGCCACCGCTGGAAGCGCCCAAGGTCGACGAGGCCGGGGTCAAGATTCCCCTCAAACAACGCGGCCGGGCCAAGAAGCGGCTGATGAGCATCCGGGCGCTGGAGGCGCTGAAGGCGTGGCGGGACGCGGGTTGATGGTGCAGCAAGCCGAACTGGATCGCCTCAAGGCCCGTCGCGTCACCGCCATCTACCGGCTCGACCTGATCACCGGAGGCGCGCAGATCAACTACGAGGACGGCACCCCGGTCGACATGGCCTCGGAGAAAACCCGACTGGAGTCCATCGTCGCTGATCTGGACCGCCGCATCGAAAAGCTCGAACGCACGGAAGGCTAGACCCGCCCCCGCAGGACCGCCCACACCAGCCGCAATCGCTTCAGTGGCTCCGGCGTCTCCCGCCGTGTCAGGGTCGCAGGGGCCACCGCCGGAAAGGCCTCGGCCGGCAGTCCCTTCAGGGCCGCGTTCGCCGTCGACCGCAAGGCCCGCGCCGCGCCGGTCTGCCCGGTCTGGCCCAGACCCCACATCCGCCCGGCCTCGACCACCTTGTCCTGATGGCCCGGCCCGGCCAGCACCTGCACTGCCGCCTGCATCGGCCCGACATAGAAGGCGTCCAGATCGTGCGGCTCGCCGTGCACCCGGCCCACATGGGCCTCGATCAGGGTGTCGAACGGGGCGCGTTCCAGTCCGTGCCGCGCCACCACATCGGTCAGGGCCTCCAGCACCGGATGACCCTTGTGGGCGGTACCGGCAAACACCCCGTCCATCTGCTCGCGCCACCAGACATAGCGCATCTCGGCCAGCAGCGGCTGGGTCACCCGCGTCGGGATGGTCAGCAGTTCGGCCTCAAAGGCATAGAGGGTGATCAGATCCGCCCGCACCGCCGCATCGGACACGAACCGACTGGACAGCCAGCGGTCGATGTCGACGGCGCGAACCTGATCGTCGAGCGTGGTCGCAGGATCAGCCAAACAGCGTCTGGTACATCGCCATCGCCGTCAGCATCGGCAGCGACAGCAGGGTGTTGGTGCGGCTGCCCAGCATGGCCATCCGGGCGGCCTTGGCCTTGGCCGCGTCATCGACGACGATCATGCCCAGGGCGCGCTTCTGGTTCGGCCAGATGATGCCCCAGACGTTCAGGAACATGATGATGGCCAGCCACACGCCGACCCCCATCAGGGTGAAGCCCTTCTGATCCTCGGTCAGTCCTCCGGCCAGACCGAACGACAGCACCTCGATCGCATAGGCGTGACCGCGGCTGAACATGACGCCCAGACCGGCAACCACGGTCGCCAGCGCCGACCAGCGGAACCAGAACAGGGCCTCGGGAGCGATATATTTGCCGATGGCCGGTTTCAGCTCGGCCGGGATCGCCGGCATGACCCGGATCTGGACCAGGTTGAAATACCAAAGCAGGCCGATCCACAGGATGCCCGCCACCACATGGGTCCAGCGCAGCACGGCCTGCCAGAACTGGCCGTCAAAACCGCCGGGTGAGACCCGACCGAAGGCATAGATCATCACCGCCGCGAGCAGGGCGCTCAGCAGAATGGTGTTACGGAAATTCGACAGCAGCTTACCCATATCCAGCCCCTCCCAAGGCAGCGCGATTCGCGACGATTGATTATCCTAGACCCGGGCGGGCCCGGCGGGAATACGGCCGGGTCCAGACCGTCTCTAGGGGCGGCTGGCCATGCCCAGCTTGATCGCCTTGGCTTCCTCGTCCCTGGCCCCACGCCGCACGCCCCACAGCAGGATGATCGGCGCGCCGACATAGATCGACGAATAGGTGCCGATGATGATGCCGAACATCAGGGCCAGCGAGAAGCCGAACAGGGCCGCGCCGCCGTAAACGGCCAGGGCCGCCAGCACCATCACCGCGGTCAGACCGGTGATGATGGTCCGCGACAGGGTCTCGTTGATCGACAGGTCGATGACCTCGCCCAGGGGCATGGTTTTATATTTGCGCAGGTTCTCGCGAAGGCGGTCGAACACCACGACAGTGTCGTTCATCGAATAGCCGATGACGGTCAGGATGGCCGCAACCATGTTCAGGTTGAACTCCAGCTTGAACAGCACAATCAGGCCGAAGGTCAGGATCACATCGTGGACAAGACCGGCCACGGCTCCGAACCCGAACTGCGGCTCGAAGCGGAACCAGATGTAGACGAACATCAGCACCACGGCCATGCCCAGGGCCAACAAGCCCTTGGTGAACAGCTCGCCCGAGACCTTGGAGCCGACAATCGAAACGCCCGAGAAGGTCACGTCACTGACCGCGCCACTGATCGCGGTCTGCACCCGTTGCACGACGGCGGTCTGCTCTTCGCCGTCCGGCACCTGGAAGCGGACGATGGCACTGCTGTCGGTATCGATGCCCTGCACCCCGACGTCGCCGATGCCCAGTTCATTGACCGCGCCACGCACTACGGCCAGGTCCAGGACCTGATCGCCGCTGCGGGTCAACTCCATTGCCGCGCCGCCGCGGAAATCGATGCCCATGTTGAGGCCGGGCACAAAGACGCTGACGAGCGAAGCGACGCACAGCACCACGGACAGCACTGCGGCATAGCGGGCGTATTTGACGAATTGGAAATTGGTCTTGACGGGCAAGACTTTGATCAGGGGCCATCCACGCATCGTCATCACTCCGCGTCCGCGATTGGCAGTTTCTTGGGTTTGGCAACCTTGAGCCAGTAGGCCAGCAGGACCTGGGCCGTCAGGATCGCCGAAAGCATCGAAGTGACGACGCCGATGCTCAGGGTCCAGGCAAAGCCGCGCACCGGGCCCGCGCCGAAGATGAACATGATCGCCGCCGCCACCAGGGTGGTGACATTGGCGTCCATGATCGTGCCCCAGGCCTTGCCGAAGCCGGCGTCCATCGAGGCGATGACCGAGCGCCCGGACCGGGCCTCGTCCCGCATCCGCTCATAGATCAGCACATTGGCGTCCACGGCCACGGCGAAGGTCAGCACCAGACCGGCGATACCGGGCAGGGTCAGGGTCGCCTGGGTCAGGGACATGGCGGCGATGATCAGCAGGCCGTTGAGCACCAGACCGATCACCGAGATACCGCCGAACAACAGGCCGTAGGCCCCGATCATGAAGGCCACGATGATCAGGAAGCCAATCATCGTCGACAGCTTGCCGGCGGCGACCGCATCAGCCCCCAACTCGGCCGTCACCGTGCGGCGCTCCTCGACCTTCAGCGGAGCCGGCAGGGCCCCGCCGTTCAACAGGTTCACCAGCTCCGAGGCCGAAGCGATGGTGAAACTGCCCTCGATGATCCCCGAACCGCCGGTGATGGCCGTATTGATCCGCGGGGCCGAGATCACCTTGCCATCGAGGATGATGGCGAAAGGCTTGCCGATATTGGCCGCCGTGGCCTCGGCGAAGCGGCGCGCACCGGTCCCGTCGAAGCGGAAGCCGATGGCCGGCCGGTTGTTCTGGTCACTGGTGACATTGGCCTGGGTCAGGTTCTCGCCCGACACCAGCACCCGGCGCTTGACCAGATAGGAGGTGCCGTCCTCGCCGATCATCAGTTCCGAATCCGGCGGCACGCGTCCGGCCAGGGCCTCCTCGACCGAATTCTCGGAATCGACCATCTGGAAAGTCAGCTGGGCCGTCTGGCCGATGATCCGCTCCAGCGCGGCGGGATCGTTCTCGCCCGGGGCCTGGATCACGATCCGCTCGGCCCCCTGGCGGGTGATGGAGATTTCCTTGGTGCCGGTCTTGTCGAGGCGGCGACGCACCACCTCGATCGACTGATCGACCGCCGTGGCGCTCATGCTGTTCAGGGTCGCGTCGGTAAAGCTGAACCGGATGCGATTGCCCGACAGGCGCTGCGCCTGACGTTCGACTGTCCCGTTAGCCCCCGGCCGTCCGCCCAGGTTCCGCAGGGCCTCAAAGGCCGCGTCATACTGACCGGCGTCAGCGACGGTCACCATCACCCCGGCCGGTTCGCGCTGCAGGCTGTTGGTGGCGATCCGGGCCTCGCGCAGAACCATGCGCACGTCCTCGACCAGATTGGTGGTGCGCTTCTCGCGCATCGCCGGCACGTCGACTTCCAGCAGCAGATAGGATCCGCCCTGCAGGTCGAGACCCAGGTTCAGCGTATTCTTCGGCAGCCAGCCCGGCAGGGCCTCCCGCTGGGCCGGAGACAGCAGGTTGGCGTAGCCGAACAGCAGGCCGAACGCGAGCGAGGCGGCGAGAAGGATGACCTTCCAGCGGGACAGATGGATCATTGGGAGAACCCCGGCCTTTCAGGCGATATCAGGCCTTGGCGTCGTTGGCGGCGATGGCGGTGCGGTCGCGGACCTCGGTGATCATGGCCTTGACCACCCGGACGTTCACGCCCTGGGAAATCTCGACCATCGACTCATCGTTCTCGACGCGGGTGACCTTGCCGATCATGCCGTTGGACAGCACCACGGTGTCGCCGCGCTTCAGCGCCGCTACCATGTCGCGATGGCGCTTCATCTGCTTCTGCTGCGGACGGATCAGCATGAAGTAGAACAGGATGATGACGGGAACGAAGAAGATCAGGGTCCCGAACGGTCCCTCCAGAATACCCTGCACAGCGTTCTCCATGGTCGCGGAGCCCGTCGCCGGTGCTCCCTTAAAATGAGGCGCGGAAACTAGGGTGCGCCGACCGACAATGCAACGCGCCGCGCCGCTTCAATTTCAGTCAGAGCGAAATCGGTTGGGTTGGACGAAAGTCCAGTCCGGCTCAGATTTCGCTCCCGCATAATGCTGGACCATTTTTTGGTTTCGGATCGACTCGACCCGAAACAAAAATGGTCTAGCGCGGCAGCACCGTCAGGGGATCGATCGCGGTCGGCTCGTCGCCGCGCATCCGCCAGGTCTCGAAATGGATCGAGGGCCGCCCGTCACCCGCCGTCGTACCGACCGTGCCGATCTGCTGACCGGCGCGAACATCGTCGCCGTCGCGCACCATGGCCGAGCCCAGATGGCCGTAGACCGAGCGCCAGCCGTCACGGTGCACGACCAGAACGGTCAGCCCCTGCCCGGCCAGGTCGTCACCGACATAGCCGACGCGGCCCGCTGCCGCCGCCCGGACCTCGGTCCCGGCCGAGGCTCCGATATTGATGCCGTTGTTGCGCTCGCCCATGCCCACGGGCCCGAAACGGCGCAGGATATCGCCCCGCACCGGCCAGTCCAGATTGACCGAGGACGTCGTCGCGGCCGCGGCCGGGGCGCCGGCAGCGGGCTGGCGCGGGGCTGGCGGCATGGCTGCATTGCCCGACGGCGGCGGCGGCGGGGGCGGCGCGGGCCGTCCGGCCTCGGGCACATAGACCCCGACCGGCGACGGGCCGGTCGCATAGGGATCCCGGCCGGTATCGACGGCGATTTCGGGCAGAAGCAGGCGCTGGCCTGTGGTGATGGCCCCGCGCGGTCCCAGATCATTCAGATCGATCAGCGACTGCACCGGAGTCTGGAAGCGTCGACCCACGCCCGACAGGGTGTCACCCGGCTGGATCTCATAGGTCGCCCGCGTCGACAGGGCCGCAGCCCCCGCCGCCGGTGGCGGGCGCGTATAGGCCGGCGACTCATAGGCCGAGGCCGGATAGGCCGGGGTGGCCGCGCCCGGGGCCGCCAGCGACCCGCCCTCGATGCGTTCGCTCGGGGCCCGGGCCGGCAGCGGGGCCTCATAGGCGGACCGCGCCGGTTCGACCGGGGTCCCGCCCTGCGGATAGGCCGGCGGCGCGACGCGCTGTCCCGCCGGCACCGCCCGCGTCGAATAGCGCGGCTCGCTCGGATAGCTGGCGCAGGCCGCCGTGGTCAGCACCGCACCTGCGATGATCAGAACCCTGGTCCAGGTCTTGAAGCCGGTCATGCCGCCCCTCCGTGTCGAACGCGATTTGTCAGTGCCCGGTGTGCCCGGTCCGTCCCCACAAGCCAACCCGTCAAAGGGTGCCAAAGTTGGGCGGAAAGGTTAACGGCGACCGCTTTATCCCTCCTTGGCCGTGCCCTCGACCAGCGGCACGAACCGCACCTCGCTCAGGGTTTCACGCTCGAACGAGCCGTCCTCCTGACCGGTATAGCGATGCAGCATCTGCACCGAGGTCCGCCCGACCGGTGCCACCAGAATGCCACCAGGTTTCAACTGTTTCAGTAACTCTGTTGGCTCATTGGGTGAAGCCGCCGTGACCATGATCCGGTCGAACGGGGCCTGTTCCGGCCAGCCCAGACCGCCGTCACCGTGGCGGGTGATGACATTGTCGATCTCCAGCAGCTTCAGCTTGCCCTCGGCCTCGGTCAACAGGCTGCGATAGCGTTCCACCGAATAGACATAGCGGGCCAGCCGGCTCAGCACCGCGCACTGGTAGCCACTGCCGGTGCCGATCTCCAGCACCCGGTGGCGCGGCTGCACATCCAGGGCCTGGGTCATCAGGCCGACGATATAGGGCTGGCTGATGGTCTGGGCACAGTCGATCGGCAGGGCCTGATCCTCCCACGCCTGATCCAGAAACCGCTCATGCACGAACACGGCCCGGTCGATCGACTCCATCGCCGCCAGCACGCGCGGATCGGTGACCCCCTGCTGACGCAGCGACAGGATCAGCCGCCCGGCGCGCTCGTCATTGAGTTTCATCTTCCTTCCCCCCTTGCGGGGGAAGGTGGCCGGCGGAGCCGGTCGGATGGGGGGGCTGGTTCAGCCCGCAGGTTCCCCGGCGAACGGCGCACATCCGGACGAATGGGAGTCTCACCCCCCATCCGTCTCGCTCCGCGAGCCACCTTCCCCCGCAGGGGGGGAAGGAGTGGAAAGACCATCCTCATGCCGCCGCCACCGTCTTCGGCGGAGCCCCGCCCAGCACGCCCTTCAGGTCGTTGACGCTGGGCATGTGCGTCAGGTCGATATGCAGCGGCGAGACCGAAATCCGCCCCTCATCGACGGCGCGCAGATCCGTGCCCTCGGCGTGTTGCTGTTTCGAGCCGCGGAAACTCATCCAGTAATAGTCGCGCCCGCGCAGGTCGGTGCGTTTGACCGCATGCATCTCGCCGGCCTGACGGAAGCCCTGACGTGTGACCTCGACCTCACTGACCTCGTCGGGCGGCAGGGCCGGGAAATTCAGGTTCATCACCACGCCCGGCTCCCAGCGATGGGCCAGCAACCGGCTGATGATCGGCGGACCATAGGTCTCAGCCGTGTCCCAGTGGGCGGTGACCGCATCGTGGAACCGCTCCAGCGACTGGCTCAGCGCGATCGAGCGGATGCCGAAGGCCATGCCCTGCAACGCCCCGGCCACGGTGCCGGAATAGGAACAGTCCTCACCGACATTGTGCCCGCGATTGACCCCCGACAGCAGCAGGTCCGGCCGCTGCTCGCCCATCAAATCATTGACCGCCAGCACGACACAGTCGGTCGGCGTCCCGGTCACGGCGAACCGCTTGTCACCCAGCCGGTTGACCCGCAGCGGCTCGGTCAGGGTGATACCCCGTCCCTTGCCCGACTGCTCCTCCTGCGGGGCCACCACCCAGACGTCGTCCGACAGCACCCGCGCGATCCGCTCCAGACACGCCAGTCCCTCGGCCGCGATCCCGTCGTCATTGGTCAGAAGAATACGCATTACCCTTCCTTCCCCCATTTCGGGGGAAGGTGGCTCGCAGCGCGAGACGGATGGGGGCTCTGTCCGCAGACCCACATCCCGGCCCGGAGCCCCCGTCGGCGGCCCCCATCCGAGCGGCTCCGCCGCCCACCTTCCCCCGAGATGGGGGAAGGACCCTGAACATCATCCCACATGCGTCACACCCTCGGGCATATAGCGCTGCAGCACCCCGGGCACCGCGATCCGCCCGTCTTCGTCCTGATAGTTTTCCATGATCGCCACCAGGGTTCGCCCGACCGCCAGGCCCGAGCCGTTCAGCGTGTGCACGAACTCGGTCTTCTTCTCGCCCGCCCGCTTGAAGCGCGCGTCCATGCGGCGGCTCTGGAAATCACCGCAGTTCGAGCACGAGCTGATCTCGCGATACGTCCCCTGCGACGGCAGCCAGACCTCGAGGTCATAGGTCTTGCGCGCCGCAAACCCCATGTCGCCCTTGCACAGTAGCACCTTGCGATAGGGCAGCTCCAGCGCCTGCAGCACCGCCTCGGCACAGCCGACCATCCGCTCGTGCTCGGCCTCGGAATCCTCGGGCCGGGTAATGGAAACAAGCTCGACCTTGTGGAACTGGTGCTGGCGGATCAGGCCGCGCGTATCGCGCCCCGCCGACCCGGCCTCGGCGCGGAAACAGGGCGTCAGCGCCGTCAGCCGCATCGGCGTGGCGATCTCGTCCTCCAACAGGATCTGCTCGCGCACGAGATTGGTCAGGGAGACCTCGGCGGTGGGGATGAGGTAGCGCCAGTCAGAGAACTCACCATGCTGCAGTCGATCCAGCAAAGCGGGCATATCCTTCTGACGCGCCAAGTCATTGCTCTGAGCAAGCACCGCATTCCACGCGATTCCGAAAGTGTCGGGATCAAGCATGTCCAGCATCCTTGAGCGGAGATTCTCAAGCTCGCTTCGGTCGGCTTCAAACGACTCTCCCGCTGCGATTTTTACCTCTCGTCCGAAAGCTTCCCAATCAACAGCCTCGACACGAAACAGGTCCTCCTCGAACTTCGGCAGTTGCCCGGTCCCAAACATCGCCTCGTCCCGAACCAGATACGGAGGATTCACCTCCTGATACCCGTGAAGCGCGCCGCCTTCCGGCGTGGACGTCTGCATGTCCAGCATGAACTGGCCCACGGCCCGTTCCAGCCGCGCCAGCCCGCCTTTCAGCACCGCGAAGCGCGACCCCGACATCTTGGCCGCCGCCTCGAAATCCAGCAGCCCCATGGCCTCACCCAGATCGGCATGATCCCTGGCCGGTCCGGTCCGACGCGGCGTGCCCCAGGTCGAGACTTCGACATTCTCCGCCTCGTCCGCCCCGTCCGGCACATCGGCCGCCGCCAGGTTCTGCTGTTTCGCCAGCAGGTCTTTCAGGGCCCTGGCCTTTTCGGCCTCGACCTCACCCGCCGTGGCGATCACGACCTTCAGGCTCTCGACCTCACCCTTCAGCCGCTCGGCCTCGGCCAGATCCTTCTTCGCCATCGCCGCGCCGATCAGCTTCGAAGCCGCATTGCGCTGCGTCAGCGCCTCCTGCCCCGTCGTCTGGGCCGCGCGCAGCTCCACATCCAGCGCCAGAATGGTGTCCACCACGGCCTGCGCATTCGTCAGCCCACGCGACGACCATCCGGCCACATAGGCTTCGGGCGTCTCACGGATGGCTTTGATGTCGTGCATGGCGAAGTCTCTCGGAAGGAAGCGATGCTCTAGCGTCCCCCGCAGAGTCGATCAAACACCCGCATCCACTTCCTTCTCCCCTTGCGGGAGAAGCAACCATGTCAGTTTGGCGTGGCGGTCCAGGGC
>NZ_CAXBDH010000013.1:0-115767 GCF_963974615.1 uncultured Brevundimonas sp.
TTTGAATCTGGACCATTTTTTGGATTCAGGTCGAGTCGACCTGAAACAAAAATGGCCTAGGGTGAGCCGAGATCGTTCATTCGCCTGAGGATTCCTGTCCATGCGCCTTGTTTCGTCTGTCGCCGTTCTTGCTGCGGGGGCGCTGCTCGCCGCCTGCGCCACTGTTGACGGGGGCGCGTCCGCACCCGCCGGCTTCGATGCTGCCCGCCTGTCGGAACATGTGCGCGTGCTGTCCGACGACAGCTTCATGGGGCGCGGCATCGCCACCCCGGCCGAGGCCATGACCATTCGCTACCTCAGCGAACAATATGCCGCCGCGGGCTTCCAGCCCGGCGGACCGGGCGGAGGCTGGACCCAGGACGTGACCCTGAACCGGTTCACGGTCTCCAACGCCAATGCCCATTTCCACGTTGGTGATGCGACCCTCCCGCTGACGCCGGGCCAGCAGATCGTCATCTCGACCCGGCTGCCCGGCGATCATGTGGCCCTGACGGATGCGCCGCTGGTGTTCGTCGGCTACGGCATCAAGGCCCCGGAGCGGAACTGGGATGATTTCAAGGGCGTCGATGTACGCGGCAAGGTCATCGTCGTGCTGGTCAATGACGCCGACTTCGAGGAGCCGGCGCTGGATACCTTCAACGGCCGGGCCATGACCTATTACGGGCGCTGGACCTACAAATACGAGGAGGCGGCCCGTCAGGGGGCCGCCGGCGTCATCATCGTCCACGAGACGGCCCCGGCCTCCTACGGCTGGACCACCGTGGCCAACAGCTGGTCGGGACCGCAGTTCGATATCGTGCGCGCCAACGCCGCCGCCGAGCGTGTGGCGATGGAGAGCTGGATCCAGCGGGACGTGGCCGTCGATCTGTTCCGTCGTGCGGGTCAGGATTTCGACGCCCTGAAGCTGGCCGCGCGCCGTCGTGACTTCCAGCCGGTCACCCTGACCGGGGCGAGCTTCACCGGTGATTTCGACGTGGCGACCAGCCAGATCACCACCCACAATGTCATCGCCCGGCTGCCCGGGGCGACCCATCCGGACGAGACCGTCCTGTATACGGCGCACTGGGACCATATCGGTGTCGGCACACCCGATGCGAACGGCGACGCCATCTTCAACGGGGCCGTCGACAACGCCACCGGCACCGCCGGCCTGCTGGAGCTGGCCCGTCGTTTCGGGGCGGAGCCGCGACCGGAGCGGTCGATCGTGATGATCAGCTTCACCGCCGAGGAAAGCGGTCTGCTGGGCTCGGAATTCTATGCCGCCAATCCGGTCTATCCGCTGGCCACGACGGTCGGGGGCTTCAACATCGATTCGATGAACGTCTACGGCCGGGTGTCGGATGTCGACATCGTCGGTTCGGGCCAGTCGAACCTTGATGCGCGGGTCACGGCGGCCGCGGCGGCGCAGGGGCGTACCGCCCGGCCCGAGGGCAATCCCGCCGCCGGCAGCTATTTCCGGTCGGACCATTTCCCCCTGGCCAAGCGCGGTGTGCCGATGGCCTATGTCGACGGCGGGGGTGAGTTCCGCGATGAACCGATCGCCGAACGGAATGCCGAACGCGACGCCTATGTCACGCGCCGCTACCATCAGGCCGATGACGAATGGTCGCCCGACTGGGATCTGCGCGGCCAGATCGAGGATCTCGAGCTGATCTACGGGATCGGTCGGGACCTGGCCAACAGCCGCGACTGGCCGGCGTGGATGCCGGGGTCCGAGTTCGGTCCGGCCCGTGCCGTAAGCGCGGCGGCGCGCCGCTAGGGGCAGCCAATCCCGTCGAGGCCGTCCCCGACTCCGGTCCGGGGCGGCTGGCGAGGAACATGACCAAAACTTAACGGGCGGCTCCGCGGGGCCGCCCTACTGTGCCGCGTCAACGCCCGCGGGGCATTTGTGGATGGGTACTGCATGTTTGGTCGCATGATGAGTGGCGTCGCTGCCGCTGCCTTGCTGTTCGTCGCCGGAAGTGCCGCGGCGCAGGATTTTTCGGCGACGCGCATCAGCGATGAAATTCGCACCATCAGTGCCGACGCCTATCAGGGCCGCTATCCCGGCACCGAGGGTGAGCGCATGACCCTGGCCTGGCTGCAGGCCCAGTATGAGGCCATGGGGCTGGAGCCCGGTGGCCCCGACGGCCAGTGGCTGCAACCGGTCGCGCTGAAGCGCTTCACCCCGGTGGAAGGGGCGGCCAGTGCCGGCTGGACCGGACCGGACGGCCAGACGCATGACCTGGATGTGGGCACCGATATCCTGCTGCGGGCCGCGACCAATGACGGCGTCGCCGCGATCACCGGGGCGTCGCTGGTCTTCGCCGGATACGGCATCTTCGCCCCCGAACGGTCGTGGGACGACTACGGTGACGTCGATGTGGCCGGAAAGGTCGTCGTCGTCATGTCCGGAGAGCCCGAGGGTGAGCGCTTCAACGGCGCGTACGACACCAATTATCAGTCCGGGGCCTACAAGGCGGACGAGGCGTTCCGGCGCGGGGCGGTCGGGGTCATCACCCTGGTGGCCCAGCCGGCAGACAGCCCGGCATGGCAGCGGGCCGCGCGGTTCAACGGTCGCACCCGGACCCTGACACCCGGGGCGGCGGATCTGGAGTTTTCGGGCTCGATCAACCGGGACGTCGCGACGCAATGGGCCATGGCCGCCGGACTGGACCCCGGCCGTCTGGCGACGGCCGATGACGGATCGTTCCGGGCGATCCCGCTGGAAGGCGTGATCCTGTCGGTCAAGGCGACCGAGACCAGCGATACCCTGGTGACCCACAATCTGCTGGCCCGCATCCCGGGCAGCGAGCGGCCGGACGAGACCATCATCTATTCGGCGCACTGGGATCATATCGGGGTCAATACCGAACATCCCGGGGCCAATGGCGACACCATCTTCAACGGGGCGTGGGACAATGCCTCGGGCACCATCGGGGTGCTGGAGATGGCCCGTGAACTGAGCCATGCGCCGCGTCCGAAACGCTCGATCGTCTTCGCCCATATGGCGGCCGAGGAAATGGGGCTGATGGGGTCGTACGGCTATACGGCGCACCCGGTTTATCCGTTGGAGACCACCGTCGCCGACATCAATATCGACATGCTGCCGTTGTCGGGTCCGACCCGGGACGTGCCGATCTTCGGCAAGGGGCAGAACGATCTGGAAGACCGGCTGGAGGTGCTGGCCGCGGCCGAGGGGCGCTATGTCTCGGACGACCATATGCCGGAGCAGGGCTTCTACTACCGGTCGGATCACTTCCCGTTCGCCCGCATGGGTGTGCCGGCGATCATGCCCTGGCACGGCTGGGACTGGGTCGACGGCGGGATGGAGGCCGGTGAGGCCGCGTGGCGCGCCAGATTCGGGGCCGTCTATCACAAGGCCAGCGATGAATGGTCGGCGGAGATGGACTTCACCTCGGCGGTCGAAAACCTGACCCTGCTGTATCGTCTGGGTCTCGATCTCGCCAACAGCCGCGACTGGCCCGGCTGGAAGCCGGAGTCGGAGTTCGCCATCGTGCGCGCCCGCAGCGCCGCCGCCCGTCAATGACGCTGAGCCTGAAGCCCCTGACCGGAGACGGTTCGCCGCCGGTCGAGGGCAGCTATCCGCAGGCCGTCGAGGTGACCGGGGCGACCCGCTGGCTGTTCCTGTCCGGCCAGATCCCGGTCACGCCCGACGGGTCGCTGGCGACGGATTTCCGCGGCCAGTGCGATCAGGTCTGGGCCAATGTCGAGACCCAGCTGGTCGCGGCGGGCATGACGATGGACAATCTGGTCAAGGTCACCACCTTCCTGGCCGACCGCCGCCATGCGCTGGAGAACCGCGAGGCGCGACTGAAATGGCTGGCCGGCCGCCAGCCGGCCCTGACGGTGATCGTCACCGGCCTGTTTGAGGCCGGCTGGATGGTCGAGATCGAGGCGGTGGCGGCGGGGTGAGGTTGGGGGGGGGCGTTGCGGGCCTCAGGTGTAGGGTGCGGGACCGTAATACTCTTCGCCCTCACGACGTAGGTCATCCAGCGTCTTGCCATCGGGCGGTTGAATAAATGGGCTCGCGGCCGGGCTATCAGCAGCACATTTCTGAAGCGTTTCGCCCTGGGCAGGCTGCAAGACGTTGTAGGTGCCGAGCGTATTTCGTCTCAGCCACCAGTGCCGACCGTTCCGAACTTGGTTATAGTAGGTGTGCTGCACCGTCAGAACGGTGACCGGTCCTCGCGCAAGGTCGCCTGAATAGACCCGCCTGACGTCCAACTCCACGATCCACGGCCACGCCATGACGATGCAGTCAGGTCCACAATCATTCATGACGGTCGGCGTTTGTCGGGCAATCCGGGCGGACACTTCGGCATCGAAGCATTCAGGCTGTGATGCCAAGGCCGAGCCCCCTGCGAGCAACGTCACCGTAGCGGTGGCCGCAAGAACACACAGGAAACGGGGGTGATCCATGCGATCAGCCTACGTGGGGGAATGCCGGTTCACCACCCTTGAGATCCGCACTGCGTTATCGGTCAGCACAAGCGAAACCGAAGTGTCTGTCTTTTATGACTATATATCCCGTCATCCTCGGGCTTGTCCCGAGGACCCATCGTTGAACGGCTACGACCTGTTGATCAGGGGTGCCCGCTTGATGACGACGCGAAGCTTCAATCGTCGGTGCGGCGGCGAAATGGGTCCTCGGGACAGGCCCGAGGATGACGGGTGGTGGGAACGTGTAGGACTAAAGTGCCAACGACTGATCAAACCGACCGCTCTACGCCCCGCCGTCCGTCCGCCGTCAGCCGCTGAACAGGAAGTTCAGGACGTCGCCGTCCTTGACCACATAGGTCTTGCCCTCGGCGCGCAGCTTGCCGGCCTCGCGGGCTTTCGCCTCGCCCTTCAGGGAGACGAAGTCGTCGTAGGCGATGGTCTCGGCGCGGATGAAGCCCTTTTCGAAATCCGTATGGATGACGCCGGCGGCCTGGGGGGCGGTGGCCCCGACCGGGATGGTCCAGGCGCGGGCTTCCTTGGGGCCGACGGTGAAATAGGACTGCAGACCCAGCAGGCTGTAGGCCTCGCGGATCAGGCGGTTCAGGCCCGGCTCGGCCAGACCCAGGCCTTCGAGGAATTCCTTCTGTTCGTCCTCGTCCAGCACGGCCAGTTCGGAATCGATCTTGGCCGAGATGACGACCGAATTGGCGTTGTCCTCGGCGGCGCGTTTGGCGACCAGATCCGACAGCTCATTACCCTTGTCAGCCGACGCCTCGTCGACGTTGGAGACGTAGAGGGCGGGCAGGGAGGTCAGCAGCTGCAGCATGTGCCAGGCCTTCTCGTCCTCCTTGTCGATCGTGGCCGTCCGGGCGGGCTTGCCGGCGCGCAGGGGGACGAGGGCGAGGTTGATCAGGCGCAGGGTCTGCTGGGCGTCCTTGTCGCCGCCCTTGGCCTTTTTCTCGACGCCGGTGACGCGGCGCTCGAGGCTTTCGAGGTCGGCCAGCATCAGCTCGGTCTCGATGATCTCGAGGTCGCTGACCGGATCGATCCGGTCCTCGACGTGGGTGACGTCGTCATCGACGAAGCAGCGGGCGACGAAGGCCACGGCGTCGCAGTCGCGGATGTTGGCCAGGAACTGGTTGCCCAGACCCTCGCCCTTGGACGCGCCGCGCACCAGGCCGGCGATGTCGACGAAGGTGATGCGCGAGGGGATGATCTCCTTCGAGCCCGCGATGTCGGCCAGGGCCTGCAGGCGCGGTTCCGGGACCGCCACGTCGCCGGTGTTCGGCTCGATGGTGCAGAACGGATAGTTGGCGGCCTGGGCCGCCGCCGTCTTGGTCAGGGCATTGAACAGGGTGGACTTGCCGACATTGGGCAGTCCAACGATCGCGACTTTAAGAGCCATGGTATTCCTCGTGAGCGCGAGCCTTTAGCCGGTCGCGGTCCGTTTGTCAGGTTCGCGCTTGCAGCGAGGGTCAGTGTTTCTTGGCGGGGGCGACCGCGGCCGCGGCGGCGGCCGGAGTGTCGGTCGGGGCGGGTTCCGGTTGACGCACCTCGGCCTGCACCGTCAGCGCGGGCGACTTTTCAAAGCCGAGCGTCAGGGGCACCTGGTCGCCGACGACGAGGGGGGCAGTCAGGCCGACCAGCATCAGATGCCGTCCGCCGGGGGCCAGCAGCACGGTCTCGCCGGCCGGCAGGGGCAGGCCTTCGGCCATTTCCCCCATCTGCATCATGCCGTCTTCGGTGGTCATGTTGTGGATCTGGGTCGCGGTCGACGCCGGCGTAGCGACCCCGGTCAGACGGTCTCCGGCAGAGGATTCCAGCGTCAGGTAGCAGGCCCCGGTCTGGGCTCCGGCCGGGGAGGGACGGCACCAGGCGCCGGCTGTCCGGATCGCGCTGCGTGTGCCGTCGGCATTGACCGAGGTCGTGGTCGACCCCTGGTCACCAGGCTGACAGGCAGTCAGCCCCAACAGGGCGGTGGCAAGGACAAGGCTGGGCTTCATGGTCAATCTCCTCTTTCCGGAGTCCGTGAGGACGCCGACGTTCGGTCTGGACAGCACGCTCTGACGTGCGGTGAGTCTCAGTCTAGTTCCCGCTTGTGGTCAGACGAAGGTGGGCGCGAGGACCATGCCCTGTATGGGCCGTCTGTTTCGACCGTTTCAGCCAAGCTTTCCACACCTAATCGTCCCGGGCCACCTGACGGGGGCTGAATTTCGGGGCCGGAGCCAGTCGCAGGACCTCGCCCTGGTAGCGTTCGTCATCCCCGGCCAGGGCGAAGGGCAGGGCGGTGGCGACCGCGTCCAGCAGGGCCTCCAGCCAGGGCTGGTCGGCCTTGTGGAAGTCGCTGAGGACGTGGCCGTGCACCAGCCGGGCCTCGCCGGGGTGACCGATGCCCATGCGCGCGCGCCGGAAATCCGGGCCCAGCTGGCTGATCAGGGAGCGGACCCCGTTCTGGCCGGCGGCCCCGCCCCCGGTCTTCATCCGGAACCGGCCGGGGGCCAGGTCGATCTCGTCATGGAAGACGATGATGTCCTCCGGCGGAATTTTGTAGAAGCGCGCGGCCTCGCTGACGGCCCGCCCGCTCTCGTTCATATACGTCTGTGGCTTCATCAGCAGGACCTTGACGGGTCCGTCGGCGGTGTCGACCTCGCCATCGGCCACGACCGACTGGAATTTGGCCCGCGCGGTTCCGAACCGCCAGTGGCGCGCGATCTCGTCGACGGCCATGAAGCCGATGTTGTGGCGGTTGTTCTGGTATTTGGGGCCCGGATTGCCGAGCCCGGCCAGGATGATCATCGCTCAGCTCCGGAAAAGGAAACGGCCCATCCCCGCAAAGGAATGGGCCGCTCCAGAACAGTCAACCGGCAGGCGATCAGTCTTCCGACGTTTCGCCTTCGGCAGCCACTTCGTCGCCCTGGGCGGTGGCCGGAACCTCGACGGATTCGGCTTCGGCCTCGGCGGCTTCATCGGCGGCCTGATCGGCGGCTTCGGACATGGCGGCCGAGGAGACCTTGATCGCGGCGATCATGAAGTCGCGGTCGGAGATCGCGGGCTCAACGCCCTTGGGCAGTTTGATGTCCGAGATACGGATGGCGTCGCCCAGCTTGTGGTTCGACAGGTCGACCGTCAGGTCTTCCGGAATGTGATCGGCGCGGACCGAGACCTCGACCGTGTGACGGACGATTTCCAGCGAACCGCCCTGACGGAAGGCTTCGCACAGGTCCTGATTGATGAAGTGGACCGGCACTTCGATCTTGATGATCTGCTTCATGTCGACGCGCATCAGGTCGAAATGCAGGGGACGATCCGAAACCGGATCGAACTGCACCGCCTTGGCGATGACCGACTGGCTCTCGTCGCCGTACTTCAGCGTGACGAGGTGGCCCAGCAGCTTGCCGGTGTAGAGCGACTTGCGGAAGTCCTTCTCGTTCACCGAGATAGACACGGGGGCCTTGTCGCCACCGTACAGGATTCCCGGTACTCCGCCGGTACGACGTACGGCGCGTGCGCCGCCGGTGCCTACGCCTTCACGGACGTCGACGTTCAGGATGATCTCGGCCATCTGGCTCGCCTCAATAACACAAACGCCGCTGGGCAGGCCCGCGCGGCGGGGTCTTGGACCCTCGAATTCAAGAGCGCGGGTCATTACACGGTCATGACCCGGGACGCAACCGCTCGCGCACGACACGGACATTTCCGCGCCGTACGAACCGGGACGATTACTTCATTGCGGTGACCGCCTGGGACGATGCCGCCGCCGCACTGGCCGCGACCGGGGTCTGAACCGGCGTATTTCCGGCCACAGCCGTTTCCGGGACCGGAGTCAGTGTGGGGACCGGGGTAATGTTGCCGGCGGTGCAGGTCGCCAGGTCGCGCATCACGTGCCGACCGACGCAGAATATATCCTCATAGCGCGGACGGGAGGCGGCCAGGCACTGGAACAGCATCAACTTGGACATGTTCAGGCAGAATTCGCTGTTCGATTCGACGACGAGGGCTTCGGTATTGGCCCGGGCATCGTCTCCCCCGGCCCCCAGGGCCGCCAGGGCGGCAATGGCCAGGGCGTTGGTCACCGCCGGCGTATAGGGAGGTCCCGCCTGGGCGGCGGTCAGGGACAGGCCCGAACCGGTGTTGGCGGCGGCGAACAGGCGCGCGGCTTCCTCGGGCGAAGGCAACATCTCGATGGCGGACAGGGCCTTGGCCCCTTCCAGACGATCTTCGCGGTTCGGCACGTGGATTACGGCCCAGCGCCGGCGGGGATCGCCGCGGCCCTGGATGGTGTAGGCGTCTTCCTCGACGGCGTTGGCGATGGTCATCAGGGCGGTGGAATCCTTGCCGATCACCTCGATGATCAAACCGGCGGCCGCATCGGCCCCCGGCAGGGTGGCAGCATAGGCGGGGTTGGCGATGATCCGTTCGACCATCCGCTGACGCTGGGCCGGGTCGACGGCGAAGGTGCGGACTCCGGCTACGAACTCCGGCGACTGCAGGGCCAGGATCGAGCCATAGGCAATCATGCCGCGGGAAAGCTGGGCCGGTTCATAGGACGAACCACGGCGGAGGGCGGCCTGGATCGATTCCGCGTCCGGGAAGCCGGCCTGGATTGATCCGACCTCCTTGATGAAGGCGACATAGATGGAGGCGGCCTCGGCCACGCCCTCGTTCAGGGTAAGGGCAGGTGGCGGCGGTGGCGGTGCGGCAACAGGTTCGGGTTCGGGCGTGGCGCAACTTGCAAGGAGGACGGTTGCGGCGACGGCCGCGATCGACAGACCGGAACGTACAGTGGTCTGAAACATAGGCATAAACCCCACGTAAAAGCGCAACGCCGGTGGAGACCGGCATCCTGTTGACCTGTATAACGTGGTCGAAGGGGTTTTCCGACCGTTAATCGAACAGCTTGGAGACCGATTCCTCGTTGGCGATTCGCCGAATTGCCTCACCGATCAATGGTGCCACCGTTACGCGCCGGATTTTCTTGCAGTTCAAAACTTCGTGGGGCACTTCGATCGAGTCGGTGATGACCAGTTCCTTCAGCGGCCCGTCGCTGACCCGCTGGACCGCCGGGCCCGACAGGACCCCGTGGCTGATATAGGCCGAGACCGACTCGGCCCCCTGGTCCATCAGGGCCTGGGCGGCGTTGACCAGGGTGCCGCCGGAATCGACGATGTCGTCGAACAGGATGCAGCGGCGGCCCTCGACCTCACCGATGATGTTCATGACCTCGCTCTCGCCCGCCTTGGACCGCCGCTTGTCGACAATGGCCAGATCGGCATCCAGCCGCTTGGCCAGGGCCCGGGCGCGCACCACACCACCGACGTCGGGCGAGACGATCATCAGTTCGCTGCTGCGCGGATAATGGTCCTTGATGTCGCGGGCGAGCACCGGCGTGGCCAGCAGGTTGTCGGTGGGAATGTCGAAGAAGCCCTGGATCTGTCCGGCGTGGAGATCCATGGTCAAGACGCGGTCCGCACCGGCGCGGGTGATCAGATTGGCGACCAGCTTGGCCGAGATCGGCGTGCGACCGCCGGTCTTCCGGTCCTGCCGGGCGTAGCCGAAATAGGGCATGACCGCCGTGATCCGCCTGGCCGAGGCCCGCACCAGGGCGTCGGTGATGATCAGCAGTTCCATCAGGTTGTCATTGGCCGGATAGCTGGTCGACTGGACGATGAAGACGTCCTCGCCGCGGACGTTTTCCTCGATGACCGCGAACACCTCATTGTCGGCGAAGCGTTTCACCTGGGCCTTGGTCAGCGGCATGTCGAGGTGGTCGGCTATCGCCTGGGACAGGGTCCGGTTGGAGTTGCCTGCAAGCAGCTTCATCGCCGGTCATCCTTTCGCCGTCATCGAACCGCCAATGGGGAGGGCGCTTCTACTGGCGCGCTTCATAACAGCGGACAGGTTCGCTTCAAGTCGCTGTGACGCAATTCTTCCGTTTGCGTGCGCATTGGCGAGTTGGGGTCGCTGGTGTAGAGGTCGCGCTACGTTTGGGGCACCGTACGGGTCCAACCCGCGTCGGCATGTCATGAGGTCGCCTTTGTCTGCTTCGAAGTTTCGTACTGTTCTGATGGTTGCGACCGTCGCCCTGACAGTGTTCGGCGTCGCCGCCTGCTCCGGCACCCGGGATCGCCCCAGGCTGGCCTATGAAGAGCGGCCGGTCGAGCTGCTGTACAGCACCGGCTACCAGCGCCTCGAGCGTGGGCGCTGGAGCGATGCCGTTGATTACTTTCAGGAAGTCGAGCGCCAGCACCCGTATTCGGAATGGGCCCGTCGCGCGATCCTGATGCAGATCTACGCCTACTATCAGGCCAATAATTATGTGGACGCCATCGCCGCGTCGGACCGTTTCATCCAGCTGTTCCCGGGCAATCCGTCGGCCGCCTATGCCTACTATATGAAGGCCACCTGCTATTTTGAGCAGATCACGGACGTCGGTCGCGACCAGGCCTATGCCGAGAACGCCCTGGTCGGTCTGCGCGAGGTGGCCCGCCGCTATCCCGGCACCCCCTATGCGATCGACGCCACCGTCAAGATCGACATGGTCAACGACCAGCTGGCCGGCAAGGAGATGACCATCGGTCGCTACTACCAGCGTGCCGACCAGCCGCTGGCGGCGATCAACCGCTACAAGACCGTCATCGATAATCCGGCCTTCCAGCGCACCTCGCACACGCCCGAGGCGCTCTATCGACTGGTCGAGGTCTATCTGAGCATCGGCCTGAAGGACGAGGCCGTGCGTAACGGCGCGGTGCTGGGCTTCAACTATCCGGGCAGCCCCTGGTACGCCCAGGCCTATAAGCTGCTGACCGAACAGGGCAAACGCCCCGAGGTCGCCCCCGAGGGGCAGCGCGAGAGCTGGCTGCGCCGGATCATTCCGGGCTGAGCCTGACTAACGATGGTCCCGCAGTTCGGGGCGCGTCTTGACGCGCCCCGAACGTCGGCTTTCGTGGCTAGTATAGGGAAAGCCACGAATCATTCCGCCATGCTGACCGCCCTGACCATTCGCGACATCGTCCTGATCGACGCGCTCCACCTCGAGGTGGAGGCGGGCCTGACCGTGCTGACCGGCGAGACCGGGGCCGGCAAGTCGATCATCCTCGATGCCCTGGGTCTGGCCCTGGGCGGGCGCGGCGACGCCGGTCTGGTGCGTGAGGGGGCCAGGCAGGCTGTGGCCACGGCGGTGTTCTCGGCCCCCGACGATCCCGAACTGATCGCCCTGATCGCCGAGCGTGGCTTTGACGTCGCGGCGGGCGAAGAGCTGATCCTGCGCCGCATCCTGTCGACCGACGGACGCAGCCGGGCCTTCATCAATGACCAGCCCGCCGGGGTCACGGCCCTGCGCGAGATCGGTCAGGCGCTGGTCGAGGTGCATGGCCAGCACGAAACCGTCGGCCTGCTGGACTGGAAGACCCACCGCGCCCTGCTGGACACCTATGGCGGTCTGGCCCCGCAGCTGGCCGATGTCGCGGCCGCCGCCGAACAGCTGAAGGCCGCGACGACCCGGCTGGCCGAGCTGCGCGCCGCCGCCGCCGAGGCCGCGGCCCATGCCGAGGATCTGGCGCTGAACCTCGCCGACCTCGACGCGCTGGACCCGCGCGCCGAGGAGGAGACCGAACTGGCCGGGGAGCGGGCCATTCTGGGGGCCGCCGAAAAAGCCCTAGCCGATCTGTCGGACGCGCGAACGGCGCTGGGCGGGGACAAGCTGAGTCAGAAGCTGTCGTCGGCCCTGCGCGCGGTCGAACATGCGCGCCAGCGGGCCCTGCAGGCCGGGGCCGAGGAAGATCACCCCGTGATCGCCCGGCTGCTGGCTGCGGCCGAGGCCATCGACCGCACCCTGGTCGAGGCGGTCGAGGCGATCGCCGAGGTCGATGCCGCCGCCGCCGCCTTCGATTTCGAACCCGGCCGTCTGGACAAGGCCGAGGAGCGGCTGTTCGCCCTGCGCGCCGCGGCCCGCAAGCTGAACACCAGTGTCGAGATGCTGCCGGTGCTGCGCGAGCGGTTCCGCGACCAGCTACGGCTGATCGAGGACGGGGCCGAGGCGCTGACCGAGGCGGAGCGGGCCACCAGCGTGGCGCGCGAGGCCTATGACGTGGCGGCTGCCTTTCTGAGCTCGGCGCGTGAGGCGGCGGGTGAGCGGCTGGCCGCGGCGGTGATGGGCGAGCTGGGGCCGCTGAAGCTGGACCGGGCCCGGTTCCGCGTCGATTTCGAGCCGGTGGCCGAGGGTCGGCGCGGGCCGCATGGCCTCGAGACCGTGCGCTTCCAGATCGCCACCAATGCCGGGACCCCGTTCGGGCCGCTGGACGCCATCGCCTCGGGGGGGGAGCTGGCGCGTTTCGCCCTGGCCATGAAGGCGGCCCTGGCCAGCCGCGCCGACCAGCGCCAGCCGGTGATGATCTTCGACGAGGTCGATCAGGGCGTCGGCGGGGCGGTGGCCGAGGCCGTGGGCCAGCGCCTGAAACGGCTGTCGACCGGGGCCCAGGTGCTGGTGGTCACCCACAGTCCGCAGGTGGCGGCACGCGGCCACGCCCACTGGAAGGTGCGCAAGGCCGATGCCGACGGGGTGACGACGGCCACGGTCGACACCCTCGATCCCGCTGACCGTCAGGAAGAGATCGCGCGTATGCTGGCCGGCGCGACGATCACCGATGAGGCGCGGGCGGCGGCGAAGGTGCTGATCGGGTAGGGGGCCGGGGCGAGGACCAAGATGACCGCTTTTCGACCCGGAGAGGACGTTCAGTCACTCACTGTTGATGTGGGGCAGAGAGAAATCGACGCCGACATTCGCGGCGATAGTCAGCCCAACCCATGCGGTGACAATAAGGGCCAACAAGGTCGCCACGACCAATACGATCCGCTTGGCTTTCATCGTTTACGGCTATGCTCGCGAACGTCCGTTGTCCAGCCGTAAGCGACTGGCGGCTCTCGACCCATTGCGGACCTTGCTCACCTGTCTCAACACAGGGCGACAGAGGCATCGCCCTAGCGTAGGTTGTCTTTGCCCTGCGCCCCTGATGAAAGCCGTGTAATCGCATGACCGAGTGGGAGCTTTATCAATTTTTTGGGCCACCAGCGGTCTTCACACTGACAGCCCTCCTCTTTGTCAAAGCCCTATGGCGCATACGGATAGTGGTGGCCCTAGCCGTCGCAACTCTCAGCCTTGCGACCAGCCTTCTGGGCATCTGGGCCACTCGCGCGGGCACGCCTCCATTGTTTGGTTGGATGGTAGTCCCAGCCGGAATGTTGATCGCTACGGTGATCTTGAGGCTTTTCTATTCTGGGGGCAGCGCATCCAGAGGTGTGGGCAGAACGAGGGAAGCGATGATGAGACACCCCGTTGCGGGCGTCCGTTTAGCCCACGCTGTTGTTCTCAGAAATGCGGGCAAAAGCATACAAGCGAAAGAGTCTGCCGAGAAAGCGTATCGGGCCTATGGAGCAGAGGTGCCATCGTCTCGCGCGCCGGTCATGCTCAACGCCTTCTATGCCGATCTCTGCGAGCGAACCGGTGCGGTGGAAGTGGCCTATGAGGCCGCTCGAACCGCTATAATCCAGATAGATGAGATCCACGCCGGGAAGCGACGGGGTTCGCCAAAAATAGCGGAAAACCAATGGTTCATCCTATACTGGATGCGCTTCGTCCTCAGCAGGCTGTCCCAGAATGTCGACTCAGAGGCGTGGGAACTGGCGTTGGCGATCCCTGCCGACTATTCCAAACTCGACCTGCCTAGGACGAGTTCGGTGTTGAAGGACGATATGTTCCCGTTCGATCGAGAATGGGCGATCGAGGCGGATTTTGCGATCGAACGGGCGCGGAAGGGGCTGTTTGCCTAAGGTCCGCTTCCCACCCCATAGCTGACATTCTCGATCGCGACCCGTCAGTCTGACCCGGCCAAGCCGGGCTGACCCAACGCGCGCGCATCATTCAACCCCGACAATCTCACCTCCGTCATCCTCGGGCTTGTCCCGAGGACCCATCGGTCAGCGGGTGCGATCCGTAGGGGGACGCAGGCGGATGATGACGTGCGAGACTTCAACCGTTGTGCGGACGGATGAATGGGTCCTCGGGACAGGCCCGAGGATGACGGGGGTGAGGTACCGCAGGCTCAGCTATCCGGAATGGCACCCCGGTCAAACACCGACCAGCCGGTGCGGGTCGCCAGCCGCTCGAGGGCCAGCGTGCCGAGCTGGGAGTTGCCCTGGGCGTTGAGGCCGGGCGACCAGACGGCGATGGCGGCGCGTCCGGGGGCGACCGCGAGGATTCCGCCGCCCACGCCCGACTTGCCGGGCAGGCCGACGCGGAAGGCAAAGTCGCCGCTGGCGTCGTAGTGGCCGCAGGTCAGCATCAGGGCGTTGATCCGCCGGGCCCGGGCTTCCGGGACGACCCTGTGGCCACTGGTGGGGTTGAGGCCGGCGGCCATCAGATAGCGACCGGCCATCGCCAGCTGGCGGCAACTCATGGCGATCGCGCACTGACTGAAATAGAGATCGAGGACCTCTTCAGGCGAGCGGCGCAAATTGCCGAAAGATTTCATGTAGTTGGCAAGGGCGACGTTGCGGAATCCGGTCTCCTGCTCGCTGGCGGCGACCTCGGTGTCGACGGCAATGGTGTCGTCATCGGCGAGGTAGCGGACGAAATTGAGTAGCTCGGCCAGCGCGGCACCCGGCGCACCCCGGGCGAGATTGACATCGGCGACCACGATGGCCCCGGCGTTGATGAAGGGATTGCGGGGGATACCGTGTTCGGATTCCAGCTGGACGATGGAGTTGAAGGCGCTGCCGGAGGGCTCGCGGCCGACACGGTCCCACAGCTGGTCGCCTACCCGGCCCAGCGCCTGGGTCAGGGCGAAGACCTTGGTCACGCTCTGCAGCGAGAACGGCGCGTCGGCACTGCCGCCGGTATGGACGCTGCCGTCTGCGGTGACGATCGCCATGCCGAATTGGCTGACATCGGCCCGCGCCAGGGCGGGGATGTAACCGGCCGGCCGGCCCCGATCCGGGGCGGCCTGCATCTCTTCGGTTATGTCGGCCACGATGGCGCTCAGGTCGTGCATGAAACTCGGTCGCTCACCGCTATCGGCATGTCCACCCTAGCCTGTCTTCACACCCGACGTCCTGCGGCGATCAGGCCCCCAGGATCCAGCCTTCTTCGGACTCGACCTGCGCGATCACGGCTTCATCGGTGCCCTTGGGCGGTGCGAAGGCGCGGGCGAGGGTGCCCTTGTCGTCCATTTTGGCGAAGGCTTCAGCCGCGGTGCGGACCTGGACCTGTTCCCTGAACTCGCCGGGGGCGGGCGTGGCCTCGAACAGGGCCGGCCAGACCTCGACCACCAGGGTCGACAGCGGCTCGACGTCGTCGGGGGCCAGTTCGCGCCAGCCGGTGCCGAACGGCCAGACGGCCGCGGCGGTGCCCAGCGCCTCGACCAGACGGCGCACCATCGGGATGCCGACCAGGGTCAGGCCGCCGACGGCCCCGGCCCCGTGCATCTGCCAGACGCCCTTGGGCTGCAGCTTGCCGCGACGGGCGGCGATCTCGGTGGCGCGGTGTTCGGGGATGTCGGCCGACGAGCCCGCGGGCGGCTTGGTCGTGGTCAGCCAGCGCTGGGCCTGGCTGGCCGGCGCGCCCCACATCGGCCAGGCGTTGTCGGTCATCAGCCGGTTGATCTTGGCCGCGACCTGATAGCGGTTGTTGGTGTTGTCGGCCTTGTCGACGACGTTGGACGCAAGGAATTTCCACATCGCCGCCCACGGCGTGCCGGTCAGTTTCAGTCGTTCGGCCGTGCCGGTCGGGAAGCCGAGGTTGAAGTCGAACCCGACCATGACCCGGTCGCCGCGCTTGCGGTGGTCGGCTAGCAGGGAGGTGAGCAGCTTCTCGCCCTCGACCCGGGTCGCGACATTGTGGGTCTCGCTGTACAGGCGGAAGCGGACGTCGCGCTTGGCCACGCCGATCCAGATCGACTGATCGCCGAGCTTCTTGCCCTCGGCGGCGGTCCAGTCAGCGATGATGTAGGCGTCGAAAAGGCGGGCCACGGCGGGCTCCTCAGGAACTCGGGACGAACAGAATGCGAGGTTCTAGCGCCCGGCCCGCCGGACCGGAAGGGCCCGGGCATTATTCAGGGCTTCAGCAGGGCTTCCAGATGCGACAGCCAGCGTCGGCCCAGACGCAGGGCCTCGGCCGGTGAGCCGGTCTGGGCCGGCAGGGTCGCATTCCACAAGGCCAGTTCGAATTCCGGATGACGGGCGTCGTCGAACAGCAGCCGCAGCACCACCATTTCGGCATCCGGGGCCAGAACGTCGAGCGCCTTGCGCACCTCGCCGCGCCGGATTCGCGCCAGAACATGGCCGTCGACGATGATCTCGCCGCCCTCGATCTCCTCGAAACCATAGACCAGGCCGTGGCTGCCCCGGTTCCAGAGCACGGCGATCTGGGCACCGTCGAAATCGAGACCGGCGGCGCGACCCTCGCCCGGAGACAGGGCTTCGGCTTCCGGCGTGACACCGAGTGACTTCATCAGGGCGCGGCGCAGGCGACGGCCGGGCTCCATCCACCAGGCCAGGGCCAGGGCCGCCGTAGTCAGGGCCGCCGCGGTCAGGGCGACCAGAAGAAAAACCCGCAAGGCGTCCGCCACGCTCAGTCCTCCAGTTCGACGACGACGGGGACGTGATCACTGGGTTTTTCCATGTCGCGGGCGTCGCGATGGGTCACGATACCGCGGAACCGGTCGGCGGCCTGGGGCGACAGCAGATGGAAGTCGATGCGGATGCCGTGGTCGCGCTGCCAGGCCCCGGCCTGATAGTCCCAGAAGGTATAGGTGCCGTCAGGCTGGTTCCCGAGCTCGCCGGCATCGGACAGGCCGAGGAATTTCAGGGCACGCAGGGCGGCGCGGCTTTCGGGCTGGAACAGGGCGTCACCGGCCCAGGTTTCTGGCTTGTCGGCGTCCCGGGGTTCGGGAATGACGTTGTAGTCGCCGCACAGGGTGAAGGCTTCCTCCAGCGCCAGCAGGTCGCGGGCGTGGGCGTGGAGACGGTCGAACCAGGCCAGTTTGTAGTCGAATTTGGGCGTGCCGACCGGATTGCCGTTAGGCAGGTAGAGGCCGCCGACCCGGACAGGGCGGGGTGCCTCGATCAGGGCTTCGATATAGCGGGCCTGTTCGAACTCGGCCTCGAAGCCTGAGGCGTCGACGCCGGGCAGGCCACGGCGGATGTCGGACAGCGGATATTTCGAGAGCAGGGCGACGCCGTTGTAGGATTTCTGCCCGTGGGTCTCGACGTTGTAGCCGAGGCTCTCAAAGGCCTCGCGTGGGAATTTCTCGTCGACGCATTTGATTTCCTGCAGGCAGGCGACGTCGGGACTGGCCGCCTCGAGCCACTCGAGCACGGTGGGCAGGCGGGCGTTGACGGAATTGACGTTCCAGGTGGCGATGCGCATGGCGCGGACGCTAGGCGGAGCCGGCCGGTCCGGCAAGGCGTCGTGCGCCTGCCGGACCGGCTTCGGGGCGTTCTATTCCGCGGGCGTTACGGCAGCCGGTACGCCGATGGTGCAACCACCGCCGATATGGGTGGCTTCGGCGCACGGGTGAACCCGTTGGGCGTGGCGATCATCGCCGACCCGGACGAAGAAACCATCGCCGACGGCGCATTTGACCTCATAGATCGCCAGCTGGGCGGCGTCGGTGCCGACCCGACGGCTGTGGGTCACGTCGCAGGCCGCGGCATCGGTGCCGGCCAGGACCGACTTCCACGCGCTGTTGGCTTGCTGTTCGGTGGTGTAGCGGCAGGTGTACTGACGTCCGACCAGTTCCCAGCAGGCGGTCGTCTTCCAGCCGGCCGGGGTCTGTTCGAGCCAGTAGCCGCCCTGGTTGGCGCAACCGACCTCATACATCAGATGCTCTTCGGAGGTCTTGCCGATAGCGGAGCCCCGGTCGACGGTGCAGTCGACGCCGGCCTCGTTGGCATAGGCCTGGACCACGGCGATGACGTTCTGGTTGGCCGGCAGGGTGCATTGCTGACCGACATCAGCGGCGGGATCGGCGGCCCGGGCGATCTGACCCTGACCGGCCAGCAGGACGCAGTCGACGCCCTGGGGCGGGGTCGAGGAGATCAGTATATAGCCGGGGCCGGTGGCGCAGGCGGCTTCGTATACGGCTTCCTGTTCCGTGGTCAGACCCAGTTCGACGGCTTCGGTGACCTGACAATTGATCGCGGCGGCTGTCGCTATGAGCTGGGCGCTGGCGACCAGCTCTTCGGGCGTCGGGGCGACCGGCGCAGTCGGGCGAGGTTGCCGGCGCGGACGTTCATGACGACCGAGGCGGCGGTTGGGAGACTCCTCCTGTGTGGCCTCGGGCTTGGCGGCGGAATCCGTCGTATAGTCCGGGTTGGTCTGGGCGGCGGCCGGCTGAACGGTCGTCATGGCGAGGACGAACGCGCCCCCGATGGCAGCGGTAAATTTGCTTCTGAGCACCAAAAAACTCCTGGACTAGACTCTTGTCCCCCAGCCTTGGCGTCCGTCGAGGGCGCGGTCAAGGCGCGGATGAGACCAGTCTGTGGTCATCGGATGAACACGAGCCTGCTACCTGCCGGGTCCGCGCCGCGCTCGACGTGGCTGGCCGGTGACGGTGGCATTCAGGTCGTTCGGCTCTGGACCCCGTCGCCCGGGCGGGGCATGGTGGCTAGGTTTTCAAAGGAGACTTTCATTGGCGGACGGCGTGGTCCTTCCCGACGAAGCGACGGCACCGGTCGACGGCCGGGGTCTGACCTATCCGTTTCCGCATCGTCCCGGCAGTGGTGAGGCCGTCGAGGTGGCCCCGGGCGTGCTGTGGCTGCGACTGCCCCTGCCGATGGCGCTCAATCACATCAATGTCTATGCGCTGGAAGACGGTGACGGCTGGACCCTGGTGGATACCGGCCTGAACACCTCCGCCTCGATTGCCGCCTGGGAGGCTGCCCTGGCCGGACCACTGGGTGGGCGACCGGTCAAGCGGGTGATCTGTACCCATATGCATCCCGACCATATCGGCCTGGCCGGCTGGCTGTGCGAGCGGTTCCAGGTGCCGCTGCTGATGACGCGGCTGGAATATGTGATGGCGCGCATGTTGATCGCCGACACCGGCCAGCCGGCCCCCGAGGACGGGGCGGTCTTCTATCACGCCGCAGGCTGGAGTGCGGCTCAGGTCGCCGGCTACCGCAAGCATTTCGGCGGGTTCGGCAAGGTCGTGCGGCCGCTGCCGACAGTCTTCACCCGCATGAGCGAGGGCGAGGTCCTGACGATCGGCGACGGGGCCTGGCGCGTGGTGATCGGCGAGGGCCACAGTCCGGAGCACGCCTGTCTGTGGCGGCAGTCCGACGATGTGGTGCTGGGCGGGGACCAGATCCTGCCGCGCATTTCGTCGATCGTGGCCATCTGGCCGACCGAGCCCGCCGCCGACCCGCTGGGCGACTGGCTGGTCTCGCTGAAGCGGATGAAGACCGTGTTTCCGGAAACGACCCTGGTGTTGCCGTCGCACGGCGAGCCGTTCTACGGCGTTCAGGCCCGGCTCGATGCCCTGATCCGGGGCCATGAGACCGGCCTGAAGCGGCTGGAGCGCACGCTGGCCAAGCCCTGTCGTGCCGTGGACGTGTTCGGTGCCCTGTTCGCCCGCGCCATCGGCGACGAGCTATTGGGCATGGCGACCGGCGAAAGCCTGGCGCATCTCAACTATCTGGCCCGCAACGGCCGGGCACAGGTTGCCCGCGACGCCGATGGCGTGGACTGGTGGACCTTGACCTCAAGCAGTGAGACCTGACGTGACCGATCATATCCTGACCACCCTCGACGGCGGCATCCTGACTGTCACCCTGGCGCGGCCCGAGAAGAAGAATGCCATCACCCAAGCGATGTACGCCGCTCTGGCCGAGGCGACCGAGCGGGCGCGGACCGACGATGCGGTGCGGGTGCTGCTGTTCCGGGGCGAAGGCGACAGTTTTTCGGCCGGCAATGACATCGCCGACTTCATCGCCCTGGGGTCGCAGGGCGCGGAAGCCGCAGACATGCCGGTGTTTCGCTTCCTGAAATCGCTGGCGGATCTGGACAAGCCGGCGGTGGCGGCGGTGCAGGGGCGCGCGGTCGGCATCGGCCTGACGCTGCTGCTGCATTGCGACATGGTGGTGGTGGCCGAGGACGCGCTGCTGTCGGCTCCGTTCATCAATCTGGCCCTGGCCCCGGAGGCCGCGTCGTCGATGCTGTTGCCGGCGGCAATCGGCCACCCTCGGGCCTTTGAACTGTTCGCCCTGGGCGAGGCCATCGACGGGCGCACGGCCCTGGCCTGGGGTCTGGCTAACCGGGCCGTTCCTGCCGATCAGGTGGAGGCCACGGCGCAGGACCTGGCCCGCAAATTGGCGACCCGCGCGCCCAATTCGATCCGCAAGACCAAGCAGTTGATGCGCGACGCTGAACACCTCTGGACCCTGATGCAGCGCGAGGGCGAGGCCTTCGGCAGCCAGATGCGCAGCCCGGAGGCGATGGAGGCCTTTATGGCCTTCAGTCAGAAGCGGGTGCCGGATTTTTTCAAAGCCGATTGATCTGGTCGGGCCATGGCCCTATCAGCGCCCGCCCATGACCCATTCCGCCGCCCATGACCCGACCGTGCGCATAGACGTCGAAACCGCCGCTGACGCTGCGGCGGTCGAGGCCGTGGTGCTGGCTGCCTTCGGCCCGGGCCGATTCGCCAAGACGGCGGAACGCCTGCGCGAACAGATGGTGTCGTTGGCCGGTTTCGTGGCCCGCGAGGACCACCGGGTCATCGGCTCGGTGCGGCTGTGGCCGATCCGTGTCGGGGACACCGACGCCCTGTTCCTGGGGCCGATCGCGGTCGAGGCGGTCAGTCGTCGCGCCGGTCTGGGCGCGGATCTGGTGGCCGCCTGTGTCGACCATGCCCGGGCCGAGGGTGTGTCCGGCGTTCTGCTGGTCGGGGACATGCCCTATTTCTCGCGCTTCGGCTTTGCGCCCTCACCGGACGTCGATCTGCCGGGGCCGGTGGACCGACGCCGGTTGCTGTGGCTGCCCCTGACCGTGCCGTCGGTGAGTGGTCCGGTGCGGCCGATCGGCTGACACGCCTTTTCCGAAAGGCCGGGCACGCCTAAGTCTGACGGATGAGCGATCGAGCCGAGAAACAGACCGGAGGACTGGCCGCCGTGGCCGGGGCGGCGAAACAGGCTCCGGGGCGCGGCCTGCCGCCCGTGCATCTGTGGCATCCGGAGCATTGCGGCGACATCGACATCATCATCCGCGCCGACGGCGTGTGGATGCATGAGGGTTCGCCGATCGGCCGGGCCGAGCTGGTGCGGCTGTTCTCGACCGTGCTGCGCAAGGACCCTGACGGCTATCATCTGGTCACGCCGGTCGAGAAGCTGAAGATCAAGGTCGAGGACCTGCCGTTTCGGGCGGTGACGCTGGAGCGCGACGATGGACGGCTGCGCTTCACCACCGATGTCGGCGACACGGTCGAGGCCGGAGCCGACCATCCGATCGTGGTCGAGACCGATCCGGTAACCGGCGAGCCGGCCCCGCGCCTGCATGTGCGCGGCGACCTGTGGGCCCGGATCGTCCGCTCGCTGTTTTATGAGCTGGTCGAGACGGCGACGGTTGAGGGCGGACGGCTGGTCGTTCGCAGCGACGGCGAGTTCTTTGCGCTGGGACCGGTCGGGGCCGGGGTCGAATGAGCCTGCCGTCGTTGAAACAGCGTCTGACCGCGCGGCTGGAACCGGTCGTGGACTGGTCGCCGGACCGAACGGCGGGCCGGTCGGACTTTGATCTGAATCCGGACGCGGACCGGCCGGAACGGACGCTGAAGCCGGCCGCCGTGCTGGTGCCGGTGATTGCCAGACCGGAGGGTGCCACCGTGCTGCTGACGCGTCGTGCCGATAGTCTGGCCAGTCACGCCGGACAGATCGCCTTTCCCGGCGGTCGACTGGATGCCGGAGAGACGGCCACCGTGGCCGCCCTGCGCGAAGCCTGGGAGGAGGTCGCCCTGGCCTCTGACAGGGTCGAGGTGCTGGGACTGGGCGACGCCTATGAGACCGGGACCGGCTTTCTGGTGACGCCGGTAATCGGCTGGCTGGACCGGCCGCCGGAGGTGGTGCCGGCCCCGGACGAGGTCGCCGAACTGTTCGAAGTGCCGTGGGACTTTCTGATGGACGGCCTGAATCATCGTCAGGACTTTTACGATCGCGAGGGGCAGCCGCGACGCTGGTACTGGGCCGTGCCGTGGGAAGAACGCTACATCTGGGGCGTGACCGCCGGGATCGTCCGGGCGTTACGTGCCCGCCTGTACGGCGACGATCCGGAGGCCGATGTGGCGACAGCGGAGGATGCCGCGTGACCGCGCGCCTGCAGGACCAGCCCTGGCTGACCAGTGCGGCGACGCGGGCCGTGTTCGCGGCGCTGGAGGCGGCGGGCGGGCCCGACTGTGCCCGGTTCGTCGGCGGCAGTGTGCGCAATGCCCTGCTGGGTCAGGCAGTCGCCGACATCGACATCGCCACGACGCTGGAGCCGGAGGCGGCCTTTGCAGCGATCCGGAAGGCGGGGCTTAAGGCGGTGCCGACAGGTCTGGCGCACGGCACGGTGACGGCCGTGTCGGGTCACCGGCCCTATGAGATCACCACCCTGCGCCGGGATGTGTCGACCGACGGCCGCAAGGCCACCGTCGCCTTCACCGACGACTGGAGCGAGGATGCGGCGCGGCGCGATTTCCGCCTGAATGCCCTGTACGCGGACCTGACGGGACGGATCTACGATCCCACGGGCGAGGGGGTCGCGGACGCCCTGGCCGGGCGGGTCATCTTTGTCGGCGATCCGGTGGTCCGCATTCGCGAGGACTATCTGCGGATCCTGCGCTTCTTCCGATTTTACGCCTGGTACGGTCGGGACGTGCCGGATGCGGCGGCGATGGCCGCCTGCGCGGCCGAGGTCGAAGGGCTGGCGCGTCTGTCGGCGGAACGGGTGTCGACGGAGCTGATGAAACTGCTGGCCGCGCCTGACCCGCATCGCGCCGTTCAGGCCATGGCCGCGACGGGTGTGCTGGCGCAGCTTCTGCCCGAGGCGATGGCGGGGACCGTGTTCCAGCGCCTGTGCGACCTGACCACCGACCCGGTCCTGCGGCTGGCGGGCCTGGTGCCGGCCGATGCCGACGGTCTGCGGGCGCTGGCTGTGCGGCTGCGCCTGTCGAATGCGGTGCGGGACCGGCTGGTAGCGGGGGCGGAAGCCGCGACGGCTGTACAGCCGGACATGAGTGACCGGGCAGCAAGGGCGACCGTGTACCGGCTGGGGGGGCGGGCGGTGGAGGACGCGCTGATGCGCCAGCGGGCGGCCGTGTCCAGCGACCCGGCCAACGACGAGCGGCTGACGACGCTCATCGCCGGCTGGGCGGTGCCGTCCCTGCCGGTCGGTGGACGCGATCTGGCGCGGCTGGGCGTGACCCCGGGGCCGGAAACAGGGCGGTTACTGAAGGCTTTCGAGGCCGGGTGGATCGCCGACGATTTTCCCGCCGACGGTCACGAGGCCCGGCTGAGGGCTTTGCTCGACCCGGCGCTCAGTCCGCCGCCAGGGTGAATTCGGTGACGACCGGCCGGTGGTCTGACCCGGTCCGACGGCCCAGCCGGCGGCTGACGAAGGCCAGGTCCGGCGAGCGATAGACCTGGTCGATGGTCATGCTCACGGCTGCCGGGGCAATCGACGGCCATGTCCCTGGCCAGCCCGGGGCGGGAACCAGACCCGCTTCAGCCTGGACCTGACGACCGATGCGGCCGGTCGAAACGCTGTTGAAATCCCCGGCGACGATCACCGGCCCTGTGAGGGTGGCGCGCCGTCGGGCCAGGGCCTGGACCTGGCTGATCTGGCCCCACTGGTACTGGAACGGCCATGGCCGGGTCAGGTGGACGCCGACGACATTGACGGGGCCGAGCGGGGTTTCGGCCACGGCGACCACGTCCTGCAGACCGTCGGCCACGTCGGCGACCGCGGTCAGCGGATAGTGCGAGGCGATCAGGGAGCGGGCGGCCCCGCCGTACCGGTCGACGCGCGGCGTGATCACCCGGTGCGGATAGCCGGTCAGAATGTCGTCGAGCCGGCCGGCCGGAACGTCACCCAGCTCGATCAGAATGACGACGTCGGCATCGGCGGTCGCTATGGAGCGGCGGATCGCCTCGACATCGGTGTTCCGGGCCCACAGATTGGCCGAATACAGTCTGACCATCGGTGCGTCGGGTCGGGCGATATTGTCCGAGGGGGCCCACTGCGGCCAGACGGCGATCAGCAGGACCCCGGCGACGATGGCGACCAGACCGGCTGTCGCTGGCCGGCGCAGCAGCAACGACAGGGCAAGAAGCATCAGGGCCATGGCCAGGGCC
The DNA here is from genome assembly GCF_963974615.1 of uncultured Brevundimonas sp. Taxonomy (GTDB): domain Bacteria; phylum Pseudomonadota; class Alphaproteobacteria; order Caulobacterales; family Caulobacteraceae; genus Brevundimonas. Next base: position 24,817 of record NZ_CAXBDH010000013.1, read on the forward strand.
GGGGCGGTGAACTGGGCAAGGATGTCGGCCCAGCGATGCTCGATCCGGCTGAGGGCGGCGATCGCGATCAGCAACAAAACGCCCGTGAATGCACTGATGATGAGGGCGATGGCCGGCTTCAGCAGCGGACGCACGGACTTGCCAATCTCGGTGATCACTGATCGGGATGTCCTGTTGCGATCTCGAATGGAAGACGACTGAATGGCCAGACGTAGCATCGGGGATATCGAAAAGATCTGGACGAATGTCGAGGGCGTGAAGAAGCTTTCCGACCGGATCATCGGTATCGGCCCGTTCGGCTGGGGTCTGGACGCCTTGCTGACCTGGATCCCCGTGGTCGGGACTGTCTATACGGTGGCGACCGGGGGCTGGCTGTTGCTGCAGGGAATACGGGTCCAGGCCACGCCGTCCACCCTGGCGCGGATGGCGGCCTATATGGCGGTGGATACCGCGGTTGGCACCGTGCCGGTCGCGGGCGACCTGGTCGACACTTTTTTCCCGGGCCAGCTGATGGCCGCCAACGCCCTGCAGAAACATATCGAGACCACCCACTGGGTCGAGGACGGCGAACGCGAGGCCCGCGCTTCGGGCGATCATGAACGGCACGTTGAGGCGATGCGTCAGGACCGGCAGAAACGCCGGATCGTTTATCTGCATAGCTGAGCGGCCCCCGATCGCCTGAGACCGGCTGAACGCCGCGAGACAGGCTGTCGCGGCCCGGGCGCGTGCGACATGTTTGAGCTGAATCCACCTTCCGGATGTCGTGCAATCGCTTGAGCCGCAAGGTCTTGCGGTCTTGAGGCCCTGCATCTTCCCGCCCTGGTCCGGCGCGGCACCAGACTGATCTCCGAAAGCTGAAACGGAGATTTTCATGAGCGACGACACCAGCGCCCGACTGGGCCTGCCCTATCTCGCCGCCGGCCAGATGCAGAAACACGTCACCCTCAATGAGGCGCTGACCCGGCTGGATGCCCTCGTTCATCCGGCGGTGATCAGTCGCACGCAGCAGGGTCAGCCGGTCTCGCCGTCAGACGGCGATCTCTACATCCTGCCGCCGGGCGCGACGGGTACGGCCTGGGCCCTGGCCGCGCCCGGCGACCTCATGCGGGCCGAGGCGGGCGGGTGGACCGCCGTCGCGGTGCCGAACGGGGTGATCGCCGCCATTCTCGATGAGGATCAACTGGTGGTGCGCAGCGGCGGGGTCTGGGAAGCTCTGGGTGATCGCCTGGGTCAGGTCCAGGGACTGAGCCGGCTGGGCGTCAACACCACGGCGGATGCGACCAATCCCTTTGCCGCCAGACTGAACACGGCCTTGTGGACGGCCCTTGAAGCCGGGCAGGGCGGGGACGGCGATCTGCGTCTGACCCTGAACAAGGAGGGCGCGGCCGATGTGCTGTCGCTGCTGTTCCAGAGTGGCTGGAGCGGCCGGGCCGAGCTGGGTCTGATCGGTGACAACGATCTTCGGCTCAAGGTCAGTGCCGATGGCACCAGCTGGTACGAGGCCTTTTCGGTGGACGCCGGTTCCGGACGGGTCAGCTTCCCGCAAGGGAGTGGCCGGGTCGCGGTTATGGTCTTCACCGCGGACGGAGTGTTCACGCCACCGGACTGGGCATCGACGGTCGAGGCCGTCTGCGTCGGCGGCGGCGGCGGCGGCGGTGCCGGGGCGCAGGGGGCGGGGGGAACCGCCCGCTTCGGCGGCGGTGGCGGCGGCGCAGGCGGCATCAGCCGGGCCCGCTGGTCTGCCACAGCCCTCGCGGGACCACTGACGGTCCAGGTCGGTGGTGGCGGAACCGGGGGTGTCGGGATCGCCGGTCAGGCCGGGGGGATCAGTCAGGTCTCACAGGGCGGACAGGTGCTGCTGACTGCAATGGCCGGACAGGGGGGCGCGGTCGGGGACGGCGTTTCCGGCACCGGGGGCGCGGGCGGCGCGGGTGTCGTTCCGGCCAATGACGGTGGCGGGGCGACCCCTGCCGGACCGGGCAGTGCCGGTCAGGCTCTGATCCGTCCTGACGGTTCCGGTGGAGGGGGTGCCGGAGGCGGACTGGATCCGGCCGACATCGCCCATGAGGGCGGCCCGGGCGGAGTCGGGGCTGTGCTGGGGATTGCGGCCGACGGCGGCGTGGGCGGATCCGGCGGGGCCGGAGCCAGCGGACAGGCGGCTCCGCTGCCGACGCTTCACTGGGCCGGTGGTGGTGGCGGCGGGGGCGGGGCCTCGGCCGCAAGTTCCGGACAGGACGGTGGCGCGGGCGGACTCCACGGTGCGGGCGGCGGTGGTGGCGGAGCTGGCCTGACCCAGGGGGGAACCGGCGGCTCAGGCGGTGCCGGGGTCGTCTGGCTGGTGGTGTCCGGATGAGCCGGATCATGACCCCCAGACCCCGACAGACCGAGCTTCTGGATGAATCCGTCCGGGATGCCCCCGACCACCTTTCACCTGAACAATGTCGCGATGAGACGGGACCCGGCTGGCACAGGTCACCCGGCCCGCCGACCGATCCGGAGGACGACCGATGACCGACCCGATGACTGTGCCGGCCTCTCTCGCCGAAGGGCGCTGGCTGTGGCGACGACTCTATGTGTTCGCGATCAGTGCGGGGCTGATGACGGTGCTGGACCGGGCTGTGGCGCGGGTACCGGCCGACACTATGCCCCGGATGGTCGACGGGCTGATGACGCTGCTGGCCCTGATCCTGGTGCTTTATCTGGTGGCTCCGACGGCGCAGCAGATGGTGGCCCTTCTGGCCAATCTGCGCCTGCGGCTGGGCGGGGGAGGACGGTCATGAGTTTCCGGCTCAGCCGTCGTTCGTATGCCCGGCTCGACGGCCCCCGTTTCGAGCTGAACCGGAAGGTTTTCCCGTGAAGCGGCCGTCCTTGCCAGGAGTCCTGACGGCGACCGGGTGGGGAAGTGTTGTGCTTGTCCTGCTCATCCTCGTTGTGGTCGTGGCCGGGCGGGGACTGGGCTTTCGCTGGGACCCGCTGAATCTCGCCGGACGACGTCTGGAGGCGGCCCAGACCCGGGCCGAGGTCGCGAGCGCGGATGCCGCTGCCCGTCGGCTGGAAATCGAGGGGGAGGCCGGTCAACGGCTGGCCCTGGACCGTCATCATCAACAGGCCCTGGCTGTGATGCGGGTGACCGCACCGGCCCTGGCCCAGGCCAGGAGCGCCGAAGATGCCCTTGAACCCCTGGATCCGGAGCGCGCCGGGCGTCTGCATGCTCATGATCGCCGGCTGTGCCGGATATCGCCCGCCGTCTGCGCCGATACCGCCGCGGCTGACCCTGCCGGAGACGGCGACGACACCGTGTCGACTGGAACAACTGGTTGAACAGCCCGGTCTGGCCGATCTGGAAGTCGCCTATATGACGCGGGGCGCGGATCTGGTCGCCTGTGACGCCGCCCGGCGTCTGGCGGTTGAGACCTTGCGGGCGGAAAGGGCCCTTCAGGACCGGTGGCGGTTGCGTGGGGAGCCCGACGATGGGCCGGGACGGCGTCCGAACCGGCAGAAAATGCCGGGGGCCCGGCAAAATCTGCCGCCCTGATCGCCAAACCGGCACATCCTGCCGGGCGATCGACGTGGTAAACAAGAACTACCGTATAAATAACAGCGCGTTGTGAATCTGCCTTCAACCGGTGCTGTGGCCTCGTCCTTGCTGCGAAGGGTCTGAGCAGAACGCTCCCGGCAGCCAAAATGGCGTCGGACACCAGAAGAAGGAATGACGTGTCATGGCTATGAACAGCGTGAACACAAACGTAGGCGCAATGATTGCCCTGCAGAACCTGCAAGTTACCAACAAGGAACTGACGCAGGTTCAAAACCGCATCAACACCGGTCAAAAAGTTTCGAGCGCCAAAGACAATGGTGCCATCTGGGCAATTGCCCAGGGGCAACGTGCTGAAATTGGTGCCCTGAACTCCGTTAAGGACAGCCTGCAGCGTGGCCAGTCGGCCGTGGATGTCAGCCTGGCCGCCGGTGAGTCGATCGCGGATCTGCTGAACTCACTGAAGACAAAAGCTCTCGCCGCTACAGATACGTCGCTGTCGACTTCCGGTCGCAGTGCGTTGAACGAGGACTTCAAATCCATCCGTGACCAGATCGCCACCGTGGTGTCCAATGCTGCGTTCAACGGCGTTAACCTGATCAACGGCTCGACCGGCACTGCCGGCTTTAAGGCGCTGGCCAATGCCACTGGCAGCACCATCAAGGTGGCGGGTGAAAACCTGTCTCTGGGCGGTGCGAACGTGACGGTCGCTGCGACGACGGTCGTCGATACCTCGACCAATGCGACGGCCGCCCTGGCCCTGGTCAATGCGTCGATCACCAATATCGGTGCTTCGCTGGCCCGTCTGGGTACCGGCTCCAACTCGCTTGGAACTCACCTCACCTTCATCAGCAAGCTTCAGGACTCGATTGAAGCCGGTGTCGGTAACCTGGTGGACGCCGACCTGGCCAAGGAGAGCGCCCGACTGCAGTCACTGCAAACCAAGCAACAGCTCGGTGTGCAGGCTCTGTCGATTGCCAACTCCTCGACCTCCATCCTGCTCGGCCTGTTCCGCTAGGAACACTGAATGGGAAGGGCGGAACCGCACAGCGCGGTTCCGCCCGACCATTCACCGGGCACTAACCGGGAGCCGGCGGTCGAAAGCCACCGGCAGGACCCATGAACAACAATGCAAGGATAGACATCGTACCGCCCGTAGTCGCCGTCAGTGGTTCCGCCACCGGAGGTGATTTCTCCCGATCCAAGGCCTCTGAAGATGCGGAGCGTGCCAATCGCTACCGCCTGGTCATTGAGGAGGGCGCCCGTGAAGGGCAGTTCATCTACAAGACGCTGGACCGGGTTACCGGTGAAGTCGTCCGCCAACTGCCTCGTGAGCAGATCGTCGAGTTCCTCAAGGAGGGGAACTACGTCGAGGGAGCGGTGATCGACACCTCCGTCTGAACGGGGCGAAAAAATCCCTACCGCCGCGCAGGAGCGATCCGCGCGGTTAATCGGCGTGGTTAGCGCGCGTTAACCATACGGACACGAATCGACCTCTAGCTTGCGAGTAATTGCTGAGGGATCGAGTCGGATGACGAATAGCGTCCATACCAATGTAGCCGCCGCCATTGCGTTGCAAAATCTGACCCGGACGAATGAACGTCTGGGCGATGTGCAGAATCGCATCAGCACCGGACTGAAGATCCAGGGAGCCAAGGACAATGCCGCGATCTGGGCCATCGCCCAGGGCCAACGGGCAGACGTCGGGGCTCTGGGGGCGGTCAAGCAGAGCCTGGACCGCGCCACCTCGATCGCCGATGTGGCCCTGTCTGCCGGTGAATCGGTTTCGGATCTGCTGATCCAGCTCAAGGAAAAGGTGGTCGCCGCGAAGGATACTTCGCTGGGCACCCAGTCGCGCCAGTTGCTGGATTCGGACTTCAAGGCCCTGCTTCGCGCGATCGGTTCTGCGGTGCAGAATGCGGCGTTCGACGGCGGCAATATTCTCAACGGCAGCCTGACGGTCGGAATCGAGTTCCTGGCCAATGCCGACGCCTCGTCTACCATCACCCTGTCTGCAAAAAACCTCTCGCTGGGCGGGTCGATCATTACGCTTTCGCTGACAGACAGCCTGCTGACGACCACGGGGGCGTCAACGGCGCTGACCAAGCTCGACGCCTCGCTGACCCAGTTGAACGCGGCGCTCGGAGAAATCGGCTCCCAGGCCAAGCAGATCGCGGCGCACAAGACCTTCGTCAGCAAATTGATGGACACACTGGAGTCGGGCATCGGCAATCTGGTTGATGCCGACCTGGCCAAGGAAAGTGCTCGTCTGCAGGCCCTTCAGGTGCAGCAGCAGCTGGGGGCCCAGTCCCTGTCGATTGCCAACCAGGCTCCGCAGATCATCCTGTCGCTGTTCCGGGGCGGCTAACGCCCGCCCTGAGTTGAGGCTCCCGGTCGTAAGCGCACGGCCCTGATTTCCTTGTCCGACCCCGACTCGGTTAATGCCCCGCCGTCAATCTGTTAAGGGGTTGTTACCCGGCGCCGCCCACACTGAGGGACGGGAGTTTGTGGTGATCAACAACAGCTATGTTCTAGGACTATTCGGTCTGGATTATTCGGGGGCTTCCGGGTCCTTTACGGGTAGGTCCGCGGCTGTCCAGAAAAAGCAGCCGACCGCGCCGTGGAGCGCGGCCTACGGGCTTCCCAAGCCTGATGCCTTGGTGCGCACGGCTCTTGCCGGGCGTCGCATTGTCGATGAGGGGGCCGCCCAGCTCGACCTGAAGGGGGCGTCTTCGGATTATCGGAAATTATTCGCACTGTATCAAGGCCTTGAAACCCTGAACGCGCTCGTAAGTCGTTCGGGGGTAAAGGGCGTATCCTCACCGGAACTGTCCCTGATCGAGAAGCGGTTCGCCTCCGGGCTGGACGAGGTCGGCAAATATCTGTCGGCGACGAGTTTTGATGCGCTGCGCCTGGTGCAGGGCACGACGTCCGCGCTCAGCAAGACGACTGCGGGTGTCCCCCGGGACAATACCAATTCGATCACCGGCCCCATTCACGAAGGCGATCCGGACTCTGTCGTGGCGGCCTTTTCAGGCACCGTCGTCTTCGACATCACGATCCGCAACGCCGGGGTGACGACCGCGGTACCGATCGACCTGGCCGGTATGGGGACGACACCCCGAAGCCTGACCAATGTGCTGACCCACATCAATACACAGCTCCAAACGGCCGGTGTCGTCACCCGGGTCGGTCGCGAGCTTCTCAAGGCTGAACCCCAGACCATTACCGTGGGGGGCAAGGCCGTGACCCTGCCGGCGGGACCTGACCGCTGGGCCCTTTCGATCCGGGGAGACAGCAGCGAGGTCGTGGGCTTCACTACGACCCAGACCTCTGACGCTGTCTATGTGGTTCAGAACGCCGGCCTTACGGGCGGGCATCAGCTGCTGAAATTCCAGTCGGACCTCGGCACCGCCCCGGTAATTACGGGCCCGAACACCGGCGACACCCATTGGGTGGACGGGCGTGCCTTGCAGACGGCCATGCCGCCGGGTGTGGAAACCGTGCGCGCAAGTGCGACCGGGCCGGACGGTTCGCTATGGGTCGTCGCGGACATCGACGCCGGTCCGGCCAATCAGCCGATCAAGGGCCAGCGTGACGTGGCGCTGATGAAATATGATTCCGCCGGTCGTCTGGTGGCGACCCGCGCCCTCGGAGCGGCATCGACCGCGAGCGGCTATGCGATTTCCGTGGGGACGGACGGGCGTGTCGCGGTCGCGGGATCGGTTGTAGGGGCACTTGAGCCCGGCAAGACCGGTGACGTGGCGACCGTCGCGGACAGCTTTGTCACGGTTTTCGATGCCAACGGTGAGGAGCTCTGGACCCAGCGCCGGGGCGCGCGGGCGGCGGACGAAGCCACATCCGTCAGCTTCGGCCCCACCGGAACCGTCTATGTCGGCGGGCGGGCCCGGTCCGCCATTCCGGGGGGCGGCAGCGTCGGTGGCTGGGACGGCTATGTTCAGTCCTTCACCGAAAGCCAAGCCTACCCTTCGGCTCCGACGATCGCGACCGCGTCGGGGGTAAACCAGTTCGGTACCACAGGCGACGATGGCGTTCAGTCCATCACCATCGACGGTACGAACCTGTATTCTGCCGGGGTCGAGGACGGTCGCATCGTTGTGCGCCAGTTCGCGCTCGGTGCCGGCGCGCCGACCCTGACGGCGACCCGGGACCTGGGCGTCGCCAGCGGCAAGATCGCCGGAATCGCCGTGTCCGCAGGTAAGGTTATTCTGACGGGCACGACGCGTAATGCGGCGCTGGGCGTCGCCACCGTCAATACGGTCCATTCGGGCGGCACCGATGCCTTTGTCGCGGTGCTGGACACGACCCTGGTCGCCTCGGCGGCGGACCGTCTCACCTATTACGGAGCCGCCGGCGACGATACGGCGGCGGATGTGAAGGTGCATAACGGCAAGGTCTGGATCACCGGTGTGGCCGACCGGGCCATCGGGGCCAAGCCCGAGGACCCGACCCAGGGCTATCTGACCCGGCTCGATCCGTTGACCGGTGTGGTCGAATGGACCCGCTCCTGGGCCGGAGACGGCCAGCAGGCAGCGCCGCTCACCCTCGCCGTCACCACGGGTGGGGCCAGTGTGCTGGACCGCCTGGGTCTGCCGCAGGGTGAGATCGATCAGAACGATTCCAAGAGGTTGCTGGATTCGACCTCGCTTCGCAGCGGTGATCGTTTCTACGTTGCACCCGCCAGCGGGGGGCGCCCGATGGCGGTCACCATCGAGGCGCGTGACACCCTGCAAAGCCTTGCCCGCAAGATCGAGCAGGCCTCGCGGAATACGCTGAAGGTCACCGTCTCCTCGGAGGCGGCGTCGACGGCCATGTCGGGCGATATCCGTACCGCCCTGCTCACCGGTCTGCAGCGCCTGACGGTGGCGGCCCGTGACGGCAAGACCGGTGCGGTGCTGACGGCCGGCGAGACGGGGCGCGACGCGCTCGCCGGACTCGGCCTGTCCCCGGGGTTTGTCGGTTCCGACGGCACGAACTCAGCGATCAAGACCTTCGGCCTGGATCTGCCGAGGACCCTTTCGCTCGCTCCGGCTGATCTGAAGGCGACCGGCGACCGGCTGCAGGCGGCGATGAAGGCTCTGCGCAGCGCCTATCGTTCGCTGTCCCCCGCCTCGACCAAGCCGGCCATAACAGGTACGGCCCCGGCCTATCTGACGGCGCAACTCGCCAACTACAGGGCAGGCCTCGCCCGTCTCGGTGGATAGCGCCGGTCACTGAACCTTCCCGGTTGACGCCCCGGCCCCGGACGGGGTTATTGGGTCGCCTCAGCTGCGCGAGCCTTCAATGCCTTTCAACAACCGTACTATCCTGGCGATCGGTGCCGGCGTCGCCGTGCTTCTGGCTATTGTCGCGGCCCTGATCTTCAGCGGGGGACGGCGGTCATCGGAGGCACCGCCTGCGTCGATGGGCGGGCTGACGGTCGATGTCGCGGATGCACCGAGCCTCGAACCGACGCGGGAACTGCGCTGTTTTGTCGACGGCCAGTTCATCGGCATGGCCACCCTGACCGATTGCGCTCGCCGCAACGGTCTGGCGACGGATGCGCTCGATGTCGGGCTGGATGAGACCGGGGCCCTGGCCGCGGCCCCGACCGCAGCCTTTGCGCCGCCGCCGCGCCTGCCGCCAGTCGAGATGGTCGAGATCGATCCCGCTCCCAGCGTCACATTGCCGAGCCAGCCGTCCCAGCCCGCGTCGACGCCGGTGGCCGCCGGCAGTGCCTGTCTGCGTCACACCGGATCCGACTGGCGTTCGCTGTCATCGAACATGGGCCTCAACGCCTGCGTCCAGGCCCTGTATTCGGGCACCTGCGTACGGCCCGGTGAGGCGTTGTACGGTCGCTGGGGCGATACCACGCTGCGGCTGGTGCCGCGCCGGGTGGAACAGTCCAGCGACAATGCCCGGTTCCGCACCCTGGCCGAGCAGGATCGCAATTGTCAGTTTCCGGGACTGGGTCGATGAGAGCCCTGACCGTCGCCGCTGTCGCTGCCGCCGGTCTGGCCGCCGCAGCCTGTCAGGGCGCGACGGAGGCCCCCTATACGCCGGGAGTCTGCTACGCCGTCAACCTGGCGGAAGACGGCAAAGGGGTGCCGGATTTCAGCGTCCTGGCCCGGGATCAGGCCCAGATCGAATTCTGTGCCGCGCGTCTTGAGGAAATGCGCCTGCGCTTCCTGCGTATGGGCGGTACCCGGCGCGACGTCATCGGAGCCTATCAGGGGCAGTTTATTTTCATCGACCGTTTCGGCGTCTCCTTCTCGAAGACGCTGGAGGGCAACCGCTTTATGGCCCTGGCGCGGACCGGGGACGGCCGACTGGCGATTCCGGCGGCGATCCAGCGGGAGATCGACGGGACGCCGATCGCCGTGGCCGCGCCACCGCCGGAACCGGCAAACTAGACGAACAAAACTGGAACATTGGCGCGTGATCGACTAGGTTGCGCGCTTCAAACTCAAGCATGGGAGCTCGGCTATGGCGGGCAGCGTCAACAAGGTCATTCTGATCGGCAATCTGGGCAAGGATCCGGAGATTCGTTCGCTCACCTCGGGCGAGCGCGTCTGCAACCTGTCGCTGGCGACCTCGGAGCAGTGGCGCGACAAGTCCTCGGGCGAGCGCAAGGAAAAGACCGAGTGGCACCGGGTGGTCATCTTCAATGACAACATCATCAAGGTGGCCGAGAACTATCTGAAGAAGGGCTCGACGGTCTATATCGAGGGCGCGATCCAGACCCGCAAATGGACCGACCAGTCGGGCGTCGAGAAATATTCGACCGAGGTCGTGGTCGGCAAGTTCAAGGGCGAGCTGACCATGCTGGGCGGCCGCAATGATTCGGCCGGCGGCGGTGCGAGCCGGAGCGGCGGCGACGACGACTATGCCTCGGGCTTCTCGACCGGCGGGGCCAACAAGCCCAGCGGCCCCAAGGAAAGCTACGACCTGAACGACGACATCCCGTTCTAGGACGACAACGGTGCGGCCGGCGTTCAGCTATCGCAGCGACCCGGCCGTCCCGGCCTTTGCCGATGATCGCCCGGTGGTAGTTTTCGACGGCGATTGTCCGATCTGCTCCCGGTCGGCGCGCCTGATACTACGCCATGATCGTACGGCCCGGTTTCGCCTGATGGCGGCCGGGTCTGAGCTGGGTCGCGCGCTTTATGCCCATTATGGCCTCGACCTCGATGACCGGCCGACCATGATCCTGCTGCAGGACGGCCGGCCATGGCTGCGGTCGGAGGCCGTGTTGCGTATCGCGGCGAGGCTGGGAGGCATTTTTCGTCTGACCGCTGTGTTCAGGGTTATTCCCGCCGGGCTGCGCGACCGGGGCTATGATTTCGTCGCCCGCCATCGGATGCAACTGGGATTGGGGGGCGCGGTCTGCGTGCTGTCCCCCGGTATCGATCCCGACCGGATGCTGGGATGACGAGGCCCCGCGTTCTGGTGCTGGGTGCCAATGGTTTTATCGGGGCGCATGTCGCAGCGGAACTGGCCCGTCAGGGCTGGCGGGTCCGGGCGGGGGCACGCAAGCCTGACGAAGCCCGTCGCCGCGCACCGCGCCATGATTGGGTCAAGGTGGACTTCGGCGATTTGACCACGGCAGAGGCCTGGGCCCCGCTGCTGGTCGGGGTGTCGGCGGTCGTCAATTGCGTCGGCGTGCTTCAGGACGGGGGCGGAGACAGTACCCGCATAGCCCACGTCGACGGCCCCCGGGCGCTCATTGCGGCCTGTGAGGCCGTCGGTATTCGCCGTTTCGTGCATCTGTCGGCCGTCGGAGCCGAAGACGCGGCCAGGACGGCCTATGGGCGTTCGAAGGCCGTGACCGAGCGGTTGGTGGCGGCGTCCGATCTGGACTGGACCATTCTTCGACCCTCGCTGGTTGTCGGGCGCGCGGTGTTTGGCGGCACGGGATTGATCCGGGCGCTAGCGGCGTTTCCGGGGGTGATTCCGGTGATCGGCGGAGACCAGCGTTTTCGGCCGGTACCGATGGAGGATGTCTGTGCCGCCGTTGTGGCTTCCTTAAAGTCGGAAGCTCCGGTGTGCCGAACCTATGACGTCGCCGGAACCGAGAGTCTGACTCTCGTGCAGATTCTGGAATTGTACCGCGGCTGGTTTGGTCTGCCGTCGGCACCGGTCTTCCGGGTTCCGCGAGCCCTGGCCTGGCCGGTTGTTGCTCTGGGTGACGTTGTCGGCCGCCTGGGGTGGGCATCCCCGTTGCGGTCGACAGCCCTTCGGCAGATGGATGACGGGGTCGAGGGAGACCCCGAGGCTTGGGTGCATGCGCTCAAGGTGACGCCCCACAGTCTCGCCGACCAACTGTCGCAGGCTCCGGCTACGGTGCAGGACGTTTGGCATGCCCGACTGTGGTTTGTGCGACCGGTCGCGATCATGACGCTGGGCCTGTTCTGGTTGCTGACCGGTGTGATCAGCTTTGGACCCGGCTGGGCCGCTGCCGTGGCGATTCTGCACGAGGGTGGCTACGGCACCGCCGCCGTGCCGGTGGCCTGGTGGGGGGCATTGCTGGATGTCGTTCTGGGCCTAGCGTTGTTCGTGCGACCGTGGACGGCGCGAGTTGCCCTGGCGATGGCCGTGTCGACGGTCGGCTATCTGGCCGCTGCAACGATTAGCCTGCCCCAGTATTGGGTCGACCCTCTTGGCCCCTGGCTGAAGGTGCTGCCGATGATGGCGCTTTGCCTGTTTGTCGCCGCTACGGACCGGCGGCGCTGATGCTCTTTTTCGTACTGAAGATCGTGCATGTCCTGTCTGGTGCCGTGTTGTTCGGCACCGGTGCCGGGATCGCCTTCTTCATGTTGCGGGCCAACGCGACCCGTGAGGCCCGGACCGTTGTGGCGGTCGGCCGTATCGTTGTTCTGGCTGATATGGTGTTCACCGCGACGGCGGTTGTCGTTCAGCCCCTGAGCGGGCTCGGATTGGTTCTGCTTCAGGGATGGTCGCCGTTCGAGCCGTGGCTGGTGGTGGCATACGGCCTCTATGGTCTGGTCGGACTGTGCTGGCTGCCCGTGGTGTGGATCCAGATCCGCATGTTGCGTCTGGCCGAGACGGCCGTCAGGGACGGAGCGCCGCTGCCTGCAGCCTATCATCGTCTGTTTGCATGGTGGTTCGTGCTCGGCTGGCCGGCTTTCGCCGGAGTGATGGGCATCTATGTGCTGATGGTCGCCAAACCGGTATTTTGAGCCAGTCACAGGTGCTCACCCGATGTGATGAGTCGGGTGTCAGTAGCTGTGCCATAGGCCTGTGGTGACCCAATCCTCATCCCCGTCCCCGTCCCTGGCCCTGCCGGAAATCCTCGCCATCGCCGCGGTGGTGGTGATCTGGGGGGTCAACAATGCTGCGGCCAAGGTGGGGACCGAGGTTTTGCCGCCGCTGCTGATGGCAGCGATGCGGTTCGGTTTCGCGGCGGCCTGCCTTGTACCGTTTGTCCGGCCACCCTTTCCAAACTGGAAGAGTCTGGCAATCATCGTCGTGCTGGGGGGACCGGTGCATTACGGGCTGATCTATCTGGCGTTCTGGCTGGCCCAGGACGTCAGCCCCGTCTCGGTGGCGGCGCAGCTGTGGATTCCGTTCACGGCGCTATTCGCCTTTCTGCTGCTGGGTGAACGGCTGTCGAAATACGCCCTGGTCGGGATGGCCATCGCCTTCGTCGGCGTCGCCTGGATGATGGGGGACCCCCATGTGCTGCAGGACTGGAAGGCCATTGCTGTTGGTATCGCAGCGGCGGCGTCCTGGGGCATGACGACGGTGATCGCGCGGCGGACGACCTCTATCCCGCCGTTGAAGATGCAGGGTCTGCTGGCCCTCGTAGCCCTGCCGACCCTGGCCTTTGGATCGGCGGTCTTCGAACACGGCCAGCTGGAGGCGGTGCGGGCGGCCACGCCGCTGATCTGGGCCTGTGTGCTGTGGGCTGGTCTGGTGTCGTCCGTGGCGGCCACGACCCTGGTGTTCTGGCTGGTGCAGCGGCGTGAGGCGGGGCGGGTGACCCCTTATCTGCTGGCCACGCCGGTGGTGTCGATCGCCATCGGCTGGCTGTTCCTCGGTGATGTGCTGACCGTGCAGATCCTGACTGGAGCCGCCCTGACCATGGGCGGGGTCGCGGTGGTGGCCCTGGCCGAGCGCGGGCTCCGGGCCGGGGCGGCCAGGGCCTAGCGTCTTTCCGCACCTGACGGAGTCAGTCAGACGTCGGAACAGGTTCCGGAGTCAGAATGGCGCAGACCCGAACCCTGGGTGAGGGCGTCAGTTGAGGCCGATGCCGGTCTAGAGGCCGGGGATCTTGAAGCCGACCGAGCGCCGCGGCGTGATGGTGATTCCGCTCCGGCCGCCGGTCAGGGCCTGAAGCCGTTCGTATTCGCTGGCGGCATCGATCGTCATCGATCCCGCCGCCGTCTGGCTGACGGTCGCCGACTGTGAGGCGGGCACGTCGTGTCGCCAGAACAGCAGTCGGCTGGCGAAATTTTCTTCCTTGTGCGCCAGGTCCCCGAATTCATCATCGATCACATAGCGGGCCAGGGGGTCGGCGCGGTCGGCGCCGGCCTGGGCGACGAACAACTGCTCGGCGGGGGTGCGCGTGATCGACTGACGCTGACCCAGCAGGATCTGGCGCGCGGCGCTCTCGGGAGCCAGTTCCTGCGGGCGCGGCTGGCCGGGTGCCGGCGGGCGCAGGCCGTATTCGGGCGGCACGGTCAGCGGGGCGGTCGAGACGGTCAGGAAGGCGTCCGGCGTGATCTTGGTCATGCCGATGCTCTGCTGGAGGCTCGTGCAAGCCCCGAGAGACAGGGCCGAAGCGGCGACAAGGGTCAGGACGGCGGCGTTGCGAATTCGCATGATCAGGGGCTCGGCTCGTTGGACGCGCGTCATCGACGCGGCTCTGGAACGACTAGAAGGAGAGTTGATTACGACTTTTCGGCGGCTTCGCCAACCGGAGGATGACGTTCCGACAACAGGCTGTCGACGATCAACAGCACCACACCCACTGATATGGCGCTGTCGGCGATATTGAATATCCACGGAAAGACCCTGTGTCCGGCGATGACCGTGCCGGAAAAGTCGATGAAATCAACCACGCCACCGAAGCGGATGCGGTCGATCACATTGCCGACAGCCCCGCCCATGACCAGGCCGATAGCGGTGATCAGCAGGCGACGGTCGACCCGGGTCGCCCACCAGCCCAGCGCGACGGCGACGGCGATGGAGAAGCCGCTGAGCAGCCAGCGCGCGGTCCCGCCGCCCAGCAGGCCGAAGCTGACCCCGTCATTGAGGACGAAGCTGAACCGCAGGAAGGGCGGCAGGACCGGCAGCGACTGGAAGAACCATTGTTCGCGCTCGATCAACTGTCCCGAGACGGTCAGCATGTTCATTGCGTCGAGGATCCAGGCCTTGGTCAGCTGGTCCAGAACGATGACGGCCAGGGCGAAGCCGAAGGCGGCGTAGGCAAGGCGAGAAATTTTCATGCGGATCGCTTTTGGAATGAGGCCCGGGGGGTAGCAGGCGCAGGCCGGGGCGCGAAGATCAAATCTGACGATGCGGTTCCGGTCGACGGCAATGGAGCGTGCGTCAGGCTCAGCCTGCGGCCATCACGCCGCAGGCGACGCGGCCACCGGCTCCGCCGATGGGCTGGCTGCGGTGGTCGTCGGACCCGGCATGGATGACCAGGGCCGAGCCGTCGGCGTCCCACAACCACTGACCGGGCCCGGTGGCGGCGATTCGGGCCCGCGAGGTGAAGACCTCGGCATTCACCCGTCCGTCGGCGTCGGCATGGATATTGGGCAGGTCACCGTCATCGGGGCCGTCGGGGTTCAGCAGACCGTGCGGGGCGGCGGGGGCGGCGTGGTTGATATGGCCGCCGGCCGAGGTGAAGGGGGCGTCGCAGCGGCCCGTGGCGTGGATATGGACGCCGTGCCAGCCGGGAGTCAGGCCCGAGGCTTCAATGCGGATCAGCAGGCCGGTCGGCCCCTGGGTCAGGGCGGCGCGTCCGATGGCTTCTCCTGCAGCGTTTCTGAGCGTCGCCTCGCCGAAATCCCCCATCGCCGCCTGCTCGGCGGGCTGTGGTCCGTAGTGGTTTTCGGTCAGGCTGACACAGGCTCCGAGGGGCAGGAGGAGGGCGCTGGCGAGAAGAATGGGGCGCATGGCTGAAATTCCTTTCAGGGACGGGCTTTGACGGGTGGTGGGACTTTGCCTCTGTCGAGCGTGGATGCTAGAAAACACCTATAGCGGATCACGTTCCGATTCCGGCCATTTAAAGCCTGATTTCCTTGACCGACGACACCTTTGAGACCCCTGTGCCCCCGTCCGGCGGGCACGGCGACATTTCCACCATCACGATCGAGGAAGAGCTGAAACGCTCCTACCTCGACTACGCCATGAGCGTGATCGTTTCGCGGGCCCTGCCGGACGCGCGTGACGGGCTGAAGCCGGTGCACCGGCGCATCCTGTATTCGATGCACGACCTGAACATGACGCCCGAGCGCTCGTATTCGAAATGCGCCCGTGTGGTCGGTGACGTGCTGGGCCGGTTCCACCCGCACGGCGACGCCTCGGTCTATATGGCCCTTGTGCGTATGGCGCAGCCCTTCTCGATGGGGCTGATGCTGGTCGACGGCCAGGGCAATTTCGGCTCGGTCGACGGCGATATGCCGGCCTCGATGCGATATACCGAGGCCAAGATGGCCCCGGCCGCCGTGGCCTTGCTGGCCGATATCGACAAGGACACGGTCGATTTCCAGCTGAACTACGACGAGAAGGAACTTGAGCCGGTTGTCCTGCCGGCGCGGATTCCGAACCTGCTGGTCAATGGCGCGGGCGGCATCGCCGTCGGTATGGCCACCAATATCCCGCCGCATAACCTGGGCGAGATCATCGACGCCTGCGTGGCGCTGTTGGACGATCCCGAGGTCACCGACGACGCCCTGCTGGACCTGGTGCCCGGACCCGACTTTCCGACCGGTGGCGAGATCATGGGGCGGACTGCGCCGCGCAACGCCCTGCGCGAAGGCCGCGGCTCGGTCATCGTGCGCGGCAAGGCGACGGTCGAGACCATCCGCAAGGATCGCGAGGCCATCGTCGTCACCGAGCTGCCGTTCCAGGTCAACAAACAGACCCTGATCGAACGCATCGCCGAAATGGTGCGTGAGAAGCGGATCGAAGGCATTTCCGATGTGCGCGACGAGAGCGACCGTCAGGGCATGCGGATGGTGATCGAGCTGAAGCGCGACGCTTCGGGCGACGTCATTCTGAACCAGCTGTGGCGCTATACGGCGATGCAGAGCTCGTTCGGCGTCAATATGCTGGCGCTGAACCACGGCCGTCCCGAGCAGATGGGCCTGCGCAAGATGCTCGAGGTCTTCCTCGACTTCCGGGAAGAGGTCGTGGTCCGGCGGGTCAAGTTCGAACTGGCCAAGGCCCGCGACCGCGGTCACGTGCTGGTCGGTCTGGCCGTGGCCGTGGCCAATATCGACGAGGTTATTCACATCATCCGCAGCTCGGCCGACCCGGCCGAGGCGCGCGAGCGACTGCAGGCCAAGTCATGGCCGGTCGGGGACATGATGGCCCTGATCGAGCTGATCGCCGATCCGCGCTCGATGCTGGTCGAGGGTGACAAGTTGAACCTGACCGACGAACAGGCCCGGGCGATCCTGGCCCTGACCCTGTCGCGCCTGACCGGCCTGGGTCGCGATGACATCTTCAACGAGGCCCGCGGCCTGGCTGACACCATCGCCAAACACCTGCTGCTGCTGTCGGACCGCGCCAACATCCTGGCGGTGATTCGCGCCGACCTGCTGGAGGTGAGGGCCGAGTTCGCCGTGCCGCGCCGCACCGAGATCGGCGACGGCGATTTCGAGCTGGAAGACGAGGACCTGATCCCGCGCGAGGACATGGTCGTGACCGTGACCCACGGCGGCTACGTCAAACGGGTGGCGCTGAACGCCTATCGGACCCAGCATCGCGGCGGCAAGGGCAAGTCGGGCATGACGATGAAGGACGAGGACGCCATCGTCGGCGTGTTCTCGGCCTCGACCCATACGCCGGTGCTGTTTTTCGCCACCAACGGCAAGGCCTACAAGCTGAAGACCTGGCGTTTGCCGCTGGGCGGGCCGACCTCGCGCGGCAAGGCCTTCGTCAACCTGCTGCCGATCGAGCCGGGCGACAGCATCATGAACGTCCTGCCCCTGCCCGAGGACGAGGCGGAGTGGGGCAATTACGACATCATGTTCGCCACCCGCTCGGGTGACGTGCGCCGCAACAAGCTCAGCGACTTCGCCACCGTCAACCGGGCCGGCAAGATCGCCATGAAGCTGGATGACGGGGACCATATGGTTGGCGTCGCCCTGTGCACCGCCGAGGACGACGTGATGCTGACCACGGCGCTGGGTCGCGCCATCCGCTTCAAGGCCGACGATGTGCGCGTGTTCAAGGGGCGGGATTCGACCGGGGTCCGTGGTGTGCGTCTGAAGGTCGGCGATGAGGTCATCTCGATGGCCGTGCTGGGCCGGGTCGATGCCACGCCGGACGAGCGGTCCGCCTATGTCAAACACGCCACGGCCATGCGCCGCGCGGCGGGGGACGCCGACGATGAATCCACGGTGGTCGAGGTGGACGACGAGGACGAGGGCAACGGCGACGCTGCCCTGTCGATCGAACGGATCGCCGAACTGGGCGCAGCCGAGCAGTTTATCCTGACCGTAACCGAGACCGGCTTCGGCAAGCGATCGTCGGCCTATGAGTACCGGCGCACCGGACGTGGCGGCCAGGGCCTGACGGCCCACGGTCTGGGCGGACGGGCAGGGGACCGTCTGGCGGCCTCCTTCCCGGTCGAGGACGGTGACGACCTGTTGCTGGTCACCTCGGGCGGGCAGATGATCCGCACGCCGGTCAGCCAGGTCCGCACCGTCGGTCGCACCAGCCAGGGGGTGACCATCTTCCGCACCGCCGAGGGTGAGCGGGTCGTTTCGGTTGAACGTCTGGGTGACGTCGCCGGTGACGATGACGAGGACACCGGCATTGATGTGGACGGCCAGGACGACGAAGAGGGCGGCGACGCCTGACGATGGACGCGGATCGTCAGATCACGGTCGACGGCGAACCTGCCACCGACGCCGATCTGACCTGCCTCGCCCTGATCAACTACGGTGCCTACACCTCTTTTCGGGTGGAGGACGGCGGCGTTCACGGGCTGGACCTGCATCTGGCCCGGCTGGAGGCGTCTGCTGCTGAATTGTTCGGTGAGGCCGTGGGTGAGCCGCGTCTGCGCGACCTGATACGCCTTGCTGCGGCAGACGGTGACCCGTGCTGGCTGCGCGTCAGCCTGTTTTCGCCCGAGATCCGGCCGCGCGAGGTCAGCTGGCGCGGTCGACCCCGGGTGATGATCGCGCGCTTTCCGCCGCCGCCGCCGTTGGCACAGAGCGTGCGGCTGCAGACCCAGGTCCATGCCCGCGAGGCGGCGCATCTGAAGCATACGGCCACCTTCGGCCAGATACGGGCGCGGCGTTCGGCCCGCGACGCCGGCTTCGACGACGCCCTGTTCGTCGATGACCAGGGGCAGGTGTCCGAAGGCACGCTGTGGAACATCGGCTTCGTCAGAGGTGACACCGTGACCTGGCCGATGGCCCCGATGTTGTCGGGGGTCGGTCAGGCCCTGCTGCAGCGTGGGCTGGACGGCGTCGGCCTGTCGAGCCGGACCGCGCCGGTGTCCCTGTCCGGACTCGGGGGTTTTGACGCGGCCTTCATCTGCAACAGCGCCACGCCGGCCTGCGCCGTCAGCGCGATCGATGATCACATCCTGGCGACAGCGCCCGCCCTGATTGACCGCCTGCATGAGGCCTGGCGATCGAACCCGGGCCAGCTGATCTAGGCTCACCATTTCGCAGATGCTAAACCGATCCAAAGCGGAGAGAAAACGCCATGCGTATCGGGCTTTACCCCGGAACCTTCGATCCGGTGACCAACGGTCATATGGATATCATCGGCCGGGCCGTGAAGCTGGTGGACCGGCTGGTCATCGGTGTGGCCCGGAATGATGACAAGGGACCCCTGTTCAGCACCGATGAGCGGGTGGAGATGGTCCGCGCCGAGGTGGCGGGCATCAAGGCCGACATTGTGGTTCAACCGTTCGAGACCCTGCTGATGCATTTCGCCGAGCACCTCGGGGCCCAGGTCATTGTGCGCGGCCTGCGCGCGGTGGCGGACTTCGAATACGAGTTCCAGATGACGGCGATGAACCAGCGCCTCAATGCCGACATCGAGACTGTGTTTCTGATGGCCGACCCCCGCCATCAGGCGGTCGCCTCGCGGCTGGTCAAGGAAATTGCCCGGCTGGACGGGGCCATCGACAGTTTTGTCAGCCCGGCGGTTGCCGAACAGGTTCGGGCCAAGGTCAAGGGACACACATGACGCGGAAATATCGACTTCTGGCCACGGCCTTCGCCATGGCCACCATTGCCGGACTGGCCCCGGCCATGGCGGGGACTGTTCCGGCTGCGGCGGGCGACTGGCGTCTGGTCGCGCCGGAGAACCTGCTGGTGATCGATACCAACAAGGGCCGGATTCTGGTCGAGCTGGAACCGCGCATGGCCCCGGGTCATATCGAGCGGATCCGCACCCTGGCGGACCAGGGGTTTTATGACGGCCTGAAATTTCATCGGGTCATCGCCGGCTTCATGGCCCAGACCGGCGATCCCGAGGGCACAGGTGCGGGCGGTAGCGAATTGCCCGACATGGCTGGAGAGTTCAGCTTCCGTCGCGGTTCGGACAGCGGCTTTGTCGCCGTCCCGAACAGCGGACCGGGTCTGCGCGGCATCATGGGGTCGATGCCGGTCGTGACCCAGCCCGATGCACAGATGTTCGTCACTGTTGATTTCAAGGCCGGGGCCGAGGGCCTGTTCTGCCCCGGCGTCGCCGGCATGGCCCGGTCGACCGGACCTGACAGCGCCAATAGCCAATTCTTTCTGATGATGGGCGAGAACGCCAGTCTCAACGGCAACTACACGACCTTCGGTCGCGTGGTGCTGGGCCTGGATGTCGTGCGGGCGCTGAAGACCGGGCCGGAGGCGACCGACGGGCGTATCTCCGACAATCCCGATATCATGACCCGGGTGCGGACGGCCTCGGTCATGACCGAAGGCGACCGGCCCACGGTTCGGGTTATGAGCCCCCAGGCTCCGGGGTTTCAGGCCGAGGTCGACCGGGTTCGCGCCGAGCGCGGCAGCCGCTTCAGTATCTGTGACGTGCAACCGCCGGCCGAACTGGTCGGCGGCTGATGGTTTTTCGGGGAGGGCAGGCCATGCGTGGAGTCTCAACTATTCTGACCGGTCTGGCTGCGCTGGCGTGCGCGGGTGGGGCCATGGCCCAGGACGTCGGCGGGCCGCCACCGCCGGCCGTGCCCCAAACTGCGCCAGCCGCACCCGCCGCCGTATCCGAATGGCGGACGGTGCCGGCAGGAAACCTGCTGGTCATCGATACCAACCGGGGGCAGATACTGGTCGAGCTGGCTCCCGAGGTCGCCCCCCTGCATGTCGATCGCATTCGCTTGCTGGCGCGTCGGGGGTTTTATGACGGCCTCGCCTGGCACCGGGTGATCGACTGGTTCATGGCCCAGACCGGCGATCCGTTGGGCAATGGCGAGGGGCAGAGTCCCTATCCCGACCTGACGGCCGAATTCACCTTCCGCCGCGATTCCCAAACCCCGTTCACGTCAGTTGCGGCCCCGTCCGGTGCGCTGGTGGGTTTTCTGCATTCCCTGCCGGTCCAGACCCAGCCGGATGCGGCCATGGCCCTGACTGGTGACGGCAAGGTGCACGGCTGGGGCCTGTATTGTCCGGGCGTCGCCGGTATGGCGCGGGACGAGGGTAACGACACGGCCAACAGCCAGTTTTTCCTGATGCGACAGGCCTATCCGGCACTGGACAAGCGCTATTCTGTCTGGGGGATGGTGGTGTCGGGCCTCGAGGTGGTGCGAGCGCTCAAGGTCGGGGACGGGGACAACGGCATGGTCACCGGCAGCCCGGATCACATGACCCGGGTTCGCGTCGCGGTGGATCTGCCGCCGGATGAACGGCCGACGGTGCGGATACTGGACACCGGGTCCGGAACCTTCCGGGCGATGGCGGACCGGATCAGGGCCACGCGGGGCGCGGATTTTTCGGTCTGCGACATTACCCTGCCGGTCGAGGTCACCACGCGTCAGGCCGCCGCCGGGGCCTGACCTCGCCGGCGACTGCGGGACCGTCGGCGTTTCGTCGGCGGCCGGTCCTGACGCATGTTTTGCAACAGCAGACCCTCGCGCAGGCCACGGTCGGCCACCCGTACCCGTTCACACGGCCAGGCCCGTTGCACCGCCTCCATGATGGCGGCCCCCGCGAGCACCAGATCGGCCCGGTCGGGACCGATGCAGGATTCCGCCGCCCGTCCGGCCGGGCCCAGCTGCTGGAGGGTCATCGCCGCGCGTTCGCAATCGTCGCGGGACATCCACAGACCGTCGACCAGATTGCGCTGATAGCGTTTGAGACCGAGGTGGATGCCGGCGAGGCTGGTGATGGCCCCCGAGGTTCCGACCATATGCGCCTGGCCGGCGACGAAGACGGATCGAAGCGTCGGCTCGACCTGCGTTACGGCCAGGGCCTCGCCCATGTCGGTGACCATGGCTTCGTACCATTGGTCATGATTGGCTGACGGTTCGGGATGACGTTCGGCCAGGGTCACGACCCCGACCGGGGCCGACAACCAGTCCACGGTTTTGAAGCGTCCGTTCTCGCGCCTCAGCCACGACAGTTCGGTCGAACCGCCCCCGACATCAACCACCAGCACCATTTCGGCAGCGGTATCGAACAGATCGAGACAGCCCTCGACCGCAAGGCTGGCTTCCTCGGCCGGATCGATGATGCGCAGTCGCAGGCCGGTGCCGCTGCGCACCCGTTCGACGAAGGCTTCGCCGTTGTCCGCCTGACGGCAGGCCTGGGTGGCGACCGCGCTCAATCGTGTGGATTCCAGGCCCTTCTTGGCCACCCGCTCGGCGCACAGGCTGAGCGCCTCATAGGCGCGTTCCATCGCACTGTCGTCGAGTCGGCCCGTGCGCGACAGGCCCTCGCCCAGCCGGACGATACGGCTGAAGGAATCCACCACGCGAAACCCGTCCCGCGAGGGTTTCGCGATCAGCAGCCGACAATTGTTGGTCCCCAGGTCGAGCGCACCGTAAAGTGGCGCGTCCCGGCCTGATGCCCCTTGACTGGCGGGCCTTTGGGGCTGGGACCGGTCGTCGCGCCGGACTGGCGCGCCGTCGATCTCCGGCATGGCCGAACTTTCAAATGGGCGGTCCAGAACGGCGCCCGTCCCGAACATGGTAGTCGCGGTCTGCCGTTCGCGCCAAGACAAACTGTCGCGAAAATGAACAGGACCCCGGGCATTAGGCTCAGGCTGCGGGGTTCACAGTGGTCTCATGGAAAACTCCCGGACCGCCAAATTCGGCCTCGGCCAGATCGTTCGCCACGTGAATAATGCATTTCGCGGGGTGATCGTGGACGTCGACGCCGCCTATTCCGGTACGCCCGGCGATACGACGCCGGAACAGGCTGACAGACCATTCTACAAGGTCTTTGCCATCGGGGCTGACAGCGGCCTGATGATCTATGCCGCCGAGGCCATGCTGGAAGTCGACGCAGACCTGGCGCGCCTGCCGCGTGGCGACGAGGTCCAGATGTTTCATGTCGACGCCCGTGGACGCCTGGCCCCCCGCATGCACCAGATCCACTGACGGTACCTCGATGATGACGGGATCGCCCCAAACGACTAGGATGGTGCTCCCAGTCGTCAGAGCCAGCGCAGGAGCGCGTCCATGTCCGATTTCGAGCATGTCTTTGAAACCCCGCCCGAGGGCGCGGCCGCCGACTGGACCATCCCTCAGGACTGGGATGCCTATACCGACGTCGAGCACCAGACCTGGGACACCCTCTATGCCCGGCAGATGAAAATCCTGCCGGGACGGGCGGCCGACGTGTTCCTGAAGGGGCTGACGGCACTGGACCTGAACACTGGCGGCATCCCCGATTTCGCGGTGATGAATCCCAAGCTGCAGGCCCTGACCGGCTGGACTGTGGTGTGCGTGCCCGGCCTGGTGCCGGACGAGGTCTTCTTCGACCACCTGGCCAACAAACGCTTTCCGTCCGGCCAGTTCATCCGCAAGCCGGACCAGCTGGACTATCTGCAGGAACCCGACATCTTTCACGATGTCTTCGGCCATGTGCCGATGCTGAGTGACCCCGATTTTGCCGCCTATATGGAGGCCTATGGCAAGGGCGGGCAGCGGGCGGCCTCGCTGGGCATGCTGCAGAATCTGGCCCGACTGTACTGGTACACGGTCGAGTTCGGCCTGATGCAGGACGCCGATGGCCTGCGCATCTACGGGGCGGGCATCGTCTCTTCGGCGACCGAGAGCGTGTTCGCGCTTGAGGATGCCTCTCCCAACCGGCTGGGCTTCGACCTCGAGCGGGTGATGCGCACCCTGTACCGGATCGACGACTTCCAGCAGGTCTATTTCGTCATCGATTCAATTGAGGCGCTGAAGCAGGTCACGCTGCAGGATTTCGGGCCGGTCTATGAGCGGCTGAAGGGGACGGACGATATCACCATCGACGCCATCCTGTCCGACGATCGCGTCCTGACCCGCGGCACCCAGGCCTATGCGGCCCGGGGCGGACGTTTCGCCGCCTGAGGCTGACCCCCGAATGATCAGTCCAGGTGGGTGATCAAGGACCGGTTTTTGGTATCGCGCATGAAGATGAAGACCAGCAGGGACACGCCGATCATGCCGGTGACATACCAATAGAAGGCGCTCTCCATGCCGATGTCCTTGAACCACAGCGCGGCGTATTCGGCCGTGCCGCCGAACACGGCGTTGGCGATCGCATAGGGCAGGGCCACACCGAGGGCGCGGATGTGGGCCGGGAACAGCTCGGCCTTCACCACGGCGTTGATGGCCGTATAGCCACTGACGATAACCAGGGCGCTCATCGACAGGGCGAAGGCGACCAGCGGACTCTGGGCCGTCGACAAGGCGGTCATGATCGGCACGGTGAACAGCACCCCGCCGACGCCGAAGGCGATCATCACCGGGCGGCGACCGATGCGGTCCGACAGGGCCCCGACGGCCGGCTGCAGCAGCATGAAGACAAACAGGGCGGCGGCGCTGATCTCGGTCGCCGTGGCCTTGCTGAAGCCGGTGGTGTTGACGAGGAATTTCTGCAGGTAGGTCGTGTAGGTATAGAAGGCCAGCGTGCCCCCGGCGGTCAGGCCCAGCACCAGCAGGGCCTCCTTGGGGTGTTTCAGCACCAGCAACAGGGCGCTGGACTTCGGGGCCTCGGCCGTATCCGTTTCGATGAAGGCGCGGGTCTCGTCCAGACGGCGGCGTAGCCAGAAGACGATCACCGCGAGGGCTGCCCCGACGAAGAAGGGCACGCGCCAGCCCCAGGCGGCCAGCTGGTCAGGGGTCAGGGTCTGTTGCAGGCCGATCAGCAGCATCAGGGCCAGCAGCTGGCCCGAGATCAGCGTCACGTACTGGAAGCTGGACCAGAAGCCGCGATGCTTCGCTGTGGCCATCTCCGACAGATAGGTGGCTGAGGAGCCGTATTCGCCGCCAACGCTGAGGCCCTGGATCATCCGCGCCAGCAACAGCAGGGCCGGGGCCCCCAGGCCGATGGTGGCATAACCGGGGGTGCAGGCGATGATCAGGCTGCCGGTGCACATCAGGCTGACCGACAGGGTCAGGCCCGCCTTGCGACCGCGTCGGTCGGCATAGACCCCCATAATCCAGGCCCCGATCGGCCGCATCAGGAAGCCGACGGCAAAGACGGCGGCGGCTTTCAGCAATCCGGCGGTGCCGTCGCCCTCGGGGAAGAAAACCGGGGCGAAATAGAGGGCGAAGGCCGAATAGGCGAACCAGTCGAACCATTCGACCAGATTGCCGGCTGAGCCGCCGATGATGTTCAGCAGGCGGCGGCTCGGGGTCATTGCAGGCTCTCCCATGCCGTCCATGTTCCCACAGTGTAGGCGAGGCCGAACACGAGCACGATGGTCGAACTGATCCAGGCGAAGGGGCTGGCGCGGCCGGTTCGAAGACTCATGACCGGAACAAAGACGAGGGCGCGGATCAGGTAGATGGCGCTGATGGCGACCAAGCCGGGCCTGAGCAGCGGCACAGGCGGCAGCACGCCCGCCCCTGACAGGGCATAGACGGACCAGATGGTCAGTACGGCGGCGATGCCCAGGGTGATCAGGGTGGCGATGGGAGAGCCCCTTTCAGCGAGCCGGACCATGCGCTGCCCGGCTCCGAAAAAAGCATACCAACGGGGACCGCCGAGGATAATGGCCAGATGCGCCAGCGCGGCGGCTGCGCTCAGGCCAGCGGCGAGCAGCAGCCAGGGATTGGAAGAACTCACGCGCCGGGTTCCGGCCGCCGCACGGTGACCGCGACGGCCAGAGCGAAGACGGCCAGGGCGATCTCGATCACCCGCTGGGCCGCGCCATACCATTCAAAGCCGGGATGCAGCAGCCAGATGGCGGCGGCGGCGGGAATGCCGCAGGCCAGACCCAGAGGATACAGAATCCGGCCGTGGGGCCAGCGGCGCGCGGCGAGGGCGATCAGGCAGATCCCGGCGATCCCGGCGAGGTAGCCGATGCCGCCGAACAGGTCGTGCAGCACGGCCGACGGGGTCGGGTCGGCCAGGCTGCATTCGAAGGCGCAGGGAAAGACCCCGCCGAACATCAGGCCCAGACCGTTCACGGCACTCAGGGCAAAGCCGGCCGTGGCCAGAAGCGAGCGCGGAAGCAGGCCGATGCACAGCAGCCAGAACAGGATCAGCAGCGCGCCCGAAATGATGAAGGCGAGGCTGACGGCCGGGCCGGTGACGGTGCCGGAGGCTCCCAGTTCGCTGATGAACTGGGTCAGGTGGTCATAGTCGGGATAGGCCAGGCCCCCGGCCACGGTCAGGCCGGCGAGGATCAGGACACTGAGGACGGCGCAGCCGAAGGCCAGATTTCTGATCACGCTGGAATTTTCCTTTGTACCGGTCCGGCGACGCTAGCCGGGTTTGTCAGGCCCGCCAACGCCCGCGCGAAACCCCTCGTCAGCCGCGCTGGAAGGGATAGAAGCCGGAGCCGAGGTCGAGAATGTCGCACAGCTCGTCCAGCGCACCGCGGCTTTCGGCCAGCAGTTGCGGGTCGGCCAGGTCGGCGGGGGCCAGGCTGTCGCGGTACCAGTTGGCGGCCCAGATCGACAAGCGGGCGTGCAGCTCCTCGGTCATCCGCATGGCCGGATTGGTCGCCGCCTGTTCGGCCTCGGTCAGCACCACGCGCAGGCGCAGGCAGGCGGGGCCGCCGCCGTTGCGCATCGACTGGCGCACATCGACATAGCGCACCGCCCCGATCGGACCATTGGAGGCGGCCAATGCTTGCGCCACCGCATGGCTGCGCGGGTTGTCGCGGGTCTCGGTCGGGCAGATCAGGGTCAGCCGGTCCTCGCCGGGGATCTGTACCAGCATGGAGTTGAACAGATAGGAGCTGATGGCGTCGGCCAGCGGCAGGTCGGCGTTGGAGACCTCGACGAACTGCGGCGCGAACAGGCCGTCGGCGGCGGCGCGGACGGCGGCCCTGGTCCCGGCCGTGTCCTCGAAGGCCAGCTCGTGGAAGAACAGGGTGTCCAGCGCTCCGACGCAGACCACGTCATTGTGGAAGGTGCCGCCGGCGATGGCGGCGCGCGACTGGCGCGGGAAGACCGGCCGTGCGGCCTGATGGCGGCGGGCGATGGCCTGCGAGGCCTCGTGCGTCTGGCGGGCGGGGAAGGCGTCGGCCCAGGGCTCGAAGGCCTCGCGGCCCCAGACCAGCAGATTGACCCCGGGCGCGCCGTGCTCGGCGCACAGGCGGACGTGGTTGGCGGCCCCCTCGTCAGCCAGATGGGCCACGGCAGGCAGGGCGTCATGAACGGCGAACCGGGCCGGGTCGGGGAAGAGGGCATCCAGCGCCCGTTTGGTCTGGGCGTGTTCCAGGCTGCGGTGCAGGTTGGTGTGCAGATTGGCCGGGGTGAAATGGACCCGGCCGTCGGCGGCGTCGGCGCTGGGCGTCACGGTGGCGGCATTGGCGGCCCACATCGGCGAGGCCGAACAGGCGGCGGCGGCGAAGCCGGAGGCCTCCTTCCACGCCCGCTCCAGCACGGCGGCGTCGCTGCCGGTAAAGCCGAGGCTGCGCAGGAAGGGGATGTCGGGCCGTTCGTGCGGCGGCAGCACATATTGCGGCAGGCCCAGGTCGGCCAGGGTTTTCATCTTGTCGAGCCCCTGCAGCACGGCGGCGCGCGGGTTCGAGGCCTCACCCTTGTTCAGGCTGGAGGCGAGGTTGCCAGGGCTCAGGCCCGCATAGGAATGGGTCGGGCCGATCAGGCCATCGGCATTGGCTTCGACGGCCCCACTCATGCCTTCCCCCCTTGCGGGGGAAGGTGGCGCGCGGAGCGTGACGGATGGGGGGACTGTCGGCGGGAGGTGGCGTGTCTGAAGGCGCGATCAACTGATCGCGTCAGCGTTTCAGCCCCCATCCGACCGGCTCCGCCGGCCACCTTCCCCCGCAAGGGGGGAAGGAAGAGAAGTGCCGAACTCATCCTTTAAGCCCCTTGATTTCACCTTCGATGTTCTTGACCGCCCCGGCCTCGAAACTGGCGACCGGATAGGCGCAGTAGTCGGCGGCGTAATAGGCGCTGGGGCGGTGGTTGCCGCTGGCCCCCAGGCCGCCGAACGGCATGTTGCCGGCGGCCCCGGTGGTCGGGCGGTTGAAATTGACGACGCCGGCGCGGATGCGGCGGATGAAATGATCCCAGTGGGCCGGGTTGTCGCTGACCAGACCGGCGCTGAGGCCGTAGCGGGTGGCGTTGGCCTCGGCGATCGCGGCGTCGAAACTGGCGGCGCGGGTCACCGAGAGGAAGGGGGCAAACATCTCCTCGTCCGGCACGGTCACGCCGGTGACCTCGATGATGGCCGGTTTGACGAAGGCCCCCGGCAGATTGTCGACCGGGCCCGAGGCGCGGATGACTTTGGCTCCGGCGGCGATGCGTTGCTGCAGGGCGGCCAAGGCGGCCTCGGCCGCTTTCGGCGAGATCAGCGGGCCGCCATAGGGTTCGGGCGTGCTGTTCCACGGGGCGAAGATCAGCCGGTCGACCAGGGCAGCGACGGCCTCGATGATGGCGTCGCCCTGCGGACCCTCGGGCACGATCAGGCGGCGGGCGCAGGAACAGCGCTGGCCGGTGGTGATGAAGGCCGACTGGACCACGATTCCGGCCACGGCCTCGGCGTCGGCCGCGTCCCAGACCACCAGCGGATTGTTGCCGCCCAGTTCGAGGGCGAGGATCACGTGCGGGTCCTCGGCGAATTTCTTGCGGAAATGCGCGCCCGCGGCACCCGAGCCGGTGAACATCAGGGCATCGATCGGCTGGTCCAGCAGGGCCGCGCCGGTGTCGCGTGCGCCCTGGATCAGGTTGAACACGCCGGTCGGCAGGTCGGCCTCGGCCAGGCATTCGGCCATCAGCTGGCCGGTGTGCGGCGTTTCTTCCGACGGTTTGAACACCACGGTGTCGCCGGCCAGCAGGGCCGGAACGATATGGCCGTTGGGCAGGTGGCCGGGGAAGTTGAACGGGCCCAGCACCGCGGCGACGCCGTGCGGCCGGTGGCGCAGGGTGGCGCTACCGAACGGCGTCTCGCTGGTGCGTTCGCCGGTGCGCTCGTCATAGGCCTTGATCGACAGGTCGACCTTGCCGGCCATGGAGCCGAGTTCAGCGGTGGTCTCCCACAGGGCCTTGCCGGTTTCACG
Organism: uncultured Brevundimonas sp.; assembly: GCF_963974615.1. Classification (GTDB taxonomy): domain Bacteria; phylum Pseudomonadota; class Alphaproteobacteria; order Caulobacterales; family Caulobacteraceae; genus Brevundimonas. The sequence goes on from NZ_CAXBDH010000013.1 coordinate 54,203, forward strand.
GCTGATCGCCTCGGCCATGGCGGGGGCCCGGGTCTTCAGCGCCGTCTGGTAGCGTTTGACCGCATCGATGCGGTCCTGACGCGGGCGGTCGGCCCAGTCGGGGAAGGCGGTGCGGGCGGCGGTCACGGCATCGGCGACCTCGGCCCCGGTGGCAGCAGGGCCTTCCCAGACGGTGTCGCCGGTGGCGGGATCGATCGAGGTGAAACGGGTCATGGAACTGCTCATCTTTCCTTGGGCCTAGGCCTTCACACGCACAACATCGCCCGCCTTGACCCGCAGGGCGTCGGCGGTTTCGGCGGACAGGGTGGCGATATCCCCCTCGATGCCGACCTTCTGGCGCACGGCCCGGAACGCATTGACCGAACCGGTCGAGATCAGCGATGGCAATTCAGCCTCGACGTGATCGGCCACAGCCACAGTCAGGGGGCGGGCGTCGCGCACGGTGCGGATGTTGTCGCGGCCGCAGGCCACGGTCGGCCCGGCGTCGAAGATGTCGACCAGACCGTTGGGGCGGAAGCCCTCGCTCTCCAGCAGGGCCATGGCCGGCACGCCCTGCGGATGGACCTTGCCGATTACGGCCCGGGCCGGTTCGGGCAGCAGCTCGACATAGATCGGGTGGCGCGGGGCCAGGTCGAGGATGAACTGTTTGTCGGTCGAGCCGGTCATCATGTCCGCCTCGTCGAACGGCATCGGGAAGAATTTGTGGGCCACATGGTCCCAGAACGGGCAGCCACCGTCGGGGGTGAAGACCCCGCGCAGCTCGGCCAGAACGTTCTCGTGGAACAGCTCGGGCTGGGCCCCGATCAGCATGTAGCGGGCCTGGCTGAGCAGACGTCCGGCCCCGCCCTTGCGGCGGTCGGCCTTGAGGAACAGCGAGCCGACCTCGGACCAGCCGGTGCATTCATTGACCAGCACCAGGGTCTGGTGGTCCAGCTTGACGTCGACCGAGGGCGAGGACTGGGTATTGGTCACGACCCGGAACGAGAAGAAGGGCCGGTTCAGCCCCACCGCCGCCTTGACCGAGCCGATGCCGTCGACGTCGCCGGTGTCGGTCTCTTCCAGCATGACGGTGTACCAGCAGGCCTGGGGCTCCAGCTTGCCCGAGAAGCTGTCGCGGCTGAGGTCGAGGCGTTCCGACAGCTGGTCGGGGTCCTCGGGCAGGCTGGTGAAGCCCGGCCCGCTGAGGATGGCCAGTTCAAGCAGGTGATCGAGATCGGCCGGGCCGGCGGGGCGTACAACAAGCATGGATTACATCGTCTCCAGACGCAGGGCCTTCAGCCGTTCGGCGTCGATCTCGCCAGAGGCGATCTTGCACAGGATCAGGGCGCTCAGCTGGGCCCGTTCCACGAAACTGTCGGGCCAGGCGAACTCCTGGTCCGAATGAATGTCGCCACCGCGAACGCCCAGGGTGTCGATATTGGGCAGGCCCGCGGCGTGCAGGTTGTTGCCCTCGCAGACGCCACCCGACGGTGACCAGGCGATCGGCTGACCCAGCAGGGCCCCCGCCTTGCGCACGGCCGCGAACAGGGCGGCCTGGGACGCGTCCATCGGTTTGGGCGGGCGGGTGAAGCCGCCGTGCAGGTCCAGGGTCAGGCCCGCGAAGGGTGGGGTGGCGGCGATAGCCTTCACCGTGGCCAGGGTCCAGTCGGCGGCGGCCTTGTCGGGCACCCGGACATTGAAGCGGACCACGGCATTGTCAGCCACGACGTTCAGCGGTGCGCCGCCGGAGATTTTGGCCACATTGACGGTGACGCCCTCGTGCTGGCCGTTCAGGGCGTGCAGGACCGCGGCGAGGATGGCGGCCCCGGCCACGGCGTTGGCCCCCTCGTGGAAGGCGCGTCCGGCATGGGCGGCCTTGCCCGAGACGATCAGGTGGAAATTGCCGCTGCCCTTGCGGGCCCCGGCCATGGAGCCGTCGGACATGGCGGGTTCATAGGTCAGGCCGACATGGCCGCGCGCGCCCAGTTCGGCCAGCAGCGGGGCCGAGGCGGGCGAGCCGATCTCTTCATCCGGTGACAGCAGCACGGTCCAGCCGACGCGCTCACGGTCGGGGTGGGTCTCGAAAGCTTCCAGCGCGGCCAGCATGACCGAGATGCCGCCCTTCATGTCGGCGACGCCGGGGCCGTTCAGCGCGCCGTCGGCGCGGGTAACCACGGTCTGGAAGGCGCTGTCGACCGGGAAGACGGTGTCATAATGGCCGGTCAGGACGATCTGGATCGGGGCATCAGGGCGGCAGATAATTTTCAGGGCGTCGGCATGGGCCTCGGTGTGCACCGAACCGTCGTCGCCGACGGTGGTCGAGCCCTCGGTCGGGATGCGCACAACCTCGGCCGGCAGGGTCCGGGCCTCGGCCTCCAGCACGGTCAGCATGGCGTTCAGGCCGTCGGCATTGCGACTGCCGGAATTGATCGCGGCCCAGGCGAGAGTGCGCCCGATGATCGTGGTTTCGCGCGCTGCGACGTGGTCGAGCGCGGTCTGGTCGTGAGGAGAAATTTGCATGCCGGTGAACCCTAGCGGGACCGGGGCCAAAGGTGAAGCTGGGCATGAAGGAAACCACGGCCGATGCGGTCGTGGCGGCGGGCATGTCGGCCGTGGTGCTGTGGTTGACAGCGGCAAGGGACCCGGCCCTGCTGGTGGTCTATCTCGGCACACTGGCGAAACTGACCGAGGCTACGGCCCAGGCCGCCCCGAACGGCTCCGGCCACTCACCGGTTCGGGCGGCGTTCGTCGGTTGACGCAACGGGCGGCCGCGACTGACGACGCCAGCGGATCGACAGGCTGGCGTCGCCCTGTCCGCCGAATTTCGAGCTGACGGTCAGATTGCGCCGGACCTGCCATTCGACATTGACCGCCGCCCCGCCGACACCGCCGCCGATGACCTCCAGATAGACGTTGTCGGACAGATAGCGCCCGCCGGCGACGGTCAGAGCCGAGGCCTCGCCCCCGAACGACAGCCGGTCCAGTCCGGCCAGCTCCCGCAAATTGCCGATGACGTCGAAACCGCCGCCGCCGGCCAGTGACGCCACGCTGGCGGCCAGCTGAGCCGCTTCAAACGGTGACAGTTGCGAGGCCGATCGTCCGAACAGGACCTGGGCCAGAATCTCGTCCTGTGGCAGGGCCGGAGCCGAGGTGAGCGCGATCTGCGGTCGGGCCGCGGTGCCGGTGACGCGGATGGTGGCGGTCAGGGCCGGGTCCTCGCGCACGGCTGACAGGTTCAGCCGGATACGGGCCGGATTGGTCGACAGGGACACGGTTCCGCGATCATCGAAGACAAAGCGTTTGCCCGCGAAATCATAGTCGCCGCGGATGACCCGGGCCTCTCCGCTCAGAATCGGCTGGGCGATGGAGCCGGTGACCCGGGCATCAACACTCATTTCCACATTCAGGCCGCGGCCGACGACGAGGATATCGCCACCGGGCGAGCGCAGGGCGATGTCGAGGCCGATCTGCAGCCCGCCGGAGTTCGCCTGTCGTGGCACCACCGGGTCGCCGCCCGGGCGATTGACCTCGACCACGTCCATGCGGACGATTCCGGTAGAGCCGGGCACGGTGGCCTCGATCCGGGCGTCGTCAATGTCGATCCGCCCGGTCAGCTGGATCTTGCCGTCGGCGGCGCGGACCACGGTCAAGGGGCCCGAGGCACGGGCTCTGGCGATGTCGTTGTCGATGATGCGGAACCGGGTCAGGGCCAGCTGGAAACTGGACCCGGAACCCTGCCGCAGGCCGATGCGACCGTCGCCGCTGACCGTGCCGCCCGACCCGTCGGTCGCCCTGAAGGTCTCGATCAGGGCGGTGGTGTCATCGAAACGGCTGGCCAGCGAGATGGCAGCGAGGCGGACTCCGGTGATGGTATCGTGGAAGGTCCCCTGCTCGAGATCGAGACGACCGTTCAGGCGCGGCTCATTGATGGTTCCGGCCAGGGCGGCCTCGACATCGATCTGGCCGGCCAGTGAGCGTTCACCGCCCAGGAACAGATCCCAGATCGGCTGGATCTGCCCCTTGATCGAGACATTGCCCGACATCGGCCGGTTGCGGGCGATCGCCAGTCTGAGCGGCACGGCCGAAGCCTCGACCGGCAGCATCACGTCGACGACCGACTCGACCGCGCCCTCGTCCCGGGCGTTGGCCTGGATTCGCAGGGTGTTGTCGACCAGCAGGGCGTTCAGTGCGCCGTTTATGGCCAGTCCGCGCGGGGCATCGATACTGCGCACGTTCTGCAGGGTGACATTGGCCGAGCCCGACAGATCGTCACCGGTCCCGCGCAGGGCGACCCGACCGGTAACCCGACCGCGCATATTGGGGGCCAGCGAACCCAGCTCGACACTGGTCAGGTCGGCCTGGAGGATCGCGGCATTGGAATCCTGGCGCAGCTCACCCAGCAACACACCACCGCCGACACCCAGGTCGAACCGCACGATACGGCCGTCACCGGACAGGGCCACGACGGCCGGATTGCGGGTGCTGAAGGCGATATCGCGCACCCGGCCACCGCCGCGCAGGACAATGGACTGGGCCTCTCCCTGACGCGAATAGATGCCGGCTCCGTTGAATTGAACCGGGGTCGCGCCGGAGATGTCGGTCGACAGGGTGAAGGGCAGGTTGCTCAGGGTTCCGCGTCCGTTCAGATCAAGCGAACGCATGACATAGGCGGACCCGGACAGGCGGACGTTGCGACCTGTGACGTTGAGGATGGCGGCGTCGTCACCGTCGGTGTCGGTCAGCCGGATGCGTCCGTCGGCCGTACCGGAGGCGAGAAAGGCTCCCTGGCGGGCGGTGAAGGTCAGATCGGCGCTGGACGGAACGAGACTGGACAGGGTGACCGCCCCTTTCAACAACAGGCCACCGGCGTTCATGTCCACATCCGTCAGACGGATCTGATTGCGGCCGAAGAAGAAATTGCCCGACACGGCGGCGGGGCCGTATTTGGATCCGGCGGTGATGGCGAGACGTCCGTCAGACGCGTCGACCCCCCGACGGAAGCTGAGGATCAGATCGGCATCGGTCAGGTTCAACGCGCCGGACGACACATTGTCGAACCGGGCGTGCAGGTCCGCGCGGGGCAGGTTCACGGTGCCGGTCAGGGCTCCGTCGCCGGTCATGGCACCATCCACCTCGACCGGGCCGACCCCGAAGGGGCCCCGGGTATCCCAGTCCAGGGCCAGTCGCAGACGGCCGTCTCCCTCGATCAGGCCGCGGGCACCGGCGTTTCCGGCGGCACCGGTCAGTCGTGCCGACTCGATTTCGGTGCGACCATCCTTCAGGGCACCGTTCAGGCGCAAACGCGGAACCGGACCCAGAAGGCGGTCCAGCTCGGCCATGCCGGTGGTGACCCTTTGCCCGCGTCCGTCGAAAGTGAAATTCCAGGGGGCACCCGACTTCGATGAAATCGCCGTCAGGGACCCGCCCAGCACCCCGCGCGCGCCCTGCTGAATACGACCGAGGTTTGTGATCGCTGCTCGCCCCCGGAAACTCATGCCGCCGGTCAGGCCGCGTGCGCCGGTACCGTTGAGATCCAGGGCCTGCCCCTCGGCCTTGATCCGCTCCAGCAACAGGGCCCCGTCGGCCGATCGGGTCGCCTTGAGCTGGACCCGTGGCGTGGCCCCGAGCAGGGTTCCGATAATTCCGGCACTCGCCCCTCCGGTCGCCCGCAGGTCGGTGTCGACGATGAAACCGCCCTTGGTGCTTCGGACATTGAGCGCACCGCTGACCCTGGCCGCGCGATAGCCGATCAGCTCGGCCCGCAGCAGGGAGGTGGCCCCGTTCAGGGTCCAGCTGCCGGCATCGCCCCGGAACACGCCGTTCCAGGCGGCTGCACCTCCGGTGGTCTGGCCCAGCAACCGGCTGAGCGACGGGGTCGAGGCCGCGATCCGGATCCCGTTTCCGGCATTCCGGTCGGCGGGACGGATGAGGCCGCGGGCGCTGGCGTTCAGATTGTCCGATATCAGCCGCCAGGCCACGCCCTGATAGCCGTCGCGCCGCGGGTCCGGGAGGGTTGCCAGACCAAAACGCGCGGTACGCCCGATCCGGGCGATGAAGGGCTGCATCAGATCCGAGCCGGAGAAATCGGCGAAACCGCTGATGCGGGTTCCGTCGTCGCCATAGTGTCCCCTGACGGCCAGGGGCGTAAAATCACCTGTCCGCATGACGACATTGACGATCTCGCCGTTGACGATGGCGACGGCTGAAAACGGCCTGTCCGGCGAATAACCCAGAGAGCCGGCAATCGGTCCGCCACTGGCTTCACTTGCGCGCAGGTTGATGCGCATCTCTTCGATCTTGCCGCCGAAGGAGGCGGTCAGGCGGAGGAAGTCACCCTTGCGGCTGTTGCTGTAGGCATTGACGCTGGCCGTTTTGGTGCCGACGCGGGGGACGTTGGCCTCGCCTGCCAGACGCCAGCGGCCATATTCCTTGCTGAACCCTTCCAGCAGTTCGATATTGGCCGAGAAGCTGTCGATGTCGATGGCCAGAGGGGCCGGGCCGGGCGGTTCGAGCGAGGGTTCGAGTTCGGGTCGGCGGATCAGGCGGACGACGTCGGCCGTAACCTCCGTCGCATGAAAACGTCGACTGACGAGTGCCCAGTAGGACCAGTCGACGTGAACATTGCGCGCTTCCAGCCAGACACCGCTGGCGTCGGTGACGGTGACGCGGTCCACGGTGAAGTCGTCGAACAGGTCACCTTTGACCCCCTCGACATTGATGCGGCCGTACCGGCCCAGCTTCTTGCCTGCGGCGAAGCTGGTGACCAGGTTTCGGCCGGATTCCGACAGCAGATACATTCGTCCGCCGACCAGGCCGATGACGGCAAGGACCACGAGGACCGTACTGACGATCCCGGCCAGAAAGCCGATGGTCTGCAGGCGTGTACGCTTCTTCCGGGCCGTTTCGGCCGGACTGTCGGCCACGGCCGGTTCAGGCATGGGTGGGCCTGGGTCGGTCAAAATGCCTGGCCGATGCTGATGTAGAGCTGGAAACTGGCGTCGCCGGCACGCTTGTCGAGCGGGAAGGCGATGTCGGCGCGGATCGGCCCGAAGGGCAGTTTGTAGCGTACGCCCATGCCTGCGGCGTAGCGAAGATTGGCGAGGTCCGGGGCCGTCTGGAACCCGACGGAACCGGCGTCGACGAAGGCCGCGATCCCGATGTTGTTGCCGATGTCGCGGCGTATTTCCACCGATGACTCGAACAGGGACAGGCCACCGCGCGGCGTATTGTCAGGCAATCTGGGACCGACTCCCTGGTAGGCATAGCCGCGTACCGAACCGCCGCCGCCGGAAAAGAACAGACGGTCCGATGGCACGGCCAGTTCCTGACCGCCCAGGATCGAACCCAGGCGCAGGCGTCCGGCCAGCACCGTGCGCCCGTCGGCTTGCAGCGGCATATAGGCGGTTGCCTGGGCCTCGGTGCGCAGGAAGCCCGTCGTACCCTGACCCGACACCGCAGTCGGCTGGGCCGAGATGGACATGCGCCAGCCCTTGGTCGGGTCCAGCGGATTGTTGGAGCGATCGATATAGGCGCTGGCCCGTCCGGTCAGAATCACCAGATCGCGGTTGAAATTGATCGGGGCTGCTGTCAGGGGATCGAAACGGCTTTCATCATATCTGCCAGCATCCAGGCCGACGCCGTAGCTCATCCACGATGTTCGTCCCAAGCGCTGACGCAGGTTGGCCGATATGGTGGCTGCGGTGCGCCTGTAGGCATTTGTATCTTCGTTGACCAGCGCTCCTGACAAGGTCAGCGTCCGGCCGGGGCGACGCCAGTGTGGCAGGCTGAGGTCGGCCCCGATGCGACTGTCGATATTGGCCAGCCGGGCCTGATACCGCAGGGTGTCGGCGCGTCCGAACCGGTTGTAGTGGGTCTGGATGACATCGACACCGGACCCCTCCGCCGTCGAGAAGGTGGCCCCGGCCTCGAGAATCCGGCGCGGCCGGTCGGTCAGGGTCACGATGATCGGTCGTAAACCCTCCACATTCTGGTCCTGTGGCGACAGGGCGACGCCTACGCCCTCATAGACTCCGGTCTCGAGCAGGCGGCGTTCCAGCTCGGCCACATTCTCGGGGTCGTAGCGGTCACCTGCTGTCCAGGGTGCCAGCCCCGTGACCCAGGCGGGGTTGGTCCGGCCGCTGGTCTCCAGTTTCACGCCGTCCAGCCGTACCAGTTGACCGGCGACGATGCGGAATTCCGGTTGCATCGTGAAGGTCGCGTGATCAACGACCACCCGGCGGGGCTCGGTCCTGGCATCGGCATAGCCCCGACGTGTAAGTCCGGCCACGATCCGGCCTTCGGCCGCGATGACGTCTACGGCTCGACCGGGCGCGCCTGCGCGCAACCCGATGTCCTCGTCAGCGGCCTGGCTGGTTGCAGGATCGGGCACGGGATCAGACCACAGGATGGTCGGTTCCGTCAGGACGAAACGCCGCCCGGGGCTGACCCTGACAATGGCGACGGGGGTTTCCTCACCTTCGACGACATCCTGCAGGTCCGGCTGGTAGTAACCTTCCGAACGCAGCAGGGCCTCGGCGGCCTCGACTCCCGCACGTGCGCGCCGTCTGGCCTCGAAGCGACTGGCGGGGGCCCCGTCGACATCGCCGATGGCCCGCTCCAGCTGGGTGCGCAGTTCGCCGCTGATTTCGCCCCGAATGTGGGCGCGCGGCTCGGCCAACGCGGAAACCGCCGGGATCGACCCCAGCACCAGGCCGATCAGAAACAGATGAATCCTGGGCGTCAAACTGGAACCTTCGTCAGCGTCGGGCGGGCGTCTGGACACCGGCTTCGGCTAAGGTCCACCACTGATCGTCGCAACGGCCTGTGGCGACCCTGTGGCACCGCCGGGCGGCACAGGACTCAATAGAACAAGGTTTCACTTTCCGGGCGAACCGTTTCGGCCGAGGTCCGCGGCTGCTGAGGCGCGGTCTGGGGCGCGGCCGGAGGTGTCTCGACGACTGCCGTATCGGCGGCCGGGTCGGCAAAATCCTCGACTGCCGGTGCGACCGGAGCCTCATCGGCGATTTGCCCGCGCTCGCTATAGTCGTCGGAATATTGCCGGTCCTCGCAACCCGCCAGCCCGGCGACGCCTGCCAGGACGGCGGCCAGTATCAATCGTTTCATCGGATGTCTCCCCGAAGTCAGAATTCAAACACACAGCCCGCCCGCTGTGATCCATAGGGCCGATCGCGCGCCGGGTCATCCCCGTTCGGCAACCAATCCTTTTCCAATTGATGAGCAGGGTGCGGGGTCTGGGAGAATTGAATGTTCGATTCGTCGTATGCCATGGCCGCTCAGGTTCGGTTCCGGGAATTGAAGACCCGAATCGCGCTGGCCGCCTTCATCGGCGTGACCGCGTGGCTGATCGCGCCCTCCTTGTGGCCACTATGGTGGTTTGCCGCCGTGCTGGTGACCCAGCTCATCGACATGGCCGTGTTTCGCCCGCTCCGGCTCAATCCCGAAAGGCCGGTGAGCCTAGCCTACAAGATCCTGTGCGGTGTGACGACCTTCCTGAATGTCGTCGTCTATGCCGGGATCACCGCCTATCTGTGGTTCCAGGGCGGACAGATCGGCCAGATGTTCGCCATGGTCCAGTGTACCGGCGGCCTGCTGCACGTCAGCCTGCATATGCATCACGCGCGAGCGTTACTCTATGCGGCGGTGATTCCTCACGCGACCTACTTCCTCGGCCTGCCCCTGATCGGGGCGTTCCAGAGTCAGAACTGGCACCAGCTGCTGCTGCCGGTTGGCGGACTCCTGTACCTTGCCCATCTGGTGGTGGCCATCAAACAGAGCTCGCGGACGACCCGGTCTCTGCAGGACGCCACCCTTGAGGCCTGTGAGGAGCGCAGCAAGGCCGAGATCGCCAGTGCCGCCAAATCTGAATTCCTCGCCGTGGTCAGTCACGAAATCCGCACCCCCATGAACGCCGTCATCTCGGCAGCCAACCTGTTGCGCCGCACCCGTCTGAATGGCCGACAGCGTGAACACGTCACCATGTTGGCGGATGCCGGCGATGTTCTGATGGGGCTGCTCAACGATGTGCTGGATTTCTCCAAGATCGAGGCCGGCAAGATGCAGCTCGAGATGTCCGAAATGGACGTCCGTGAGCGCCTGAATCTGCTGGGTCGCCTGTGGGAGCCTCGCGCGGCGGCCAATGGCGTCCAGCTGAAGGTGGTCGTAGCCCCTGAGGTTCCGGCCTGTGTTCTCGCCGACCCGCTGCGGGTCCAGCAGATCCTTTTCAACCTGCTGTCCAATGCCGTGAAATTCACCGGTGAGGGCGAAATTCTGGTGTCGGCGGACTGGAATGCCGGGACCCAGTCCCTGTCGATCCGGGTCAGGGACAGTGGTTGCGGGATTCCTGCCGAACGACTGGCCGAAGTGTTCAACAGTTTCGAACAGGCCGATGCCGGCACCACCCGCCGCTTTGGCGGGACGGGCCTGGGGCTGACGATCAGCCGGCGTCTGATCGAGTTGATGGGAGGGCGGCTGACCGTCGAGAGTGTCGAGGGCGAGGGCTCGGTCTTCACCATGACGCTGCCGGTTCAGCCCGTGACCCAGACAGTGCCTGCTTCCCGCCCGGTCACGCCGGACGTCGGGAGTCTGGTCGGGCGGTCGATTCTGGCGGTTGACGATCACGAGGTGAATCGCCGGATTCTCAAGCTCCTGCTGGAACCCCACGGCTGCCGTCTGACCCTGGCCGAGAATGGGGCCGAAGCTGTCGAAATCGCGGCAGTCGAACCTTTCGACGCCATCCTGATGGATATGCAGATGCCGGTGATGGACGGGCTTGAGGCCAGCCGGCACCTGCGTCTGGGCGGGGCCAATATGGACACGCCGGTGATCGCCCTGACGGCCAATGCCCTGGAGACCCACCGCGACGCCTGGGAGGCGGCGGGGGTCCATACCTTCCTGACCAAGCCGATCGACCCGGAGGCTTTGGCCACAGCCCTGGCCAGAGCCTGTGCAGACGGGCGGCGCGACGGTTCGGCAGCTGTAGCCTAGCCGGGTCTGGACCAGGCCCTGACGGCCACGTCCAGCGACAGGGTGTCCGGCTGCGGAACCGGCGTGGCCGGGTTGCCATCAAAACGCGGCGCGGGCGCGGGCTGGACCGGGGTGCCGGAAAAGGTCCTCCGGGCCTGATTGTGTGGATGTGACGGGGCCTCGGCCAGGCTGAGGACCGGGGTGACGCAGGCATCGGTCCCGGCGAAATGGGCGGCCCAGTCGTCGCGGTCGCGGCTGGCGAACAGGGCCTCGAACCGCGTGTGCAGGGCGGACCAACCGGCCATGTCGTACTGCGGGGCCTCGTCCGCCGTCAGGCCGAGGCCGGTGATCAGGGCGGCATAGAACCGGGGTTCCAGCGCGCCCACGGCGACAAAGCGACCGTCGGCGCAGGTGTAGCAGCGATAGAAGGGGGCTCCGCCGTCCAGCAGATTGGCCCCGCGGGTGTCACTCCACAGACCCCGGGCCTGCAGGGCATGGAACAGGCTCATCAGCAGGGCCGAGCCGTCGGTCATGGCCGCGTCGACGACCCGGCCGCGACCGGTGGCTTTCGCCTCCAGCAGGGCAGCCAGCACGCCGACTACGACCAGCATGGCTCCGCCGCCATAGTCCCCGACCAGATTCAGCGGCGGGCGCGGCGGTCGGTCGGGCTCGCCGGTGGCGTGCAGCGCCCCGCTGAGCGCGATGTAGTTGAGGTCGTGGCCGACCTGCTGCGCCATTGGCCCGGTCTGGCCCCAGCCGGTCACGCGGCCATAGACGAGGCGCGGGTTGGCCGCGGCGCAGACCTCGGGCCCCAGGCCGAGCCGCTCCATCACACCGGGTCGGAAGCCTTCGATCACCGCATCGGCCGCGCCGATCAGCTCCATGACCCGGGCGTGGTCAGCGGGATCCTTGAGGTTTACCTCCACGGCCGGACGGCCCCGATGCAGGACCTCGCCGCCCACCTCGCTGAAGGCTGCGGTTCCGGCCGCGGCACTGCGGGTCAGGCGCAACACCTGGGCCCCGAGGTCGGCCAGCACCATGCCGGCGAAGGTGACGGGGCCGAGTCCGTCGAATTCGATGATACGCAGGCCTGAAAGGGGCTTCATCGGTCCTGATTAGGGGGCGAAAACCCGATCGTCGAGCATTTGGATGCACAGGTGGTCTTGACCGCAAAGCCCGGATGCAACAGAAGGCGCCGTCTGGTGGTTCGCAAAGCGCGAACCTGATGTGCGCCCCTAGCTCAGTTGGTTAGAGCATCTGACTTTTAATCAGAGGGTCCCCGGTTCGAGCCCGGGGGGGCGTACCACCACCTTCCTTTCCATCCGTTGCAGATCCTGCCGCCCCGGCTCGGGACGGGTTTCATCGTCTGCGGCACGCCTGCCGTTCAGCGTTGGCCTGGCGTGGCCCTTGTGGCGCGGCGCTGCCCCCCGGAAACAGGGGGGGAGGGCCGCCTGTTTCCGTTTCATGGGCCGTGCCCGGACGCGGGTGCGAAACGACCGTGTGAACAGTCTTCCGATCGCCACGCGGCCGTGCTGTAACGCGCGAATGCGTACGCCAACTGTCATCATCGTCCTGTCCTGTCTCGTCGCCGGAGGCTGTAATGCCGGTCATTCGGCGATGCAGGGGGCCGAACAATTCGGCGCGGGCTTTGGCGAGGCCGCGACGGCCCCGATGGATGTCCTGAACCTGCGCCCGGAAGTCATTCCCACGGTGCTGCTTCAGGCCCAGGCCAACCCCTATGACATGCGCAACATGAGCCGCTGCTCGACCATCGGGACCGAGATTGTGCGACTGGATGAAGCGCTGGGCCCCGATATGGATGAGCCGCCGCCGGTCGACGGGCGCTATATGAGCGAGCGGGCGGCGGATGCGACGGCCGAGGCGGCTCTGGGGGCTGTGCGCGATACGGCCACCGACTTCATTCCGGGGCGCAGCTGGATCCGGCGGCTCAGCGGCGCGGCCCAGCACGAGCGCGACGTCCAGTCCGCCATCCAGGCCGGGCGCATGCGTCGAGCCTTCCTCAAGGGCATGGGCATGCAGCGCAACTGCGCTCCGCCGGCCGCGCCCAGCTGGTTCCAGCCGACCGTCACCGGCCGACGCTAGTTCGAGGTGTGCCGGGCGTGGAAATCGCGCCTGAACGCTTCGAACCGTCCGTGGGCGATGGCTTTGCGCATGGCGGCCGTCAGCGTCTGGTAGAAGGCAATATTGTGCCAGCTGATCAGGATCTTGCCGAGAATTTCGTCGGTCCGCACCAGATGGTGCAGATAGGCCTTTGAATAGGCGCTGGAGGCCGGGCAGGTGCTGTTCGGGTCCAGCGGGTCCTGATCCTCGGCGAAACGTGCGCCCTTGAGATTCAGCGGCCCGTCCCAGGTCCAGGCCTGGCCGTGGCGTCCGGCCCGGGTGGGCAGGACGCAGTCGAACATGTCGACCCCGCGCCAGACCGCCTCGACCAGATCGACCGGCTTGCCGACCCCCATCAGATAGCGGGGGCGGTCGGCGGGCAGCATCTCCGGCGCATAGTCCAGCACCTCGCACATGGCCTGATGGCCCTCGCCGACGGCGAGGCCGCCGAGGGCATAGCCGTCAAAGCCGATCTCCTGCAGCCGGTCGGACGACTCGCGGCGCAGGTTTTCGAAGGTCGAGCCCTGCTGGATGCCGAACAGGGCCTGGGTCTCGCGCGTGCCGAAGGCGGCCTTCGAGCGCGCGCCCCAGCGCACCGACAGCTCCATGGCGGCGCGGGCGGCGGGTTCCTCGGCCGGCCAGGCGACGCACTGGTCCAGCTGCATCGAGATGTCGGCCCCGATGCAGTCGGCCTGGATCTGGATCGACCGTTCCGGCGTCAGCACGTGTTTGGAACCGTCGATATGGCTGGAGAAGGTCACCGCCTCCTCCTTCACCTTCGATATCCCCGCCAGGGACATGACCTGAAAGCCGCCGGAGTCGGTCAGGATGGGTTTGTTCCAGCCCATGAATTTGTGCAGCCCGCCCAGCCGTTGCATCCGCTCCGGCCCGGGGCGCAGCATCAGGTGGTAGGTGTTGCCCAGCAGGATGTCGGCCCCGGTCTGGGCCACCTGGTCGACGGTCATGGCCTTGACCGTGGCGGCGGTGCCGACCGGCATGAAGGCCGGGGTGCGGATGTCGCCGCGCGCGGTTTTCAGCACGCCGGTGCGGGCGCGGCCTTCGGTGGCGGTGATGTCGAAGGGAAAGGGCATCAGGGGGTCCGGAACAACAAGCTGCCGTCGCCATAGGAGTAGAAGCGATAGCCGTCGGCCACGGCATGGGCATAGGCGGCCCGCATGGTCTCCAGCCCGGCGAAGGCGCTGACCAGCATGAACAGGGTCGATTTCGGCAGGTGGAAATTGGTCATCAGCACATCGGCGGCGCGGAAATCGTAGCCGGGAGTGATGAAGATGGCGGTGTCGCCGTGGAACGGGTGGATGACCCGGTCCGGCGTGGCGGCGCTTTCGAGCAGGCGCAGGCTGGTGGTGCCGACACAGACAATGCGGCCCCCGGCGACGCGGGTGGCGTTCAGGGCCGCGGCGGTCCCGGCGCTGACCTCGCCCCACTCGGAGTGCATCTTGTGGTCGGCGGTGTCGTCGGCCTTGACCGGCAGGAAGGTGCCGGCCCCGACGTGCAGGGTGACGGCGTGGGTCGAGACGCCTTTCGCCTTGATCGCCGCCAGCAGGGATGGGGTGAAATGCAGGCCCGCGGTCGGGGCAGCGACCGAACCGTCCCAGTGGGCGAACATGGTCTGATAGTCTGAGCGGTCGCGATCATCCTCGGGCCGTTTGGCGGCGATATAGGGGGGCAGGGGCATGACCCCGACGTCGCGGATGGCCTCGTCGAGGAACGGGCCCGACAGGTCAAAGCGCAGGGTGATCAGGCCGTCCTCGTCCTTGTGCTCGACTGTGGCGTCGAGGCGGCCCAGCAGGCAGGCGGAGTCGGCACTCAAGCCCTCCCCTCGAGGGGGAGGGTTGGGAGGGGGGGAGGCAGGGGCGTTGTCGTTGATCGGGGAGACTCCGTCGGAGTCTTGCAGCGTCACCGGAGCCGGGGGGGCTCCACTCCATCCCCTGGCCCCTTCCCCCTCGAGGGGAAGGGGAGCCGTAAACCGGACCCTGTCCCCCGCCTTCAGCCGCTTGCCCGGCTTCATGAAGGCCGACCAGACGTCGGGCGCGTCGCGGTGGTGCAGGGTGGCCTCGACGTTCACCGTCAGGGTCTCACCTTCGGGTCCGACCCGCTGACGCACGCCGGACAGCCGGGCCGGGATCACCCGGGTGTCGTTGAATACCAGGGCGTCGCCGGGGCGCAGGAAGTCGGGCAGGTCGCGCATGACGTGGTCGCTCAGCGCCCCGTCGCGCACCACCAGCAGGCGCGCGGAATCGCGCGGCTCGGCGGGGCGGAGCGCGATGCGGTCGTCGGGCAGGTCAAAGTCGAAATCGGCGGTCTTCATGAGGCGGGGCAAAGGCCATGAGGGCGGAGGCTGGTCAAGACCCGGAGCAAATTTGCAACGTGGCTAACCTCCCGGTAGCGTGCCCGAATTCTGCAATTCGTGGTTCGCGAGGCCGTCGATGCATGTTCCTGCCGGTTTTGGTGTGGTGACGCCGTATATCTTTGCTGAGAATGCTCCGGCCTATCTCGAATTTCTCGGCGCGGCCTTCGGTGGTGAGGAGATCGGACGCAGTGTGATGCCCGACGGTCGCATCGCCAATGCGCAGATCCGGTTTTCCGGCACGACCCTTATGGTCAGCGAGGCCTCGCCCCGGTTTCCGGCGAGCCGAGCGGCCTTCTATCTGTATGTCGATGACGCTGATGCAGCGATGGCCCGGGCTTTGGGGGCGGGTGCAACCCACGTCATGGGTGTGGATGACATGCCCTATGGTGACAGGCAGGGGGGCGTTGCTGACTGTGGCGGAAACATCTGGTGGATTTCCCAGAGGCTGGCGGACGCTCCGTATTTCTGAGACCGGCCGGCCGACTGGAGCGCCTCGACCGCGATCGGCGGTTCGCCGCCCCTGACTCCGCGCCCGCCGTTCATGCCGAAAACCCGAGGGTTTCCTGCAGCCCGGATCAGGGTCTGACCGTCTGGACCGATCCGCGAACCGGGCGGTTCGTGCGGCCGACGTCTTGGGCAATTCAGGTGCGGTCAGAAGCAACCCATGGGATCGCGCGACTCGGCCCTTCGGGGCGCGATGCGATCATGCGGAAGGTCAAGATCGAAATCGGCCGTCTTCATGAGGCGAGGTGGGCGGCTGGCCGCTCCACCCCGTTCGAGCCGACTGACATTGCAGCGTTGTAACTAGGAGAAGGGTGTTCCAGCCGCCCTAGTAAGCCGACCGCCATCAGGACACCGGACATGACCCGCAATGCATTCGCCTTGGTCCTGACTCTCGCCATTTCGATCATCGCGACGCCCGGAACGGCGGGCACCGGCCCCATCGTCCGGACGGAAGCGGGCGTTCTGGGCGGCGTGTCCGATGCGGGAATCAACGTCTATCGCGGGCTGCCTTTCGCGAGGCCACCGGTCGGCGATCTTCGTTGGCGCGATCCGCAGCCGGTTCCGGCCTGGACGGGTGTTCGCTCCGCGCGTGTGTTCGCGCCCGCTTGCCCCCAGACGGGTGTTTCCATGCCCGGCGAGCCCCCTTCGCCGACCGATGAAGACTGTCTGTACCTGAACGTCTGGGCACCGGCAGGTGCGGCGGCCGGGTCGTTGCCGGTCATCGTGTGGATTCCCGGCGGAGGCCTGACCAACGGCTCAACTTCCATTCCGCTGTACGACGGCGCGCAGCTGGCGCGGCGCGGGGCGGTCGTGGTCACCGTCGCCTATCGCCTGGGCACACTTGGCTTTCTGGCGCATCCGGACCTGACAGCCGAGGCGGGCGGATCGGGAAACTACGGTCTGATGGATCAGGTCGCGGCGCTGGAATGGGTGCAGGACAATATTGGGGCCTTCGGCGGCGACTCCCGTCGGGTCACTCTGGCCGGTCAATCCGCAGGGGCGACCTCGGTAAGCATCCTGATGGCCTCGCCGCGAGCTCGGGGTCTGTTCCAGCGGGCGATTGGCCAAAGCGGTGGCATGTTCGAGCCTGTCGAACTGGCCCCGCGATATTTGCTGGCCAATGCCGAGATCGACGGTGTCGCCTATGCTGCCTCGCTGGGAGCCCAGACGCTGGCGCAGCTGCGGGCTCTGCCGGTCGAGCGCTTGCTGGGCGACGGAGCCGGAAGGATCGTCCATCCGGTGATCGAACCCCGGCTGTTGCCCCTGCCACCCTATGACGCCTTTGTGGCGGGACAGCAGAACGATGTGCCCCTGCTGGTCGGGTTCAATGCCGACGAGGCGCGTTCCCTTGCCGACGTGTCCGGCATAACGGCGATGAATTTTGCGGCCGAGCTGGAACGAACATGGGGTCAACTGCCGCCGCCCTTGCTGGCACCCTATGCATTCGTCACCGATGAGGAGGCCCGAAAGGCGCGGTTGGATTTCGAACGGGACCTGCGTTTCGGATGGGACGTGCGGGCCTGGGCCAGACTTCAGGCCACCCACGGGCGCAACCCGGTTCACGTCTATCACTTCAGCAAAACCCCACCCTATCCGGAGGGGTCCGTTCAGCAGAACTGGGGCGCGAGCCACTTCAGCGAGCTTTGGTACATGTTCGATCATCTGGGCCAGCAACCCTGGGCGTGGACCGCAGCGGACCGTGCGACATCAGAGGCGATGGCGGACTATTGGGTCTCATTCGCGCGAGACGGCGATCCGAACGGCGGGAGCCGGCCCGAATGGCCGCCGTTCACCGTCGGCGACGAACAGGTGCTGAGGATCGGTGACAGTCTGGAAGCGGGCGTACTGCCGGACACGAGCGGCCTGGACGTTTTTGATGCGGTCTATTCGTCGCTTCGTCAGCCCCGTCCCTGAGCCGGGCGCTGCAGGCGTGATGGCCGTGACCGGTTGACCCCCGGCACCCGAGGCTGCAAACCCACGCCCATGCTGCAGAACCTCGAAACCCTCGCGCGTGAGGCCAAGTCCTGGCCGTTTGAACAGGCCCGCAACCTGCTGGCCCATGTGCTGAAGAAGCGGCTGACGGATGGCGAGCGGGATCTGGCCGCGACCCTGATTGCCCGCAGCAAGGCCGACGAGGCGCTGGCGACGTTCGAGGCCTTGCGCCGCCCGGTGATCCTCGAGACCGGCTATGGCCCGTCGGGTCTGCCGCATATGGGCACCTTCGGCGAGGTGGCGCGCACGACCATGGTGCGTAACGCCTTTCGTGCCCTGACGGGTGACCACTGGCCGACGCGGTTGATCGCCTTCAGCGACGACATGGACGGGCTGCGCAAGGTGCCCGAGGGCATTCCCAATCCGGAGATGCTGACCGAGGACCTGCACAAGCCGCTGACGGTGGTGCGCGATCCGTTCGGAACCCATGACAGCTTCGGTGCCCACAACAACGCCCGTCTGCGCGCCTTTCTCGACGGCTTCGGCTTCGAGTACGAATTTTTCTCCTCGACCGAACAGTATCGCTCGGGCCGGTTCGACCAGACGCTGCTGACCCTGCTGGCGCGGTTCGACGCGGCCCAAGCCATCATGCTGCCGACCCTGGGCCCTGAACGGCGCGAGACCTATTCGCCGTTCCTGCCGATCAGCCCGGTCACCGGCCATGTGTTGCAGGTGCCGACGCTGGAACGCGACGTCGAGCGTGGCACTATCGTCTTTGACGACCCGGCCGGTGGCCGCACCGAACTGCCCGTCACCGGCGGCCATGTGAAGCTGCAGTGGAAGCCCGACTGGGCCATGCGCTGGACCGCGCTGGACGTCGACTACGAGATGTCGGGCAAGGACCTGATCGAGAGCGTGCGCGAGTCGTCCAAGCTGTGCCGGGCGATGGGTGGGGTGCCGCCCGAGGGCTTCAACTTCGAACTCTTCCTCGACGTCGAGGGCAAGAAGATTTCCAAGTCCAAGGGCAATGGCCTGACGATGGACGAATGGCTGCGCTACGGCACGCCGGAGTCGCTGAGCTGGTACATGTTCCAGTCGCCGAAATCGGCCAAGAGCCTGCATTTCAACGTGATCCCGCGCGCCATCGACGACTACCTGGCAGCCATCGAGGCCTACAAGACCCAGGAACCGGCCAAGCAGATCGACAATGCCGTCTGGTCGATCCACGCGGGCACGCCGCCGACCCACACTTCGCCGGTGTCGTTCGGCCTGCTGCTCAATCTGGTCGGGGTCGCCAATGCCTCGACCAAGGATCAGCTGTGGGCCTATTTCGCCAACTACCTGCCCGAGGCGACGCCGGAGAACGAGCCGCTGCTGGACCGGCTGATGGGTCATGCCCTCAACTACTATGAGGACTTCGTGAAGCCGGCCAAGTCGTACCGGCTGCCGACGGAGAAGGAGGCGGCCGCCCTGGCGGACCTGGCGGGGCGGCTGAAGGCCCTGCCGGCCGACACTACCGACGGCGAACTAATCCAGGCCGAGGTCTATGCCGTGGGCAAGGAACACGCGTTCGAGCCGCTGCGTGGCTGGTTCGGGGCCCTGTACGAAGTGTTGCTGGGCGCGTCCCAGGGGCCGCGCTTCGGTTCGTTCGCCGCCATCTATGGCCTGCCCCAGACCATCGCCCTGATCGAGGCCGGGGCGGCGGGTGATCTGGCCGCCTGAACCGTTCACGAAGATGAACTGAAAACAACGACCGGACGCGGGGAGCCTTCAGGTCGACTGGCGCATTACCACTCCATCGACCACCCTCGATGATTGGACAGCCTATGTCGAACATGACCAAATTCACGATGACCGCCGCCGCCCTGGCAGCCCTCATCTCCGCCGCGCCCCTGGCCGCCCAGGCCCAGTCAAACGGTGTCACCAACTGCGACGCCCCCGGCGGTCGCCAGCAGGCCGGTGCCCTGATCGGGGCTGTGATCGGCGGCCTCGCCGGCAATGCCGTGGCCAAGAACGAGCCTACGCTTGGTGCCGTCGTCGGTGCCGGGGCCGGTGCCGCCGCCGGTTCCTATATCGGCTGCAACCAGCAGCGCGCCCGGGCCAATGCCAACGCCCCGTATGCTTCCAGCAGCTACCAGTATGAAGCCAACAGCTATCGGGCCACGTCGAACCTGCGGGTTCGCTCGGGTCCCGGCACCAGCTATCGCCAGGTCGGCAGTTTGAGGGCCGGCGAACGCTTCCAGGCCACGACCTCGCAGGGCGAGTGGGTCCAGCTGTCGAACGGCGGCTGGGTCAGCGCCCACTACGTCGCCGCCAACTAACCGGCAGAAGTCATGACCGGCGAGGGCCGCTCCGCAAGGGGCGGCCCTTTCTTTTGGGCGCTACCGCTCGCCATGCGGCGGCTCGCTACTTGAGCACCGCGCGAAGCGCCAGCCACGTCGGGTCGAGAAGGCGGAGCCTTCTGACCGCGGCCCAATTTACTGGCTGACCCACAGGATCCGGCCCATCCAGACGATGTCACGGCGCGGCACGCTGCGCGGCAGATACGCGGGGTTGATCGAGCCCAGGGTGACGTCGGCGGAGCCGAGGGCGGTTACAACCTTGGCCAGGGTCTCACCACCGGTGGTGCGCACCACCACGCGGTCGCCCTTGCGGACATCGGTAGCCTCGCGATCGACGATGATCCGGTCGCCCTCGCGGTACAGGGGCAGCATGGAATCGCCAGTGATGCGCAGGCCCAGCAGGCTGTCGCTGGCCTGCGGCAGCGCGCCCTGGTCCCAGCCGTCGCCGATCGGCAGGCCAGCGTCGTCGAAAAAGCCGTCCTGACCGGCCTGGGCCAGGCCCAGCATCGGCACGGTGGCCCCCGGCGGCGCGTCTCCGGCCAGGGCCGCGAACCCCCCCAGCGACAGGCCGGTGGCGTCGAGGATGCGCGTCAGGCTCTCGGTTGAGGGCCAGCGCGGGCGTGGCGGCTCGCCGGGGCTGAAACGTTTGGACGGGTTGAAACTGGTGGCGTCCAGCCCGGCCCGTCGCGCCAGACCCGAGACGCTCAGTCCCTCGCGCCGCGCCAGGCCATCGATCGCCTTCCAGAGCTGCGAATGGGACAGGGCCATGAACTGCGCCTCAGACGACCGCTACGGCCGAACCGGCGACAGCTTAATTCCGGGCGTTAGGAATATCCACCTATTTCATCTCGGCCGCGCGGCGATCCTGCCAAGCCCAGAAGGTGCCGATCGCCAGGGCCAGCATAACGCCGAATCCGGCCATGTTGAAGACGATATAGAAGGCCTCGATCGGGGGGCGCACATCGGTCAGCGTCATGATGTGGCTCATGATCACGAGCAGCTGCAATCCGCAGGCCCAGGCCGGCCATGCCCGTGATGACTTCCAGGCGAGGCCGCACAGTATAGCGAGCAGGACGAGGTCAAGAGCAAACAGGCCCCAGTCAGTGCCGTTCCAATTCCCGGCCCCCTGGATCAGCATGCTGGCGAACCAGGTCAGGGCCAAGCTGCCGCCACCGATCCGTTCCGGCTCGTCGCCCTTCAGCATGGCGAAAGTGACTGCCAAAACAAGGCACACTGCACCGATTTGGCCGATCAGGGTCACCGGCATGACATCGCCCCCACGTCAAAAGACATGGGGGCGATAATGCATGTATTTGATGCGGTTCGAAATGCCCCGCGTCGTATATTACGTCGAATTCAGACGGCGCGCAGATGGCTCGCTGCAGGTGCCGTGCTGTCTTCCAGCATTCCGGTCGCGGGCTTGTCCAGGACACCGGCAGCGTAGGTGCCCCAGCCCATCCGGCGGTGGTCCTTGCCGAGCTCAGTGTGGCAGGCGACCATGGCGTCGCGAGCGGTCGCGAGGGCGGCGATGGCCTCCATGGCTTTCGATTGCGCAGCGGCACCGGCGACCGGCGAAACCGACAAGGCGGTGCGAGCACCGATCATCGACTGCACCAGGGTGGTGGCCTGGGTGATTGCGGTATCGACGGCAAGTTCGGTCGCATTCATTTCGCCGGCAACGCTGGCGATGATTTGATCTTTGTTCACGAGAATCCTCCAACTGGTACAAGTGAAGAAAAGCTTAACACGTATTGCGGGAGGTCGGTAGCGTTTTGTTAACTCTTAAAGTCGGGGCGGTTATGCGGATATTTGCAGACAGGGCCTGGACAGGCGGCGCGGCAGTCGCTTGTGGTGGTCCCTGGGGATCAATGCGCCTGGCCCGAGATCGCGGGCAAGTGATGCATCCGTGATCGGGTCAGGCTTCCGGTCGCGGCCTCTGTACCGCCGCCCACGCCCTGTCGGGCCCGAACGCGCCGTCTGAAACCGCCCCCGGATGACGGCGTCAATCAGGGCCCGACCTTAGCGCCGCAGGGGAGAGGTCGCTTTTCCGGCGTCTGACAGAAACGAAAATCGCCTAGCGGTTGTCGTCGTCATCCAGCAGGAAATGCGCGCTCAGGGTCGCGATCGGCTGGGTTTCGTCGCCCTGCCAGGCCTCGGCCAGCACATAGGCGACCCGGCGTCCGGCCTTGGTGATTCGGGCCCGGGCATGAACATCGACCGGGCGCCCGGACCGCAGATAGGCGACCGAGACATTGATCGGCCGGGGCAGGCGCAGGCGCGGATAGGACAGCGCGACCTGGGCCACGGCGGTCATCTCCAGCAGGGCGGCGGTCGATCCGCCATGCAGGGCCGGCAGCATCGGATTGCCGACCAGCCGGTCGGCGAACGGCATGACCACTGTCAGATCGTCCCCGTCCAGTCGGGTCTCGAGGCCGAGGAACCGGGCATAGGGCAGGGTGTCGAGCAGGGGGGTCACGTGGTCGTCCCCGAGCGTCGCAGATTGGCACCGACCCGGCGTCCGCCGTCCGAATCGATCACATAGGCCGCCTGGGAGGCGGCGACGGGATCGTCGGGACTGTTTTCGAAGGCCCAGGCCCGGACAAAGGCGACCGAACGGGTCAGCTTGAAGCAGCGGGCCTCGGCGATCAGGTCAAGTCCGGCCTCGGCGGCGCGCATATAGTCCACCCTCAGGTCCAGGGTGGCGATCGGCTTGTAACCCCCGATACCGACCCAGACGGCAGCGCCGCCCACATGGTCGAGCAGGGTGGTGACCAGCCCGCCGGCCAGGACTCCGGTCTGGGGATCCCCGACCAGATCGGCACGGTAAGGTACCCGGATACGGACACGGTCCGCCTCAAGCCCTTCGAAGGTGAAGCCCAGCGCGTGCGTATGGGCCGCCCCCCCGGCGAGTTGGGGCAGCAGGTCGGTGATGAACGAATTCGTCATTCTCGCCTTGGGTTATCGGCCTGCGGCCCGTCCTGTCGCCTGAATAGGGGGCCCGTCGGGTGACGTCGACCCTATTGTCCCGGGAGGCAGGAACGGTGCCGGACGCCGGCGTCAGGCGATCGACTGGTTCAGCGTTACCGGCGGAACCGCCGCGTCGGAGGCCTGTTGGGCCAGGGCGACGTGGATGGCCTTGCGCAGCCGTTCCGGCTTGATGGGTTTCTCGACCACGCTGCACATGCCGATCGACAGATACATCTTCGCGTCGTCGGGATCGGCATTGGCGGTCAGGGCCACGATCGGGATTCCGGCGGCGGGACCGGTCAGGGCCCGGATGGCCCGGGTCGCTTGGATCCCGTCCATGCGCGGCATCTTGATATCCATAAGAATCAGGTCGAAATCCCGCGCCTGAATGGCTTCCAGAGCCTCGACCCCGTCTTCGGCGGTTTCGGAGGTGATGCCGAACATCTCGCACAGGGCCTGGGCCACCACGCGGTTGGTGGCGTTGTCGTCGACAATCAGGATGTGCGGCGTGCGCGCGAAGGCCTCATCCGAGAATTCGGATATGTTCGAGACGGTCGGAGCCTCGATCGCCGTGCGTTGTACCGTCAGGTCGAAGGCGAAGGTGGTGCCGCGCCCTGTGTTGTTCTCAGCCCAGATCCGGCCGCCCATGTTCTGGATAATGCGGCCGCAGATGGCCGAGCCTAGTCCGGCACTGCTGCTGTCCGTCCCGTCTATGAATGGCTTGAACATGTGCTCGAGCAGAGCGGCTTCGAGACCCGGACCATCGTCGCGAACGCGTGCCTCCATACGGACCTCGTCGCCTTCGCCCCAGGCCTTCAGGCTGGCTTCGATCACGCCGTTACGCGTGAATTTCAGGGCGTTGCCGATCAGGTTGTTGAACACCTGCTTCAGGCGTGGGCCGTCGATCAGGGCCCCCAGCTCGGTATCGCCCTCATAGCTGATCATCAGGGTGACCCGGTCTTCGGCCGCCCGCCGGCTCCATTCAGCCTGTACCTGGTCCATCAGGGTCCGCAGCGGAGTCGGTTCGGGATGCAGTTCCAGTTCACCGGCCTCTGCCCGGGACAGGTCCAGCGCGTCGTTCAGGATCTGCAACAGGTTTTCGGACGATTCAACGATGGTGCTGATGTGGGACAGGGCCGTCGTCGGCAGGGGTTGCCGACGCAACAGTTCAGCCACGGCCAGGACGCCGTTCATCGGCGTACGCAACTCGTGACTCATGACCGTCAGGAACTGGTTTCTGGATCGCGCCGCGGTCAGGGCCTGGGTTTGGGAATCGTTGAACTCCCGGGCCTGTTCGAGCAACGTCGCGTTTTGCTCCTGCTGGAGCCGGGTCAGACCCTGGGTCAGGGTAACGGCGCTGCCGATCCCGTGATAAATTCCGTCCCGGGTGACGATGAAGCTGCGCAGAAGGGCTCCCGGGCCGCTGTTCAGCAGAGCCTGGGAAAAGGTGTCGATGCTGACGCCGGCTTCGACAATCGCCGGCTCGACATCCATCGCATAGGTGATCGGGCGTTCGGCATAGCGGGCGTGACCGTGGAGCGAGGCGAATTTCAGCAGAAAGGCGTCGCGCTCGACCAGACCGATCGGCCGGTCGTCCTCGACGACGGCGATGCCCAGGGTGTCGGGTTCGCGGGCGAATCTTGCGAAGACCTCGCTTCCGAGGGTCGTCGGTCCGATCGGGTCTGCCCGTTTGGTCAGGTCTTCGATAGTCGGCATACCCGCCGGCACTCCATTACAGCCTTGCAAGTTATCGGCGAACCATTTTCAGAAGCGTTAACTTGAGGCGATCCCTGTGCGGCAGCAAAATTCTGCCGAAACCGGACTTTTGCGCCCGGCTTCAGGCTGGTGTAGAAGGCGCGCCGATCTAGTCTTTTTCATCTTTTTGCATGCGCGCGGCCGACGGCCGACCGCAGGGTCGTCATGAGCGATTTCCAGTCCGATACTGCCGCGTCCGCCCTCGTCCTGTTCTCGGGCGGGCAGGATAGCGCCACCTGCCTGGCCTGGGCGCTGGAGCGGTATGACCGGGTCGAGACCGTGGGTTTCGACTACGGGCAGCGCCATGCGGTCGAGATGCAGGCCCGTCTGGTGGTGCGCGAGTCGATGACGCGGGCCCTGCCTCAGTGGGCCGGGCGGCTGGGGCCGGACCATGTGGTCGACCTGACCGGCTATGGCCGTATCGCCGAGAGCGCCCTGACCACGGATCGGGCCATCGAGATGGACGCGCGCGGCCTGCCGACCACCTTTGTGCCCGGGCGTAATCTGGTGTTCCTGACCTGTGCCGCGGCGCTGGCGGACCGGCGCGGGCTGGAAGTGCTGGTCGGCGGCATGTGTGAGACTGACTTCTCGGGCTATCCCGACTGTCGCCGTGACACGATCGACGCCATGGCCACGGCGCTCAGCCTGGGTCTGGACCGTCCGGTGGTGATCGAGACGCCGCTGATGGCCCTGACCAAGGCCGAAACCTGGGCCCTGGCCGAGCGGATCGGCGGGCAGGCGCTGGTCGAGCTGATCCTTGAGGACAGCCACAGCTGCTATCTGGGCGATCGCACGCAGCGCCACCCGTGGGGCTATGGCTGCGGCAGTTGCCCGGCCTGCGCGCTGCGGGCCGCCGGCTATCAGCAGTGGGTGGCCGGATGACCTATTCGGCCAAGGAAGTCTTTCTGACGGTGCAGGGCGAGGGCGGACAGGCCGGTCGCCCGGCCGTCTTCCTGCGCTTCGCCGGCTGCAATCTGTGGAGCGGGCTGGAACGCGACCGGGCCAGCGCCGTCTGCAGCTTCTGCGATACCGAGTTCGTCGGTACGGATGGAGACGGCGGCGGCAAGTTTCGCACGGCCGAGGCGATGGCCGACCATGTCGCCGGGATGTGGCGTGGGCGCGAGGGCGATCCGAAACTGGTGGTCTGCACCGGCGGCGAGCCGCTGTTGCAGCTGGACGCGGCCCTGATCGACGCCCTGCACGCGCGCGGCTTTGACATCGCCGTCGAGACCAACGGCACCGTGACGGCTCCGGCCGGGATCGACTGGGTCTGCGTCAGTCCCAAGGCCGAGGCTCCGGTTGTTCAGACCACAGGGCAGGAGCTGAAGCTGGTCTTCCCCCAGGCCACGGCCATGCCGGACCGCTTCGAACATCTGGAGTTCGAACGCTTCTGGCTGCAGCCGATGGATGGCCCCGAGCGTGAGGCCAATACCGCCGCCGCTCTCGACTACTGCCTGACCCACCCCAAATGGCGCCTCAGCGTCCAGACCCACAAATACATTGGCGTCCGCTAGACATGATGATGTTCGAGATCACCAAACAGGCGACGTTCGACGCCGCCCACCACTTCCCCAACGAACCCGAGGGCAGCATCTATCGCCGCGTCCACGGCCACTCGTTCACGGTCGAGGCGACGGTGCGCTCGGCGACGCTGGATGCCGAGCATGGCTGGGTCGCCGATCTGGGCGCGCTGGACCGGGCCCTGAAGGTCGCGGCCGGGGAACTGGATCACGGCATGCTGAACGAGAAGGCCGGGCTGGAACTGCCCAGCCTCGAAAACCTGTGCCTGTGGTTCGTGGAACAGCTGAAGCCGGATTGGCCGGGGTTGAGCCGGATTACGGTGGCCCGCCCGACCATTCATGAGCGCTGCACGCTGACGCTTTAGATTAGCAGCGACTTGGCAGGCCCGGCCTCGATCAGTTCTCAAGCTCGTAGGTTGCTGTGACAAGCACTTGGACACGGTCTTTTCGAGCGCCGGGGTTTTTTGCTCGGGTGACGGTCGCGGAAAACAACGGATCAACGCGACTTCGGAACATGGTTGACCTCAAACCCTGGTGTTCCTCAACGCTGGTTTGCTCCCAGCGGCTGGAAAAATCGGAAGTTGCGAGCACGGTCTCCACGACCGGCTGCAGGTCCGCGTCGCCGCCCCCCGAGATATGGCACATAGGCAGCTGGTCAGACACCACGAGGACGTAGCCTGTTGTGGCTGTCGAGTTGATCCTCCAGTAGTGATTAGCCTGTCTCAATGCCGGCGGGGGAAGGGAAGCCTGGTCTATTTCTGCGACCAAACCCATTTTGTCTCCGAGTCCGACCGCTGACTCGAAGGGGGCAGGGCCATCAATCCAGCTGGCCGGGTTCAGCACCCATTCCTCGCATCCACGCAGCGCTCCGCTGAAGCCAGCCAGTTCCGCTTCCTGCGCCTGGGCAGGACTTGCGGTGACGATAGCAAGACCGAGGAGGAATAAGTTCCGCATCCCTTCAATCTGCTATCGGCGAGTTCCGCTGTCCACCCGTTTAAGTCGTCGGGAGGACCGCTTTTCGCCCTAGCCGGTGACGATGTGCGGGCGGGCGAGGCGGCAGCGGCAATGATTCCGGGCGTCAGCCCCATCCATCAGGCTCAGCAGCGCCGCCCGCGGGCCTGCCGCTGTTCACAACGGCGTTGTTCGCGTTCGTAGTCGCGCTGCTCACGTTCGCGTTTGGCTTTGGTTTCCTCGTCCGAGGTGGTGACGGCGTCGAAGCCGGCCCCGACCACTGATCCGGCGACCTTGGCCGTGCCGCCGATCACCGCCGCGGTCCCGCCCACGACCGCCCCGACCAGACAGCCCTGCAGCATCAGCGATCCGGCCAGAATGGCGGACAGGGCGGCGAGACGGGGGATCGATCGGGTCATATGGGCGCTCCGGGGACATCCCGTTCTGATCATGAAAGCATGAACAGAGCCTGACCCAGCCGCTAGCGGCTGTCGACCATGACCAGTTCGGCGTCGCTGCCGGCGGTGATGATGATCTCGGCCTCGTCCATGATGGCCGCGCCGTCGCGGGCGTTCAGGGGGGTGCCATTGACCTCGACCGTACCGACGGCGGGCACCAGATAGGCGCGGCGGCCGGCGGGCAGGCTGTAGCGCACGGTTTCCCCCGCGGTCAGGGTCGCACCCAGCACCCGGGCGTCGGCGTTGATGGTCAGGGCCTCGTCGGCCGGATCGCCCGAGGCCAGCACCGAGAACCGGCCGCTGCGGTCGGACTTGGGAAAGGCGCGCGCCCCCCAGCCGGGTTTCGCGCCGGGCTTGTCAGTCTCGATCCAGATCTGGAACAGGGTGGTGGTCTCGTCCTCCAGATTGGCCTCGGAGTGACGCACGCCGGTGCCCGCGCTCATCACCTGGACGTCGCCGGCTTCGGTGCGGCCCTTGTTGCCCATGGAATCCTCATGGGTGATGGCCCCGGTGCGGACATAGGTGATGATCTCCATGTCCGAATGCGGGTGGGGCGGAAAGCCCGATTGGGCGGCGATCTCGTCGTCGTTCCAGACGCGCAGCCGGCCCCAGCTCATCCGTTTGGGGTCGTAATAGTCGGCGAACGAGAAATGGTGTTTGGCGTTGAGCCAGCCGTGGTCGGCACCGCCGAGGCTGGCAAAGGGTCTGACGTCGATCATGATGCGGTCTCCCTGCGACGTCGGCGTAACAGCACCCGACGTCGGTTCGCAAACCATATAGGTAACATCTACTGTTGCGGAAGGGGGCTTCGGCGCGCATCGTCGGTTGGGCGGGAGCAAGCCTTGCCATTGCTGCGCGCGATGCCGCGGGTCGACCCCCACCAGTGCGGCACGCGGCTAAGCGTGACGCGGTCCCCAACACGGCAATCGGGGCGGGCCGGGGCACGAACGCGGTCCACCGTATCGCCTATGCGGACTGACATAACCCGGTAGGAGCCCTCTTCTGTCTCGCGCATTCCGAACCCGGTAACGACACCGACCTCCCGGCTGGTCGGTCCATTCGGAATCAGCAGGATCGCTCCGACAATCGCAGCCAGAGCGGCAAACCCCGCCATGATGCCGAGACCGACGAGGGTGTCGCGATGGTAGGTGAGCCAGACCCGGGTCGGGACTCCCTTGATCACCCCACCTGCGCCCGGTGTCGCAGCATGGCGTCGGCGAGGACGCAGGCGGCCATGGCCTCGACCACCGGGACACCGCGCAGGGCGACGCAGGGGTCATGTCGGCCCTTGGTGCGGATGTCGGTCTCGGTGCCGTCGCGGGTGATGGTCTGTCGCAGGGTCAGGATCGATGAGGTCGGCTTGAACGCTACCCGCGCCGTCAGCGGCTGGCCGGTCGAGATGCCGCCCAGCACGCCGCCGGCATGGTTGGACAGGAAGACCGGCCGGCCATCGTCACCCAGCCGCATCTCATCGGCGTTCTGCTCGCCGGTCAGTTCGGCGGAGTCGAAGCCCGCGCCGATGTCGACGCCCTTGGCCGCATTGATCGACATCAGGGCCGCCGCCAGTTCGGCGTCCAGCTTGCCATAGACCGGTGCGCCCCAGCCGGCGGGCAGGCCGGTGACCTCCAAGGCCACCACCGCCCCGATCGACGAGCCCGCCTTGCGGATGCCGTCGAGGTAGGTTTCCCACGCTGGCACGACCGTGGCCGAGGCGGCGAAGAGGGGGTTGTCATACACCGCGTCGAAGTCGACGGCCTCAGGGGCGATCCGGTGTGGACCCAGTTGCACCACACCCGCGCGGATGCGGATATCCGGGCCCAGCACCTTGCGGGCTACGGCTCCGGCGGCGACGCGCATCGCCGTCTCGCGGGCCGAGGAGCGGCCGCCGCCACGGTGGTCGCGGACGCCGTATTTGGCCTGGTAGGTGAAGTCGGCGTGGCCGGGGCGGTAGGCGCGGGCGATTTCGCCATAGTCCTTTGAGCGCGCGTCTTCATTGTCGATCTGGATGGCGATCGGCGTGCCGGTGGTGACCGGGCCGTTGCCGTCGTCGAACACGCCGGACAGGATGCGGGCCGTATCGCTCTCTTGCCGCTGGGTGACGAAGCGGCTGCCGCCGGGCTTGCGCCGGTCCAGCCACGGCTGCAGGTCGGCCTCGGTCAGGGGGATCAGGGGCGGGCAGCCGTCGATGACGCAGCCGATCGCCGGCCCGTGGCTCTCGCCCCAGGTGGTCACACGAAACAGATGGCCGAAGGTGTTGTGGGACATGGTGCCTCCGGCTTAGGCCGCCAGACGGTCCGCCGTCCAGACGCGGGTGAAACGGGCCAGCAGATCCTCGGCCGAAGAGGGAACGTCGCTGCTCGGCGTCAGGGTCACGAACAGATGGCCCCGGGTCCTGGTCCCGCGCGCGGGCAGGCCCAGGTCGCGCAGGCGCAGGCGCACCGGAGTCTGCATGTCGGCGACGATCCAGGCCTGACGGAGTCCGGCATGGGTCTCGATCTCGATGCGGCCGCCGTCTTCCAGCCGCCGCGGCGACACCGGCCAGGACATGAACAGGTCGTCGCCCATCACCGACAGGTCGTCGGTCGGGCGGATCAGCACGGCCAGATACAGGTCGGATCCGTCGACGGCTCCCCCCTTCAGCCGCAGATGTTCACCGGTGCGCAGGCCGGACGGCACGGTGACGCGCAGGGTGCGCCCCCCCAGGGTCACCCGGGTCCGGCCGCCGTTCAGGGCTTCCATCGGGGTGATGCCGACCACCGGACGGGCTGCCGGACGGGCCTCGGGGGCCGCCAGGGCGGGCCGGGGGGTGCCTTCGATCTGGATCAGACGCCAGGCGGCGATGACCCTGCGGAACCGGTCCGCATCGCCACCGGGCAGGTCCGGCCGCGCCGCCTTGACGGCGGCCCGGAAGGCCCGGGTCAGGCCCGGACCGTCCACCGGACCGGCCAGGCCCAGCAGGGCATAGGCCTGATGGATCGACGTAATCTCGGGATGGGAACGGATATGCATCTTCCCACTAGAACGCCGAACAGGGTCAACGGGCGGTTAACCGTGACCGTAGGTCGCGGCCCATTCCCGACCCCGCTGATCCACGCTAAGTCAGGGCATGACCTCACCCGTGATCCCACCCAGCCCGACCCGTGAAGAGTATGCGGCTGATTACGCCGCCGCCCTGGCCGCCAATGGTGACGACAGTATTTTCGAACGCGATGAGCCGACCGGCCTGTTCGTCGACTGGATGGCCGATGCCCGGCGGACCGAGCCGAGCGACGCCAATGCCATGACCCTGGCCACGGTGGACGCCGACGGTCTGCCGGATTGCCGCATCGTCCTGCTCAAGGACGTCGATGCCCGCGGCTTCACCTTCTATTCCAACAGCGAGAGCGCCAAGGGTGAGCAACTGGCGTCATGTCCGGCGGCCTCGCTGGTATTCCACTGGAAATCGCTGCGGCGGCAGGTGCGGGTGCGCGGGACGGTCGAACGGGTCGGCGCGGCTGAAGCCGACGCCTATTTCGCCAGCCGCGCCCGCGAGAGCCGGATCGGGGCCTGGGCTTCGGACCAGTCACGGCCGCTGGACAGTCGCGAGGCGCTGGAGGCCGCGGTGGCGCGGGAAACCGCCCGTTTTGCAGATCAGGACGTGCCGCGTCCGGAGCACTGGACCGGTTGGCGGCTGGTGCCGGACACGGTCGAGTTCTGGCGCGACCGGCCCTTTCGCCTGAATGACCGCCTTCGGTTCCAGCGGAAGGGTCAGACCTGGAGTCGCGAACGTCTCTGGCCCTGACGGAGCTAGACCCCGTACCGCGCCATGAAGGTTTCGACGGCGTCGGTGGCGATCTGGGTACAGGATCGCCGGGCCGGAAGGTCCTCGCCGGCCATCAGCGGCACGAAGAACACCGGATGTTCGACCAGGCCCATTAGCTGTCCGGCGGCCCAGGATGATTTTTCGAACTTGAGCTGGCCGCTTTCGCGCAGGGCGTCGAGGGCGCTGATCAGGGCTCCGCCGAAATCCCGCCGACCCTTTTCGAAGAAGCGGGTGGCGACGGCCTTGAAGCGGGGGCGTTCGGCCATGACCAGACTGAAAACCGAGCGCACGAACGGGTCGCTCATGAACTCCGCATAGGTCCTGGTGAAGAGCAGAAGTTGCTCCCGGGCCGGTCCTGACGCTGTCCGGACCATGCGCATCCGCTGACTGAAATCCTCGGCTGTATCGGCGATGACGGCGGCGAACAGCTGGGTCTTGCCGGGGAAATAGGCATAGAGGGTCGCGGTCGAGACGCTGGCTTCCCGGGCGATCGGTTCGATCCGGGTGGCGGCATAGCCGACGCTCAGGAATTGCTGTCGGGCATACCGGACGATGGCGTCCCGACGGACGTCGGAGGGAGGCGACTGGAGAACGGCGCTGCCGGGCATGGGACAATCAACAACTGTTTACTGCCCCTACCCTGAAGCTTGTGGCTCTTTCGGGCAAGTCTCGGGAACCGTGTTCGTGAATCGATGGTCAGTCAGGATGCCACGGGTGCAACAGTGGATGGGCCAGAACGGGGGCGACCAGCCGCACCACCGCCTGGGGATCCTCCAGCCTGACGGCGGCGGTGGCGTCGGCGACGATGAAGTCGGCCCTGACCCGGGACGGTTCGGTCAGACGTTCGTGGCCGGGTCGCACCGTGGACAGGTACTGGGCGATGACGGAATCGGCGGTGCGACCGCGTTCGGTTTGGTCGCGCAGCAGGCGGCGGATGAAACGGATGTCGGCGGGCGTGTCCACAAACACCCGGATATCGAACAGGGCTGCCAGCTCGGGCGTGCACAGGACGTGGGTCCCCTCGACCACCACCACCTCGGCGGCGGGTATGGGTTCCCCGCCCGGCTCGCGGCCGTGGTGGATGAAGGAATAGATGGGGGCGATGATGTCCTGTCCCGCCTTCAGGGCCGAGAGATCGGCGATCATCAGGGTATGGTCCCGGGCGCTGACGTCGTCGAAATCGAAGGTGGTCGGGTCAAAATCGACCAGCCCGGCGGCGTCGCGATAATAGGCGTCCTCGCGCAGCAGTACGGCGACTCCGTCAGGCAGGACCGAGACCAGTGTTTCGGCCAGGGTGCTCTTGCCGGACCCCGAACCGCCGGTAATGCCGATCAGAATACTCATGTGTGACTCCGCCTGGACCTGTCCGGATTTCTAGGGGGACCCGGACGGAAAGGCCATGTGCGATGCGCCCGGAGCTGACCTTGCGTCACGTTGCTTATCGCCAATCACCCCGATAGCGTGGGTTCAAGCGTTTCGATCAGCAGACGCAGGCGAGGGATATCGATGCTTGGATTGATGCAGGACTGGCCGTTGACGGTCGACAAGATCATCGATCATGCGAAAAATTGGCACGGTCATCGTGAGGTCGTCACCCGCTCGGTCGAGGGGCCGATTGTCCGCACCACCTACGGCCAGATTCACGATCGTTCCAAACGGGTCTCCAGCGCCCTGCTGGCCTGGGGGGTGAAGCCCGGCGACCGTATTGCCACCCTGGCCTGGAATACCGGCAACCATATGGAGGTCTGGTACGGCATCATGGGCATCGGGGCGGTGTGCCACACCCTGAACCCGCGCCTGTTTCCGGAACAGCTGATCTACATCATCAATCACGCCGAAGACCGGATGATCTTCGTCGACCTGACCTTCGTGCCCCTGCTCGAGGCGATCCTGCCGCACTGTCCCTGTGTCGAGAAGGTCATCGTCATGACCGACGAATGGCACATGCCGGCGACCAAGCTGCCCGCCGCCGAATGCTATGAGCAGGTGCTGTCCGAGGCGACCGGGGACGCAGCCTGGGGAGAGTTCGACGAACAGACCGCCTGCGGCCTCTGTTATACCTCGGGCACGACCGGCAATCCCAAGGGGGTACTGTATTCGCACCGCTCCAACTTCATCCATACGCTGCTCGGCCTGCAGGCCACGGTGCTGGGGGCCAGCCCCAGCGAGGTGATCCTGCCGGTGGTGCCGATGTTCCACGCCAACGCCTGGGGTATCGCCTTCGGCGGCCCGGGAGCGGGTTCCAAACTGGTCCTGCCCGGAGCGCAGATGGACGGGGCCTCGATCTATGAGCTGATCGAGACCGAGGGCGTGACCTTCTCGGCCGCCGTGCCGACGGTCTGGCAGGGACTGCTGGCCCATCTGCGCGAACACAATCTGAAGATCCCCACGGTCAAGCGGGTGCTGATCGGCGGCTCGGCTGTGCCCGAGAGCCTGATCCGTGCCTTCCATGATGAGTTCGACATTGAGGTGCTGCAGGGCTGGGGCATGACCGAAACCTCGCCGATCGGGACCCTGTCCAACCTGCCGCCCGAACTGGCCGCCCTGCCGTACGACGAGCAGATGAAATGGCGCGTCAAACAGGGCACGCCGCCGCTGGGCGTCGAGCTCAAGCTCAAGAACTACGCCGGTCAGGAGATGCCGCACGACGGGCATACCTACGGCCGTCTGATGATCAAGGGCCCGACGATCGCGGGAGCCTATTTCAAGGATGAGGGCGGAAGTATCCTGGATTCCGAGGGCTTCTTCGACACCGGTGACGTCTCGACCATCGACGAACAGGGCTTCATGCAGATCACCGACCGCGCCAAGGACGTGATCAAGTCTGGCGGTGAGTGGATCAGCTCGATCGAGATCGAGAACATCGCCGTCGGCCACCCCAAGGTCGAGCTGGCTGCCGTGATCGGCGCGGCCCATCCCAAATGGGACGAGCGTCCGGTGCTGTTGATCAAGCTCAAGCCCGGCCAGAGCCAGAACAAGCAGGAACACCTCGACTTCCTGCAGGGCAAGATCGCCAAATGGTGGACGCCTGACGATGTGGTCTTCGTCGACGATATTCCGCTGGGGGCCACCGGCAAGATCGACAAGAAGGGGCTGCGCGAGCAGATGAAGGACTATCGTCTGCCCGGCGCGGGCTGACGCGGGGAGGGCACCACCATGGCCGGATCTGACAGACGGGCGCGGCAATCCCCGCGGGCCATGATGCGCTGGCTGGCGCTGGCCGCGGTGGCGGCTCCGCTGCTGGTGTTCGTCGCCGTTCTGGGAACCCGGTTCGGCTTGTGGTCGCAGGATGTGGGCCGCGACCTTCTGGCTCTGCAGATTGGGCGCTGGGTGGCGCTGGCAGGCCTGGCCGCGGGGACCCTGGCCGTGGTTCTGGCCTTCCGGGACCTGCGGCGGCTGGGACTCATGGCCCTGACTACCCTGTTGATCGCGGCGGGGACGGTCGGTGTGATGTTGCACCAGCAGGCCCGGCTGGCCATGGTGTCGCCGCTTGATGCCACCACCAATGCCGAAGACCCGCCGGGCTTTATTCCTGAAACCTTCGCCCTGCGGACGGCTGCGCAGGCCCCGAATGCGCCGCAGACCTGTGCCGGGCTGGACTCCGTTCCGCGCCAGATCCGCGCCGGGACGGCAACGACGGCGCTGGAGGACGCGGGCTTCCAGGTGAGCAAGGCCGGGCTGTTCCAGTCCGAGGGCGTGCACGCGGGCTTCTGGTTCGGCCTGCGCCATGACGCCGTGATCCGGATTCGTCCGGGCCGTACCGATGTTCGTGTCTCGGCCCGCGACAGCCGCCCCCAGGGCGACGCCGCCTGCCGGTTGGCCGCGAAGATCGTCGCCGGGCTTCAGGCCGGGTCGTAGGTCGCGCCCAGCGCCGGTCCCGGTCCGGCGGCCACCCGCCCCTCGCTGACCAATTTCTCCAGATGGGCCAGAACTGACAGGCTGGCCGCCGGCCACAGTCGTGGGTCCACGGCCGCATAGAGGATCGGCACCATGGCGGCGATGGTGCGGTCACCTGCCTGTAATCGATCCAGGATCTGCTGTTCGCGCGCGATTCGATGGGCGCGATAGGCAGCCAGGAAGGGGCCCGGATCGGTGACCGGCGCGCCATGGGTCGGCCACAGGGTCGTGAAGTTCCGGGCGATGACCGCGTCCAGACTCTTTATATAGGCGACCATGCTGCCGTCCGGCGGGGCCACCACCGTGGTCGACCAGCCCATCACATGGTCGCCGCTGAACAGGGCGTTCTCCTCGCGTAGGACGAAGGTCAGGTGGTTCGAGGCGTGGCCCGGCGTGGCCAGGGTTTCCAGCGTCCAGTCGTCGCCGGCCACGACCTCGCCGTCGGCCAGGATCTGGTCGGGCTGGAAGTCGTCGTCATCATCCTCTTCAATCGCCACCGCCGTATCGTGCGATCCCACCAAGGGCGCGGCGGCCAGAATCGTTGCCCCGGTCGCTTCGGCCAGGGGACGAGCCAGCGGCGCGTGGTCCAGATGGGTATGGGTCACCAGAATATGGCTGACGGTCTGGCCCTCGACCGTGCGTAACAGGGCCTGCAGATGAGCGTCGTCGGCCGGACCCGGGTCGATCACCGCCACGCGCGCCCCCGGGTCGGGTCGGCCGACGATATAGGTTCCGGTCCCGGTGAAGGTGAACGGGCCCGGATTGTCGGCGATCACCCGCCGGATCAGCGGTGAGACCCGGTCCGCACGGCCATAGGCAAAGTCGAACTGGCGGACGAACGGGATCAAGGCGCGCTCCAAGACCGGCAAGGCTTCCGGTGCCGGTGGCGGCCCGACCCTTGCGTTAATCTCTCGTAAATCTGTTCGGGAGTGCCTGTCATGGCCGTTTCCATAGCCTTGGCTGTATCAAATCGGCTTCTGCCGGTCGCCGCGGCCCTGTTGTGTCTCATGGCGACGCAACTGGTTGCGGCCTCCTGCACGCCCGAGCCCGTGCCCTATGCCACGCGCGTCATGATCCAGCGCTAGAGAGTAGAGCGGTCCCCCGCGCCTACTGCCGACGCACCCGGACCGAACGGCTGTCGCCGACGACCAGCAGGAAACTGCCCAGCGCCGCGCTGCGCACAGTCACCGGTGGATTGCCGCGGTTGCGGAAGCTGACATAGGCCGTGTCGATCTGCTGCCAGACGCTGCCGTCGGTCAGGGTGAAGGTCCAGCGGCCCTCCCAGTTCTCGGTCGCGCTGGCCAGGGTTGATTCGATCGACGTCACTGATTCGGGCTGCCCGTTGCGCTCGAACAGATTCGGCAGGGACGGTAGATGGAATCCGAAATTCTCGCGGCGGGCGGTGCTGATCTGGTTGCGATCGACGACCACGACGTCCCCCTGGCGTTCCGCCGTGTCCAGCGCGCCGGCGGCGACGTCAAAGCAGCTCAGGCGCGCCGCGGGATCGCCGAGGGAGCGACAGGCGACCAGCTCGGCCAGCAGGCCCGCCCGCTCGCCGGCAGGGCCGCCGACCCCCGTCTGGGCAGGCTGGGCGGCGACTTGCGTGGCGGCTGACAGGCTCAGGATCGCGACAGTCGAGAGGCGGATAAGGATCGGTCGGGTCATGGCTGGGGCGCTCGAGAGCACGCGGGACGCGCGCGCCCCCTCTTTATGCATGAACATGATCCTGCTCGCCAGAGATCGCCCGCTGCGCGAACGTGGCCGGAATACGACAGTCCGGGGGCAAGTTTGTTACGGATGTGCAATTGTAGTGGCCTAAATGGGGGCGAAGCGCATAGTTTGCCTCGAACTGCGGTGTATGTGTCGCCACGGTGAACTGTAGATCATGTCTGTCATTTCGGCTCTGAGGCCCACCGGTCCGACGTCGAATCCCAGGAGGAACAAGCTTTGAAAGCTCACACCATCCGCCAGCAGTTGCTGGCAACCACCATCATCGGCGGCCTCGTCGCATTCGCCGCGCCCGTAATGGCGCAGACGCAGCCGGCCGCCTCCCAGGTTGAGGATGTCGTCGTCACCGGTTCGCGTATCGTCCGTCAGGACTTCACCGCGATCAGCCCGGTCACTACCGTCGGTCAGGAGCAGCTCGAGCTGACCCAGACCCTTACGGTCGAGTCGCTTCTCAACGAGCTGCCCCAGGTCGTTCCGGGTAACATGCGCACCTCGAACAACTCGGGCGGCGAAGACTTCGCCACCATCGACCTGCGCGGCCTCGGTGCAAACCGTAACCTCGTGCTGGTCAACGGCGAGCGCATCCCCGGGTCCTCGACCTCGGGTACGGTCGACCTGAACACCATCCCCGCCTCGCTGGTGCAGCGCGTCGAAGTGGTGACCGGTGGTGCCTCGGCCGTTTACGGTTCGGACGCCATCTCGGGCGTGGTCAACTTCATCCTGAAGGACAACTACGAAGGTGCCGAGATGTCGGTGACCTACGGTTCTTCGTGGAACGGCGACGCGCCGGAAGTGGAAGTCAACGGCCTGATGGGCGGCAATTTCGCCAACGGTCGTGGCAACATGACCGCCTACGCCGCCTACTATAACCGTGGTTCGGCCAGCCAGGGTGATTTCGACTTCTCGCGGACCTCGGGCGCGCTTTGCTCGAACCGTCCTGACTTTGAAGAAGCCTATGTCTGCGACACGGCGGCTGAAGCCGCTGCCGCTGCCGCTGCCGGCGGTGGTGTACTGTTCTCGGGTGGTTCGGCGACGCCGGCCTGGGGCTGGATCGCTAACTCTACTGCCAACCCGTTCAACCCCGCGGCTCTCAATGCCAACCCGCTGACTGCGGGCCAGTTCGCCAGCTACGATCACGACTGTAACCCGGCGACGCCGAATGTGGCCTATGGGTCGAGCTCCAACCGCAACCTGTCGTTCAACGACGCCGGCTCGCTCGAGCCCCGCAACGTTGCGGGCGCCTGCGGTGTTCCGGATCGTGCCGCAGGGTCCTCGCGCTACAACTATGCGCCGGACAATTTCCTGATCATCCCGGCCGAGCGTGTCAACTTCACCACCATCGGCACCTACGACTTCTCCGACACCCTGCGGGCCAAGGTTCACCTGAACTACGTCAACAGCACCTCGCAGGTTCAACTGGCTCCGACGCCGGCGACCGGTCTGACCGTTTCGCTGACCCCGGCCATGCAGGCGCTGATCTCGACCGGCCACCCGGATCTGTGGGCTGCCCTGCAGTCGCGTCCGACCCCGCTTGCTTCGTTCGGCATCAACCGTCGTATGAACGAAGTCGGTACCCGCAACGCGTTTAACGAGAACAACTCGTTCTACCTTTTGACGACGCTTGAAGGTGAGTTCAGCCCCGCCTGGGACTGGAGCCTGACCGCTTCGTTCGGCTCGAACAAGTTCGACAGCCGTGCCGAAAACAGCGTCAATGCGACCGCTCTGTCGCAAGGCCTCGCCGGCTGCCAGGACGCCACCAGCGGCCTTTCGCTCGGTGTCAACGCCCTGCCGGGTTGCGTACCGATCGATCTGTTCGGTGCAGGCACCATGACCGCCGCCATGCAGTCGTTCGTCCGCGTCAACACCTTCTCCGCCACTGACGTGGAAGAGACGCGGATCGCCGGCTTCACCCGCGGTAACCTGCTCCAGCTTCCCGCTGGTCCGGTCGCGACGGTCTTCGGTTTCGAATATCGTGAAACCTCTGCCCAGTTCCGCGTCGACAACGAACAGCGTACCGGTAACATCTTCGGCTTCAACGCGACCCAGGACCAGGCCGGCGCGGTCAATGTTCAAGAGCTCTACACCGAAATCTCGGTGCCGCTGCTCGCGGACCTGCCCTACGCCAGCTACCTCGGCCTCGAGCTGGGCCTGCGTTACTCGGACTACTCCTCGATCGGTAAAGTCTGGACCAGCAAGGTCGGTCTGGAATTTGCGCCGGTTGACTGGCTCCGTTTCCGCGCCGTCTACAACGAAGCCACGCGGGCTCCGAACGTGTTCGAACTGTTCCAGAACGGTGACCAGGGTTTCCCGGGCTACATCGATCCCTGTAACGGTGCGACCGGCCCGGCTGCTGCGTTCTGCTCGACCCAAACCGGTGGTGCTATCCTGCCTGCTTCCTGGGCCACCTTTAACCAGAGCAACTCCCAGGTCGAAGCCTTCGCCTTCGGTAACCCGAACCTCCTGCCGGAAAACGCCCAGACCTTTACGGCTGGTTTCGTGGCCCAGCCGGACTTCCTGCCGATCGGCAAGCTGAGCCTGGCGGTGGATTACTACGACATCAAAATCACCGATGTTATCCGGTCGTTTGGTGCCCAGTTCTTCATCAACGATTGCTACACGAACAACGTCGCCGCTTCCTGCGCCCGCGTCGTTCGTGATCCGGCCAACGGCCAGGTCGACTACGTGAACACCTCGCGTGGCAACCAGGGTGAACTCGCCACCAACGGTGTCGACCTGACCATGGAATACTCGGTTGATCTCACCGATCTCGGCCTCGCCGGCCGTCTGCGGATCAGTGAACTGGCCAGCTTCGTGGACTCGTACACGATCAACGGCTCCGAGTTTGTCGGCACCACCAGTGCCGGTATCGGTGGCGCGACGTTCGACTTCAAGAACACTCTGACCGCGTTCTATGATATCAACGACTGGACCTTCATGACGCGCTGGAGCTACCTGCCCAAGCTGTCTGATGATCCGGGCTTCGGCTTCACCATCACGCCTTACCAGCCGGTCGCTTCCTATATCGACATGTCCGCACGTTGGAACGTGACCGATGCAGTCGCGATCTCGGCCTTCGTCGGTAACGTGCTGGACGAGCAGCCGCCGCAAACGCTGAACGGCATCTTCTCGCAGGGCAACACCGACCCGCAGGTCTATCGTGTCCTGGGTCGTACGTTCTCCCTGAACGCACGGATGCGCTTCTAGATCTCGATCTGGAACTCAAGACTGAGGGCGGCGGGGGAAACCCCGCCGCCTTTTTTCTTGGGCGATTGGTGTCAGGAACGGGCCGGCGTCCCGAAGGCCCCTTCGGACCGGGGCATATGATTCGCCCGTCCGGACGGGCCGTCACGGGTGGGCCGCCACGGACGGCGGCTATCTTCCCTGGTGTTCCGATGTGACGCTCTGGTCAGCGCAGTTTGCGACCGGTGAAGCTTGCCCGATGTCGATCCACTGGCGCGAACATCCGCCCTCCGGGGCAGCCCGAGACGGCAACTTTCGTCGCGAAAACATAAAAACCGTAAACGTTCAACCGTGGCTGGAATGCGACAATACGGGGGCAAGTTTGTTACGGACGCGTAATTCTTATGGCGGAAGCTTGTTTGGCATGGGTACGGTCCCTGGGTACGGGCAGGGGGCATGTTTCGGGACTCAAGTGATTCCCGGATTCATTCGGCGGGCAGCCGTTTCCCATCGACCTGATGCCGTAATGACCAGGAGGAATGTATTTTGAGAACTCAAATGATCAAGCAACGACTGTTGCAGTCGACCATGATCGGTGGCGCGGCCCTGATGGCCCTGGCCGCCGTCCCGGCGTTGACGCTGGTTGTTGCGCCGACGAGCGCCTTTGCGCAGTCGCAAACGGGTACCCTGACCATCGGCATCACCGGAACGGAAGGCCAGCCGCTGTCCGGTGCCACCGTGACCGTCAGTTCGCCGGACAGTCTGGTATCAAAGACCGCCGTGACCGACGCATCGGGCCGCGCCCGCCTGTCGGGCCTGGATCCCTCGACCAACTATTCGGTTCAGGTGGTCGCCCCCGGCTACGCCGACTTCACCGCCGATGACGTCGCGGTGGTCAGTGGCCGGGATCTCAGCCTGCGTTACGCCCTGGGCCGTACGACCGGCGGCGCGACGTCCGTGGCCGATGTGGTTGTTACCGGTCGTTCGCTGGCCGCCGTGGACACGACCTCGGCGACCGTCAGTACGACGCTGACGCTGGAAACGGTCGAATCACTGCCGACCGGCCGTAATTATCAGAGCTACCTGCAGCTGGTCCCGGGCGTGAAGCCCAGCGACGGCAACCCCTCGTCGCGCTCGGGCGTCAACTATTCCGACGTCGGCGGCCGGATCGGTACCTCGACCGACAACGTCTACTACCTCGACGGCGTGGACGTTACGGACCCGGCCACCGGTACTTTCGGCTCCAACTTCAACTCCGAGATCATTCAGGAACAACAGGTTATCGTCGGCGGCGTGCCGGCGGAATACGCCGGTGGTTCGGGCCTGATCTCGCGGGTGGTGACCAAGTCGGGCGGTAATGAATGGCACGGTTCGCTCAACTACTACCTCCAGAACGACAGTCTGGTCGCTACCGACGATCACAACACGTCCGGTGGCTTTTCGACCTATGACTCCGCCTTCACCCTGGGTGGGCCGATCCTGAGAGATCGGCTGTGGATCTTCGGTTCGTATCAGAAGAAGCACCGCGAGGATGAAGTTCTGGACGGCACCACCGGTGCCCTGCTGCGCTCGGTTACGAACGACGCCGAATATTCGTTCGCCAAGGCCACCTGGCAGGTCACCAACGACGACCGTCTGTCGGTCAGCTGGTTCAGTGACCCGACCGAAATCAGCGGCTCGTCCTCCCCGACCACTCTGAACAATCGTGACTCGCGTCAGATTCAGGGTGGCGACAACTACAAGGTCGATTATTCGCACACCTGGGGCGACCTGCTGGTCAACGCCTACTGGTTCCAGCATGGGGGCGAAGTGTCGCGCCTGGCTGCCGATCAGTCGGTCCGTAACACCGTTGCCTATCGCGGTCCGGGCTCCACTCTCGCCCAACGCTCCCTTGGCGGTGCCGGCTCCAATCTCGAAACTCACCGCGATCGCGAGGAATACGGTGCCAATTTCGAGTATTTCCTCGACAGCAGCTTCGGCACCCACACGATCAAGGCGGGTTATACGAACACGAGCAACACCTACGGTGAGAATGGCACGGTCCCGGGTGGGGCAACCTTCACCTCGATCGCCTTGGCGAATTCAGGTGCCACCTTCGCCGACTTCACCAGCTCGGTCGGTGGCTGGACGACCCGGCCGTTCGCTCAAGGAGACCAAGCCCGCATTCAGGCTGCCATCCTGGCCAGCCCGACGGCTACGGCTGCGGTGGATACCAACCTCAACGGCATTATTGAAGCCAGCGAAGTTGACGCGATCACCTTCTCCAGCACTGCTGGAAATCCCAACGGCATGGTGAACGCCTCTCGCAACGTGGAAGCGGTGCAGGGCGCATACCAAGTCCGGAGTGAAGGCCAGGCCGTTTATCTGCAAGACACCTGGACGCTGGACCAGTTGACCATCAACGCGGGTCTCCGTGCCGAGAAGTGGGAGCATTTTGCTTCTGACGACTCGAAAGTCGCGACTTTTGACTGGGATGTGGCTCCCCGCCTGAGCGTGGTCTATGACCTGTTCAACGATGGTCGCAGCAAGGTCTTCGGTTTCGCCGGTCGCTATTATGATCCGGTCCGGAACAACATGTCCGACTTCGCCGGGGCCCTGACGGGTCCGGTCACTAACGAGCAGATCAATGTCTACGGGGAATGGCTCACCTACCGCGTGCGCGGTGGAGCCACGACGCCGGACGCCCTGTTCGCGCCGACCACCAAGACCCCGTACACCGATGAATATATGCTCGGCTATTCGACCACTTTCGGTTCGAGTATCGGTTTGTCGGCCTCAGTGACCCACCGCGCGACCCGGGACATTCTCGAAGACTTCGATCTGGCCCTGTATTCGGACCCGAAC
Source organism: uncultured Brevundimonas sp. (assembly GCF_963974615.1). Classification (GTDB taxonomy): domain Bacteria; phylum Pseudomonadota; class Alphaproteobacteria; order Caulobacterales; family Caulobacteraceae; genus Brevundimonas. The sequence goes on from NZ_CAXBDH010000013.1 coordinate 97,537, forward strand.
GCGACCGCGGCGGATGGAGCTGATGGCTACGCCTTCCCCGGCTCGCCGTTCTACATCCCGCTTTCGTATTTCGGTTACGACACGACCCCGAACTCGAACTATGTCATCGGCACTCTGCCCGGTGCCAAGCGGGACTATACGGGCTTTGAAATCACCCTGACGAAGTACAAGGTCGATAACTGGTTCGGGCAAGTCTCGTATACCCACAACGCGGCCAAGGGTAACTCGAACTCGGACAGCAACGCCGACTTCCAGGGCGACTGGATCGCGCTCGATCCCCGGGCGCCGAACCTGTACGCCAAACAGCCGGGCAACATTGAGCACCAGTTTAAGGCTTACGGTGCCTATGATTTCGATTTCGGTCTGCAGGTCGCCGGTGTGTTTAACTGGAACAGCGGGGCGCTCTATACCCCGTCGCAGGTGATCTACGGTCGTTATTTCGCGCCGATGGACGCGCCTTATGAGTACAATGGCGTGACCGACACCTATCTGTCGCCGGGCTTCATTGGTTCGGAGACGACTCCGTCGTACTTCACGCTCGACATGCGCTTTAAATATGAGCACCAGCTGCCGATCGGGAACGCGGAATTCTTCCTCGACGTCTTTAACATTCTTAACAAGCAAAGCCCGACGTCTGTGCAGAAGCTGCTCGCCGGTGACGGTGTGTACGCCTACCAGGAAGCGAATGACTGGGTCGCGCCGCGTCGCGCTTACCTTGGCGTACGCTTCTCGTTCTGATCTGGAGTTCACCTCTTGATCAAATCAATGCCGGCGCGAAAGCGTCGGCATTTTTTTGTGCCTCTCCGTGGGGGTGTGGTGCCGTGAAATGGCCATAGACGGGCGGCAAGCGGGACGACAGTTTGGTTTCGCCTGACAGACCCATAAGGATTGCCCATGCTTGTCGCTTTTCTCGCCGTCGCCGCGCTCGGGTTCGGGGGGCAGGATCCCGACGGTCTCGTGGTGACGAATGCGGCTCCGCTCGAGAGCGCCGATACCGTGCGCTATCGCGAGGCTGTGGCCTATGCCAATCCGATGCCGCGCGGCGCGCCGACGGCCGACTATCCGCTGGTGGCCTGGTGCGACGCCCTGGTGTCGGGCCATGTCGCTATCGGCGAGAGCCTGACCAATGCCGATCCGCTGGATCTCGACATCATCCGTCTGGGCAAGCTGGAGGCGGCGGACTTCCGCGCCGCGCTGAGCACGGCCGCGCCGCGCCAGACTGCCGCGACCCGGGCCGCTGCCCGCGCCGCTGCCGCCGAGGCCACGGCTCGCTGGGCCCCGCTGATGGTTCAGGACGAAGCCGTGCGCAGTCAGGCCTTTGGTCTCTTCTTCGGTCTGCCGGGCCGTTGCGAGCACGCGGCGCGTCGAATCCGCGAGGGGATCACGACCCCGCCGGCCACCCCGGCCGACGTCGGGCTGGAAGATCCCGTCAGCTGATGAGGATGAGGGTCGGCCTCAACCCGCCGGATCGTAGTTGAGGATCGGCGACAGCCAGCGTTCGGCGGTCGCCAGGTCCCAGCCCTTGCGCCGGGCATAGTCCTCGACCTGATCGCGATCGATCTTGCCGACGCCGAAATAGTGGCTTTCGGCATGGCCGAAATACAGGCCCGAGACCGAGGCCGGGGGCGTCATGGCGAAGCTCTCGGTCAGGGCCATACCGGCGTTGTCCTCGGCCTGCAGCAGACGGAACAGGGTGGCTTTTTCCGTGTGATCGGGCTGGGCCGGATAGCCGGGAGCCGGACGAATGCCCTGATATTTCTCGGCAATCAGGTCATCGACGCTCAGCGCCTCGTCCGCAGCATGACCCCACAGTTCGGTGCGGACCCGCTTGTGCAGGGCCTCGGCAAAGGCCTCGGCCAGCCGGTCGGCCAGTGAGGTCGCGAGGATCGATGAATAGTCGTCCCCGGCGTCCTTGAACCGTTTGGCCACCTCCAGCTCGCCGTGACCGGCGGTGACGGCGAAGGCACCGATATAGTCGTTGCCGTCTTCAGCGACGAAGTCGGACAGGGCCAGATTGGGCTTGCCGTTCGACTTCTTGATCTGCTGGCGCAGGGTGTGGAAGCGGGCGATCTCGTCACTGCGGCTCTCGTCGGCATAGACGGCGATGTCGTCACCGTCGGCGTTGGCGGGCCAGAAGCCGACCACGCCCTTCGCCGTGAACCATTTCTCGTCGATGATCCGCTTCAGCATGGCCTGGGCGTCGGCGAACAGGTCGGTCGCGGCGGTGCCGACGATCTCGTCCTCGAGGATCATCGGATAGCGGCCGATCAGCTCCCAGCTGGCGAAGAAGGGGGTCCAGTCGATGTGGTCGGCCAGATCCTGCAGATCCCAGTTGTCGAAAGCGCGAACGCCGAGGAAGGACGGCGCGCCCGGCAGGGGCGTGGCCGGATCGGGCCGGAAGCGGTTGGCGCGGGCGGCGGGCAGGGTGGCGCGCGCCTTGACCTCCTGGCCCCGGGCATATTGTTCGCGGATACGGACATAGTCCTCGCGCGTGACGGCCTCGTTCTTCGCCCGGTCGTCCTTTGACAGCAGGCCGGCGACCACGCCGACGGCGCGGCTGGCATCGACGACATAGGTCGTTGACCCGGCCTTGTAGCCCGGCTCGACCTTGACGGCCGTATGGGTGCGGCTGGTGGTGGCCCCGCCGATCAGCAGGGGGATGTCGAAACCGCGCCGCTCCATCTCACGCGCCACGAACACCATCTCGTCCAGCGACGGGGTGATCAGGCCCGACAGGCCGACGATGTCGACCTTGTGCTCAACGGCGGCGTCGAGAATCCGGTCGGCCGGGACCATGACCCCGAGGTCGATGACCTCGTAGTTGTTACACTGCAGCACGACACCGACGATGTTCTTGCCGATGTCGTGGACGTCGCCCTTGACCGTGGCCATCAGGATCCGGCCCGCCTGTTCGCGCGGCTTGCCGGCCTTTTCGGCCTCCATGAAGGGCTCGAGGTGGGCGACCGCCTGCTTCATCACCCGGGCCGACTTGACCACCTGGGGCAGGAACATCTTGCCCGCGCCGAACAGGTCACCGACCACATTCATCCCGTCCATCAACGGGCCCTCGATCACATGCAGCGGGCGTTCGACCGATAGCCGGGCCTCTTCGGTGTCCTCGACGATCCAGTCGGTGATGCCGTTGACCAGGGCGTGTTCGATGCGCTTGCCGACGGGGCCGTCGCGCCATTTCAGATCGACGACCCGGGCCACGCCCTTGTCGCCCTTGTAGTTGGGGGCGATGTCGACCAGCCGCTCGGTGTTGGAGACATTGGTCCGCTGGGGCCGGTTGAGGATCACATCCTCGACCGCCTCGCGCAGGGTTGGATCGATGTCGGTATAGACCGGCAGGTCGCCGGCGTTGACGATGCCCATGTCCATGCCCGCCTGGATGGCGTGGTACAGGAAGACCGAATGGATCGCCCGGCGCACCGGCTCATTGCCGCGGAAGCTGAACGAGACGTTCGACACCCCGCCCGAGACCCGGGCCCAGGGCAGGGTCGCCTTGATCACCTTGGTCGCCTCGATGAAATCGACGGCATAGTTGTCGTGTTCCTCGATCCCCGTCGCCACCGCGAAGATGTTGGGATCGAAGATGATATCCTCGGGCGGGAAACCGACCTCGTCGACGAGGATGCGATAGGCGCGGGTGCAGATCTCGATCTTGCGCGCGGCGGTGTCGGCCTGGCCCTGTTCGTCAAAGGCCATAACCACCACGGCGGCCCCGTAACGCAGGCATTTGACCGCCTGCTGCCGGAACTCGGCCTCGCCCGCCTTCATCGAGATCGAATTGACGATCGGCTTGCCCTGGACGCATTTCAGGCCCGCCTCGATCACCTCCCATTTGGAGCTGTCGATCATCACCGGCACCCGGGCGATGTCCGGCTCGGCCGCGATCAGATTGAGGAAGGTGACCATGGCGGCCTGCGAGTCGAGCAGGCCCTCGTCCATGTTGATGTCGATGACCGAGGCCCCGGCCTCGACTTGCTGCCGCGCCACCGACAGGGCGGCCGGGTAGTCGCCGTCGATGATCAGCTTCTTGAATTTGGCCGAGCCGGTGACGTTGGTCCGCTCGCCGACGTTGATAAAGGTGGGACGCATCAGGTGACCTTGTCGAAGCGATGACCGAGGATGGAATAGAGGTATCGCTGTCGATAGGTACGTCGGGGCCGAAGCTCAGCTGCGAACGCGCTGGCTTGAATTCCGAATTCGTCAGGGTGGTATACCGCGAGCGTCAGAAGTGCGTCTTGGCAACCTTGGGCGTACCACGCGCGCGCGCGGTCGGTGATCTCGGGACCGTCCCCGTAAATCATCGCGTCGTAAGCCTGCCAGTAGATCGTGTTCAGCCCCGCACCCCACATCGCGGCCTGCGCAATCCAGCGATCGAAATACCAACAGGCGTCGCAGTCTATTGACGGTGACCCTCCGTCCTTCGCCTCAAAGAATGTGAGTGCCGCGCGCATGCCGATGTCCGCGTCACCGACCTCGCCCACATCAAGGGCCTCAGCGTAGAGTCGCGAGGCGGCGACCATATCATCGGCCTCCTCTGCTGAGGCGGCCTGCGTCAGTAGCGCCGACATCACGCCACCAACTCGAACGGTTCCAGCCCCGACAGCCGCATGGCCACCGGCCGTTCCGGGATCGCGCGTGTCGGCAGTTTGGCCACCACTTCGGCCGTGTGGCGGATGTGATCCGGCGTGGTGCCGCAGCAGCCGCCGACGATGTTGACCAGACCGGAGGCGGCCCATTCCTCGAGGAAATGGGCGGTCTGGTGGGCTTCCTCGTCATACTGGCCCATGGCATTGGGCAGACCGGCGTTGGGATAGGCGGCGACCAGGGTGTCGGCCACCCGGCTCAGTTCGGCGATGAAGGGCCGCATCAGGTCGGCGCCGAGGGCGCAGTTGAAGCCGACGGCGAACGGTTTGGCGTGGCGCACGCTGTTCCAGAAGGCCTCGGCCGTCTGGCCCGACAGGGTGCGTCCCGAGCGGTCGGTGATGGTGCCCGAAATCCAGATCGGCAGGGCCTCCATTCCCTCGTCCTCAAGGTCCTTGATGGCCTTGATCGCCGCCTTGCAGTTCAGCGTGTCGGTGATGGTTTCGATCAGATACAGGTCGACACCGCCCTCGTTCAGGGCCTGCACCTGATGGCGATAGGCGTCATAGACCTGATCGAAGGTGACCAGCCGCGCGCCAGGGTCGTTCACGTCCGACGACATCGACAGCATCTTGTTCAGCGGCCCGATCGACCCGGCGGCGAAGCGCGGCTTGTGCGGCTCCTTCTCCGTCCAGCGGTCGGCAGCGGCGCGGGCCAGTTTGGCCCCCTCCAGATTGATGTCCCACACCGACCGGGCGTCCAGTTTGTAGTCGTCCTGGGCGATGACGGTGGCGCTGAAGGTGTTGGTCTCGCTGATGTCGGCCCCGGCGGCAAAATACTGGTCGTGCAGGTCGGCGATGACGTCGGGCCGGGTCAGGCACAGGATGTCGTTATTGCCCTTCATCTGGCCCGTGTGGGCGGTGAAGCGGTCGCCGCGGAAATCCTCTTCGGACAGGTTCTGACGCTGGATCATCACGCCCCAGGCTCCGTCGAGGACGAGGATGCGGGCCTTGGCGGCGGCATGCAGGGCGGCGATGCGGTCGGCACGGGTCATGTCGACACCATCCTTCCCCCCTCGCGGGGGAAGGTGTCAGGCAGCGCCTGACGGATGGGGGGTCTTTTGGTTGCGCGACGGGTCGGGGTGTCGCGGGCGAACAGCGGCCCCCATCCGACTCGCTGCGCGAGCCACCTTCCCCCGTGAAGGGGGAAGGAAGGGGATGTGGACGTCATTGGGTTTTCTCCCGCACGCCCAGAACCCGACAGATCGCATAGACGAGATCGGCGCGGTTCAGGGTGTAGAAATGGAAGTCGGCGAAGTCTTCTTCCTGCAGCCGGGCGCAGGTTTCGGCGGCGACCGAGGCGGCCAGCAGCTTGCGGGTCTCGGGGTCGTCGTCGAGGCCATCGAAATGGCTGGCCAGCCAGGCGGGGACGGCAGTGCCGCAGCTGGCGCTCATGCGCTGCAGGGCCGCGAAATTGGACACGGGCATGATGCCGGGGATCAGAGGGATGGTGATTCCGGCGGCGCGGATCCGGTCGCGGAAGCGCAGGAAGGCGTCGATGTCGAAGAAGAACTGGCTGACGGCCCGTGTCGCCCCGGCGTCGATCTTGGCCTTCAGCACATCGATGTCGTGGTCAATCGACGGGCTTTCCGGGTGTTTCTCGGGATAGGCCCCGACGGTGATCTCGAAGCCACCGACCTGGCTGATGGCCCGGGCCAGTTCGGTCGCATTGGCATAGCCATCGGCGCGCGGTTGATAAGCACCGCCGATGCCGCCGGCGCTTTCGTGCCCGCCAGGCGGGTCGCCGCGCAGGGCCACGATGTGATCCACCCCGATGGCCTTGTAGCCCGCAATCACCTCATCAACCTCGTCGCGGCTGGCCTCGACACAGGTCAGATGGGCCGCCGGACGCAGGCTGGTCTCGGTGATCATGCGCTGGACCGTGCGATGGGTGCGCTCGCGGGTCGAGCCGCCGGCCCCGTAGGTGACCGAGACAAAAGCCGGGTTTAGCGGTTCCAGCCGGCGCACGGCCTTCCACAGGGTGGCCTCGGCCTCATCCGACTTGGGCGGGAAAAATTCGAACGAGACCCGCACGGGACTGTCGTTCTGACCGGCGCGGGCCACCGGCCCCAGCGGGGACAGCAGCAAGGCGCGGGCTTCAGAGAGGGTAGCCATCAGGCGACTTTCCTTTTGGCCCTTGCGGCGCGCACCGCGGTCCAGATGGTTACGGTCAGACCCGCCGATTCAGGGGGCAGGGCGATGGAGTCAGAGGGTTCGAGTCCGGCGTCGACGATCCAGTCCCGGATCTCCGCGTCATTAAAGCCCAGGCGCCGATGCTGGTGCTGCTCGCGCAGCTGTTCCATCTCGTGTGGGGCGAAATCGATGATCAGTAATTTACCGCCGGGGGCCACCAGACGCGCGGCCTCGGTCACGGCAGCGGCAGGGTCGGCGAGGTAGTGCAACACCTGGTGCACCACGACCAGATCGGCACTCTGTTGCGGCAAGCGGGTGGCGAAGATGTCGCCGTGACGCAATTCGACCTTGTCCAGCCCGGACCGTGCCACGTTGCTGCGGGCGATGTTCAGCATGCTCTGGCTCAGGTCGAGGCCGATCGACATCCTGGCTTTTCGGCCCAGCAGGGTCAGCATCCTGCCCGAACCGGTACCCAGATCGACGACCCGGTCGAAGGGACCCGGGCCCGCGGCACGCTCGATCGCGGCCTCGACCGCATTTTCAGAAATGTAGAGAGAGCGCAGGTGATCCCACTGGGGCGCGACCTGTTCGAAATAGGCGGCCGCGTCGGTTTCGCGCTGACGGTGAACGGCATTCAGGCGGGCGTGGTCGCCTTCACCAGCCTCATCTGCCAGCAAATTCAGCATCGTATCCACCAGCAGGCGGGCGTCGGGGTCCGACGACTGGCGGTAAAAGACGCGTGCGCCGTCGGGGAAACGTTCGATTAGTCCGGCCTCGGTCATCAGTTTCAGATGGCGCGAGACCCGGGGCTGACTCTGATCCAGGATGCGTGACAGCTCCATCACCGACAGCTCCTCACCGGCCAGCAGCGACAGCACGCGCAGGCGGGTCGGCTCCCCGGCGGCGCGCAAAATGTCTACGATCTGGTCAGCGGTCAGTGTCATGGGTCCCTGCTTACAGGCAATCATATAAAGATATCCTTATATGACCGCGCAAGGAAATTCCGTGCGTTGGTTTTTTGCGGGTGACCGCTAGTCCGGGACCGGTGACTTCAGGGGCTCTTCGGCAAAGGAAGCCTGCAGGTTCTGGAGCAGCAGCATCAGCATGCCCTGGACCCCTTCGGTCGTGGCCCCGGCTGTATGCGGGGTCAGCACAGTATTGGGCACATTGGCCCAGCGGGCGGCGTCGGTGGGCTCCTGCTCGAAGACGTCCAGAGCCGCCTGGCCCAGCCGTCCTGTGTGCAGGGCCTCGATCATCGCCGTTTCATCGACCAGCTGACCGCGGGCGACGTTGACCAGCAGGCCATCGGGACCGAGCGCATCAATGATTTCGCGTGAGATCAGGCCCCGGTTGCTGTCATCGGCCTTGCAGGCCACGACCAGCACATCACTGTCGCGGGCCAGCTCCAGCAGGGAAGAGGCGCGCGGCCAGTCGGCGGGCTTGTCGCGCGGTCCCCACCACTGGATGGGCATGCGCAGGGAAACAAGACGGCGGGCCACGGCCTGACCAATCAAACCCAGACCGACGATGCCGACCCGTTGACCCTTGAGCGATGGCGTGATGGTCCGGGTATCGGCGACCCAGCCGCCGGTACGCAATTGCCGGTCCCCGGCCACGATCTGGCGGCGCGCGGCCAGGATCAGTCCCACCGCGTGGTCGGCGACGTCTTCGTGATTGACGCCGGGGGCGTGGGTCACCGGCAGGCCGCGGGCGCGGCACCAGTCGATATCGATGCCGTCATAGCCCGAGGTGAAACAGGCCAGCAGCTGCAGGTTAGGCAGGCTCTCGATCAGGTGTTTGTCCAGCGGATATTCGCCGGCCACGATCATGGCCCGGATATCGTCGCGGGCCTCGACCGGCGGGCCTTCCCAAAAGCGGTATACCGTATAGGTCGCCTCAAGGAAGGAGGTCAGCGGTGCCAGGTGCCGCTGCATGATCAGGATGGCGGGGCGGTGGGTCATGGAGCGATCCTACACCAGCCCCGGGGCCTGCTAGCAAATCAGATTTCGAACGCGGATCGCGTGAAGAACCGGCTGACCATCTCGCAGGGAGACGGCCAGCCGGTCCGGAGCGGTCTAGCGCCCGAACTTCTGGAATTTGATCCGGTGGGGGATCAGGCTCTCGACGCCGAGGCGGCGCTTCTTGTCTTCCTCATAGGCTTCGAAGTTGCCTTCGAACCATTCGACGTGGCTGTCACCCTCGAAGGCGAGGATGTGGGTCGCCAGACGGTCGAGGAACCAGCGGTCGTGGGAGATGACCACGGCACAGCCGGCGAAGCCGTCCAGCGCCTCCTCGAGGTTCTGCAGCGTCTCGATGTCGAGGTCGTTGGTCGGTTCGTCGAGCAGGATCAAATTGCCGCCGGTGGCCAGGGTCTTGGCCAGGTGGACGCGGTTGCGCTCACCGCCGGACAGCTGGCCGACCTTCTTCTGCTGGTCGCCGCCCTTGAAGTTGAAGCTGCCGACATAGGCGCGAGTGTTGATCTCGCGCTTGCCGACCATCATCACATCGGTGCCGCCCGAGATCTCTTCCCAGATGGTCTTGTTGGGATCGAGGGCGTCGCGGCTCTGGTCGACATAGGCCAGCTTGACCGTCTCGCCGACCTTGATGGTGCCGCCGTCAGGCTGTTCCTGGCCGGTGATCAGCTTGAACATGGTCGATTTGCCGGCCCCGTTGGGGCCGATGACGCCGACGATGCCGTTGGGCGGCAGTTTGAAGGTCAGGTTGTTGAACAACAGCTTGTCGCCGTAGGACTTCTCCAGCCCCTCGACTTCCAGCACGACATTGCCCAGACGCGGGCCCGGCGGGATCTGGATGACCGCGTGGGTCTGGGCTCCGCGCTGGCCTTCCTGTTCGGTGACCATGCGCTCATAGGCGGCGAGACGGGCCTTGGACTTGGCCTGACGGGCCTTGGCTCCCGAGCGGACCCATTCCAGTTCGCGGGTCAGGGCGCGCTGGCGGGCTTCGGATTCCGACTGCTCCTGCACGACGCGCTTGGTCTTCTGCTCCAGCCAGCTGGAGTAGTTGCCCTCGTAGGGGATGCCCTTGCCGCGATCGAGTTCCAGCGTCCATTTGGTGACGAGGTCGAGGAAGTAGCGGTCGTGGGTCACGAGGATGACGCAGCCGGGGAAGGCCTCGAGGTGATGTTGCAGCCAGGCCACGGACTCGGCGTCGAGGTGGTTGGTCGGTTCGTCGAGCAGCAGCATGTCGGGTTTGGACAGCAGCAGGCGGGCGAGGGCGATACGACGCTGCTCGCCGCCGGACAGGTTGTCGACCGCCCAGTCGTTGGGCGGGCAGCGCAGGGCGTCCATGGCCATTTCGACGCGGCTGTCGATGTCCCACAGGTCGCCGGCGTCGATCTTCTCCTGAAGGGCGGTCATCTCCTCCATCAGCTCGTCGGTGTAGTTTTCACCGAGTTCCATGGCGACGGCGTTGAAGCGGTCGACCAGCTGCTTTTCCTCGCACCAGGCGATGGCGTTTTCCCAGACGGTCTTGGTCGGGTCGAGGTGAGGCTCCTGCTCGAGGTAGCCGCGCTTGATGCCGTCGGCGGCCTTGGCCTCGCCGACGAATTCCTTGTCGAGCCCGGCCATGATCTTCAGCAGGGTCGACTTGCCCGAGCCGTTGACGCCGACAACACCGATCTTGGCGTCGGCATAGAAGCTCAGCCAGATGTTTTCGAAGATCTTCTTGCCGCCGGGGAAGGTCTTGGTGAGACCCTGCATCTGGAAAATATATTGCTGCGCCATGAGGTGCGGTGCGCCCTGTCGTCTGATCGGTGGGGGGAGTTAGGCGCGGGATGTAGCCGCCACGCCCGGTTTGGGCAAATCGTAGAGACCGGGAAGGGCGGTTTGATGGCCGTGATCGTCGGAACGGAACCTACCAGCGGAAGGCGAACCGCCCGAGGATCGCGCCGACACCCGCAGCCAGTGTCATGCCGAGGCTGTACCAGACCGCTACGAACACGGCCGAGACCTCGGCACAATGCAGACCATACAGGGTGGCGGCCAGTCCGGCGGTAAGCAGGCCCGCGGCGGCTCCGGCGGCCATTGGACGATCCGGAGCGAATCGCCGTCCTGCGACAAAGATAAAAGGTGCGGCCAAGGCACTCAGAACCAGGATGTTGGTTGGGCATACCCGGGCCGAACTGCCCATGAGCAGAGTCATCCGATCGCCGGCGGCGGCCGTCGCGAAGAGGGTCCCCGCCAGGATCAGGGCCGTCGATCCAATGGCGGCCAGCAGGATCAGGGGCGGCCGGACATCCGCGTCCGGGCGTCCCAGCCGGTCCAGCAACCAGAAACCGGTCGCGGCGATTAGGGTCGTGTAGGCCGCCTTGCTCCAGAAAACGGGGCCTGTCATCGCGGTTGCGAGGTCGCCGCGCACGCCTAGCCACAAGACGACGCCAACCAGAACCAGGCCCGCAGCCGGAACCATCATCAGCAGCAGGTGGCGCTCGATCTGGCCGGCCCGGGCGGGGGGGAGCTCGACTGCCAAGGCTGCGATCAGGTCATCAGTCTTCATCGGCGGAACTCCCGACATCGAGGGGCGTGGGAGCATAGTGGGCGATCAGGCTCTTCAGGCTGCGGTGCAGGCTGACCTTGGCGGCGGAAACGGAATAGCCGTGACGTGCGGCGGCCTCGGCCACCGACAGGCCTCTAAGACGAACATCCTCGATCAGGGCGCGCTGTCGGGCCGGCAACAACGACAGACAACGTCCAAGGTCATGATGGGTGGCTCCGTCCTCGACTGTGTGGTCGGCGATCAGCTCGGCGGCATCCTCGAGGGGGGCCGTGGGTCGTCGACCCTGCCGCCTCAGATGATCGATGAGCTTGTAGCGTGCGATGGCGAAGGCCCAAGACGTGAAGGCTTGATGCCGGTCCCATGTGGCCCGTTTGGCGTGAATGGCGATCAGGGTTTCCTGCACCAGGTCCTCGGCGTCTGCGCCACCGTCGAACAGGCGGCGCGTGAAAAAGGGACGCAGGTGCGCGCCCGTTTCGGTGAGCAGCACGCGCCAAGCCAACGCGTCGCCATCCAGCCCACGTAGCATCAGGGATTTGAGATGGGTTTCACGGTCGGTCACGCGTCTCCCGTCATTCGTCGTTCAAGGCCAAAGGTTACAGCTAAAGGGCAGGAACGTCGAAAAAACGGCGTGCGTCAGCTTAACCTTCTTCCGTCCCGGCGCGAATGCGCCATGAGCCGGACAGGGTGACCGGAGGCGTGGATGGGGACCGGTGGGGTTGTCCCGTGTCTGGATCGTTATCTGTGAAGCTATTTTACGGCCCGCGCGTTGTTTACAGGAGGGGACAGGTCGCAAAGGAGCAAGTCCGTGCGCGCCATTACTGTCGCCCCCGGCGAACGGGATTCTCAACGTCTGGACGATCTGCCAGAACCCGATCCCGTCGATGGAAGCTTGCTGGTGCAGACGGTCGCACTGGGAATCTGTGGAACCGACGCGGAGATCCTGAACGGATCACACGGGGCTTCCCCGCCCGGGCGGGAGCGGATGGTGTTGGGACATGAGTCCCTGGGCAGGGTTCTGGAAGCGCCGGATGATAGCGGCTTTTCACCGGGTGACCGGGTGGTCGGGATCGTTCGGCGACCTGACCCCGTTCCTTGCCGTGCCTGCAGCCATGGTGAGTGGGACATGTGTGAGAATGGGCTCTACAGCGAACGCGGCATCAAGGGGCGCGATGGATACGGTGCGGAACGGTTCCGGCTCGCCCCGGCCTTTGCGGTGAAGGTCGACCCCGGCTTGGGTCTGTCGGGGGTTCTGCTCGAGCCGACCAGTGTGGTGGCGAAGGCCTGGGATCACATCGACCGGATCGGTCACCGGACCCGGTCCTGGGCCCCGCGGCGTGTCCTGATCACCGGTGCGGGTCCAGTGGGGCTGCTGGCCGCATTGCTGGCGCGGCAGCGGGGATTTGACACCCATGTCTATGATCGGGTCGAGGACGGACTGAAACCGGCGCTGGTGCGGGAGCTGGGGGCGACCTACCATCATGACGGTCTGGAAGCGCTGACCCCGCTGGCTCCGGATATTGTGGTCGAGTGTACCGGGGCAGGTCCGGTGGTGCTGGCCATGATGCAGATATCCGGGCGCAATGGCATTGTCTGTCTGACGGGATTGTCCTCGGGGGGGCGCAAAATAGAACTGGATGCCGCCGGTCTGAACCGATCGCTCGTGCTGGAGAACGACGTGATATTCGGATCGGTGAACGCCAATCGTACGCATTATGAACTGGCCGCCGAAGCCCTGGCCGGGGCGGAGCCAGCCTGGCTGAATCGGGTGATCTCGCGACGCGTGCCGTTGACGCGCTGGCGGGAGGCGTATCAGCGACAGCCTGACGACGTGAAGGTGGTCATCGATTTCGAGGCCACCGCATGATGCGCGGCTGGATTGAGGAGTATGGACTGATCGGGGATTGCGAGACCGCGGCGCTTGTCGGGCGTGACGGGTCGATCGACTGGCTGTGCTGGCCACGGTTCGATTCGGACGCCTGTTTCGCCGCCCTGTTGGGGGATCCATCGAACGGGAGGTGGAAGATCGCTCCCGTCGCCGATTCCGTGACGATTACCCGCCGGTATCGCCCCAACAGCCTGATCCTGGAGACGGTGTTCGAGACGGCCGACGGGCGGGTTCGACTGGTAGATTTCATGCCCCCGCGGGGTGAGGCGTCCGACCTGATCCGGATCCTGATCGGTGAGCGTGGGCAGGTGTCGATGCGGGTCGATCTGACGCTGCGTTTCGGTTACGGCCGTGTGGTGCCGTGGGTGACGACCCTCGACGACGGCACGTTCAGCGCTGTGGCGGGACCCGACAGGGTCGTTTTGCGGACGCCGGTCGACCTGCATGGGGAGGGCATGACCACGACTGCAGAGTTCATCGTGGAGGCGGGTGAGACGGTGCCATTCGTGATGACGCAGGCCCCCTCGCATCTCGAGCCACCCCGGGCCGTTGATGCAACAGCAGCCCTGGCGGACACCGAAGCCTTCTGGTCCGACTGGATCGGGAGGACCAATGTGTCGGGGATCTACGCCGACCCCATCTTGCGGTCGATGATTACGCTGAAGGCCCTGACCCATGCACCGACCGGCGGGATCATCGCCGCCGCCACGACCTCCTTGCCTGAACAACCGGGTGGGGTGCGGAACTGGGACTACCGCTACTGCTGGATCCGGGATGCCACCCTGACCCTGCTGGCCCTGATGAACGCGGGCTGTTTCGAGGAGGCACTGGCCTGGCGCGACTGGCTGTTGCGGGCCGTGGCGGGGGCTCCCGAGCAGATGCAGATCATGTACGGGTTGGGCGGCGAACGACGGCTGATGGAGTGGGTCGCCGACTGGTTGCCCGGCTATGAAGGGGCGACGCCCGTTCGCATCGGCAATGCGGCCCACAACCAGTTCCAGCTGGATGTCTACGGCGAGCTGATGGATGCGCTGCATCAGGCCCGCAAGGGGGGATTGCCCCCCAGCGCAGCGGCCTGGGAGGTGCAAAAGGTGCTGATGGATCATGTCGAGGCGACATGGGACCAGCCGGATGACGGCATGTGGGAGGTGCGTGGGGAGCGTCGGCATTTCACCTTTTCCAAGGTGATGGCGTGGGTCGCTGTCGATCGGGCGGTGAAGGGGGTCGAGATGTTCGACCTGGACGGGCCGGTTGACCGTTGGCGGATCTTGCGTGACCGGATGCATGCGGAAATCTGCCAGAAGGGATTCGACACCGGTCTGGGAAGTTTCACCCAGGCGTTCGGGAGGCCGGAACTGGACGCCAGCCTGCTGTTGCTCGCATCGGTCGGCTTTCTCGAGGGAGACGACCCCCGCTATCGCGGCACCGTCGAGGTCGTCGAGCGGGTGCTGATGCGGGACGGATTGCTGCTGCGCTACGATTCCGGAAACAGCGACGACGGTTTGCCGGAGGGGGAGGGGGCCTTTCTGGCCTGCAGTTTCTGGCTGGTGGACGCCTGGTTGCTGACCGGACGGCGCGCCGAGGCCGAAGCCCTGTTCGAGCGGTTGCTGGCGCTCCGCAACGACCTGGGGCTTCTGGCCGAGGAATACGACCCCGTGGCAGGTCGACTGACCGGCAATTTTCCGCAGGCCTTTTCACATGTCGGTCTGGTCAATTCAGCATTCAATCTGACGCATTCGATCAAGCCGGTGCATCAACGGGCGGACCGGGACTCCAGCACGGGCGATCCGGATTCCCGACGTCGCTCTGAAGGTCGCGTAGCACCAAGGCTTTGAGGTGTGCGTCACGCGTGGTCGCGCGCCTCCCGTCAAAATCGAACAGCGTCACTGTAACTCACCCGGGGTCCGGGGCGAATGGTCTGGTGTCCGGTCATTGTGACCGCATTCCCCCGATGGAGACGACCATGAACCGAGTTCACCTGACCGCTGCCGGTGCCGCCGCTCTTGCCCTGACGGCCGGTGCGGGCCTGGCCCACGCCCAAAGCCACGACATGCAGTCGACCCAGCCGGCGATGGAGAAATGCTACGGCGTGGCCCTGGCCGGCAAGAACGATTGTGCCGCCGGGCCGGGTACCACCTGCGCCGGAACGTCGGTCCGTGATTATCAGGGTAATGCCTGGAAGCATGTTCCCGCCGGGACCTGCACATCGATCAGTACGCCGGCCGGCAACGGCTCGCTGACGCCGGTCGCGCGCTAGACGGCGGATCAACGATGACCCGCAGACCGACCGTCGGTGCCTCCCCCGAGGTCAGCGCCGGGCTGGGACTCAAGTCCCGGCATTATGATGAGGCGCTGGCCTGTCCGGCGGTCGGTCTGTGGTTCGAGGTCCATGCCGAGAACTACATGGTCGAGGGCGGACCGCGGCTGGCCTGGCTGGAGGCGATACGCCGTGACAAGCCGCTGTCGCTGCACGGGGTCGGGCTGTCGCTGGCGGCCGATGAGGCCCCGGACCCGGATCATCTGGCGCGGCTGAAAGCCCTGTCCGATCGCTATCAGCCGTTTCTGATGTCCGAGCATTTGGCCTGGTCGCAGCGCGGCGGTGTCTATCATCCTGATCTGCTGCCCTTCGTCCGCAGCCGGGCCATGCTGGAACGGGTCTGTGACAATGTCAGCCGGACCCAGGACGCGCTGGGACGGCCAATCCTGATTGAAAACCCCTCGCTCTACCTGGCCCTGGAGGGTCACGAGATGAGCGAGCCCGAATTCCTGGCGGAGATGGTCAAAACGACCGGATGCGGCCTGTTGCTGGACATCAACAATGTCTTCATCAGCGCCCGCAATCTGGGAGACAGCGCGACGGCCTATCTCGATGCCCTGCCGGACGGGGCGATCGGTGAAATCCATCTGGCCGGGCATGCGCCGGACGAACAGTGGGGCCAGGAGCTGCTGATCGACACCCATGGCGCGCCGGTGTCCGAGGATGTCTGGTCGCTCTATGCCCGCACGATCGGCCGGATCGGCCCGCGCCCGACGCTGATCGAACGCGATGACAACATCCCTGAATTCGCGGAACTGATGGTCGAGCGCGACCGGGCACATGCTGTGCTGTCCGCTGTTGAGGAGGCTCTTTGTGCCTGACTCCTTTCACGACGCGTTCGAAGCTGCTCTCGGCGGGGACAGTCCGGCGCTGGATGCCTGGCTGGGCGTGGATGCGCCTTCCCGGGCCGGGCTGTCGGTTTATCGCAACACCGTGGCCAAGGGCCGGGTCGATGCGCTGGCGGGACTGTATCCGACGGTCGTGCGGCTGGTGGGCGAGGCCTGGTTTCGGGATGCGGCGCTGATTTTTGCCCGGGCGCAGAGGCCGGTCAGCCCTGTTCTGGACGACTACGGCACGGAATTCCCCGACTGGCTGGAGGCCTTTCCTCCGGCGCAGGTCATGGCGTTTCTGGCCCCGGTGGCGCGGCTGGACCGGGCCTGGAGTCAGGCGCATCGCGCGGTGGACGCCCCGGTCTTGCTGCCGGACGCCGTGTCCGGGGTGGCGGCTGCGACGCTGTTCGCGGCGCGGGCGACGCTGCACCCGTCGCTGCAGTTGTTCTGGTTCGACTGGACCGTGCCCACCATCTGGCTGGCCAACCGGCCGGACGTCGAGCCGGGGCAGGCGATCAGCTGGGAGGAGAGTCCTGAGGGGATCATGCTGCTGCGTCCGGCCATGACGGTGACCCACCGTCGCCTGACCTGGCCGGAATGGGGGTTTCTTGACGCCTGCCGCCGGGGCCTGACCCTGGGCGAGGCCGCCGCCGTTGTGTTCAGACATGAGCCTTCCTCCGATCTCAGCACCCTGTTTGCCGGACTGCTGACGTCCGGGGCCTTCACCCGAATCGAGATGGAGCCCGCATCATGATCCAGACCGACACCTCTTTCCGGACCGACGGGCCCCCCGTCCGGTTTGCAGCCCTTGCGACCCTGATCGAGCGGTTGTTGCCCGTCGATCTGCTGCTGGTCATCGCCCGGGTGGCGATTGCCGCAGTGTTCTTCCTGTCGGGGCGGACCAAGGTCGACGGGCTGCTGCATATCACCGACAGCACCTACTATCTGTTCGCCGAGGAATACCGGGTGCCGCTGATCCCCAGCGATATCGCCGCCCATATGGCGACCTGGGCCGAACATCTGTTCCCGCTCCTGCTGGTGCTGGGTCTGATGAGCCGGTTTTCGGCCCTGGCCCTGCTGGGGATGACGCTGGTGATCGAGGTGTTCGTCTATCCGCTGGGCTGGCCGGTCCATCTGCTGTGGGCCTCGGTGTTGCTGGTCATCCTCCGGTTCGGGGGCGGGCGGTTCAGCCTCGACCGGCTGTTGCGCCTGCCGTGATGGGCCTCAGGCGTAGTTGAAGCTGATCGAGATGCGGTCGGCCTTGGCCGCGTTCGGCGGCACCTCGTGGCGGAGCCAGCTTTCCCAGATCAGCACGGTGCCGGCGGCGGGGGCGAGGTAGACGAAGGGCTTTTCGGCCTCGGGGGCGTCGGCGGTGACGGCGGGGCGGGCCATCATCATGGCCAGACGCGGGTCCTCCAGCTTCAGGGCCGAGGCGCGGTCGGGGACCTCGACATAGACGGTGCCGGACAGATAGGCGTGCGGGTGGATGTGGCCAGAATGGCTGCCGCCGGGCTTGAGGATATTGACCCAGAGATTGTCGAGTTTCGGCTTGCGCGCCAGGTCGAAATTCAGGGCCTTGGCATAGGCGAGGGCGTGGCGGTCCAGCAGCCGTTTCAGATCGGCGAATTCGGGCATCCGCTGCGGCAGGTCGTTCAGTGAGCCGTAGGAGGTGTAGCCGCGATAGCCGTGTTCGCGGCACCAGGCGCGCCCCGCCCCGTCATCCTCGGCCAGGCTGCGGCAGGCCTCGGCCAGCTCGACATTGAAGGCGTCGAACCCCGGTTCGGCCGCGAGGCTGGCTTCATAGACCTGGGTGACGAAGAGGGGGCGCAGGGACATGGGGCGATGCTCTAGCTGTGGAGCCTCAACAGGTTGTCCTCGGCGAGGGCGAGTCTGCTGATG
>NZ_CAXBDH010000014.1:0-105847 GCF_963974615.1 uncultured Brevundimonas sp.
GGGGGGGGGGGGGGGGGGGGGGGGGGGGGGGGGGGGGCGGCGGGCCCGATCGGCCGCCGAAGGAAGGTCCGGGCTGCGAGAGAGCGGTGCCTATATGGCCACCGTTTCACCCCCATCCCAACCCTTCCCCCATCAAGGGGGAAGGGCTCTAGAGACTCGGCAGGTTGAGGCCGTGTTCGCGGGCGGCCTCCTTGGCGATGTCATAGCCGGCGTCGGCGTGGCGCATGACGCCGGTGGCCGGGTCGTTCCACAGGACGCGCTCCAGCCGTTTGGCGGCTTCGGGTGTGCCGTCGGCGACGATGACCACGCCCGAATGCTGGGAATAGCCCATGCCGACGCCGCCGCCGTGATGCAGCGAGACCCAGCTGGCCCCCGAGGCGGTGTTGAGCAGGGCGTTCAGCAGGGGCCAGTCGGACACGGCGTCGGAACCGTCAATCATTGATTCGGTTTCCCGATTGGGGCTGGCGACCGAGCCGGAGTCGAGATGGTCACGGCCGATGACGATCGGAGCGCTGAGCTCGCCCGAAGCGACCATGTCGTTGAACATCAGACCGGCACGATGGCGGTCGCCGAGGCCGATCCAGCAGATGCGGGCGGGCAGGCCCTGGAAGGCGATGCGTTCGGCGGCCATGTCCATCCAGCGATGCAGACCGGCGTTGTCGGGGAACAGCTTTTTCATCGCCGCATCGGTTTTGGCGATATCAGCCGGGTCGCCGGACAGGGCGGCCCAGCGGAACGGGCCGATGCCACGGCAGAACAGCGGGCGGATATAGGCGGGGACGAAGCCGGGGAAGTCGAAGGCGTTGCTCACCCCGGCGTCGAAGGCGACCTGACGGATGTTGTTGCCGTAGTCGGTGGTCGGGATGCCCATGGCCTGGAAGGCCAGCATGGCCTTGACGTGTTCGACGATGGAGCTGGTGGCCCCGGCGGTGACGGCGGCGGGGTCGGAGACGCGTCTGTCCTCCCACTCGGCCACGGTCCAGCCCTGGGGCAGATAGCCGTTGATCAGGTCGTGGGCGCTGGTCTGGTCGGTGACCAGATCGGGGCGGACGCCGCGCTGGACCAGTTCAGGCAGAACATCCGCTGCATTGCCCAACAGGCCGACCGATATGGCTTTTCCGTCTGTTTTCGCTTTGGCCAGCAGCGCCAGGGCCTCATCGAGGCTTTCGGCCATGACGTCGAGGTAGCGGGTCTTCAGACGCATCTCGATCCGGCTGCGCTGGCATTCGACGGCGAGGCAGGAGGCCCCGGCCATGGTCGCGGCCAGCGGCTGGGCCCCGCCCATGCCGCCAAGGCCGGCGGTCAGGATCCAGCGGCCGGTCCAGTCGCCGCCATAGTGCTGGCGGCCGGCCTCCATGAAGGTCTCATAGGTGCCCTGAACGATGCCCTGGGTGCCGATGTAGATCCACGACCCGGCCGTCATCTGGCCGTACATCATCAGACCCTTGCGATCGAGCTCGTTGAAATGCTCCCAGGTCGCCCATTTGGGCACGAGGTTGGAGTTGGCGATCAGCACGCGCGGGGCGTCGACGTGGGTGCGGAACACGCCGACCGGCTTGCCCGACTGGACCAGCAGGGTCTCGTCGGGCTCGAGTTCGCGCAGTTCGTGGACGATGCGATCGAAGCTGGGCCAGTCGCGCGCGGCCTTGCCGATGCCGCCATAGACTACGAGATCCTCGGGCCGTTCGGCCACCTCGGGATCGAGATTGTTCATCAGCATACGCAGGGCCGCCTCGGCCGCCCAGGTCTTCGCCGTCATCTCGGGGCCACGGGGCGCACGAATGACGCGGGTGTTCGGGGTTTGTTGAATCGTCATGGCGGCTTCATAGCCTCTTCTCCCACAGGGGAACAACGAAGCGGACATGGGGCATCGTCCGCGCCGATCTGACGACGATATGGAAGGGCAGGCGGAGCGCCGGGCCTTCGCCCGGTTGAACTGAAAAAATACCGTTTCGACGAAGGCTGACGCTCCGCGTGGAGATTTTCGACGAGCTTGCGGTCGGCAACGGTCTTACCGCCTAGCCGCACCGATCGCCGCGGGCGGGGCCGGGCCTGTGACCCGGTCCCGGAGCGGCCGGGGTATCCTCGCCCGACCCTGACCCCGCTCCCCCACTCCCGCCACACACCAGGTCGCAGGCCAGGCGGCCCTTCCTTGCGACGGGACGGTCGGAGTCTGGCACGGGCCGGGACCAGGGCGGGAAATTGGGGCGTGGAAAAGGTCAGGGGGTTGAAGGGGAAGGGGATTGGGGAGCGCCAATAGGGGGATTGTTGGCAAACACCTCGCATCGCCCTGCTGTCGTCATCCTCCGGCGAGGCGCAGCCGAGACCGGGGGACCCAGCGGCGCGGTCGCGTCAGCGATCGCGAAATCTATCCGTCGCATCGTGCCTGAACAGATCGCGCTATCGCGCGCCGCTGGGTCCCCCGGTCTGCGCCGCGCAGGCGCGGCTTGCCGGAGGATGACGAAAGCAAGAGGGGGATCGCTGCGAACACCCGGGAGGACAAGGCGGTGCCGCCATTCTCGACCCTCGGGCGGAGAAGGGGTTATGTGGGCGGATGACAGACTCAGACGCGCTCGGTTGGCCCTCCGTCGCCGATCTTCTCGGCCATCATCCCTATGCCGACGTCGCCCTGATCGGGGCCGGGCTGAATGAACGGTCGCTGACGCCGGGACGGTGTGATCTGGGGCCAAAGGCGCTGCGGGCGGTGCTGCCGCGCTTCTCGACCTATGATGTGGAGACGGGCGAGGCGC
Organism: uncultured Brevundimonas sp.; assembly: GCF_963974615.1. GTDB lineage: Bacteria > Pseudomonadota > Alphaproteobacteria > Caulobacterales > Caulobacteraceae > Brevundimonas. The sequence continues at coordinate 2,751 of NZ_CAXBDH010000014.1, forward strand.
TGGACCTGCGCGTCCACGATGCGGGCGATGTGCCGCTGAAGGCGGTCACGCCGGCGGAGGCTTTCGAGCCTGTGCGTGAGGCGGTGGCGAATCAGGAGTCGCGGGCGCTGACCATCCTGATCGGCGGTAACAACGCCATCACCCGGCCCGGCGTGCACGGGATCGGGCTGGCGCGGTCGGGGTTGCTGACGCTGGACGCCCATTTCGACCTGAGGGACACCGATCAGGGCCTGACCAACGGCAATCCGGTCCAGGCCCTGCTGGAGGACGGCCTCGACGGGGCACGCATCAGCCAGATCGGCCTGGCCCCCTTCGCCAATACCAAACGGGCGCACGACAAGGCCAAGGCGGCGGGGATTTCGGTGCGGACGGCGCGGGAGTGCCGCGAACTGGGCACCGCAGTCGTGGTGGCACAGGAGCTGGCGCGGCTGGCGGCTCTGGTCGAGGTGATCTTCGTCGACTTCGACATCGATGTGATCGACCGCAGCCAGTGGCCGACCTCGCCGGGCGCACGGCCGGGCGGGATCAGCGTGCATGACTTCTTTGACGCCACCCGGGTGATCGGGGCCCATCCGAAGGTGAAGGCCGTGGACCTGACCGAATACGACCCGTCGCTGGAGATCGGCGATCTGGGCTCGCTGACCGCCGGGCGCTGGCTGTGCGAACTGCTGGCCGGGTTTGCGTCGCGATGAGCGGGCGCATTCAGAACCCCTCTCCCATGGGGAGAGGGGCAGGGGAGAGGGTGTACGGTAGTCGCCGTCTTTGCACCGTGACCCCTCACCCTTTCGCGCAAGGACGATCGCTGCGCGCTCGTGCGCTCAAGCCCTCTCCCGCCGGGAGAGGGTCATGAGACTTCTGATCGACTGTCACATCGCCACCATGGTTGCGGGCGGCGAACCCTATGGGGCGATCAAGGACGGGGCGATCCTGATCCGCGAGGGGCGGATCGTCTGGGTCGGGGCGCGGGCCGATCTGCCCGACCATGACGCGACAGAGACCGACCGGCTGGGCGGGATGTGGGTCACGCCGGGGCTGATCGACTGTCATACCCATCTGGTGTTCGGCGGGGATCGCTCGGGCGAGTTCGAACAGCGGCTGGGCGGGGCGACCTATGAAGAGATCGCCCGGGCCGGGGGCGGGATCGTCTCGACCGTCGCGGCGACGCGGGCGGCGTCGGAGGAGCAACTGTTCGACTCGGCCATGACCCGGCTGGACGGGCTGACCGCGACGGGGGTGACGACGGTTGAGATCAAGTCCGGCTATGGCCTCGACCGCGAGAGCGAGCTGAAGATGCTGCGCGTCGCCCGGCGTATCGGGGCCGAGACGAATGTGCGGGTGCGGACCAGCTATCTGGGTCTGCACGCGGTGCCGCCGGAGTGGAAGGCGGATCGCGGGCGCTATGTCGATCTGGCGGTGGACGAGATCCTGCCCGCGGCCCACGCCGAGGGGCTGGTCGACATGGTCGATGCCTATTGCGAGCCGATCGCCTTTTCGGTCGAGGAGGTGGCGCGGCTGTTCGACAAGGCGCGGGACCTGGGCCTGCCGGTCAAGCTGCATGCCGACCAGCTGTCCGACGGCGGTGGGGCGGCGCTGGCGGCGCGGTACGGGGCGCTGTCGGCCGACCATATCGAACACACGACCGAGGCCGGAGTGAAGGCGATGGCGCAGGCAGGCGTGGTCGCCGTGTTGCTGCCCGGGGCCTATCTGATGCTGCGCGAGACCACGCCGCCGCCGGTTCAGCTGTTGCGGGACCATGGGGTGGCCATGGCGGTGGCGACTGACTGTAACCCCGGCACCTCGCCGCTGGCCTCGATGACGGCGGCGCTGAACCTGGCCTGCGTGCAGTTCCGCCTGACGCCGGAGGAGGCGCTGGCCGGGGCGACGCGGGTTGCGGCGAAAGCGCTGGGGCTGGAGGCGGAGATCGGCACGATCGAGACCGGCAAGGTCGCGGATCTGGCGGTCTGGCAGGTCGAACGACCGGCCGAACTCTGTTACTGGCTGGGCAAACCGCTGCTTTTCTCGCGTTATTTCAATGGCTGGCCGGAGCAACCATGACCACCACGACAACCGATATCGTCATCCTTGGCGGCGGCCACAATGGACTGGTCTGTGCCTATTACCTGGCGAAGGCCGGTCTGAAGGTCACGGTGCTGGAGCGCCGTCACGTCGTCGGCGGGGCCGCGGTGACCGAGGAATTCCACCCGGGCTTTCGCAACTCCACCGCCAGCTACACGGTCAGCCTGCTGAACCCCAAGGTCATCGCCGACATGGACCTGGCCGGGCACGGTCTGAAGGTGGTCGAGCGACGCATGTCGAACTTCCTGCCGCTGGACGACGGGCGCTATTTCACGGCGGGGGAGGGGCGGACCAAGGCCGAGGTGGCGCGCTTCTCGGTCCGCGATGCCGAACGGCTGGGGGCCTATGAGACGCGGCTGGAGACGGTGGCGGCCATTCTTCGTGATCTGGTGTTGCAGGCCCCGCCGAACGTCGTCGAGGGTGGCTGGCTGGCGGCCCTGCCTGAGATGCTCAAGGCCGGATCGATCGGGCGTCGTGTGGCCGGTCTGGATGTGACCGGGCAGCGCGACCTGCTGGACCTGTTCACCAAATCGGCCGGGGACTGGCTGGACGGCTGGTTCGAGAGCGATCCGATCAAGGCCCTGTTCGGCTTCGACAGTATCGTCGGCAACTACGCCAGTCCCTATACGCCCGGCTCGGCCTATGTGCTGCTGCACCATGTGTTCGGCGAGGTGAACGGCCGCAAGGGCGTCTGGGGTCACGCCATCGGCGGCATGGGGTCGATCACCCAGGCGATGGCCAAGGCCTGTGCCGGGGTCGGGGTCGACATCCGGCTGGACGCGCCGGTGGCGGCGGTGCTGACGGAAAAGGGCCGGGCCGTCGGGGCGGTGACCGAGGCCGGCGACACGGTGCGGGGCCGGGCGGTGGTGTCGAACCTGCATCCGCGGCTGCTGTTCGACCGGTTGGTCGATCCGGCGGTGGTGCCCGCCGATTTTCAGGAGCGGATCGGCAACTATGCGTCCGGCTCCGGCACCTTCCGCATGAATGTGGCCCTGTCCGAGCTGCCGACGTTCACGGCCCTGCCCGAGGCGGGGGACCACCATACGGCCGGGATCATCATGGCCCCCAGCCTGGCCTATATGGACCGGGCCCATGCCGAGGCGCGGCTGAACGGCTGGTCATCAAAGCCGATCGTCGAAATGCTGATTCCGTCGACGCTGGATGACAGTCTGGCTCCGGCCGGACAGCATGTGGCCAGCCTGTTCTGCCAGCATGTCGACCCGACGCTGGCCGACGAACACCGGGATACGGTCGCGGATCTGATGATCGAGACGGTCGACCGCTACGCGCCTGGCTTCAAGGCCTCGGTGGTCGGGCGGCTGGCCCTGACCCCGAAGGATCTGGAACGGCGGTTTGGTCTGGTCGGCGGCGACATCTTCCACGGCAAGCTGGGTCTGGATCAGCTGTTCAGCGCCCGGCCGGTCATGGGCCATGCCGATCACCGGATGCCGGTGCCGGGCCTGTATCTGTGTGGATCGGGAGCCCATCCGGGCGGCGGGGTCACCGGCGCGCCGGGGCATAATGCGGCCCGGGCGGTGCTGAAGGACGTCAGACGGCGCTGATGCGATATTCCGCTGGGGCGTCAGACCAGACTGACGCCCATGGCCTTCATCAGGGCGTCGCGGATGCTGGCCTCGGTGAAGGGTTTCTGGATGGTCGGCTGGCCCTGCCATTCTTCCGGCAAACCGCCTTCGCCATAGCCGGTCGAGAAGACGAAGGGCACGCCGCGTTCCCTCAACGCGGTGGCGACCGGAAAGACCTGGACGCCGGCGACGTTGACGTCGAGCAGGGCCCCGTCGAGCGTTTCACTTTCGGCCAGGGTCAAACCTTCATCGACGCTGGAGGCAGGACCGACCGGGATGCAGCCCATGTCTTCAAGGATGGTCTCAAGCAGCATGGCGACAAGAGATTCGTCTTCGACGATCAGCACACGACGACCGTTCATTGCTGTAGTCATGCCGCTTCTCCCTGTGTCAGTGGAATCGAGATTTCTGCCTTGAATCCAGCCATCAGATAGCTGAAGTCAATGGCTCCGGCCAGATCGTGACGAACACTGCGCTCTATCAGCCGACTACCGAAACCCCGGCGTTTCGGTGGGGTTACCGGCGGGCCGTCGATCTCTTGCCATGATAGCTTGAGTTCCCTGTCCTCGAGCCCGGAGACGGACCAGTCGACCAGAACCCGTCCTTCCGCAGCGGACAGGGCTCCGAATTTGGCGGCATTGGTGGCCAGTTCGTGAAAGATCATCCCCAGGGCCAGCGCCGTGGTGGGAGCCAGGGCCACCGCCGGGCCGTTCAGCAGCACCCGCTGGAACCCGTGTGCTTCGGTCTCGTGCTGGAGAATGGCGTGGAGTTCAGCTCCCTCCCAGTGACTGCGGGTCAACAGGTCATGGGTATGGGACAGGGCCAGCAGTCGGGCCTGGAATGCATCCGCGAAATTGTGCGGATCGGCATGGGTCCGGGCTGTCTGCACGGCGATGGACTGAACCGTGGCCAGGGTATTTTTCACGCGGTGGTTCAGTTCATCGATCATCAATTTCTGCCGTTTTACGGCCAGAACGGTGTCGGTGACTTCGTGACCCTGAACGAAAATGCCGACGACCTCACCGGCATCATCCCGGATCGGCTGGTAGATGAAGTCCAGATACCGGGTTTCGAGCGGACCGTCGGCTGTCCGGCGCAACCTGACCGGGGCAGCGCGACCTTCAAGGGGTTCTCCGGTCTGGCGTACCCGGTCAAGCAGGGTAATAAATCCCTGTTCCCGGACTTCTGGCACAGCTTCAACAACCGGTTTTCCCACGATTTTTCTATTTCCAACCAGATGGTCATAGGCCGTGTTGCACATCTGAAATACGTGATCCGGCCCGGATACTACGGCGACGAAACCCGGGGCCTGCATGAACATTTCGAGCAGGCGATTGCGTTCGGTCTGGAGGCGCCGGTTGTCCTGCTGAACGTGTTCCGCCCGGGCCAGGACCTTGCCGCTGAGCACGCTATCGACGGCTGAACGGGCTTCCCGACCGGCGGCCTGCCGACGTAACACCTCGAGTTCGGTGATGTCGGTCGTATGTTGCAGAATATAGATTATCTCGCCTGACGCATCGCGGATCGGCGTGTTTGTCGCCGACCAGAAGCGTTCCTTGAGCACAGTCTCACCCGACGGCAGTACCGTCGGGATCGCGTAGCGGATCAGGGCCAGATGGTCGGGTTCACCCGATTTGAGGACCCTCTCGAACGACGCGCGAAGCTGGCGATTGTTTTCCTGCCCCTCGTCTGTCGGGCCGGCATCGAACATCTCAAACAGGTTCTTGCCCAGCAGCGCCTCGCGGGTGCTGCCGGTCACATCGAGATAGGCCTGGTTCATTCCCGCGAATTCGAAGGTCGGGGTGATCACCATGTAGGGATTGGGTGAGGCATCAAAAACGGCGGCCAGATCGACCGCCAGTGCACCTGATTTCGCCAGTTCTTTCAATGCCACCCTCAACCTGTCCCCGCCTGAACGTTCGATCGGCGCGAATGGTTCACTGATCGGGTGATGATTTTGGTCGACCGCCGTCGTCTGGGTCAGATCGCGCAATTGGGCTAGGGTCAGGCCATGGTTTTCGCCAGTCTGATCGCCGCGGTATTATTTCTCATGGTCCCAGCTGACACCCAGTCCACCGAGATGCGGCCGCGAGTCCGGATCGGGCAGGGGGAGTTGACCGGTCAGGTCGAGGCGGGGGGCCTCGCCTTCAAGGGCATTCCCTATGCCGCCCCGCCGGTGGGGCTGCTGCGGTGGAAAGCGCCGCAGCCGCCCGTGAACTGGTCGGGAATACGGGACGCGTCGGTCGTCGGTCCGATCTGCATCCAGCCGCCGTCCGGCGGCGACCCCGGGGTCGGGCCCCTGCCGATGAGTGAGGACTGCCTGACCCTGAACGTCTGGGCTCCCGAGGAGCGCGAAGGGCCGCTGCCGGTCATGGTCTGGGTCCATGGCGGCGGGCTGAACAACGGGTCCGGCACGGCGGCCCTGTATGACGGGGCGGCCCTGGCCCGGCGCGGCGTGGTCGTGGTGACGATCAACTACCGGCTGGGGCGGCTGGGGTTCTTTGCCCATCCGGCCCTGAGCGCCGAGGCGGGCAGTGAGGGTCTGGTCGGCAACTACGGGCTGGCCGACATCATCGCCAGTCTGGAATGGGTGCGGGACAATATCGCGACCTTCGGTGGCGATCCGGGCAAGGTTACCATCTTCGGGGAGTCCGCCGGCGGGGCGGCGGTTCTGCGTCTGATGATCGCCGAACCGGCGCGCGGGCTGTTTCATCGGGCCGTGGTGCAGTCGGGGCTGGGCCGGGAGCAGGGCACGCCGGTGTTCACGGGCCAGGCCGGGCGGCCGTCGCTGGAAGCGCGGGGTGCGGCGTTTGCGGCGTCGCTGGGACTGGCGGATGCGACCGTCGACCAGTTGCGCGCCGTTCCCGCCGAGGCTTTTCTGACGCCCGCACCCAGCTTCTACGGCGGGGATCTGCTGATTATCGACGGGTCCGATGGCGGCGGGTTGATCGACGAGGATGTGGAGCCCGCCTTTGCGGCCGGATTGCAGGCACCGGTCCCGTTGATCATCGGCACCAACAGCGCCGAGTTCTGGTGGATGAAGCCGTCCGAGCTCAGCCCCTATGGCGAGATCGACGACGCATTGACGTCGGAGGAACGCGCCGCCTTCCTGACCGCCTATGGCGGCGAGGACGGCTACAATGCCCATGTGGTCAGCGACCTGGCCTTCAACGAACCGGCCCGGCAACTGGCGCGACTGCACGCCCGGGCGGGCAATCCGACCTTTCTCTATCGTTTTGATGTGGTGTCGGCCGCCATGCCGGAACCCCACGCCGGGGCCACCCACGCGTCCGAACGGCCTTATGTGTTCGACAATCTGTCCGCCTCGTCCTGGGCGGTAGAGGAGCGGGACCAGCGGGCGGCGACGGTGATGGCGGACTACTGGACCGGATTTGCGACGACCGGTGACCCGAACGGGGGCGGACGACCCGTCTGGCCGGAATACCGGGCCACCCGGGGGCGACTGCTGATGTTCAGCAATGACGGTCCTGTGGCTATGGCGGTACCCTTTGCCGACCGGTTGGACCTGATCGAGGCCTTCTACGCCCGGACCCGCTAGCTGCGATCAGGCGGCCAGGCGGAACGGTTCGGCCTGTGGCGCGGGTTCGGCCGCGGCGGCGCGGAACTCGTCCCACAGGGCATCTTCGTCTGAGTAACGGGCACTGGCGGCGGCATCGATGACATCGACGACCTGCTCTTCCAGCCGGTCCCAGATGACCGCGAGGTCGGAACAGCCGTCGGCCTCGCAGGGCACGATCAGATAGCGATTGGCCGAGACGGCGGCGTGGGGGGCGAAGGCGCGGGCCATGGGGAACTCCTGAAGCGGGGTGGCTTGCTGATGAGCCTACTTTGCGACAGTGTTGCGCCAGAAACGGACGTATTGGATCGAGCGAGCCGATGAGACACGACAAGGCAGCGATGGTCATCGATCTGGCCCGGCATATGGCGGCCAGTGCCGAGGGGCTGACCCTCGACGAGATGGCGACGGAAATGCGGGTCGGACGGCGCACGGCCGAGCGCATGCGTGACGCGGTGCTGATGCTGTTTCCCGCGGTGGAGGAGGTGTCCGATCCGCCGAGCAAGCGCTGGCGTATCCGCGGCGGGCTCTCTGCCTTTGAACAGGCCCCGACGACGACCGAACTGGTTGAACTGACCAAGGCGGCCCAGGGCCTGCGGACGGCCGGGGAGCCGGGCCGGGCTGCGGCGCTGGAGGGGTTGGAGCGCAAGCTCAAATCGGCGATGCGTTCGACCACGCTGAACCGGCTGGCCCCCGATCTCGAGGCGCTGATCCGGGCCGAGACCATCGCCGTTCAGGCCGGGCCGCGACCGTCGGCGGACGAGGCCGTGCTGGCCGAGATCCGCGGCGCGGTCCTGGCCGGGCGGCCGCTGGGCTTCACCTATTCGCGACCGGGAGCCGAGGCGCGGCGCCGCAGCGTGGCCCCGTGCGGGGTGATGTTCGGCCGGGCCAACTATCTGGTCGGGGCTGACCGGGAAAGCGGCCGCATCCAGACCTTTCGCCTCGACCGGATGAGCGCGGTCGAGGCCCTGGACGGGATCGCCGCCCCGCCCGCCGACTTCGACCTGCAGGCCTTCGCCAGCCAGTCGTTCGGCATCTATCAGGACGAGATCGAGGATGTGGTGCTGCGGGTTACGCCCGAAGGGGCGGACGAGGCCCGGGCCTGGCGCTGGCATCCGACCCAGACGCTGGCGGATGAGGCGGACGGATCGGTGATCGTGCGCTTCCGCGCCAGCGGCATGCGCGAACTGGCCTGGCATCTGTTCAGCTGGGGCGAGCGGGTGGCGATCGTCGCGCCACAGCGGTTGAAGGCCGTGATGGCCGGGGAACTGGCGGCGGCCGGGCGCGCTCTGGAGCGGGCGACACAGACGGAGAGCGGCGGCTGACGCTGTCGGCCCAAACCGTTGTCGTGAAATGTTGCGGAGCTTCGAACCCATGCGTTTTCCTTTCGGCCTCATCGCCGCCGTCGTCACCGGCCTGCTGAGCCTGAGCGGGTGTGCGGCTGCGGGAGACGGCATGAGTCGATTCCGCGAGCCGGCCTATGCCGCGCTGGAGCCCGTGGCGGTAACGGTGACCCGTGACGGGTCGCGCTGGACCGCCGCGTTCGACCTGGATCGGGACGCGCCGGTCTGGGCCTTCCGGGAGTCGGCCCTGCTGAAAGAGTCGCGCCAGCCCTGGCGGCCCCAGCAGTGGACGGTCGAGACCCCGGGCGTGGTGATGGAACGGCACGGCTTCTACGATGTCCTGCGGGCCGTGGACGGGGGGCCGGTGCCACGACAGGTGCGGATCAGCCTGCGTCCGGAGTCGGGGGATCTGGAGGGAGCCTATAATCCGGCGCTGATCTTTTCTGACGGGTCGGTCGCCCTGGCCTCGGGTCAGTTCGATCTGATGCCCTATGCAGGCATAGCCGAGGTCACGGCCCTGCCGCAGGACCTGAACGGTCTGGCGTTGCCGGGGGCCCCGTCGCGCGTGACCTGGATCGACCGGGCGGGGCCGGTGCTGTTCAACGGCCGGCGGCAGCAGGCCCCCACGGCGGAGGATGCGCGCACCTATGTGCTGTTCGGGACGGCACGTCTGGTGGACAGCGAACGGCTGGCCATGGTCGCCGACCCCGCCCTGCCGTCCTGGATCGGCGGCGAGATCGAGGCCTTCGCGCCGCGCCTGACGGATTATTATACGGCACGACTGGGGCCGGGGCAGACGGAAAAGCCGACCGTCATGGTCAGCTGGTCGGGCACGCGTGACGGCATGACCAGTATGGGCGGCAGTGTTCTGCCGGGTCTGATCGTTCTGAGCTTCGAGGGGGGCGGGGTGCTGACCCGGTCGGACAAGGTTCTGACGGCCGCGCGCTGGTTTATGGGGCATGAGACGGCCCATTTCTGGCTGGGCCAGGCTGTGCGTTATGAATACGCCCGTGAGGCCTGGATCACCGAAGGCGGGGCCGACCTGATGGCGATCCGCGCCCTGGCGGCGGTGGACCCGACCTATGACCCGCGCGATCAGCTGCAGGGCGAGGTCGACGACTGCATCACCCTGGGGGGCGACGGCAGCCTTGCCAACGCCGGGTCGCGGGGTGAGCACCGGGCCTACTACGCCTGTGGTGCGGTGTTCGCGCTGGCGGCGGAGGCGGCCCAGCGTCGGCAGAACGGCGGGGGCTGGTTCGACTTTCTCAGGCCGTTGCTGGACGCCAATCGCACCGACGGCGTCCTGACCCGGGCGGAATGGCTGGCGGCGCTGACCCGAGTGTCACGGGACCCGTCGCTGGCGCTGGATATCGGCCGGATGCTGGACCAGGGCACCCGCGACCCAGCAGCGGTGATCGCCCGGCTGTTCGAGCGGACCGGGGTGGCTCATCGACGCGACGGCAGCCGGATTGTGCTGGAGTTCAACGGGACGCAAACGGGTAGGGGCTGACCGATTTGGACCAGTCGTCGACCGTCAGCGGCCGATCGACCGGCGGGGCGGCCCGTTCGGCACAGGGGTGGCGGTGGCACAGGCGGCAGGCGGGGCCGATCGGGGTCACCTCGGGGGCCGCGAGGTCGAGGCCGTGCGCATAGACCAGCCGGTGGGCGTGCTTCAGCTCGCAGCCGAGGCCGACGGCCAGATCCTGACCCTCGCTGAAGGCATCATGCCCCTGACGGTCGACGGTGCGGGCCAGGGTGAACCAGCGGCCGCCGTCGGGTGTCTCGATGATCTGGGTGACGATGCGGCCGGGCGTACGGAAGGCGCTGTGCAGCCGCCAGCGCGGGCAGGTCCCGCCGAAGCGGGAGAAGGGAAACGCCCCGGACGCAAAGCGTTTGGAGATATTCCCGGCCTGATCGACCCGCATGAGGAAGAACGGCACGCCGCGCGCGGTCGGTCGCGACAGGGTGGTCAGCCGATGGGCCACCTGTTCGAAACTGACCCCGAAGCGGGCTTGTAGCCGGGCGATGTCGCTGCCGGTCGCCTCGGCCAGCTGCTGGAAGGCGGCGTAGGGCATCAGGATGGCGGCAGCCAGGGTGTTGGTCAGTGACACCTTGAGCAGGTGCCGGGTCGCGTCGTCGGGCGTGGCGGCGGCCTCGACCATGGTGGTGAGATCAGCGTCGTGTTCGATCAGGGCCAGCTGATAGGCAGCGGCGAAGGCGCGCGAGGTCGGCCCCAGCGTCTCGGACAGCAACAGGCGTCGACGGTGCGGATCGAAGCGCCGGGTCCATTCCACCATCACCTCGGCCGGCATGATCTTGACCGTCAGGTTGTGACGGGCGGCCAGTCGGGCGCGGGCCGCGGCCTCGAAATCGTCGGCGGTGACGGCTGGTTCAGCGAACAGGGCTGTGTGCAGGGTCTCGCCGAGGGCGTCGAGGTCGGGAAAGTGGTTGCGACGCTCCTGGATATGTTCGCGGACCCAGTCGGCCGGGGTTTCCTCGAGGCCACTGCCGCCATGCTCCGCCCCGGCGCGGTCACGGGTGCGTCGGTCGGAAAAGGCGCGATACAGACGCACCAGGGCGTCGGCGGCCCCGGGGGCGTCATCGGCCAGTTGCAGGATCTCGTGACGCGGCACGGTCAGGCCGTTGAACATCGGATCGGCGAACACTTCGGCCAGTTCGGCCTCGCCGGCCCCGCCCTGCTGGTTGAGCGCGCGCAGATCGACGTCGTAGGTCTCGGCCAGTCGCAGCAACAGCTGGGCAGTGACCGGGCGCTGATTGCGCTCAATATGGTTCAGATAGCTGGGTGAAACCCCGAGGTCGCCGGCCATGGCGGTCTGGGTCAGGGTCAGCTCGCGCCGCAGCCGCTTGAGGCGGCCGCCGAGGAACAGCTTGCGATCGGCGCTGACATTCATGACGGGATTAAGTCACAAAATGACCGGAAAGCAAGTGTCATATTATGACTAAATGACCCGATGAGACTGACCGATAGTGTATCAAACGTGACTTATGCGTGTTCTTCTGCTTGAAACCGGCGGCGCTCCAGCTGCCTTCGAGCAGAGACGCATCATGACCACCTTCGCCGACCTCGTCCCCACCGCCCCGGCCGGTCGTTTCGACGGCATCGAGCGTCCCTATTCGGTCGAGGACGTGCTGAAGCTGCGTGGCTCGGTCACCGTGGCCCAGACCCTGGCCGAGCGCGGGGCCAACCGGCTGTGGGAGTTGCTGCACAGCGAGCCCTATATCAATGCCCTGGGCGCTGTGACGGGCAACCAGGCCATGCAGATGGTCCGCGCCGGGCTGAAGGCCATCTATCTGTCTGGCTGGCAGGTCGCCGCCGATGCCAATACCGCCGGGGCCATGTATCCGGACCAGTCGCTGTACCCGGCCAATGCCGCGCCGGAGCTGTGCCGCCGCATCAACCGCACCCTGCAGCGCGCGGACCAGATCGAGCACGGCGAGGGCGGAGCCAAGCGCGACTGGTTCGCGCCGATCGTCGCCGATGCCGAGGCCGGTTTCGGCGGGCCGCTGAACAGCTTCGAGATCATGAAGGCCTTCATCGAGGCGGGGGCCGCCGGCGTCCATTTCGAGGACCAGCTGGCCAGTGAGAAGAAATGCGGCCATCTGGGCGGCAAGGTGCTGATCCCGACCCAGGCGCATGAGCGCAATCTGGTCGCCGCGCGTCTGGCCGCCGACGTCATGGGCGTGCCGACCATCACCGTGGCCCGTACGGACGCCGAGAGCGCCCAGCTGATCACCTCGGACGTCGACGAGCGGGATCGCCCGTTCATCGACCGTGACAACCGTACACCGGAAGGCTTCTTCCGCCTGAAGGCGGGCACGGGGCTGGATCACTGCATCGCGCGCGGCCTGTCCTACGCCAAGATCGCTGACCTGCTGTGGTGGGAGACCTCCCACCCCGATCTGGACGATGCGAAGAAGTTCGCCGAGGCGGTGCAGAAGGCGCATCCGGGTAAGCTGATGGCCTACAACTGCTCGCCATCGTTCAACTGGAAGGCCAAGCTGGACGAGGCGACGATCGCCAAATTCCAGCGTGAGCTGGGGGCCATGGGCTACAAGTTCCAGTTCGTGACCCTGGCCGGCTTCCACAGCCTGAACAACGGCATGTTCGAACTGGCCAGCGGCTACCGCGATCGCGGCATGTCGGCCTATTCCGAGCTGCAGCAGCGCGAGTTCGACAATGAGGCCGCCGGCTACACGGCCACCCGCCACCAGCGCGAGGTCGGCACCGGCTATTTCGATCAGGTGGCCACCGTCATCTCGGGCGGCCAGTCGTCGACCACTGCCATGAAGGAATCCACCGAAACCGCCCAGTTCATTGCCGCTGAATAGGAGAGGAGACCGTTATGGAACCCCTGGAACGCCCTAAGGCCATCATTGATTTCTGTCTGGCCCCGCTGGACCTCGATCCCCAGTCCGAGGCCGCCCGTGAGGTACGCCGCCGGCTGGAGCATGTGATCAAGACCTTCCAGACCAAGGCCGCCCGGCCGATTGCCGTGGACTTCTCGTCCATGCCCTCGCAGGTCATCAACGAGGCGGCCCACGGCTATGAGTGAGACACGCGTGTCCGGACGATAAATGTCGTCGGTGCGGGCCGCCGGACGCCCGCGCAACCGATAGCCCTATTCGATCATGGCACCGGGCGGGCGGTCGATCTGACCGGCTTCATCCGCGGGCCGGTCGGCTGCGGCGGACCCCGGGTACTCCAGAACCAGGCCCAGCAGCTCCCGGGCATTGAACGGTTTGGCCACATGGAGGTCGGCTCCGGCCGCTTCCGCCGCCTCGATATGTTCGCCCAGGGCATTGGCGGTCAACATGACGATTGGGGTGCGGGGGGTGCCCATGGCAGCTTCGTGCAGGCGGATTTCGCGGGTCGCTGTCAGGCCATCCATCACCGGCATCTGCATGTCCATCAGGACCAGGTCGAATTTCCGGCTCCGGAAAGCTTCCAGCGCCTCGACTCCGTTTTCGGCCATGGTGAGTTCGACGCCGGCCTGCGCCAGGATCAGTTCCACGACCTTGCGGTTGGTCGGATGGTCATCGGCCAACAGGACACGAATGTTCGCTGTGCCCTGATTTTCCCGGACCGGGACCTGTTCGTCGTCGGTGATCTCCGGGGCCTGCGCCACGCGCAGGGGAATGGTCAGGATGAAGGTGGAGCCTCCGCCAGGCTCGCTTTCACAGTCCATCTCGCCGTCCATCATGGTGGCCAGCTGGTGTGAGATGGCAAGACCGAGACCGGATCCACCAAAGCGCCGGGTAATGGCACCGTCCGCCTGTTCGAACCGGCTGAACAAGCGCTCGCGTGTTTCGCTGTCGAAACCGATACCGGTATCCTCGACGGTGAACCGGAGGGTTCTGGTCTCGCCGCGGCAGGGGCCCGGCGCGACGCTCAGGGTGACAAATCCCGAGGTTGTGAATTTTACGGCGTTTGAAACGAGGTTGGTCAATATCTGCTTGAGACGAACGACGTCACCGAAGACCCAACGCTCTACGTCCGGTGCGATCTCAACGTAGAATTGAAGCCCTTTTTCCTGGGCCGTTGCCGCATAGAGCTGACCCGCCTCTGTGACGGCCCGGATCAGGTCATAACCCTCTTCGGTCAGAGCCAATCGTCCCGACTCGACCCGGGCAAGGTCGAGGATGTCGCTGAGAAGGGCCTGGAGGGTGTTTCCTGACGAATGGATCAGCTCCAGCATCTCTTGTTGCTGGGGTGACAGCTCAGTTTCAGCCAGTGCCTGCGCGATGCCGATGACCCCGTTCAGCGGGGTGCGGATCTCATGGCTCATATTGGCCAGAAACTGGCTCTTGGCCATGTTTGCCGCTTCTGCAGCGTCACGGGCTTCTGCCAGATTCTGGGCGGCGAGCTTCAGTTCGGTGATGTCGTTGATGACGGTGACGATACCGCCGGCGGCGCTTCGCCGATCCGCGACGCGTAACCAGCGATCGCCCGCGATATGCTGTTCCATGGTCATCGAAAGCTCGCGGCGGGTGGCCATGCGTTCGGCGACCCACTCCTCCTCGCGGCCCTTGGCCTGCGCGTACAGGCCTTCGTCGAGCCCGAGTTGGATGATTTCCCGAAAGCTAAGCCCCGCCTTCAATCTGGTGCCCAGTTCCGGGTTGAGGTCTGCGTAGCGGCTGTTCCAGAGCACCAGCCGATCATCCGCATCGAAGAAGGCCAGACCATCCGGCATGGCTTCGATCGCTTCGCGGATCTGCGCCAGGGCTCCGGAGCGGGCGGCCCATCCCATCCCGCTGATCACGCCAGCGACGGTAATAATGGTCAGGACCATTCCGGCAACCATGACCCCCATGACGGTTGCCGACACGCCATTCGAGCCCGGCAAGACGCCGGGTTCGGTGACCAGGCTGATCGAGTCCATGACGGTTATGTGGAACCAGAGAATGCTCAGGGTGGCCCCAAGGACCGTTGCGAGGAATCGTCGCCAACCCGGGCCATAGACCAGCCCGGCGCTCGTCAGTGCAGCCGCCAGACCGCCTCCGACGGCCAAAACGATGAGTCCGGGGTCGAAGACAAGGTGTCCGGGCACTTCAAGCGCCGCGACACCGGTGAAATGCATAGCGACCAGACCGAGAAAGCCAATGGCCGCGCTACCGGCTCGACGCCGACGACTGTTTCCGGCGAGAACGACCGTTATGGCCGCAAACATCGACGCAATGGCCGCAGCGAACGAAATCAGCGTCAGTCCAATGTTGTAGTGCATGGTGGCGGTCCAGTGATCGCCCTGCATTCCGGTGAAATGGGTCGCGAATATCGACAGCCCCCCGATCAGGGCGGCCAGCGCCACGGTGGTCCGGCGGCGAGGTCCTGTCTGCCCGCGAGCCACGGCCACCAGATGAAGGGCGGAGCCCAGACCCAGAGTGCAGATCATCCCCACCAGGGCGAACGACCGCCAGTCCTGATGGATAATCAGATGCTCGACAATTCCGGCCACGTTGCCCCCTATATCTGAGCAAAGAATTCCAGAAAGGCGTGAATAAAGAATGGTACAGAACCGAAAATAGCGTCGGTTCGTCGTCCCGGAATCCATGCAAGGGTCGCCGTCAGAGGTGATCTTCTGTACCGAAGTGCCTGTTCGCGAGCCCAGATGCCCCTCGATTTACCCCCATCACCCGCCGCAACCACTCTCGCTTCACGGCGCGCGACGGCATGGGCCAGCGCGGGCATCCCTGTCGCGATCATGATGGCTCTGGCGATCATTCACCCCGCGCTGATGTCGTGGTTGATCGGCGCGTCGGCGCTGGTTGCCGGATCTGTCTGGTGGATCAACCGTCGACGACCTGATTCCGGCCCGGCCTACGCCTTGCCTGAGACGGTGGGACCCACCGCTCAAATCGCCGATGTCGAGCTTCTGGAGGCCCTGTTTGAGGCGTTGAGTGATCCGGTGATGGTAATCTCCGGCGACGAGCCGGCCGATATTGCGGATCGACGTGTGGTGCTTGCCAACGCCGCAGCCCGTGAGCTTTTCCGTATCCCGCGGGAAGGGACCCTGCTGATATCGGTATTGCGCGATCCGCAGGTGTTGGAAGCGATCGATGAGGCGCTGTTCGGCGGTGTGTCGCGCGCGACTGAATATTTTGTTCGTGATCGCTACTGGAGGGCCTCGACGGGGGCGCTGACCTCAGGAAAATCCGGCAGGCTGGGGTTGGTCGTGTTGCAGGATGAAACTGATGTGCGGCGCATGGAGCTGATGCGGGTCGATTTTCTGGCCAACGCCAGTCATGAGTTGCGTACTCCGCTGGCGTCACTGTCCGGTTTCATCGAGACTCTGAAGGGGCATGCCAGGGACGACGAACAGGCCCGGGACCGGTTTCTGGATATCATGACCATCCAGGCCGATCGCATGAGCCGGCTGGTTGCCGACCTGCTGTCCCTGAGCCGGATCGAGCTCAATGAGCATGTTCCGCCCTCGGGTCTGGTCGATCTGGCCGGGGTCTGCCGGGATGTGATGGACGCGGTCAGTGTGCTGTCGGACGACCGGGGCATCCGGGTTCAATTGACCGAAGACGATCAGCGGCCCGCGCCGGTCCACGGGGATCGCGACGAAATCATTCAGGTCGTTCAGAACCTTGTAGACAATGCGACAAAATACTCTCCGGCAGGGGGGGTGGTGGAGATTGCTATCCGTCGGGACATCAGCCTGACCGAGGCCTCGGCACCCTGGTCAGGAGAAAACCGGGGCGATGGAGCCACGCGTCTGCCTCTGGTGACGCCGGGTCGGGTTGCCGGTATGCACTATATGGCTGTTATCGTCCGCGATCACGGTCCGGGCCTGGCGCGCGAGCACCTGCCGCGTTTGACCGAGCGATTCTATCGGGTCGAGGGCCAGAAGAGCGGCGAGCGGGCCGGCACCGGTCTGGGGCTGGCGATCGTCAAACATATCGTCAACCGTCATCGTGGCGGACTGACCGTGGAAAGTGCGCCCGGGCAGGGCGCGAAGTTCACGGCCTATTTTCCGGCAGCGGGCGACCTCTGACAACGTAACAGAACTGTCACGTCACCGTCGTAATCCGCCAACCAATCACGGGCATCTATCGCCTGCGGCAGACCGGACGACCGGTTCGACCTGATTCGACGCTCCCCTGGATGTTGATGAGCTTGATTCTGATATTTCTTTTGTCCGGCCTCGCGGCGGCAGCCTATTTCGGCGGCCGCCGGCTTGCGCGACTGCGCGGGGCCCAGGCCCGGGCTGAAGGGCTGTCGTCGCATTCCCGCTCAGGGCATCACGGTCTTTACGCGATGATCTGGACTGTCGTTCCGGTGTTGGTGGTGCTGATCGCGGCCAATGTGTTTTCGGGACCGATCGAGCACCGGTTGACGGTTGCCGGGGCTTCGAACGAGATCAACCAGCTGGGGCCGTACCGCCGCGAGGCGTTCTTTCATGATGCGTGGCGGGTTGGTGCCGGACAACAGGCCGAGCAGATATGGCCGGCTCCCCTGGCTGCGGAACTGCAGTCGGAGGGACACCGCGCGGCCAGAATTCATGTGATGCTGACGGCGGCCGGTCTGGTCGGAGCCTTGCTCGCGGGCCTGGTGGGCGCGCTCTTTGTATTCAACCAGATCCGACCGGGCATGCGGGCCCGTAATCGTGTCGAAAGCTGGATTGTCGGCCTGTTGTTCGCCTGTTCTGCGGTGGCGGTTCTGACGACCATCGGCATCATTTCCTCGCTGCTGTACGATTCTGTCCGTTTCTTCTCCAGCGTGCCGATCACCGAGTTTCTGTTCGGTACCAAATGGAGTCCGCAGACGGCCATACGGGCTGACCAGATCGGTTCGTCGGGAGCCTTCGGGGCCCTGCCGCTGTTTGCCGGCACCTTCCTGATCATGGGTATCGCCATGCTGGTCGCCGCCCCGGTCGGCCTGTTTTCAGCGATTTATCTGTCCGAGTACGCCGGCCCCAACATGCGGGCGGTGATCAAGCCTCTGCTGGAGGTTCTCGCGGGCGTGCCGACCGTGGTCTACGGGTTTTTTGCAGCCCTGACCGTGGGGCCGCTGTTTCGCGGCTTTTTCAACGGTCTCGGTGCCCATCTGGTCAACGGCCCTCTGGACGGCATCGGTCACTATCTGATGCTGGTGCAAAACCAGATGGCGCTGGTTGCCGGTGCCGTCATGGGGATCATGCTGATCCCGTTCGTTTCGTCCCTGTCCGACGACATCATTAATGCCGTGCCCCAGAGCCTGCGTGACGGCTCCTATGCCATGGGAGCCACCCAGTCGGAGACCGTCACGCGCGTGTTGTTGCCGGCCGCCTTGCCGGGTGTGGCCGGTGCCATGTTGCTGGCGATGTCGCGGGCTATCGGTGAGACCATGATTGTCACCATGGCCGCCGGTCTGGCCGCCAAATTGACGATCAATCCCCTGGATACGGTGACGACCGTGACGGTTCAGATCGTCACCCTGCTGACCGGCGACCAGGAGTTCAACAGTCCCAAGACCCTGGCCGCCTTCGGGCTGGGGCTGACCCTGTTTCTGGTGACCCTGATGCTCAATATTGTGGCCCAGCGCATCGTCCAGACCTATCGGCAGCAGTATGACTGAGGCTTCTCCCGAAAATAACGCGCAGCAGGTGCGTGACGCCGGTGTTGACCGCCTGCAGGCAGGCCTCAAGCGCCGTTACGCCCGGGAGCGGCGTTTCAAGCTGTATGGGCGGCTGGCGATCGCCGTCGCGATCGGCTTCCTCTTGCTGCTGCTGGGCCGGATCATCGAGCAGGGCCACACAGCCTTTTATGCTCACACGGTAACGATCCCGGTCTTTATCGATCCGGCCCGCGTGGATCGAAACTATCCGGCAGGAACCAATTTCGAGCAGATGGTGGCCGAGCAGACACTGGCCCGGTTCCATGTTGAGGACGATGCTGCGGGATCACGAACCACGGCCATGCGGGGTTTGTTTTCCACCGAGCTGAAGTACCTGATCGCCGATCGCCTGCAGAAAGAGCCCGGACTTATCGGTCAGACCATCCAGGTCGCCGCGCCGATGTCGGACGACGCGGATCTCTATTTCAAGGGGAACATCCTGAGGACGACACCGGCCAACCAGCGCCGCCTCAGCGACCAGCAGATCGACTGGCTGGACCGGATGAAGACCGAGGGCATGGTCTCTGCCCATTTCAACACAGCGCTTTTTACCAATGGCGACTCGACCGAACCTGAGCTGGCGGGTGTGCTGGGGGCCGTGGTCGGTTCGGCCCTGATGCTTCTGGTGACGGCGTTGATCGCCATTCCGCTGGGTGTGGGGGCAGCCGTCTATCTTGAGGAGTTTTCGCCGCGGAACCGCCTGTCGGACCTGATTGAGGTCAACATCAACAATCTCGCGGCCGTGCCCTCGATCGTCTATGGTCTGTTGGGGCTGGCCCTGTTCATCAACTGGATGCACCTGCCGCGATCTTCGCCGCTTGTCGGCGGGCTGGTGCTGGCATTGATGGCGCTGCCGACCATGATTATCGCCACGCGTTCGGCGCTGAAGGCGGTACCGCCGTCGATCCGGGAGGCGGCCCTGGCCATGGGAGCCAGCCGGACCCAGACCGTGTTTCATCATACCCTGCCGCTGGCCATGCCGGGCGTGATGACCGGCGGGATCATTTCCATGGCTCATGCCCTGGGTGAGACGGCCCCGCTGCTGCTGATCGGTATGGTCAGTTTCGTCCCGGGTGTGCCTACCGCAATCGATCAGCCGACCGGTGCGCTGCCGTCCCTGATCTATATCTGGGAGAATGCTTCGGAGCGGGCGTTCCATGAGCGGACCGCAGCGGCCATTCTGGTGCTCCTTGGCTTCATGATCGTCATGAACGCCGGCGCGATTCTGCTGCGCCGGCATTTCGAACGCCGGTGGTAAACGTGATGAATTTCGATGTCTTTCGTGCGCCGGACGGTCGTGAGGGTGGCGAGTCCGACACATTGTCGGGGGCGTCCGCGGATTCGTCCGTGCGTCGGACGGATGCTGCGCCCGGCCCGGGTATCCACCGGCTGCAACCCTCGGGGGCGGCTGGCTCGGATGAGCCGACCAAGATCGCCGCGGGTGACGTCTCGGTCTTCTACGGGGACAAGCAGGCGCTGTTCGATGTGGCGCTGGACATTCCCGACAAGACGGTGACGGCGCTGATCGGTCCGTCCGGTTGTGGCAAGTCGACCTTTCTGCGGACGATGAACCGTATGAACGACACGATCCCCGGCTGCCGGGTCACGGGGCGGATCGAGATCGATGGCGCGGACATCAACGCCAAATCGGTCGACCCGGTGCTGCTGCGGGCGCGGGTCGGGATGGTGTTCCAGAAGCCGAACCCGTTCCCCAAGACCATCTATGAGAACGTGGCCTATGGGCCGAAAATCCATGGGCTGACCAGCTCCAAGGCGGAGCTGGACGAGGTCGTCGAGAGCTCACTGAAGCGGGCCGGGCTGTGGGAAGAGGTCGCCGATCGGCTGCAGTCCGCGGGCACAGGCCTGTCGGGCGGCCAGCAGCAGCGTCTGGTCATCGCCCGGGCCATCGCGGTCAATCCTGAAGTGATCCTGATGGACGAGCCCTGTTCGGCGCTGGATCCGATTGCGACCGCGAAGATCGAGGAACTGATCGACGAGCTGCGCGAGCGCTACTGCATCGTCATCGTCACCCACTCCATGGCCCAGGCGGCCCGGGTCAGTCAGCGTACGGCCTTCTTCCATCTTGGCCGATTGATCGAGACCGGATCGACCGAGGACATCTTCACCAACCCGCGCGAGCGTCGCACGCTCGACTACATCACCGGCCGTTACGGCTAGAATCGACGCTCGAGATGAACCAGCACACCGTTAAGGCCTATGGCGACGAGCTTAATCAGCTCACGGCGGAAGTCGCGCGCATGGGCGGTCTTGCCGAAGCCCAGGTGGCCGATGCCGTTGACTCAGTCGCGCGCCGGGACGTGGCCCTGGGGCGGGCGGTCGTGGAACGGGACGCCCGGCTCGACGCCATGCACCGGGACATCGAGAAGAAGGCCATTCGCCTGATCGCCCTGCGCCAGCCGGTCGCCAGCGACCTGCGCAAGACCCTGTCGGCGATGAAGCTGGCGGTTGACCTCGAACGCACCGGCGATCTGGCCCGCAACATCGCCAAGCGCGGACTGGTGCTGGCCGAGGGCGAGCCGATGCAGCCCCTGACCCGGTCGATCGAGCGAATGGGCAAATTGGTCTCGACGCGGATGCGCGATGTGCTGGACGCCTATACCGCCGGTGAGGTGGACCGGGCCCTGGCGGTGTGGAGCACCGACGACGAGGTCGACGAGCATTACAATGCCCTGTTCCGCGAATTGCTGACCTATATGATGGGCGATCCGAGGACGATCGGGGCCTGTACCCACCTGCTGTTCATCGCCAAGAACCTGGAACGGATTGGCGACCACGCGACCAACATCGCCGAGTCGATCCACTATGAGATCACCGGCGAGGAGATCGTCGGTGACCGGCCGCGCTGGACCCCGACGCCCGACGACGCCGCAGCCCCGATCACCGACCCCGACGCCCAGTAGCTGAACGATCCGAACCCGGAGCGCCTGATATGCAGCCCTATATTCTGGTGATGGAGGATGAGGACGCCCTGGCGACCCTGCTCCAGTACAATCTTGAGAAGGAAGGGTATCGCGTGGTGATCGCGGCCGACGGCGACGAAGGCATGCTGCAGGTCGATGAATGCCTGCCCGACATGGTGCTGCTGGACTGGATGCTGCCCAAGCTGTCGGGCATCGAGGTCTGTCGTCGTATCCGCGGCAAGGCCGAGAGCCGCAACCTGCCGATCATCATGCTGACGGCGCGGGGCGAGGAGAGCGACCGCATTCGCGGCCTCGATACCGGGGCCGACGACTATCTGACCAAGCCGTTTTCGATGACCGAACTGCTGGCGCGCATCCGGGCGGTGCTGCGTCGCATTCGGCCCGGACTGGCCGACGACCGCATCAACCACGGCGACATCGTCATCGACCGCGTCGCCCACCGCGTGCGCCGGGCCGGCAACGAGATTCACCTCGGTCCGACCGAGTTCCGCCTGCTGGACCATCTGATGCAGCATCCCGGCCGGGTGTTCAGCCGCGAACAGCTGCTGGACGCGGTCTGGGGCAGTGACGTCTATGTCGAGGCGCGGACGGTGGATGTGCACGTGGGCCGGCTGCGCAAGGCGCTGAACGTCGAGGGCACGGTCAATCCGATCCGCACGGTCCGGTCGGCGGGCTATTCGCTGGATCTGGGGGGGTAGGGGTGCCCCGGTCTCTCAGGGTCTGACGCATTCGAGAGACCCGGACGGATAGAATCCGTCCCGGGCAAGTCGGTTGCGGAACGGCGCATCCCGCCGCATCCGATCGGTATAGGTTTCGGACCGGAACTCGATATCGAGGTGCGGATAGCAGCTCCTCAAAAACCGCTCCTCGACCACGATATAGACCACGCGATCGTCGCCCGGGGGCGTATCGACGGCACCGCTGACGTGCCGACCGTTGCTGCCGGCCTGGAATTCCGCCTCAGTCCGATAGAGCAACCAGCCGAGGGGGACGTGAAATCTCTCCGCAAACGCGCGCTGTTGTTGGAACGGCTCAATCTGGCCGGACTTCGCCAGCAGATGCTCATCAGAACTGCCGTGCAGGACGATCCGGGCCCCCGGTTCAACGACAATCCGGCGCGCAACGGGCAGGAAATAGTTGGCGCAGGAGGACTCGCAGTAGCCGTCGACAACGAACTCGGCGTTCATGGCATGCAGCCGCTCGGCGATCTTCATCGCGGTCACGACATTACCGCCGGGCGACCGGACCCTGACCGTGGCGGCTCCAGGTGAGGTGCTCACGCAGTCCAACATCGCCTGATCGGTCGGCCCGCGCAGAGTCAGGACTCCGTCGGACAGACTACAGCGGTTCCCGGGTGCGTTTGTCGGCATGATCGAGGCACAAGCCGCGAGGACCGATGCCCCGGTCGCCACGGCCAGGATGCCAAGAGGTCGGCGGAAGTATCGTTCAGAGTTCATAGCAGCGCAGCTCACTCATCGACATCCGCGACACATCGCGATGGCATTTAGCAAGATTGACGGCAGGCTGGAAACGTCATTGCTCCGGGTGCGTCCTGGCTAGTCGTTGTTCTCCACCGACTCGCTGCCAGTGACGCGCGACGCCTTACTTCCTTCCCCCATTTCGGGGGAAGGTGGCAGGCGGAGCCTGACGGATGGGGGCTGCTGACGGGCCTCTGATTGCAGAACCGCGGTTGCGGATGGAGCCCCCATCCGAGCCGCTGCGCGCCCCGTCCTTCCCCCGAAATGGGGGAAGGACGGGGCGGCGATGACCGCCAATGCTTCAAGTCACCAGGGTTCGGTCTTGCTCCATCCAGGAAGCGAGGCGGAGCCTGACGGATGGGGGCTGCTGACGGGGCCCTGACTGGAGAATCGTGGATGCGGATGGAGCCCCCATCCGAGCCGCTGCGCGGCCCACCTTCCCCCGAAATGGGGGAAGGACGGGGCAGCGATGACCGCCAACGCTTCACAGCGGCGCTCAAGCCGTTAGGGTTCGGTCTTGCTGTTGAGGAGCCGTTCCATGCGCCGTCGCACCTTTCTGTCGACCCTGCCCGCAGGGGCTGTTCTGGCCGGGGCCGGCGTCGCCAACGCCGCGATGGTGCAGACCCCTGCCGCGCGACCCGCCGTTCAGAACGCCGCACCCGCCGACCCCTATGCCGGCGTCGGTCCCGGCAATCGCAACAGCGGGGTGCAGTTCGTCAGTCGCTCGACCGTCTGGGGCGCGCACGGGGCGGCGGCGACGGCCCATCCGCGCGCGACGCTGATCGGCATCGACACGCTGAGGCGCGGGGGCTCGGCCATCGACGCGGCCATCGCCATCAATGCGGCGCTGGGCTTTCTGGAACCGACGGCCAACGGTATCGGCGGCGACGCCTTCTGCATGCTGTGGGACCCGGCGCAGCGCAAGGTGGTCGGCTTCAATGGCTCGGGCAACAGCCCGCGGGGCCTGTCGCTGGCCACAGTCCGCGCGAAGGCGGTCGATGGCCATGTGCCGAAATACGGGGCGGTGACGGTCAATGTGCCCGGCACGGTCGATGCCTGGTGGAGCGCCCACCAGCGCTACGGCAAGCTGCCGTGGAAGGAGGTGCTGCTGCCCGTCGCCGAGCTGTGCGAGGCGGGGGTGCCCATGCCCCAGCTGATCGCCTGGTACCTCGAGCGCAACATGGCCGGCTTCGACGCATCGAGCGCGATGATCGAGGAGAACGCCAACCGGAAACAGGTCTATGCCCCCGGTGGGCGCACCCCGGCGGTCGGCGAGGTGTTCGCCAATCCCCATCTGGGTCGCACCCTGCGTCTGATCGCCGAGGGCGGGCGCGACGCCTTTTATGAGGGTGAGATCGCCGACCATATCGAACGCTATTTCCGTCGCATCGGTGGCTGGCTGACCAAGGCCGATCTGGCCGCCCATCACACCGAATGGGTTGAGCCGATCCGCACCGACTACCGCGGCGTCGACGTCTATGGCCTCGGTCCCAATACCCAGGGCCTGTCGACCAACCAGATCCTCAATGTCTGCGAACGGTTCGACCTGAAGGGCATGGGGTTCCAGTCGGCCGCCTCGATCCACCATCAGGCCGAGGCCAAGCGGCTGGCGTTCGAGGACCGGGCCAGATGGTTCGCCGATCCGCGCTTCAGCGAGACGCCGGTCGAATGGCTGAATTCGAAGGCTTATGCCGCCGAACGGGCGCGGCTGATCCGGCCGGACCGGGTGATGGACCGGGTCTTCCCCGGCGACGCCCCGACCCACGGCGACACCACCTATTTCAGCGTCGCCGACAAGGACGGCATGATGGTCAGCTGGATCCAGTCCAACTATCGCGGCATGGGCTCGGGTCTGGCCCCCGACGACGGTCAGGGCAACCCGCTGGGCTTCATGTTCCAGGACCGGGGCGAGCTGTTCGCCCTGACCGACGGCCACCCCAACATCTATGCGCCGGGCAAGCGGCCCTTCCACACCATCATTCCCGGCTTCGCCTGCAAGGGTGGTGAGCCGTGGATGGCCTTCGGCGTCATGGGCGGCGGTATGCAGCCACAGGGACAGGCCCAGATCATCATCAATATGGTCGACTACGGCCTCGACCCGCAGGAGGCCGGCGACAGTCCGCGCTGGCAGCACGAGGGTTCATCCGAACCGACCGGCCAGCCGGCCGAGGGGGTCGGGGTGCTGCATCTGGAAACCGGCGTACCCGCCGCGACCAAGGCACAGCTGGAAGCCATGGGCTGGGTGCTGGGTGGCCCTGACGGCGGCTTCGGCGGCTATCAGAATGTGGTGCGTCAGGTGAACGGCCGCGGGCCGTGGACCTATGGCGCGGCGACCGAGATGCGCAAGGACGGGATCGCGCTGGCGTACTGACCGCACGTCCGCGTCAGCTTCAAAAGTCTTACTTTCTGTGGTAAGACTTGCCCATGCGCATTACCTCAAAGGGTCAGGTCACCATACCCATCGCCATCCGCGAACGGGCTGGCCTGTTGCCGCTTACCGAGGTGGAATGGGTCATGGAAGGCGGCAAGGTCGTGCTCAGGCCGGCCGACGGCCTGACGCGCGGGCAGCGCCTTGTCGAGCGGCTTCGAAACTCGGCCACGGCCAACACCGACATGTCAGCGGACGAACTCTTCGAGATGATGCGTGGGCCTTGGGAAGATTTGCCGGAGGAACCCGGCCCCGGCCTTCAGGAGAAGGCACGCCGGTTCGCCCCAAAGAAATGACGCCGGTCCTTGTCGACAGCAACGTCATTTTTGACGTGGTCGCACCTCTCGGCGAGTGGAAGGCGTGGTCGATCGACGCCCTGGCGCGCGCCGCGGACCGCAGCGCGTTGTACATCAATCAGATCGTCTATGCCGAAATCTCGGCGGGCTATCACCACGCTTCTGAGGTCGATGCGATTCTCGACACATTCGGGTTGGATCGGGACGACATGCCCTGGTCCGCCGCCTTCCTCGCAGGACGCGCCTACCAGACCTACCGGCAGCGTGGCGGGGAACGCCGCTCACCCCTGCCTGACTTCTTCATCGGGGCCCATGCGGCGGTACGGCGCTATACTCTGCTGACCCGCGACGCGCGGCGCTATCGCACGTATTTCCCCGGCATTGACCTGATCTGCCCGGATAGTGACTGAGCGCCTAAGTCGCCGACACCTCTTCCGGTTCCAGCTCATAGACGGTCGAGCAGTATTCGCAGGTCACCCGGATCTTGCCGTCGGCCTCGACCATGTCGGCTCGCGCTTCGGGATCGAAGGACGACAGAACCGCGCCGATGCGGTCTTTCGAACAGCGGCAGATCGCCTGCAGGGTGCGCGCATCCTCCAGCCGCACTCCGTCCTCGTGAAACAGGCGGAACAGCAGGATTTCCGGCGTGATGGTCGGGTCCAGCAGTTCGTCGTCGGCCAGGGTCTGGAACAGGGCGCGCGAGCGGTCCCAGACCTCGCGGGTCGATCCGCGTGCGTCATCCGAGGCGATGGTCTGGATCATGGCCCCGCCGGCGCGCCAGTGGGTGCCGGTTTCATCCGTGATTTCCCCGACCGAGAGGCGCACCCTGGTCGGAACCTGTTCGGATTGCTGGAAATAGTGTTCGGCGCACAGCGACAGGCTCTCGCCCTCGATCGGGGTGATGCCCTGGGTCCGTTCGAAGTCCGGGCCACGGTCCAGCGTCATGATGAACAGGCCCTGGCCCAGCAGGGTCTGGGCTCCCGGGCGGGCGAAGCCGGTCGAGGCCGCCGCGACTTCGTCGGCGTCATAGCGGCAGAAGCCACGCATGGTGCCCGAAGTATCGTAGTCGGCGACCGCATAGCGAACGGGACCGTCGCCCTGAACCTGAATGGTCAGATGCCCCTCGAACTTCAGGCTGGAGCCCACGAGGGCGGCCAGCGCGCAGGCCTCGCCCAGCAGGGCCGCGACGGGTTCCGGATAGGCGTGGGCCGACAGGATGGTGTCGATGACGGCCCCCATACGAACCAGCCGGCCACGCACCGGCCAGCCCTCGATCTGGAAGGCGGCGGCGATATCATCAACGGGTGCGTTCGGGGACGCGGGGTCATGCGCGTGGTCGGACACGGCTTATCCTTGCAGGAGGCTGTCGGAAGTCTCGCAAGATAGGCACCCGTACCGCCGATGGTAAGGGGACATCGTTGAGGTCGGTGCCAGAGCAAGACGCTTGTTCGACCCCGAACCTGCGGCGTAAGCCTTCCGTATGGAGCGGATGCGTGAACGGGCTCCCGTTTCCCGAAGCCGGGTCGCCACTTTTCATGCGACGCGCCCGGGGCCGGCGGAACCTCTGTTCGCCCGGTTCGCTCCCAGTTTCATGCGGGACCGACGTTCCGCCTTTCAACCGGGCGATGACGGACGTTATGATCCGACAGACGACGGTCTCGACAATGAGGTTCAATTTCCGATGGTTCAACAATTCAGTGCGCTGACCGAAGTTCGCAAACATCCGGGGGCCGTGGCCGGTGTCGTAGCGGTGCTGGCGGGCGTTGGACTGGCGGTCCTGATATTGAACCAAAGGACCGGCCCGACGCGGTTTGATCGTATGCGAGAGCGGTTCAACCCGCGGGACTGGGTCGATACGGAGGCCCTGCGCGATCGCGCCGGAGGTCTGGCCGATACAATCCGGCACGGGTTTGCCAATGTCAGCGAGCGGGCCGGAGACTTTGGCGGAGAAACGCGGGACCGGGCCGGGCGCTGGTTTCACGACACCGGCAAGGCCTCGAGAACCTCACTGAACCGGCACGGCAAAACCGCGCGGCGTTATGCCGGTCGGGCCGGTGGCTATGCCCGGGATCATGCGAAGGAGGGGGGAACCCTTCTGGCCATTGCCACGATCGCCGCGGCGATCGGTGCCGCGGCCCTTGAGGCGCGCAAACTGGATGACCGGTCGCGGGGAAACGCCCGCTACTGAACGGATAAGCCGTTGCTGCATCTGCGAAGGTGGGTCAGGTTAGCCTATGCGTGCAGCCTCGACCTTCGTATTCGATTTCGATTCGACCCTGGTGGCCTTCGAGACCCTGGAAGCCCTGGCCGATCAGGTGCTGGGTCGGGCTCCGGATCGGGACCGGATTATCGCGGACATTGCCCGTTTGACCGATCAGGCGATGGCCGGCGAGATCGCGTTCGGCGAGGCCCTGCGCGCGCGACTGGCCTTGCTGCCGCTGACCCGGGACGATGTGACGGCGCTGGCCGACCGGGCCGTTGAGGCCATGACGCCGTCCGTGCGTCGCAACCTGGCCTTCTTCCGCGACAATGCCGAACGCATCGTCATCCTGTCGGGTGGATTCCGCGACATTATCGCGCCGGTCGCCGAGGCCCTCGGGGTTTCCGCGTCCAGGGTGCTCGCCAACGACCTGGTCTATGACGCGGCCGGGCGGGTGACCGGTGTCGACGGCGACAATCCCCTGGCCGGACCGGACGGCAAGGTTCGCGCCCTTCAGGCGCTGAAATTGACGGGACCCGTGGTCATGGTCGGGGACGGCTGGACCGATGCGGAGGTCAAGCTGGGTGGCCTTGCCGATCGGTTCTACGCCTTTACCGAGGTGGCGCGCCGCGACCGGGTCGTGGCGGCGGCGGATTTCGAGGCCGGATCGATCGATGAACTGCTTCATGCCGAGGGACTGACCGGCCGCTGGTCTTACCCCCGAAATCGCATCCGCATGCTGTTGCTGGAGAATATCCATCCGGCGGCGGTCGAGCGTCTGGAAGAGGCGGGCTATTCGGTCGAGAGTCTGAAAGGGGCTCTGGGTGAGGATGCGTTGATCGCGCGCCTCAAGGGGGTCCATGTTCTGGGTGTGCGATCCAAGACCCAGGTCAGTGCCCGGGTGATCGAGGCCGCGGACCGGCTGATGGCCGTGGCCGCCTTCTGCATCGGGACCAACCAGATCGATCTGGACGCCGCCGCCGATCACGGCGTGGCCGTGTTCAACGCGCCCTATTCCAATACCCGGTCGGTGGTCGAGCTGGCCGTCGGGCTGATGATCGTGCTGATGCGCGATGTGTCGGACAAGAGCGCGGCGATGCATCGGGGCGATTGGAACAAGTCGGCGACCGGGTCGCGCGAGCTGCGCGGCAAGACCCTGGGCATCGTCGGTTACGGTGCCATAGGATCACAGCTCTCGGTGTTGGCCGAGGGGTTGGGGATGCGGGTTGTGTTCCATGATCTGTCGGAACGGCTGGCACTGGGCAATGCGCGCCGGATGCGGTCGCTGGACGCCTTGCTGGCCGAGAGTGACGTGGTCAGCCTGCATGTCGACGGCCGGACCGAGAACGCCGCCCTGATCGGCGCGGCCGAGCTGGGCCGGATGAAGCCAGGGGCGCTGTTGCTGAACCTGTCGCGCGGTCACATCCTGGACGTTGGGGCCCTGGCCCAGGCGCTGGGCTCAGGACGGATCGGTGGCGCGGCGGTCGATGTCTTCCCTGAGGAGCCGGCCACCAATGCGGAGCCTTTCGACAGCCCCCTGAGGGGCCTGAGGAATGTCATTCTGACGCCGCACATCGGCGGCTCGACCGAAGAGGCCCAGGAGGCGATCGCGGAGTTCGCGGCGGACCGTCTGCTCGGTTATCTGAACCGGGGCGACACGACCTTCTGCGTCAACCTGCCCAACGTGCAGTTGTCAGAGGTGAGCGGTGCCCACAGGATCCTGCATATTCACCGGAACCAGCCCGGCGTTCTGGCCGAGCTGAACCGGTCGCTGGCGGCGGGCGGGTTGAATATCCTGGGGCAACACCTGAAGACTGACGAGCGTACCGGCTATGTCATTACGGACGTTGATCGGGACTACGATGTCGGTTCTCTCGATGCGTTGAGGGGTGTTACCGGAACGCTGCGCTTTCGGGTACTTTACTAAAACCTTCCCCAACGGCACCTTGCGTGTTTGTGAAAGCGGCGCAAAGTGTTGGTTAACAGCCGCATACCGACGGTTGAGGGAGGAAAACCATGTCTCGTTTCCTGAGTAGCGCAGCGCTCGCTGCCCTGACCATGGCTGCAGCCTGTGCTGTCGCCGGAGCCGCCGATGCCCAGAGCTATGGTCGTCTGGTCGTATTTGGCGACAGCCTGAGCGACAACGGCAACCTTTATGCCGCGACCGGCAATACCACGCCGACCTCGCCACCCTACTACCAGGGTCGCTTTTCGAACGGGCCGGTCTTTACCGAACTGCTGGGCTTTACAGTCGGCCGGTCCGCCCTCGGGGCTTCGGTGACCGGCAGCACCAACTATGCCTATGGTGGTGCCCGTTCGGACAGTTCGGCCTTCCCGCCGGGGATGCGCAACCAGCTGCTGGCCTATACGGGTGCCGGCGGAACCTTTGGGTCCAACGACCTGGTCAGCATCCTGGGCGGGGCCAACAACCTGTTGCAGGGCGTACCGGTCGCGGCCGTATCCACCAACCCGACCGGGACCCTGGGCGCGATTGCGCTCAGTGCGGCGACGGACATCAACTTCATCACCAACAGCGTGGCCACCGCCGGTGCAGGGACCATCCTGGTCTCCAACCTGCCCAAGCTGAGCCTGACGCCACAGTTCAACCAGGGTGCCGGCCTGCCGGCGGCACCGCTGGCCGATTACGGGGCCTCGACCTTCAACGGAGCCCTGCTGACCGGACTTATGACCACGGCGGCGGCGCATCCGAACACCAACATCATCATGATGGATCTGTTCAAGGTGGCCGACGTGATCGCGGCCAGTCCCGGCGCGTTTGGCCTGACCAACGTTAAGGACACCTGCTTCAACGGGGTGACCGTCTGCGCCAATCCGGGCAGCTATTTCTACTGGGACACGGTGCATCCGACGGCCGCCGGGCACCAGATGCTGGCCTCGCTGGCCAACGACTATCTCTACTATGGCGACATCGGGGCCCAGTCGACGGTGCAGGGGGAGGCGGCTTTCCGTCAGCGTGAGGACATGCTGGACCTGTCCAGTGAGATCGTCTCCGGCCATGCGCCATGGGAGGCGGGCACCCATCTGACCTTCGGGGCCCTGGCCGACAGCGCGACAACCGATGCCCGCGGTTCGGTGGCCGAGACCACGGCCAAGGGTTGGGGCGGCCGGGTCGGTCTCGACCATGTGATCGACGAGAACTTCCGCTTCGGTCTGGCGGGCTCGTTCCGCACCGCGGACGTTGAGGCCGGGAAGATGTCGTTCGAGCTGCGCAGCTACGGTTTCGACGTCTATGCCGGCTGGCGCTCGGGCAATGTGTTCGCCAATGCTTCGGCCGGTGGGGCCATCGACAAGTTCGAGGACATCAAGCGGGTCACTTCGCTGGCCCCGATCGTTCACACGGGCCAGACCGACGGTGGTAGCCTGGGAGCCCGGGCCCAGACCGGCATGTGGTTCGACATGGGCGGTATCGCCGTGTCGCCGCGGGTGGCTGTGACCTGGGTCAAAACCGAGGTGAACGGCTACAACGAGACCGGTGCCGCGGCCCAGTACGATTACCGGGACCGCACGCTGCAGGGTGTCAGCGGCGAGGTGTCGCTGCGGGCCGAAGGCGGCGGTGAGGGCCTGTCCTTCTATGTCGAGGGCGGCTACCGCGACTCGATTTCGGACAGCAGCGATGCGGTTCGGGTCGGCATTTTCGCCAATCCGGCCCAGACCCTGTCGCGGAAGTTCGACGACCCGTTCGGCGGCTCGTTCATCGCCTCGGCGGGGCTGGAGAGCCATCTGGGACCGGTCAAGGTCTCGGCCGGTTATCGGGGCCGTTTCGGTGATCATGCCGACAGCCACACCGGGGCGCTGACCTTTAGCCTGCCGCTGTAGACAGGCCATATCGACCGACAACGGGGGGCGCGCGGCCGGAGGGTCGCGCGCCCTTTGTTCTGCGAGCTTTAGGTTCCCGTCCTGCGACAACGCGCCGCTGCCGGCGCCCCAAAGTCGCCCAATGGAGTCTTAGAAGGGCGGTCTCACGGTCGTCGTTCCCGTCCGCTCGCCATTCGCGGAGCCTGACGATGATCCCCCCGCTCGATGAGCTTAAGCCGGAGACGTTGCCTCCATGCGAAGCCCTGTGTCGATCACACGGTCCTTTCTGATCCATTCGGGTCAGACCCTGATGCTGGCCGGTATGGCCGTGCTGGCCATGGCCGCTGCGCCGATGGGACCCGTTTCCGTCGCCGCCGCCGCCGATACCACCGCCGAGTCGCCGGAAGCGGCACCGGTCCAGGCCGTGGCCGAACCGGCCGGGCCAGTGACCCGTGAAATCGAGTTCAGCGGACCGGTGCGCGGCTACGGCGTCAACTCGCCCTACGGCCTGCGCAAACTGGCCGGGGAAGCCCGCGCCCGGGCCCACAAGGGTGTGGACATCGCCGCTCCGCGCGGCACCGGTGTCTATGTCGCGGCCGAGGGTCGGGTGCTGAGGACCGGCTATGACGCCGGGGGCTACGGTAATTTCATCGAGGTGGCCCATCCCAACGGCATGACCACCCTGTACGGCCATCTGAGCCGGGTCGATGTGGCCTCGGGCATGGCGCTGGAATCCGGACACCGCATCGGTCTGGTCGGTTCGACCGGCTATTCGACCGGCCCGCACCTGCATTTCGAGGTCACCCGCAACGGCCGGACCGTGAATCCGGCCAAGGTGGTGGGGCGCGCGTTCGATGTGGTGATCCGGGCCAGCCTGGCCTGATCCCTGCCGGGACCGCCCGGAATTCTGCACATCAAGTCCGTATCCGCCTGTCGGCGTCAGCGTCGACTGCGGGTTCCTGACCGTCAATGATCGACCCGGTGCCGTTTCCGGTGGCGGTGCGC
The DNA here is from genome assembly GCF_963974615.1 of uncultured Brevundimonas sp. Taxonomy (GTDB): domain Bacteria; phylum Pseudomonadota; class Alphaproteobacteria; order Caulobacterales; family Caulobacteraceae; genus Brevundimonas. The sequence goes on from NZ_CAXBDH010000014.1 coordinate 35,612, forward strand.
CGTTTGCCCTTGCTAGGTTGCACGTCAGCTTTGGGGAAGACGGTATGGTTGCGGCATTGACGCTTGAGGGTTTGAGCAAGCGGTACGGCGACTTTCAGGCCGTGCGGGACCTCAGCTTCCAGGTCGAGAAGGGCACGATCTGCGGTTTTCTGGGCCCCAATGGCGCGGGCAAGACCTCGACCATCCGCATGATCCTGGGTCTGCAGTCGGCCAGCGCCGGGCGGATCGAGATCCTGGGTTCGAACGATGGCCGCAAGGTAAGGGACCGGATCGGTTTCCTGCCCGAGGAGCGCGGTCTCTACAAGAAGATGACTCCGGTTGAGGCCATCGCCTTCTTTGGCTCGCTGAAAGGCCTGCCCGCGAGCGAGGGCCGTCGCCGCGCGCGTGAGATGCTGGACGCCCAGGGACTGGGTGACGCCAAGCGCAAGAAAATGAAGGAGCTGTCCAAGGGCATGTCCCAGAAGGTGCAGCTGATCGCGGCGGTGGTGCACCGGCCGGAGTTCGTGATCCTGGACGAGCCCTTCTCGGGTCTGGACCCGGTCAATCAGCAGGGGCTGGAGGTGGTGATCCGTGATCTGGCCGCCAACGGGGCCACCGTTCTGTTCTCGACCCATGTGATGCAGCACGCCGAACGGCTGTGCGACAAGGTGGTACTGCTGGCGCGGGGTCAGAAGGCGTTCGAGGGCACGGTGACCCAGGCGCGGGCGACCTCGCGCCGGTTCCTGGAACTGGAAGGGGCGATCGCTCCGGATCAGGCCGCGGGCCTGCCGGGTGTGGTCCATGTCGAGACGGTGTCTGATCTTGACGGGGTGCGGGTGCTGAAGGCCCAGCTGTCGCCGGGCGGGCACGGGCAGGAGGCGCTGAAGGCGGCCTTCCTCGGCGGGCTGGACGTCCGGCGCTTTGAACTGCGCGAACCCAGTCTGCACGACGCCTTTATTGATCTGACCGGTGACAATCCCGATCAGGACCAGTCCGTGAAAGCGGCCCATGCGGAGGCCGTGCGATGAAACGCACCCTGTTGATCGCGCGCCGTGAGTACGCGGCCTATGCCCGGACCGTCGGTTTCTGGCTGTCGCTGCTGGCTTTTCCGATGTTCGCGGTGCTGGGCGGCGGTCTTCCCATACTGATCAAGTCGACCGAACCCGTCAGTGCCGTGGCCCTGATCGAGGAGGGGCCGGCGGCGACCGGACTGGCCGCCTCGGTACGCGAGGCCTTGCAGGACGAGGTCGACCGCCGCGCCGGTGAGGCGCGCGAATCTGCCGAGAAGGCCCGGGTCGCGGCCGATCTATCGGTTGATCCGGCCAAGGCCAACCCGATGATGGCCAGTGCCGGGGCCAGCACCGCCGCCGCGCTGGACAAGACCCGGGTCCGGCTGGTTCCGGTCCCGCCCGAGATTGTCGCGAGCGTGCCAGGAGAAGCCCAGGACGCGCTGTTGCGTCGCTATCTGGGCGACGAGACACCCAAGGCGCAGCGACTGGATGCGGTGGTTTTCCTGACGCGGGTCGACGGCCAGCCGGCGGCGCGGGTCTGGACCGCCGGAACCACCAACAGCCGGGTCGAGAGTTTCGTGCGCAACGCCCTGCGCTCGGCCAACCGGCGGCAGGTGTTCGAAAGTGCGGGCATCGATCCGGCCGTGGTCTCGGCCACCGAGCGGTTCGATCCCGCGGTCACGGCCTTCTCGCCCAGATCGATCAGCGGCGGCGAGCTGTCGTTCCGCGACCGGGCCCCGGCCTTTATCGGTCTGGCGGCCGGATTCATCCTGTGGTCGCTGATCATCACCGGGGCCTCGATCCTGCTGAACAGCGTGATGGAGGAGAAGTCGAACCGGATTCTCGAGGTTCTGCTGTCTTCGGCCTCGGCCACGGAGATCCTGACCGGCAAGGTGCTGGGCGTGGCCCTGCTGACGCTGACGGTGATGCTGGCCTGGGGCGGGATCGGCTCGGCGGCCCTGATCGCCTTCGCACCGGAACGGGCGGTCGACATCGGCCAGGTGCTGCTGCATGGCGGCATGCTGGGGTATTTCGGGGCCTATATGGTCGGCGGTTACCTGATGTACGCGGTGCTGTTCGCGGCCATCGGGGCCTTCTGCGAAACGCCGCGTGACGCCCAGACCCTGATGGGGCCGATCATGATGGTGCTGGTGGTGCCGATCATTGTCATGCAGATGGCCTTGCAGACGCCGGACGCCCCGGTGGTCAAGATCCTGTCGTGGATCCCCTTCTTCACCCCCTTCCTGATGATCGCCCGTATGCCCAGCGATCCACCGATGATCGAGATCGCCGGCACCATGGGGGGCATGTTCGTCACCGCCCTGTTCATGGTCTGGGCGGCGGGCCGCGCCTTTCGCGCCGGGGCCCTGTCGGACATCAAGCTGAGCTGGAAAAGTTTCGCCGGGGCGGTGCGGGGCGGGCGGTAGGGATCAGTGTCCCTTCTCCCCTTGCGGGAGAAGGTGGCAGCCGAAGGCTGACGGATGAGGGGTTTCTCGGCCAGCGAGAGTCGGCGACCTCCTGCGGACTGCCCATGGGGTCGGCCTGTGTGACCCCTCATCCGACCTCCCCCGGGTCAAGCCCGGTGTCGGCCACCTTCTCCCGCAAGGGGAGAAGGACGCTGTTTCGCACAAGGAAAAGGCCGCTCCGGTTGCCCGGGGCGGCCTTTGAAATCCTTGGGTGGCGTTCGCTCTAGGAGCGGTTGCCGCCGCCGGCAGCACCGGGACCCGGCACGCGGGGCTTCGGAGGCGGCAGGAGGCCTTCGCGCTGCATACGCTTGCGTGCCAGCTTGCGGGCACGACGGACAGCCTCGGCCTTTTGACGGGCGCGCTTTTCCGACGGCTTCTCATAATGCACGTGGCGCTTCATTTCACGGAAGCTGCCTTCGCGTTGCATCTTCTTCTTTAGGGCTTTGAGCGCTTGATCGACGTTATTATCGCGAACGAAAATCTGTACCAGGGTTATCTCTCCTTTGGCCGCCCGCCGCGTCCTTTCAAAGGGAGACGGGCAGACAAATAAAATCGTGTACCGTCGAGCATGGCCCACGGGTGAAGGCGGGCTGATACACGAGCGGGTCCACCCTGTCCAGATCGTCGCGGTGGGAGATGGTGGCTCGCGAACCGCGGCGCAAAGGCCTATTCTGCGGGCTGAAGACCGGGATTTCATTCTATCCGAAGGCCGTTGAGCGCGCCATGACCGCATCGCAAACCTTGCCCCCCGAGGGCGACTGGGCCGACCGGATGGAGCAGGCTGTGCTGGACTCAGCCGTCCGCCTGGCTCCGCAACAGGGCTGGAACGGGCGGATGGTCCGGGCGGCCTGTGCCGCCGAAGGTCTGTCGCGCGGGGATGAGGAACTGCTGCTGCCCAACGGGGCACGCGATCTGGCCGTTCTGCTGTCGCGCCGCCACGACGCCCGGGCCCTGGCCGAGCTGGCGACGGTCGAGGCCAAGACCCTGAAGATGCGCGAGCGAATCGCCCGGGCCGTATCGGCACGGATGGAGGCGGGGGCCGCCGATCTGGAGGCCACGCGCCGTTGTGCCGCCTTTCTGGCCCTGCCGACCAACGTCGATCTGGGGCTGAAGCTGGCGTGGGAGAGCGCCGACCACCTGTGGCACTGGGCCGGGGACACGGCCACCGACTGGAACCACTATTCCAAGCGCACCATCCTGTCCGGCATCCTGATCCCGGCCCTGACGATGCGCTGGTTCGACGGACGCGAGGCAGCCGAGGCCTTCGTCGCTGCGCGGATCGAGAACGTGATGAGTTTCGAGAAGTGGAAGGCCGGCAAGGATTTCGACGCCCCGCTGAAGCGGGTGACCGAGATGCTGAGCCGGATGCGGTACGGAGCGAAGGTCTAGCTAGCTTCCCTCTCCCAACGGGAGAGGGAAGATCACAGCGGCTTCACCCGGTTTACATGCGCCATCTTGCGGCCGGGGCGGGCCTCGGCCTTGCCGTACAGGTGCAGGCGGGCGTCGGGTTCGGCGGCCAGGGTCGGCCAGGCGTTGACGGCCTCGCCCAGCAGATTGGTCATCTCGACCCGGGCGTGGGCCGTGGTCGGGCCCAGCGGCCAGCCGGCGACGGCGCGGACGTGTTGTTCGAACTGGTCGCAGACGCAACCGTCCTGGGTCCAGTGGCCGGTGTTGTGGACGCGCGGCGCGATCTCATTGACCAGCAGGGTGCCGTCACCGAGGTCGAACAGCTCGATGCCCATGACCCCGACATAGTCGAGGCCTTCCAGTACGGCGATGGCGATGGCGCTGGCGCGGGCGTCAGTCCTGGCGTCGACCTCGGCCGGGGCAACAGTGGTGGCCAGCACGCCGCCGGCATGGTGGTTCTCGCCCAGCGGATAGACGGCGACGGCACCGTCGCGGCCGCGGGCGGCGATGATCGACAGTTCGCGTGTAAAGTCGGCCTTCGCCTCGAGAATGGCCGGGACCTCGCCGATGTCCGTCCAGGCGGTGGCGGCCTGATCGGCAGTGCGGATCCAGGCCTGGCCCTTGCCGTCATAGCCGTCGCGGCGGGTCTTGAGCAGGGCGGGCAGACCGATGTCGTTCAGGGCGGCAGTCAGGTCGTCGAGGCTGTCGACGGCGGCAAAGGCGACGGTGGTGGCCCCGACGCTGTTGAGGAAGGTCTTTTCCACGACCCGGTCCTGGGCCGTGGACAGGGCGGTCGGGCCCGGCGCGACGAGGGCCCCGCCTCCGGCCAGGACCTCGATCGAGGCGGCGGGGACGTTCTCGAACTCGAACGTCACGACATCGCAGACCCGGCCCATGACGTTGAGGGCGGTGGGATCGTCATAGGCGGCGACGATCTGACCGCGCGAGACGCGTCCGGCCGGGCTGTTTTCCTGCGGGTCGAGAATGACGACGTCGAAGCCGAGGCGCGAGGCGGCCTGGGACAGCATCCGGCCCAGCTGACCGCCGCCGAGAATACCAAGGGTGGAGCCGGGCGGAAGCGGGGCCACTCAGTCCTCGACCGTCTCGTGGACGGATTCGGTCAGGGCCTCGCGGTAGCTGGCGAGGCGACCGGCCAGGGTTTCGTCCGACAGGGCCAGAATCTGGGCGGCGAGGATGCCGGCGTTGGTGGCTCCGGCCTCGCCGATGGCCAGGGTGGCCACGGGCACGCCGCCGGGCATCTGGACGATGGACAGCAGGCTGTCGAGGCCGCTGAGGGCTTTCGACTGAACCGGCACGCCCAGCACCGGCAGTTCGGTCATGGAGGCGGCCATGCCGGGCAGGTGGGCAGCCCCGCCGGCCCCGGCGATGATGACCTTGAAGCCCGCGGACCTGGCCCCCGAGGCGAACTCATAGAGGCGTTTGGGGGTGCGGTGGGCGCTGACGACCTTCGCCTCCCAGGCCACACCGAGGCGGTCGAGGGTCTCGGCGGCGCGTTTGAGGGTCGGCCAGTCCGAGCGGCTGCCCATGATGATCGCCACCGGCGGTGTCATCGCCATATCGCCAAGCTCCCCCAGGCCCGCCGCAGGGCGGCCCTGACTGTGGATCGGGCGCGAAAAGGGGCCGAAACCCGCGGGATCACGCTCCGGGAAAGAGGCCGGTTACAGCACACGCGTTGCGCCCGCAACCGAGGGCGATAGCATGGGGGTCCGTCGCGGCCCCTGAGTCGCGTCGCCGGGAGTTCTTCTGACCGTGAGCCAGACGGCCGCCAAATCGTCCGACGGGGCCCTGAATGCCGAGCTCGTGCGCCTGCGCGCCGAGGTCGAGGCCCTGCGCCTGCGGGCCGAGGCGGCCGAGGCGGCGGCGGAGACCGATGTCCTGACCCCGGCACTGAACCGGCGCGGCTTCGTCGGGGCGCTGAACCGGACCATGGCCTACTGCCAGCGTCACGGGGTGCCGGCGGTGCTGCTGTATCTGGATCTGGACGGGTTCAAGCGGGTCAATGACCAGCTGGGCCACGCGGCCGGGGACGCGGCCCTGGTGCAGGTGGCGCGGCTGATGCTGACCAATCTGCGTGAGTCCGACGCCGTGGGTCGGCTGGGCGGTGATGAATTCGGCCTGCTGATGCTGAACGCCGGCATCGACGAGGGTCGCGACAAGGCCCGGAAGCTGGCGGCGGCGCTGGAGACCGGGGGCTTCGTCTGGGACGGGGTGCAGACGGCGCTGGGCGGGTCGTTCGGTGTGCGCTGCTGGGCCGGACACAGCGACGCCGAGGTCTGGCTGGCCGAGGCCGACGCCGCCATGTGGATCCGCAAGAAGGCGCGCTGAGCCGCCGCGACGGCTCAGGCGATGATGTCGGGCAGGATGCGATTCTCGAATTTGGTGATCTCGTCGCGCAGCAGCAGCTTCTTGCGCTTGAGTCGGGCGATCAGCAGCTGATCGGGAATCGGCATGTGGCCGAGGGCCTCGATCGAGGCCTCGAGGTCGGCGTGTTCGGCCTTCAGGACCTTGAGACGGGCCTGCAGGGCTTTCTGTTCGTCGTTCAGGAAAGGTTCGTCGTCGTTCATGATGGGGCCCCGGCGTCGTTGTTTATAACCGAGTGGCGCTCAGGCCGGAAGGTGTTCGGCGAGACGGATCAGGGCCGGGCGCGGGGTCAGGTCGCCCCACTGGCGCGCGGTCGCAGCCATGGCCTCGACCGGTGAGCGCACCGGACCGGACGGGGCGGGGGACAGACTCTCGAGCGCGATCAGCAGCTGACGCTCGGCCTCCAGCTCGACGGCCTTGACCTGATTGCGGACAGCCTCGCGGGCGGCGTCGTCGAGATCGGGTATCGGGGCCTTTAGGGTGCGCCGCACACCGCGTAGCGGGGCGACGGCGACCAGATCCCAGGCGCGGGCGGTGTCACAGGCGGCCTCGACGGTCTCGGCATCGGGGTGACGGCCGGTGGCGGCGGTCCAGGCCGCCCACAACAGCAGCGGCACATTCTGGTCGTGACGGTCCTGCAGTGTCAGGCAGGTGTCGGCGACCCCGGGGGCGGCATAGGCCCGCACGGCCCAGTCCCACAGGCTCATGCTCCGGGCTCGGCCTTCAGGCCGTCCCAGCGCCGCACGGCGGCCCAGTCGAGGCCGAACAGGTCCAGTGCACGGCCGACCGACTGGTCGACCATCTCGGCGATGGACGTCGGCCGGGCATAGAAGGCGGGCAGGGGCGGGGCGATGATCGCGCCCATCTCGGCCAGGGCGGTCATGGTGCGCAGATGGCCGAGGTGCAGCGGCGTCTCGCGCACCATCAGCACCAGCGGGCGACGCTCCTTCAGGGTCACGTCGGCGGCGCGGGTCAGCAGGGTCGAGGTCACGCCGGTGGCGATTTCGCTCATGGTGCGGACCGAACAGGGGGCGACGATCATGCCCAGCGTCCGGAACGAGCCCGAGGCGATGGTCGCCCCGACGTCGGCTAATTTGTGCACGACGTCGGCCTTGGCCGTCAGGTCGTCGGGCTCGAGATCGGTCTCCTGGGACAGGGTCAGCAGCGCCGCGCGGGTGACCACCAGATGACTCTCAACCTGCAGTTCATGCAGGGCATCCAGTGTCCGTACACCGTAGGCCACACCCGAAGCCCCGGAGATTCCGACAACGATTCGCGGGGGGATAGTGCGTACTGCTCCGTTCACATCTTCGGCCATATTGGGGTCCAGGGTTTCATGGTCCGGACGGTCGACGGGTCACCCATTTGTGATTCCACAGTCGGCCTCGTCGGGCGTTCATTGTGTGGTCCCTTAGACATGGAGGCGCAAGCCATGACCATTGAGGCTCGTATTCGCGAACTGGGAAACCGTCACCGTTCACTGGATGAGACCATCCAGCGAGAGCGGGTCCACCCTTCCGTGGACTCGTTGCAGCTCAGGGAACTCAAGCAGCGAAAATTGAGACTCAAGGAAGAGATCACCAGTCTGGAGATGTCATCGGGCTAGAGTCCCCGTCATCCGAATCAACAACGGCCCCGGGAGCGATCCCGGGGCCGTTGTGCTGTCCTCCCCGATGGGGGAGGTGGATTGTCGGCGGAGCCGGCGAGACGGAGGGGGCAGCCCCCTCCACCGCTACGCGGTCCCCCTCCCCCGATGGGGGAGGAACAAAGTCAGTCCTTGTTGCCGAACACCGAGGCGGCGGTAGGCTCGGCACCGCGACGCTCGCGCGCCTCGGGCACGAACTCGGGCTCGGCCGGTTCGGCCTCGACGGGCTGGATGGTGGCTCCACCCTTCTTGGCGTCGTCCTTCGCCTTCTTCTCGGCGGCCTTCTTGACCAGTTCGTCCAGTGCGAGCTGGCCGACGAGGCCGAGGGTCACCGGATCGACCGGTTTGATGTTGGCGCTGTTCCAGTGCGTGCGGCTACGCACGCTTTCAATGGTCGCCTTGGTGGTACCCAGCAATTTGGCAATGTGGGCGTCGGTCACCTCGGGGTGGTTGCGCACGAACCAGGCGATGGCGTCCGGGCGATCCTGACGGCGCGACACGGGCGTGTATTTCGGCGCGGGCTTGCCGCCCTTCATCAGTTCGGCGTGACGGCTGACGACGGCCTTCATGCGATAGGTATCGTCGGCCTGGGCCTTGTCGAGTTCCTCGCGGCTCAGCTGGCCGTTGACCAGGGGGTCGGCCCCGCGGATGTCGCGGGCCACGTCGCCGTCAGCGATGCCGCGCACCTCCAGCGGATGCAGGGCGCAGAAGTCGGCGATCTGGTCGAACGAGAGGGAGGTGTTGTCCACCAGCCAGACCGCAGTGGCCTTGGGCATCAGGATATCGGTCATGAACGCGTTCCGGTTCTTGTCTGGTCAGCCCGGTCGCCGGGCTCTGGATACGACGGCGCCCGGCCTTTCGACCGGGCGCGTATGGTGGTCATATAGGCCGTTTCGACGGAAAAGAAAACGAAGACCGACAACCGCGTACAGCCAAGGTTCATGTCGGACGAACCCTAGTGGATCGACGGACGCGCCGTGCGTCCCGGAAACGGATGGAGGACCCCGTGTTGATTGCCAGTCTTGCCGCCCTGGCGGCCATGAGCACCATGCCCCAGCAGGCCGCGCCGCAGAACCCGGCTGATCCCCAGCGGGTGTCACCGCGCGGCAGCTACAGCCGGTCGTGTAGTGGCGACTATGTGAATCTGGGTCGCCTCTATGCGGATTGCCGCGATCAGCGCGGCCGGGTCCGGGGGACGTCGATCGAGCTGAATCGCTGCGGCAATTACGAGATCACCAACAATAATGGACTGCTGGTCTGTGGTCCGGTTCGCGGGGATTATGAAAACCGTCCGGGCGACGGCGGCCGGGATCGCTGGGATCCCCGCGACCGTGACCATGATCACGACCGGGACGGCCGCGACGGCCGTGACGGACGCGGAGGATGGGGCAATGGTCGCAGTGCGATCACCATCTATCGGGACGCCGATTACCGGGGGGCCTCCTTCCGGCTTGAGGATGAGGTGACCAATCTGGGCCGGACCGGCTTCAATGACACCATCAGCTCGATGCGGATCGAGGGCGAATGGGAAGCCTGCACCGACGCCTATTTCCGCGGCCAATGTCAGACCTTCCGCGACGATGTGCGAAATCTGAGCGGAACGGGCATGAACGACCGTATCTCGTCCCTGCGTCCGGTCAGGCGCGGCCGTTACTAGGGTCTCTGCCCCTCGACCCTAACCGGTCGTCAGCACGACCTTGCCGACGTGTTCGCCCGCTTCCAGCCGGAGGTGGGCGAGGGCGGCGTCGGCCAGGGGGAAGACCGCCTCGACCGGCGGTTTGAGCGCGCCCGAGGCGACCCAGGGCCAGGCCGTGGCCTCGACCGCCGCGATCAGACGGGCCTTTTCGTCGGCCGGGCGGGCCCGCAGGGTCGAGCCGGTCAGGGTGATGCGCTTCATCATCATCCGCCCCAGCTCGATTTCGGCCTTGCCACCGGACAGGGTGGCGATCACCACCCAGCGACCGAAGGGTTTGAGCGCCTCGAGATTGAGCGCCGCATAGTCGGCCCCGACCATGTCCAGCACCACATCGGCCCCGCCGAAGGCGGCGATGGCCGCGGCCATGTCGTCGGCCGTGGCGTCGAGGCTGAGGTCGGCCCCGAGGGCGCGGGCGGCGGCGGCCTTGGTGGCCCCGCGTGAGGTGGCGATGACCCGGGCCCCGGCCGCGCGGGCCATCTGTATGGCGGTGACACCGATACCACTGGTGGCACCGTGGACCAGCAGGGTCTCGCCGGCCTTCAATCCGCCAGCCTCGAACACATTGGCGAACACGGTGCAGACGGTTTCGGGCAGGGCGGCGGCCTGGATCATGTCGATGCCCTCCGGTACCGGCAGGGCATGGCGGGCGTCGACTACGGCGTATTCGGCATAGCCGCCGCCCCCCAGCAGGGCGCAGACCCGGTCGCCGGCGTGCCAGCGCGAGACTCCGTCGCCGACCTGATCGACCTCACCGGCGACTTCGAGTCCGAGGATGTCAGATGCTCCGGGTGGGGCCGGATACCGCCCCAGGCGTTGCAGAATGTCGGGGCGATTGACCCCCGCAGCCCGGACGCGGATGCGAATCTGGCCCGGTCCGGCGGCGGGATCGGGCCTGTCAACCAGTGCCAGGGCCTGTGCGGGACCTGAGCCTCCTGTGATTTCCACCGCCTGCATTTGAACCGCCTCGCTCTTGCAATCATCCGTGTCCGGGGGTTCAGATAGGGGTTCGCGCGGTCCGTGGCCAAGGAGGCGACGATGAGTCTGGAAGAATTGGAGCCCCGTCCCCAACGCGGAGAGGCCCTGAGGGCGCTGGTACGCGAGGATCTGGATCTTTATTCGGTCGGGGAGCTGACGGAGCGGATTGAGGCCCTGGAGACGGAAATCAGCCGGGTTCGGTCCGCTGTGGAGGGCAAGACATCCCGCAAGAGCGCCGCCGACGCCCTTTTCAACTTCCGCTCGTAGGTGTCTTTCCTGCGTGGCATGACGGTTGCAGTCCCGGATATCGCGGTGCCGAACTGGCCCGAGAGTGATACGGACGCATTTGCTTCCCATGAGTATGATTGAGTTGATGGCCAGCGACGATCCCACCCTTGGTTCCCCCGGACGCAGCCGTGCCGCTGTGGTGGACGACTTTGCGCGCTCGGAATTGTTCGACCGGACCTTCAGCGAAGGCATGGAGCTGGTCGAGGAGACCGCCGCCTATCTGGACGGCGACGGACGACGTGAGTCCAAATTGCTGTCGCGGGCCGTGGCCCTGGCCTATGCGGGCGAGAGCATGAAGCTGACCACCCGGCTGATGCAGGTCGCCTCGTGGTTGCTGATCCAGCGCGCCGTGCGCGAGGGCGATATGGCCCCGCAGGCGGCCTGTGAGCCGCGCTACCGGCTGAGCGAGCGCAAGCCCGAAGCCGAACTCACCCACGCCGAACTGCCGATCGCCCTGGTCGAATATCTGGTCCGCGCCGAGAAATTGTACGACCGGGTCCTGTATCTGGACCGCCGCATGTATCTGGACGGCCCCGAAGAGGAGGCCGAGAATCCCGTCCTGAGCCAGATGGGCAAGCTGGAAGCCGCGTTCAGGCTTTGAAAGCAGCTCGATAACCCCAAACCATATCGTCATCCTCGGGCTTGTCCCGAGGATGACGGCGATGGAGGCTACGGTCCGACGTCGTTGGCGACGCGGGCGCCGTCGTTGATGGCGCGGGGCAGGCGCACGGCGATGCCGAGGGCCTCGGCCAGACGGCCGTCACGACCATAGACATCCTCGCGGAAGGCCACGCGGCCCTGACCGTCGACGAAGGCGGTCCAGTACAGCAGGCGCACGCCGATCTCGCGTCCGGTCTGGATGCGCTGCGTCTCGCGGCTGTCCTGGGCGGCGTCGAACTCGGCCAGTTTCAGGGGATCGGGCGACAGCAGCAGGCGGGCGAACTCGACCGCGCCCTGAACCCGGACGCAGCCGTGCGAGCGCTGGCGCATCGACAGGTTGAAGGCCGCCTTGGACGGGGTATCGTGCAGGAAGATGGCGTAGCTGTCGCGCAGCTCGAATTTCACATAGCCCAGGGCGGCGGTGGGCCCGGCGCGCTGGATCACCGTGCCGTTGGAAATATACATGTTGTTGGCGGCCAGATAGCCGGGGCCACGCGGCAGGATCTCGTTGCGCGCGATCGAGGCCGGCACATACCAGGGTGGATTGGCCACGACCGAGGCGAATTGTTTTTCCAGGCTGGGGGTCTGGTTTTCCGGCGAGCCGACGATGACGCGGTTGGAGTGAACCGGCTTGCCGTCCTTCCAGTAGACCATGATGGCGGCCGCGGTATTGACCTCGATCCGCTCCGGCGAGAGCTCGCGCTTGAGCCAGCGGCGACGCTCGAGGTTCAGCGAAATCTGACGGGCGCGGTCCTCGGCCGAGGCGGACAGGGACTGCTGGGTTCCGGGGCCGATGCGGCCGTCCGCCGTCAGGCCATGACGGGTCTGGAAGCTGCGCGTGGCGGCTTCCAGGTCCGGGCCGTAGAAATTGCCCTGGGCGGACAGGCGTGCTCCGCCAGCGGCGGTGAGGTCGCCTTCGGCCACCAGTCGAGCGATCAGGGCCGGGATGCGAGCGTCGCTGGTTCCGGGCTCGAGCGTCGGGCCGGCGGCGAAGGTGGGCCAGCCGCCGTTGCGGATCAGACGACGATAGCGAACATAACCGGCCGAGAGGTTGGAATAGCCGATGTCGGTCGGGGCCAGACCCTCGAACCAGTCGACCATACGGTTGCGGGCGATGGCGTCATTGAGCCCGGTCGGCAGGTCGACCCGGTTCTTCTGCATCTCCCAGAGGTCCTCGACGGTCTCGGGACGAATCCGGCCTTCGGACAGGACCCGCCCATAGGCGAGGGCCGCGGCCGTGGTGCGCAGCTCGGCGGCGGCCGGATCGGCGGCGAGGGCGGGGAAGTTGAAGAAGTCGGCCTGGGACAGGCCGTGACGCTCGGCCCCGGCGGCGGCGGCCTGCAGGGTGCGCAAACGATCGGCGTTCCAGACCGGACGCCAGCCGTTCTGTTCGTAGAAGGCCCGAACCTCGCCCTGGAAGGCCAGCGGCAGTCGCGCCAGCTGGTCGTTGAAGGTGTCGTAGAAATTGACGGCCCCGGGATCACGGGGCTGGACCTGGGCCTGAACGGCGAATCCCGCCGCCGAAGCCATCGCAGTCACTGCCGCGCCCAATCCCAATTGCCGTCGATTCATCATGTTGCTCTCGTTCGCCCGGGCATTGAACGTCGTGTTCACGCCCCCGGGACCCGAACGGCCGACATGGTAATGGCGTTCCCGCCAAACAAAAAGCGCCGGTCTGACCGACCGGCGCTGTTCGTGACCTTGAAGTCGCAGTCGGACTACTTCTTGATGAAGCCGCCGAACTTGTTGTTGAAGCGCGAAACGCGGCCGCCGCGGTCCAGCAGGTGGGCGTTGCCGCCGGTCCAGGCCGGGTGGGTCGACGGATCGATATCCAGGTTCAGCGTCGCGCCTTCCTTCTGGTAGGTCGAGCGGGTCTGGTAGCTGCTGCCGTCGGTCATCACCACGGTGATGAAATGGTAGTCGGGGTGCGTGTCCGCTTTCATGGCGATGGTCCGGTCTCTGCGCGGTGACGATGCCGACCGTCGGTGCGCGTAAATGAGCAATCCCGCCGTAGGCTGGGCGGGCAAGAGCGGGGGCGTTTACACCGGGGGGCGTTCCGGGGCAAGAGGCGGGCAACATGACTCATACGCCTTTCCCTGCTGTCTCTCCGTCCGAAGCCGAGGGGCGCCCCGGGGTCGGAGCCCTGCTGGTCGAGCAGATGGGCGAGGCTGGAGAGAAACGGGCCAAACGCCGGGATATCCGGCCGCTGGGGCGGTTGCTGCCCTATCTGATGCGGCACAAGGCCCATGCCGCCATCGCCGTCTTCTGGCTGTTGCTGTCCACGACGGCGTCCCTGGGCCTGACCGGAACGGCCCGCGGGGCCATCGACAACGGCTTTGAGCACGGCGGTCGCGACCTGAACCTGTGGTTTCTGGTGCTGGGTGCCAATGCCCTGTTGCTGGGGCTGGCCACGGCGGTGCGCTATTTTTACGTCACCAAGACCGGCGAGCGCGTGGTCGCCGATCTGCGCAAGGGGTTGTTCGAGCGGATCCTGACGCTGGACCCGTCCTTCTATGCCAGCATGCGGACCGGCGAGGTGCTGTCGCGGCTGACGACGGACATCGCCCTGGTCGAGACCCTGTTGACCACTTCGGTGTCGTTTGCCCTGCGCAACGCCCTGACCATGGTGGGGGGCATGATCCTGCTGTCCGTGGTCAGCCTGAAGCTGAGCGGGCTGGTGCTGATGATCGTGCCGCTACTGCTGGGGCCGCTGTTCCTGTTCGGGCGGCGGGTGCGCAAGCTGACGGTTCAGTCGCAGGATCAGTTCGCCAGTGCCGTCGGCTTCGCCGGCGAGAGCGTCGACGCCATAGAGACGGTTCAGGCCTTCGGCCGCGAGAGCAGCGCCATCACCCGGTTCAGCGCGGCGGTCGAGTCGGCCTTCGGCGTGTCACTGGTGCGAATCCGGGCCCGGGCCCTGATGACGGCGATGATCATCGTGGTGATGTTCGGTGGAGTCACCCTGGTGTTGTGGCTGGGCGCGCAGGATGTGATCGCCGGGCGAATGACCCCCGGGGCCCTGTTGCAGTTCGTGCTGTTGTCCGTGTTCACCGCCGCCGCGGTCGGAGCCCTGGGTGAGAGCTGGGGCGATGTACAGAAGGCGGCCGGAGCCATGGAGCGGATCGATGAGCTGATGCGCAGCGAGGCGGGCATTGCGGCTCCGGCGACGCCGCGGGCCCTGCCGGAGCCGCCGCGCGGCGAGGTGTCGATGTCGGCGATCGATTTCGCCTATCCCGGGCGCCCCGATCTGGCAGCGTTGAAGGGGTTCAGCCTGACGGTGCGGCCGGGCGAGACCGTGGCCCTGGTCGGGCCGTCGGGAGCGGGCAAGAGCACGGTGTTCCGGCTGCTGCTGCGTTTTTATGACCCGCAGGCCGGGGTGGTCTCGGTCGACGGGGTCGATGTGCGCGAAGCTGATCCGGTGGCGGTGCGGGGCCGCTTCGCCTGGGTGTCACAGGAAGCGCCACTGTTCTCGGGCTCGGCGCTGGAGAATATCCGCTTCGGCCGTGAGACGGCGACGGTCGACGAGGTCCGGGCCGTGGCCGACAAGGCCCAGGCGCGGGGCTTCATCGAGGCCCTGCCGGAGCAGTTCGACACGCCGCTGGGCGAGCGCGGCAAGAGCCTGTCCGGCGGGCAACGCCAGCGACTGGCCATCGCCCGGGCATTGGTGCGCGAAGCGCCGATCCTGTTGCTGGACGAGGCCACCAGCGCGCTGGACGCAGGCAATGAACAGCTGGTGCAGGCCGCGCTGGATGCGGCCATGGCCGATCGCACCACCCTGGTCATCGCCCATCGTCTGGCCACGGTGCTGCGGGCCGACCGGATCGTGGTGATGGAGGACGGGGCCGTGGTCGACCAGGGCACCCATGCCGAGCTGATCGCCCGCGGCGGCCTGTATGCCCGGCTGGCCGAGCTCCAGTTCCGCGCCGACTAGGGTCTAGCGACCGGCGACGGCCACGGCGGCGGCAGGGAAGTCACTGAAGGCGGCGTCGAGGCCGAAGTCGCGGAAGGCGGTCAGCCAGGCGGTCAGGTCAGCGGCCCCCGGCGGCAGGAAGATCGGCTCGGCGCGGAAGGTCCAGGCGGCAACCTTGAGGTCCGCAGCATGGGCGTCAGCGATCAGGGGCGTCTGTGGCCGGTCCAGATCCGGCGCGATCATCGCTGCCTCGACCCCGATCCATCCGGCATAGGTCGCCACGGTCGCCAGCCCCGCGGGTGTGGCCATGGCGGCATAGGTCAGGTCCGGGCGGTCGACCGGACCGCCGGTGACGCTCATCAGCTGCAGCAGGGAGGCGTCGATGCGAGTGGCGAGCCGCTGCAACGGGCCGACCTCGAAACACTGGATCAGGATGGGGGCGTCGGCCCCGGTCAGGTTATTGGCCTTCAGGACGGCGATGAAGACATCCTCCATCGGTAGGCCGGCAGCAGCAAAATGCGACGGATGTTTCAGCTCGGGGCAGACGCCGATGGTGCGACCGGTACGGGCGGAGCCGGCGCGGGCGATGTCGATGACCTGCTGGAAGGTCAGGATCGGTTCCTGGCCATCGAAGGCGGTATTGGCCGGGCGCAGGGCGGGCAGGCGTTCGCGGGCGCGCAGGGTCTGCAGCTCGGCGACGGTGAAGTCCTCGGTGAACCAGCCGGTGACGGTCTGGCCGTCGACAGTGCGGGTCGTGTGGTGACCGGCGAATTCAGGGTGGGCGGCGACGTCGGTGGTGCCGCCGATCTCGTTCTCGTGCCGGACAATCAGGACCCCGTCGCGCGACAGGACCAGGTCGGGCTCGATGAAATCGGCCCCCTGGTCGATGGCCAGCTCATAGGCGGCCCGGGTGTGCTCGGGTCGTTCGCCCGAGGCTCCGCGATGGGCGATGACGAGGGGTGGCGTCATCGCTCCGCTCAGGTCGCCTGGAGGATCTTGCGCAGCTGCGGGTGGATCTCGCTGTTGCTGGCCAGGATCTGTTTGCCGTTCATCGGGTCGCCGTCGACGTCGATGGTGGTGACGATACCGCCCGCCTCGGTGACGAACAGCAGGCCGGCGGCCACGTCCCAGCGCTGCAGGTTGCGCTCGTAATAGGCATCGAAGCGGCCGGCGGCGACCCAGGCCAGGTCGAGGGCGGCGGAGCCGAGGCGGCGGATACCGGCGACGCGCTGGCCGACGGCGTGGATGTCCTTGATCGACTGGGCGTGGCCGGTCTTGCCGATGAAGGGCAGGCCGGTGGCGATCAGGCTCTCGCTCATGTCGCGGCGGCCCGAGCAGCGGATGCGCTGGTCGTTCAGATAGCAGCCCTTGCCCTTTTCGGCCCAGAACAGCTCATTGGCGACGGGGTTGTAGGTGACGCCGGCGACGATCTCCGACGTGCCGTCCGGCGCGCGCCGCTCCAGTCCGACCGTGATGGCGAAATGGGGGATGGCGTGCATGAAATTGGTGGTGCCGTCGATCGGATCGACGATCCAGGTGTGGCTCTTGTCAGTGCCCTCCATCATGCCGCGCTCCTCGCCCAGGAAGCCGTAGCCGGGGCGGGCCTTCATCAGCAGTTCGTAGAGGGTGTCCTCGGCCTTGATGTCGGCGGCGGTGACGAAGTCACCCGGGCCCTTGCGCGAGATCTGCAGCTGCGAGACCTCGCCGAAATCGCGCAGCATCGGGCGGGCGGTCTTGCGGACCGCATCGAGCATGACCGAGACGAGGGCTGAGGCGAGTGCCATGGGGAATCTCCTGGTCCGAAGGTCCTGAAAAGGCGGTCAGCCCGGACAGACGGAGAAGTTCAGGGGACGCGCGTTGGCGACCCCGGGACCCCGGCCGGCGGCCGGGGGTAGCGGGTCGGGATCAGTCGGCGCGGCGGACGTATTCGCCGGTCGCGGTATCGACGACGATCTTCTCGCCCACGCCCATATAGGGCGGGATCATGATGCGCACGCCGTTGTTGGCGATGGCCGGCTTGTAGGAGGAGGAGGCGGTCTGGCCCTTCACTGTGGGCTCGGTCTCGACGACTTCCAGATTGACCTGGTCGGGCAGGGACAGGCCGATGGGCCGCTCCTCGTGCATCTCGATGGTGACCTTCATGCCGTCCTGGAGGTAGGCGATGCGATCCTCGCCGACCCAGTCCTTCTGCAGTTCGATCTGCTCGTAGGTGGTGTCGTCCATGAACACCAGGGCGTCGCCCTGTTCGTACAGATACGAGAATTCCCGCTGTTCCAGGGTCACGCGCTCGACCTTGTCTTCCGAGCGGAAGCGCTCGTTCAGCTTGTTGCCGGTCTCGAGGTTCTTGGCCTCGACGTTGGCGAAGGCTCCGCCCTTGCCGGGCTTGACGTGGCTGGCCTTGGTCACGACCCAGAGGCCCTTGTTGTGCTCAAGGACCATGCCGGGCTTGATGGTGTTGCCGTTGATTTTCATGGGGTCTCAAAAAAGCTGGGGCGGCCCCGATCCGAAGGGGACGGCGCACGAATTCGGTGGCGAGCCGTAGAGGAACCGCCGTCAAAGGGCAATGGGGGCGGCCGGCGCGGGACCGGGGTCAGTTCCCCGTGGCGGAACGGTCCGGGGCAATCTCGGTCATGGCCGACTGCAGGTAATTCTGCTCGCCCAGCTGTTCGATCAGCTTGTTCTGCGCCTCGAGGAAGTCGATGTGTTCCTCGGTGTCGGCAAGGATCTCGGTCAGGATCTGGCGGCTGATATAGTCGGCGGCGGCCTCGCACTGGGCGATGCCGTCAATCAGGGTCTTGCGACCGCCCAGCTCGAGCTGAAGGTCCGCGTTGAGGCATTCGACTGCGGCCTCACCGATCTTGAGCTTGTGCAGGTCCTGGAGGTTGGGCAGGCCGTCGAGGAACAGCACCCGCTTGATCAGCTTGTCGGCGTGTTTCATCTCGCCGATCGATTCGTCGTAGATGACCTGGCCGAGGTGTTTCAGGCCCCAGCTCTCGAACATGCGCGCGTGCAGGAAATACTGGTTGACTGCTGTCAGCTCGTTGGTCAGCACCGCATTGAGGGTGCGAATGATCGCGGGGTCGCCCTTCATGGTCTTCGCCTTGCTATTCGGCGGCCAGAGCGAACGCCTCCTGGCTGTCCTGAATCATCTGCCGCATCTCGCAAACACATTTAGCACATTGGGCGGCGCATTGGTTTGTTGCGAAGACTTCGCGCGGACGGGTGGCCCCCGCCTCGATGGCGAAGGCGACGTCACGCTGGCGCAGGCCGTTGCAGTTGCAGACGTACACGGAGAGAGATCCCGTTCGGCATTGATAATGGTTCTCTATAGCACACCTGAGAGCGATTGCAAATCGTTCGCATTGTGCGCGGGGCGTTGACGCACGCGGCCGATTGTCCCAGCGAGAGCCATGGCCCGCACTCCCCAGATTCCGCCCCGCCCGCCCTGTCGCCTGTATCTGATCACCCCGCCGGCGATCCCGGACATGGACGTATTTGCGAAGGCGCTGGAGGCGGCGCTGGACGCCGGAGAGGTGGCGGCTCTGCAGATCCGGTTGAAGGATGCCGATGATGCGACCGTTCTGGCGGCGGTGGCGGCGCTCAAGCCGATCGCCCAGGCTCGGGGCGTGGCCGTGATTCTCAATGACCGCCCGGACCTGGCGGCCCGCTCTGGCTGCGATGGCGTGCATCTGGGCCAGTCCGACGCGTCCGTCGCCGAGGCGCGGCGCATCCTGGGAGCCGAGGCGATGATCGGCGTCACCTGTCATGACAGCCGCGAACTGGCGATGGAGGCCGCCGAGGCGGGCGCAGACTATGTCGCCTTCGGGGCCTTCTTCCCGACCGCGACCAAGGCGACGGTCCACCGCCCCGAACCGGAGGTCCTGACCATCTGGCAGGAGACGGTGGAGATCCCCTGCGTGGCGATCGGCGGGATCACGGCGGCCAATGCAGGGGAACTGGCGCGAGCGGGTGCGGACTTCGTCGCCGTCAGCCACGCGGTGTGGAGCCATCCGCAAGGACCGGTCCGGGCCGTGAATGAGTTCAATGAGACCCTCGCGACCCCCTGTTGAACTTCAGGGGATATTAGGGAAGGTATGCTTAACGTCCGGCTGTCTTTGCTTTCCGAGATCTGACGATGATTGCGAGCCGCGTGCTCAGGATGTCCGATTCCGCCGATGGCGGATCCTCGGCAGGACGGGCGGCGGGAAGCAGTGCGACTGTCTTTTTTCGTGAACCGCTGGCTCCGATCTTTACCGCCGTCGGCGTCGCAGTCCTGGTCATCCTGGCGATCGTCTTCGCGCGTTCAGCCGGTCTGGTCGCCGCCCTGTGGGGCGCAGGTGGCCTGGCGGTCGTGGTCTGGCTGCGACATGCGCGCGGCCCCGCTTATGATCTGTGTTTCGGGGGGCTGATCACGGTCGGCATTCTCGCCGGGGAGTATCTGGCCGGAAATTCCACGCAGCTTTCGATCCTGTTCACCATCGCCAACATGATCGAGATCGTCGGTGCCGTTCTGCTGGCCCGCCGATTCGCTTCGACCCTGAATATGGCCAGCGTGGGCGGGGCCTGCCGATTTCTGATCAGCGCCGCCGTCGTGGCCCCAATCCCGGCCGGCCTGATGGCCGCCGGCTCGCTGGCCCTTCTGGGTCAACCGGCCTTCTGGCCTGCTTTCGGAACCTGGTGGTTCGGTCATGCCATGGGCATTGCCGTCATCGGCAGTTTTGGACTGGCCCTGACCCGACGGCATTTCCGGATCCTGTTCAGGCCGGCCAAAATCGTTGAGGCGGTCATTCTGTTCGCCATCCTGATCGGAGCTTGTCTGGCGGTCTTCACCGAGTTCAGCCTGCCGCTGGGGTTCATCGTCCTGCCGATCCTGCTGACGATTGCCGTGCGGCTGCGGATACTGGGTGCGACCGCTGCCCTGCTGGTCGTCACGATCCTGGCCGTGGGCGGCAGCATGTCGGGCTATGGTCCGTATGCGACCCGATTCCAGGGAGCCGACCGGGCAATGATGGCGCAGTTGCTGGTGCTGCTGGGCTATATGCCGGTGCTTCTGGTCGCCGCCCTGCTGGAGGAGCGGGACCGTCTGGCGGAACGCGCCCGCGCGGGGCAGACCCGCGCCGAACGGGCGTCGGAAGCGAAGTCACGCCTGCTCGCCAATGTTGCCCATGAGGTCAAGAGCCCGATCGGGGGTATCATCGGCATCGGTGAGCTGTGGCGTACCGGTCAGCTGGGCGAGACGACCCCGACCCAGACCGAAATGGCCGAGATGCTGGTCAAGACCGCGCGTCAGATTGAGGCCCTGTCCCACGATCTGCTCGACGTCGCTCGCGCCGAGTCCGGAGCGGTCAAGGTCGAGTTGCGCCCTACGGACGTGAAGGGGGTTCTGGAGGACGTGGTCCGCTCAACGGCCCTCCGACCTGAAGCCGCCGGTCTGCGGATGGAGGTCGAGTGCGTGGGCGACGGTCTGATCGCCTTGGCCGATTCGCAAAGGCTGACCCAGGTGATCGCCAATCTGGCATCCAATGCCGTCAAATACGGTGCCGCGGGCGGCATTGTGATGTTTCGCGCCGGCCGGATCTATGACGGGGTGCGGATCGAGGTGATCGATCAGGGGCCCGGGTTGTCTCAGGACAAGCAGGCCCAGCTGTTCGAGCCGTTCAATCGACTGGGGCTGGAACGGTCGGCGGTCGAGGGACACGGTATCGGACTGGCTCTGGCCAAGCGCCTTACCGAACTGCAGGGGGGATCCATTGGTGTCGTTTCGACGTTGGGTGAAGGGGCGACCTTCTGGATCGAACTGCCCGCGGCCTGATGAAACCCTTCGGTGTTGCGGCCTTCGGCCGCGCGACCGAAGGCGTATTGGACGGAGCGCCCTGGTGAGTGTACCGCCTTTGATCTAACGGGACGATCAGGAGTCTGCCGTGGACTACGATGCGTTGCTGCTGTCGAGGCTGCAATTTGCCTTCACGATCGCCTTCCACATTCTGTTCCCCGCCTTCACCATCGGCCTGGCGGCCTTTCTGGTGGTTCTGGAGGGATTGTGGCTCTGGACGAAGCGTGAAGCGTTCAAGACCCTGTATCTGTTCTGGATCAAGATCTTCGCCATCAGCTTCGGCATGGGCGTGGTCTCCGGCATCGTGCTCAGCTACCAGTTCGGCACCAACTGGTCCGAGTTCATCCGCCTGACCGGCGGTGTTATCGGGCCGTTGCTGGCCTATGAGGTATTGACGGCCTTCTTCCTTGAAGCGTCATTTCTCGGCGTGATGTTGTTCGGCTGGAAGAAGGTCGGTCCGCGCCTGCATTTTCTGGCGACGCTCCTGGTCGCCGTCGGAACCTCCATATCCGCCTTCTGGATCCTTTCGGCCAACAGCTGGATGCAGACGCCGCAAGGCTTCGAGATTATGCCGGATGGCCGGTTTCTGGCGACCAGCTTCGTTGAGGTCATCTTCAACCCCAGCTTCCCCCCGCGCTTCGTGCATATGCTATTGGCAGCCTTCCTGACCACGGCGCTGGTGGTCGGTGCCGCGTCGGCCTGGCAGCTGTTGCGCAACCGCGAACAGCGGGAAAGCCGGATTGCCCTGACGATGGCCGTCAGCTTGCTGGCCGTAGTCGCCCCGTTGCAACTTCTGGCTGGCCACTGGTCGGGCGAGGTCACCCGGGTGTACCAGCCGCAGAAATTGGCAGCCATTGAGGCCTACTGGGAAACGCGGGCGGATCATCCGCTGATCCTGTTCGCCATTCCCGATCGCGCGACCCAGTCCAACCATTTTGAGCTGGCCGTGCCCGGTGGCGGTGTCATCGTTGCGCCGCCCGGCGAGATTGTGACCGGACTCGACAGTGTCGTGCCTGCTGATCAGCCTCCGGTCTTTCCGGTGTTCTGGGGGTTTCGCATCATGGTCGGCCTCGGCCTGCTGATGATCGGTCTGGGCCTATGGGGCGGCTGGCTGGTGTGGCGCGGGCGTCTGGCCGAAAACAGGCTGTTCCTGCGCTTCGCCGTGGCCATGGGCCCGGCCGGATTCGTGGCGGTGATTTCCGGCTGGATCGTCACCGAGGTGGGTCGTCAGCCCTGGGTCGTGCAAGGCATTTTACGCACAGCCGATGCGATGTCTCCGGTGACGACGGGTTCTGTCGTCACATCATTGCTGATCTACGTCACGGTTTACGCTGTCGTCTTTGTTGCCGGGGCCATCTATATCCTGCGTCTGCTTGCGGAAGGGCCCGCCGCCGGTCCGGTCGAGCCGTCGCCGGAAGGACTGCGCGCACCCGGAACACCGCTGGCCGCCGCCCCTGACGAGGACCGGGGAGACCCGAATGACCCTTGACCTTCCTCTTGTCTGGACGGTGCTGATTGCGGTTGCTGTGCTGTTCTACGTCCTGCTGGACGGTTTTGATCTCGGCATCGGCATCCTGTTCCCCTTCTCGCGTTCGCGTCAGGACCGGGATGTGATGATGAACACCGTCGCTCCCGTGTGGGACGGCAATGAGACCTGGCTTGTGCTGGGCGGCGGCGGTCTCCTGGCAGCCTTCCCGCTGGCCTATTCGATCCTGATGCCGGCCTTCTATCTTCCGGTGGTCCTGATGCTGGCGGGGTTGATTCTGCGTGGTGTGGCGTTCGAGTTCCGCTTCCGGGGCGGTGGCCGCGGACGGCCGTTCTGGACCGCCATGTTTGCGGGGGGGTCGATCCTCGCCGCCTTCGCCCAGGGCCTGATCCTCGGTGGTTTCATCCAGGGGGTCGAGGTCGCCGACAATCGTTTCGCGGGCGGGGCTTTCGACTGGTTCACACCCTATACCCTGCTGGTCGCGGCCGGACTGGTTTGCGGCTACGCCCTGCTCGGCGCGACCTGGCTGCTGTGGAAGACAACGGACGCCCTGCACGGAGACGCTCGTCGCTGGGCCTTGATCGCCGGGGTCCTGACTGCCCTGTTCCTGGTCGGCGTGAGTTTGTCGACGCTTGTGGTTCATCCTCTCGTCGCCGAACGCTGGGGCTGGACCGGGAGCGGATTTGATCCCAACCGTCTCCTGTCGCTCATCATCATTCCGCTGGTCGGACTGGCCGGACTGGCCGCCGTTGGCGGGGGGCTCGCCCGATCATCACACGTCTGGCCGTTCGTCGGTGCCGTTCTGGTGTTCCTGTCCGGTTACGCCGGGCTGGCGGCCGGATTTTTCCCCTACGTTGTGCCCTATGCGGTTGATTTCCGTGCCGGGGCCGCACCGGACAACGCCCTGGCCATGATGTTGGTCGGAACGGTGATCATCCTGCCGCTGATCCTTGTTTATACAGCCTGGGTCTATTGGGTTTTTCGGGGCAAGGTAACGCTGGAGACGGGCTATCATTAGGATCGCCCCCCCCCCGGGACCCGACGAGGTCGCCGGTCCGCTCTGGAAGCGACTGGCCTGGTTCGCGGGCCTGGCCATTGCCGCATCCGCCGTTACCGCGGCGGTCGCCTATGTGCTCAGGGCCTTGCCATTCGCGGGCTGAGCCGCGACAGTCATCCGATGATTACAGCCGCATCTGCCGCCATCGCCCTGTTGCTGGCCGCGCCGCCGTCCGGTCAGACCGTGCCTGATCCCGAGCCCCAGAGTGGGGCGGCTTCTGACCTGACCCGTGATCTGAATAGCGGACCGCCGCGCGCCGCGACCTATCTGGCACCGGTGCCGACATCCGAACCGGCGGTTCCGGTCAGCCCGGTGCCGACCCAACCGGCATCGCCGCCTGCAGTCGCGCCGATCAGCCCTGCTTATTCCGCGTCTTCGACCCGTCCCCGGGCCGCGCCTGCCGGTTCGGTCAATCTGGTCACGCCGCCCCGGTCCAGGTCCCTGGCGGAGGCCCCCGCCGGGACACCGGCAAGGCCAACGGCGGCTCCGGTTCCGTCAACGCCCGCGCCCGAAGCCACTGCGCCATCCGCCACAGTTGTTCCCGCACCGGGGCCCTCCGCCCCCGCCTTTACCGTGCTGGACGCTGCGGCCGTCGCCGGCCTGCCGTTCAGGATCGACCTGCCGGCCGGGTTTGACATCACCACCGGTCGACCGGGACCGGATTTCGACATCTATACGGTCCGACGTGGCGGAGCCCCGTTCCTGCGCATCTACACCGGGCCGGCCTCGCAATTCCCGATCTATGACGGCCAGATGGTGGAAGCCGGCGGCCGGGCCTCGATCGTGGTCGATGAGGGTGGCGAGCGGCACGCCATGGAGCATCTGTTCCAGCGATCCACGGCCCCGCGCGAAATCCACATCTGGGTTGCCAGTCTGGACGGGGCTGATCGCCTGCTCGCCGAACGGATCGCCCAGTCCGTGGACCCGCGCTAGAGCCTTTTCGCTTCTGTCGGAACCGGTCAGATCAGGGCTGGAAACTAACCGTGCGGGCACGGTCGCCCGGCCGGAAGACCACGGTACGGGTCACGCCACTGGTACGGACATTGACCTGCTGTTCCTGATCGTCGTGCACGCCGGGGAAGAAGTCGAGATCAACCGTGACCTGATGGACGACGGTCCCTGCCGGCATCTGACCGACGAAAGCGATGCGGATATTGTCACCGGCGAGATCGGTTGCGGTGTGCGCCAGCGCCACCGACCGGCCGTCGATGTCGAGACGGAAACGCGCAGCCAAATGGGCTTCCAGCGCCGCTACCGCGGTCGGATCATCGAGACTGGGTTGGGCCTCGGGGGCAATCGAGGTCAGGGCCGGTTCGACGTCATGGGCGGCGAAGCGGTGCTCGACGCTGACCGTACCCGAGACGGCGTCGATCTCGACCACGGTCAGGCCGTCGTGGCCGCGATGGGCAAAGGCCGGGGTGGCCAGGCCGAGCACCAGCAGCGCGGTCAGAAGCAGCCGTTTCATCGACGGCTGGTCCGGGTCGCGGTGGAGTCGGGACTGACCTCGACGTCGGAGTCGCGCATGCGGTTCTCGCCCGCCGGGCGGTCACCGGACAGGCGCACGGGGCGCTGTTCGATCCGGCGCGGATAGGCATTGTTGGACCGGTCGGCGTCGGCCGTCTCCCACAGGGGGTCAATCTCGGCGCTGGTCAGGGTCCTGGCCGAAACATGTTGCCAGACGACCTGTCGACTGTTGCGCCGCCAGACCTCGGCCGGAATGCGGATGGTCTCGTCGGTGCCGTCGGCATAGGTCAGTTTCAGGATCACCGGCATCACCAGACCCCCGACATTGGTGAAGGTGAAGCGGTAGATGTTGTCGCTGAAGCCCTGGGCGGCGCGGCGGTCAGCGTCGGCGCGTCCGGCCGCAGTGGCAGCCTCGCGGCGCTGGGCGGCGGTGACGGTGAAGCGGTCCGTCGTGTTGTAGAAATCGCGCACGGCTGGATCGCGCTGGATGACCGTTTCGAGGCCGCGGTTGTTGGTGATGGTGGTCGGGACCGGCTCGCCGGCGAAACGCTCGCGGTCGGCGCGGGCCCGGGCCTCGGGATCGACCGGGGCGAGACGGGCGGCGGTGACACCGTCCAGCGAGATGTCGACGTGGTCGGTGGAATAGAACCAGCCACGCCAGAACCAGTCGAGGTCGACGCCGGAGCTTTCTTCCATGGTGCGGAAGAAGTCATAGGGGGTCGGGCGTTTGAAGGCCCAGCGGGCGGAATATTCGCGGAAGGCGCGGTCGAACAGTTCACGACCCAGCACGGTCTCGCGCAGGATGACGAGGGCCGTGGCCGGCTTGGCATAGGCGTTGTTGCCGAACTGCAGCAGGCTGTCCGACTGGGTCATGACCGGGACCTGATCCTGCGAGACCATATATTCGACGATGTCGCGGGGCTCGCCGCGCGAGGGGAAGTCCGGATCCCACAGCTTCTGGGCCTCGTACTGCAGGAAGCTGTTCAGCCCCTCGTCCATCCAGGTCCACTGGCGTTCGTCGGAGTTGATGATCATCGGGAAATAGGTGTGGCCGACCTCGTGGATGACCACGCCGATCAGGCCGTTCTTGGCCCGTTCGGTATAGGTCAGCCGACCGTCGTCGCCGCGCACGGGCCGGGGCCCGTTGAAGGTGATCATCGGATATTCCATCCCGCCGACCGGACCGTTGACCGACTGCGCCGTGGGGTAGGGGTAGGTGATGGCAAACTGGTTGTAGACGTCGATGGTGTGGGCGATGGCCCGGGTCGAATAGGTGTCCCACAGCGGGCGAGCCTCCTTGGGATAGAAGGACATGGCCATGACGACCGGGTGTTCGGCGCTGTCCTGCGCGACCCCCATCGCGTCCCAGACGAATTTGCGCGAGCTGGCCCAGCCGAAGTCGCGGACGTTGTCGGCGGTGAAATGCCAGGTTCGGGTGCCCGAGCGGGCAGGGCGAGCCTCAGCGGCCGCGGCCTCGGCCGGGGTCACGACATAGACCGGGGCGTCGGCGGTGCGGGCCTGGGCCAGACGGCTGCGTTGGGCTGCGGTCAGGATGTCGGGATTGGCCAGTTCGCCGGTGGCCGAGACCTGATGGTCGGCGGGTACGGTGATGGAGACGTCATAGTCGCCGAATTCGAGCGTGAACTCGCCGGAACCGAGGAACTGGGCATTATGCCAGCCTTCATAGTCGGAATAGACGGCCAGACGGGGGAACCACTGGGCGGCGAGGAAGATGCAGTTGCCGTCCTCGTCCGCCTTGGTGAAACATTCATAGCCGCTGCGGCCACCGACGACATTGGTCTCGGGCATGGGCAGGGTGAAATCGATGGTGAAGGCAAAGGTTTCGCCGGTGGCCAGCGGGCGTGGCAGTTCCAGCCGCAGCATGGAGTCGACGATGGTGAAGGGCACGGCCTGACCGTCGGGTCCGGTGATCTTCAGATTGTTGAAGCCGCCTTCCCAGTCCTGGAAACGCTGGACCCGCAGCACTTCATTGACGCTGACGGTATCGGAGTCGGTGTAGGTGCGGCTGCGTTCGGCCAGCGAGTCCCGGCGGTAGTTCTGCTGGTCCAGCAGCAGCCACAGATAGCCGAGGGCGTCGGGGGAGTTGTTCCGATAGGTTATGTCTTCCCGCCCGGTCAGGGTGCGGCGGGCCTCGTTCAGCGAGACATCGATCTGATAGTCGACCTGCTGCTGCCAGTAGCGATAACCGGGCGCGCCCGAGGCGTTGCGATAGTCGGTCGGGGTCGGCCAGTCCTCGCCCTCGAACTGGCGGAATTTGTCCTCGAACGTCCCCTTGGACTGATCGACCGGTCCGACGTTCTGCTGGGCCAGAGCCCCCGTCGCCATTGCCAGGGCGGTGATCGCCGCCAGCAGAAATCCTACGCCCGTTCGCATGCGCCCCACCGTCTGTTGTCTGAAAGCCCGGGACGAACCTTAACCTTGGGGAAGGTCGGCGCAAGCGCGCGATGATTACCGGTGTGTAATGCTCATGATCTGCCCTAGTCGACCAGGGCCCGGGGCAATTTGAAGGTAACGGTCTCACGCTCACCGGCGTCCTCGACCACCGTGGCGTCGAAACGGTCGCGAATGGCGTCGACCAAAGCCTCGATCAGGGGCTCCGGGGCCGAGGCACCGGCAGTGACGCCGACCGTGGTGACTCCGTCGAACCAGCGCCAGTCGACATGGCCGGCGTCGTCGACCAGACGAGCATCGCGGGCTCCGGCCCGGATCGCCACTTCGACCAGCCGGGCCGAATTTGACGAGTTCTTTGAGCCGACGACCAGTACCAGATCGCACCCCTCGCCCAGCCGTTTGACGGCCTCCTGACGGTTGGTGGTGGCGTAACAGATGTCTTCCTTGTGCGGGTCTGGCAGTTCGGGAAAGCGCCGCTTGAGTGCACTGAGGATTTCCGCCGTGTCGTCGACGGACAGAGTGGTTTGGGTGGCATAGGCCAGCGGAGCGTCGCCGGGGCGCTGGAAGGTCTCGGCGTCCTCGACGGTTTCGACCAGACTGATGGCCCCGGGCGGCAGCTGGCCCATGGTGCCGACCACCTCGGGATGGCCGGTGTGGCCGATCAGGATGATATGACGGCCGGCGGCATGGTGGCGCTCGGCCTCGACGTGGACCTTGGAAACCAGGGGGCAGGTGGCGTCGAGGAAGAACAGATCGCGGGCCCGGGCTCCTTCGGGCACCGATTTGGGCACGCCATGG
Organism: uncultured Brevundimonas sp.; assembly: GCF_963974615.1. GTDB lineage: Bacteria > Pseudomonadota > Alphaproteobacteria > Caulobacterales > Caulobacteraceae > Brevundimonas. Next base: position 64,077 of record NZ_CAXBDH010000014.1, read on the forward strand.
GCCGAAAAGACCACGGGTCGGTCATCGGGACATTCGTCGAGTTCGCGCACGAACACTGCCCCGAGCGCCTTGAGCCGTTCGACCACATGGCGGTTATGGACGATCTCGTGACGGACATAGACCGGGGCCCCATATTTCTCGAGGGCGCGTTCGACGATCTGGATAGCGCGGTCGACCCCGGCGCAGAAGCCTCGCGGCGTGGCCAGACGAATGGTCATGGGACGCGGTTCGCGGTCGGGGACGGGCGTGGAGATCGTCATGGCCGCAACCTAGTGGTTCACCGGAGCCGCCGCTACTGTCGTTAGCCGCAGACACGTTTGCCGCGCCTCGCTTTAGCCGCTATCAGACACCAGCGTACCGATCGCGCCGGTCGTTTGCGCGGTCTCCTCGGTTGCTGGATTTGAACTTGATGCGTTGCGTCCTCCCCGCCCTCGTCGCCGCCACCCTGACGGCGACCCTGATTCCCGCTGCCGCCATGGCGCAAATTCCCGGTCAGAGGCCGGGTCAGACCGGTGGTCGCCAGCAGCCTGGCCAGGAAGAAACAGCCGCACCGAGCCGTGGCCCGCGAATCGCGCCGCTGGCGCGTCGCGCCAATGCCGGACCCTGTCCCTATGTGAAAATTCTCTACGATGCGGCCCGGTATGTGGAACTGGTCGACAACCGTGCGACCACGGCCAACGTCGGCTTCACCGGCGAGATCGAGGGCCTCGCCTCCAACTGCGCCTATCGCGATGATGACCCGATCGAGGTTCAGGTGAACGTGTTGTTCCATCTGGGTCGGGGTCCGCAGGCGACCGCTGACGCCCGTACCTATCGTTACTGGATCGCCGTGACCGAACGGAACCGGGCGATCCTGGCCAAGGAATATTTCGACCTGCCGGTGCGCTTCAACGGGGCCGAGACGGCCTCGGAGACCGTGGAACGCACCATCGTCATCCCGCGCGCGGCCGCGACCACCAGCGGGGACAATTTCGAGGTTCTGGTCGGATTCGACGTGACCCCGGAAATGGCCGCCTTCAACCGTTCGGGCAGCCGTTTCCGCATCAATGCGGGCCAGACCGAAGCCGCGGCTACCGACGAACAATGACCGATCTGAAATCGTCCCTGGGCGAAGCGGTCGGGGCCGCCTTCGCCGCCGAAGGCGTGGACGCGTCGCTGGCGCGGGTCACCACCTCGGACCGACCCGACCTGGCCGATTTTCAGTCCAACGGGGCCCTGGCCGCGGCCAAGGCCCTGAAGGCCAATCCGCGTGAGCTGGCCGGCCGGGTGGCCGAGCGGCTGCAGGCCGATCCGCGGCTGGCGCTGGTCGAGGTAGCGGGACCGGGCTTCATCAATTTCAAACTGACCGGTGCCGCCCTGGCCGAACGGGCCGCCACGGTGGCCGCCGACGGTGAGCGGGCCGGAGCCGATGCTGTGGCGACGCCGCGCCGGGTGATCATCGACTACGCCGGGCCCAATGTGGCCAAGCCGATGCACGTCGGCCATCTGCGCAGTTCGATCATCGGCGAGAGCCTGAAGCGGTTGTTCCGATTCCGCGGCGACACCGTCTGGGGCGACGCCCATTTCGGCGACTGGGGCTTCCAGATGGGGCTGCTGATCGTGGCCGTCGGTGATGAGGGCGGTGCGGCAGGCTTCATGACCGAAGGCGACGGGCCGTTCCCGGGCGAGGCACCGGTGACGCTGGAGGATCTGGAGCGGCTGTATCCGGCCGCCGCGACCCGGGCCAAGGACGATATCGAATTCCGCGACCGCGCGCGCAAGGCGACGGCCGAGCTGCAGGCGGGCCGCCCTGGCTACCGTGCCCTGTGGGCCCATTTCGTCGCCGTCAGCCGCACCGCGCTGGAGCGTGAGTTCGGGGCCCTCGGTGTGACCTTCGACCTGTGGAATGGCGAGAGCGACGCCGATCCGGTGATGGCGGGGATGATCGCCGACCTGGAGACCAAGGGCCTGCTGGTCGAGGATGACGGGGCCCGGGTGGTGCACGTCGCCCGGCCCGGCGAGACCCGCAAACGCAAGCTGCCCGACGGCAGTGTGATGGAGGCCCCGAGCCCGCCGCCGCTGCTGGTCATCTCGCGTGACGGCTCGGCCATGTACGGGACCACGGACCTGGCGACGATCGTCGATCGACGCAAAGCCATCGATCCCGAGCTGATCCTCTATGTCGTCGACGAACGGCAGGCCGAGCATTTCGAACAGGTGTTCCGCGCTGCCATCCTGGCCGGATACGCCACCCCCGGATCGCTGGAGCATCTGGGCTTCGGCACCATGAACGGGCCGGACGGCAAGCCGTTTAAGACCCGCGCCGGCGGGGTGCTGAAGCTGCACGACCTCATCACCATGGCCACGGACAAGGCCCGGGCGCGGTTGCAGGAGTCCGGTCTCGGGGCCGATCTGCCGCCCGAAGAGTTCGAGGCCATCGCTCACAAGGTGGCGATCGCGGCGCTGAAATTCGCCGATCTGTCGAACAGCCGCACCACCAGCTACGTCTTCGACCTCGACCGCTTCATGAGCTTCGAGGGCAAGACGGGGCCGTACCTGCTGTACCAGGCGGTGCGGATCAAATCCCTGCTGCGCAAGGCCGCCGAACAGGGGGCGACTCCGGCGACCATCGTCGTGGCCGAGCCGGCCGAGCGCGACCTGGCCCTGACGCTGGACGCCTTCGACCAGGCTGTCAGCGACGCCTATGACAAGCGCGCGCCGCATCTGCTGGCCGAGCATGCCTATCGCCTGGCCCAGGCCTTCTCGAAATTCTACGCGGCCTGCCCCGTGCTGGTGGCGCCGGACGCGGACAGCCGGGGCTCGCGTATCGCCCTGTCACAGGCAGCGCTGGACCAGCTGGAACTGACACTGGGCCTGCTGGGAATCGACACGCCCGAGCGGATGTAGGTTAGACTGGCGGCTCGCTTACGGAGTCTTCCATGTCCCTCGACGCCTATATCGCCGGCCTGCCCAAGGCTGAACTGCACCTGCATATCGAGGGCAGCCTCGAGCCCGAACTGATGTTCGAACTGGCGCGGCGCAACGGGGTGGCGATTCCGTATGACAGCGTCGAGGCGGTGCGGGCCGCCTATGACTTCTCCAACCTGCAGGACTTCCTCGACATCTATTACGCAGGGGCGGCGGTGCTGCTTCATCGCAAGGATTTTGAGGACCTGGCCTTCGCCTATTTCCAGCGCGCGGCGGCGGACAACGTTCGTCATGCCGAGATATTCTTCGACCCCCAGACCCACACCGACCGCGGCGTGGCCATGGAAACGGTGATCGAGGGCCTGCTGGACGGGATGCGCCGGGCGGAGAGTGAGCTGGGCGTTACCTCGAAACTGATCCTGTGCTTTCTGCGCCATCTGGACGAGGACGCCGCCTTTGCCACCCTGAAGGCGGCCGAGCCGTGGCTGGATCGAATTGCCGGGGTTGGGCTGGACTCGTCGGAGGTCGGGCATCCGCCGTCGAAATTCCAGCGTGTATTCGATGCCGCCGGGGCCCTGGGCCTGAAGCGGGTCGCCCATGCCGGTGAGGAGGGGCCGCCGGCCTATGTGGGTGAGGCGCTGGACCTGCTGCACATCGACCGGCTGGATCACGGCAATCGCTCGCTGGAGGACGCGGGTCTGGTGGCGCGGCTGAAGGCCAGCCAGATGACGCTGACTGTCTGTCCGCTGTCGAACCTGAAACTGTGCGTGGTCAAGGACCTGAAGGATCATCCGGTGCCGGAGATGCTGCGTCAGGGCCTGCATGTGACGTTGAACTCGGACGATCCGGCCTATTTCGGCGGCTATGTGAACGACAACTATCGTCGTCTGGCCGAAGCCGTCGGCCTGTCCCGCGAGCAGCTGACGGCCATGGCCCGTAACAGTTTCGAGGGGGCCTTCCTGAGCGAGGCCGAAAAGGCCGTGCATCTCGCCGAGGTCGAGGCCTACGCCGCCGGCTGACGTAGAAACCGCCGCAGAGCCTGGGCCCCGCGGCGGTTTGATCGTTCAGAAATCAGTCAGGTTCAATCGTCGTCGTCGTGGTCGCGCTGATGGTCGCGACGATGGTCGCGGCGATCGTGTTCGCGGTGGTTCTGGTCATCGCGGTTCCACCGGCCGTTGTTGCGACGGTCCTGCTGGCGGTCGAAGCGGGAGATCTGCCCGGTGCGGGCGTCGACCCTCAGGCTCACGCGCTGGCCGTAGTTGTCACGACCGACCAGGTCATAATGGTTGCCGCGCTGGTTCACCGACTGGACCCGAACACCCTGACGCTGGGCGATCTGGATGGCCTGGCGCTGTGAAACGCGGCCATAGGCGTTCCGATAGTCACCGTACTGATTGTCGCGATAGTCGCCGTATTGGTTATAGCCGTTGTTGTAACCGTTGTTCGTCTGCGCCTGAACCACGGCACCGAGAATTTCCGGCCAGCTTTGAGCGGCGGCCGTGGTCGCCGGGATCGTCAGGGCGACGGCAGCGGCGGCGGCGAGAAAATGGCGGTACTTCATGGTCGATACTCCTTTTGACCTGCCACCAACCTGGGCCCCCGCGCGTGAACCCACCCTGAACACACCTGTTATCTGCCGGGGGACCCGGCATCGGCCTGGATCTGCACCGTCAGGACATGGCGATCGATGATGTGATCGGGCTCCCACGGCCGGGCCTCGACCAGGGTCAGGCTTTCCTCGCCGGGCTCAACGGCCCGATAGACGAACACCTGCCAGCTGGTGTTGCCGGTGTTTCCCGGGTCCTGCCCGGCCCGGTCGGCCGGGCCCCACAGGATGTCGTCGCGGTGAAGCAGGGTCGGGGCGACGGCCTCGCGCCATTCGAAATGGGACTGCATCTCCACCGCCAGGGTCTGGCCGACCATCAGCTCAACCCGCTCGGCATCGCCGTACGGCCGGACGTGGACAACGTCACCGGACGGCGTCGGCGGCTCCACCGGGGTGAAGTCGGGTCCCGACCGCCGGTCGCAGGCCGCGAGGCTGAGGATCAGGACGAAGAGGGCGAGCCGGGTCACGGTCCCGGGTCGCGCAGGGCTTCGGCGACGGTATTGTGCAGGTTCCACTTTTCGGTGCCGTCAGGCGCGCGCGAGTGGATGTTGGCGATGCGCCCGCCGTCGTCGAGCACAAACTCCAGATCGATCGGTTCGCCGAAATTGGTGAAGCGCACTCGCACGGCGGGACGACCATCGGTTCCGGCGTCGTGGAAGGCATAGGTGATCGCGGACAGCTCCGAGTCCTGACCGTCGACCAGATAGTCAAAACCGACACCATAGCTGCCCGAGGCATTGTGCAAGCGGATGATTTCGGCGGCCAGATCGGAGTCGAACCAGGCATTGACGCTGGCCGGATCGGCCTCGTCGATCGTCGCGTCAGTCTCGTACAGGCTGCGGATTCTCGCGACAGCGGCGGCCCCGCCGGGGTCGGACTGTTGGCTGTCTGCAATCGCGTCCGGCTTACCTGGAGCGGGTGCCTCCCGAGCCAAGGGTGTGCCGGCGTTCGCGAGGACGGCGGCAATGGCGATCAGGCCCAGACGGCAGGCATGGCGGCACCGGGCGGACGCGGTGTCCATGATGACGGCTCCTTCTGTGGTTTCGGGATCGTAGGACAGGCGGGCAATACGCGCAAAGAACGGCGGTTTCCGTAACTCGTCAGTAATAACCATTGCTGAGATAGCCGACCGGCCGGGGCACGCAGAGGCGGCCGTTGACCGGCCAGTCCATCGTCGCATAGCCGCTGCCCGGTGTGGTGGGACCATAGCTGTTGAATCCGCCGACGCTCCAGCCCCGGCCCTGATTGGCAGTGGCGGGACAATAATAGGGCCCGTAGTAGTTGGACAGGTCGTCGCCGCGGTCACGCCGGGCATGCCGCTGGAGGTGACGGAGTTCAGCGCGGCGCGACTCGAGACAGACCTGGTCATAGCCGCGGAACCGGCCGCTCCGGTCGTCGACCGAGCAGATTTCATAGTCGCCTGACCCGAGGGTCTGGGCCCGGACGGGGGGCGCGACGCACAGGCCGAATACCAGCATCGTCAAGCTGGCCGTCAGCATAACCGTGTGATTTAAAAGTCGGCCAAAAGGTTGCCAAGGATTGATTCCGGCCATTAGGTTGGAACCGGGGCTGCATCATGAGCCGCAGATTTGCGGCAGGGGATAGCGGAATGACGCCTGAACTGGAGCGTCTGCTGGGAGCCATGACGGCTGCGCGAAGCCGGGACGGTGCGGTTCTGGCTGCCTATGCCGACTTCGTCCGGTCGTGCGGCCTGGACCATTTCGTGCTGGGGATGGCCACTGGCGATCTCGACGGCGACCAGGCGGTCGAAATCCAGACCTCGCTGCCGGAGGCGTGGATGGAGGAGTATTACGCCCTCGACCATGTCAGTCATGACTATGTCGTGCACCAGATGGCGGATCTGGGCCCTGATCGCCCGTTGCTGACTACGACGTGGGGCCAGGCCACGGCGGATCAACCCGAGGTCAGCGCCCGGACCGGGCAGGTGTTGCGGGGCGTGGCCGACGCCGGTCTGGGCGACGCCCTGTCTTTTATGGGGCAGGGCGTGGTCGGCGGTGACCAGAACTGGTTCGCCGCCACCTTCGGATGTCAGCGACGGGGGCGGGAGGCGGTGCTGGAGCGGGTCAACGCCCGTCGCAACGAACTGCTGATCGCCTCCTTCGCCATGTTCCCCTATCTGCGGCCCGCCTTGGCGCGTCGTCAGGCCGGGATCGACGAGGACCTGACCAGCCGCGAGGCCGATGTGCTGGCGCGGTTCGCCGAAGGATTGAGACCGGACCGCATCGCCCACCGGATGGGGATTTCGAAACGCACGGTCGACATGCATTCGGTCAATGCGCGCCGCAAGCTGAAGGCCAGGACCCTGGCCGAGGCGACCGCGAAGGCCATCCGGTTTGATCTGATCTGAGCCTGACATGGGTTCAGGGTCCTCCCAAACCCCGACGCGGACTAGATGTGAGTTTTCACAGGTCGTCACGTGGCGCGACCGGTGATCTAGTCGAGGGTACGATGCCGCTGGAGGGCAGGATGAGACAGCAATTCGTGGCCGGTCTGGCCGCATTGACGATCGGCCTGCCAGGGCTGCCGCAGCCCGCGCGGGCGCAGGAGCCCCTGCCGGCGGCGAGCTTCCGGCTCCATTGTTTCGACGACAGCGCGGAAAGAACCGCGGTCGAGGTCGAGGGTGTTCTGGCCTTGCTCGAATTCGCCGAAAACCATGACGGCGAGCCGGTCTTTCTCGACGCTGTGATCGAGGCCGATGCCGGCGCGGGAGGCTGCAGCCGCGACCGGTCGGAGTTCCCAAATCAGCCCTCCCCGGACGGGAACCGCGCCCGAATCTCCATCGACCCGTGCCGCGGCGAGTCCCGCCGTCGCGAGCAGGGGCGACATTGCTGGCGGGACGGCATGGTCGACGTTCAGGCCATCGGTCCCCCGATGGCCCTGACCAGTTCGATCGTCCTGCCGGCGCAGGCGGACATTCCGGAAAATCTGCCGTACCGGATCCGGGGCTATGGCGACTGGCTCAACTACCAGGGGCCGTTCATCGTTCATTTCTACTCCGGCACCGGCTACACCTACGCCACCTTTCACGTGCCCGACGCGGCCCTGCCGGGGGTATGGGACCGGGCCCGGGTCAATGCCGCCAGGCGACCGCGGGATTGATCCCGCCTCGCCAGATTCGGTCAGCGGGCTAAGGTACGAAAATCCATCGCAGAGCACTTCCGAGCCCCGCGCAGCTTGACTTGCGCGAGGAGTCGGGCACAGGGTCCGGCGCTCTCGCGGGAGAGATCGGCGGCCCTTCGGGATCGTCGGGGCCGAAGGCGCAACCGCCCCGGAAACGCTCAGGCAAACGGACCGCGAGGACATTCGGACGCTGGAAAGTCGCCCAGGAATTCGTTCCCGGGGCGCGCCGACGGAGCAAGGTGACGAACGGGGCAGACGCCCCTGCCGGTGCCGGAATCTCTCAGGCTTCAGGACAGCGGGGGCGCGAGGACGGCGGAGCTTTCCGCTTCAACACGCGACTCTGAAAGACCGAAATGACCGACCAGACCCTCAAGACCACCGCTCTGAACGCTGCGCACCGGGCCCTGGGGGCGCGCATGGTCGGTTTCGGCGGCTATGATATGCCTGTCCAGTATGAGGGCGTGCTGGCTGAGCACCGCTGGACCCGTGAACACGCCGGTCTGTTCGACGTCTCGCACATGGGTCAGTGCAAGATCACCGGCGCGGATGCGACCGCCCAGTTTGAACGCTTCGTGCCCGGCGACTATGCGATCCTGAAGGCCGGCCGGCAGAAATATTCGCTGCTGCTGAATGCCGAGGGCGGCATCATGGATGACCTGATGGCCGGACGCCCCGACCACGACGGTCTCTATGTCGTGGTCAACGCCGGTAACAAGGACGCCGACTTCGCCTTCATGAAAGCCAACCTGTCGGGCGATGCGACCCTGACGGTGCTGGAAGACCGGGCCCTGATCGCCATTCAGGGGCCTGAGGCGGCCGAGGTCATGTTGAAGCATGAGCCTGTGCTGGCCGAGTTCGGCTTCATGGACTGTGCCCGGCTGATGCTGTTCGGGGTCGATTGCTACATCTCCCGCTCGGGTTATACCGGCGAGGACGGTTTTGAGATTTCGGTGCCGAGTGCCGACGCCGCGCGAATCTGGACCACCATCCTTGAGGATGCGCGGGTCAAGCCGATCGGTCTGGGTGCGCGGGACTCCCTGCGGCTGGAAGCCGGCCTGCCGCTGCACGGTCACGACATCGACGCCTCCACCAGCCCGGTCGAGGGGGCGCTGACCTTCGCCCTGTCCAAGTCACGCAAGGAGCGCGCCGACTTCAACGGGGCCGATCGTATCCTCAAGGAACTGGCCGGGGGCCCGTCGCGAGTGCGCGTCGGCCTGAGCGTCAAGGAGGGGGCTCCGGCCCGCGAGGGTGCCGAGATCGCCGACATGGACGGCACGGTCATCGGCACCGTCACCTCGGGCGGGCCGTCGCCGACCCTGGGACGCAACATTGCCATGGGCTACGTGCCCCCGATCTTCGCCGAACTGGGCACCGACCTGCAGGTCATCGTGCGTGGCAAGCCCGCCGCCGCCGAGGTCGTGGCCATGCCCTTCGTCGCCCAACGCTATTATCGCAAACCCAAAGTCTAGGACCATCACCATGCGCTTCACCAAGGATCACGAGTGGGTTCGCCTCGATGGCGACGTCGCCACGGTCGGCATCAGCAAGCACGCGGCCGAGGCCCTGGGCGATGTGGTGTTCGTCGAAACCCCTGAGGCCGGCAAGACCGTCGCCCAGGGTGACGGCTTCGCCGTGGTCGAGAGCGTCAAGGCGGCCTCGGACGTCTATGCCCCCGTCTCGGGCGAGGTTGTCGAGGGCAATGCCGTGCTGGCCTCGGCCCCCGAAACCGTCAATGCCGATCCCGAGGGTGAGGGCTGGTTCGCAAAGATCCGGATCTCGGACGCTTCGCAGCTGGACGCCCTGATGGATCGCGCTGCCTATGACCAATATCTGGGCACGCTTTGACGACCGGCATCCGGGGAGGGAACCTGTCATGAGCAAGGCCTTGCTGACCGCCAGTGCGATTTTTCTCATCGTCTTGGGCCTGTCGCTCAATTTCCTTCCCGGTGAGGCCGTCGCTGCGGTCGGCGTGCAGACAGCGGACGTGTTGCCGCTCCAGCTGCTGTCCGGAGCCTTGCTCGGAGTCGGCCTGCTCAACTGGTTTTCGCGCCACGGGACATTCGGCGGAATCTACGGACGCCCGCTGGGTCTCGCCAACATAATGCTTTTCGTCGTTGGAGCCCTCGCCCTCGGGCGGTCGGTCTTCGCCGGCGGCTCGCCAGGGCTTTGGGCGATTTTCGCCTTCTACGCCGTGTTCGCGATCGCTTTCGTATGGGTCGTCTTTGTTGGCGTCCGCACTCTCCAGACCGGAAAATAGAATGCGCTACCTCCCCCTCACGCCCGACGACCGGACGGCGATGCTCGCCGCGATCGGTGCCAAATCCATTGATGATCTGTTCGTCGACGTGCCCGAGTCGGCGCGTCGCGAAGGCTTTGTCGACCTGCCGCGTGTGGCCGGCGAGATGGAGGTCGAGCGGGCCTTGTCGGCGCTGGCGGGCAAGAACGTCGCGGCGGGGTCGGTGCCCTTCTTCTGCGGGGCCGGGGCCTATCGTCACCATGTGCCGGCCACAGTCGACCATGTGATCCAACGCTCGGAGTTTCTGACCAGCTACACGCCCTACCAGCCCGAGATCGCCCAGGGGACGCTGCAGTATCTGTATGAGTTCCAGACCCAGGTCGCCAATCTGACCGGAATGGAGGTGGCCAATGCCTCGCTCTATGACGGCTCGACGGCCATGGCCGAGGGCGTGCTGATGGCCACCCGCGTGACGCGCCGCAACAAGGCGGTGATCTCGGGCGGGGTGCATCCCCACTACGTTCAGGCGACCGAGACCGTGGTTCACGCCGTCGGTGTCGAGACCCAGGTGCTGGCTGCCGCGGTCGACGCTGAAGCCGCCGTGATCGACCAGATCGGGCCGGATACCGCCTGTGTCGTGGTCCAGACGCCGAACGTGTTCGGCACGGCCACCGATGTGACCAAGATCGCGGAAGCCGCTCATGCGGCCGGTGCCCTGCTGATCGTGGTGGTGACCGAGGCCGTGTCGATGGGACTGCTGAAGTCGCCGGGCGAGATGGGGGCTGACATCGTCGCCGCCGAGGGCCAGTCGATCGGCAATGCCCTGAACTACGGCGGACCCTATATCGGCCTGTTCGCCTGCCGTGAAAAACTGATCCGCCAGATGCCAGGCCGCCTGACCGGCGAGACCGTTGACGCCGACGGCGAACGCGGCTTCGTCCTGACCCTGTCGACGCGCGAACAGCATATCCGCCGTGACAAGGCGACGTCGAATATCTGTACCAATTCCGGCCTGTGCTGTCTGGCCTTCAGCATTCACATGACCCTGTTGGGCGAGACCGGCCTGCGCCGCTTGGCCCTGTTGAACCATGAGGCGGCCGTGGCTACGCGGGATGCCCTGGCTGCTATCCCGGGCGTCGAGGTGCTGACCGGCCGCTTCTTCAACGAGTTTGCGGTGAAACTGCCCAAGCCCGCCGCCGTCGTGGTCGAGACCCTGGCCGGGCAGGGCGTGCTGGCCGGCGTACCCTACAGCCGACTGGCCCCGGAGGCGGGGCTGGACGACGTGCTGTTGGTCGCCGCCACCGAGACCACCACCGCCGCCGACATCAAGAGCCTCGCCGACGCGCTGACGCGCGTTCTGGCCGCCTGAGGGATCCGATCATGAGCACCATGAACACCGCCGGCCGCCCGACCACGCCGAACACCGTCGAGAGCAAGCCGGCGACCCTGACCGGCGGGCGCGGCCTGCTGCAGAACGAGCACCTGATCTTTGAGAGCGATGGCTGGGGCAAGACCGGGGTCGACCTGCCGGAGCCGAAGACGAACGGATCTGACCTGGGCGATCTGGTGCGCAAGGACCCGATCGGCCTGCCGGGCCTGAGCGAGCCTGAGGCCATGCGCCACTATGTGCGCCTGTCGCAGAAGAACCATGCCATCGACCTGGCCATCTATCCGCTGGGGTCGTGCACGATGAAGCACAATCCGCGCCTGAACGAGAAGGTGGCGCGGATGCCGGGCTTCGCCGACATCCATCCGCTGCAGCCGGTTTCGACCGTGCAGGGGGCGCTGGAACTGATGGATCAGCTGGCCCACTGGCTGAAGACCCTGACCGGCATGCCGGCTGTGGCCATGTCGCCCAAGGCGGGGGCCCACGGCGAACTATGCGGTCTGATGGCTATCCGTGCCGCCCACCGGGCCGCCGGGCAGGGGCTGACCTCCGCGCATCCGCGCAACAAGGTACTGGTGCCGACCTCGGCCCATGGCACCAATCCGGCCACAGCTGCCTTCGTCGGCTATACGGTGGTCGAGGTCGCCCAGACTGAGGATGGCCGCGTCGATGTGGCGGATCTGGCCGCCAAGCTGGGACCGGACGTCGCCGCCATCATGGTGACCAACCCCAACACCTGCGGCCTGTTCGAGCGCGACATCATCGAGATCGCGCGCCTGACGCATGAGGCCGGGGCCTATTTTTACTGCGACGGGGCCAATTTCAACGCCATCGTCGGGCGGGTGCGTCCGGGCGACCTCGGCGTCGATGCGATGCATATCAATCTGCACAAGACCTTCTCGACGCCGCACGGTGGCGGCGGGCCCGGTGCCGGTCCGGTGGTGCTGTCGGCGGCCCTCGCCCCCTTCGCTCCGGCCCCGTGGGTCGTGCATGACGCCGAAGGCTATCGCCTGATCGAGCGCGAGGAAGACGAGGCCGAACAGGCCTTCGGTCGCCTGTGCGCCTTCCAGGGCCAGATGGGCATGTATACTCGGGCCCTTAGCTATATGATGAGCCACGGTTCGGATGGCCTGCGTCAGGTCGCCGAGGACGCGGTGCTGAACGCCAACTACATCAAGGCACGCCTGTCGGACGTGATGAGCGCCGCCTTCCCGGACGGCCCCTGCATGCACGAGGCCCTGTTCGACGACAGCTGGCTCAAGGGGACCGAAGTCACCACCCTGGACTTTGCCAAGGCGATGATCGACGAGGGCTTCCACCCGATGACCATGTATTTCCCGCTGGTCGTCCATGGGGCCATGCTGATCGAACCGACCGAGACCGAGTCGAAGCAGGAACTGGACCGTTTCATCCACGCCATGCGGGCCCTGGCCGAGGCGGCCAAGGCTGGGGACGTTGACCGCTTCAAGGGGGCTCCGTTCCATGCGCCATTGAAACGGCTGGACGAGACCCGCGCGGCGCGCTCGCCGCGGCTGCGCTGGACCGCACCGGAGGGGTCGAACATCGCGGCGGCATAACCCGCTTGTCGGTAGTGTGATGGATCGGTCACGGTACCCGGATCGAGAAGGCAACTTACAGAAGGTTCATCGGCCCGCCACGGTTCGGCCTTGGAACAGTCTGTAAACATCGTTGTGGCATGCTCATCACGGTCGACGAATCGTCGTCGGTCATGATGAACCCGGATCGATCCGGGGCGTTGCCAGTAACCCGCCTGAGACCGACCCCATCGTGACCCTCGTCTTGCCCATTTCCATTCCCTATGTCCGCCCTCGCCGGAACGCGCCGCTGCTTGACCGGGTCAAGCGCTGGGGGTTGATGACGGCCGGGTCGGGGCTGATTCTGGCGGGCGTGCTGCTGGCCCCGCTGCCTGGGCCGATGGGTGTTCCGGTGTCGCTGCTGGGGCTGGCTCTGGTGTTGAAGAATTCGTTCTGGGCCAAGCGCCAGTTCATCCGGGCCCAGCGCAAGCGGCCGAAATTCGTCTATCCGTTTCGCCGACTGCTGCGCAAGAACCCGGAATTCGCCCCGGTCTTCTGGCAGCAGGCGTTGCGGGTTGAGAAAGCGATTCTGAAACGCCCCGGCCGGATCCTGTCACGACTGCGCAAATTCGCCCGCCGAAAAACCCGCCGGATGACGCGCTAGACGCTCTTTCGCGACAAGCACGGGAATGTGAACGGCGTTCTGTCTGACAGGCGTATGCTCCTCCTTGCGGAAATCAGCGAAACAGGCGTTGGGAGGCGCTGGCCATCATGATGTCACGCGTACAAAAAGGTATCGTCGCCGGACTGGCGGCAACGGCGGTCGTATCGGCGATGGAGCTCGTCAACGTCGTCTTCCTCAAATGGTTTGACCCCTTTCCGGGGGTGATCGCTCATCTCATCGGCATGGACGGGAACCTGGCGGTCGGCTGGGCTGTCCACGTGGTGATGGGAGTCTTCATCCTGGGCCCGTTGTTCGGGATCCTGTGTCCGAAATTGCCGACCAGCACGGCAGAGACAAAGGGTATCGTGTTTGCGGTCGGGGCTTGGGTGTTGCTGATGCTGGGCATCATCATGCTGGGCGATCCACGGACCTTTACCGGCGCGGCCGGTTTCGGCGTGGTCGGCTGGATGCTGGTGACCAATGCCGTGTTCGGCGTGGTTCTGGGCAAGGTCTATGCCGGGCTGGTGGCGCGCGACAAGCGGGCCGCCACCCATATCGACGGCGCGACAGCGCACTGAAACACAACAGGCCCCGCCGGTCGTCCGGCGGGGCCTGTCTTCGGTTCATCGCGTATCGCCGTCGGGCGACGCGGGCTAGTTCAGGCGTGTGCCGATCTGGCTGATGGCCGCCTCGACCAGCGGATCGGTCTTCTGACCGGCCAGACGGGCGGCGAGAATATGTTCGGCGGTCCGGGCGGCCAGATCGGCAGCAGCGGCCTTGACCTCGGCGGTGGCCTGGAGCTCGGCCTGGGCGATGCGCTGTTCGGCCAGGGCCTGGCGCCGCACGAGAGTTTCCTCCAACGCGATCTTGGCCTCGGCCTCCATGATGCGGGCGTCGGCCTCGGCGGCGGCCAGCATTTCAGCGGCCTGTACCTCAGCCTCGGCCTTTTCGGCCCGGATCTGCTTCAACAGGGCCTCGGCCTCGGTGCGCAGGCGGGTGGCCTCATCGAGTTCGCCCTGGATCCTGGCGGCGGTCGCGTCCAGATGCCTGGCGATCAGCTTGGGCACCCCGGCGAGGACGAGAATGCCGAAGAACAGGATCAGACCGAGCCCGACCCATAGTTCGGGGTTCTGGACGTTCCAGAATTCAGCCCAGTCGAGGAAGATATTCATATCAGGCGGCTCCCTTGACGGCCGCCGCGACCTCGGCGGCGCTGGCCGTGGTGCCGGTCAGGCGTTTGACCATGGCGGCGGCGGTATCGGTCGCGATGGCGGTGACATTGGTCATGGCGGCGTCGCGGGTCTTGCCGATGGCGGTCTCAGCCTTGGCGATGCGGGCATTGACCTTGGCTTCCTCGGCGGCACCGCGACGATTGGCCTCCTCGGTGACGCGGGTCTTGGCAGCGGCAGCCGTGGCGCGCGAGTCGGCGCGAGCCTGGGCCAGTTCGGCCTTGGCGACTTCGGCCTGACCGGCGGCCTCGGTCTGGACCTTGCGGGCTGTTTCCACCGCCGTGGCGATGGTTGAGGCGCGCTGGTCGATGACGCCGCGCAGACGCGGGGCGAAGATCTTCGAGATCAGCAGATAGAGGGTGATAAACAGGACGACCAGCCAGACGATCTGGCCGAACCAGTGCTGGAACTCGAACTGGGGCAGGCCACCGCCTTCAGCCCCGTGCGAGGCTTCGGTCGAGGCATGGGTATCCGTCACGTCGAGCGGCGACGGGACCTCGGAATGAAGAACGGTATCGGGTGCAGGGGCCATGGGTCGTCTGTCTTGAAATCAGGCGCGACGGCGCGGCCCGCAGGGGCCACGCCGTCGCCGGAACGGGATCAGCCGTAGAAGATCAGGATGCCGAGCACGAAGGCGAGAATGCCCAAGGCTTCGGCGAGGGCGGCACCCACGAACAGGTTGCCGATTTGCGAGCCGGCAGCCGACGGGTTGCGCAGGGCACCCGACAGGAAGTTGCCGAAGATGTTGCCGACGCCGATGCCGGCACCGATCATGCCGAGGGTGGCGAGGCCGGCACCGATGGCCTTGGCTGCGTCGACGGTAGCGGCGGCGGCCTCGACGGCCTGGGCGGGATCCACTTGCATTGTATTAGTCCTGTTGGTCGTTGGTTGGCGAGAAAGACAGGTCGGGCCTAGTGGCCGTGACCCAGATTGACCACGTCATTGAGGTAGACGCAGGTCAGAACAGCGAAAACGAAGGCTTGGAGGAAGGCCACGAGGAACTCCAGCGCGGTCAGGCCGACGACCATGCCCAGCGACAGGGCGGCACCCGGAATACCGAAATAGCCGAGGCCTCCGGACATCGCCAGACCACCGAGGGCAATGATGAAGCCGGCGAAGACCTTCAGCGCCACGTGACCGCCCAGCATGTTGCCGAACAGACGAAGGGCGAGGGTGATCGGGCGCAGCAGGAAGGAAACGAACTCGATCGGCACCACCAGGAACAGCACTGGCCACGGCACGCCCGAGGGCACGAACAGCTTGAAGAAGCCGAGGCCGTGTTTGGCGAAGCCGATGATCAGCACCAGGCCGATGGTCAGCAGGGCGAAGGTGCCGGTCACGGCCAGCTGCGAGGTGGCTGTGAAGCTGAGGAACAGGCCCAGCAGGTTCATGGCCAGGATGAAGGTGAAAACGGTGAAGATGAAGGGGAAGAGGGCCTTGCCCTCATGGCCGATGATCGATTCGGCCAGATCATCGATCATGCTGAACAGGGCCTCGCCTGCGGCCTGCATCCGGCCGGGCACGACCTGAGCCTTGGCGGTCACCAGTGACAGGAACAGGATCACGAGGCCGAAGGCCACGGTCATGGCCAGATGGGAATTGGTTACGGCCAGATGCACCGTGCCGACGATCGGCAGGGTGACGTCGCCGAAATCCAGGCCGGGCAGCGGCTGGATCTGAAACTGATGAATCGGATCGGCCATCGGGTCCTTAGTCTTCTTCGTCTTCGTCGAAGGGAACCGAGGTCGGTTCGCCTTCCAGTTTTGCCTGCGCCATCAGACGATTCGCCGTCAGGCGCGCCATCCAGATTGAAACGGCGAAGCCCAGGAGGACACCGCCGATAATACCCGCGGGGGCGGTTCCGAAGAACCGGTCCACGAGAAAGCCCGCCGCCAGACCTACGAACACCCCGCCGAACAGGTCGGCGAGGATACGCCACGCCTGACTGGCCGCCGCATGGCCCGCCGCCGAATGCTCCGGTCGCGCGGTTCGCGCTTCAAGAGCCGAGGCGCTGTCGTTGAGGCGTTTGATCGCCTCTTCGCGCGATTCCGTGGGCAGGGACATGGGTTGTGTTTTCTCATCGTTCCGACAAGGCCGGAACGGGTCTGAATTCGGCGCGGAACCTATAGGCGAGGGGGGCTTTGGTCAAGGCGGGCGGGCTGTGCATTAAAGGGCTGAAATGCCGCAGGATTATTGCGTGTCCCACGGGGTGTGACGAAGGGTCCGCCCCCGTGGGGTGTCTGGAGGATCGTTCCGATCCTTCTCCCCCGGAGTCAGCCCGCCCGTGCACTGTCCCACCAACGCACGGCGTCGGCGTCGCGGGCGCTGAGCCCGGGGTAGGCCGGGTCGGAGCCGACGTCGGGCACGCGCCGCCAGGAGCGGGCGCATTTGGGGTAGTCGGCCAGTTTGATCTGCACGGACACGGTGTCGCCGCCGGTGACCAGTTCGGCCCCCGAAGTGCGGAACACCTCGGCCGGGTCCAGTCCCTCGAAGGCAGCGAAGGCCTCGGCCGGACCGGTGACGGTCGGCCAGGCGTCCAGCGCCCCGCCGATGGTCTTGGCGCGGCGCGATTCTTCCAGAGCCTCGTTGACGACTTCCAGCACGGTTTCAACCTTCTCCCAGCGCCGGGCCTCGTCGGCGTTCTTCCACGCCGCAGGGGTCTCGGGGATGACGCGCAGGCAGTTGGTGCCGGCGTCGGGATAGCGGGTGGTCCAGGCCTCTTCCATGGTGAAGGGCGTCAGGGGGGCCAGCCAGGCGGTCAGGCGCATGAACACCTCATGCATGACGGTGCGGGCCGCGCGGCGACGGATCGAGTCAGGGCGGTCGCAGTAGAGGGCGTCCTTGCGGATGTCGAAATACAGGGCCGACAGGTCGTTGGAGCAGAACTCCAGCACCGGGCGGACCACGTCCTGGAAGCGGTAGTCGGCATAGGCGTCGCGCACCTGGCCATCCAGTTCCCACAGCCGGTGCAGAATGAATTTCTCCAGCGGCGGCATCTGCTCCAGCGGCAGGCGTTCGGCTTCGTCGAACCCGGCCAGGGCCCCCAGCAGGTAGCGGACGGTGTTGCGCAGCTTGCGATAGGCGTCGACCGTGGTCTGCAGGATCTGCTTTCCGATCCGCTGGTCCTCGGCATAGTCGACCAGGGCGACCCACAGGCGCAGGATGTCGGCTCCCGACTCCTTGATGATGACGGCCGGGTCGGTGGTGTTGCCCTTCGACTTGGACATCTTCTCCCCGTTCTCGTCCTGGGTGAAGCCGTGGGTCAGCACGGCCTCATACGGGGCGCGGCCGCGGGTGCCGCAGCCTTCGAGCAGGTTGGACTGGAACCAGCCGCGATGCTGGTCCGAGCCTTCGAGATAGAGGTCGGCAGGCCAGTGCGACGGACGGTCGCCGCCATAGCCCAGGGCCGGCACGCGCGGCTCGAGGGTGAAGGCGTGGGTGCAGCCGGAGTCGAACCAGACGTCGAGGATGTCGCCGATCTTCTCGTAGCGTTTCGGATCGTGCTGGCCGAGGAAGTCGGAATCGGGACTGTCGAACCAGGCGTCGGCCCCGCCCTCGGTGATCGCGGTCAGGATGCGGGCGTCGACCTCGGGATCGTGCAGGGGCTGGCCGGTCTCCTTGTCGACGAACATGGCCAGCGGCGTGCCCCAGGCACGCTGGCGGCTGATCAGCCAGTCGGGACGGCCCTCGACCATCGAGCGGATGCGGTTCTTGCCCGACACCGGATGGAAGGCGGTGGCGTCGATGGCGGTCAGTGCCCTGTCGCGCAGAGTGTCGCCGTCCTTCAGCGCTTCATCCATGGAGATGAACCACTGGGGCGTGTTGCGGAAGATGATCGGCGCCTTGGAGCGCCAGCTGTGCGGATAGGAATGCTCCATCCGGCCACGGGCCAGCAGGGTGCCGGCCTCGATCAGCTTGTCCATCACGGCCGGATTGGCGGGGCCGAATTTGCCGGTCTTCTTGCCTTCGGTCTCCAGCACCTTGAGACCGGCGAACAGGGGCACGGACGGGTAGTAGGCCCCGTCGGCGTCGACCGTGTCGGGCACTTCGTGATGGCCGTGGGCTTTCCAGACCTCGAAGTCGTCGGCCCCGTGGCCGGGGGCGGTGTGGACGAAGCCGGTGCCGGCGTCGTCGGTGACGTGATCGCCGGCCAGCAGGGGCACGGAGAAACCGTAGCCTGATGACAGGGCGGCCAGCGGGTGGGCGCATTCCAGACCGGACGGGTTGATGGTGTCCAGCCGGGTCCAGGTCGCGATCTTGGCGGCCTTGAAGACCTCTTCGGCCTGTTTGTCAGCGAGGAGCAGCCGGTCGCCCGGTTTGGCCCAGGGCTCGAACTCCAGCCCGGTCTCCATGGCCGTGACCTCATAGAGGCCATAGGCGATCTCGGGGCCGTAGCTGATGGCGCGGTTGGCCGGGATGGTCCACGGGGTGGTGGTCCAGATGACGATCGACGGATTGGCGTGGCGGAAGCCCAGCAGGTCGTCGGGATGGTCATCGGTCGCGCCGGTGACGGGGAATTTGACCCAGATCGTGGGGCTGGTGTGGTCGTGGTATTCGATCTCGGCGTCGGCCAGGGCGGTGCGCTCGACCGGTGACCACATGACCGGCTTGGAGCCGCGGTACAGCTGGCCTGAATTCTTGAATTTGTGGAACTCGCGGACGATGGCGGCCTCGGTGGCGAAATCCATCGTGGCGTAGCGGTTGTCCCAGTCGGCGGTGATGCCGAGGCGTTTGAACTGGTCGCGCTGCACGTCGATCCAGCCGGTGGCGTATTCGCGGCAGGCAGCGCGGAAGTCGGCCTTGGAGACCTCGTCCTTGCGCTTGCCCTGGCTGCGGAAGCGTTCCTCGATCTTCCATTCGATCGGCAGGCCGTGGCAGTCCCAACCGGGGACGTAGTCGACGTCATAGCCCAGCAGGAAGCGACTGCGGACGACGAAATCCTTCAGCGTCTTGTTCAGGGCGTGGCCGATGTGGATGTCGCCGTTGGCATAGGGCGGGCCGTCGTGCAGCACGTACAGCGGGGCCTTCTGGGCCTGACGGGCGGCACGCAGGGTGGCGTAGAGGTCGCCCCACTGTTCGAGGATCAGCGGTTCCTTTTGCGGCAGGCCACCGCGCATGGGGAAGGGGGTTTCGGGCAGGAAGACGGTCTCGCGGTAATCGCGACCGGCGGGGGAATCGGGTGTGTTGGCGTCGGCCATCAGGAGTCTCGGTAGCGCAGGGGTGATCGTTCAGGTCATTCTGGCGCGGTGGCAGCTGTCAGGCTGGCGGCGCGCTTTGGTTCGATCCCGGCGTAGGTGAGGCCGGAGCCCCGACCTCCGGTATCGGAGGTCTTACGCCGGGCGGCTAATCGAAATCGGGCGAAGGACGCGTACGGTCATGGTGTGTCTGGTCTAGCAGAGGCGCGGGGGGCTGCGCCATACCCGGCGTCGCCTTGTCAGGCCGGTTCCTGCGTTGGATATTGAGCGACAGGGAGATTTTGCATGCGAGTTCCACTTCTGGCCGTGCTGGTGACGCTGTCCGCCCTCGGGGCCTGTTCCGAGCCGGAGCAGGTGCCGCCGCCGGTTCCGGAGGTCGCGGCCCTGCCGCCGGGGCGTCCGGCGATCTATGCCGCGGCGCTGGAGGGGCCGGAGCCGTTCGTGCGGGCGCTGTACGCGGTCTATTCCGGTCCGGACGCCGGGCTGGAGCCGATGCCGCCGGGGCGGGATCCCATCTATGGGCGGACCCTGAACGCGATGATCGGGGCCGATTTCCGCAAGGCGGCGGGGGAGGTGCCCTATCTGAACCACGACCCGATCTGCGGTTGCCAGGACGGCGCGGCGTTCCGCCTGGACTCGGTGGCCGTGACCGAGACCGGCCTGAGCGAGGCCGAGGCGGTGGTGGTCTTTACCAACAACGGCCAGACGCATCGGCAGACGCTGAAGCTGCTGAAGGAGGGGCAGAGCTGGCGGGTGATCGATGTGCTGGTGCCGGATCAGCCGCCGCTGACCGAGCAGTTGCTGAAGGTGATCGACTGACGGTCATCCGGCGAGGACGTGCCGGGCGGCGGCCGCGTCGATGGCGATCTGGAGCTTGAGCGGCTCGAGACCGTCGAAATTCATTTCGCCGCGCAGATGGGCGATCAGGTCGGTCTCGAGGGTCTGGCCGTACAGGTCGCCGTCGAAATCGAACAGCCAGACCTCGAGCATCGGCTGCTCGGTCTCGAACATCGGCCGGATGCCCAGATTGGCGACGCCGTCGAGGATTCGCCCGCCCCATTTTCCGCCCTTTGGCAGGCGGCTGCGGGTGGCGTAGACGCCATAGGCCGGGCGCATATAGTCGGCCAGGCCGATATTGGCGGTGGGCACGCCGATGGTGCGGCCGCGCTTGTCGCCGTGGATGACCTCACCCGCGATGGCGAAGGGGCGGCCGAGAATGGCGGCGGCGCGGGCCATGTCCCCGGCCTTGAGCGCCTCGCGCACGGCACTGGATGACAATTTGAGGCCGTCGGGGTCGTCGATCCGGTCCGTCAGGGAGACGGTGAAGCCGAGCGTCTCGCCATAGCGACGCAGGGCCTCGGGCGAGCCGGTGCGGCCCTTGCCGAAGGTGAAATCGAAACCGACGGCGGCGTGCCGGATACCCAAGCCATCTTTTTGGCCTACCGCGCTTCGCGCTACTTGAGGCGTGTTTTGGCCTATCGCGCTTCGCGCTGCTTGAGGCGAAGGCCCGGCGAGCACATCCCGCGCGAAATCTTCATCCGACATGGCGGCCATGGCGGCGTCGAACGGCAGCAGATAGAGGCGCTCGACGCCCAGCGGCTCGAGGGCGCGGGCCATCTGGTCGGGGGTCATCAGGCGGAAGGGGGCGGCGTCGGGCTGGAACCAGCGGCGCGGATGCGGGTCGAAACTGACCACGGCCAGCGGCGCGTCGAGGGCCTGTGCGGCGGTGCGGGCCGAGGCGATCACCGCCTGATGGCCGCGATGGACGCCGTCGAAGGCCCCGATGGCCACGGCGGCCCCCTTCTGATCAGGGGTCAGGTCGCGCCAGTCGCGGATGACCTCGATCGCCATGTCAGGTCTTGGCGGGCCGGCGCCGGCGCGGGACGCGGACGGTGGCCTCGCCGTCCATGACCAGATCGTCGCCGACATGGCCGGTGGCGGTCAGCACCACACGGGCGGTGTCCGGGTCGACCGAGGCGACGGTGACGCGGGCGATCAGGACGTCGCCGATGCGCACCGGCTTGTGGAAGGCCAGGGTCTGGCTGAGGTAGATGGCCCCGGCCCCGGGCAGGATGGTGCCGACCACGGCCGAGCCGATCGAGGCCGACAGCAGACCGTGGGCGATACGGCCGCGATAGGCGGTTTTCGACGCGAAGGCCTCATCCATATGGACGGGATTGAAGTCGTCCGAGGCCTCGGCGAAATGCTGGATCCGGGCGTCGGTGATCTCGACCTGTTTCTCGGCGGTCATGCCGACGGTCAGTTCTTCGAGGATATAGCCGCCGGAGGGATGTTGTTCGGTCATCATCGGGTGTTAGCGCCCGGCGCTTGAATTGGCGAGGGTCACCAGACGAGGTCGAGGGCGGCGTAGCGGGCGTGGGTCGTCTCGGCCTGCAGCAGGATGCCGGCGCGGGCCGGATCGATGCGGCCGTCCGCGCCGCGGGCGGTGTCGCCATGGATGCCCTGGGCGATGAACAGACAGTCCAGCCCCTGACGGTCGGCCCCGAGCACATCGGTGATGACGCCGTCGCCGATGCACAGCACCCGCGACCGGTCGACCGGAGCCCCCAGCAGACGTTCGGCCTCGGCCAGGGCCAGGTCATAGATCGGATCAAAGGGTTTGCCGGCCATGGTCACCCGGCCGCCGAGGCTTTCGTACAGGTCGGCCAGGGCCCCGCCGCAATAGATCAGCTGGTCGCCGCGCTGAACCACCCGGTCGGGATTGGCGCAGATCATTTCCAGATCGCGGGCCACGGCCGGGCGCAGGCGCTCGCGATAGTCCTCGGGCGTCTCGACCGTGTCGTCATTCGGCCCCGTGACCGAGAGGAAGGCGGCGTCGGCGGCCGCGTCGACGGTCTGCAGGCCCAGGCCTTCATACAGGATGCCGTCGCGTGGCGGGCCGATGATCCAGGCGGGGCCGGGGGCCCGTTTGGCCAGCTCCATCCGCGTGGCGTCGCCCGAGGTGACGAAGGCGCGCCACGACTCGCGCGGCACGCCGAGACTGTCGAGCTGGGCCACCACGTCCGAGGCCGGGCGCGGTGAGTTGGAGATCAGCACCACATGACCGTGGTCGCGGTTGAAGCGGGTCAGCGCGGCACAGGCGTCGGGCCAGCTCTCGCGGCCGTTGTGGATCACGCCCCAGACGTCGCAGAGCAGGATGTCATAGTCCGCGGCGATCTCGGACAGGCCGTTCAGGGCATGGGGCAGGGTCATCGGCCGGGGCATAGCCGGTTCGGACGCAGGGGTGAAGCTGTCGTTATCGGGCTCGGGGTCCGCTTCGGCGTCCAGGTCGCGCAGCGTCGTCTCGAGCAGCAGCAGGGCGGGCGAGACGATGAAGTCCTCGATATCGACGCGGGCCCCGTGGCGGTGCAGGTCCAGATACATGGCCTCGCGGTCGCTGCGCGGGGTGTGGGTGCCGGTCAGCAGGCCCTCGAGGCGGAGGCGCTGGATGGCGCAGACCCAGGCGCGGTGGCGGTCACGGCGGCACGGGCGGCGGGGTCGCATGGCAGACTCCGGGTCGAGTGGGGACAGGCACGGGTCGGCACCGCCGGGCGGTGAGGCCGGACGGACGGGGCGGGCGCGGGGCGACCGGGGCTCGCCCGGTGCGATGATGAGTTACCGTTTCGACGAGACACAGCGCCCCGCGCGGCCGTTTTCCACGTGCCCGTCGCCTGCCGGCCCTGTTCGGGCCTTGGCGACTCGCCGCCCCGTCCGTTGCTGGGCGGGACAGGGGGCGGACGTGCCGGTCAGTGCCGACAGCGGTCGCGTCCCGAAGGCGCGCGGCGAGCAAGCGGGCGGGATCCGTCCCCGCCCGGCGAGGCCCCCGGAGATAGGCATCTCCCCGGCTTCATCGCTCGGCCACAGCCCGCCGTCGTCGAGCAGCGTGGATCCGACGCCCTCCCCATCGACGGGATAGGGCGGAGTCTGTCACGGGGCCGGACCAGGGCGGGTTTTTAGGGCGGAATTTTGGGGAAGGGGTGGGGAAACAGGGGGTTGGGGCGGCGGAATGTGGGGGTTTTGGGGGTGGAGGTAGCGGGGGGGCGGCTTGGGGAATGGAGCCAGGCCACCACAGTCCACCGTGGCTGGAAGAATGGTGATGCATCTTCCGGTTGGGTCGAGGGCAGGCTAGGTTTGGTTGGTCGCTGCTCGATACGGCGCTCTGCCGCCTGAAAGCGACGGGCTTGTAGAATTGGAAAATCGTATGGCCACCGACGTCGATTCAGCTAAGCGACTCAAGCGATTTTACGTTGTTGATATAGTCGTTCCTGGATTTGTGTTTGTAGTCGGCGGCAGCATTTTTGGTATGGAGCGCGGGTTTTTACTTGCGGTAACCGCATTGATGGTGACCGTCATCATGCATGAGTTCTGGCACCTCAAGTCGCGAATTTGGTTTGCGGCTTTCATGGCAAGCGTTGCGGTTATTCATGTATCGGCAGTGTTTATTATTGATTTGCCAAACAAATTTGACGCCACTGCGCTTTTTATTCCCATTGTCGTCGCGGAAGGCGTCCTTCTATTGTTTATTGTTTCCGCAGTTGAGAAACGTATTCAAAAAAAGCAGTAATACCGTTGATCGGTAGCTTGCTGAATATCTACCGCTCGCTGACGCTCATGTGCGCTCAAGCCTATTCCGGGTGGGAGCCCCTCACCCTTGAGCGCGAAGGACACGCGCTGACGCTCGCGTGCGCTCAAGCCCTCTCCCGCCGGGAGAGGGTGGGGGTCAGGCGAGTTCGCGCTCTGGCGGAGCCGCATGACCCGGCCCGTTCTCCGGGAGGCGCTCGGGGCTCAGGCGGAAACCGAGGGCGTGAGCGACCTTGAGCACGGTGCCAAACTCGGGGTTGCCGTCGCTGCTGAGGGCTTTGTAGAGGGCCGGACGGGTCAGCCCCGTTTGCTCGGCCAGTTTCGTCATGCCGACCGCTCGCGCCACGACGCCGAGGGCGTGGGCAATGAGCGCCGCATCCTCTGATTCAAACGCGTCAGCGAGGTATTCCTGGACGGCCTCAGGCGTGTCGAGGACAACGGCAGAGTCATACCCGGTGGTTCGGAGTTTCATGACAGCACGCCTCATAATTGACTGGCCAGATGTTTGGCCCTCTTGATGTCCGTCTGTTGGTCCGACTTGTCGCCGCCGCACAACATGATGACGAGCGTCTTGCCCCTGGACTTGTAATAGAGCCGGTATCCGGGCCCGAAATCGATCTTCAGTTCGCTTACGCCGCCGCCAACCGCCTTCACAACGCCGGGATTGCCGAACCTGAGTCGATCGATCCGCGCGGCGATCTTCGCAGCGGCGCGACGATCCCGCAGGCTGACGAGCCAATCCGCAAACGCGTCTGTCTGCTCAATCTCGATCACAGTTCTTCTGTAATCTACAGGAGACAAATGTTCAAATTATGAACGCGTCGTTTTGTTGAGTCAGGGGGTCACCAGGGTCATCCCCGGGCCTGTCCCAACGATCCGTTCCCAGGTTGTGCGGGCGTTTTCCGAAGGCGCAAGCCCTCTCCCGCCGGGAGAGGGGGGGGAGAAGGAAGTGGGTGGCGGCGCAGGATGCCCCGTCGGAACACCCGGCCGCATCGGGGGTTGATCCCGGGGGCTTGAGGGAGAGACGCGATGCGATATCTGACGGGACTGACGGCGGCGACGGCCTGCACCCTGGTGCTGGCGGGCTGTGCCACGACGGGCAACTATGCCTCGGCCTGCGAGCGCGACTATGCCCGCAACCGCGAACGGGCCACGGCGGCGGGTGCGCTGCTGGGGGCGGCGGTCGGCGCGGCGGTGGCCGGCAGCGACGACCGCGAGATCGGGGCCGCGATCGGGGCGGCGGCCGGGGCCCTGATCGGGCGCGAACTGTCGGCCGAGGACGACCCGTGCGGCTATGGCTTCGGCGGCTATAATCGGGACGGCCGCTATGGTCGCGAACGGGTCTACTGGCGCGACGACGGCCGGCGCTGGTAGCCCTCGGGGGTTTCGGCCCGCAGGCGCAGCAGTTCGCTCCAGTGATCGGCCATCACCAGCAGGGCCTGACGCCGGTCGGCATCGGACTCAGGGACGGCCTGCTGGATGAGCTCGGAGAGTCTCTGGCGGCAGACCTGGGTTGAGGTTGGATGGGTCATACCAGGATAAGTCCCGAAACCCTGAAAAGTCTCAGCTTTACCGCAGAGAAGGTTGGAGAGGGGCGGGGCAGTGTACCTTTCCCTCTCCCGCCGGGTCCTCCGGTCTCGCCCCCGCAGGCGGGGGCTCGCCGCAGGATGACGACAGGTGGCCTACCCGAACCGGCGGCGGTGGTCGGCGCTGCGCAGGGTGGAGCGGATGAATTCGGCGGGGGGGTCGGTTTCGGCCAGCACGGCTTCCTTGATGGCGCGGGGCTCGCCGAACAGATGGCCCTGGCCCATGCTGATGTCGAGCTCGAGGATGTCGACGATCTGGCGTTCGCCCTCGACCTTTTCGGCGATCAGCTCGATGCCGTAGCGGCGGGTCAGCTGGGCGAAGTCGGCGGCCTGGATGTCGCGCAGCGACGGCAGGGGCGAGGCCCCGTCCAGATCCAGCAGCTGTTCGATCAGGAGGTCGGCTGCGACCTTGATGAATTTCACATCGGAGCGCTGCAGGTCGGCGAAGTCCAGATCCAGCGACTGGACCTTGTCGATCGAGAAGCGGTAGCCGAGGTCGGCCAGCTTGGCCATGTTGCGGGCCTCGACCGCGCCGCGGGCGTCGAAGGTGGCCTGACCCAGTTCGAAGATCAGGGCCTGGTTCAGGTCGCGGTTCTCGCTGAGGAAGTCGAGGAACTGGGGGAAGAAGGTCTCATCGCCCAGTGACGACAGGGCCACGTTGCAGAACACCCCGACCTTGCGGTCCTGACGCGCGAGGCGGCGCACGATCTGGGCACAGCGGAACAGCAGCAGGTTGTCGATGGCCGGGACCAGACCCTCGCCCTCGGCGATGGACAGGTACTCGGCCGGCATCATGACGCGGTCGGTGGAGTCGCGCAGGCGGGTGAAGCTTTCGTAGAAGACGGTGCGGCGCTGGGGCAGGGACACGACCGGCTGCAGATACAGGTCGACGCGGTTTTCGCTGAGGGCGTCGTGGATGGTGGTCAGCAGCACGTTGGACTGCTGATGGCGGCGGCCCTCATGGGTATCGACGGGCGCGGTCAGCGGGGCGGCCAGCCGTTCGTCGATGCTGACGCTCATCTGCTGGATGAGGGTCTCGAGCATCCGCACCTCATCGGTCAGGGCTTCGGTATTGCCGAGGGCTCCGGCCTCGATGGCCTGGGCCAGTTCGGTCATGGCCCCCTGGGTCGACTCCAGCGCGTCGGCCAGCAGGCGGTGGGCCTCGCGGACCTGTTCGATTTCCTTGCGCAGGGCCACGGTGCCGAGCCGGCCGGTGACCAGGGCGTGGCCGGCGATCATCATGCCCAGCATGCCGAAGGTGCCGGTGAAGCCCGCGCCGAGACCCAGACCGGCGCGCCACATGAAGGCACCGGTCGTCATCGCCGCGAAGACGTAAAAGCAGAACAGGAAGGTTGTCGTCAGTGCGCGCATCGGTTCACCAGGCCGGAGAACGGCGAATCCCGTCATCCCGGATGGAATCGTCCGAGTATCGGGGTATCAGGGCGGATCGCCTAGAGCCTTTTCGCTTCTGACCGATTCCGTCGGGGGTGGAATTGCTCCGGATTCCAATGCGAGGGGAAATCCGGACCCGGATTGACGGCCTCGATCCGGACCGGTTTTGCTCTAGGGTGCCTTGAAAGAAACGCGGAGATTCCGATGGAACTGTTCGATCTGACCGGCAAGGTCGCCGTTATTACCGGCTCGTCCAGGGGGATCGGCAAGGCCATCGCCGAACGGATGGCCGAGCACGGGGCCCGGGTGGTGATCTCGTCCCGCAAGGCCGGACCCTGTGACGAGGTGGCCGCGGCGATCAATGCCAGGCACGGTGAGGGCCGGGCCATCGCCGTTCCCGCCAACATCGCCTCGAAGGAAGACCTGCAGCGACTGGTCGACGAGACCAATGCCGCGTTCGGCCAGATCGACATCCTGGTCTGCAACGCCGCCAGCAACCCCTATGCCGGGCCGATGTCGGGCATCAATGACGAGCAGTTCAACAAGATCCTGCAGAACAATGTGGTGTCCAACCACTGGCTGACCCAGATGGTCGCGCCGCAGATGCTGAAGCGGAAAGAGGGGTCGGTGATCATTGTCTCGTCGATCGGCGGCCTGCGCGGCAACGCCCTGATCGGGGCCTACAATGTGTCCAAGGCCGCCGACATGCAGCTGGCGCGCAATCTGGCGGTGGAGTGGGGGCCGTCGAACGTGCGCTGCAACTGTATCGCGCCGGGTCTGATCAAGACCGACTTCGCCAAATACCTGTGGGAGAACCCCGAGATCCTGAAGCTGGCCACGGATCCGGCCCCGCTGAAGCGGATCGGCCAGCCCGACGAGATCGCCGGTGCGGCGGTCTATCTGGCCGCGCCGGCCTCGACCTATATGACCGGCCAGACTCTGGTGGTGGACGGCGGGATCACCATTGCCTGGTGAGGATGACAAGGTCGGCGTCGGGCAGGATCTGGCCTGGCGGCTGCAGGGTCTGGCGTTCGCCGGTCTGATCGCCTTTCTGCGCGGGCTGGGGCTGGAGCGGGCCTCGACGCTGGGCGGGCGGCTGCTGCGGACCCTCGGGCCGATGACCAGGGTGCACCGGACCGTGCTGCGCAACCTGACCCTGGCCTTTCCCGACATGGATCCGGGCGAGCGCGAGCGGCTGGCCATGGCCCAGTGGGACCAGACCGGGCGCACCTTCGCCGAGCTGATGATGATGGACCGGCTGACCCCGGCCTCGGGGCGGATCGAGATCGTCGGGGCCGAACGGCTGGAGGCGATCCGGACGGGCGGCAAGCCGGTGGTGTTCGTCTCGGGCCATCTGGCCAATTTCGAACTGATGCCGGCGGTGATCCTGGCGGCCGGTATTCCGTGCATGATCTCGTACCGGGCGGCCAACAACCCCTATGTCGACCGGCTGATCCGCGAGAACAGGGCCCGTTACGGGGTCAAGCTGTTCGCGCCCAAGGGCGGCGACGGGGCCCGCGAACTGCTGGCCGGGCTGGGGCGCGGGGAGTCGGTGGCGCTGTTGAACGACCAGAAATTCTCGGAGGGCCCCGAGGTGAGCTTCTTCGGCCATCCGGTCCATGCCGCGCCGGGGCCGAGCCGGCTGGCGCTGCGTTTCGGCACGGTGCTGCAGCCGATGTCGGTGACGCGTCTGCCCGGCGTGCGTTTCCGCCTGACCGTGCATGAACCGATCGAACTGGAGGCCACCGGAGACCGCAGCGCCGACATCACCCGTGGCGTTCAGGCGGTGACGAGCTTCGTCGAAGAGCGCGTGCGCGAACATCCGGTCGACTGGTTCTGGGTACACAAGCGCTGGCCGAAGGCCGCCTACGATCCGGGCTGAGTCCCGGCTCGGTCGGCGCATCAGCCTAGTAGGACGGCTCGATATCGTTATCGGCGGCGCGGCGCAGCGGCCCATTATAGCCGGGCGTGTTGCGGCGACGGCGGTCGGGCCCGAAATAGGTGCCGGTTTTCACAAACGGACGCGGGCGCATGATCACGGCCTGGATGCGGCCGAGGAGGGACGAGGCGGTGATGGGCTTGACCACGAATTCGGTCACCCCGGCGTCGCGCGCCTCGACCACGCGACTCTTTTCGGAATGGCCGGTCATCATGATGATCGGCAGATAGCGATTGTCACTGTCGGGACTGTTGCGGATCAGGCGGGTGAATTCGACGCCGTCCAGCGGGAACATGTTGAAATCGACGATGACCAGGTCACAGGGCTTGCCGCGCAGGGTTTCCAGGGCGGCGGCCCCGTCCGAGGCCTCGCGAATCTTGCGACAGCCCGCAGATTTCAGGATGGCGGCCACCATGATCCGCATGTGCTGGTTATCGTCGACCAGCAGGATGTTGAGAGCACTGAGGGCGGTCATGATTTCCGTGTGGCGGCGGCGCCCGGGAGCGGCCATCCCGCTAATTTAGCAATGAATTCGACCCGGGTCGATGCGTTTGGACGTATTGCGGCACCGGATTGCCGGGAGTCGACCGTTCAGGCGCGAACCAGCAGGGACGGGTCGAGGTTGCGGTCGCGCCATTTCATGCGCCAGCACAGATGCGGTCCGGTGGCCCGGCCGGTCATGCCGACCCGGCCGATAATGTCCCCGCGCCGCACCGTCTGGCCCGCCTGAACATCGATGCGGGACTGGTGCAGATAGGCGGTGATCAGGCCCTGGCCGTGGTCAAGCAGGACGAGGCCGCCCTCGAAATGCAGGTCCGGCTGGCTCAGGGTCACCAGACCGGCGGCCGGGGCGCGGATCGGGGTGCCGCGCGGGGCGGCGAGGTCGATGCCGTAGTGGGGCCGCGCCGGGGTGCCGTTGAGAATGCGTTGGCTGCCCCAGCGGCTGCTGATGCGGAAGGTCTCCAGCGGCCAGACGAAACCGTCGCGGAAATGATCGGCGTCGGTGCGGCTGGCGAAGCCCTCGGTCTTGAGTTCCACCTCGCGGCGGATGCGCGCCAGCAACACGGGATCGGAGGGCGTGATCGTCGTCGACGGCAGGCCGTCGACGCGGGTCGAGGGGAAGGTGACCGGGGCGATGTCGATAACCCGACGTGACTCCCCGGACGGGGCGCGGGCCCGGACCTCGACACTGCCGGACTGGTCCCGGTCGAAGCCGACGATGAAGACACCGTCGGCCGAGGCGGTGGTCAGGGCCTCGCCATCGACGAAGATCAGGGCCCCGGGCCAGGTCCGGCCGATGGCATGCCCGCCCTGAACGAAGGCACCGGACAGGCTGAGCGAATCTTCGGCGCGGGCGAGGACGGGGCCGGCGACCATGGCGGCGGTCCCGCCGATCAACAGTCCGCGCCGGCTGGCGGTCATGTCGGCGCGACCAGACGCGTCTGGGCTTCCTCGGGGCCGTAATAGGCTTCCTGACGCTCGACGCACCAGTAGCGCAGGGCTTCGAGCGGGATAGGGCGGGCGCTGACGGCGCAGCGTACGAAGCGGCCGGGGCGCAGGACGGCGAATTCACCGTCGCCGTAATGCAGTCTGGCTTCGTCCTTGGGCGGGCGTGTGGTCATGCCGAGGATGGTAACGCCGCCGGCCGCGCGATGCTACCGGGCAGATGGGACCAATTCGCCGAGCTCAGAACAGGTCGCCCTGGCCGGGTGGCGGGTCCTTCGGGCGTCGGGCGGGTGTCGGGCGGGGCCGGGGCGGAGGCTCGGCTCCGTCGTCGATATGCGCCCCCCGGCTGCCGTCGGCCAGAACCAGACGGACGCCGAGTCCGGGGCTGAGGGCCGTGGCCGATGTCAGCCACTGGCCGTCGCCGTCCTCGACGCGGGCGAAGCCGGGCTTGGGCTTGCCGGGGTCGAGACTGGCCAGGGCCCGGGTCAGGGCCGACAGGGCCACGCCCGCCTGATCGAGTCTGCGGGGCAGGGTCGGGATCAGCCGGGTCCCGACGGCTGACAGCCGGTCGGTGCGACGCTCGATGACCCGGTCCAGCAGGACGCGACCGAAGCGGCCGGACACCCCGGCGAACCGGGCGGTCTGGCGGTCGATGCCGCGCTGCAGGCCTGAACCCAGACGGCTGGCGGCGTGGTCGAGGCGCTGGCGCGGCAGGGCCAGCAGGTCTTCGGGCCGGGCGGGCAGGCCGCGGGCCACGGCGCGCAGGCGGATGCGGCGTTCCTCGATCAGCCGTCCGCCCGCACCGGTCAGGCGGCGGTCCAGATCGGCCAGGGTGTAGCGCAGGTCGGCCAGCACCGGGGTGGCGACCTCGGCCGCGCCGGTCGGGGTCGGGGCGCGGCGGTCGGAGACGAAATCGATCAGCGTCGTGTCGGTCTCGTGCCCCACGGCCGAGATGATCGGGATGCGGGCCGCAGCCACGGCCCGGGCCAGGGCCTCGTCGTTGAAGGCCCACAGATCCTCGACCGAGCCGCCGCCGCGGGCGACGATGACCACGTCGGGGCGGGGGATGGGGCCGTCGGGCGTCATGGCATCGAAGCCACGGATGGCATTGGCGACCTGGGCCGCGGCGGCGTCGCCCTGGACCACGCAGGGCCAGACAATGACGTGGCAGGGCCAGCGTTCGGCGATACGGTGCAGGATGTCACGGATCACCGCCCCGGTCGGGCTGGTGATGACGCCGACCACGGCGGGGAAGCCGGGAATCGGCTGTTTGCGTTCGGGGGCGAACAGGCCCTCGTCCTTCAGCTTCGTCTTCAGCCGCTCCAGCTGGGCCAGCAGGGCCCCGGCCCCGGCCGCCTCCATCGATTCGATGACGATCTGGTACGATGACCGCGCCGGATAGGAGGTGATCTTGCCGGTGACGATGACCTCGAGTCCCGGCTCGGGCTGGATGCCGAGGCCGCGCGACGCGCCCTTCCAGACCACGCCGTCGATGGCCGACTTGTCGTCTTTCAGCGTCAGATAGATGTGGCCCGAGGCGTGGCGGTTGACCTTGGATATCTCGCCGCGCAGCCGGACGTGGCCGAACCGCGCCTCCAGCGTGCGCTTGAGCGCGAAGCTGAGCTCCGAAATCGACAGCGGCGGATTGTTGTCGCGCGGGGCCGCCGGTTCGTCCGCCGGGCCCTCGAACACATAGGAGTCGTCACTCATCGGCACAGACTAGCGGGGCGAGGGCGCGACGGGAACGGGGGAAGCGACGAACGGGACCCATATCGGCCGGATGTTCCGCGCCCGGTCACGTTCCGGCCATCCGTGGTTAGCCGACCCCTTCGTGTCGTGATATGGCCCCGACCCCATACAGGTGGTTTTGCCGCCAGAGACAGTCAAGCGTAGGAGATCTGCATATGAGCAGGGTGTTGGTTATCGGTGCCGGCGGCGTCGGTTCGGTCGCGATTCACAAGATGGCGATGAATGCGGACGTGTTTTCGCACATCACCCTGGCCAGCCGGACCCTGTCCAAATGCGACGCCATCGCCGACTCCGTCAAAGCGCGCACCGGGGTGACCATTGAGACGGCGCAGATCGACGCCGATGACGTCGCCGCGACCACGGCCCTGATCCAGACGGTCAAGCCGGCGCTGGTCGTCAACCTGGCGCTGCCCTACCAGGACCTGAACGTCATGGACGCCTGTCTGGCGGCCGGGGTCCACTATATGGACACCGCCAACTATGAGCCGCGCGACGAGGCGAAATTCGAATACAGCTGGCAGTGGGCCTATCAGGACCGCTTCAAACAGGCCGGACTGATGGCCCTGCTGGGCAGTGGCTTCGACCCCGGTGTGACCTCGGTGTTCGCCACCTGGACGAAGAAGCATCTGCTGGACCGGATCGACACGCTGGACATTCTGGACTGCAACGGTGGCGACACCGGCCTGCCGTTCGCGACCAATTTCAATCCCGAGATCAACATCCGCGAAGTGACCGCCCCGTCGCGTCACCGGGAGAACGGCCAGTGGATCGAGGGCCCGGCCCTTGCCCACAAACAGGTGTTCGACTTCGATCAGGTCGGTCAGAAGAACATGTACCTCATGTACCATGAGGAACTGGAGTCGCTGGCCAAATTCTATCCTGAAATCAAGCGCATCCGCTTCTGGATGACGTTCGGTGACTCCTATCTGAAGCATCTCGAGGTGCTGGAGAACGTCGGCATGACGCGGATCGAGCCGATGATGTTCCAGGGCCGGGAGATCATTCCGATCGAATTCCTCAAGGCCCTGCTGCCCGAGCCGGCCTCGCTGGGTCCGATCACCAAGGGCAAGACCAATATCGGCACCATCGCCACGGGCGTGAAGGATGGCGAGGCGAAGACCGTCTACGTCAACAACATCTGCGACCACGAGGCCGCCTATGCCGAGACCGGCAACCAGGCCGTCAGCTACACCACCGGGGTTCCGGCCATGATCGGGGCGGCGATGATCCTGACCGGCCAGTGGCAGGGCGCGGGGGTGTTCAACATGGAGCAGATGGACCCCGATCCGTTCATGGACATGCTGAGCCGGCACGGCCTGCCGTGGCAGGTGCGCGAGCTGGACGGGCCGCTGCCCTTCTGATCGAGGCCGATCATGGAAACCCAGGCCGCCGGACCCGGCGCATTCGCCCGTTTTGACCTGAACCGCGTGCCGTCGCCCTGTTTCGTGGTCGACGCCGACGCGGTGCGGGGCAACCTCGCCGTCCTCAAGGATGTCGGCGCTCGGTCGGGGGCGAAGGTGCTGCTGGCGCTGAAGGCCTTTTCGATGTGGTCGCTGGGCGATCTGGTCGGTGACTATCTGGACGGCACCTGCGCCTCGGGCCTGTTCGAGGCGCGGCTGGCGCGCGAGCACTATCACGGCCACCTGACCACCTATTCGCCCGCCTACAAGCGCGCGGACCTGCCGGAAATCCTGCGCCTGTCGGACACGGTGATCTTCAACTCACCGGACCAGATGGCCCGGTTCGTCGACCTGATCGTCGCGGCGCGGGCGGCGGGCGAGGTGTTCGACATCGGCCTGCGGCTGAACCCGGAACACAGCGAGGCCGAGGTCGCCAAATACGATCCGTGCCAGACCGGGTCGCGGCTGGGCTTTCCGGTGTCGCAGCTGAAGCCGGAGCACCTCGAGGGCGTCGATGGCCTGCATATCCACGCCCTGTGCGAACAGGGGTTCGAGCCGCTTGAGCGCATCTGGGCCTCGCTGGAGCCGAAGCTGGCGGGGATGCTGGGCAACGTGACATGGCTGAACCTCGGCGGCGGCCACCACATCACCCGCGCCGACTACCGCCGCGACGACCTGATCGCCCTGGTGCGCGGGATCAGCGAGCGTCACGGGCTGCAGCTCTATCTGGAGCCGGGCGAGGCCATCGCGCTGGATGCGGGCATTCTGGTCGGCGAGATTCTCGACACCTTCGACAACGGCATGGCCGTGGCCATCACCGACATCTCGGCCACCTGCCACATGCCCGATGTGATCGAGGCCCCGTACCGCCCGGCGCTGCTGGGTGAGGCCGAGGGCGGCGTCACGGTGCGGATCGGCGGGCCGTCCTGTCTGGCCGGGGACATCATCGGCGACTACGGCTTCGCCACCGCGCCGCAGCCGGGCGAGCGCATCGCCTTCCTCGACCAGGCCCACTATTCGATGGTCAAGACCAACACCTTCAACGGCGTGCCCCTGCCGACCATCGCCCTGTGGGACAGCGAGACCGACGCCCTGCGGCTGGTGCGAGAGTTCGACTATGCGGACTTTCGCGACCGGCTGTCGTGAACACGCGGTTCCCTGTGAATTCCGCCCCGCAAAGCCCCCTTTGACGCCTGCGGGTGCTTGACCCGTTCGCCCGGGGCGGTCATGCCGCCTGTATGAATATATTGCTCGTCGGATCCGGAGGGCGCGAACACGCGCTGGCCTGGAAGATCGCCCAGTCACCGCTGCTCAAGCGGCTGGTCATCGCGCCCGGCAATCCGGGGATGGAGGGGCTGGGCGAGCTGCAGGCGATCAAGGCCACTGATGTCGAGGCCCTGACGGCGCTGGCGCGGGAGATGAAGGCCGATCTGGTCGTGGTCGGGCCCGAGAGCGCGCTGGAGCTGGGGCTGGCCGACCGGTTGGCGGCGGCCAACATCCCCTGTTTCGGGCCGACGAAGAAGGCGGCGCAGCTGGAGACCTCCAAGGCCTTTTCCAAGGCCTTCATGGAGCGGCACGACATTCCGACGGCCGGCTATGGCGTTTATGAGCGGCTGCACGAGGCGCGCGCGGCGCTGGATGTGTTCCACCCCCCCTATGTGATCAAGGCCGACGGTCTGGCCGCCGGCAAGGGGGTGGCGATCAGCCCCGACCTGCGCGACGCCGAGGCCGAGATCGAGCGGATGCTGGGTGGCCGGTTCGGCAGCGCCGGCGCGCGGGTGGTGATCGAGGAATTCATGGACGGC
The DNA here is from genome assembly GCF_963974615.1 of uncultured Brevundimonas sp. GTDB lineage: Bacteria > Pseudomonadota > Alphaproteobacteria > Caulobacterales > Caulobacteraceae > Brevundimonas. The sequence goes on from NZ_CAXBDH010000014.1 coordinate 99,875, forward strand.
GAGGAGGGCTCGCTGTTCGCCCTGTGCGACGGGGAGCGGGCGGTGCTGCTGGGCGGGGCCCAGGATCACAAGCGCGCCTTCGACGGCGACATGGGGCCCAATACCGGCGGGATGGGGGCCTATTCCCCGGCCCCGGTGTTCACGCCGGACCTGGTCGAGGCGGCTGACCGTCTGGTGGTGCAACCGACGCTGAAGGGGATGGCGGCCGAGGGCGCGCCCTATCGCGGGGTCCTCTATGTCGGGCTGATGGCCACGGCTGCCGGGCTCAAGGTGGTTGAATACAACGCCCGCTTCGGCGACCCGGAATGTCAGGTGCTGATGATGCGGCTGGCCGGAGACATCGTGCCCTATCTGCTGGCCTGTGCGCGGGGCGATCTTTCGGGCCTGCCGCAGCTGAAATTCAAGCCGCAGACGGTGGTGTGCGTGGTCATGGCCGCCAAGGGCTATCCCGACAGTCCGCTGGAAGGCTCGATCATCCGCGGCATGGGGCAGGATTTCGGCCCGCATGTGCAGGTGTTCCACGCCGGCACCCGACGGCGCGACGACGGTCTGCTGGCCGCGGCCGGCGGGCGGGTGCTGAACATCTGTGCCGCCGGTGACGACATCGTCCAGGCGCGCGAGCGGGCCTATGCGGCGCTGCGCAAGATCGACTGGCCCGGCGGCTTCTGCCGCACCGACATCGGCTGGCGCGCGGTCGAGCGGGGGTAGGGGACCTAATGTGGCTCTTTACCCTGCGGACAGCGTCCATTGCGCTGGCGGGCTCGGCAAGGGGGTTTCGGGTCGCCATCTATCCGGCACCGGGCTGGTTGGCTTGCTCAACTTTCCCGTCCGTAGACTCCCGCCGCCTCCTTGCAGGTCAGTCGTCAACCCCGGCAGCCTCGAGACCTATTCTCCGGGATTCGAATCCGGATCACACGGCGATCGGAACCTGTCGTGATAAACGACGTTAGCCCGAAACCATCAAGAAGTTATGGTTGACTGTTTGTTTGTATGCATTTCAGGGTTGCGGCGAGCCATCGCCGTCGCCGTCGTCGGTTTCTAGGAGAGGTTTGTCATGAGGACATATGGCGTCGCTTTGCTGACCTCGGTTGGCCTTTTCATTGCATCCTGTGCCGCGCCGATGCCGGGTTCGGATGTGGGAGGTCGCGTTTTGAGCCGCTCACCCGCGACCGTCATTGTCCCTATTCAGGCCACGCGAGAAGACGCGATGGATGCACTGGCAGTGGGAACGCTTTTCATTGAAGGTCGCTGTCTTCGGCTCGGGCAAACTTCATCCCGATCTTACCTGGTGATTTGGCCCGCCACGGCCGAATTTCGCACGATCGGCGACTCCCAGCGCTTGGTAAACCGCGAGTCCGGCGACTCATTCCGACTGGGAGACAGGGTGGCAGTCGCTGGCGGCGAAGTCCCAGAAAGCCGAATTTCAAAGCTCAACCTCACCACAGCGGTTCCGTCGGATTGCAGGGGCCCCTATTGGCTCGCCGGCCAGTTCCGGCACCCATCGACTTGAGGTGATTAGAATGCGCAAATTTGCCCCGGCGTTGAAGGTGTCCGGATATCTTGTGTGGTTCGGCGTGCTCTTTCCGGTGCCCTCTATGGCTCAAATACAAACGCCCCCACCGGATCCCCCGGCACCTAGCGGAAGGCCCGCCTTCGAATCGGCGGCTGCTGCTTACGCTCACACGTACGGCGTAAGTGAGAGCGAGGCCGCGCGCCGCCTCTCGCTGCAAAATGCCATCGCAGACCTCGAACAGGAGGTCAAAAAGACTTTTCCGGACCGTTTTGCTGGCCTTTGGATTGAGCACCAGCCTGAGTTCCGAGTCGTTGTGCGCTTGACGGGCACGATTGGCACAGCGGCGAACCTAGTCGGCCTGACGTCGCCCGTCAGAAACATCACCCAGTTCGAGGTCGCGCCGCGAACCCTCCAGCTGCTCATAGATACTCAGGAGGGGCTGTACCGTGAACTACTCGCGGAGGGCGTCGAACTGGATGTCGGGCTGGATGTCAAGCAGGCCGTGGTTGAGCTCTATATCCTCGGCGAGACGCAAGCCGAAAAGGTACGACAGAGTAGGGTTGGGCTCCTCCCAGATTTCGTCCAAATTATCGCTGTGCACCAACTTAGCACGCTTGATGTCGACGTGAGAGGCGGCCAAGCGATGGTCGCCTCAACTGGCGGTTATTGTACGTCAGGCCCAACGGTTCGTAATGCAGCAGGTGTTCGCGGAGTGACAACCAACGCTCATTGTCCAAACACCCTTGACTACGATGGTGTTTGGACAAGCTTTCAAGCAGAACGCCAAGGCAATGGAGCCTATGATGTACAGTGGCACACCGTGCCCGGTCGGACTGTCCGCAACCAAGTGAATGTTGGAACCGCGACACCGCTGACGGTGACCGCAACTCTGGCGCAGGCAGCGCAGCCCCTCGGAAGTTCGGTCTGCAAATACGGCTGGACCACCGGCTTCACCTGCGGAACGATCTTTGACAAGAATTACGGATCTCAAGGCCAGACTGGGTGGGTGCGTGTCAGAAACTCTGGCTACGATCTTTCCGAAAGCGGCGACAGCGGTGCCGCATGGATGCAGGGAGATAACACTGTCTATGGCATTCATGTCGGTGGAGCAGAATCCGTTGATCCATGGGACGCCTTCTACATGGGGATAGATAGAGTGCAGATCCTCGGTCTAAGTGTGCTGACACAGTAACGAGGGGCCTGCTGGAGACCGGCGAGCTCGCGCAGCGTCTTGCTATCCCATAGATTGTGGCGGCGCTTCGACATCGCCGCCCCGTTCCGCCCGCTCCGGAGATCCACGCCCCGTGCCCGACACCCTGCCGCCGGAACCGCCCAGCCACTATCGCGACGGCAAGGAGCGGCTGGCCGATCTGATTGTGCACCTGACCGGACTGGCGCTGGCGCTGGTCGGGGGCGGGATGTTGCTGGGTCTGGCGATCGGCTTCGGCGATGCCGGCAGCCTGACGGCGGCGGCGATCTATGCGGTCGGGCTGCTGATCATGCTGGGGCTGTCGACGGCCTATAATTTCGCCGCGCCCCGGTTTCAGCCGCTGCTGCGGCGCTTCGACCATGCGGGGATCTTCATCATGATCGCGGGATCCTATACGCCGTTCACGACCCAGCACCTGACCGGGGCCTGGGCCTGGGGCATGACGGCGGCGGTCTGGACCACGGCCATCGTCGGCGCGGCGGCCAAGCTGCTGCTGCCCGGACTGGGCAAGGGCTTCTGGATTGCCATCTATCTGGCGCTGGGCTGGGTCATGGTCATCGCCATCCAGCCCTTCATGCAGAGCCTGGGCCTGGCCCCGGTGATCCTGCTGGCGGTCGGGGGGCTGCTGTATTCCGTTGGGGTGATCTTCTACGCCAACAAGCAGATGCGCTACCGGCGCGCGATCTGGCACGGCCATGTCGTGGCGGCGGCGGCGGTGCACTGGGTGGCGGTGCTGCTGGCCGTGCTGCGTTAGGCAGGATCAGGATCAGGCCCAGGCGAACAGCAGTCGACCCTCGCCCATGCGTTCGCGCAGGGCCGGCAGGTCGGTATGCGCCACCGAGAAACAGCCGTAGCTGCGGCCCAGCTTGCCCTCGCGGGCGAGGAAGGCCGGGTCGGCATAGTCGGCCCCGTGGACGATGATGGCCCGTTCGCGGGCCTTGTCATTGGTATATTCCAGACCGTCGAGCAGGACGTTGGGGCCCTGCTGCGCGCCATAGCCGGCCCCGGCGGTGGCATAGGCCCCGACCGAGGACATCAGGCTGTCCGGCGTATTGGAGAAGTCGCGGGCATAGCCGGAATGGGCCGGATCCGATCCCTTGCCGTGGCAGGTGCGGAGGGCGGTGACCCCCCCGTTGATCAGATCGACCTCGAACAGGCGCTCGTCGCCGGAATAGCGTTTGAAATCGACCAGATACATGCGGTCGCGCAGCGGCACCCGGCGGTGATGGATGTCGAGGGCGGCCATGGCGCGGGCCATCAGGGCCGCGGGCACGAGACCGTTGGGATCGAGCGGCGGTGGCACGAAATCGACGGCGGGGCTCGGGGGGACGGCGGCGGTCCGCACCAGCGGCACGGCGCTTGAGGCCGCAACGAAAGGCTCGGACGCCGTTGCGCAGCCCGTAAGCAGGGCCGACCCTCCAAGAATTAAACCTCGTCTCGATAGCCGCATGCGACGCCCTCGCGCGGTTTCAGAAGTGACCAGTTGTTTCAAAGAGTAGTTTACGATTCAACCAATGCCTTGGCGATTGCGTTCAACCGTCTAGGGTATGCCTCCTGTTTGGGGAGGGTTTCGTGAAATTCATCGTATCATTGCTGGCCGCCGCGGCCGCGCTTCTGGCCACAAGCGCTGCCGCACAAGCCCCCGCTGTCGCTCCGGTTTCCCCTGCGGAGGGAACCGTGTTCGTTCAGGTGGGGCGGCTTCTGGCCGAGCCGCAGACCGGCGTCGTGCAGCGAGATAAAACTCTCGTGATCAGAGGGAACCATGTCGTCGAAGTGCGTGACGGCTTCGTTTCCGGCACCGGAAACGGCGACCGGGTCGTCGATTTGCGCGATTCCTTCGTGCTGCCGGGCCTGATCGACAGCCATGTGCATCTGACCCATCAGCAGAACCCGAACCAGCGGCTGGAAGGGATGACCCAGTCCAGCGCCGACCAGGCGATCCGTGGCGCGCTCTACGCCCGTCGCACCCTGATGGCGGGTTTCACCACCGTGGCTGACCTGGGGGCGGACAATGACGCCATCTTCGCCCTGCGCGACGGCATTGCGGCGGGCGAGATCCCTGGCCCGCGGGTGATCGCGTCGGGCTCGGCCGTGTCGATCCACGGCGGACACGCCGACATCAACGGCTATCGTGACGACATCATGCATCTGCTGTCGTCCGAGAGCGTCTGTTCCGGGCCCGAGGACTGTATGCGCGCGGTCCGCACCCAGGTGCGTTCGGGGGCCGATATCATCAAGATCACGGCCACCGGCGGTGTGCTGTCGAACACGGCCGCCGGTCTGGCGCAGCAGTTCACCGACGCTGAACTGGCCGCCATCGTCGAGGTGGCGCACCGGATGGGGCGTCAGGTCACGGCCCATGCCCACGGCGTCGACGGCATCAACGCCTTCCTGAGGGCGGGCGGTGACTCGATCGAGCACGGCACCTATCTGGACGCGGACTCGATCCGGCTGTTCCGCCGCGAGGGCGTCTATCTGGTGCCGACCCTGCTGGCCGGGGATTTCGTGGCCCGGGTCGCGGCCAGTCCGGACAATTTCTTCACCCCGGCCCAGACGGCCAAGGCCCTCGAGGTCGGTCCGCGGATGCTGGACATGGCGCGGCGTGCCCATGAGGGCGGGGTGCGCATCGCCTTCGGCACCGACAGCGGCGTATCGGCCCACGGCGACAACGCCCAGGAGTTCGCCCTGCTGGTCCGGGCCGGACTGACGCCGCTGGAGGCGATACAGGCGGCCACGGTCACCGCCGCCGCGCATCTGCGGATTTCCGGCGAGGCCGGGCGTATCGCGGTCGGCATGCCCGCCGATCTGATCGCCGTGTCCGGCGACCCGCTCAGCGACGTGACCACGCTGGAACATGTGCGCTTCGTGATGAAGGGCGGGGTGGTCTATCGGGACCAGTAAATCCCGGTCCCTTCCCCCCTCGCGGGGGAAGGTGGGCCGCAGCGCGGCTCGGATGGGGGCGCTTTTTTCTGAACGTCGAAGGTCGTGCTGCGGCCGCAGGCCCCTATCCGTCAGGCTTCGCCTGCCACCTTCCCCCGAAATGGGGGAAGGGATCGTTGCGCCGTGTGCGGACGGACGTGATCGGGCTGGCTGTGATGAAGGGCAACGCGTCCTTCCCCCATTTCGGGGGAAGGTGGGCCGCGGAGCGGCTCGGATGGGGGCTCTTTCTTCACCGATCGGCGACACCCGTATTGTGGCCGCAGGCCCCTATCCGTCAGGCTTCGCCTGCCACCTTCCCCCGAAATGGGGG
>NZ_CAXBDH010000015.1:0-81967 GCF_963974615.1 uncultured Brevundimonas sp.
TCCAGCTTCCCCGGCCTGGACCGGATGGACAACCTATTGAGAGCTCACATCTAGGGCCGGTTAACTGCCGCGCCCGGAGTCCACGAAGGCCCTGATCGACGGCCATGTGCTGTCGCTTGACCGGGCTCCATCGCAGGCAATATTCTTGAGGAATTCCAGATAGCTGTTTCGAACCACATCGTCCCAGGGAACGTCCGAATCGTCGAACCGGTCCATCTCGGCCCCGTCATCGCCGTACCCGATGTTCAGAATCGACCGCACCTGCCGTGCCGCACAGCGGAAGACGAATTGATCGACCGAGTAATGGTAGTCCGATGCGGTTCCGGTCCGCGGCACCTTGGCCACCATGATGCTGGTCACATCACCTTCGACGGCAATACTGTCGACGTCGGCCAGATAGGCGGCCGTGCTGTTGTAAGAAAATTTGTGCCAGTTTTCGGCGGCGGCGGGCCCGGCGACCAGCGCCAGGGTGACGGCAGCGAGTGACAACAGGGTTTTCATCGGATCCTCCCCAGAACGATGGATCACCATGATCGCCCTCAGGCGGAAATTGGCAAGGGCTGACGTTACCGCGCCCTATCCTCCCAGGGCGTCCAGCACGGCCTTGCCGTAACGATCCAGCTTCGTCTGCCCGACCCCGGAGATATGGCCCAGGGCGTCCAGGCTGCCCGGCTCCGCCACGGCGATCTCCAGCAGGGTCTTGTCCTGGAAGATGACATAGGGCGGCACCTTCTGTTCGGCCGCCCGCTCCCGCCGCCAGACCCGCAGCAGTTCGAACCGGGCCCGGACGTCGGCATCCATGGCCTCGACTGCGGCGTTACGACCGGTGCGGGTCCGTTCACGCGGCGCGCTCGCCCGTGCCGGAGCCTGCCGGACCTCGATGACCCGTTCGCCGCGATAGACGCCGCGCACGGCTTCGGCCTCGCCCAGCCGGATCAGCGGCTTGCCCTCGTTCGGGTCCTCGACCAGCAGGCCCTCGAACAGCAGATGGTCGATCACATCGCGCCAGCTATGCCGCGACAGGTCCGCCCCGATGGCCCAGGTCGACAGGGCCGTCTCCCACGGCTGCGCATCCTTGGTCCCGCCCAGCAGATGGTCGATGACCCGGTTGCGCCCGAACCGCTCGCCCAGCCGCTGCACTGCCGCCAGCGCCTTCTGGGCCGGCACGGTGGCGTCGAACAGGGCCGGCGGATCGCCGCAGATGTCGCAGACGCCGCACGGTCCGGCATCCGTCTCGCCGAAATAGCGGCGCACCGCCTGGGGCCGGCACACGGCGCCGTCCAGCATGGCGAACAGCTGGCGCGCCTTGCGCACCTGCACCGCCTTGACCACCTCATCCATCGGCCGCCCGTCCAGCCGCTTCAGTGTCCAGGCGATGTCCGACGGCCCGTACAGGGTGATGCCTTCGGCCGGTTCCCCGTCGCGTCCGGCCCGGCCGATCTCCTGCCAGTAGGCCTCCAGCGACCCTGGCGGATCCGCATGGATGACGAAACGCACGTCGGCCTTGTCGACCCCCATGCCGAAGGCGATGGTCGCCACCATCACCGCCCCGTCCTCGGCCAGAAACCGCGCCAGCAGCCGGTCGCGCTCCCGGGCGTCCATCCCGGCGTGATAGGCGATGGCATTGGTCCCCGCGTCGCGCAGGGCACTGGCCACCCGTTCGCAGCCGTCGCGCGAACCGCAGTAAACCACCCCCGACTTGCCGCGCCGCTCACGCACCAGGGCGATCACATGGGCGTCGGTGCGGGCCCGCGACGCCGACGCCTTGCGCTCGGCCGACAGCTGCAGATTGGGCCGGGCGAAACTGTCGACGAAGACCTGGGCATCATCCAGCCGCAGCGATTTGACGATGTCCTCGCGGGTCCGGGCGTCGGCCGTCGCGGTCACGGCGATGCGCGGCACGCCCGGGAACAGCTCGGCCAGACGGCCCAGGGTCCGGTAGTCGGGGCGGAAATCATGGCCCCACTGGCTGACGCAATGGGCCTCGTCGATGGCGATCAGGCTCAGCGGCAGTTCGTGCAGACGGTCAATCAGATGCGGCTGGGCCAGGCCCTCGGGCGACACATACAGCAGGTCCAACTCCCCGGCCCGGGCCTGACGCCAGATCTCCGACCGGTCGTCCATCGACACGCCGGAATCCAGCCGCGCCGCGGCCACGCCCTGCTGTTTCAGCGCCTCGACCTGATCGGTCATCAGGGCGATCAGTGGCGACACCACCAGCCCCAGACCGGGACGCAGCATGGCCGGGATCTGATAGCAGACGCTCTTGCCCCCGCCGGTCGGCAGCACCGCCAGCACGTCACGTCCGGCCATGATCTCGGCTACCACATCCGCCTGCAGTCCGCGGAAATCTACGTGACCCCAGACCTTTTCCAGCGTCGCGCGGGCCGTCTCCAGCAGGGCGGTATCGGTGGCGGGCAGGGCAGTGGGCGAGTCGGCGAACATGGCCGGGTTGTGCCCGATCTGTTCCGGGGTGTCACACGCCTTCTGGCCGGATCAATCCCGCAGCAGCTCGTTGACCCCGGTCTTGACCCGGGTCTGGGCGTCGACCCGTTTGACGATGACGGCGCAGTACAGCGACGGCCCGCCCTTCGGATCGGGCATCGCTCCGGGAACCACGACGGAATAGGCCGGTACCTCGCCACGGAAGACCTCGCCGGTGGCGCGGTCGACGATCCGGGTCGAACCGGACAGATAGACCCCCATGGCCAGCACGGCCCCTTCGCGGACTATGACGCCTTCAGCGACCTCGGCCCGGGCTCCGATGAAACACCCGTCCTCGATGATGGTCGGATTGGCCTGCAGCGGTTCAAGCACCCCGCCGATCCCGGCCCCGCCGGACAGGTGCACATTTTTGCCGATCTGGGCGCAGGACCCGACCGTGGCCCAGGCGTCGACCATTGAGCCCTCGTCGACGAAGGCCCCGATGTTCACGAAACTGGGCATCAGCACCACGTTGCGGCCGATGAAGGCCCCCTGGCGCACGATCGACCCGGGCACAGCCCGGAAGCCGGCAGCCTGGAAATCGGCCGCACCCCAGTCCCCGAATTTGCTCGGCACCTTGTCCCAGAAGGGACCGAGCCCGGGGGCGTGGTCGGACGACAGTGGGTTGGCCGGGCCGCGCTCGCCGGCGCGCATGATCCGGTTGTCGTTGAGCCGGAACGACAGCAGCACCGCCTTTTTCAGCCACTGATGGGTGGTCCAGACGCCGTCCTCGCCACGCGAGGCGACCCGGGCCTGTCCCGAGTCCAGCAGGGCCAGGGCCTGATCGACGGCGTGGCGGGTCCCGCCGTGGGTGGCCGGGGAAACCTGGGCCCGGTCCTCCCAGGCGACCTCGATGACGGCTTCCAGATGGGCGTGATCGGTCATGGAGTAGCGTCTCCCGGTGTCAGTTCGGCGGTGCCGAGAAAGGTGGCGAGGGTGGCGGTGCGATGGTCGACATAGTCGGCCTCGACATCGAAGGCGTGGGCCCCGACCAGCACTGTGGTCATGCCGATCGCCTTGGCCGGAGCCAGGTTTCGGGTCGTATCCTCGAAGAAGGCGGCACCGGTCGGGGCAATGCCGAATCGTTCCGTCATCCGGGCGAAGGTGCGTGGATCCGGTTTGGGGATCAGGTCGGCGTCCTCCAGCGCGAACAGGTCGGTGAACAGGTCGGCCAGATTGAGTCGTTCCAGGACCCGTTCGGCATGGGCCAGGGAGCCGTTGGTAAAGATCAACCGGGGTCCATCCAGTCGCTGCAGGGCGACGCGCATGCCCGGGTCGGGGACCAGGGCATCCAGAGGGACATCATGGACCTCGGCCAGAAAGTCATGCGGATCGATACGGTAGTTGGCCATCAGTCCGGCCAGCGAAGTGCCGTAGTCGCGCAGATAGCCCTTCTGCACCACCATGGCCGCGTCTGCCGCCAGACCCGAGGTACGCACGACAAACTGGTTGATGCGCTTTTCGACCAGTTTCATGAACTGGCTTTCCGGCGGGTACAGAGTGTTGTCGAGGTCAAAGACCCAGCTGCGAACATGACGCAGGTCCGCGCCGGTCCCGGCCGGTGCGGGGTCGGGGCGGGCTGTGGCTGGGTTCACGCCTGCACCAGCGTTCCGGCCCCGTGCTCGGTGAACAGTTCGACCAGCATGGCGTGGGGCCGTCGACCGTCGAGAATGACCACGGCCTCGACCCCGGCCCGAACCGCCGAAATGGCCGTCTCCAGCTTGGGGATCATGCCGCCGGTCGCCGTTCCGTCACGGATCAGGCCCTCGGCTTCGGCGATGTTCATCTGGCGGATGATCTGGCCGTCCGTGCCCTTCACGCCGGGCACGTCAGTCAGCAGCAGCATGCGCTTGGCGTTCAGCGACCCGGCGATCGCCCCCGCGACGGTGTCGGCGTTGACGTTATAGGTCTGTCCGTCCTCGGCCACGCCGATAGGCGCGATGACGGGGACCCAGTCCGCGTCACTCTCGATCAGCCGCACGATCAATTTGGCGTCGACCTTCGTCGGCTCGCCGACAAAGCCGAGATCGACTTCATGTTCGATCATACTGTCGGGGTCGCGCCGGGTCCGTTTGGTCCGCTCGACCGTCAGCAGGCCGGCGTCCTTGCCCGACAGGCCGATGCCGCGCACGTCGGCCTCCTTGCCGGCGACGGTGATCCAGTGCGCGATCTCCTTGTTGACCGCACCGGACAGGACCATTTCGGCGACCTGCATCGTGTCCTTGTCGGTCACCCGCAGGCCGTCGACGAAGCTGGATTTAACCCCGGCCTTTTCCAGCATGGCGCTGATCTGCGGCCCACCGCCGTGTACGACGACGGGATTCACCCCCATCAGTTTCAGCAACACCACATCGGCGGCAAATTGGCGGGCTACGGCGCTCTCGCCCATGGCGTGGCCGCCGTATTTGATGACCACGGTCTCGCGGTCATAGACCTGGATGTAGGGCAGGGCCTCGGCCAGCGTCTTCGCTGTGTCCCAGCCCCGGTCCTCGGATTGGCGTTCGGTCTCATCCATGATGGCGGCTCGATAGCGGGCGGGATCGTTCCTGTCACGGTGAAACCCCCTATGGTGGTCCCAACCCGTGCGCAAGGCTGTGGTGCCGTGGCCGTCATGCGCCCGCAGCTGCCGGTCACCATCTAGTGAAGGGAGCAGATGGTGGGTAGCTTGCCGTTCATCCCGTTCGCTCTACTGTGTGACTCACATTGTGAGTGCTGGATTTCCCCCATGTTCGACAGCTTCGCTGAAAATAGCTCCAATATTGTCCGTTTCGTCGAAGGCGGCGGCGATGGTGGGGGCAGCGTCAGTCCCGACACCGACTATTTCGGCGCGATCTCCAGCTACGCGATCTGTGGCTGCTGCGGCCGTTTTCATGCAGTGAACGATGGAACGGGTGGCGGTTTGTCGGCCCTGTTGAACGGGGACGACCGCGGTGGTTTCGGCACCAACGGCAAGCCGTCACTCAGCATAACCGACGCGGCGGCCCAGATCACCCGTACGGGCTTGAGCTGGTCGAGTTTCCCCGGTCAGTTCGCTGTGGTGACTTATGCCTTCCGCGATACGGCACCGGGAACCATGCCGACGGACACCACGGGGTTTTCCCAGTTCACCACGACCCAAATCACGGCCACCCTCCAGGCGCTGGCCGCCTGGTCTGATGTCGCCAACATCACATTTCAGCGGGTCAGTGACGCCGGGTCCAACTATTCGAACAATGCCACCATCCTGTTCTCCAACTATTCCGGCGGAGTGTCAGGGGCGGCGGCCTTTGCCTATTTACCGGGATCTGCAGCGAGCAGCTCGGCCAGTGGCGATGTCTGGACCAATTCGTCCCTGTCCTACAACGCCACTCCTGTCATGCTGGCCTATGGCCAGCAGGTCCTGGTGCATGAAATCGGGCATGCTATCGGCCTGAGCCATCCGGCCGCCTATAACGCGGCCGAGGGCGTCAGCATCACCTATTCGGCTGATGCCATCTATTTCGAGGACTCTCGCCAGTACTCGGTGATGAGCTATTTCAGCGAGAGCAATACCGGCGGAAATTACAACACGTCGGGCGGCGCGCGTCAGTATTCTGCGGTTCCCCTGCTGGATGATATCGCCGCCGCACAGCGGCTGTACGGGGCCAATACGACCACACGGACCGGCGACACGGTCTACGGGTTCAACTCGACGGCAGGTCAGGCCTGGTTCAGCGCGGTCAACTCACTGAGCGTTCTGATTTTTGCCGTCTGGGACGCCGGCGGTATCGATACATTCGATTTCTCTGGCTACAACGTCGCCCAGACCATCGACCTGCGCCAGGGAGCCTTCTCCAGTGTCGGCGGCCTGGTCGGCAATGTGGCCATTGCTGTCGGGGCCGTGATCGAGAACGCCATCGGCGGCTCGGGCGATGACACTATCCGGGGCAACTCTGCCAACAATCGCATCACGCCAAATGGCGGCAACGACATCATCGACGGTGGGCTGGGAATCGACACGGTTGTCTTCGGCGGCCTGCGCTCGGCCTATACGATCACCTGGAACGGGGCGGTAGGGACCGTCGTTGGCGGTGGCTACACCGTCACGTTGACCAACGTCGAGTTTCTCGCCTTTTCCGACCAGACCATAGCTGCGGCCCCGACCGGTGGCATTATCGTTGCCGGTGACATCACCAGCGAAACGATCAACGGCACGGCTTTTGCCGATACTATCGGTGGCCTGGGCGGCAATGACATCATCAACGGTCTGGGCGGGAACGACTATCTGGACGGGGGCTCGGGCAACGATACGCTGAATGGCGGTGACGGCGACGACATCCTGATCGGAGGCCTCGGCAATGACGCCCTGAACGGCGGCAATGGCTGGGACGTGGCGGACTATACCGGTGCCGGTGCCGGGGTGAACGTCAATCTGGCGACCGGGACCGCAACGGGTGGCGCGGGCAACGATACATTGACCGGGATAGAGGAGGTCCGGGGCAGCGCCTACAATGATGTCCTGACCGGCGATGGTGGCAACAACATCCTTCGCGGCGGTGGCGGTATCGACACCCTGAATGGCGGCGGTGGAAATGACCGGCTCTATGCGGGTGCGCCGGGTCAGACGGGCGGCGCGCCCGACATCATCAAGGGCCAAGCTACCACCAATGGAAGTATCGGCGCGGCTGTAACCCTAGCCGGTTCCTACGATCTTCTGCCGCGCACCGACGTTGTGAGTTCCACGACCATTCCGCACGCGACGGTCGTCGCCACGACCCATGGCGGCGTCGAATATTATGCGGTGACGGTTCTGGCCGGGGATACGGTCATTTTCGACATCGATAATGCCAGCTTTGACAGCACCCTTCGTCTGTACGACGCTGGCGGTACCCAGCTGGCGAATAATGACGATGGCGGTCCCGATAATACCGGCACGGATTCTTATCTGACGTACACGTTTGCAGCCTCGGGCACCTATTACATTGAGGTCGGCCTTTGGCTGTCCAATACCGGGTCCACCTTCACGAGCGGTCCGCCGGCGGCGGGTGGAACCTATCTGCTGCACGTCTCGGTCCCGAGCGCGCCGGTGGCTCCGATCATTCTGGTCGGCTCGACCCTGAACGGTGAGGTCGGCGACGATATTCTTGTCGGCGGCTCGGGCAATGATACGCTCAACGGCGGAAGCGGATGGGACGTCGCTGACTATACGGGGGCCGGGGCGGCGGTGACCGTCAACCTGGCCACCGGAACCGCCTCGGGCGGAGCCGGCAATGACACCCTGTCCGGAATCGAGGAGGTCTGGGGCTCGGCCTATAACGACACTCTCACCGGCGACGGGGCCAACAACATCATTCGTGGCGGCGGTGGTAACGACACCCTGGACGGCGGCGGCGGCTATGATGTGGCGGCCTATGGCGGCGTGCGCCGCGGGTACACGGCGTCCTCGACCACCGTCAGTGGCGGCCTCGACGGCGGCACGGATACCTTGATCAATATCGAGGCGGCGTCCTTCATCGACGGTACCCTGACGTTCGAGGTCACCAGTATGGCGGCGCAATTGATGCGGCTTTACAGCGCCGCCTTTGATCGCGTGCCCGACGCCCTTGGCTATGAGATCCAGCTGAATGCGCTGGAAAGCGGGGTCACGGCCCTCGATATGGCGAACCGCTTCATCACCTCGGTCGAGTTCGTGACGCGTTTCGGCGTCCTGACCGACCGGCAGTTTGTGGACCTGATCTACCAGAATTCGGTGAACCATGCCGGGGACCCGACCCAGGCCGCGGCCTATGCGGCGGCGATCACGGCGGGGACGACGACCCGAGCCCAGGTGCTGCTGACCCTGGCCGAAGCCGGCGAACACCTGACCGTTTCGGCCCCGACCCTCAATGCCGGTCTTTGGGTCGGCGACGATCAAACCCTGGCCATCGCCCGGCTCTATGACACCATCCTGAACCACATGCCGGACGAGGCGGGTCTGGTGGCCTGGCGCTCGGCTCTCGATAACGGCACGACCCTGCTTCAGGTGGCCCAGGCCCTGTTCAGCTCGGCCGAAGGGGTGGCCCGTTTCGGTAGTCTGTCCAATGCCCAGTTCGTTGATCTCGTCTACCAGACAGCTCTGGACCGTGCCGGGGACGCCGGCGGCATCGCTGCCTACAACGCCGGCCTGTCCGGCGGCGGCATCACCCGGGTACAGATGCTGCTCGAATTCTCGGAAAGTGCCGAACATGTACGGCTGACTGTGCCTCTGTGGGTCAATGGCGTCCCGACGCTCGAACACCCGGTACTGGCTCCGGCGGCGGCACCGCTGTTTGATGCCCACCTCACCCCCTGGATGGCCACGGACGACCCTGCCAAGGACCACGGTGGAGCCCAGATCCTCCCCGGCGAGGACGATGGCTTTCTGATCCCGGCGTCCCGGACGGGCGGCGACGCGTTTGTGCGCGGTTCGCTCCTGCTGTCCAGCCTGGACGGTGACGATTTTCTTATTGGCAAGAATGTCGATTTGATGCCGCAGGTACTGCCCGGTCTGGACACTGCCACGCACGCCGGTCTGGGGCAGGAGTCTGAGTTTGGTGCCCTTGGGCTACATCAGGCTTGGGCCGATCGGTTCATGGCCGTCCTGGACAATGGTGACATCCAGAATTTCCCCACCTCCTCGACGGATGATGGCTGGCATCATCTGACCGCTCCTGATCATTGGGCCATCTGAGGTCCGGTTCGCCCGCAAGCGCATTTGGGTGGATCAGGACTTCGTCGTGGGAGCCCGGACGGCCGTCTCGATTTCGGCGATGATCTTGGTGGCCGTGCGATCGCTGTCGATGGTGTCGAGCATGAAGCCGATCACGCCGATCGACTGACGGTGTCGCGAGATCGACCCCGTGGGCGTTTCCGTGGTGTCCGGTTCGCTGATCCGGAGATGAACGGCTCCGTCGACGATAGCCCCGGCCGGAATCCGCGCATCCAGCCAGGACACTTCCCCGGAGGTCAGTCGTCCGCGGGCGACTGCGGCCATGCCGACCATGATCGTATAGTCAACTCTGTGGCGGGACGGGCCGCGCAGCCCCATGACCAGACGCAAGTCTCTGACGGGCTCCGACTGTGGCATTCGAAATACCAGCTCGGCCCCGTCGCCCGTCGTCCAGCACCCCCAGGTGTCCGGCGCGGCCCAACCCTCGCCGGTGCGGAAGATCTCGGCTGACATCAACCCGGTCTTGAGGCGGGTCGCAGTGAGGCGGCCGAGCGAATAGGCGCGGCCAGGTTCGACCGGCGGCACCGGAATGGCCGCCGCGGTTTCGCCGGGTCCTGACTGTTCGTTCCAGTGCACCACGCAATCGACGATCTCCTGACCCAGGTCTCGCCAGGACCGGGGCCGGAACGTCCGGGCGATCTGTTCCTCCAGGTCCTGACGGAAGTCAGGCTCGAACAGCATCCGTTCCAGCTGCGCCAAAAGGTCCACCGGATCGCCGGAACGGAAATAGGTCGCGAACTCGCCCCCGGCCTCGGGCAGGGACGACGCATCGGACGCCAGCACCGCCTTGCCGTGACACAGGGCTTCGGTCACCGGCAGGCCCCAACCTTCGTACAGGCTGGGGTAGAGGGTGAAGGCGCAGGTGCGGTAGAGGTCGGCGAGGTCGGCGTCGGAAACGCCCGACACCATGATGACCCGGGATCGCAGGACCGGATCGGAGTCCAGCAGCGCGAATACAGCGTCGTTGAGCCAGCCGCGGGCCCCGACACAGACCAGGGTTGGTATAGTCCCGGCTCCGTGACGGTCGATCAGCACTCGCCACGCCTGGAAGGCCGCGATGTGATTCTTGCGCGATTCCACGGTCGAGACGAACAGGACGAATCTGTCTGGACACAAACCCAGCCGGGGCAGGATGCCGTCATCGGTGGTGCCCGGTCCCGGCTTGCGGAAATCGGCGTCCAGACGAATGACATGCACATCATCGGCGTCGATGGCCTGCCCCAGCCGGCTGGCGACAGCGATAAGGTCACGGCGGGATGCCTCGGAATTGGTCAGGAAGTGACCTGCGTGGCCGACGATGCCGACGGCCCAGCTGATGAAGTCCCGCGTCAGGGCGGGGGTGCAATGTTCCGGAGCCATGACCGGGATCATGTCGTGGACGAAGGGAATGTAGCGGACCCCCCGCAGTCGCCGGATATTGCGCAGTTTGAGGAAATAATTCTGTAGCCACCATGACGTCCCCAGATTGATCAGCCAGGCTCCCTCGGGGAAGGCGAGCGCCGGAGCCAGTCCGGTTTCCAGGTCCAGGTCGTACCGTACAGTCAGCCAGGCTGCTTCGTTCAGCGCCCCACCAGCCAGGGCCTGCGTCGTCAAGCCCAGAAACAGGTTGGCCGGGATCTCGACCCAGTCATCCCGGTCCTCGATGAAGGCGCAGACGGAGATGTGGGCGTCCGCTGGTGGGTCCCGCAACAAGGCTGTGATGACCTCGATCTGGACCCTCTGGATGCCGGTCGGCAGGCGGGCGTCGCGGAAATAGGCGATCAGGTCGGAGGTGTCGAAGATCAGGGCTGGACGGGCTGAACGCCGTCGTCCTGCACCGGTAGCCAGGGCCCTGACCGCTTTCAGGCCGGCTCCAAGCCGTTTCAGCGCTGCCTCAAGGTGTCCGGTCAGAGTCTCCGCATCCGTGTTCCGACGGTGGGTCTGGCTGGTTCGGGCCCGCACGGCCCCGACGATCTCAGGGTCGAGCACCAGGCCGTGGCGGACCAGGTCGCGCAGCTCCTTGACCGGGTCAGGGTGGGCCGGGTCCAGGACCGCGGCGCGGGCATAGGCCGCGGCGGCGGCGTCGCGTCGCCCGGACATCTTCAGGGCGTGGCCGAGCTGCAGGTGGGTGTCGGCGACGTCGGGGGCCCGCTCCAGGGCGGCCTGATAGGCTCTGAGCGCGCCTCCCAGGTCGCCACTCTCCTTGAGGGCGTGGCCGTACTGGACCCACAGGTCGGCCCGGTCACCATTGACGGCCAGGGCGGCGGCATAGGCGCGGACGGCGGCTGGCCAGTCATGGCGGTCCCGCGCGGCGTCGGCCGCATCGACCAGGGCTGTGGCGGAAGTCGTCGTCATCCTGCCGGTATCGTCATGTCCGTCGGGGTCATGAGAGCCGCGACACCGTCACTCCCTGGAATTCCAGCATACCGTCCAGAGCTCCCTCGGTCAGGATCAATCGCGTTTCTGCGGCCGCTGTCGCCTGCCAGCGATGATCGATCTCGAGATTGTACACGCCCGGGCGACCGGGCACGAAGGCGTGGCTGGCAAAGTCGGTCAGGCTGCCCCATTCCAGCCGGTAATGATGTTTGCAGGCTGTCTCATCGACGGTGAACCGCACCCGGGCCCGCCAGACTCCCGGTTCCAGGTCGACATAGGGGCCGAATACCAGTGGCCGTGGCGGTCCGGTGACGTCCAGCATGAACGGCGTCTCGCCGACCGCGGTCCGGCGCGGGTCCAGGGTGAAGCGTTCCGGAAGCCAGTGAAGCGACGGATTCTGGCCGGCCTCACTCCCGATTCCCAAACGCGGACTCATGCGGCGCGCAGCCAGGTGTAGATTTCGACCGCCTCACCGACGTCGTCGAACAACTTGGCCTTGCCGCCTTCGATCACCAGCGCCTGCTGGCAATGGGTGGCGACCAGATGGACGTCGTGCGAGGCCATGATGAAGGCGCGTTGGGCGCGGTGCTCGAACAGCGCCGTCTGGCATTTCTGCTGGAAGCGAGCATCCCCCACGGCGACCAGTTCGTCGATCAGATAGCAGTCGAATTCGATGGCCAGGGACAGGCCGAAGGCGAGACGTGCACGCATGCCGGATGAATAGTGTTTGACCGGTGATCGCAGGGCGGAGCCCAGCTCGGCAAAGTCGTCGACCCGGTCCAGCAGCTCATGAAAGTCACGCCGGTAGAGCCGCGCCAGGAAGCGGATGTTGTCCAGTCCCGAAAGGCTGCCCTGGAAACCACCGCCGAAACCGATGGGCCAGGATGACGTCATCCGCCAGTCGATCTGGCCCTCACCCGCCGGCAGGACGCCGCCGAGAATCTTGATCAGCGTCGACTTGCCTTGACCGTTCCGTCCCAGCACAGCCAGCCGTCCCGATCGGGCGAGTTCAAACCCCAGGCCCGAAAACACCGGCTGCGTGGCGCGCCGCCAGGTCTTGCCCAGCCCCTCGACCCGGAGTCCCGCCGGTTCCACGTCCGTCATCAGCCCTGCCTGTGTTCGCGAACTCCGGCCCAGACCAGCCAGCCGATACCGTAGACCAGCAGGGTACTGGCCAGGACGGTCAGTATGGCCAGCCAGCGGCGGGGTTGTCGCGCCTCGTCCGGGCGGTTCGGGCTGACGATACGTTCCAGATACAGGGTCTGACGCCGGGCCTCCTGCTGGGCGACAACAAGGGCCGCCGAGGCTTCGGCGAGTTGTTCGCCGGCGAATTCACGCTCCTGCACCAGATCTTCATAGGCGCTGACCCGTGGAGCCAGCGACCCCGCATTGCCGGCGATCTTGGCACGTTCGATCTCAATCTGACGTTCAAAGGCGGCGATGCGGCTGTCGAAGCCCGGTAATCGGGGGCTCTGGGGCGCTTCGGCGGCCAGTTGCGAACGCTCCGCCTTCAGGGCCGCGACCGTGGCCATCAATTCACCGATCAGCTGTCCGCCCTCCGTCGCCGTGCGGACGGGGTCGATGAAACGTTCACGGTTGCGGAAGGCGACCAGCCGTTGCTGGGACGCAGTCAGGCGGGCGCGGGCCTCGGCCCGGGATTGCTCGGCGGCGGCGACGGCATCCGCCCGGGCCCGGACATTGAGCCGGTTGACCAGTCGTTCGCCGCCTTGCAGCAAGGTCTCGGCCAGCCCCTGGGCGTCCCGGGGGCGAAAGGCCTCGACGCGGAGGGTGCTGATCCCGGTGGTGGAATCATAGCCCACGGTGACGAAGCGCTGATAGCCGCGGTGCAGTCCCTCGAACGACCGGCTTTCCCATGGGCGCGGGTAACGAGACAGGACGTCGACTCCGGGTGGCCCCAACAGGGAGGCGACATCGTATCGTGTTCCCAGATCCTTCAGGCCGTCGCGCGAGCGAATGTATTCATGGACCGCGAAGGCGTCGGTCTGGGCACCGGGCAGGCCGGCGCCCAGCAGGGCCATGCCGAGGGCCGAGGGTTGGGCCTGGGCCGGAGCCCGCACGATGAAACGGGCCTCCGACACATATCTGGGTGCGGCGATCAGCAGGTAGTAGATCGCGGCCAGCACGGTCGGCACGACCACGATCAGCAGAAAAGGCCAGTGCCTTTGCAGCCATTGCCGGAGGCCGGGTCCGGTTACGTGCGGCTCTGTGCCCGGCAGCGGGCCCAGATAATCGAGGCGGGGTTCGCTCATGTCCGGCAGGTGTCCTGGGTCGCGGTCCTATTCGGCATCGATACGGTCCTTGGCCCCGGCCAGCAGGATCATGCCGGTGAAATTGAATATGGCACCCCAGGCCAGGGCGTAGAGTGGCGCGTAACGGGTAGCCACGAATTCGCCGAACACACCAGCCCGGATCATCTCGACCGGATGAGGAAACGGCAACAGTAGATAGGCGTCCTGGTAGGCGGCCGGTATCCACGACACCATGAAGAAAACGCCTGAAATCGGGATCAGGGCATAGGTCAGCAACGGCACGATCCGCTCCATAACCTCAAACCTCAGGGCCAGGGCACTGAGGGTGATCGCCAGTCCCATCGCCATCCAGCCGAGCAGCAGCCAGCCCCCGTACAGAAGGAGCCAGTCATGCGGTGCCGACACCTCACCCAGTGCCATCAGGAAGGCGTAGACGATGATGAAAGCCCCGGTAGCGCCGCCGAACTCCAGCAGATTGCGCGCGATATAGAGGTGCAGGATCGTTATCTGGCGATGATGCAGCAGGCCGACGTTCGCCTGGACCGCAGCCAGGCTGTACGAAATCTGGTGCCGCATCAGCAGCAGGGCCATATAGCCGGTCATCACGAACGGCCCCAGTCGCACGCCGTGCTCATAGTCCGGTTTGATGATGTGCCACATCAGCAGAACGCCGAGGCAGAACATCAGCGGCTCACCGATCAGCCACAGGAACCCCAGGCCTTCACGGCCATAGCGGGTGATCAGCTCCCGCATCATCAAGGCACCGACAATGCGGGAATGTTGTGGGAGGAAGCCCGCACTCATGGTCAGGAACCGGTCATGGTCATGGTGGCGGTGGCCTGTGAGACAGCGAACACGGGCGATCATACCGGAGCTGACCGGTGAAGCCAGCGCGATGATCCGGCCCCCGGGTGTGTCGTCCCGAGGCCGCGGCGACGAGACGGGCGGGTCCGCTTGCCAATCTTGAACACAGGGCCTTAGGCTTGTCCGTTCGGGCCGCGCCGCCCGGAGTCATCAGCCTGGGAAAGGACGGAATATTGCATGCCAGGTCCGACCCCTCCCTGATCCGGACCGGTCCCGTTCCCCGCCCTCTCGCCTGCAGGCGTTTTCTGATTGTGACGATACCCTTCGGGCCGTTCGCCGGTGTCCTGGCGGACGCGTTGACGGAACGCGGAGCCGGGGTGGCGCGCATGATTTTCAATGCCGGTGATCTGTTGTCGTGGCGTCGCCGGGAAGGGCTGGCCTATCGCGGAAATGCCGGGGCCTGGCCGCAGCGACTGGCTGAACTGGTGCCGAATTTTACCGACGTCGTCATTTTTGGCGAGGGCGGTCCCTACAACCGGGCGGTTGTGGCTCTGGCCCCGACGATGTCCGCCCGGCTCTGGGTGCTCGAGAACGGCTATTTTCGCCCCGACTGGGTCACGGTCGAGCGGGGCGGGGTGAACGCCGCCAGCCGCCTGCCAAGAGATCGTTCAGCCTATTCGGTGGCGGTCCCCGAGGGGCCGGTGCCGCGATCGGTCGGGCGAATTCTGCCGCACCATGTGATCAACATCAGCCTGCACCATCTGGTCCAGGTTCCGGGCCGGATTCTGTTTCCCCGCTATGCACCCGCCTATACGGCCCCGGCCTGGCTTCAGTGCGCCGGTCACATCCGCCGCTACCTTGCCGGCCTGCTCAGACCCGTTCGGGAGGCGGACAGCGGCACCATCGCTGCGCGGGGCCCATTTTTTCTGGTCTGTCTGCAGCGTGAGGGGGACACCCAGTTGCTGCGCTATTCGTCGCTGCCCGACAATACGGCCTTCCTCGCCGAGGTGATGAGCAGTTTCGTTCGCCATGCTCCGGCGGATGCCCGACTGGTGGTCAAGAACCATCCGCTGGATCCGGGTCTGCTGGATCTGCGCCGGGTTACCCGGTCGTTGACCATCGAGCGCGGTCTGGATGGCCGGGTCGATTTCATCGACGGCGGCAATCTGGCGGATCTGTGCCGGGCGTCGCGCGGCATGGTGGTCAACAATTCCAGCGCTGCCCTGTCGGCCCTGGGGTTCGGCACCCCGGTCAGGGTATTGGGTGACGCCTTTTTCGATTTCGAAGGCCTGACGGACCAGCAGGCCCTCGATGCTTTCTGGAAGGCCCCCGAGCCGCCCGACGCGGACCTGTTCCGGCGCTTTCGCGCTACTGTCATCGTCCAAACCCAGATCAACGGCAGCTACCATGCCCCCGGAGCCGTTCGCGACACCGCGGCCCGTCTGGCCGAAGTTTTTGCGGCCGGTTGAAACCGGACGCCGTTCTCTGACGTATGGATATGAAGGCGCTGTTCGCCCGGCAACCACGCAGGCCCCCTGATGTTCCATCGCCGTCGTCTGCTTCCCGTCCTGCTGGTTCTCGTTATCGCTGCCTGTTCGGGAAGCGACCCCGCCGAAAGTGCGCCCGCCCCCTCACCCCAGGACAGCGGTCGACGCGAGACGGCGGTCTTTGCCGGTGGCTGCTTCTGGTCGACCGAGGCCAATTTCGAACATATGCCGGGGGTGATTTCAGCGGTGTCGGGGTTTACCGGCGGCACGGCTCGCTATCCGACCTACAATCAGGTGGTTCGTGGCGGGACCGGCCATGTGGAGGCGGTCCGGGTTACCTTTGATCCGGTGCAGATCAGCTACCGTCAATTGGTGGATCGGTTTTGGCTGACCATCGATCCGACCGACCCCGACGGCCAGTTCTGCGATCGGGGCCCGTCCTATGCGACGGCGGTGTTCGCCAACGCCGCCCAGAAGCCTGTGGCCGAGGCGTCCCGCCGTGCTGCCGTCGCGCGGCTGGCCCCGGCGCGCTTTGTAACGCCGGTCCGCGATGCGGTCAGGTTCTGGCCGGCAGAACGCGAACATCAGGATTTCGCTCGGCTAAATCCCGTTCGTTACGCAGGCTACAGCCGTTTCTGCGGACGGGCGGCGCGACTTCAGGCCGTCTGGGGTCGGGCACCCGGTCCGGAGTGATCAGAAGGTGTGGCCTTCCGGCCACCTTTCTCGCCTGTCACATCACCGTCACACGACTGTCGTCGCAGCTTCGGACTGCGGCCTTAGATGAACATTGTATTGACAGGCCAGCGCCTGCCGCGGGCCTTGGTGCCTTCACCATCTGGGGAAAGATGAAAATGATGAACCGCAAACGCGTGTTCTGGGCGACGACCGCCCTGTTCAGTGGCCTTCTGGCCGCCGGTGCGGCTTCGGCCCAGTCGTCGGGTACGGCGGCCTTCGAAGCGACCAAGCTTGATGATATTGTTGTTCAGGGTCGTCGTGGGCCGTTGACGCTCGACGGTGCCATTGTCGCCGAGAACGCTTCCAAGTCACGCGCCTCGATCACTGAGGAGTATATCCAGACCCAACCGGCCGGTCAGTCGATCCTGAATTCGATCAATCTGATCCCCGGCGTGAATTTCACCAATAATGACGCCTACGGTTCGGCCGGCGGTGACCTGACCATCCGCGGTTTCGACGCCGCGCGCGTCTCGCTGACCGCCGATGGTATCCCGCTCAATGACACCGGCAACTACGCCATCTATTCGAACCAGCAGCTCGACCCCGAGCTGATCGAGCGTGCCAACGTCAACCTCGGCACGACCGACGTCGACAGCCCCACGGCCTCGGCGACCGGCGGCACCGTCAACTATATCACCCGTCGTACCCGCGACGAATTCGGTATCATCGCCCAGCCGTCGATCGGCGAGGAAGAGTACCGCCGCCTGTTCCTGATGATGGACACCGGCGCGTTCGGTCCCTGGGGCACGGAAGCCTGGCTGGCCTATTCCAGCACGGACTACAATCACTTCAAGGACCCGGGCGGCATCAAGAAGACCCAGTACAACGGTCGTCTGTACCAGTCTCTGGGCGACAACGGTGACTTCCTCGCCCTGACCGGCCATTACAACCGCAACCGCAACAGCTTCACCCGTCGGGTCTCGCTGGCCGACTTCAACGCCGGCAACGCCTTTAACGTCGTCAACTCCGTGGACTCGTCCTACACCAGCATCAATCCGTCCAACACGGGCAATATCCGCGGGTCGTCGCGTTTCACCCTGTCGGATCAGCTGACCCTGACGATCGACCCCTCGTTCCAGTACGTTCTGGCCAACGGCGGCGGCACCAGCAACTGGCGTGAAACGGACCTGCAGCTGCGTGGGAACTCCGGCGCTGCCGGTGTGGATCTGAACGGCGACGGCGACATCCTCGACACCGTCACCCTGTATCGTCCCAATACCACCAACACTCATCGCTATGGTGTGACCAGCTCGCTGGTCTGGCGTCCGAACGAGGACAATACCTTCCGTCTCGCCTACACTTACGACTACGGTCGTCACCGTCAGACCGGCGAAGTTGGCTATATCCAGCCCGGCGGTCGTCCGGAAAACCCGTTTGCGGGCCGCGACGGTACCCCGGTGTCGTTGCCGGACGGCACCATCCTGCGTCGTCGTGACCGTCTGTCCTACGCCGAACTGAACCAGATTTCGGCCGAATATCGTGGCTCGTTCATGGCCGATACGATCAGCATTTCGCTGGGTCTGCGTGCACCATTCTTCAGCCGTGAGCTGAACAACTACTGCTATCAACGCGATACCTTCAACGCCTATTGCACCACCCAGACGCCGACCGTCACCAACCCCGACGGTACGGTTCAGTTCCCCGCTTCGGCGCTGAACTCCAGCGCGAGCAATCGCTATGGCCGGCCGCGTTCGTTCGACAAGAAATACGAAGCCGTGCTGCCGAACGCCGGTGCCACTTGGCGCTTCGCAGAAAACCAGTCCCTGTACGCCAGCTATGCCGAGGGCTTTTCGGCTCCGCGAACCGATGACCTGTACGACCGGTTCGACGTCAATCCGGCTCCGGAAACGACCAACTCCTACGACCTGGGCTATCGCTACCAGACGGCGGGTCTGATCGCTTCGTTCGCTTTGTGGCATACGGACTACACGAACCGCATCGTTCGCACCTTTGACGAAGCGGCCGGCATCTTCCTGACCCGTAACGTCGGCGATGTGATGCTGCAGGGCTTCGACGGTCAGGTCGGGTTCTCGCCGTTCGAGAATTTCAGCCTGTACGGTTCGGTTTCGTACACCGACAGCGAGGTCAAGGACGACCTGCCGGATGGTGTGATCCTGGGAGTTCCGCAGTTCATCGCTACCGCCGGCAAGGAACTGGTGGAAACGCCGAAGTGGCAGTACGCCCTGCGTGCCGACTATTCGGTCGGCAACTGGGATATGGGCCTCCAGGGCAAATATGTCGGCGAGCGTTTTGCGACCGACGACAATCTGGAAGTCGCTCCGAGCTACACCGTCTGGGATCTGGACATGCGTTACACCTTCACCGCTATCGGTGCGCCGAACTGGTGGGTGCAGCTGAATGTCACCAACCTGTTCGACGAAGCCTATCTGGGTGACATCTCGACCCGGACCACCGGCAACGCCTCGTATCAGCTGGGTGCTCCGCGCACGGCCATGATGACCCTGCGGACCGCTTTCTAAACACGGTCTGTCAGTCGACGAATGAGGGGGGCGGACCGGAGACGGTTCGCCCCTTTTGTCATTGAGGGACCCGGACTCCCGCACCCTGAGTTGAACTCGGGGGTCGCCGTGTCTATCTGGCGCGGCTAGCCTGTCGTGCCCGTATCAGGATGTCCGTCGTCGCCATGACCCCCACGCTCCAACCGATCCCCGCCGAATGGGCTCCGCACCGCGTCATGTGGGTCGGCTGGCCCAGCCATGCCGAGCTGTGGGAGGGTCACCTCGACCCGGCCCGG
Organism: uncultured Brevundimonas sp.; assembly: GCF_963974615.1. Lineage (GTDB taxonomy): Bacteria > Pseudomonadota > Alphaproteobacteria > Caulobacterales > Caulobacteraceae > Brevundimonas. The sequence goes on from NZ_CAXBDH010000015.1 coordinate 19,597, forward strand.
GATGAGGTCGAGGCCCTGGTGCGGGCCCTGGCCGGCCCGGGCCGCGAGCAGGTCAAATTGCTGATCGGAAATGAGGCGGCGCTGGGTGATGCTCGTGCCCGGTTTGCCGGGGTGGCCGGCGTGGAAATCGTCGCCGGCCGGTTCGGCGATATCTGGCTCAGGGACACCGGCCCGGTCTTCGGTCCGGGGGCGATGACGGCCAATGCCTTCCGCTTCAATGGCTGGGGCGGGAAATACGACTTCCCGTACGATGACGAGGTCGCCGGCCAGATCGCGACCGCATCGGGCGTGGCCCTGATCCGTCACGACTTCATCCTCGAGGGCGGGGCGCTTGACCATGACGGTGCCGGTACGGTCCTGACCACACGCCAGTGCCTGCTGAATCCCAATCGAAATCCGGGCTGGACCGAGGCCGCCGCCGCGACGGCCCTCGGTCAGGCGCTCGGTGCCCGCAAGGTGCTGTGGCTCGGCGACGGACTGTTGAACGATCATACCGACGGTCACGTCGACAACCTCGCTCGCTTCGTTGCGCCGGGCGTGGTCGCCTGTCCGGTCGCCTGGGGCCGCAACGATCCTAATGACGAAGTCTATGACGCCACGGCCCGGGCCCTGTCGCAGATGATCGACGCGGACGGCGGGGCGATCCGGGTGCTGCGCATCCCGTCCCCGGGCTTCGTTCCCGACGAGGATGAGCGGCCGGTTCCGGCCAGCCACATGAATTTCCTCATCGCCAACGGAGCGATCATCGTCCCCACCTATGGGGACGCCCGGGCCGCTGACCTGGCCGGTCAGGCCCTGGCGACCGTATATCCGGATCGCGAGATCATCCTTCTGCCCTCGACCGCCATTCTCACCGGCGGCGGGTCCTTCCACTGCATCACCCAGCAGGAGCCTGCCTGATGGCCCGCACAATCTCCGTCGCCGCCCTGCAAACCGCCTATGGCGAGGACATGGACGCGAACATCGCCAGGACCATCGATCTGGTCCGTGGGGCGGCATCGCGGGGCGCGCAGGTGATCCTGCCGTCCGAACTGTTCCAGGGTCCCTATTTCTGTGTCACCCAGGAGGAGCACTGGTTCGCCACCGCCCATCCGTGGCGCGAACACCCCTGCGTTACCGCTCTGGCCCCGGTCGCCGCCGAACTGGGGGTGGCCATTCCGGTGTCGATCTTCGAGCGCGAGGGCCCGCACTACTATAATTCCATGGTCATGCTGGACGCCGACGGCTCGCCGATGGGCGTCTATCGCAAGAGCCATATTCCCGACGGTCCGGGCTATCAGGAAAAATATTATTTCCGCCCGGGGGATACGGGCTTCAAGGTCTGGAACACCCGCTTTGGCCGGGTCGGCGTCGGCATCTGTTGGGACCAGTGGTACCCCGAGACCGCCCGGGCCATGATGCTGATGGGGGCCGAGGTGCTGATGTATCCGACCGCCATCGGGTCCGAGCCGCATGACAGTGAGCTGGACACTGCCCTGCCCTGGCAGCGTGCCATGCAGGGTCACGCCGTATCGAATGTGGTGCCTGTGGTCGGGGCCAACCGTATTGGCCACGAGCAGGTCACCGGGACGGGTCAGGACTTCTACGGCTCATCCTTTATCGCTGATCATCGCGGCGACCTGGTCGAGAGCTTCGATCGAAAGGAGGAGGGGGCCCTGGTGCATACCTTCGACCTGGACTTCCTTGATCGTCACCGGGCCGCCTGGGGCTTTTTCCGTGATCGCCGGACCGACCTGTACGGCTCCCTGGTCGCGCCGCGACCGGCCTGAGGCTCGTTCAGGGCTGCGACGACGAAAAAACCAGGCGCTCGGCAGCGCAGCCGGGGTTGGTCAGGCCGGTGGACCGGGCCACGGCCACTTCCGCCCGGGCGAGTTCCAGATCGGCCTGGAAGGCCGGCGTTGCGGCCGCGGCTGTGTAGGCCTCACGACCGAGATCCTCGCCGGCCTCGACGTCAGACGGCCAGTTCAGAGCACAGACAGCGGGGCTGAAGGCGACCTCATGGCCGCTGGCGCGCGCTGCGGCCGCGCGATCAGGGGCGAGGGCGGCGAAGGTTTCACCATAGGCGGCGGCGACAGCGGCGGCGGCTGACGGATAGGAGGACGCAGTCCGCGTGGCCTCGGTCAGGCGCAGGCACACGCGCCGGTCCGGATCGACGGCTGCCGGGCGGGACCGGACATTTCGCTCCCGCGCGATTGCCGCGGCGGCACCGATATCAAGCTGAAGCCGGGTCATCAGCCGGGTCAGGACCGGGCTTGAGGCGCTGTACAGACGGGTTCCGATGGCACAGTCAAAATGCTGGGCGGCGAGGGGCGGTCGCAATTCGGCATGGGCAATGGCCATCAGCCAGCGATCACCACCCTCCAGTTCGCTCAAGGCCTGTGATCGGGCGCGATCAGCCTGATCGACGGCCGAGCCGGGTTCCGGTGCCGGGGTGACGGCGTCGGCCAGGCGGTTCACGTCGACGCTCGCAAGGTAGCCTGTCGGAGCGGCCACGGGTTCGGTCACCGGGGTCGGAGCACTGGCGCAGGCGCAGGCCAGCAGCGCGGGCACGGCAACCGCCGCCCCGCGCAGGGACATCACCGCCCGGCACTCCAGGTCAGTTGAACCGCGGTCGTTCCGTCATCGACAGGGTCAGCGACAACCTGCAGGCTGGCACCGCTGCCATCCGCGGCCGCAGCCCCGTAGGCGCGTGCGCCACTCTGGTTCATGGCCATGACAGAGGCCAGTCCGGCCGCTTCGGCCTGTCGCTGGTAGTGGGCGACGACGGTCGCCGGGTCGGCGTGGGTGGTAAAGGAGACGATACCGCCGGGACCGGTCGGGCCGTTCGACAGGGTCGGCGTGCCTGACACCTGTCCGCCAGGAAAGACGGCGGCATATTCGGGCGTTCCGGAGCGAGTGACCGTGTGGCGGTTCAATGGGGCCGCGTGCGGAGTCGTGTCGGCGTCGGGACGATCAATCGCCGCCTCGCCGTTCCCACAGCCTGCGAGCGCTGTCGTCATCGCCAGGATGACCACTGCCATGCTGCGCTTCATTCCGTATACGTTCCCGGGACTGTTCTGCCTGTGAGCTCACCGTGACCCAAGGATGCGGCAACGACAAGGCGGTTTGCGCCCGGGCCTGTCGGCTCGGGCAACAGGGCCGGGAGTCCTGGCCCGACCTTGGTGTACGGTGTCTGGAGTGTCGTCCGGAAGGCTGTCGGTTTGACGCGGATCAGGCCTTGTCGAACAATTTGGCCCAGCGACGCTTGTCGCGGTTTTTCCAGGCACCGCGGTGCCAGGCGTCCGACCCGATCAGCGGCACCACGGTCGTCGCTTCGGCGAAGACCATCTGCTCATGGGTGGTCTGGACCTTGCCCCAGGAGGCGGCCTCCTTGAGCGTTGAGGACGAACAGGCCCCGTCACGCACATCGGCCACGGTGATCTGGACCGCGTAGCGATGCATTTCAGCCTCGACGCCGAGAATTTCGGCGCAGACGACCGTGTCCTGGGCGAAATTCTTGGGCACGCCGCCGCCGACCATGAACAGGCCGGTGACGCCTGCGGCGATCTTGATGTCGGTCAGCTCGCGGAAGTCGGCCACGGCGTCGATCATCAGATAGGGTTGTTTGGCGGCGATCCGCTCCTTCTGGTGTTTGACCAGGCCGAACCCGGCCGAGGAGTCGACGAAGGCCGGGCAGAAGATCGGCACACCTTCCTCATAGGCCGTCTGGATCAGCGAGCCAGGCTTCTTGGCGTTGCCCTCGCTCAGCCATTTCCCCATTTCCCAGATAAACTCGCGGCTGGAATAGGCCCGCGGTTCCAGCCGGTTGCAGATCTCCAGAATGGTGTGGTCGCAGTTCTGGAGCTCTTCCTCGTCGATATAGGTGTCGTAGATCCGGTCGATGTAGTTGTCGCGCAGGACGTTGTCGTCCACCTCGCCGGCGGCCTGGTAGTGTTTGAAGCCCAGGGCCTCGAAGAAATCCATGTCGACGATCGAGGCCCCGGTGGCGACCACGGCGTCGATCATGCCGTATTTCACCATGTCGCGGTACACATGCATGCAGCCACCGGCCGAGGTCGAGCCGGCCAGGATCAGCCACGGCGAGCAGTCCTTGTCCTCGATCGCCATCGAGAAGATATCGGCGGCGCGGGCCGTGTCGCGGCTGGAGAAGCTCATCTTGCGCATCGCGTCGACGATGGGCCGGGCGTCAAAGCTGGTGATGTCGATGTGCTCGACGGTGTTCTGGAGCAGCTGGGCCTTGGTATTGGACGGAACGGGTGCGGTCATCTCGCGGGTTTCCCTTTGGTTTGAGCGCCCGTCGTGAAAACACGCAGCAGCCCGGACGGAGCGACGGGCCGCTGCCTTATTGAATAGCGGAGAGGCGCTTTCGCGTCAGCCCGGAAGTCAGCGTTTGCGCTTGCGCACGCCGGCCTTGCCCTTGGGGCGCGACAGGCGAACGATCTTGCGAGCCTGTTCTTCAGCCGTGGTGCGCACGGTCGGGATGGAGCGGGGCGCGAGGCCGTAGAGCGAGGCCATCGGGGCATCCTCGACCATGGCCAGCTCATGCTCGCCATAGCCGTTGAAACCGGTCGACATGGCGACGCCATAGGCCCCCAGCATGCCAATCTCGATGAAGTCGCCTTCACGGATATCGGCCGGCAACCAGAATGGACCCGGCATATGGTCGATCGAATCGCAGGTCGGGCCGTAGAACTGGAAGGCCTTCAGGTCGCTCGAGGCCTCGGCGTCCCGCACCAGCTTGACCGGGAAGGGCCAGCGCGAATGCGTCGCGTCGAACAGCGAGCCATAGCTGCCGTCGTTCAGATACAGGGCGTCGCCCTTGCGCAGGTCGACGCGGCACAGAACTGAAGAGGATTCCGCAACCAGGGCCCGACCGGGCTCGCACCACAGTTCCGTGGTTTCCGACACCGGCATTTCGTTGAAGCCGCGATGGATGGCGTCGGCGTATTCGCTCATGTCCGGCGGAACCATGCCCGGATAGACCGAGGGAAAGCCGCCGCCGACATCGACGATGTCGACGAACACGCCCGCCCGCGAAATGGCGCGACCCACCTGGGCCATGGCTGCCTGATAGGCGCTGGGACGCATGCATTGCGAGCCGACGTGGAAGCTGACTCCCATCAGACCGTCGACGACAGCCTGCCGGGTCGCCAGCAGCAGGGCCGGGGCCTGGTCCGGCGCAACGCCGAACTTGCCGGACAGGCTGTAGGCGGCACCATCAGCCGAGACCGCCATCCGCACCATCAGGTTCAGATCCTGAGCACCGCCTGTGGCGTCGAGGATCTTCTGCAGCTCATCGTGGCTGTCGAGTGCAAAGGTCCGCACACCCAGGTCGAAATAGGCCCGGGTGATGGCCGTGCGACTCTTGATCGGATGCATGAAGGCCAGGCGCGCGTCAGGGCTGACCGAACGCACCAGCTCGATCTCTGCGAGAGAGGCGACGTCGAACGCGTTGACGCCTTCCGCGACCAGGGTCTCGATGACCCAGCGCGAAGGATTTGCCTTCACCGCATAGAAGACGTCAGCTTTCAGATTGTCCTGGAACCAGCGCGCCGCTACGGAAACCGAACGCGGCCGCACAAGGGCGACGGGACGCTCGGGGGACCGCTCGCGGACCAGGTCCAGGGGAAATGGATACGTGCGCAATTCACGTAAACCCCTGTAATTGTTAAACCCAGACCGGCGTTAGCAGCGCAACGTTAGACCTACGGGGTCCGCCGGAAGCCGCGATTTAGGGTCGTGTGGCGTTAATGTAAAGGGGCGATTTCATGACACCCGCCGTGGGACGGGTTTTTATTCGGGTCAGAACCTTGGGTGTCTTGTGGCGTTTGAGGTGCATGGACGCCGCTGGATGGATCGGTGGCCGGGCGGGGACAGACTAATGAATCGGTGGCGGTTTCTCTGGCGACAGACGACCCGGGAGCTTTGGTTCCGGGCAGGCCTTTATGCTGTGTTCGGCGTGATTGCCGCGTTGGCAGCCGTGGTCGCGGCCCCCTGGGTACCCGAGGCGCTGGCCGACCGTTTCGGGGGCGACTCCGTCGAACAGGTTCTCACCATTCTGGCGTCCAGCCTGCTGGCGGTCGCGACCTTTTCGCTCGGGGCCATGGTGACGGCCTATACGGCGGTGTCGACGGCGGCTACGCCCCGGGTCGCATCCCTCGTCACCGGCGACGAGGCGACCCAGAAGTCGCTGGCCACCTTTGTGGGGGCTTTTCTGTACGCCATCGTCGGGGTCACGGCGATCAATGCCCACTATTATGCCGCCGCAGGCCGGGCGGTGCTTTTCCTGATCAGCCTGGTCGTGGTCGGTCTGGTCGCGTTTCGTCTGTTGGCCTGGATCAACCGCCTGTCCCGGCTGGCGCGGCTCAGCCACATGATCGAACTGGTCGAGGAGCGGACCCGGCGGGCGATGGATGAATGCGTCGCCCGGCCCAGCCTGGGTGGCCGGACGGGGCGGCTGGGCGTTCAGGCGGTGGCGGTTGCCAGTCCTCAAACCGGCTATGTCCAGAATGTCGATCCGGAGCGATTGCAGCGGATGGCCGGGGATGCCGGTCTCGACGTCGAGGTGGTGGCCATGCCCGGCGATTTCGTGCGTCGCGGCGAAGTCCTGTGTCGCCTGGGCGGTTCAACCGTCGATGACGCCGTGCGCGAACGGTTCGACAAGGCCTTTTCCCTGGGGCGCACCCGATCCTTCGATCAGGACCCACGTTTTGGTCTGGCGGTACTGGGAGAGATCGCGGGCAAGGCCCTGTCTCCGGGCGTTAATGATCCCGGCACGGCTGTCGAGATCGCGACGGCTGCTGTTCGGCTGATGGACGGATGGCAGTCCGGGCAGGAGGCGGTTGAATCGAGTGTGGAGAAGGACCGTCTGTATGCGCCGGTCCTGTCGGAGGCCGGGATGCTGGATGACGTTTTCGGTCCCCTGATCCGCTTCGGTGCCGGCGATTTGTTGGTCGCAATCAGTCTGCAGCAGGCGCTACGCTCGCTGGCGAACCTGGAGGGGCCGCTTGGCGTGCTCGCGGCCACACTGGCAAGAGAGGCCCTGAAACGGTCGATGGCGGCCCTGGACTCTCCACACGATCGGGCCCGGCTGAAGGCGGCCGTCGCCTGACCCGGGTCGTCTCTCTGGACGAAATCGCCGGGAACGTGTCATTAAGACTTGCCGAAATGCGTTTGAAGCGCCATCCGGCGAAGCCCTGTAACCGCCATCAGCGAGTCCATGAGCTCATCCGCCGCCGCCGTCGCATCTGTGCGTGATGTGTCGAAGACCTTCGGTTCCAGAAAGGCTCTCAATGGCGTGTCCATTGAGGTCGCCGCCGGAGAAATGGTCGCCCTGATCGGACCGTCGGGTTCGGGCAAATCCACGCTGCTGCGTTCCATCACCGGAATGCAGACGATTGATCCCGGCAAGGGCACGATCACGGTGTTTGGAGAAGTCGTCCAGAAGAACGGTCGTCTGACTGGACAGGTTCGGGCTGCGCGCAGCAAGCTGGGCATGATTTTCCAGCAGTTCAATCTCGTCGGGCGACTGAGTCTGTTTTCCAATGTCATGCTGGGCGCGCTCGGACGCCTTCCGGGCTGGCGCGGGTTTCTCGGCGCATGGCCGTCGACTGACAAGGCACGGGCCATGGCAGCCCTGCATCGGGTAGGGGTCTCTGACTATGCCAGCCAGCGGGCCAATACCCTCTCCGGTGGCCAGCAGCAGCGCGGTGCCATCGCCCGCGCCCTGGTTCAGGGGGCCCAGGCCGTTCTGGCGGATGAGCCGGTCGCTTCGCTCGACCCGGTGTCCGCCCGCAAGGTCATGGAATTGCTGGTCGAGCTGAACCGGCGTGACGGGCTTGGCGTGATCGTCACCCTGCACCAGGTCGATTATGCGATCCGCTATTGTGACCGGGTCGTCGCCCTGCAAGCCGGCAAGGTCGTTTATGATGGCCCGACCTCGGGACTCGACACGGCCCGCCTGATCGAAATCTACGGTCCCGAATTCGAGGACGCGTTCTGGGAAGCCAAGGTATGACCAGCCCCCTGTTTACCCGTCGTTTGATCGCCGTTGCCACTGTGGCCGCGCTGGCGGTCGGACTGGGCTCCTGCGGCAAGGGCCCCGAGAAGGCTTCCGGGGCACCGACTGAAATCACCTTCTCGATTCTGTCGGCAGAGGGGCAGGCGTCGTCGGGCCCGTTGTGGCAGCCGCTGCTGGACGACATGTCCAAAGCCATCGGCGTTCCCGTGAAGCCGTTTTTCGCGGGCAACTACAATATTCTGATTGAGGCGATGCGCTTCAACCAGACCCAGGTCGCCTGGTTTTCCGCCAAGCCGGCCCTTGAGGCGGTGGACCGTGCCCATGGCGAGGTCATCGCCCGTATCGTCGACCCCGAAGGGCGCGACAGCTATCAGTCGACCCTGATCGTCAGGAAGGGGTCCGGTATCACCCTCGAGTCCATTCTGGCCTGCGGCAAGAAATATGACTTCGGCATGGGTGACGCCCAGTCGACCTCGGGCACGCTGGCACCCATGACCTTTCTGTTCAATCCACGCGGTATCGTTCCCGGCCAATGCTTCAAGACGATGCGTTCGGCCAGCCACCAGGCCAATGCCTTCGCCGTGGCGACCGGGGTGGTTGATGCGGCGACCTCCAATACGGTCAACAGCATCTTTATGATGCGCGAGAACCCGCACCTGGCTGCGCAGCTGGAAGACATCTGGACCTCGCCGCCGATCCCGGAGTCCGGGATCGTCATCCGCGATGATCTTGATCCGGTGCTGAAAGAGAAAATTCGCAGCTTCTTCCTGACCTATGGTCAGGGCGAGGGGGCTGAGGCCGAGCGGCAGCGTCAGGTCCTGGCGACCCTGAACTATTCTATGTTCCGCGCGGCCGACGACAGCTATCTGGACCCGGTTCGCGAGATGGTGGCCGATCAGCAGATGACTGAAGCCCGGTCCAAGGGCGATCAGGCCGCTGCGGCCACCGCCGAGCGCGCCCTCGCCACGTTGCGGGCCAAGCGCGAGGTTCAGCCTTGAGCGAGACACCGAAAACGGCACCAACCCCGGGTTTCCCGTCCGATGGAACGGCGGGGCCGGTGCCCCGTCCGCCGGCGAAATCCTTTTCGGCCTGGGTGATGGACGTGCTCCTGTGGGGCGGCGTGGCCTTTGCCCTGGTGATCAGTTTCGACAAGGTCGATATGGTCAACCTGCCGAAACTGATTACGAATTCAGATAACATCCAGACCTACGGCCGGGAGCTTCTGCACCCTGATTTCAGCGAGTGGCAGCACCTTGTCGGTCTGATGTGGCTGACGGTGCAGATCGCCCTGTGGGGCACCTTCATCGCCGTCTTTATCGCCGTGCCCCTGGGGCTTGCGGCCGCGCGCAACATCGCGCCGGGTTGGATCGTCTGGCCGGTACGCCGGGTGATGGATCTGTTGCGGTCGATCCCTGACCTTGTGATCGCCACCCTGTTCATCGTCGCCGTGGGTCTCGGCCCTCTTGCCGGGGTGCTGGCGCTGGCACTGAATACCGGTGGGGTCCTGGCCAAGCTGTTCTCGGAGGCTGTCGAGTCGATCGATAAGGGGCCCGTCGAGGGCGTCCGCGCCACCGGTGCTGCGCCCCTGCACGAGATTGTCTGGGGCGTGATTCCCCAGGTGGCACCGTTGTGGACCTCGTTCGCCCTTTACCGGTTCGAATCCAATAGTCGCGCCGCGACGGTGCTGGGTCTGATCGGTGCCGGCGGTATTGGACAACTCCTGTTCGAAAGCATGCAGGGGTTCAAATTCGGGCAGGTCTCGGCCATTGCCATCGTCATCGTTGTGGCGGTGACCCTGATCGACACCCTGTCGCAGATCATGCGCAAACGCTTGCTCTGACTGTCACAAAGGTTCGCACTCACCGTCATACTTCTCTGATTTAAGCTTCCTCGAAACGCCACGTTTGGAGAGCAGATCATGACGTCGAAACTAATCACGGCCGCCTCGGCCCTGGCTCTTGTCCTTCTTGCAGGATGCGGTGACGGCTCGGGAGGGGGACAGGGTGCCAGGTCGGGCATCTGGGCCGCAGGGTCCTCAACCGTTTTCCCTTTTGCCACCCGCGTGGCCGAGAATTTTTCACGTTCGTCCGGCGGTGCCGCACCGCGGGTGGAATCGCTGGGGACCGGCGGCGGCATGCAGGCCTTCTGCCAGGGGGTAGGGCCCGATACGCCTGACATCGCCGATGCTTCCCGGCCGATGAAGGCGTCGGAGTATGCGTTGTGCCAGAAGAACGGCGTCACCGACATCGTTGAGCTGAAGATTGGCTTCGACGGCATCGTCATCGCTACCGCGCGTGACGGCAACGGCTTCAACTTCCGCCTTCAGGACCTGTATCAGGGCTTGGCCAAGGAAGTGCCCGGCGGCGACGGCTTTATTGCCAATCCGGCGACGACCTGGAACATGGTCAATCCGGCCCTGCCGAACCAGCGCATTCAGGTCTACGGCCCGCCGCCGACTTCGGGCACGCGGGACGCCCTGCTCGAGCTGGGCATGGCCCCCGGTGCTGCCCTGATTCCGGCTCTGGCCGCGGTCAAGGCCGCCGACAAGGACCGTTTCGAAACCCTGGCTCATACCTTGCGTGAGGATGGTGCCTGGATCGACGCCGGTGAGAATGACAATGCCATCGTCCAGACCCTGGCGCGTACGCCGGGCTCTCTGGGTGTGTTCGGCTTCTCGTTTCTCGAGCAGAACAAGGACACGGTAAAGGCTGAAACCATCAACGGTATCGCGCCGACGGCCGATACCATCGCCGACGGTTCCTACCCGCTGGCCCGGAGCCTCTATATCTATGTCAAGAAGGCCCATATCGGTGTGACGCCCGGGCTCGCCGAGTTCGTGCAGGAGTTCATGTCGGACGCCTCGGCGGGACGGGGTGGTTATCTGCAGGATCGCGGCCTGGTACCCCTGCCGGTCGCCGAACTGGCGAACCAGCGGGCCATCGCCAGCCAGATGACGGTCATGACTGCGCCCCACTAAACCGACTATCCGGATGATTTTTGTCAAACGCCGCGACCTTCAGGTCGCGGCGTTTTTCGTTCCGGTTTCGTCGTTGTCATCAAACTGCCGGATGATCGTCGTGCGAATGAGATCGGCCTGTCGAACAAGCGTCACTCGATCCTCATCAAGCCGTTGCGAGAGTGGGAAAAAACCGTCGCACCCTCCCGGTAGATGGCTCTCATGCCCGACAGAGACCTGTCGGTGGGGCTGTAACCACGAAGGATTCGACTCTATGCGACACCACATTCTGACGGCGAGTACGGTCGCCATCCTCACCTGTCTGTTCGCTGCGGGAACCAGCCAGGCTCAGGAGGTGGCACCGGCCACTACCATCACCTGGAAAGGGGCCCCACAGTTCCAGTGGGGGGAGTTCACCTTCAAGCCGCGCGGCCGCGTCTATTTCGATTATGTGGCTCAGGATGTGAATCCGGCCCTGGGCCCGGATACCAGTGCTGCGGAAAGCCGCCTGCGCACGGCCCGGCTGGGCGTGCAGGGTACCTGGACGGATCAGTGGTCCTATGTTGCCGAGGCCAGCATCGGCAATGGTTCGGCCAACTGGGATGATCTGGCGCTCACCTGGTCGCCGAGTGAATACACCGCCGTCAAGGTTGGCAATTACAAGAGTCTCTCGCTCGAGAACCTGACCTCGTCGCGCTACACCACCTTTATGGAGCGGGGTCCGTTCAATGACCTGATCGACGCGGGTCGGGTCATGACCCTTTCGGCGCGAACCGGGGGTGCCAATTGGTCGCTGACCGGAGGCGTCCATGGGGATTCGATCAATGATCCCTCCGTGGGTGGCAAGGAGCAGGCCGGTGCATTTGTTCGCGCGCATTTCGCCCCTGTCGTCACCGATGATGTAAAGATTCACCTTGGAGCCTGGGGTCGGGTCCGCGACCGTCGCGATGACTCGGCGTTCCGCTACCGGGTTCGCAACAACACCAATTTCGGCAACCGCTACACCGACGCAGGGTCTTCTGCTCTCGGTGCCGGTGACAAGGACTCGACCTACGGTCTTGAAGCAGCCGGCGTCTGGCGCAACGTCTCGGTCCAGGGTGAATGGGCCGGTGTCAACGCCGATCTGACCGGCGGCGGACAGGCCAACGCCCGGGCCTATTATGTGATGGCGTCGTTCTTCCCGACCGGCGAACAGCGCAAATATGACGCTGCAGACGGCGAGTTCGGCCGGGTCAAGATCCGTCGCCCGGTAACCGAGGGTGGACCGGGTGCGGTCGAGCTGGGCGTGCGTTACGACAATGCCGATCTGACTGATTTTGCAGGGGTGGCGACAGCGGGCCGGTATTCTGCCGTGACGGTGGGCGCGACCTGGTATCCATTCCCCTATGTGCGCTTTCTGGCCAACTATTCCGACGCCAGGAATGACGCCCAGGTGGCGACCGCAGATGTCAATGTCCAGACCCTGCAGTTCCGCGGCCAGTTCGACTTCTGAACCGGCCGGGATTGCCTCGGTTCACATAGCCTGGATCAGGACCCCGGACGGCTTGCCGTTCGGGGTCTTCCAATTCCGGATGTCAGGCTGCGATCTTGCGTCGGAGCCGGGCAAGGCGCCGCAGACGCCGCCAGAACCGACCACGTTCGGGTTCGGGGTAGGGCTGCAAATTCTCGATGAATTGTTCGGCTGAAGCCCGCCAGCTGAATTTTTCGGCATAGGCGCGGACATCCGCCCGGTCGAGCTCGAGACAGGCCAGACAAGCCTTGCGCAGGTCCTTGTCGATGGCACCGGCATTCGATCCGGGGATGATGTCGATCGGGCCGTGGGCGGGGAAGGCCGCGACCGGCGTGCCGGTGGCCATCGCCTCCAGGATCACCAGACCGAAGGTATCGGTCCAGCTCGGGAAGACGAAGACATCCGCGTCGCGGAAACAGCGCGCCAGTTCTTCATTGAAGCGCGAACCGAGGAATTTTGCCTCGGGATAGCGGGCCTCAAGATCAGCCCGGGCCGGGCCGTCGCCGACCACGATCTTGGTGCCCGGCAGGTCGAGGGCCAGAAAGTCCTCGATGTTCTTTTCGACGGCGATCCGCCCCACGTTTAGGAAGAAGGGGCGCGGCCAGTCGGCACCACCCAGTTCGTCATAGATCCGCGGCAGGTCAGGATTGAACAGTTCGGTGTCGACGCCACGTGACCAGGGCGAGACATTGCGAAAGCCGTGCGCCTCCAGCTCGTCGCGCAGGGTCGGCGTCGCGACCATCAAGCGTCCGGACGGCTTATGAAACCATTTCATATAGGCGTAGCCGACCTGGACCGGGATCGGGAAACGGGCCGAGACATATTCCGGAAATTTGGTGTGGTAGCTGGTTGTGAAGGGCAGTTTCCATTCGACGCAGATACGCCGTGTAGCGATGCCGATCGGGCCCTCGGTGGCAATGTGAACCGCTTCCGGTTCGAACTGGCGAAGCCGCTCACGAATTTCTTCTTCCGCACCCAGGGCCAGCCGGATTTCCGGATAGGTCGGGCAGGGGATGGTCTTGAATTGATCGGGGCGAATGACCTCGACCTCATGCCCCATGGCGCGGCATTCGGCCACGGTCAGGGTCAGGGTGCGGACGACGCCGTTGACCTGGGGTTCCCAGGCGTCGGTGGCCAGAACAATGCGCATGGACAGGCGGCGAACTTTCACCATCAGCGAGGCGGACAGCCTTAGCCGTTCTTTGTGATGAAGGCGAGACTGCCTGTGCGATCTCGCGCCTCGCGTTGAAACGGACACCACACCTAGCGCGGAAACCTGCCCGCCCGACTGAGTGCCGAAGGTGTGGGCCGTCCGATCCTGTCCCCGATCCAGCCGGCAGTGGCGATCAGAGCGTCCAGGTCGTAGTCGGTCGTGAAGCCCGCGCGCTCCAGCATATAGACCAGGTCCTCAGTGGCCGTATTGCCGGTCGCGCCGGGGGCAAACGGACAACCGCCGATTCCCCCGACCGATGCGTCCAGCACATCGATCCCCGCCTCGACCCCGGCATAGGCGTTGGCGAGGCCGGTGTTGCGTGTGTCATGGAAATGCAGTCGCAGACGGGCATCCGGCGCGACCTTGCGGGCGGCCTCCACCTTGCGGGTGACCGCCCAGGGGTCGCCGGCTCCTATGGTGTCGGCCAGAGCAATTTCCTCGATGCCGAGGCCGGCGATCCGCGCGACCAGGTCCGTAACCTGGCGATCGGAAACCTCGCCGTCGAAAGGGCATCCCCAGACACAGGAAATTGTGGCTGACAGGGACGCCGCCGCGCCCGGCTGGCCGCCGGCATTATGTCGCTGCGCCACGATTTCTTCCAGCATGCTGACCTGGGCGTCGACGGTCAGGCCCTGGTTCTTGAGACCGAAACCATCGGTGGCGGACATGGCGACATTGACCTCGTCCACGGTCGTTCCCAGCGCGCGATCATAGCCCCTGGGGTTCAGTACCAGTCCGATGCGGCTTCGCCTGGCCTGGTGCGGCAACAGGGACATGACCTCTTCTGCACCGGCCATCTGCGGTACGTATTTTGGGTGAACGAAGGAGGCGACCTCGATTCGCCGGGCTCCTGCCGCCTCCAGCCTGTGCACCAGCTCAACCCGAACGGCCGGCTCCAGCACGGTCTGCTCGTTCTGCAGTCCGTCGCGGGGGCCAACCTCGACGATGGTGATGTGGCGGCTCATCGTTCGGCCTTCTGGGGCAATGACGTGCCCGGGGGAGCATAGACCGTCAGGTTGACGTCATCGCCGCTGGAATAGTTGTAGCCGCTCACGGTTCCCACGGCGCGGCCGGTTACGCCCAGTCTGGCGCTGGCCTGGCGGAAGGCATCGGCATCGTGGTCCTCGACTATGGCGGGACGGCCTTCGGCCAGCGCCTGTGCCGCACCATCGGCATCGGTTAACTGGGTGTCGCGGCCGGTCAGGAAGACGAAGCTCGGTTCATGGAAGCGGGTGATGGCCACCGGCCCGGGCGTGCGTCCCTGGCGTGGATGCAGACCGGCCGTCTCCAGAGCCGCCTCAAGTCGTGGGGCGACGGACAGGGGACGCAGCTGACGAATTGTGCCCGCGAGGGCCGCGTGGGCGACCACGCCCAGCAGGATCGAGATCAGCACGGAGGACACGGCCGCACGATTCAGCAGCAAGAAGGCACCGATCGCCGCTGCGCCGGCAGTGAAGACGATGGTCAGCGTGGCCCAGGTCTGGGCCGTAGTGGTGCCGAACTCTGTCAGTCCGTAGACGGTGATCCCGATGATAAGGGTGCCACCGAACAGGGCCAGCAAGGCCCCGGCGCGCCTGGAAACCAGACCTATGGGGCGGGTCAGGGCCGCTGCCGCCAGCAGGGCGATGGCCCCGAATGTCGGCAAGGTATAGTGCCACAGTTTGGTCGGGGCGATTTCGAAGATCAGCCAGGCCGGAACCAGCCAGCACACCATGAACCGCACAGCGGGCTCGGCCCGCCGGTGCCAGCCTGTCGACAGGGCGGCCGGCAGCATCAGGGTGATCGGGAACAGCAGCAGGGGGGCCAGCATCAGATACATGCCGGGCCATCCGCCGTGACTTTCCTGGGCTCCGGTCAGCTTGGATCCCAGGTCGTTGCCGATGGCCTCGCGCCAGAAGCCGCCGTCCGTGGCAATGGTGATGGCGATGGCCCAGGGGCCGACGATCAGGGCGACCAGCGGCAGACCCCAGCCCCAGCCCAGACGTCGCAACCATGTCAGGTCGCGATCCCAGACGGACAGGGCAATTATCGCCGGAACGACGACAATCAGGCCGATCGGCCCCTTGATCAGGATCGACAGGCCCAGTCCTGCCCAGAACAGTAATTTGTGCAGTCGTGGCGGGGCTTCACCGGCCCGTGTCGCCATATAGAGTCGCGCCAGCGCAGCCATGGACAGGGTGACGGCCCCGCACAGCATGGCATCCGTCTTGGCTATCCCCGCCTCGCTGGACAGCAGGAAGGTCGCGCCGAGCATGGCTCCGGCCAGAAATCCCGCTCTCTGACCGAACAGGGCCATCCCGGTCCAGGCGCAGGCGGCTGCAGCCAGCATCGCGCCCAGTATCGACGGGATGCGATAGGGGGCGATGTCGCGGTTTTCGACGCTCGAGGTGACGGCTACTGCCATGGCCTGCATCCAGTAGATGCCCACGGGTTTCTTCCAGCGCGGTTCGTCCTGGAAGCGAATATCGATGAAGTCTCCGCTCTCCAGCATCTGCGATGTGGCCTGGGCGTAACGGCTCTCGTCCCGGTCCAGCGGCGGCATAAGCAGCAGACCGGGCAGGCCGGCCGCAAGGGCCAGAAGGGCCGCGAACAGCGGTCCGCGCCAGCCGGCGATATAGTGGTCCAGGTTCGGGCGCGTCATGTCGTCTTTCTATCACGGTGATTTGGTGAACGTCAGCCGTCCTGATCGCACCGCTGCGCCAACAGCCACGGGGGCATCAGCAAGCGGCTCCCGTTCAGCCGGGAACTCGGCTAGAGAACGGTCATGACATCTACGAACACCCCGGAAATCTCGGTCGTTGTGCCGGTGCATGATGAGGCCGGTGCTGCCGGCCCCCTGGCGCGCGAGATCGCTACCGCCTTCGCCGGGCGGTCCTATGAAATGATCTTTGTGGACGACGCCAGTCGCGACTCGACCCTGTCGGAACTGCGGGGCCTGATGGCGGAACTGCCGACCCTGCGCGTTCTCAGCCATGCCGGGAACGCCGGACAGAGCCGCGCGGTACGCAGCGGGGTTCTCGCGGCGCGGGGCGCGATCATCGTCACCCTGGACGGCGACGGTCAGAATCCGCCGGCCGACGCGCCCGGGCTGGTCGACGCCTTGCTCGCGGCCCCTTCCACCGTTGCCATGGTCGGTGGGCGTCGCGCCAAACGACAGGATTCCACCGCCAAGCGCCAGGCGTCACTCTGGGCCAACCGTATCCGCAAGAAACTGCTCGGCGACGATGCCGACGACACTGGTTGCGGGCTGAAGGCGTTTCGTCGCGATGCCTTCCTGCGACTGCCCTACTTCGATCACATCCATCGCTATCTACCGGCCCTGATGATCCGGGAGGGCTATGAGAACCGTTATCTCGACGTCGATCATCGTCACCGTGAGACGGGGCAATCAAAATACACCAACTGGGGGCGGTTGATGGCGTCGGTGTCGGACCTTCTCGGGGTGATGTGGCTGAAATCCCGCTCCCGTCAGCCGGGGGCGGTCAGTGAATTCCAGGCTGACTGACTCGCCTCTGAGGCGAACCAGCGTAGCCGTATGGAGCGAACGGGGGTATTCCTCGTTAACCAGCCCGGCCGTTCGACCGGCGACCCGTCGAGGATTGAAACATGCTGATCGCTCTGCCCCTGCTGCTGATCCCGGTGGTGATCTACAATATCGTGGTGCTGTCGGGCATGATGGACGGGTCGGGGGTCGCTGCCGCTGATGCGCTCCTTCGCGACCCGTTGTTTTCGATTCCGATGGCGTCGGGTGCGAGCTGGACGGTCGGAGTCGGCGATCTGATTCTGTTTCTCGCCCTGATCCTGCTGTTCTTCGAACTGCTGAAGTCGACCTCGAGCCAGAAGGTCGCAATCGTCAATCACGCCCTGTCGATGATCCTGTTCGTAGGATGTCTGGTCGAGTTTCTGCTGGTGAAGGGCTTCGCCACCTCGACCTTCTTCCTGATCGTGGTGATGGTCATGCTGGACGTTCTGGCGGGCTTCATCGTCACCATTATCTCGGCCCGCAAGGATCTCGATTTCAGCGGCGGCTGATCAGCTGAAGGCGGTGAAGATCAGGGCGACGACCGTGACGTCAATGATGCGGGTCGTGAGGCTGAGGATCGAAAACATGAGACGCTGTCCGGAAAACGGGAATGAACCCCGTTCCCAGCAAGGACTGTGCCGCCAGGCGTGATCAGGTCAGACGTCGGTGCGCTTGCTCTTGCCGGCCCCGGGGCGGCGCTCTTTCGCGCCCGAATATTCGGTGCCCAGATAGGTCGAGCGGGCCGCGCCCAGAACGGGGGGGCCGCCCTTCAGGCCCTTGCGCTGACCGGTTTGTCCAATCATCTGCGCGGCAAAGGCGGCCGCACCGGTTTCGGCTCCCGGCTTGGGGGCAGGTCTTGCCGGGGTCTCTTCGGTTCCGGGGGCATGATCGGCCGCCTCGCCCAGGGGAACCAGTTCGCGGGATGTCGAGCTGGCCCGGCGTTCGGCGGCGCGGCGTTCGGCGGCGCGACGCTCCCGCCGTTCAACTGCGCTGACGGGACGGATGCCGTCGGTCACGGTGTGCCCTTGCCGCCTGCCAGATGGTCCAGCTGGGCCCGCATCTCATCCATCTGCTGACGCATTTCCGACAGCGGATCCGGGGTGGCCGAAGGCGCGGACGACTGCGGCGGACGGGCCGCGGCCGGATTGCTTCCGGAAAAGCCCGGCCAGACCTTCATGGCCTGTTCGAACATGGCCATGTTGCGCTTGACCGCCTCATCCAGCAGACCGACGCCCGGCGCGGCCCCGAAGGTCCGGCTGAATTGGCCGCGCAGCTGTTCCTGCTGGCGGGTGAAGGAATCCAGCGACATTTCCAGATAGCTGGGCAGGACGCCTTGCATCTGGCCGCCGTAGAAGCCGATCAGCTGGCGCAGGAATTGGACCGGTAGCAGCGCCTCGCCCCGGCTTTCCTCCTCGAAGATGATCTGGGTCAGAATCTGGCGGGTCAGATCCTCGTTGCTCTTGGCGTCATAGACGACGAAATCCGTGCCTTCACGGACCATGCGCGCCAGGTCCTCAAGCGTGACATAGGCGCTGGAGGAGGTGTCGTAGAGCCGCCTGTTGGCGTATTTCTTGATGATGACGGTTTCGCCATCCTTGCCTTTACCGCTGTTGGACTTTTTCTCGGCCACGCCTCGAACCCGCCTTTGTTGCAATGCCGCACTATCCCGCAGCGCGAGGGCTGACGCCAGTCCCTTCGCCGTCGACCCATTCGGCAGGCACGGTCAGGTCGCCGGAGCCAGAACGACCCCCACCAGAATGGCAGCCCAGTGGACGCCGGCCCCGGCGACGACAAAGCCATGCCAGATCGCCCGGCGGAACTTCACCTGCGGGCTGATGAAGACGAAGACGCCGGCAGTGTAGATCAGTCCTCCGATCACCAGCAGGATCAGGGCGATCGGATGGACGGTGTCCATCATCGGCTTGAGGGCGATCACCGCGAGCCAGCCGAACAGGGCATAGACGGCGCTCCAGAAGGCATCCGAAACGCGGGGGGCCACCAATTTGGCGGCGACCCCGGCGAAGGCGATCAGCCAGACCACCAGGGTGAAGCCGACGGCCCAGCCGCCCTCGAACCGCTGGGTCGTAAAGGGCGTATAGCTGCCGGCGATCATCAGGAAGATGGCGGCCTCGTCGAGCCGCCGCAGCACCGGCCTGGCCGCGCCCGGCTGGGCCAGGTTGTAGACCGTTGAGGCGGCCAGCATGCCGATCAGACACAGGGCGTAAACTGCGGTGGCGAGGGTCGTTCCGATGCCGCCGTACCAGGCTGCCAGCAGGGCCAGGACCACGCCGCCGGCGGCTGCAAGGCCGAGACCGACGACATGGACCCACAGATCCGCCAATCGCTCGGCGCGGGACTGATAGTGTTCAGCCATGTCGAGCGCATCGGGGGTGCAGAGCCGGCGCGCCAGGTTTTTCAGTCTCTTCCGCATGGTTTTTCTAACCCGGTCGGGCCCCACATCGTTCCAGACCATCATTGCGCGGCGGGATGACTATCTGCTGAACGGGCATCATGCGGCGTGACGAAAGGGCTTGAATGCGGCAGAAACGCCACGCACCCGAATTCGCCAGAAGGTTCGCCAGATGACTGAAGCCCGTATCGACGTGGTGATTGTTTCCGCTGCCCGCACACCTGTCGGCTCGTTTCTCGGAGCCCTGGCCAGCCTGCCGGCGTCCAAGTTGGGCGAAATCGCTATTCGAGCGGCGCTGGAACGGGCGAGTGTCGATCCCGCGGACGTCGATGAGGTGATCCTGGGTCATGTGCTGCAGGCGGCGACGGGCCAGGGGCCGGCGCGGCAGGCCTCGATGGGGGCGGACATCCCGATGGAGGTCTCGGCCTGGACCCTGAACCAGATCTGCGGCTCGGGCCTGCGGGCGGTGGCGCTGGCCTATCAGCAGATCGCGCTGGGCGATGCGCGGATCGTCGTCGCCGGTGGTCAGGAGAGCATGAGCCAGGCCCCCCACGCGGCGCATCTGCGCAATGGCCAGAAGATGGGTGCCCTGGCCTTCATCGACACCATGATCAAGGACGGGCTGTGGGATGCCTTCAACGGCTATCACATGGGCCAGACGGCCGAGAACGTGGCCGATCAGAACCACATTACCCGCGAGGCGCAGGACGTCTTTGCCGTCGGTTCGCAGAACAAGGCCGAGGCGGCCCAGAAGGCCGGGCGCTTCGATGCCGAGATCGTTCCGGTGGTGATCTCCACCCGAAAGGGCGAGGTCACTGTCGACAAGGACGAATACATCCGTCACGGCGCGACGGTGGAGGCGATGGAGGCGCTGCGCCCGGCCTTTTCCAGGGAAGGTTCGGTTACCGCCGGAAACGCCTCGGGGCTGAACGATGGGGCCGCGGCCCTGGTGCTGATGAGCGCCGATGAGGCGAAAACCCGCGGGCTGGAGCCGCTGGCGCGGATCGTGTCCTGGGCTACGGCTGGCGTCGATCCGGCGATCATGGGCACGGGTCCGATCCCGGCCTCGCGCAAGGCACTGGAAAAGGCCGGCTGGACCGTCGCCGATCTGGACCTGATCGAATCCAATGAGGCCTTCGCGGCCCAGAGCCTGTGCGTCAAGCGCGGGATGGGATTTGATCCCGCCAAGGTCAACGTCAACGGCGGGGCCATCGCCATCGGCCATCCGATCGGCGCGTCCGGTGCCCGGATCCTGACCACCCTGTTGCATGAGATGAAGCGACGGGACGCCAAGAAGGGTCTGGCGACCCTGTGCGTCGGCGGCGGCATGGGCGTGGCTATGTGCGTCGAACGCGTCTGACGGTCACTCCTGCGGACCACAGGCTCCCGAAGCCCCCTTCGACGCGACGGCGGGAGGGCCCGGCTTCGCGAATTGGGCGGAAGGGGCTAAGGCGACGCGATGACGACAGATATTCTCCATGGCCGCCCCCCGCTGGTCTTCGATCCGCCGGGGGCCGCGGTCCAGACCTCGCCGCTGATCCCCGGTTCGACGGCGCTGGAAAGCTTCGCGCCGAAGTCCGTGGACACGGCCATGATCTATGCCCCGCCGGGGGTGCTGGAGCGGCGCTATCTGCTGGCCCTGGCCCTGCGGGCGCTGAAGGTCGGCGGGCGGCTGGATGTGATGGCGGCCAAGGACAAGGGCGGCTCGCGGTTGAACAAGGAGTTGAAGGCCTTCGGCGTCGACCTGGCCGAGAGCTCCAAGGCCCATCACCGCCGCTGCGTGGTGATCCGTCCCGAAACCCTGACCGGAATCGACGAGGCCATTGCTGCTGGAGCGCCGCGTCAGGTCGAGGGGCTGGAGGCCTGGTCGCAGCCGGGCATCTTCGCCTGGGACCGGGTCGATGCGGGCACGGCCCTGCTGGCCGAACACCTGTCGCCGATGAAGGGTGACGGCGTGGACCTGGGCTGCGGCTACGGCGCACTGGCCACGGTGGTGCTGCGCTCTGCGACCGTGACCAGCCTTAAGCTGGTCGACCTGGACCGGCGGGCGATCGAGGCGGCGCAGAAGAACGTCGTTGATCCGCGTGTGACCTTCGACTGGGTCGATGCCCGCAATCTGGACGCGGCCGGGGATCTGGACTTCGTGGTCAGCAATCCGCCCTTCCACGACGGCGGCACCGAGGACAAGCGTCTGGGCCAGGCCTTCATCCAGAAGGCCGCCGCCCTGCTGCACAAGGGGGGCGTGGCCTGGATCGTGGCCAACCGCCACCTGCCCTATGAGGCCGAACTGAACACCGCCTTCAAACGGGTGGCGATGGTCGCCGACCGGGGCGGCTACAAATTGTTCGAGGCGGTGAAGTGAAGACCCCTGCCGCGGGCTCAAGTAGCGCGAAGCGCGTTAGCCCACCAACAAGTCGCGTCGACAAGCTGCTGGGCGGGATGGGTTACGGCTCGCGCAGCGAGATGGCGCGGCTGGGCAAGGCCGGGGGCATTGTGCTGGACGGGGTCGATCTGGTCGATGTGTCGAAACGCATTCCGGTGACCCGCGACCTGCCGCAGCGGATGATGATCGACGGCCGGCCGGTCGATCCGCCGCCCGGGGTGGTGCTGCTGCTGAACAAGCCGCTGGGCATGACCTGTTCGCGCAAGGAGGAGGGGGCGCTGGTCTATGACGTGCTGCCGTCGCGCTGGCGGCATCGCGACCCGGCCATCTCGACCATCGGACGGCTGGACAAACAGACCTCGGGCCTGCTGCTGCTGACCGACGACGGTGACCTGCTGCACCGGGTGATCTCGCCGCGCCGCCATGTGGCCAAGGTCTATCATGCGACGCTGGCGCGGCCGCTGGCCGGGACCGAACAGGCCCTGTTCGCGGCCGGAGGTCTGGTGCTGGAGGGTGAGAACAAGCCGCTGGCCCCGGCCGAGCTGGAAGTCCTGTCGCCGACCGAGGCGCGGCTGACGGTGACCGAGGGCCGCTATCACATGGTGCGGCGCATGTTCGCCGCCGCCGGTAACCACGTCGAGGCCTTGCACCGGGAACGTCTGGGCGGCCTGACCCTGCCGGACGATCTGGTCCCCGGTGAGTGGCGGCTTCTGGACGAGACCGAGGTCGAGCAAATCTTTGCCTGACTGGACGATGGCCACCTGGATGGCTATCTTAGGTGTATGTCCAGCTACTCTGTTGCCGAGGCCAAGAACAATTTCTCGAAAGTGCTCGCCGCCGCCGAACGGGGCGAACCTGTCTCGATCACGCGGCGAGGCAAGGTCGTCGCCGACGTGGTGGCGCGCGAGCCGGCCAGGCCGTTCAGGATCGACGTTGAAGAGCTAAAGCGACGACGCGTCCTGCCAAAGAAGGGGCCGACCGATACGGTCGCGGCGCTTGAGGAGATGCGAAACGAGCGCTCCCGGTGATCTATCTCGACGCCAGTGTCGTCGTGCCCATCTTCGTCGTTGAGGCCACGAGCCCGCGTCTCGACGCTTGGCTGGCGACCGATCCGGACATCTGCCTGTCACAGTGGACCGTAGCGGAATTCAGTTCAGCCCTTTCCCATCACCAGCGGACAGGTCGCCTTGATCCCGACGAAAGAGAAACGGCGGAAGAGGGGCTGGATCGTTGGTTGGCCCAGGGAGTCCGGCTGCTCGACGTGGGGAGTGACGACGTCCAGGCGGCAAGGGCTCTGATCCGCTTTGATCCTCTGCTCCGCACGCCGGATGCACTCCATGTCGCCCTGACCGAGCGGTTCCGGATGACGCTGGCGACCTATGACCAACGATTGGCCGCTTCAGCTGTTGGCATCGGTATAGAGGTGATCCAGCCATGACCGACGTCAAGATCTGTGGCCTGACCACGCCCGACACCCTCGACGCCGCGCTGGACGGCGGGGCGACCTTCGTCGGCGCGGTGGTGTTTGCGAAAAGCCCGCGCCACCTCGAACCCTTGCACGCGGCGACCCTGTTCGCGCGCGCCCGGGGGCGGGCGAAGGTGGTGGCGGTGACCGTCGATGCCGACGACGCCCGACTGACCGAGATCGCCCTGATCCTGAAACCGGAGCTGATCCAGTTGCACGGACGCGAGACGCCGGAGCGGGCGATGCGGGTGCGCGAGCTGACCGGGGCCGGGATCATCCGCGCCCTGGCCGTGTCCAACGCTGCCGACATCGCGGCGGCTGCGGCCTGGGAGCCGGTAGTCGACCACCTGATGTTCGATGCCCGTCCCCCTGCGGGTGCGGACCTGCCGGGCGGGGTTGGGGCCCGGTTCGACTGGTCGCTGCTGGCTGGGCGATCGTTCGCCAGACCGTGGTTTCTGGCCGGGGGCCTGACGCCGGACAATGTCGCTGAGGCCGTGGCCATCAGCGGGGCCCCGATGGTCGATGTGTCCTCTGGTGTGGAAAGTGCGCCCGGTGTTAAGGACACGGACCGGATCGCGGCCTTTCTCAAAGCCGTGTGACGCCCCATTTCCGACGCCTCCCCGCGAGAGAAACGCCTGTGAACGCCATCCTGCCCAATGCCTATGCCCTGCCCGACGCCGAGGGGCGCTTCGGTCCCTACGGGGGCCGGTTTGTAGCCGAGACCCTGATGCCGCTGGTGCATGAGCTGACCGCGGCCTATGCGGCGGCCCAGGCTGACCCGACGTTTCAGGCCGAGCTGGACGACTTCCTGACCCACTATGTGGGTCGGCCCAGCCCCCTGTATCTGGCCGAGCGACTGAGCGCCCACTACGGAACCGCCGACATCTGGTTCAAGCGCGACGAGCTGAATCACACCGGCGCGCACAAGATCAACAACTGCATGGGCCAGATCCTGCTGGCCATGCGGATGGGCAAGACGCGGATCATCGCCGAGACCGGGGCCGGCCAGCACGGGGTGGCCACGGCCACCGTCTGCGCCCGCTTCGGCCTGAAATGCGTGGTCTATATGGGCGCGACCGACGTGCAGCGGCAGTCACCGAATGTGTTCCGCATGAAGCTGCTGGGCGCCGAGGTGGTACCGGTGACCAGCGGCCGGGCGACGCTGAAGGACGCGATGAACGAGGCGATGCGCGACTGGGTCACCAATGTCGAGGACACCTACTACCTGATCGGTACCGCCGCCGGGCCCCATCCCTATCCGGCTATGGTGCGCGACTTCCAGGCGGTGATCGGCAAGGAGACCAAGGTGCAGATGCAGGTGCGGCGCGGCAAGCTGCCCGACGCCTGTGTCGCAGCCATCGGCGGCGGGTCGAACGCCATCGGCCTGTTCCATCCCTTCATCGACGACGCGAGCGTGCGACTGATCGGGGTCGAGGCGGCCGGGCGCGGGCTGGACGGGCCGGACCATGCCGCCAGCCTGCAGGGCGGCCGGCCGGGCGTGCTGCACGGCAACCGCACCTATCTGCTGCAGGACGACGACGGCCAGATTCTGGAAGGCCATTCGATTTCGGCCGGCCTTGATTATCCGGGGATCGGACCGGAACACGCCTGGTTGAAGGATATTGGCCGCGCCGAATATCGTGCCACCACCGACGCCGAGGCGCTGGAAGCCTTCCAGCTGTGCTCAAAGCTGGAGGGGATCATTCCGGCGCTGGAGCCCAGTCATGCCCTGGCCCGGATCGGCGAGATCGCGGCCGAGGTCGGCAAGGGCGGCGATGTGGTGGTGAATCTGTGCGGCCGTGGCGACAAGGACATCTTCGCGGTAGCCGAACATCTGGGAGTCGAGCTCTAGAGCTCCGGAAATCTGATCATGAAAACCATTCTTGCACTGACGGCCCTGTTGTCGCTGGGCCTGACCGGTCCGGTTCTGGCCCAGGCCCAGGGGGGACCGGTGGCGGATACGCCGATCCTGGCCGGGGCCACCCTGGCCTCCGATTGCGGCAATCTGCACGACCTGGCCGGCAAGGCCTTCTGTGTCAGCGCTCCGCTGGGCAGTGTGGGCGCTCTGGCCGACGCCTATGTGGCTCATTTCGAGGAGCGGGGCTGGCTGCCGGCCAGCGGCGAGAATAACCGTCTGGTGATGGTGCGCCGGCGCGAGGCCGGTGGCTGCGACGGCATCCAGATGATCGCCTTCTATGACACCACCCGTCCGACCGTGCCCGAGTCGATTGCCTATCTCGGCTTCGCCACCATCCCGGGCAATGTGTGCACGGCTCCGGATGCCGGAGCGCCGGCGCAGTGACCACCGTCCGTATCGATGCCCGTTTCGCCGCGCTGAAGGCCGAGGGCCGGGCCGGGTTCGTCGCCTATGTGATGGCTGGCGACCCAAGCCGCGAGGACTCGCTGGAGATCCTGCGCGGTCTGCCCGCCGCCGGGGCCGACCTCATCGAACTGGGTTTTCCGTTCAGCGATCCGATGGCCGAGGGCCCGCCGATCCAGAAGGCGGCGATCCGGGGCCTCAAGGCCGGGCTGACCCTGAAGGGAACGCTGGACCTGGCGCGGGACTTCCGTGCCGGCGATGCCGATACGCCGCTGATCCTGATGGGCTATCTGAATCCGATCGAGAGCTACGGCTATGATGCCTTCGCGCGCGACGCGGCGGCCAGCGGTGTCGATGGCCTGATCGTGGTCGACTGCCCGCCGGAAGAGGCTGATCCGCTGTCGGATGCGCTGGACGCCCACAAGGTGTCACTGATCCGTCTGGCGACCCCGACCTCGGACGACGCGCGGCTGAAGATCATCGCCCGGCGCACCTCGGGCTTCGTCTATTACGTCTCGGTGGCCGGGGTGACCGGGGTCAAGGAAGCCCAGGCCCTGTCGGTGGCTCCCGCCGTCGAGCGGGTGCGCAAGGCGTCGGGCCTGCCGGTGGCGGTGGGTTTCGGCGTACGCACGCCGGAGCGGGCCGCCGAGATCGCCCGCGTCGCCGATGCGGTGGTGGTCGGCTCGGTGCTTGTCGACGAGGTGGCCGCGGCCCTGGAGGCCGGAGAGTCGCCCCGCGACCGCGTGCTGACCCGGGTCAAGTCGCTGGGTGATGCGGTCAGGGCTGCACGCGCGACGGAAACGGTCTAGAGACACCCTCATGGCCGACAAGAATACGCCCCCGATCAAGACTCCGCCCGAACGCCGCGGTGGCTGGCTGTCACGCTTCGCCCCCGGCGTACGCAAGATCGTCAGCCGGCGCGACACGCCCGACGGCCTGTGGGTCAAGGACCCCGACAGCGGCGAGATGCTGTATCGCCCGGATCTGGAGACCGCCCTGTGGGTGACCCCGTCCGGTCGCCATATGCGCATCGGTGCGGCCAAGCGGCTGGCCTATACGTTTGACGACGGCGACTATGAGAAGATCGACAGCCCCGAGGTCGAGGAAGACCCGCTGAAATTCAGCGACGGCAAACCTTATCGCGAGCGGCTGGCCGCGGCGCGCAAGGCCGTGGGCACGCGTGATGTGATGTCGATTGGCTACGGTCAGATCGACGGCACCCCGGCCGTGGCCATCGTGCAGGATTTCGCCTTCATGGGCGGGTCGCTGGGCATGGCCGCCGGCGAAGGCTTTATCGCCGCCGCCCGGGCTGCGATCGAACGCAAGGTGCCGATGGTCTGTTTCACCGCCGCCGGTGGGGCCCGGATGCAGGAGGGCGCGCTCAGCCTGATGCAGATGGCGCGCACCACCCTGGCGGTGCAGGAGCTGAAGGCAGCGCAACTGCCCTTCGTCGTGGTCCTGACCGACCCGACCACCGGCGGGGTCACCGCCAGCTATGCCATGCTGGGCGACGTGCATCTGGCCGAGCCCGACGCCCTGATCGGCTTTGCCGGGCCCCGGGTGATCGAGGCCACCATCCGCGAGAAGCTGCCACCGGGTTTCCAGCGCGCTGAATACCTTCAGCAAAAGGGTATGGTCGACCGGGTCGTCGCCCGCGCCGAACTGCCGACGGTGCTGGGTCAGGTTCTGTCCATGCTGATGGACGGCAAGCGCCGGGCCGCCTAGGCGCGGTCATGGATCCGATTTCGGCCCGGTTGCTGGCCCGACATCCGCAGAAGATCGACCTGTCACTGGACCGGATGCGGGCCCTGTGCGCGGCCCTGGGCGATCCGCAGGACGCCCTGCCACCGGTGATCCACGTGGCCGGAACTAACGGCAAGGGTTCCACTGTGGCCTTGCTGCGGGCCATGGCCGAAGCGGCGGGATTGCGAGTCCATGTCTATACGTCGCCGCATCTGGTGCGATTCAACGAACGCATCCGCCTGGCCGGGACCCTGATCGATGACGCGACCCTGAACGCGGCGCTGGACCGGGTCGAGGCGGCCGGGGCGGCGCACGGAATCGGGGCCACGGTGTTCGAGGCGACGACGGCGGCGGCCTTTGTGGCCATGGCCGGGGTGCCCGCCGACCTGGCCCTGATCGAGGTCGGGCTGGGAGGATCGCTGGACGCCACCAATGTTATCGAGCGACCGTTGCTGAGTGTGGTCACCCCGGTCGCGCTCGACCATGCGGAATTCCTCGGCACCGATCTGGCGGTTATCGCCGGAGAGAAGGCGGGTATTCTCAAGGCTGGGGCGCGGGGGTTGATCGCGCGCCAGTCCGAGGCGGTGATGGCCGCGATCGCAGTAGCGGCCGCGGGCGTGCGGGTGCCGTTGACGGTCATGGGAGAGGCGTTCGACGCCTGGGCCGATCGCGGCGGGCTGTCCTATCAGGATCAGGAGCGGTTTCTGGACCTGCCGGCCCCGGCCCTGAGCGGGCCGCACCAGATCGACAATGCCGGGCTGGCCGTGGCTGTGGCGCTGGAGCTGGACCTGCCCGAGGCGGCTATTGCCGAAGGGCTGCGCACGGCGCGCTGGCCGGGGCGGATGCAGCGGCTGACGATGGGTCCCTATGGCGAGACGGCGCGATCGGTGGATGCCGAACTCTGGCTGGATGGGGGGCATAACCCCCATGCGGCGCGGGCCCTGGCCGATACGTTGACGGCCCGGCAGGTGCGCGCGCCGCGTCCGCTGGCCTTGATCGTCGGCATGCTGGCCAACAAGGATTCCGGCGGCTTCTTCGAGGCGCTGAAGGACACCGGGGCCCACGTCTTCACCGTGGGCTTCGAAGGGGCGGCCGCCGACCCCGAGGCGCTGGCAACCGTGGCCCGAGGCCACGGGCTGGGGGCCACGGCGACGGGGTCGGTCGGGGCAGCGCTGGATCTAGCGCTACGGCTGGGCGCGGAACGGGTGGTGATCTGCGGCTCGCTTTATCTCGCGGGCGAGGTGCTGGGCGCGAGCCGCGAGACCTGGCCGGCATAGTTGCTGGGCCTATCGCCCTTCGGGCTACTTGAGGCCGGCGGCCCCTCCGCAAGGGAGGGGCCTTGGGAAATCAAGCAGAGATGCCGGCTTCGGCCAGCCATTCGACGATCTTGCCCTTGGGCATGGCCCCGACCTTCATTGAGGCCATCTGGCCGTCGCGGAACAGCATCAGGGTCGGGATACCCTTCACGCCCAGCTTGGACGGGATCATCGGCGAATCGTCGATATTGACCTTGGCGATCACAACCTTGCCGGCCAGTTCGTCGCCGATCTGTTCCAGCGCGGGGCCGATCTGTTTGCAGGGGCCGCACCATTCGGCCCAGAAGTCGACCAGGACGGGGACGGACGACTTCAGCACATCGGCGTCGAAGCTGGCGTCGGTGACCTTTACGGTGGCCATGGGGAAGTCTCCTGCTGCACCGGTACGGAACCGGCGCGGGGTTGGGGCGTGATCGGAATGATCGTCTGTTGCCGCAGATGTGGGGCGATTCCTGCGGAATTCAACGTCAAACGGTCAGGGCCCTGTCCATCAGGGCCTGTGGAACCGGCATCAGCTTCGGTCCGTCGGTCCAGACCAGGGCCGCCTCGACCGTGCGGTCAGGGTACAGACGCTTCAGCACGGCGACATAGACGGCCAGCTGCAGCACATAGGCAGGGTCGGCGGCCTCGATCCGGTCCGGGGCCGGGCGGTTGGTCTTGTAGTCGACCACAAGGACGCGGTCGGGGGTGATGACCAGCCGGTCGATCCGGCCGGAGATGGATACGCCTGGCGGCAGGGCGGGGGCCGAACCGCTCAGAGCCACCTCGGGGCGCGAGCCGGGGCCGAAAACAGGCGCGAAACGGGCATCGTCCAGCACTCTGAAGGCGGCGGCGATCATGTCCTCGCGCTGGGCCGCGTCGAGATCGGGTTCGCGGGCCAGCATGCGCACGGCGGCATCGGGCCGGGCGGCCGGGTCGATCTCGGGCAGGCGCTCCAGCAGCCGGTGGATCAGGTCGCCGCGGCGGAACCGGCCCAGCGGTGCGCCCGGTCCGGCGGTTGTGGCCAGGGGCGAGGGAGCGGGGATGCGCACGGTCTCGTCCATGCGCGAGGGTACCAAACGCCGGTCCGCGTCCTCACGTGCCGGTTCCGTGGTCAACCAGGCGGGCAGCGCGGCTGCGACGGAGGTCGTAATGGCCGGGCGGGCCAGACGGACAGGGTTCGCGCCGAAACGACGGGCCGGGCCGGAAGCCGTCTCGATTTCCCGCACTCCGTCAAGGCCGCCAAAGGCGTCGAACACCGGGCCCCACCAGGCGCGGGCGTTCTCGATCTTGCGATTCGAGGCGATCCGGCCGCCGATGATCAGCCGGTCGCGCGCGCGGGTCAGGCCGACATAGAGCAGGCGCAGCGACTCCTCTTCGTTGCGCGTCTTGCGCGCTTCGCGGGCCAGCGCCGACGCATCGCAGTCGCGCTCGGATGCACCGCACCACAGGAAGCCGCCATCGGCGGTTTCCAGCAGGGCGTCGCCCTTGGGCTCGGCGAAGATGGTGTCCGGCAGGATGACGATGGGGGCCTCCAGCCCTTTGGACGAGTGGGCGGTCATGACCCGGACCTCGCCGCGTGGCTCGTCCATCTCGCGTTTGACCGTCTGGTCGATGGCCGCCAGATCGGCGCAGAACCGCTCCAGGTCGGTGACGCCGCGCCCCTCGGCCGTCCGCGCCTGATCGAGGAAGGCATCGAGGGCGTCGGCCGCCTCGCCACCCAGCCGGGTCATGAAGCGCTGGCGCACCGTCAGCCCGCGCGCGTCGCGATGGTTCAGCAGGCGGGCGTAGAGATCGAAGGGTGTGCGGACCCGGGACTCGGCCCGGAACCATCGCACCAAAATGCGCGCCGCCGTCCATTCCGGCCGCTCGTCCGCGCGGGCTGTGAGGGCGCGCCACAACGTTCCGGCACGGCCCTGGGCCAGGTCGAACAGCCCCTGTTCATTGACATCACACAAGGGGCTGCGCAGCAGGCCCGCCAGCGTCAGATCATCCTCGGGGTAGAGGGCCGCACGGCCGAGGGCCAGCAGGTCCTCGAACACCGGATGTTCGGCCAGTTTCAGCCGGTCGGCCCCCGCGACAGGGACGCCGGACCGTTTCAGGGCACGCAGGATCTCCTCGAACATCGGGCCGCGTTTCTTGACGAGGATCAGCACGTCGCCCCAGTCGGCGGGCCGCCAGGCGGTGCGGTCGGTTGCGTTCTTGGCGTGGACGCCCTGGCCCGACTCCACGATGTCCCGGACCTCGGCGACGATCCTCTCGGCCACCCGGCGGCGCGCTCCCTGACCGGCTCCGGCGTCCAGAGGGTCGTCCCAGGCGCGGCGGTCCTCGGCGGGATCCTCCTTTTCTTCAGGCCACAGATCCACGCTACCGGGGCCGTCGGCCCGTCCGGCTGTGTGGCGCACGACGACATCGACCCGATCGCCGATCTCGCCCCGGCCCGGGCTTAGCGCGCGGGCGTGGTCGGGCACGGCAAAGACCTGGTCGACGAAAGCCAGCACCTCGGGTGTCGAGCGCCAGGATTGCAGCAGTTCGACCGTTTCGAAGGACCGTCCGGCGGCCTCGGCCAGACGGCGATAGGTCTGGCTTTCGGCCAGCAGCCGCTCCGGTGCCGCGCCCTGGAAAGAAAAGATCGACTGTTTCTCATCGCCGACGACGAAGATGGTGCGTTCGCGACCGTCCTCACGCGCCCCCGCACCGGCGAAGAATTCCTCGGTCAGGGCGCGGGCGATGGCCCACTGCTCTGGCGAGGTGTCCTGGGCCTCGTCGATCAGCAGGTGATCGACGCCGCCGTCCAGCTTGTACAGCACCCAGGCCGCACCGGGACCGTCGGTCAACAGGGCGCGGGCGCGGGCGATCAGATCGGCGAAGTCGAGCGCGCCGGTCGCGGTCTTGGCCGCCGCATAGGCCTGGGCATAGGTCCCGGCCAGAGTCAGGGCGTGGATCGTCTCTGTGGCGACATGGGCCGCGCGCAGGCGCTGGGCCGCTGCGACCACCCGGTCCTGCTGCTCTACCAGCCAGTCTGACAGGCCGGGTTCCGCCTTCACCGCCGCGCTCCTGACGCACCAGGCCGCTGCGGAGCCTTCCTTGGTCAGAAGGATGGCGGTGAGGTCGGTGAAACGGCCCTCGCCCAAGCGGACGGTCTCAATGAAGTTGTGGATCTGGCGCGCCTTGTCCCGGTCGCCTGCGGCCTTGGCGCGGTCGAGGGCACCGGCGGCCCACAGCCAACGGTCCGCGTCGATCGCGGCCGGGTCGGCAGCCTCGGCCTCGAGGGTCTCGGCGTCGGCCTCGGCGGCATCCTCGAAACCGACCGAGCGCGC
This sequence comes from uncultured Brevundimonas sp., assembly GCF_963974615.1. Lineage (GTDB taxonomy): Bacteria > Pseudomonadota > Alphaproteobacteria > Caulobacterales > Caulobacteraceae > Brevundimonas. Next base: position 51,755 of record NZ_CAXBDH010000015.1, read on the forward strand.
GACGAAATCGGCGAGGCCGCCCTCGTTTTCGGCGTGTTCGACATAGGCCGCGAGGGCCGCACGCCTTGCCTCGAACACGCCGAACATAGCCTCGAAGGCCTCATGATGCAGGGTCTCGCTCATGGCCGCATAAGCATCGGACAGGGCCGGCCAGGCCTCGCTCAACGAGGCGCGGGCCAGGGCCTCGCGGGCGATGGCCGAGACGGCGGTCGCCTCTGTGTCGTCGATGACGCGGAAGCCGGGCGATACCCCGGCTTCAATCGGGAACCGGCGCAGCAGCTGTTCGCAGAAGGCGTGGATGGTCTGGATCTTCAACCCGCCGGGAGTCTCCAGCGCGCGGGCGAACAGCGCGCGGGCTCGCGACAGACCGGCGCGGTCATAGGCTGCGGGCGAGCGGGCCTCGAGCTTGCCGAGGTCCTCGCGCAGCGCATCATCGGTGGCCACGGCCCAGGCCCCGAGGCGCTGGTAAAGGCGGCGCTGCATTTCGGCCGCCGCAGCCTTGGTGAAGGTCAGGCACAGGATGGCGTCGGGCTTGGACCCGTCCAGCAGCAGGCGCGCCACCCGATCGACCAGGGTGGTGGTCTTGCCCGAGCCGGCGTTGGCCATGACGAAGGCATTGATGGCGGGATCGGCGGCGCGGGCCTGGGCGGTGGTCATTCCGGGCCCTCCGCTTCGTCGGCTACGGACCATTCGCGCACCCGCGCCAAGTGGTCATAGTCAGAAAAAGCGCGCTGGGCGAACTGCGGTGCCGCGCGCGAGACATAGGCCTGATCGGCCTGTTCATAGGTCGCAATCAGGCGGTTCAGCCCCTCCACGGCGTCGTCGATGGTGGTGGCGATCGGTTGGGCGTCCTTTTTCTGGGCGTCGCCGCTGCGGTCGACCTCGGTCGCGGGCGGACGGCGTCCCGTCACCGTGACATAGAGCAGTTGCCCCGGCTCCGGTGTGCCGAGGCCGGGAAAGCCGCCTGCGCGGGCGATGGCGGCAGTCAGGGAAAGCTGGGGCGAGAAACCGGTGCGGACCTGTTTCCAGCTCGGTGCCATGCCGGTCTTGAAGTCCATCACGGTCAGCATGCCGTCGTGCAACTCCAGCCGGTCCGCGCGAGCGCTGAGGCGGAACGGTTCGCGCGGGGCGTCGATCTCCATGACGCCGCGCTGTTCGATCAGGATGACAGCCCCGTCGGCCCGCCTTTGTGTCTCGAATCCGACGGCCCAGGCGGCGACGTTGCGGGCCAGCACAACCTCGCGGGCGAGAGCGGCGTCCGGCATGCCGCCGTCGCGCAACTGATCCAGATACAGGTCGATGAAGGTCTCCTCGGCCGTGGCGGGGGCCAGCGTCGGCCAGGTCACGGCAAACTGTTCCAGGGCAGCGTGGATGGCGGTGCCACGCAGCCGGGCGTCGACACGTTCGTCGGGGCGGGGCAGGGCCTCCAGTCCGAGGATGAAGCGGGCATAGGTGGCGTAGGGGTCGCGCACCCATTCCTCGATCCGTGTCACCGACAGGCGGCGGGGGCGCAGGTGCACAGGCGGAATCGGGGCCGGGCGGGGCGCGGGCAGCAGGGACGGAGGCGGGGTGACCTCGGCAGCGTCGAGCGCGCGGGCCATGGCCAGGATATCGGCACGGCCGGGCAGGGCGTGGCCGGCACCACCGACCAGGGTTTCCAGCCGCCACAGCCAGCGTGACTTGACCGAGGGCTGGCCGCCGCGCCGCTCTGTGTGCAGCAGAATGACTTCAGGGGCGCAGGCCGACTGGGCGAAGTCGTGGGCCGACAGACCGATGCGGCGCTCGGGCGGGGGCAGGCCCAGGGTCTTGCGCATCGGGCGCGACAGGAAGGGGTCGATCGGCGCGCCGCGCGGCCAGACGCCCTCCTCCATACCGGCCAGAATCATGCGGTCCGCGCGAGCCAGCCGCGCTTCGATGGCCCCGAGGATGAAAAGGCGTGGATGGGCCGCCCCGCCTGTTCGCACGACCTCGTTGGCCAGCAGGCCGGAAATCAGGCGGGCGAAGTCCGGGCCCGACAGTGGCTGCAGGCTGGCCCCGTCGGCGATCAGGCCGGACAGCATCCGCGCCGCCGCCTCGCCTTCGGCCCCGCGCCAGGCACCATCGGTGGCACCGCTCTTGTCGCTGGCCACTCGCTCGATGGCGTGGACCATGGCGGTCGCGGCAGCGTCGACAGCCGTCGGGCCTGCGGCGAACAGCTCCAGCCACGGATCCAGAGCGGCGCGTAGCGGGGTCAGCAGGGCCTCGCCCTCGTCGATCTGGGTCAGCCAGGCATCGGAGCGGGGACGCTCGAAACGGGGAAGGCGCGCGCGCGCCAAGTGACGTTCGATGGCAGCCCAGCCGGCGGGGTGGGGACCGCGCAGGCCGTGCAGCTCCAGCATCCGTGTCTGATCGGCCAGGGCGCGGTCGTCGAGACCGAGACGGACCACGGGATGTTTGAGCAGGGCCAGCAGGGTCGCGCCACTGAACGGTTCCCCGACCAAATCGGCCATCAGGGCCAGCAGGACGCCGACCGGCGTGATCGACAGGGGCGAGCCGGCCGAGGAGTCGGCCTCCAGGCCCCAGCGCGATAACCGGGCCTGAACGCGGCGGGCGAACAGAGGGTCGGGGGTGACCAGGGCGGTGGTCTTGCCCGACGTCTCCAGTGCCTCTCGCATCAGGACGGCGGCGACGGCGGCAGCCTCTTCCTCGGCGCGGGCCGAGATCAGAGTCAGGCCATCGAGACCCTCGACGACAGGGTTGCCCGGCTCACGGGCCATGGCGTCTATGGTGTCGCGCCAGTCGGCGGTCGCCTTGGGCGGGGTCAGGGCCTCGGCGATCAGGCGACGGCGGGCCGAGGGCTCGGCGGCCCCGTCCGGTCCCCAGACCGACACCCGGTCGCGGGCAATGTCGTGCCGTTCCAGGAGCCGTTTCAACGCCCCCTGGGGATGCTGTTCGTCCACCGCGTTCCAGGCATCGAGTGACAGGTCCAGGTCCAGTCCGGGCAGGACGACGCAACCCTGCGGGGCGCGGGCGGCGGCACCGATAACGGCCGCCGCCGCCGGGGCCGTGCCGGTCGACCCGGCCACGATCAGGGGGTGGGTCGGCGGCCGGGAATCCCAGGTCTCGGCGAGCCGGCGCAGAAGGGCGGTGCGGCGCGCGGCGGGATCCATCAGGCCCAGCGTGGCCAGGCGGGCGGGCCACTGGTCTACGGCGATGGCCAGGAAGGCGGCGGATTCAATCCAGTGCTGGGCCAGATCGGCCCCGGCGAGGCTGGAGACGAGGCCGAGGTCGGAAACTTCCTCGATCTGGCAGGAGTCGAGGAATGCGCCGAGAGCGTCAGCCATTTCCAACGCATGCAGGGGCGAGGTCGCTGCCCGGGGGTCGTGGGCTGCGACGAGACGCGCCAACTCGAAGCGCCGGGCCAGCGGGTTGATGGCCGGGGGCAGGTCCAGGCCCAGTTCGCCGGGGGCGAAGGGGGCCTCGTCCTCTTCCAGATCGCCGAGGGGGCGGACCTGGGGCAGCAGCACGGGACGGTCACCACCGAGCCGCGACAGGGCCGTGGTGAAGGCGCGGGCAGCGCGGCGGTTGGGCAGCAGGATGGTGGCGTCGGACAGGGTCTCGGGCGGATGCTCGCCCAGCCAGGCCAGAACCCCGGCGGCCAGATCCTCGAGAAAGGGCCGGTGCGCGGGGATCGCGTACCAGCGGGGCCCGGCAGGGGCGAAGGGATCAAAGGCGGCGGTCATGGTGCGCCTATCGGTCGACGCGCGGCGTCTCCCTGTTTGAGGCGCGCGATCATCATGCCGTTCCAGCCAGTTTGGCCTCGGCGGCGTCGCGGGCCTGCGGGTCGCCGACATGCATCCAGTCGCCGTCCAGCACGCAGCCGAACAGCCGGCCGGCAGCGGCCGAGGCACGCCACAGCGGACTGAGGGAGAAGGGTCCGTCGGGGCCGGCGTCGGCATAGTCGGGCCGGGTGATGTGCACGCCCATATAGGCGAAGGGCGCTTCAGCCGCGTCGCCGCGGAAGGTCAGGCGGCCGTCGTCGGCGAGGAAGAAGTCGCCGCCGCCCTCGAAGCCGATCGATCCCTCGCGCCGGGCCAGCAGCAGGACCGCGTCCATCCGTGCCGGGTCCCACAATCGGGCCAGATCGCCCAGGGCGTCGCCGTTGTCGGTCCAGACACTGTCGATATTGGCCACGAACACCGGATCGGGGCCGAGCAGGGGGGCGGCCTTCTTCAGCCCGCCACCGGTCTCCAGCAGGTCGGCGCGCTCGTCGGAGATGACGATGGCCGGGCCGCGTCCGCGTACCGCCAGATGCGCTTCCAGCCGGTCGGCGAACCAGTGAACATTGACCACGGCCCGGTCGATCCCGGCTCCGGCCAGCCGGTCCAGTACATGGTCGATCAGGGATTGTCCGGCCAACTCGACCATCGCCTTGGGTCGGTCGTTGGTCAGCGGGCGCATGCGGGTGCCGAGGCCGGCGGCGAGGACCATGGCCGTGGTGGGAGCGGTCATCGGCGGCTGGCCTCCGGCACGTGGCGGTCGAACCAGGCGGCGACGCCGTCCAGTCCGGGGGCCTTCAGATTGGCGTTCAGATGGGCCCACATGCGCGGCATGAAGGCGCGGTAGCGGGGCTTGCCGTCGCGAGCGATCAGCCGGGCGAAAATGCCGAGGATGCGAGCCTCGTTCAGGGCCGCCAGACCGGCATAGGCCTGCATGAAGGGGGCGCGGTCGACCTCAGGGCGCAGGGCGAAATAGTGGTCCAGTGCCAGTCGCTCGAGGGCGGGCGAGACATCGCGGCGCGCGTCCTGCAGCAGGGAGTGCAGGTCCCAGGAGGGATGGGCACGGACAGAGTCCTGGAAATCGATCATCCCGGCCCGGGCCGGACCGGCGCGCCCCGGCAGCCAGATCAGGTTCTCGGCGTGATAGTCGCGGTGGGCCATGACCGTGGCCCCGGCAGCTCCGGCGGCGACGACCGGGGCCCAGGCGGCATGCCATCCGGCCACGGTGGCGCTGTCGAATGTCAGGGCCGGATCGAGTTTCGGCAGCCAGTCGACGAACAGATCGGCCCCGCCCTGCAGGGCGGTCTCGTCATAGGGCAACAACGGCCAGTCCCCGGCGGGACCTTTCAGGACGTCCGGGGTCGGGGCGGCATGGATGCGGGCCAGGGTCTCGACGGCGGTCAGATAGAGGGGGGCCTCGTCGATGCCCCGGTCGATAGCGTGGGCGAACAGGTCGTCGCCGAAATCCTCGAGCACAGCCAGACCGGCGGGGGCGTCGAGGGCAATGATGTCAGGAGCCGACAGATCCAGAGAGCGCAGATGGGCGGCGACGGCGGCGAAGGCCTCGATGCGACCGGCCGACAGCCGGGCCACGGCGTTCCACCCCTCGGCCCGACGGCGCTCCGGCGACCATGCGGGATCGCACGGTGCGCTCTCGGCGGCGGGCGGCTGGTCCATCAGCATCAGCGAGGTGCCGGTCGGGGTGGTCAGCCGCTCGTAGCGGCGGGTCGAGGCGTCGCCGGGCAGGGGCGCGCGCGCGGCAGCCGCGAGGCCGGACGCCTTGAGGAAGTCGAGACGCTGGTGTTCGCGGTCAGACATGGACATCGGTGAGCTTGGCTTCCCATGAGCCTGCGCCGGAAACGGTCGCAAGGCGACCGTCGACACCGTCGAGGTTCTGTTCGGACAGGGTGATGGTCAGGCGGTCGGGGCCCAGCTGGCGGGCGGGATCCTCGCCGAGCCGTTCGGGCCATTCGATCAGGGCACAACCCTCGTCCAGCGCCTCGTCCAGACCGATCTCGAAGGCCTCGTCGGGCCGGGTCAGGCGGTAGAGGTCGAAATGAGCCACCGGCGGATCGCTGTCGTAGAACTGGACCAGGGTGAAGGTGGGCGAGGGCACGTCCTCGTCCGGCGTGGTCAGGGCCCGGATCAGACCGCGGGCCAGGGTCGACTTGCCCATGCCCAGCGGGCCGTACAGCAGCACGGCCTCGCCGGGGGCCAGCAGGGGGGCGATGGCCGCGCCCAGACGGGCGGTGGCGGCGGCGTCGGACAGGGGGATTTTCATGCGAAATCGGCGTCCGGCTGGTGGGCCAGGACCCGTTCGGTGAAGGTCTTCAGCGCCAGGGTGGCCTCGACGGCGTCGGCGGGCAGGCGGACCGGATCGACCGGCCGGCCGACGTGGAGGCGGAAGGCCTTGCCCTGTTTGTTCAGCAGCTCGTGGAACAGGGTGATGTCACGAAGTTCGTCGGAGATGCGGTGGAACAGGTGGAACAGGTGCGAGCGCGGGCCGGCGACGTGGATCGGCACCACCGGGGCGGCATACTTCCGGGCCAGGGACGCAGCGGTCGCCGCCCATTCGGGATCGGCCAGGGCCCCGTCTGGACCGACGCGCGAGATTCGCCCCGCCGGGAACAGGACGACGCAGCGTTCAGCCTCGAACGCCGTCTTCGCCGCCAGCAGGGTCAGTCGGGTCTTTTCGCGGGTGCGTTTGGCCACCACCCATTCGACCGGGATGACGGTCTCGGCCAGTCGGGGCGAAACGCGCAAGGCGTCAGCATTGGCGAAGAAGATGGCGTCGGCCCGGCGTCGGCTGACCGCGTCATGCACCGCGATACCGTCGGCAATGCCGGTCGGATGGTTGCAGACCACGACGCAACGGCCGGTGGCCGGAATTCGCTCGAGATTGAGCGCCGAGACCTTCAGGTCCAGCAGGTCGGACATATGGGCGAAGGCGTCCGGTCCGGACAGGTCACCGACGGCGTCGGCCATGGTGCGGGCGTGCCGGTAACCGAGCAGCCGGTAGAAAAAAGGACGCAGGGCCGGCCAGGCGAAGGAGCCGGTCAGACGCGGGGCCCGCTCGGCGATCAGGACATCGCAGATGTGGGCGTCCGACGCGGGAATGAGGGGAACAGACTCCATGCAAAGCGGTTGTCGCCGCTCACGGCGCGGCGGGCAAGCGGCGCGTGCGCATTCGCGCCCGGCATTGACCTGAGGCGGACGGGTGCTACCCCTGCGCACCGGATTTGTGACCGATGCCAAGGATGTTCAGCATGCGCCGTCTGCCCCTTCTGCTTTCCAGCCTCAGTGCCGCCGCCCTGCTGAGTGCCGCGGCACTGCCCGCCATGGCCGAGGCCCCGGCCGCCGCCGGGGCGGCCAGCGTGGCTGTCGTTCACGACGTCGAGCAACCGTTCACCTATCAGGACCTGATCGGTCTGAACCGGCTGGGCGACCCGCGGGTCTCGCCCGACGGCCGCCGGGTGGTCTATTCGGTCACGGCGACGGACGTTGAAGCCAACCGCCGCTCGGGCAGTCTGTATATCCGCGACGTGGCCGGGGACGCCGCGCCGGTACGGCTGGCGATCTCGGACGGCGGGGCCAACACCGCCCGCTGGGGATCCGACGGCCATCTGTATTTCCTGTCCGGCCGGTCCGGTTCAAGCCAGGTCTGGCGCGCCGAGGCCGACGGTACCGGTCCGGTCCAGGTCACAGACCTGCCGGTCGATGTGAACGCCTATCGTCTGAGTCCTGCCACTGACCGTGTCGTGGTGTCGCTGGCGGTCTTTCCTGACTGTGCCGATCTGGCCTGCAGCGTCGACCGGGCCAAGGCCGAGGGCGAGCGCAAATCGACCGGCATGGTCTACGACCGCATGTTCGTGCGCCACTGGGACACGTGGAATGACGGCACCCAGAACCATCTGTTCGTCCAGGACATCGGGGCCGATGGCCACGCCATCGGCGACGCGGTCTGGGTGACCAAGGGGTTCGACGGTGACAATCCGTCCAAGCCGTTCGGCGACGAGAGCGAGTTCACCTTCGCCCCCGACGGCAATTCGGTGGTCTTTTCGGCTCGGGTGGCAGGTAAGTCAGAGCCGTGGAGCACCAATTTCGACCTGTACCAGACCGACGGGATCAGCGACGACGGGGCCTTCGTCAATCTGACCGAGGCCAACCACGCCTGGGACACCGGCCCCGTCTTCTCGCCCGACGGTCGCACCCTGGCCTATCGCGCCATGGCCCGTCCGGGCTTTGAGGCCGACAAGTTTGCGATCTTCCTGCGCGACGTGGCCACCGGCCAGACCCGCCAGATCGCCGCCAACTGGGACCGGTCGGCGGACAGCCTGCAGTGGTCGGCGGATGGCCGGACCCTGTATGCCACGGCGGGCGACGTCGGTCAGACCCGGATCTTCGCCATAGATACGCGCAACGGGGCGGTGACGCCGGTGACCGGGGCCGGTCATGTCTCGGCCTTCGATCTGACGCCGACCGGTATCGTTTATGCCCGTGACGCCCTGAACGCGCCGTCGGACCTCTATTTCAAGGGCTACCGCAGTCGCGACGCCGTGCGCCGTCTGACCGAGGTCAACCCGTCGCTGAACGACAAGACGTTCGGCGAGGCCGAGCAGTTCAGTTTTGACGGCTGGAACGGCGAGACCGTCCACGGCTATGTGATCAAGCCGGCCGGCTATGTCGAAGGCCGGAAATATCCGGTCACCTTCCTGATCCACGGTGGGCCGCAGGGCTCGTTTGGCAACAGCTGGTCCTACCGCTGGAACCCGTCGAGCTATGCCGGGGCGGGCTATGCGGTGGTGATGATCGATTTCCATGGCTCGACCGGTTACGGCCAGGCCTTCACCGATTCGATCAGCCAGCACTGGGGCGACCGCCCGCTCGAAGACCTGCAGAAGGGCTGGGCCGCGGCCCAGTCGCAATATGCCTTCCTCGACGGCAACAACGCCTGCGCCCTGGGGGCCTCCTACGGCGGCTATATGATCAATTGGATCGCCGGCAACTGGCCCGGGGAGTTCAAATGTGCGGTCAACCACGACGGGGTGTTCGACACCTTCAGCATGGGCTTCGCCACCGAGGAGCTGTGGTTCACTGAATGGGAAAACGGTGGCACGCCGTGGGAAAATCCGCGCGCCTATCAGGAATTCAATCCGGCCAATCACGTCGACCGGTGGCAGATGCCGATGCTGGTGGTCCAGGGTGAGCGCGACTATCGCATTCCCACGGCCCAGGGCCTGTCGGCCTTCACTGCCCTGCAGCGCCGCGGCATCGAGAGCCGTCTGATCGTGTTCCCGGACGAGAACCACTGGGTCCTCAAGCCGCAGAACAGCCTGCAATGGCACAATGAGGTGTTCGGCTGGCTGGACGCCCATCTGAAACCTGCCGACTGACCCCGACGCGACCGATCACAGACAGGGCGCGGTCTCCGGCCGCGCCCTTTTTGCTGTCCGTCGTCGCCCGGCGACCCCGCACGCCGGGTTTTGATGCGGCTTCATGGTGCCGAGTCGCGATCTGGAGCGTTACGACGGTTCATCCGGAACCGCCGCCTTGTCCGATCGCCTGAATTCCACCCTGAACTGGCCGAACCTGTGGGAAAAAATCCTGGTGCCGGCCGGTACGCGCGCGGGCCAGTGGCGCGACTGGATCAGGGCCAATGACCCGGTCTACACCGCATTCCGTAGACCCGGCCCGGCCGAGAAATGGGCCGCCGCGATCGCCCTGCTGCTGGTCGCGGCGGTGGTGCTGTTCCTGCTGTTGTTCGACTGGAACTGGCTGCGCGGGCCCATCGGCCGCTGGGCCTCGACCACCTATGAGCGCGAGATCGAGCTGAACGGGAACCTCGACGTCAATCTGTTCAGCTGGACGCCGTCTGCCCGGGTGCGTGACCTGCGTATCGGCGGGCCGGACTGGGCGCTGGCGCGCGACACGGTCCGGGTCGACGACCTTCTGGTGATGGTGCGGATGCGGCGCCTGTTCGCGGGCCAGATCGAGATGCCGCTGCTGTCGATCGTGCGGCCGCAGGTGGTGCTGATCGCCGACAAGGACGGCCGCACCAGCTGGGCCCTGCACCCCGACCGGCCCGATGACGGTCGGGGGCTGAAGCTGCCGCCGATCCAGCGGCTGATCATCACCGACGGTAAGCTGTCGCTGGACGAGCAGCGGCGCAATGTGAAGCTGGAGGCGACGGTCACCGCGCGCGAGGGGGCGGACGAACAGGCCGGATTTCATCTGCAGGGCGACGGGACCATAAACGGCACCCCCCTGACCCTGACCGTACGCGGAGGGCCCTTCATCAATATCCGCCGCGACCGTCCCTATGACTTCACCGCCGAACTGGCCGGGGTCAATTCCCGGCTCAAGGCCGATGGCGCGATCACCCGCCCGTTCGATCTGGGTCAGTTCAACGCCACCCTGAGTCTGGAGGGGCGGGACCTGGCGGACCTGTATCTGCTGACCGGGATCACCCTGCCCAATACACCGCGCTATCGCCTGAGCGGGGCGCTGAGCCGCGACGGCACCCTGTTCCGGTTCAAGGACTTCAGCGGACGGGTCGGCTCGTCGGATCTGTCAGGGAACATCAAGGTCGACAAGGTCGGCGACCGGCGTCGGGTCGAGGCCACGCTGAGCTCGCAGTCGCTGGATATCGCCGACCTGATGACGGTGCTGGGGGCCCGGCCCCAGGTCAACGCCGGTGGTACCACGGTGACCTCGGGAATTCCTGGCCGCCTGTTGCCGGACGCCCCTCTGCAGACGGAGCGTCTGCGGGCGATGGATGGAACGCTGAGTTATCGCGCGGCGTCGGTGAAACGCAACGATCTGGAAATTCGCCGGGTGCGGCTGGACGCCGGGCTGGACGGGGGTGTGCTGAAGCTGGATCCGGTCGCCTTTACCTTCAGTCGGGGTGAGCTGAACGGCACGGCGCGGATCGATGCCCGCAAGGACATGCCGTACAGCACGATCGATTTCCGTCTGTCCGGCTATCCGCTGGAGTTGATTATCCCTGCCCGCAACGGGGCCCCGACAGTGACCGGACAGACGCTGGGCCGGGCCCGGCTGGAAGGGCCGGGGGCCTCGGTCCACGCTCTGGCGGCCAACGCCAGGGGCACGATCAGTCTGGTCGTGCCTCATGGCCAGATCCGCAAGGCCTTCGCCGAGCTGCTGGGCATCAATGTCGGGCGCGGACTGAGCCTGTTGCTGTCGGGGGATCGCACGACGACCGACATTCGCTGTGCGGTGGCAGATTTCACGGTCAGCGGCGGTCTGGCCACGGCCAGGACCTTCGTCATCGACACGGACGTGGTGGTGGCCAAGGGCACGGGTACCATCAACCTCGGAGCCGAGACCCTGAACCTGCGCATCGACGGGGAGACCAAACGGCCCCGTCTGCTGCGCGTCTGGGCCCCTATCACGGTCAGGGGGGCGTTGATCGCGCCGAAGCTGGGGGTCGACGGTGCGGCGGTGGCCGGGCAGGTCGGGCTGGCGGGCGTGATCGCTGCCCTCGTCAATCCGCTGGCGGCGGTCTTGCCGTTCATTGACCCGGGCCTGGCCAAGGACGCCAACTGCGGCGCGTTGATCGCCGGTGCGCGATAGGGCGAGTTGAGCCGTTTTGGCGTTTCATGCGTATCTAGGCGCATTGACCCATGGACTGACGAGACCGCATGACCCGTAGAGGACTATTCGCCCCCGCGCTCGGCGCGCTGGCCACCGCCTGTTCTCCTCTCGGCCTGATGAACGCACTCGGGCCGCGGGATCCGGGGGGGCGGCGGGTCGCGCAGGGCCTGTCCTATGGCGACGATCCCCGGCAGCGGTTCGACATCCATGCGCCGACCGGTTCCGCTGGTGGGCCCAGGCCGGTGTTGGTGTTCTTCTACGGCGGTGGCTGGGATTCGGGGTCGCGGACCGTCTATGCCTGGGCGGCCCAGGCCCTGGCCGCGCAGGGGTTCGTCGTGGCCATTCCGGACTACCGGCTGGTGCCGCAGGCGCGCTTTCCCGCCTTTATCGAGGATGCGGCGGCGGCGACGGCCGCGGTGGGCGCGGTGGCGGCCCGCTACGGCGGGGATCCGGCACGGCTGGGTGTGATGGGGCATTCGGCCGGAGCTCATCTGGCCATGATGATTACCCTGGACCGGCGCTATATGGCGGCGGTGGAGCGGCCCGACCTGATCCGGGCCGCCGCCGGCCTGGCCGGACCCTATGACTTCCTGCCCTTCGACGTACCGGCCTCGGTCAATGCCTTCGGTCGCGCCCCCGATCCGACCCTGACCCAGCCCGTGACCTTCGCCCGGGCCGACGCTCCGCCGCTGTGGCTGGGCCACGGCACGGCCGATACAGTGGTGCACGACGATGACACGGTGATCCTGAACGACCGGATCCGGGCCCTGGGCGGGCGGTCGGAGGCGCATCTCTATCCGGGGCTGAACCATACGGACCTGATCGCGACCTTCTCGCCGCTGTTCCGGAGGAAGGCCCCTGTGCTGGATGACGTCAGCGCCTTCTTCAGCCGCGAGCTGGGTTGAGGTGTCGAGGCAACCTTGACCGTCTCGCCAAGGTCACGAACTTCCGCTAGAGGAGGTCATGACAGAAACCATGACAGCACAGGCGGCATTGGACCGCCTCGAAACCCACTACAATCAATCGGTCGCGAATCTGCGGGACGCAGTTCGAAGCTTTGTCTCCGGTGGCGAGCGCGCCTCGCCGGAAGCCCGGGCCAAGGGACTATTCACCTATCCTACGCTCCGCGTGAGCTGGTTCGGAGAACGCCCCGACCTGCAGCCGATCCGCGCCTACGCCCGCCTGTCCCGGCCCGGCGTCTATTCGACCACCGTCACCCGGCCGGATCTGTTCCGCACCTATCTGGAAGAGCAGCTGACCCTGCTGGAACAGGACTACGGGGCCACGTTCGAAGTCCTGCCCTCGGAACAGGAGATTCCCTTCCCTTATGTGATGGACGGGTCCGATGTGGTGCTGGACCGGTCGATGACCGCAGCGATCGCCCGCCATTTCCCGACCACGGACCTGGCCAACATCGGTGACGAGGTTTCCGATGGCTTGTTCGACCCGACCCAGGACTTCCCGCTGTCCCAGTTCGACGGACTGAGGACGGACTTCTCACTGGCCCGGCTGCGGCACTATACGGGGACACCGGTCGAGGACGTCCAGTCCTACATCCTGTTCACCAACTACAACCGCTATGTCGACGAGTTCGTGCGCTGGGCCTGCGAGCAGCTGAAGAACCCGGACAGCCCGTATGAGACCCTGTCGTGCGCCGGCGGCGTGGTCATCACCCGGGACAATGCCGATCCCGAGCTGGCCATCATGGATACGGCCTGGCGCAAGCATCAGATGCCGGCCTACCACCTGACCGCGCCGGGCTGGGCCGGGATCACCCTCGTCAATATCGGCGTCGGTCCGTCCAACGCCAAGACCATCACCGACCATCTGGCCGTGACCCGGCCGCACGCCTGGATGATGATCGGCCACTGTGGCGGGCTGCGTCCCAGCCAGACCATCGGCGATTATGTTCTGGCCCACGCCTATCTGCGCGATGATCACGTGCTGGACGCGGTGCTGCCGCCGGACATTCCGATCCCGTCGATCGCCGAGGTGCAGCGTGCCCTCTATGACGCGGCCAAGTCGGTCAGCGGCGCGCCGGGCGAGGAGGTCAAGCGCCGCCTGCGCACCGGCACGGTGGTGACCACCGACGACCGGAACTGGGAGCTGCGCTATTCCAAATCGGCGCTGCGCTTCAACCAGAGCCGGGCCGTGGCCATCGACATGGAGAGCGCCACCATCGCCGCCCAGGGCTACCGCTTCCGCGTGCCCTACGGGACCCTGTTGTGCGTTTCGGACAAGCCGTTGCACGGCGAGATCAAGCTGCCCGGTCAGGCCAATCGTTTCTACGAAGGGTCGATCTCGGAACACCTGCAGATCGGTATCGCCGCGGTGGGCTTGCTGCGTCAGGAGGGCACCAGCCTGCATTCGCGCAAACTGCGGGCCTTCGATGAGCCGCCGTTCAGATAAAAGTACTTTACGTCACAAAGTGGAAGTGTCATGGTCGGGATGAACAGGAGGCCTGACCATGACCCACGACCCGCTGCAAACCGTCCACGAGGACATCGCCTATATGCGGGCTCTGGCCCACGAGGGGAAACACGCACCGCTGCTGGCGGGGCCGATACTCGTCACCGCTGCCTTCGTCTTCGGCATCGCCAACCTGGGTCAGTGGGCCCTGCTCAGCGGCGTGATCACCGCCAGCCCATGGGCCCCGCTCTGGCTCTGGATCGGCGCGGGTGTGGTGTTCACCCTGGCGCTGTTGATGTTGATCGGTCGGATGAAGGGCAAGCCGGGCTGCAACTCGGCCGGCAACCGGGCGGTGGGGGCCGCATGGTCGGCGGTCGGCATCGGCATCTTCGCCACCTGGCTGGGGCTGATGGCCATGGGGCTCAAGACGGGCGACTGGTCGGTGATGGACGTCATGCCCATCGTCGTCTTCGTCGCCTATGGTTCAGCCTGGATGATCGCGGGGGCCATGACGGGCGTCCGCTGGATGACGGCCGTCGCCGTGCTGTCTTTCGCCGGAGCCATCGCCGTCGGCTGGTTCGCCGACGGGGCAGGCCTCTATCTGGTGTTCACCGCAGTGTTATTCCTGGTTGCCCTGGTTCCCGGGCTGATCCTGATGCGGCAGGAACCGTCGGAGATCGTCTGATGGCGGACGATTTCGATATCGGTCAGATCGACGACGTCATCCACGGCCGCGTTCGTCTGGGCATTATGGCCTATCTGGCCGGGGCGGAGTCCGCCAACTTCAACGAGCTGAAGGCCCGGTTGCAGACGACGGACGGCAATCTCTCGGTGCATCTGCGCAAGCTGGAAGAGGCGGGCTTCGTCGCAGTGAGCAAGAGCTTTCAGGCGCGCAAGCCGGTGACCCGGGCACAGATGACCGACAAGGGGCGCGAGGCGTTCGTGGCCTATCTTGACGCCATGGCGGGTCTGGTCGGGAACCACGGCCAGTCGGCCCCGTAACGGGTAGTTTCAACAGTGTGCGGGACTGGTCTATGCAGGGGCGATGACCGACGCCCGCCTCCTCCGCTTTGATGCCCTCGACAATTTCCGGGACTATGGTGATTACGCCGTGCCGGGCTCTCGGGTACGGGCTGGGCGGCTGTTTCGTTCGGCCCACCATGCCCGCGCCAGTGAAGCCGACCTGCAGCAGCTGGGCGCGCTTGATATCGGGACCGTGGTCGACCTGCGCCGCCCCAGCGAACGTCGGAGACAGCCGTCGCGTCGCCCCCCCGGCTTTACCGGCCGGCTCATCGAGAGTGAGCATGATGACGGCGGCGAGGCCCCGCACATCACCTTTCTGAAGTCGGGTGATCTGACCGAGGAGTCGGGACGGCGGTTCATGAGCGCCACCTATCGCCGTCTGGCGTTTGAACCGGCCCATATCGATCTGTTCCGCCGCTATTTTCAGGCTCTGGGTCAGGCGGAGGGGGCGGTGCTGATTCACTGTGCCGCCGGCAAGGACCGCACCGGGCTGCTGGCGGCCCTGACCCACCGACTGTTGGGCGTCGGGCGCGATGACATGATCGCCGACTATCTGCTGACCAATACGGCTGTCGACCTGCAGCAAAGGGCCCCGGCCATCGCCCGGCAGATGGCCGAAATGACCGGTCGGTCGCCGTCGCATGACGCTGTGGTCGCCTTTCTGGGTGTCGAGCCGGCCTATCTGGAAGCCGCGCTGTCCGCCATCGAGTCCGACAGCGGCACGTTGGAGACTTATCTCGAGCGAGTGCTCGGTGTGGACGGGGCCCTGCGTGACCGGATCACCGCGCGCCTGATGACATGACCGACGTTCTCCGCGTCGTTGATGCGCGGACCCTGCCATGGTGCGATCCACTGTCGGTGGCGGCCGGTCTCAGGGGGCGGGACGGGGCGTTGGCCCTGCTGTCGGATGGCGGTCCGCTGGGGCGCTGGTCCTGGGTCGGGGCCGATCCGGACCAGACCTATGTCGGCCCTGTCGAGGACGCCGCGCCTTTCGCCCGGCTGCGGCAAACCCCGTTCGCGAACGGGGTCGTCGGCCTGATGAGCTATGACGCCGGAGCCCGACCGGCCACCGGGGCGCGCGCCGAGGTCTGGCCGGATCTGATGCTGGCCCGCTATCCGGCGCTGCTGCGCTTTGACCATCAGCAGCAGTCCGTCCAGGCGATCGGCCGGGGCGTTGACGCCGCCGCGGCGCGAGCGGCAGCCGACACTGCCGGCGACTGGCTGCGGAGCGGGGTAGAGAGCGGCTCGCCGCCCGCTCCGGCCGCCGGATTCAGGGCGGAAACGACGGACCAGACCTATCGGGACGCTGTGGCCGACGTGATCGGACGTATCGCCGCCGGTGAACTGTTTCAGGCCAATATCGCCCGGGCCTGGACCGGTGAGTTGGTGCCCGGGGCCGACCCGTTCGACGTGATGGTCCGGCTGGCAGAGTCCCGGGCCTCGGCCTATGGCGCATTCTGGCGTTTGGGCGACCGGGCCCTGGTGTCGAATTCGCCGGAACTGTTCCTGACTCTCGACGCCGCAAATCGCCGGATCGAGACCCGGCCGATCAAGGGCACGCGCCCACGGGACCCCGATCCCGTGAGGGACGCCGCTCTGGTCACCCAGTTGGAAGCCAGCGCCAAGGACCGGGCCGAGAATCTGATGATCGTTGATCTGATGCGCAACGACCTGGCCCGCACGGCCCGGCCCGGCTCGGTGCGGGTCGAGCGACTGTTCGAGGTTGAAACCCACCCGACCGTGCATCATCTGGTGTCGACCGTCAGCGGCGAGGCGCGGGTGGACCTGGGTCCCGCCGACCTGCTGGAGGCGAGCTTTCCGCCCGGCTCGATCACCGGAGCGCCCAAACATCAGGCCATGAAGGTGATCGCTGCGCACGAACCTCCGCGCGGGCCCTGGTGCGGCTCATTGTTCATGATCGATGACAGCGGAGACCTGACCGCTTCGGTGTTGATCCGCACCGCCGGCTTCGTGCGACGCGACGGTATCTGGTCCTATCGGACCCTGGCCGGAGCAGGCATCGTCGCCGACAGCGATCCGGAGGCCGAGCTGCAGGAAACCACGGCCAAGATCCGGGCCATGCGCGAAGCCCTGACCGGCGATCAGTTGGTGTAGGTGATGCGGTCGACGGTCCGCGGTCGCAGATAGTAGGTCTGGCTGAAGCGGGTGATGGGCGGCATCAGATAGTCGACCGGTGAATCATAATCATAGGTCGCCTCGGTCATGATCAGGCTTTCGCCGTTGGCGATCAGACCGGCGGGAACGACCACCGTGCTGCCGGTCATACGCGCCGCCATGCCGGCACCGCGGCTCCAGTCGACCTTGACGACGCCGTTGGTGTCGCGCGTCAGACTGGATGCCCGTTGCTGGAGCGGAGCCCCCGGGAAGGGCTTCATGATGAGATCGCCGACCTTGAAAATGTCAGCGAGCTGGGTACCCGAGATCGTATCACTCTGGGCGACCAGATCGGCCACCATCGCCGAGACATGGCCCATGCGTTTTTGCGCCATATAGCCCTGACAGAACTCAGCCAGGCCGAAATAGAAGGCGATCATGATCGGAGCCAGCAGCGCGAACTCGACGGCGGAAACGCCCCGGAGATCTCCCCGGAGGCGGGCGAACAGGCTCTTGCGGGTGCGGGCGGCCATCAGTTGAAGGGCTCGTTGCGGAACACCGACGTGGCGACCAGCATCGCCGTGCCGTCATTCAACCGTGACAGACCCTGATTCATGAAGGGCGTTATCAGGGGGTGTTTATACCAGACCCGCACCAGCATGATGCTGCCGGCCACGCCGTTGGTGTAGGTGAGCTCTGTGGTCTGGAAGGTTCCGGAGGCCATCGGGTCCGGGGGATTGGGGCTGGTAAAGCCGGGAATTTCGCGAACATCGACGGTCGCACGGGCGGCGCAGTCTCCCGCAAAAATGCTCATCCGGCCGCAGAGATCCTGCTTGAATCCTGCGGCCGTCATCGACGAATTTTTGGCCTGTCCGGTCCGGATCAGACGCGCTGTCTCGAGGGTGGCGTTTTCGAGAACCGAGTCGACCACGAACACGAGGCCCAGTTCCAGCACCGCGAAAATGATGAAGAAGAACGGCATGGCGACCATGCCGAACTCGACTGCGGCCGAGCCGTCGCGGGCGCGCCAGAAGCCGATCCGCCGCTTGCCACGGATGCCGGCACGGGGAAGGCGGAAAATTGAGGGCATGGCGGCGACCGGATCGCTGATCAAGGCACCGGGGTCGTGCGCACCGACGGTGAGCATGACGCGGCGCAGGCCATTTCGGTTGCCGTGCCGCCACGCCAGACGCGAACCCGCCCGGTACCGCTGCCGGCGGAGACCACCACCTGGTTCTGGAATACGGTGCGCCCGATCGTGTCGACGGCCACGATTTCGGTCACCCCGTAACCCTTGCCGGTGATGAACAGGGTATTGGCGTCGACGACAGTGACATCGGCGATCAGGGGGTTGCCGACGATGACGGATCCTGCGGGCCCGCTCAGCTGAACCCGGGTCGACTGGTCGATCTCGACGTTCAGGGGGCGGGACTGGGCCAGGGCGGTTCCCGGCAGGGTAATGCCGGTGAGAGCCAGGGCGGCCAGGAGGGCTGCGGGACGAAGGAATACGGGTCGGGACATGGCGGCGGCTTCCACTTTTAAACTGGGCGCGCGCGAGGCGGCGATCACGAAGGTGCCGTCTAATCCTCAATAAACCCTGAAAAGGGGGTGTTCTTATAGTAAACGCGTCGTCAACATAAAATAATCGTTGGTCTCCGGTAGTTTTACTCGAATTTAATCAAGAGGGTGCATTGTCAGCATGCAAATAGGGGTCAAGCGGGCAAACCGATGACCCTCCTGGTGGAAATCGACTGCTCGCTTAAAGAAGGATACTTACAATGACCAAGTTCGTTTCGCGTTTTATGAATGATGAGTCCGGTGCCACGGCCATTGAATATGGCCTGATCGCCGCCCTGATCGCCGTTGTTATCATTTCGGCCGTGACCGCACTGGGCTCGACGATCAAGAGCAAGTTCAATGCCGTCGTGACCGGCATGGGTGGTACTGCCGGCGCCTAACCGGGCCAGGGCCATCTTGAAACCGGAAGGGCCGGGGCGGAAACGCCCCGGCCCTTTCTGTATTCAGATGACCTCGATTTACAGTAAACATTCAATAACCATTCCTGACGACGCCGCCTTAACCCCCTTCGCCGATGGTGGACCTGCTTATTGGGGTCAGGCGGGCTACCGGCCTTCTCCGCCAGTTGCCCGTATCGCCTCGACCTAAGGAAAAGTTCAGATGACCAATTTCGTTTCGCGTTTTATGAATGATGAGTCCGGTGCCACGGCCATTGAATATGGCCTGATCGCCGCCCTGATCGCCGTTGTTATCATTTCGGCCGTGACCGCACTGGGCGCGACGATCAAGGACAAGTTCAATGCCGTGGTTACGGGCATGGGCGGTACCGCCGGCGCCTAACGGCACCGACAAGCCGTCGTGAAACCAGGAGGCCGGGGCGGCAACGCTCCGGTCTTCCTGTTGTCCGGGACCTGAAACTCCGCCTTAACCGGCGGTGCTGCAGCAATGCGGCATGGACGCCCTGACCCTGACCCTGTTGAGCATTCTACCAGCCCTGGCGATCACCGCCGGGCTGAAGGACCTGATCAGCATGACTATCCCGAACTGGATTTCGGGAACCCTGATCGTCGCCTTCTTTCCGGCGGCCCTGGCGGTCGGCCTGGCCCCGATGGCGATCGCCGCCCATGTCGGGGTGGCTGTCGCTGCCCTGTTTATCGGGGCGGGGATGTTCGCCCTGCGCTGGATCGGCGGCGGGGACGCCAAGCTGATCGCGGCCTCATGTTTGTGGCTGGGTGTGACCGGTGCGGGCATGTTCCTGCTGTGGACCGGCGTGATGGGTGGCCTGTTCTGTCTGGTTCTGATCTTCGCCCGCTTCTATTCCAGACCCTATCTGTTGGGGGCTCCCGGCTGGGTGGTCCAGTTGATGGAACCCCGGGGCGATATTCCCTACGGCGTCGCCATCGCGGCCGGTGCCCTGATGGCCTATCCGTCGAGTCCCCTTCTGGAGCTGTTTGCGCGGGGACTGTGAAAGCGCAGCACAGGACAGGCGTTTACCAGCTTAGGGGCACGTTAACCCGCGACCGTCATGGTCATTACTGACAGGAGCGGACTCTGATCCGTATCCGGTCGCGTCCGCCGGAGCCCGTCGATGAAGCCTGCCCGTATCGTCGTAATCTGTATTGCCGCCGTCTCGGCGATCGGCCTGGCCCTGGTCGTTCGGGCCATGGGGTCCGGCGCGCCGACGGCTGTTGCCTCGGCCGCGGCCGTGGTCGACACCCGTCCGATGGCCAAGGTGCTGGTCGCCGCGCGCGATCTCGAGCCCGGCAAGAGGCTGGCCGATGCCGACATGGCCTGGAAGGACTGGCCCGTCGACGAGGTCAATCCCATGTTCATTACCGACGGTACCGTGGCCCTGCCCGGTTCTGACCGTCCGGTTGTTGAAAAGCCCGAGGGTGCCGTAGCCAGTGTCGCCCGTGCCGCGACTGATCTCGCCACCGGCGGTGCCAAGTCCGACTATATCGGTTCGGTGGTCCGTGAACCCATTCTGGCCGGAGAGCCGATTGTTGGTCGCAAGATCGTCCGGGCCGGCGACAGCGGCTATATGGCCGCCTATCTGGAACCCGGCATGCGGGCCATGGCCATCCGCGTCACGGTCGAGACTGCCGCCGGCGGCTTCATCCTGCCCGGCGACCGGGTCGATGTATTGATGACGCGCGAAACCAACATGGCCAACATGGGGTCGCAGGATAGCGACCGGTCCAAATTTTCCTCCTCGATTGTGATGCAGAACGTCAAGGTTCTGGCCATCGACCAGTCGACCCGGGCCGGTGAAGACGCCCAGGCCGTGGTCGGGGCGACCGCCACCCTGGAACTCGGGTCGCGCGACGCCGAGGCCCTGGCCCTGGCCAAGTCCGAGGGTGAATTGTCACTGGTGCTGAGATCCTATGCCGACACTGCCGGACCGTCCGGCCGGGTGGCTCCGGCAACCCGCCAGTCATCAGCTGTCCGTATCTATCGTGGCGGCACCCCGGAAGTGGTGGTGGTCCAATGAAATCCCTGACCCTGACCCGTTTCGCCGTCGTTGCCTGCACGGCGCTGCTGGCCCTCGGCAGTGTCGCGCCCGGCCCGGCCGTGGCCCAGAGCCGTTCGACCGTCGCCATGGGGGCTGCGCCCCAGTTGATCAATCTGCCGCGCGGCTCGTCGATGGCCATCGACCTGCCCAGTGATGCGCGCGATGTGATCGTGCCCAATCCGGCGGTGGCCGAGGCCATGCTGCATTCACCGCGGCGCATCACCATCATCGGTCTGCAGCCGGGTGAGACGGACGCCGTCATTCTGGATGCCACGGGTCGCACCATCCTGTCGCTGCGGATCCGGGTCGATGCCGGGGTGTCCGCCCTTCAGGACACGCTGAACCGTGTGTTGCCGGGATCCGGCGTGCGTGCGGAAGCGGTCAATGACAGCATTATCCTGACCGGAGCGGTCAACAGTCCCGGCGAGGCGGATCGGGTGACCCAGATCGCCCGCGCCTTCGTGTCGGCTCCCGAGAAGGTGCTGAACATGATGACCATCGCCGGGTCGGACCAGGTCATGGTCAAGGCCCGTGTGGTCGAGGTGCAGCGCACCGCCATCAAACAGCTGGGTCTCGACGTCAACGCCGTTCTGAACAATGTCGCCGACGGTCTGACCTTCGCCCAGAGCGCCACCTTCGGCGTTTCAGGCAGCCAGCTGGGTGGTGGGATCGCCACCTATGCGGACAATGCCGGTAACGGAAACTCACTGGCCGGAACCCTGCGCGCCTTTGAACGCGCCGGACTGGTGCGCATCCTGGCCGAGCCCAACCTGACCTCGGTCAACGGCGAAAACGCCGAATTCCTGGCCGGGGGCGAGTTCCCCGTGCCCGTCGGCCGCGACAAGGACGGCAATGTCACGGTCGAGTTCAAACCCTATGGCGTACGGCTGGCCTTCCGGCCGATCGTTCTGTCGCAGGGCCGTATCTCGCTGCAGCTGTCGACCGAAGTGTCCGAGCTGACCACCTCGGGGGCCTTCACCCTGGGCGGTACCGGCCCCAATGCCCTGGTGGTCCCGGCGCTCAATGTGCGTCGCGCCTCGAGCACGGTGGAACTGCCGTCGGGCGGTTCGCTGATGATCGCCGGCCTGCTGCGCGAGGACACCCGTCAGAACATTGACCAACTGCCCGGCGTCGGCGATCTGCCCATCCTGGGAGCCCTGTTCCGGTCGCGCGACTATCTGTCGGGCGAGACCGAACTGGTGATCATCGTTGAGGCCTATATCGTCTCCCCGACCTCGCCCGGTCGCCTGCAGACCCCCGCTGACGGCCTGCAGGTCGCCAACGACGCCCAGACCCTGCTGTTCGGCCAGCTCAACCAGAATTACAGCCGCCCGACCGGAGAGGTAAGCACCTCGCCCCGGACCGGCTGGCAGGGCCCTGTGGGCTATGTGATCGAATGAGGAATCCCGTGACCAGCGCCCGTCCTCGCCTGACCGTTTCCGCCGTCGCCGGCACCGTCCTTGCGGCCAGCCTGGCCCTGTCCGGCTGTGCCGACATGTCGATGGGCGCACAGCCCGCGCCGCTGACGCCGCTCTCGCGATATTCGTTGCAGGTCGAGCCCGGCCTCGACCGTATCGCCCTGGCGGTCCACGAGACCGGTCTGTCGGGACCGCAACACGCCGCCCTGCGTGACCTGGCCGCCCGTTTCGGTGCTTCAGGAGCCGCCGTCATTCGCGTTGAGGCTCCTTCGGGCGACGATCCTGTTGCCGGCGAAGCCGCCTGGGGCGTTCGCACCGCCCTGGAACAGGCCGGTGTTCCGGGTGACCGCATCCAGGTCGCCGCCTATACCGCGCCGGATCCGAGGGCACCGGTGCTGGCCGGGTTTGAGACCATCCGGGCCCACGTCCCTGTTTGCGCCAACGAAGGCGGCGACATGGGGGGACGTTTCTCGAACCAGAGCTCCGCCGGGCTGGGCTGTGCCATTACCGCCAATATGGCGGCGCAGATTGCCGACCCGCGCGACATCATGGCGGCACGTCCGATGAGTCCCGCCGACTCCGGTCGCGCAGCGGTGGTGTTCGACAACTATCGCAGTGGCCAGACCACGTCCGCGCCACAGGATTCGCTGGTCGCCGGTCGCATCGCCCGAGCGGTGGAATAGACCCCATGACCAGTGTGTCCGCTCCCCATCCCTTCGACCCCGTCGACGACGAGTTCGATCTCGAAATGGACTTTGTCACCGACGCCGACGGTGCCGATGCGCCCGTGATCGAGGCTGACGCCTCATCCCGGCAGCCGCTGCAATTCATGGCTCCGGCCAGTGTCGTGTCCGAGGACGCCGCCGAGGGTCCGGCCGCAGGCTTCAATCCCGTCGGAGATCTGGTCGCGGGGGCCTCGGCTGCCTTTTCAGCGCCGGTCCCGGTCGGGGTCGGTCCGGGCATCGGTGAGGTATCTGTCCCGCGGATCGCCATCCACGTCTTCGCCGAGCGTCAGGATACGCTGGCCGCAGCCGAACGGGCCGGTCAGGACCGCCGTCTGTCGCGGGCCACCACCCAGATCCGCATCGGCGGTGCGGCGGCGGCCGTCGAGGCCTATCGTCACGAACCGACCCCGCCCCTGATCATCGTCGAATGCCTGCAGGATCCGCAGACCCTGCTGCACGAGGTGGATACCCTGGCCGAGGTCTGTGACTCCGGCACCAAGGTCGTGGTCATCGGTGCGACCAACGACATCCTGCTGTTCCGCGAGCTCATGCGCCGCGGGGTCAGCGAATATCTGGTGGCCCCGATCCAGCCGCTGCAGCTGATCTCGGCCATCGGCGGCCTGTTCAATGACCCGGCCCAGCCCTTTGTCGGCCGCTCGATCGCCTTCGTTGGAGCCCGCGGCGGAGCCGGGGCTTCGTCGGTGGCGCACAATACCGCCTATGCAATGAGCGAGCGGATCGGTGCCAACACCGTCATCGTCGACTATGACTTGCCGTTCGGGACCGCCGGGCTGGACTTCAACCAGGACCCGCTCAGCGGTGTGGCCGACGCCCTCGGTCAGCCTGACCGGCTCGATTCCGTGCTGCTGGACCGGATGATGGTTCGCTGTACCGACAAGCTGAGTCTGTTCGCCGCTCCGGCGACGCTGGACACGGACTGGGACATCAGCCCGGAAGCGTTCGAGGAGGTCACCACCCGCATCCGCTCGACCGCCCCTTTCGTCATTCTGGACCTGCCGCATACCTGGAACGCCTGGATGCGCCGCAGCCTGATCTCTGCCGATGAGGTGGTGATGGTCGCCACCCCGGACCTGGCGTCATTGCGTAACGCCAAGAACATGATCGACCTGATCCGCAACGGTCGCCCCAATGACGCCCCGCCCCGGCTGGTGCTCAATCAGGTCGGCGTGCCGGGCCGGCCGGAAATCCCGGCCAAGGATTTCGGCACGGCCCTGGGTGTGCATCCCAGCCTGATCATTCCGTTCGATCCCAAGACCTTCGGCACGGCAGCCAATAACGGTCAGATGATTCTGGACGCCGGGGCCAAGTCCAAGGCGGCCGAGGCCTTCCAGACCCTGGCCCAGATCGTCTCGAACCGCGAGCTGCCGGTCATCGCCGGTCCGCGGGGCAAGAGCGGTTCGGGCAAGTCCGGTTCGCTGTTCGGCAAAATGTTCAAGAAGCGCTGACGGGTAACAGGGTGTTCGGAAAACGCACAGCACAACCCGGCCCCGGTGCTCCCGCACCCCGGAAAGCTGCGACTGCGGCCCAGAAATCGGGACCTACGACCCAGCCGGCGGACGCCGAGCAGGACGATCCCTTCGCCATGGATGCAGACAGCGATGACGTGCTGGCCGTTCAGGCGACCGCGACCGCCGCCGCTGCTCATGCCGCGCGACCGGCCTCTCCGGCGGCCGACCGTCTCGATGCCCTGGCCGCCCGCGCGCGGCCCGAAGCCAAGACCGAGCCCAAGGCCGCCGGGCCTGGGCCCAAGTCCACCGCCGGGTTCGAACAGCTCAAGAAAGCCCAGGCGGTCGAGATCGTCCGCGAGCAATCTGACTATTACCACGCCACGAAGACCACCATCTTCAATGCGTTGATGAACACCATCGACCTGGCCCAGCTGGCTCAGCTCGATACCAAGGCCGCGTCGGAAGAGATCCGCGACATCGTCGCCGAACTGGTAGCGATCAAGAACGTCTCCATGTCGGTGGCCGAGCAGGAGCACCTGGTCCAGGACATCGTCAACGATGTCCTCGGCTATGGGCCGCTGGAGCCGCTGCTGGCCCGTGACGACATCGCCGACATCATGGTCAACGGGGCCGGTCGGGTCTTCATCGAGGTCAACGGCAAGGTCCAGCTGACCAATGTCCGCTTCCGCGACAACACCCAGCTGATGAACATCTGCCAGCGGATCGTATCCCAGGTCGGCCGCCGCGTGGATGAGAGTTCACCGATCTGCGACGCCCGTCTGCCTGATGGTTCGCGCGTTAACGTTATCGCCCCGCCGCTGGCGATCGACGGCGCGACCCTGACGATCCGGAAATTCAAGAAAGACAAGCTGACCATGCGCAATCTGGTGGAGTTCAACTCCATCAGTCCCGAAGGGGCGCGCGTGCTCGGCGTCATCGGGGCCTCGCGCTGTAATCTGGTGATCTCGGGCGGTACCGGCTCGGGCAAGACGACTCTGCTCAACACCCTGACCGCCTTCATCGATCCGACCGAGCGGGTCATCACCTGCGAGGACGCGGCCGAACTGCAGCTGCAGCAGCCGCATGTGGTGCGGCTGGAGACCCGGCCGCCCAACCTCGAGGGCCAGGGCATGATCACCATGCGCGATCTGGTCAAGAACTGCCTGCGCATGCGTCCCGAGCGGATCATCGTCGGTGAGGTGCGTGGCCCGGAAGCCTTCGACCTGTTGCAGGCGATGAACACCGGCCACGACGGCTCGATGGGCACGCTGCACGCCAACAGCCCCCGCGAGGCCATCAGCCGGATGGAGTCGATGATCACCATGGGCGGCTATGGCCTGCCGTCCAAGACTATCCGCGAGATGATTGTCGGCTCGGTCGATGTCATCATCCAGGCCGCCCGCCTGCGCGACGGCTCGCGGCGCATCACCCACATCACCGAGGTCGTGGGCCTCGAAGGCGATGTGATCGTGACCCAGGACCTGTTCGTCTACGAAATCACCGGCGAGGACGAGAACGGCAAGATCGTCGGACGGCACCGTTCGACCGGCATCGCCCGTCCCCGCTTCTGGGACCGCGCCCGTTATTACGGGCTGGAGCGCGAGCTGGCGGAAGCCCTCGACGCGGCGGAGTAGGGACGATGCTGCCGATCCTCGCCGCCATTCTGGCTTTCGTCACCATAGGCGGTCTCGGCTGGGCCTTCGTCGGCGGCGACGATTCCAGTGCCGAGGCGGTCAAACGGGCCCAGGGGTTTGGCGGTCCCAAGGTCGCGAACGCCCGCAAGGGGGGCGCGGCGGCCAATACGCCCGAAGCCCGGCGCAAGCAAATCATGATTCAGCTGCAGGATCACGAGCGCAAGGAACGCAAGGCCCGCATGACCATGGCGGCCAAGTTGAAGCACGCCGGCCTGAAGATGAATATCCGCACCTTCTGGATCGTCAGCGCCGGCATCGGGGTCACCGCCCTGCTGATGTCGTTGCTGTTCGGCATGAATCCGCTGATCGCCCTCGGGGTCGCCGTGATCTTCGGTCTGGGCCTGCCGCGCTGGGTTGTCGGTTTCCTCGGCAAACGCCGGATGAAGAAATTCTCGGCCGAATTCGCCAATGCCGTCGACGTCATCGTTCGGGGTATCAAGTCGGGCCTGCCGGTTCATGACTGTTTCAAGATCATCGCGCGCGAAAGTCCCGCGCCGTTGGGGCCGGAATTCCAGCATCTGGTCGAGGGGATGGGCGTCGGCCTGACCCTGCCCCAGGCGCTGGACAAGATGTTCGAGCGTATGCCGACGCCGGAGCTGAAATTCTTCTCTATCGTCATCGCCATCCAGCAGAAGACCGGCGGTAATCTGGCCGAAGCCCTGTCCAACCTGTCGGCCGTACTGCGCGCGCGGCGGATGATGGGCGAGAAGATCAAGGCCCTGTCGTCAGAGGCCACAGCCTCGGCCGGGATCATCGGCTCGCTGCCACCGGCGGTGATGACTCTCGTGACCCTGACGACGCCGGCCTACATGATGGTGTTGTTCACCGACCCCCGGGGCCAATTCATGCTGTTCGTGGCGGTGGCGATGATGGGCTTCGGCATCTTCGTGATGAAGAAGATGATCGCGTTCAAATTCTGATGAGCCATTGAACCCGTCATGATCCAGTTTTTCACCAACCCGCAAAATCTGCTCAGCGTCGGCGTTGCGATCGCCGTGTTCGCGACGCTGGTCACCCTGATGGATTCGTTCGGCGGCGGGGCCAAGCTGGAGAACCGGATGAAGGCCGTGGCGCAGAGCCGCGAAGAGATGAAGCGTCGTTCGCGCCAGACCATGTCGACCGGACCCGGGGGGCTGCGCCACAATGACGAGGGCTTCAAGAAGCGGGTGGTCGAACGGCTGAACCTGACCAAGCTTCTGGAAGACCCCAAGGTCGCCGAGCAGATGGCCCAGGCCGGGTATCGAGGCCCCAAACCGCTGACGACCTTCTATTTCTTCCGCTTTTCCATGCCGTTCGTCTTTCTGGCGATGACGGCCTTCTATCTGTTCGTGTTCAACGATTTCGGTCTGCCGACCATGACCCGGGTGACGGCTGTCATGGCTTCGGCCCTGGCCGGCTTCTATGCCCCGAACATGTTCATCTCGAACCGGATATCGCAGCGTCGCACCTCGATCATGCAGGCGTTTCCCGACGCGCTCGACCTCCTGCTGATCTGCGTTGAGGCCGGCATGTCGATCGAGGCCGCGATCCAGAAGGTCAGTCAGGAAATCGGCGGCTCGTCGATCGACCTCGCCGAGGAGCTGACCCTGCTGTCGGCCGAGCTGAGCTATCTGCCGGACCGGCGCATGGCCTATGAGGGACTGGCCAAGCGCACCAACCATCCGGGCGTCCGGTCGGTGGCCACGGCCATGACCCAGGCCGAAACCTACGGCACGCCGCTGGGCACAGCCTTGCGGACCATGGCCAAGGAAAACCGTGACCTGCGCCTGTCGGCAGCCGAGAAAAAGGCCGCGGCCCTGCCGGCCAAGCTGACGGTGCCGATGATCCTGTTCTTCCTGCCCGTGCTGTTCATCGTCATCCTGACCCCGGCGATCATCAACATCCAGGACACGATGGCCAAGGGCGGCTAGACCATTTTGGATTCAGGTCGACTCGACCTGGATCCAGAAAATGGTCCAGATTCAAACTGGAGCGAAATCGCCGGACAGAGCCTCGCGTCGCAGGCCTTCGGCCACGGACTCGCAGGCCGCGCGCAGGGCCTTGCGGTGTTTGTCGTGGAACAGCTCGCCGCGCAGACCGGTGAAGATGAAGCCGTTGGCGACGATGCAGCTGCCGGCCTCCAGCTCCTCGATCTCGAAATAGCGAACGACGTTGAAGGCCCAGCCGCGCTTTTCGGTCCAGATCAGCTGGGCGTAGGGCTGCCAGTCGCCGACGCGCACGGTCGGGCGACGGCCGGGCAGACCGTCGATGCCTTCGCTCAGGGTGATCTGACTACTGAAGCCGATCGTCCCTTCCAGGTCGGTCTCGACCGCATTCCAGCGGTTCCAGCCGGGCAGGTCCGACAGGATTTCCCAGATGCGTTCGCTGGTCGCGTTCACACCGACGCGTTTTTCGATTTTGGCGGAGTCCATGGTCGGGGTTTCGCACGGCTTTTGCCGGGAAGGAAGTCGTTCTGGTCAGGCCGGACCTAGCGGTTGCCCTCGGGCCCCGGCTGGGAGGCGGGCGGGGTCTCGGGCGAGGGACTTTCGTCGCGATCCGGCAGGTCCACCACCGCGTCGCGCAGCTGGCGACTGAGGAAGACGATGGCGGTGGCTCCGGCCAGCAACAGTGCATTGGCCACGAACGGGGCTGGCACGGCCAGCTGATACAGGGCCACCCCGATCACCGGCGGGCCGAGAAAGCTGAGGCCGGCGATCGACATCATCAGACCCGCGACGGCCCCCTGTTCGTGGCCGTCGACGGCGAGGGAGGCCCCGGCGGTAAAGCCCGGGCGCGCGAAGCCGACCCCCATGGAAACCACCGCATAGCCGACCACCACGCCGAAATAACCGGGCGTGGTGATGCTCATCAGATTGCCCAGCAATGCCAGCACCGCGCCCCATTGCATCAGCTGGCGCGGCTGCAGTTTCAGCAGGGGGATCAGTCCCCACTGCACCATCAGGGTGCCGGTGGCCCCGGCGAACATGGCCAGGCCGATGAAGGGCTGGGTCGCGCCGGTGGTCATGCCGGTCGTGGTCAGCTCATCGATGATGTGAAAGCCCAGCACGGAGATGTTGATGGCCTGGGCCCCGGTCACCAGCAGGCCGTACAGCAGGAAACCGCGCAGCCGCGGGTCCTTCCACAGGCCCTTGCCGGCGTGTCGCGGTTTGCCGCTGGGTGAGGGTACACGCACGACCTCGCCGCTGGGCAGACGCCGCCAGACCAGGACCAGCACGACCGCCGCCATGGCGGCGAAGGCATACATGGGACCGGCCAGCCCGATCAGGGGGAGAACGAACAGGGGGGCCAGAACCGGTCCGATCACCGTGCCCAGTCCCTGGGCCGAGGCCAGCAGCGACATGGCCTGGGTCCGTTCCGCCGGTGCGGTACGATCGGCCACATAGGCCTGGGAGGCGATCGGCGCGGCCGAGCCGAACAGGCCGTAGACGGTGCGGGCCAGGACCATCAGCACGAAGGCGACGCCGACCCCGAGCCAGCCTTCCAGCCCCGAGGTCGCGGCCAGACCGAAGCCGGTCATCGACACGGTGAAGCCGGCCAGGCCGATCATGATGACGCGCTTGCGACCCAGACTGTCCGACAGTCGGGCCCAGAACGGCGAAGCCAGGGTCCACATCAGGGCCGAGACGGCAAAGGCGGCGGCGACCAGGGTGTCGGCCAGTCCGAATTCCCGACCGATCGCAGGCAGCACCGACTGCAGACCCATATTGCCCGCAGCCGCGATCAGGCTGACGGAGAACAGGATCAGAAAGGCCGGGGATTTCGGGTTCATTCCGACCCGCCGGCGAGCGTCTTTGAGTATTTGCGACAGACCGGAACCACGTCCTGCCATCGGGTGTCCGTGGTCTTGAGGGCCATGGTGGCAAGATCGGTGTTTCGCCGGCCTTGCACAAGAGCCCGCAACGGCTAGCTGTGGAGCCTCAACAGGTTGTCCTCGGCGAGGGCGAGTCTGCTGATGGGC
>NZ_CAXBDH010000016.1:0-68440 GCF_963974615.1 uncultured Brevundimonas sp.
ACCGCAAGCTCGTCGAAAATCTCCACGCGGAGCGTCGGTCTTCGTCGAAACGGTAAACACAAAGCACACCGGGCGAAGGCCCGGCGCTCCGCCTGCCCTTCCATACCGCCGCCGGACCGGCGCGGCCGCACCCGGCTGCGTCGAGGCTCAGTCCCGGCGATAATAGGTCCGGTCGTCGCCGATCATCGAGCCGGCGATCCAGCTGACCAGACCGGTGACCACGGCGGTGCCGATGCCCGGCCACAGGCCCGCCACCGTGAACCCGCCCAGCAGCCAGGCGACGATGCCGATCGTCGCCGCATTCACCACCAGCAGGAACAGGCCGAAGGTCACCAGGGTGATGGGAAAGGTCAGCACCACCAGAATCGGCCGCACCACGGCATTGACGATGCCCAGCAACAGGGCCGCCGCGATCAGCGATCCGGTCGAGGTGAAGTTCACGCCGGGGATCAGCCGCGCGGCCAGCCACAGCCCCAGCGCCGTCACCAGGGCCTGTACGAGGAATCTCAGCATGTCGTCTCCTGTCGCTCCGGACCACCCCGCACGCCGTCTGCGCCGCCGGGCTCCCCCTCATCGTCTTCCCTTGTTAGTCTGTCGGCAACCGAGGAGTTTCCATGAGTCTGACCGGTCCCTACGACCCCGACAACATCTTCGCCAAAATCCTGCGCGGCGAGGTCCCCGCCGTCACCGTCTGGCAGGACAAGCATGTGCTGGCCTTCATGGACGTCTTCCCCCAGTCCGAGGGCCATGTGCTGGTAATCTCCAAGACCTCGCAGGCGCGCAATCTGCTCGAGGTCGAGCCCAGGGATCTGGCCCGGGTCACCGCCGCGGTCCAGCGCACCGCCCGCGCCGTCGAACGGGCCCTGTCGCCCGAGGGGATCAGCGTCATGCAGCTCAACGGCCAGGCCGGGGGCCAGACCGTCTTCCACCTGCATTTCCACATCATCCCGCGCTGGGCCGATCGCCCCGTGAAAGGTCATGGCCACGCCCCGATGGCCGAGCTGGAAACGCTTCAGGCCCTGGCCGAACGGATCGCCGCCGCCCTCGACTGAAACCGGGGCCCGACGACTTGCATCGCGGCAGTCCCGCCAGCATAAGGACCGCCGTCCGTACACACGGGGCCGGCTTAGCTCAGTTGGTAGAGCGCCAGTTTTGTAAACTGGATGTCGCGGGTTCGATTCCTGCAGCCGGCACCATGTCCCCGCCCGGACCGACCTCAGCCCGCGCCCAGGGCCACCGCCGCCTGATAGGTCACCAGCGCCGCCAGATAGGCCAGGGCCGTCATATAGGCGACCATGATCCACATCCATTTCCAGCTGTTGGTCTCGCGCTTGACCACGCCCAGTGTGGCCACGCACTGCGGCGCAAACACATACCAGGCCAGGAAGGACAGGCCCGTGGCCAACGACCAGTGGGCCGCCAGCACCGTCGACAGGGCCCCGGTCGAATTCTCGGCGTCGGCGATGGCATAGACGGTGCCCAGGGCGGCCACCGCCACCTCACGCGCCGCCATGCCGGGGACCAGGGCGATGACCATCTGCCAGTTGAAACCGATCGGGCGGAACACCGGCTCCAGCCAGTGACCGATGATCCCGGCGAAACTATAGTCGATGGCCGGTCCGGCCGCGCCCTCGGGCGGATAGGGGAAGGTCGACAAAACCCAGACCACCACCATCAGCGGCAGAATGATCCGTCCCGCCCGCCCCAGGAAAATCCGGGCCCGGATCCACAGATTCATCAGCACCGACTTGAGGTCAGGCAGCTTGTAGGACGGCAATTCCATCATGAAGGGCTCGACCGCCCCGCGCCAGAAGACGCGGCGGATCACGAACGACACCACCAGCGCACTGACGATGCCCGCGGCATAGAGGCCGAACATCACCAGCCCCTGCAGATTGGCGAAGCCCCACACCGTCTGCTGCGGAATGAAGGCGGCGATGATCAACGTATAGACCGGAATCCGCGCCGAACAGGTCATCAGCGGCGATACCAGAATGGTGGTCAGCCGGTCGCGGCGGCTGTCGATGGTCCGCGTCGCCATGATGCCGGGAATGGCGCAGGCAAAGCTGGACAACAGCGGGATGAAGGCCCGGCCGTGCAGTCCGGCCCCGCCCATGATGCGGTCCATCAGAAAGGCCGCCCGGGCCATATAGCCGAAGTCCTCCAGCACGATGATGAAGGCGAACAGGATGACAATCTGCGGCAGGAAGACCAGCACGCTGCCGACCCCGGAAATGATGCCGTCGATCAGCAGGCTCTGCACCAGCCCCGCCGGAACGACCGTGGCAACCCCCGCGCCCAGCAGGCCGAACCCGGCCTCGATCGCGTCCATCGCCGGCGTGGCCCAGCTGAACACGGCCTGGAACATGACGAACAGCAGGACGAACAGGATCACCAGCCCCCCGACCGGATGCAGCAGCACCGAGTCGATCTTGCCGGTCAGGGTGTCAGGCCGCTCGGGCGGCAGAACACAGGCCTTCATGATGCGCTCGGCCTCGCGCGCCGCGGTGCGCAATCCGGCGGCGTCCGGCGCGTTCCAGACATTGTCACCGGCGGGCAGGCCCGCCTCGATCCGGGCCTCAACCGCAGCGACCAGATCATCAATGCCGCGCTTGCGCGTCGCCACCGTGGTCACGATCGGCACGCCCAGCTCGGCCCCCAGCGCCTCGAGGTCGACGCGCAGCCCCTGGCGCTGGGCGATGTCATACATGTTCAGCGCCAGCACCATCGGGCGGCCGACCTGCTTCAGTTCCAGCACCAGACGCAGCACCAGCCGCAGATTGGTGGCGTCGGCGACGCAGACGATCACGTCCGGCGGCACCTCGCCGGCCAGTTGCCCCAGCACCGCGTCACGGGTGACCTCCTCGTCCGGACTGCGGGCCCGCAGCGAATAGGTGCCCGGCAGATCCAGCACCGACAGGGTCCGGCCGCTCAGCGCACGGATCAGGCCTTCCTTGCGCTCGACCGTGACCCCGGCGTAGTTGGCGACCTTCTGGTGGGCCCCGGTCAGGGCGTTGAACAGGGCCGTCTTGCCGCTATTCGGATTACCGACCAGGGCGACCCGGGTCAGACGCGTGGCCATGTCCATCAGGCAGCGGTCGCACAGTCGAGGCGCAGACTGAGACTGGCCGCCTCATGCCGTCGCAACGCCACCCTCATGTCATCGATCTTCATGGCCATCGGGTCACGACCGAACAGGCCCTCATGCAACAGCTCGACCCGGGCTCCCTCGACAAAGCCCAGTTCCAGCAGGCGACGCTCCAGCTCGACCGCGTGTTCATCATGATGGCAATGGGCACCGACGCGCACGATGACGCCGCGGTCACCGCGTCGGGCGAGGTTCAACTGAATGGTGTCGGTCATGACGCTCACGGGCGGCGCGATCCTGCGTATTTGCTTCTGACAGTGATTATCAGGTGCGATACGGTGACGTCCAGTCTCAGATCGTCGCAGGCGTTGCCGCATCCGGTGTTTGCGCTATCAAAGAGGCTCGGAAACAGGAGTTTGTCATGATCCGCCCCCTCGCCCTCCTGTCTGTCCTGGGTCTCGGCCTCGCCAGCTGCGGCCCGGCCGGGTCGTCGACCGCGCCCGCTGCCCCCCCCCGGCCCGAGCCGAGCCCGGTCGAAAAGGCCGCCATACTGGCCGCCCTGCCCGCCCCCTATGACGCGGGGGACCTCGACAACGGCCGTCGGGTCTTCGCCCGCTGCCGGTCGTGCCACACGATCACCGAGGGCGGCCCCAATATGACCGGCCCCAATCTGTGGGGCATCTTCGGCCGTACTGCCGGCAGCCACGCCGGCTACAACTATTCCAGCCCCGTGAAGGCGGCCGGCTTCGCCTGGGACGCGGACCGGCTCGACCACTGGCTGCAGAATCCGCGCACCTTCCTGCCCGGCAACAAGATGACCTTCCCCGGCCTCCCGAACCCGACCGACCGTCGCGACGTCATCGCCTTTCTCAAGACCGAGACCGGCTATGCGCCGGCGGAAACGCCGGGCTCCTGACCGACGGCCGGAGCGGCCTCCTGTGCCTCCCATTCCTCGATCTTGCGCGCCGTATATTCAGGCGACCGGGTGAACCGGGCCAGCGCGCCATAAATCACCGGCACCACGAACAGGGTCAGCAGGGTCGCGAACATGGCTCCCGAGAAGATCACCACCCCGATGGTCTGGCGACTGCCCGCCCCGGCCCCCTGCCACAGCACCAGCGGCAGCGAGCCGAAGGCGGTGGCGATCGAGGTCATGATGATCGGCCGCAGTCTCAGGGTCGCCGATTCAATGATGGCCTCATGGATAGTCCGGCCCTGGTCGCGAAGCTGGTTGGCGAATTCGACGATCAGGATGCCGTTCTTGGCCGCGATCCCGATCAGGATGATCAGGCCGATCTGGCTGTAGATGTTGAGGCTGGACCCGGCCATCACCAGACCGAACAGTCCGCCCGCGGCTGCGAGCGGCACGGTCAGCATGATCACCGCCGGAGTGATCCAGCTCTCGAACTGGGCTGCCAGCACCAGGAAAACCAGCAGAAGCGCCAGACCGAAGGCCGCGCCGACCGCCCCCCCCGCCTGCTGCTGATCCCGCGCGGCCCCGCCCCACTGGACCGTCGCCACCCCCTCCGGCTGTTCAGCGGCGACCTCATCGAGGAAGGTCAGGGCATCGGCGATGGTCGTGCCCGGATTGAGATCGGCGCTCAGGGTAATGGCGCGCTGACGGTCAAGTCGGCGACGGTCGGGCGTATCGCCCGACGTCCGGGTGGTCACCACCGATGACAGGGGCACCAACTGGCCGCCGCCGGTCGCCACATAAAGGGCCTCAAGATCCCCGACCGAGCGCCGGTTCTCGCGTTCGGTCTGCAGGATAACGTCATACTCCTGCCCACCCCGGATATAGGTCGTGGCCCGTCGTGAGCCGAACATGGTTTCCAGCGTGCGCCCGATCTGCTGGGCCGAAACACCGAGTGCCGCTGCCTTCTGCGGGTCGACATGCACGAGCAGACGCGGCGAATTCGGCTCGTAATTAAGCCGTGGTCGGGAAAAGCCCGGATTGGTCTGGGCCCGCGCCAGCACCGGCTGCAGCCAGTGATAGAGCTCATCATATTCAGAGCCGGTCACGACCATCTCGATCGAGTTGGAATTGCTGCCGCCCCGCTGAAATGCGCCGGGTACGCTGGCGTTAACCTGGGCATCCGTCTGGCTGCGCAGCTTGCCGTTCAGTTCCTGGGAAATCTCGTCCGCGGACCGCGTGCGTTCGGACCAGTCCTTCAGGATCATCACGGCATTGCCCGAATTGAAACTGCCGCCGCCGAAGCCCGGGGCCGAAACCAGGAAGCTGTCGACCTCGCCCGCCGTCCTGTACCCGGCCATGATTGGTTCAAGGCCCAGCATGATGCGGCGAGTATAGTCGAAGCCCGCTCCCTCGGGTCCGTTGACCCGAATCATGACCCGCCCACGGTCCTCCGGTGGCACCAGTTCATTGGGGAGGGTCAGGAACATGCCGACCGCCCCTGCCGCCACCAGCAAGATCAGACCACCGACGCCGGCGACCGCGATCCGCCGACCCAGCAGAGCTTCCAGGGAGTGGCGATACGACTGCCTCAACCCGTCCATGGCCCGATCAACCTGACGCGCAAGCCATCCGGATTTGGCGACAGGTTTCAGGATTTTCGAAGCCAGCATCGGCGACAGGCTGAGCGCAAGAAAAGCGGAAAAAGCCACCGCGGCGGCGATGGCGGCGGCCAGCTCGACGAACAGCCGGCCGACATAGCCGGGCAGGAACAGCAGCGGCGCGAATACCGACAGCAGAACCACCGTCGTGGCCACAACGGCGAAGAAGACCTGACGCGTCCCACGCTCGGCCGCCACCAGAGGGGGCTCGCCCAGATCGAGGCGGCGCTGGATGTTCTCGGTCACCACAATGGCGTCATCGACCACCAGACCGATCGAAAGCACCAGGGCCAGAAGTGTCAGAAGGTTCAGCGAGAACCCGAGCGGAGCCAGAACGATGAAGGTCGACAACAGGCAGATCGGGGCCACGATCGACGGAATGAAGGCGGCCCTCAGACTGCCCAGAAAGACGAAATTGACCAGAGCCACCAGCACCAGCGAAATGCCGATGGTGATCCAGACCTCCATGAT
Organism: uncultured Brevundimonas sp.; assembly: GCF_963974615.1. Taxonomy (GTDB): domain Bacteria; phylum Pseudomonadota; class Alphaproteobacteria; order Caulobacterales; family Caulobacteraceae; genus Brevundimonas. The sequence continues at coordinate 6,134 of NZ_CAXBDH010000016.1, forward strand.
GGCATGCGAGGTGAAGACCGAGTTGTCCGTACCGACGACCAGTTCCGTGCCTTCCGGAAGCGAAGACTGCACCTGCTTCACCATCAGACGCACCCCATCCGAAATAGCCAGGTCGTTGGATTGTGCCTGACGCGTCACGGCCAGCCCGATCTGATCCAGACCGTTACCGCGGAACAGACGCCGGTCCTCCTCAGGAGCCTCCTCGACCCGGGCGATGTCACCCAGACGGGTGACGTAGCTCGCCTGAGCCTGCAACGCGCCCGACGCGCCACTGGTTGAGGTCGGTGTCACACCGGCCTGACCGGTCCCTCCCGCAACGGGAGCCGATCCGCGTGTGCCGATCGGTAGTTCTTGAAAGTCCTCGGCGCGCGCATAGGTGCGGGCAACACGCACCGTGTAATTTTTCTGCCCCGACTCCAGCGCCCCGGCAGGCAGTTCGACATTCTGGTTGTTAAGGGCCGTCTCAACGTCCGTGACCGTAAGACCCCGCGCACTCAATGCTCCGGCATCCAGCCAGATCCGCATGGCATAGCGCTGCTCGCCATAGATCTGCACCTGGGCGACACCGGGCACGGTGGCCAGACGATCGATCAGGTAGCGGTCGGCATAATCCGTCAATTCCAGACGGTTCATCGCCGTCGACCGCAGAAACAGGATCATGATCGGCTGACTGTCGGAATCCGCCTTGGCCACCTCCGGTGGCCTGGCCTGATCCGGAAGACGACCGACTACGCGTGAGATCCGATCCCGGACGTCATTGGCAGCACTGTCGATGTCCCGATCCAGCGAGAATTCGATACTGACGTTAGAGCGCCCGTCCCGGCTGGTCGAGTTGATCCGCTCAACCCCCTGAATGCCGGCGATCTGCTGCTCGATCGGCTCAGTGATCCGATTCTCGATCACCTCGGCCGAGGCACCGGCATAGCTGGTACTGACCGAGACGATCGGTGGATCCACATCCGGCAGTTCGCGCACCGGCAGAAAGAAAAAGGCTGCCACGCCTATGACACACAAAACGATGGCCGCCACGGCCGCAAAGACCGGCCGACGAACAGCAACATCAGACAGCATCATCGCGCCGGGCCTCGTCCGGTACCGGATGGCCTCGAAACGGATGTGCCCCGCCCCTCACCCGCGACGGTCACGGGGGCCCCGGGTTGAATACGATTCAGGCCCGAACCGACGATATGATCCCCGGCGTTGAGACCCGACAGGATTTCGACAAAACCACCCTCGACCGCACCGGTTTCCACCTCGACCCGCTGTGCATTCGTACCCCGTTCACCCTTGGCGATACGGTAGACGAAAGCCCCCTCCCCCTCATAAAGGACCGCAGCCTCAGGAACAGCCAAGGCCTGCCGTGCCCCCTGACGGATCGAGACCCGCATCAGCATGCCCGGACGAATCCGACCGGTCGGATTGGGAATCTCGGCCCGCGCCGTGGCCGCCCGGGTCTGCTCGTTCACCCGGATATCGATCAGGGAGATCTGTCCTGTGAAACTTTCCTGCGCAAAGGCATCGGCCGTCGCCACGATCGGCGTACCGGACCGCAGCACACCCAGATAGCGCTCGGGAACCGGGAAATCGACGCGGATGACGCTGGTGTCATCCAGCGTCGTGATCACCGCACCCGGGTTGATCAACGTGCCCGGCGTAACACTGGTCAGACCCAGAACACCCGAGAATGGAGCCCGAATGATCCGGTCGCCCCTGCGAGCCTGGGCCGCCTCCAGCCCGGCCCGGGCCGTCTCCAGTGCCGTTTCAGCCTGTTCAGCAGTAACGCGCGGTGCGATGCCACGATCGGCCAGATTCTGGTACCGGTCATACTCGCGCTGAGCCTGAACGACCTGAGCCCGCGCCTGAATGATACCGGCATCCTCCTCATGAGCCTGCAGCTCGACCAGCGGTGCTCCGGCGGCCACGCGCTGGCCGTCAGCAAACAGAACCCGGGTAATCAATTCCGTGGTCGATGAGGTGATATTGACCGAACGCCGCCCTCGCGCGGCCCCGAGAACCCTGATCTGATCCGAAAACTCTCGCTGGCCGACAACGGCCTGCGACACCGTTTGGCTGCGCCCGCCGCCACGACCCGAAGGCCCGCCGCTCTTGTCATCTCCGGAAAATCCGACCCGGATCAGAACCGCCATTGCCATCAGGCCGATAACGACAACGGCGGCAATGAGGAAAAAATGGCGTTTGAACACGCGTGCAAGGCCTCCGGACAACGAGCGCTGAATTAGCGGCTCCCGCAATCAAGGCAACCGAACACAATGTAACGATCTAGGGCTTTGATTCCGTCGCGCCAAACTGTTTGCGTACCAGTCGGGAAATTTCAGAATCGACGCCAGAGGGCCAATATCGCTCCCCTGGCCTTCGGGGCTTCACGTCCGGCAACTGTTTGACGCCACCCTACCTGAAGGCTCCAGTCACCAAGGCGACGCACGATTGATGTTTCGAGATTGAGCCAGCGCGGGCCCGAATTGTCCGCCACGCCGCCAAACGCCTGCCCCAGCAGCATCCAGTCCTGCCCGAAATGCGCCCCGACGGTCAGATCGGCCCGGGTTTCATCCGGCAGCCCCTCCCGGAACCGGCGCGCGCCTTGAACCTCAACGAAAGCACGACCTCCAGCCATGGACCGTCCGGCAGATGTCCGCACTTCCCAGTCCCTGTCCCCGACTCCCGGGGATGCATAGCCGGCATTGCGACCTTCACCACCGTCGGCATATCCCACATAGAGGCTGACGGCATTGGCGTCGTCGCGCCACACCTGCCAGGTCACGCCGACCTCGAGGGGCCCGCGACCTTGATAATCGACAAAGGCATCCTGCCCCGTCTGCCAGTCACCCTTGACCTGAAGGGTCAGGCGATCGGTCAGGCCATACTCGGCAAAGACCCCGATTGAACGATCCTGTCGATCAACCGACAGCGGCAACAGATGTCCGGCCGGATCAAACCCATGCTTCGCCAGCATGTTCTCATATTTAAGGATCACCTGCCCCTTGCCCTTGGGCTGGGTCCAGGCCCCGGCACATGCGGAGCCGGCCGACAGCGCCGCGGCGAGGCAAACCAGCCCCGGCGCGGCAACTCTCAACTGTCGTAGCCCGGCGATCTGCGATCCAGCTGTCGCAGGGCCCCGGGCCAGGCCAGGGCCGAGACCATACCGATGCCGCCGCCCTGTTCCCGCGTCTCCGCCTGGGCTGCATCCGGAGCGATCAGAACCTGATCACGTCCGCCCGACAGGGCCGCGACCTGCTGGGCACAGGCGCGCTCGAGGAAGAACATCCCGACCCAGGCCGCCGCCGCCGTGGGTCCCACGGCCAGGGTCCCATGGTTGCGCAGCAGCATCAGCGACTTGTCGCCGAGATCCGCGACCAGCCGCTCGCGTTCATCGTGGTTCAGCGCCAGTCCCTCATAGCCATGGTAGGCGACCTGATACTGCAACAGGCAGGCGTTCTGGCTGATCGGCAGCAGTCCGTGCTTCTGGGCCGCGACCCCGACACCGGCCTCAGTATGAAGGTGAATGACGTAGCGCGCGTCCTCACGCGCCGCATGGATCGCTGAATGGATCGTGAAACCAGCCGGATTGATGAAATTCGTGGTCTCCTGAACGATCGTGCCTTCAAGATCGACCTTCACCAGTGAGGACGCTGTGATTTCCTCGAAATAATACCCATAGGGATTGATCAAGAAATGATGCTCGGGTCCGGGCACCCGGGCCGAAATATGGGTAAAGATCATGTCGTCCCAGCCCTGCAGGGCCACCAGCCGGTACAGGGCCGCGAGATCGACCCGGACCTGCCATTCCTCGGCTGATACTCGGGACTTCAAGGACTGCACCGCTCCGTCTGCCATGGTCATGCTCCACTATCGCTTATGTGCCACCTCGGCAGATTCAACGCTCGCGCCGCAGAACGCCGAGGTCAAGGCATCGGCGACACAGGTATCTCCGGACCACCGGCACCTTCGTTAATCAAACCTTCACCGACACGGCGACAAGGTTAACAGCTATTGGAAGTCTGCGTATTTTGGACCGGAGCCAGGCGTGACCGTTGTCGTTCAGCTCAACCCACGTCAAGATTCAAACGAAGAAACGCTGCCCGCCAGTGACTTACTGACGCTGGCACGAAGTCGCTCGGTCAATGATCGTGAGCGACTGCTCCTCGCGATTACATCCCTGTGCAATACTAACCCTCCTGCCGGCGAAATTTCGGGTATTCTGGGGGAGGTGCTGTTGACCCTTGCCCAGCAGGTCGAACGGGATGTTCGGCGCAGCCTCTCGGAAAAACTCGCCCATTCAGAGTGGGCACCGCATGCCCTGATCATCATGCTGGCTCTCGACGAGATCGAGATCGCACGACCGGTCCTCACCTCGAGTTCAATTCTTCAGGATGACGATCTGATCGTCATCCTGCTTCAGGCCACGATTGAGCACCAGATTGAAGTCGCGCGCCGCCCCGCCCTGAGCGGGCGGGTTGCGGACACGATTATCGAACGCGCCGAGCCCGCGACACTGACGGCACTCGCCTCCAATCGAACGGCAGAAATCAGTTCGGACGGTGTGCGGCGGCTCGTAGAACATTCCCGGCGCATAGCCGCGCTACGCGCGCCACTCACACGCCACCCAAGACTGACAGATACCTTGGCGAAACAGCTCTACCAATGGGTCGGCATCGCTCTGCGGCAGGCGATCGGAGCTCGCTTCCAGATCGAGGATGAAGTTGTGGAATCGGCAGTCTATCACGCTGTCGATCAGAGCTTTCACAATATCCCCCTTCCTCTGGACGAGGTCGCCGATGACGATCGTGCCGAGACCGAACGTCGCTTGGTTGCCAAGCTCAAGGCCTCTGGCCAACTGCGCGCCAGCTTCCTGATTCGGGCCATACGCGAAAAACGCCTGAACTTGTTCGTCGAAGGACTGGCCGCCCTGGGCGGGTATTCCGTCGGGGAAGTCCGATCGGCCCTCGACGGTGCGACTCCTGAAGCCCTTTATTACGCATGCTCATCTATCGGCATCGACCGTGCGGCATTTGGTGCCCTGATCAGGGAAATTCGCGTCCTGAACGCCGGGTCACCGGGTGACTATGGCGAACAACAATGGCAACGCGGCGCGATCTCGACCGCATCAGCCGCCCGGGCTTTCCGCGCCCTTGTCAGGGGCAATGCGGGCCAGGCCATTTGACTTCACGGTCGCGCTCGGCTTGCGTACGGACGTGAGCTTCTTATCCTCCCGCAAACTCCCGAAGATCGCGATCGTTTCGAGCGAACGTGTCGAGGCGGAGCACGCCCGGGCGCGTCTGGCAGGGCGCTATGGTTCGGTGGCACCATCCGAAGCCGACGTGATCGTCGCCCTCGGCGGCGACGGTTTCATGCTGGAAACCCTGCACAATAACCTCGAACGGCAGACTCCCGTGTACGGTATGAACCGCGGGTCCGTCGGGTTTCTGATGAATGATTACGACGAGGAGGACCTCCCGGGACGGTTGGCCCTGGCCGGACGCACAGTCATTCACCCCCTGCAAATGAACGCTTGGGACGAAGACGGGACGCTTCACACCGGCCTGGCCATCAATGAGGTCTCCCTGCTCCGGCAGACGCGGCAGAGTGCCAAGCTCCGCATCTATATAGATGGGACAGTTCGCCTCGATGAGCTCACCTGCGACGGCTGCCTGGTGGCGACCGCCGCCGGATCCACGGCCTACAACCTGTCGGCCCATGGTCCGATCATCCCGCTGGACGCCCGCATTCTTGCTCTCACCCCCATCAGTGCCTTTCGCCCACGACAGTGGCGAGGGGCCCTGTTGCCGCATCAGGCCCGTGTACGTTTCGATGTTCTGGAAGCTGAAAAACGCCCCGTCAGCGCCACTGCAGACAGTTTCGAGGTGCGGCGTGTAACCCGGGTCGATGTGCACGAACGTCGCGACGTCGCCCTGACGATGCTGTTCGATGCAACGCGTTCATTCGAGGAACGCGTACTCGCCGAACAATTCAACAGTTGACCGGTCACGGGTTCTTAACGGGCGCAATGCCAAGGTTGGGTAACACTCTGCGGGAGCCTCATCGTGAGCAATTCGGCCCAGGTCATTCGACCCCCCAATACCCTTCGCATGAAGGTCGGCGGCGGCTTCGGCGGCATTGACGCGGCAGCCATAGCCAAGGCTGAAGAAGCCCTGAAGGCCATGTCGTCCCAATTCGGCCAGTGGTTGCAGGACGAAATCACCAAACTTGAGCTGGCCCAGTCCAACATTCGCGACAAGGGCTACAATGCTGAAACCGCAGAAAGCCTGTATTTCCGCGCCCATGACCTGAAGGGACTGGGCACGACCTATCAGTATCCACTCGTCACCCGGCTGGCCGGTTCATTGTGCAAGATGATGGACGATCCGGAAAAGCGGCTCGCCGCTCCGCCCCTGCTGGTTGAAGCGCACATTGACGCGATCCGGGCCGTGGTGCGGGACGGCATCCAGACAGATGAGCATCCGACCGGCCGCATCCTGGCCGAAACGCTCGAGTCCCGTGTGGCCGCCCACCTCGGTTGATTATAGACGAGACAGGCGGTCATGCGCCTGCGGTCCCGACACCTTGGCGAATTACCGGTCAGCGTCAGGCGGCGGCTGAACGCGCCTGGACCTGAGTCGGAGCCTGATCAAGACGCTCCATCAGATAGGCCAGGTCCTCACGTGGCGCATTCGGCCTCTGTGTCAGGAAACGCTCCAGCATTCTCTGGCGGAAATTATCACCGGACGTATCGGCACCCTCGGCGTGAAGGGTTCGCCAGGTATCGACCCCGGCGCGAACGGCCTGAAACAGGCGCGGCGGAAGTCCGGCACGATCATAGATAGCCTTGAGTCCCAAGGGGCCGGCATCGTGAATCATCAGCCAGGCTCTATGGTGAGGCGTCTGGGCCAGTTCAGCCAGGCCATGCTCGAACAGCGCCATCTGCCCCCGGGCCAGCGCCCGCAGGATCAATGATGGACTCAGCGCCTTGCGTGAATTCAACTGCGCCACAAACACGGACAGGTCAGCGCTGGTCGAGGCCTGGTCCACCAAGTCGACGGTTGCGCGCTCGCGGGCGAACTGAGCCAACCGAATCGCAGTTTCGGGGGCCACAGCATGGCGGGTCACCAGATGCTCCCGAACGGCCTCGCCAACCAGGGTAATCAGCCGCTCTGTCACCGAGAGCGGCAGGACCTGCCGATAGGCCAGAGCGGTAGCGACCTCCGGCGAGGCCCCGAACCGGTCGATCGCCACCCCCATCGAGGCCTCGGACATATCGGCATTGTCATTGGCAGCCAGGGTTCGGACAGCCTGCTCGCACCCATCGACGGCCAGCGCCGTCGCGACATCGCGCGATACACTGGGACGGGCAGCGATCGCGACCTGGCGGATAGCGGACCCGGCACGAACGATCTCGATCAGGTCATCGTCACTGAAAGCAGGCGAAAAACCGATGACCGGCAAGGCCACGCTGTCGACATCCGCGGCAAGTTGTCGGGCAACATCGCGGGGCAGCAAATCCGAAGCCTTCAACGTCACAGCCAGGGCCCTGCGCACCAGTTCAGCAGTATCGTTGGCCATGACCCGCAGGATTTTCTGGGCCGCCTCACGATCCAGCTCAGTCAGGTCACCACTATCCATGCTGCGGCACAGCTTGTGCGCGGCAGAGGCACGATCATCCGCGTCTGTCGCCTTTATCAGGCGGCGGATATCAAACTCGGTCAGGCGCGCGCGATAGGCAGTCATTTGTTGGCGCTCGAGGATTCGTCACTGCAGGGAATCGGAGACTAGCTCAAAGCGTAGGATGAACCTTGATCCTTAACGCTCATTTACCAAAGCGCGGCAGAATTCATCCCGTGCCGCGCGTGGGTTCAGGCCCGAACGCCCCACCGAACCCGCCGGACTTGCCATCACCATCCTGTCCCAGCAACAGTGCTAGCAGGCCCTGATCCTGTTTCAGGCGATCCAGTCTCGCCGCGAGCATGCGCGCACGGTCATCGAGATCCGGCAGTGCGGGCGTGGCCCCCGTGGACGCCGGTGTCCCCGCTCCGGCCGACCGGTTCAGATTGGCATGAACCTCGGCAACCGTGGCGGGGCGGCCGTCCTTGTAAAAAATCGACCTGTTGGCCGCCGCCGCCTGCGGAAACATCGCGGCGGCGCTGACTCCGGGTCGACTGGACATAGCCTCCATCAATCGGGCGGCCCCACCCGGGCCCAGAAAATGAGCGGCATAGAGATCACCGGCACCGGGTTCGCGTCCGGTTCGACCGCGCAAATAGGCGGCATTTGATGCCGTCAATTCCGCCGCCATGGCCGAGGCCGCCTGGGCGTCAAAGCGCAAATCCAGCACCACATTCCGGGCCGATCCCTCGACGCGCCAACGGCCGTCCCCGCCCTGCTGGATCAGATCCGCGTACTGACCGTAGCCGTGACGGGCACCATGCTGTTTGACCGTCGCCAGCCAGGTCTGTTCGATGAATTGAAACAGGCCGGCAGCCGAGGATGTTCTCGCCTTGGCCGACGGGTTCATCGCGCTTTCACGACGCGCCGTCTTCATCAGAAAGTCGAAATCCACGCCGGTGGCGCTGGACGCGCGCCGAATGGCCGCCTCCACGCCGCCCGAAGATGGAATCGCTCCGATGGTCATGTGTGTTGGACGCTCGACGATCATGGTTAACGAAACCCTAAGCGAGGTCGCCCCAAACTTGCCGCAAGATCGGCGCTCAACTTGTGGTCGGGGAAGGCATGGGACGGCAAACGACAGGGAGTGACGACCATGATGATCAGAACCGCGAGCGGACCCGCACTTGTGAATCCGATCGATTTCGGTGAGCGCCGCAAACCTCTTTCCCGTGCGAGTTGGGCTGCCATAGGCGTTGTGGCCCTGGCCCACGTCGGCGTCGGGGCGGCGCTCTACTACCAGCGTTTCGAACTACCCCCGGCCCTGATCAGCGCCCCGGAAACGCCGCCGATCCAGGTCGAAATGCTCCGTCCCAAGCCACCCGAACCTGTGGTGGCGAAACCTGAGCCCCCGGCCGCCAATGCACCGATTCACCAGTCGACGCCTGTCACGCGCCCGGTTGAGACCGTGACCGCAGTGAAGTCGGACCACCCCGGGCCCACGATCAATCCCGTTGTGGTTCTGAACCGGCCGATCGCCATGCCTTCGTCGACCGGAACAGGCACCGTACCCATCGTCATCGACACTCCGCCTTCGGTGATCAACCATCCACACTGGATCCGGCAGCCGACCGGTGACCAGCTGATGCGCGCCTATCCGCGGCGGGCGATCGTCGCCGGTGTCGCCGGATCAGCGTCCCTGACCTGCGTGGTCCAGGCCAGCGGTTCGGTCAGCGATTGTGTCGTGACCAGTGAAACGCCCGGCAGTTACGGCTTCGGGCGGGCAGCGCAGTCCCTGTCGCGACAGTTCCGCATCAGTCCGCGGACGGTGGACGGCCAGGTCGTGAGCGGAGCCCGTGTCAACATCAACCTGCGCTTCACCCTGCCGGAAGACTAGAGGAAACGGCGCGGATCGAGGGCTTGGGCGAACGCTCCGGCGTCCCGGCCCTCGATCCCGTCGGCAACCGTTCGGGCGACCAGTGGTCCCAGCAACCAGCCGTTGCGGCGCGGAGCCAGGGCGAGATACAGCCCACCGTCCCCCGACAGTCCGGCCATCGGCAGTCCGTCCGGTGATGCGCCGCGAAGCCCGGCGGCCCAGGACACGGTCAGACTGTCGGTGATACCGGTCTGATCAAGGCAGGCGCGGAGCAGGCGCGCGCCCTGTTCCGGGTCCGGCACGGTGTCGCAACGATCCGGCTCCATCGTCGCTCCGATGACGGCTCCGCCGGCGGCCGGGGCAATATAGCCGGCCGGGCCGCGGACGGCATGGGTGACCAATTGCGTGGTCGTATAGGCGATCTGGCCCTTGATCGGCCGGACCTGTGCGGTCAGGCGAGTGACCGTGTCCGGCAGGGTCAGCATCGTCGTGGCCCCTGTCGCCAGCACCACGGTTGCGGCCGTGATGGCGGTGCCGTCGGCCAGCACCGCCCGCCAGACTTTTCCGTCGGCGGAAAGGATCGTCGCCCGGGCCTCGATCAGGCGCACGCCCGGCATCGTGCGGAGACGGGCCAGTGTTTCCGGGGCGTCGACACGCCAGTCATCCGGGCAGACGACGCCATGAGCCGTGCGTTCAGCGGTAAAACCCAGCCGGATCAGCCCGGCCAGAACCTCGTCGGCGTCGGGTCCGCGCCATTCCGCGCCCTCGCGATACAGGGGCAGGTCGAAGGCCCCGGCAAAGGCCGGCCACTGATTACGGGCCGCCTGGAACATATCCGAGCGATCAACCTGACCACCCGACGCGCGCCAGTCGGCCAGACTTTCAAAGGCCGGGGCGATCATGCCGGCGGCGATCGCCGAGGCATTGGATCCACCCGGGTCGACCACGGTGACCTCATGGCCCCGGCGCAGCAATTCGGCGGCGGTGCAGAGACCGAGGACCCCGGCACCGATGATCAGGATTTCACTTGAGGAGAACACCGGCTTTCCTTCGACCGCCCGCGTCCCGATTTCAAGCGACGTGGCTATTCCGCCGCGAGGGCCGCGCCGCGTTTGGCGGCCAGACGCTCGACCAGCGCCGCGTGCTGGGCCCAGAGGGCCAGCGGCAAGCGGTCACCGAATTTCTCGTAAAAGGCCGGGATCAGCGAGGCTTCCTCGGCCCAGACATCGGCGTCGACGTCCAGCAGGGTCGCCAGGTCGGTCTCGGACAGATCGAGGCCGGACAGGTCCAGCGAAGCGCGATCCGGGGTGCGGCCGACCGGCGTGTCGATGGCCCCGGCGGTACCGTCCAGACGTTCGGCGATCCATTTCAGCACGCGCGAATTGTCGCCGAAGCCGGGCCAGACGAATTTGCCGTCCGCGCCCTTGCGGAACCAGTTGACGAAATAGATACGCGGCAGCTTGGCGGCGTCGGTCTTGCCCGCCATCGACAGCCAGTGGGCGAAATAGTCACCCATGTTGTAGCCGCAGAAGGGCAGCATGGCGAAGGGATCGCGGCGCAGCTCGCCGATGGCGGTTTCGGCGGCGGCGGTGCCTTCCGAAGCCACGGACGAGCCGAGGAATACGCCGTGTTCCCAGTCGAAGGCCTCGGTCACCAGCGGCACGGCCGAGGCGCGACGGCCACCGAACAGGATGGCATCGATCGGCACGCCCTTCGGATCTTCCCATTCGGGGGCGATGATCGGGCACTGACCGGCCGGGGCGGCGAAGCGGGCGTTGGGATGGGCCGCAGGCTCGCCCGAGGCCGGATCGTGCGGCTGACCCTTCCAGTTGGTCAGCCCCTCGGGGGCTTCTTTGGTCAGGCCCTCCCACCAGACGTCACCGTCGGCGGTCAGGGCGGTGTTGGTGAAGACCGTATTGGTGGCTAGCGTCGCCAGAGCGTTCTGGTTGGTGTTGCGGCTGGTGCCCGGGGCGACGCCGAAGAATCCGGCCTCGGGGTTCACGGCATACAGGCGGCCGTCGTCACCAAAGCGCATCCAGGCGATGTCGTCGCCGATGGTCTCGGCCTTCCAGCCGGGCAGGCTGGGCTGGAGCATGGCCAGGTTGGTCTTGCCGCAGGCCGAGGGGAAGGCGGCGGCGATGTATTTGGCGCGGCCCTCGGGGCTGGTCAGCTTCAGGATCAGCATATGCTCGGCCAGCCAGCCCTCGTCACGGGCCATGACCGAGGCGATGCGCAGGGCGTAGCATTTCTTGCCCAGCAGGGCGTTGCCGCCATAGCCCGAGCCGTAGGACCAGATTTCGCGCGTCTCGGGAAAGTGAACGATCCATTTGTCGGCATTGCAGGGCCACGGCACGTCCGCCTGACCCTCGACCAGCGGGGCCCCCAGCGTGTGGACGGCGGGAACGAACACACCGTCATCGCCCATGGCCTCCAGGGCGGCGCTGCCCATGCGGGTCATGATGCCCATGGAGACGGCGACATAGCCACTGTCGGTGATTTCGACGCCGAGGGCCGACAGGGGCGAGCCCAGCGGGCCCATGGAGAACGGCACGACGTACATGGTGCGGCCGGCCATGCAACCGTCAAACAAGCCGTCGAGACGGTCGCGCATTTCGGCGGGGTCGGACCAGTTGTTGGTCGGTCCGGCGTCGGCGGTGTCCTGCGAGCAGATGAAGGTGCGGCTCTCGACGCGGGCAACGTCCCTGGGGTCCGAGGCGGCATGGTAGCAGCCGGGGCGTTTGGTCTGGTCCAGTTCGCGCAGCGTGCCCTTGTCGATCAGGTCGGCGACGATGGCGGCCTTCTCGGTCTCCGAACCGTCGCACCAGTGGACCCGGGCGGGACGGGTCAGGGTGGCGATCTGTTCGACCCAGGCGACCAGTCCGGCGTGGCGGGGCGGGGCGGGATGGAGGCCGGGAATGGAAGGGGTCTGGGTCACGTGTATCGCTCCTGAACCTGTCCGCCCGACGATCTCCGCCGTCGCGGCGCTTCGGGCGTGGTGTTCACGCACTGTTACAGCGGCAAGAACACTGCGACGGGGGGCTTCGTCAACCGCAGCAATTTTCCACCCCTCCGCCCCGGCAGCGCCTGTGGGATTCGCATTTTCCGGTCGCCTCGAGCGGGCGGGAGCGGTATCGATCGCCCGTGAACAGCCTCGACACCGTCATGCCTGCCCCGTCCGGTGGCCTCGTTTCGCCGTCCGTGGCGCGCAATACCGCGCCGTTGCTGGAGCGGTTGCGGGCCCATCTGCCGGGGCGCGGCCGGGTGCTGGAGATTGCCTCGGGATCGGGCGAGCACGCGGTGGCCTTCGCCCGCGCCCTGCCCGGCATCGACTGGACCCCCAGTGACCCCAGCGCCGAAGCCCGGGCCAGTATCGCGGCCTGGCGCGAGGCCGCCGACCTGCCAAATCTGGCCGCGCCGCTGGCGCTGGACGCCGCCGATGCGGGGAGCTGGCCGGAGGACGCGGCCCCGTTCGACGCCGTGGTCTGCATCAACATGATTCACATCAGCCCCTGGGCCGCGACCGAGGGGCTGATGGCCGGCGCGGCGCGGATGCTGCGCCATCCCGGTGGCCTGCTGTGCCTGTACGGTCCCTATCGCGAGGCTAATGTCCCGCTGGCCCCGTCGAATGAAGCCTTTGATGAGTCGCTGAAGGCGCGCGACCCGGACTGGGGTCTGCGCGCCCTCGAGGACGTCGTTCAGCTGGCCGAAAACGCCGGACTGGCCTTCACCCTGCGGAACGCGATGCCGGCCAACAATCTGTGCCTGCTGTTCCGTCGGGTTCAGGGTCTGTCGCGCTAACCGATCTTGCCGGCGGCGGCGGCCACCGCGTCCCGGTCGGCCAGGGAGGTAACCTCGGTGCCGTGGATCAGCACGGCCGGGGCATCGGCAAAGGCGGCCGGATCACCACCGGCGGCGAGCACAGCCTGTTCGACCCCGTCGCCGAAGGCGAGGATCGGCACGCCCTTGGCCTGGGCCGCGTCCAGCAGGGTCTTCACCGCCGCCATGGAATCATCGTCGGTCATGCCGCCCGGCACGATCAGGCCCTTCAGAGCCCCGCTGGCGATGTCCGCGCCACGCGCCGTGGCCAGGACGGTGACACCCCCGACGGACAGGCTGGCGTCGCCGGTCGACATCGGGGCCAGGGACAGGCCCTGGCTCTGCATCAGCGGCTCGATATCGCCGAGCGGACCGAAGTCCATCAGGCGACGCATGGCCAAGCCCATCCGGGCCCGGATCGGGGCGCGACGGAAGTCATTACGGGGACGGGCGGAGTTGGAACCAGCGCGTTGTGCAAACAAAAGCATCTCCTTCAAAGATGAGATCGACTATTCGGGCTGCGAAATACAGCCGTCAGTCGATACGATCAGTATATGAAATGGCTCTGCACGGGCTCGGCGCAAAGCCTGAACCCGGAGATACATCGTGATCTTGGAATAAGCGGACCTTATATTAAAAATCCCTGTCACGTCAACGCTTTTCGCTATTTTTCCCTGACAGGAACACCTTGGACGATGATGAAAGCATCGGCGGCCGACGACCCGCCGCTGCGCATTCCCCTTTGCCACGTCCGGCTCTACACAGGCGCAGATCCTGACCCCCGGAGCCCCATGGCCTTCATCCGCACCTATGACGGCGACGAACCGCAGCGCCTGAACAAATGGCTGGGCCAGAGCGGCGTCTGCTCGCGGCGCGAGGCCGAAGGGCTGATCGTGGCCGGCATGGTCTCGATCGACGGCGAGACCGTCACCGACCCGGGCCGCAAGATCGAACCGGGCCAGACCCTGACCCTGTCCGACAGCGCCGAGGCCGAGCTGGCCTCGGGCGTCACCATCATGCTGCACAAGCCGCTGGACTTCGTCTCGGGCCAGCCCGAGCCGGACAAGGTCCCGGCCATCCAGCTGGTGATCGAACCCAACCGCGTCGGCCCGTGGCCGTTCGCGGGCGAGGAACCGGCCGAGGACGCGTCGTTTCCGCCGATCGGTCGTCTGGACGAGGATTCGCGCGGCCTGCTGCTGCTGTCGAACGACGGGGTGGTGGCCAAGGCGGTGATCGGGCCGCAGTCGAACCTCGACAAGGAATATCTGGTCCGCATCGCCGGTGACGTGACCGAGAAGAAGCTGGCCCTGCTGCGCTACGGCCTGATGCTGGACGGCCGTCAGTTGAAGCGCGCCCACGTCAGCCGCATGGAGTCCTTCCGGCTGAAATTCATCCTGCGCGAGGGCCGCAACCGCCAGATCCGGCGCATGTGCGAGATGGTCGACCTCGAGGTCATTGACCTGATCCGCGTCCGCATCGGCCCGATCCGGCTGGACAATCTGCCCGAGGGCCACTGGCGCGTGCTGACCGCCGAGGAACGGGCGGCGCTGGTGGGTCAGGGGTAGGGTTCCGCCCTGAAAGAAAAAGAGAACCATCAACCCGTCCGCCGCGCACGCGCATCAATACTCGAATAAATTTTCGTCGACCCGCAGAAAATTTGAATAAGTTTTAACCGACATCGTCGATAAAGAGACAGTAATCACACGCTGCTCTCTTAGAGTTCAGCGGCTTTTCTATGAGATCAAGAAGGAAGAAAAATGCTTCCGCAGGCGCTTCTCGATGATGCCGAAGAATTGGCTCTCCCGCCGCTACCCGAACGGAGAGAAGCGTTGACGGGGACCGACCTGAAGCCGGGTCGGGTTGCCGCCGCAAAGCGCGCATTCACCACGCGTCGCGTCGATTTTTCGCTGGCCTGTCGACTCACGACGAAATGTGCGCCGCTGGCAGGTGATCTTGTCTTGGCAAGAGTCGAGAGCGTTGGCCTCCATGCACGCCTGGAGTCCCGGGACGGGCGACGCTGCAAACTCTATCCGGGCGACGAGATCATCGTCGCATTCGGTGCCCGCTATGCGCCGGACCAATTCGAGGCTGTCGTTCCGGACGATCTCGGTCCGTGCGATCTCGCTGCGGGAGGGGGGGTCGCTGCACGGGTCCTGAGTCGCCACAGCAAGAACATGAAGCCGACGCGCATCATACCGATCGGCCTGCTGGGTGACGCAGAGGGCCGGATTCTCAATCTCCGACGGTTCGCTCTCAATGACGTGCAACGCCCCACCGGTAATCCCGTGGTCATCGTCGTGGCCGGCACATCGATGAACGCGGGCAAGACAACGACGGCGTCTTCACTGGTGCATGGCCTGTCGCGCGCGGGACTCAAGGTAAGCGCCGGCAAGGTCACCGGTACGGGATCGGGCGGTGACCTGTGGTCCCTCGTTGATGCGGGTGCCCGGACCGTCCTCGACTTCACT
This sequence comes from uncultured Brevundimonas sp., assembly GCF_963974615.1. Lineage (GTDB taxonomy): Bacteria > Pseudomonadota > Alphaproteobacteria > Caulobacterales > Caulobacteraceae > Brevundimonas. Next base: position 21,908 of record NZ_CAXBDH010000016.1, read on the forward strand.
GACATGGGGCATGCCTCCACCGCCGGTCTGACGCCGCTGGAAATTGAATATGTCGCGCTCTCGCTTGTTGATCAGCTTTCCAGCGGTGACGTCGACGTCGTCATCATCGAAATCGCAGACGGGGTGCTGCAAAAGGAAACGGCGCATCTTCTCGCCTCTTCCCGATTCCAGTCGCGCCTGAACGGCGTCATTTTCGCGGCTGGCGATGCCATGGGGGCTGCTGCCGGAGTGAACTGGCTAAGGGATCGCGGCCTGCCCGTGCTGGCGGTCTCGGGGGTCGTGTCGGCGTCTCCACTTGGAGGGCGCGAGGTTGAGGATGCCGTCGGCCTGCCGGTGCTGGGGATTTCGAGTCTTTCTGACCCCGTGCTCGCCACCAAACTGTGTATGACCCTGCCCGTTTTTGCCACTGCGCCCCTGATTTAGGAATGGTTTCGCTCTGGAATATCGAGCGTCGGAAGATTTTCGCCGCTCTCCTGGCGACGGCGTTGACGCAAGCCTTGGCCGCCGCCAGCGCCGCATGGTGCGTTCGGCATATTTTCGATAATCTGATCAGGGGTCATACCGCTCCCGGTCTGGATCTTCGACTACTGGCAGGGGTCTTCACCGGTGCCGTCTTCCTGGCCTTCCTGCTCGAAATCGTACAGCGGCGACTGGGAGAGGGCCTGGGCCTCAAATACACGGCCGACGTCCGCCTCGAGCTGTTCGATCATCACATGAAGATACCGGCTCGACGGCCGGCGCTCGACAGCCACGGAGCCGTACTCCTGCCGTTCGTCGGCGATCTGTCTGCGATCAAGCAATGGGTCAGTGACGGACTTGCCCGCGTCAGCGTGTCAGTAATTACCGTTACGGCATTGCTTGCGGCGATCGGCAGCCAGAGCCTGGTCCTGAGCCTGGCGATCGGCATGACCATGGCGGCAGGTATTGCTGTTCTGCTCGCCCTCGGTCGTCCACTGGACACCACTGTACGTGAGTTGCGTCGTCGGCGCGGTGCCCTTGCCGGATTTGTTTCGGGAAGACTGGCCAGTGCCGCAGCAATTCAGATGATGGGCCGGTCGCGCAGCGAACGAAAAAAAGTTGCCGCGCGCACCCTGGCGCTCAACCAGGCCGGCATACGCCGGGCGTGGGTGACAGGAGGTATGCGGGGGATCGCACACCTTACCGGCTCATTGATGATCCTCGTGACATTGTTCGTCGGCATGCATGAGATCCAGGCAGGTCGGTTCACCCCGGGCACAGTTGTCGGAACGATAAGTCTGGTGGGACTCCTGGCTTCCGCCATGCGTGATCTCGGTCGAGCGATAGAGATGTGGTATCCCGCACAAATCTCGCGCGAACGAATTGAGACCGCACTCCGCCAACCGGTTCGCCGTCGGACCGTCGGAAATTCCCGCTCCCGAAATGTCCACTCCGGTCTGGTCATCGACTCGATCAGCGTTACGCCCGACCTGACCGGCGTAAGCGTGTGCGCCGATCCCGGCGACATCGTGCTGGTCCAGGGACCGGTGGGAGCCGGAAAGTCCACCCTGTTCGCCTGCCTCGCCCAACTGATTCAGCCGACCGAAGGGACCATCCTCTATCGCGGGCAGGATTTGCAAAGCTTCAGCCCCGGCGCGTTGCGACGCCTTGTCGGATTCGCAAGTCCGGCGTTGCCGCTGCTCAAGGGCAGCCTTGGCATGAACCTGCGCTATCGCGCACCCAAGACAGGCGTGGAGAAAATCGTTCGCCACCTTGCCGATTGTGGCATTGACCGGCTGGTGGCGCGCCTGCCCCATGGCCTGGACACCAAAGTCAGGGGCGACGGTGCAAACCTGTCCCTGGGCGAACGCCAGGCGGTCCTGCTGGCGCGCGCACTTCTGGGCTCTCCCGACATCCTTCTGATCGACTCGGTCGACAGTCACCTCACTCCTGAGGTCGTAGAGCGGCTCACGCACATACTTCGTGAATACCGCGGCATCGTGCTGATGACCGCCTCACGCCCCGAGATCACCGGTTGCGCGACACGCATCTGGCACATCGAGGACGGCGCATTGATAGACAAAACCGTCACCTCCGGGGCAACGAATATCTTCCCGCTGGAAGCCCGCCACGCTGAAAAAGGGAATGAGACTTGAACCTTGCATGTCCGCACAAGCCGGGACCCCTCCTCGACAAATCAAAAGGCCACTGGCCCCGCGGCCAGGTCATTTTTCATTCCTTCCCCGGCGAGCCGGTGAGAGAGTGCTTCGTCTATGTTCCGCGAGGTGCCGACGCGAGCTCGCCGGTAGTCACCCTGATTCACGGCATCACACGGAATGCGGCCGAGCACGTCTTTCGGTTCCGTGCCAAATCGGATCGCACGGGGGCCATCCTGATCGCCCCTTTGTTCGTCAGGGAAGCGTTCGGTCAATATCAGCAGGTGATGGACAAACCGACCCGCCCTCGGGCGGATGAAGCCCTGTTCGACATGCTCGACGCCGTGGCGACCGACACGGGCGTCTCCGTCGAACGCTTCTATATGTTCGGGTTCTCGGGTGGTGCCCAGTTCGCGCATCGATTCATGATGATGCACCCTGAACGAATCACCTCAATCGCGATCGCGGCAGCCGGCTGGTACACCTTCCCGACGACTGACCTGCCCTATCCTCTCGGAATCGGGTCCTGTCCGATACCCGAGCACAGTTTCGACCCCGACCGCTTCCTCGCAGTGCCGCGCCACGTGTTGGTGGGAGCGCGTGACGTTGGGCGGGATGAGGCATTCCGAACCAGCCGCAAGCTCGATCAGCTGCAGGGCGACAACCGGCTCGCACGCGCGCGGAACTGGTTCGCTGCCATGGAACGGGAGACCCACCAGAGAGGCATTCGCGCCGCGCCGTCGAGCCTCACAGTGCTGGACGGGATTTCTCATTCCTTCACCGATGCAGCCGAACATGGGGCGCTTGCAGAGACTGTATTCGAAAAATTCAACCTCTCTTCCATCAAATTAACGGAAACAAATCAATGATGACGACCTGTTTAAGACGGAACCCCGGCCTTCTTGTCGGAGCCACCTTCGCCCTGCTCCTGCCCGCCATCGCCCATGCAGAAGACGGCGTGAGCACCAGTTCTGACGGCGTCACCCTGACGACGGCGGGTGGAAATTTTGAGCTGACTCTGGGCGGCCGCCTTCATTACGACGGGCTTTCCTATGATGAAAACGGCTCCAACCTGACGACATCGGGTTTCCGGCGTGCGCGGCTCGAACTGTCCGGAAAGATCGCGGATCGCATCCGCTTCCGCGTTGATCGTGAGTTTGCCGGTACTGATGGCTGGCGGAATGCCTGGGTGTCCGTTCGCGCGACCGACGACCTGAAGATCACGGCCGGCAATTTCATCGTCCCGTTCGCGATGGAAGGCTCGCAAAGTTCAAACAGTATTCCGTTGATGGAACGCTCCATCGTCACGGCCCTGACCCCCGGGTTCGGCGTCGGCGTCGGGGCCCGATACTCCCAGCGTCACTGGACACTGGCAGGCGGATATTTCGGCAACGCCCTGAACGATGAATACGGTCGCACTGCAGAGCGCGGAACCGGATACTCCGGCCGCTTCACCGTTGCCCCGATCAACAGCAGGGGAAACCTCGTTCACTTTGGTGCGGGGGTTGAGGACCGCGCCTTTTCGGCCGGCAAGGTGACCCGTTTCCAGGCCGACCCCGGATCAAATTTCGCCCCGACCCTGCTCGGAACCGGGGGAATCGCCGACCCGAAACACCTGACCAACATCGGTGCCGAAGTGGCGTTGTCGCACGGCCCTCTCCTGTTCCAGAGCCAGTATGTCGCCTCCACCCTGACCCGAAACAGCAACCCCACGCTCAATTTTGACGGGTGGTACGCCCAGGCCGGATGGGTGGTCACGGGACAGAGATACCGCTACTCCCGGTCCTCCGGGGTCGTCTCCGGCGTTCGGCTGAGACCGGGCCACAGGGCCGTAGAGATGGTGGCCCGCTACAGCGAGCTGGACCTCAACGACGGCGCGTTTGCACATGGCGTCGGCAGGTCGATGACCCTCGGTGCCAACTGGTACCTCAATGAGAACCTTCGCCTCATGGCCAATTACGGGCTGAGCTCGGTGAAGGACGTGCCCGGCGTTCCCGATCGCGACGCCACGCTGCTCGCGGGCCGGATCCAGGTCAATTTCTAGACCCCTTCGTTTCTGACGACCCCGCCGGCTTCAGGCTAAGCAGGACCGGCTCTGATTGACGACACCGTCAGAGCCGGTCTTGCCTTGCCCGGGGCCGGAGGCTCGCGCGGTTTCGGGAACGGGGCGCACCAAATCCGCAGCGCGGGCAACCCCAACAGCGGCCGCCCGTTGCTTACGGTGAAGGAGACCTTCCATGACCTATTACCATTCCAAAACCACCACCCTGCCGTTCGATGAGGCCGTGGCGAAAACCCGCGAGACCCTGAAGGCCGAGGGCTTCGGCATCATCACCGAGGTCGACGTCACCGGCACCTTCAAGGAAAAGCTGGACGTCGATTTTCGCCCCTACATCATCCTCGGGGCCTGCAACCCGAAGGCGGCGCATGAGGCGCTGGGATTCGAGGACAAGGTCGGGCTGATGCTGCCGTGCAATGTCATCGTCCAGGCGCTGGCGTCGGGCGGCAGCGAGATCGCCGCCATCGACCCCGTCGCCTCGATGACCGCCATCGACAACCCCGGCCTGAAGGCCAAGGCCGAAGAGATCGGGGCCAGTCTGAAGCGGGCGGTGGACGCGGTTTGATATTCCTTCTCCCCCTGCGGGAGAAGGTGGCAGCCGAAGGCTGACGGATGAGGGGTCTCACTGACGGCGAGAGTCATCGACCGCCGGTGGCCCCCTCACCGTCCCCGCCGGTGTGACCCCTCAACCGACCCGCTGCGCGGGCCACCTTCTCCCGCAAGGGGAGAAGGAAGATGCGGCCCGACCCGCTTCTCCAGCAGCGCCACCAGTTCGGGCTGCATGAAGGTGTAGTCGTCAGGGATGTCGAGGCAGATGACGCGGGCGCGCCTCAGCTGGGGCTTGAAGCGGCGCAGCAGCCGGGCGCGGTGGGCGCGCTCCATGACGAAGATGATGTCGGACCATTCGACCAGTTCGGCGGAGCATTGCTCCTCCGCATCGGGAGCCAGGCCGGCGGAGGCGGTCTCGACGCCGGGCCATGCCGCGAACACCTGCTCGGCCGTGGGCGAGCGCAGGCGGTTGCGGGAACAGAGGAAGAGGAGGTTGGTCACAGAAAAATGGTGCTCTTGTGGAGAATCGCCGTAGGGAAGAAATCTACTATTAGGCACGCGGACGAATCAGCTTAACCATTCCTTCATCCACTGGAGGATCGGTATGCCTACGTTTGGTGTTGCTGCGTTCCTGAAAGTCGCTTCCCTCAATCCGAAACCTCGGAAGACTGAGCTGCGCAAGCGCCTCTTCCCGTCAGGTGACGGCTATGACTTCCATCGTCGACTGAAGCTCGCCAGCAACAAGCATGTCGTCGCGGGTGAAGGATTGGCTGGCTTGCTCGAATATGCCGGCAAGATAACACCGCTGCCCGAGCGTAAGGCGATGGTGGCCGGTTTGACCAAGCTCGGTCTATGGCGGAACGGGGCTCCAGGCGACGGATTCAAGCCTCAGAACAAAATCTACGAGAGCCCGCGCAACATATTCAAGATCGCATTTCAGCCTGAGTTTGGTCTGAAACGGGGTTCGGAACGGCTGGCCTTTCACGTCTGGAACACCAAGCGGCCCGACCTGAAGCCGGGGGCCATCTATTCAACACTTGCCCTCATGTCAGACTTGTACGCCGAGGATGATGATGCTCCCGACGACTTTGGCATTCTCTCACTCCACGAGCCTAAAGCGTATTTGCTGTCCGACGCGGCCGCAGTTCGAACCGCTTGGCGCAGCATGGTCGAGTGGGTGGAAGAACTGATGCTGGACATTCGTTCTGAAGAAGCGGGACTCGGCGATGCACTCGAGGACCGTCCACCTCCTTGGTAAACACGGCCGGCCTGCCACGACCTCGTCTACCCCCCAAAACTACGAGACCTAATATGAAGACTGGTTTGTACGCTGCCCACTTCATCACCGCTCAAGGGAGCGGTGCAGGCGTTGTCAATTTATCCGAAAACCGCCTCCGAGGGGGCGATGCCGCTCTGTATTATATTGGCGATTACACGTTAGACGGCGAGTCGTTCCGCGCGACGGTCCGAACTGCTCGACACACTCAAATCGAAGACATTGAGTCTGTATTTGGCGTGGATGAGGTCGAAATCCATCTAAACGGAAAATGGACCGGCAACATGATTACGGCTGAAGGCACGAGCCCTCAGGCACCCGGTGTACGCTTTCAGGCGCACCTTAAATGGCTTTCTGACTAACCCTCTCTAAAGCGGAATATTATCGTGCTTCTTCCACGGATTGCTCTGCTGCTTGTTCTTCAGCGTCCGTAGCGCCCGGATCAGGCGGCGGCGCGTGCCGTGCGGCATGATGACGTCGTCGATATAGCCGCGGGACGCCGCCACGAACGGATTGGCGAACCGTTCCTTGTATTCGGCCTCGCGCGCCGCCAGGGCCTCGGGGTCGCCGGCCTCCTTGCGGAAGATGATCTCGACCGCGCCCTTGGCCCCCATCACGGCGATCTCGGCGCTGGGCCAGGCGTAGTTGACGTCGCCGCGCAGGTGTTTGGAGCTCATCACGTCATAGGCGCCGCCATAGGCCTTGCGGGTGATGACGGTCAGCTTGGGCACGGTGGCCTCGGCATAGGCGAACAGCAGCTTGGCCCCGTGTTTGATCAGGCCGCCGTATTCCTGGCGGGTGCCGGGCATGAAGCCGGGCACGTCGACGAAGGTGACCAGGGCGATGTCGAAGGCGTCGCAGAAGCGCACGAAGCGGGCGGCCTTGCGGCTGGAGTCGATGTCGAGCACCCCGGCCAGGACCTGGGGCTGGTTGGCGACGATGCCGACGGTCTGGCCGTCGAGGCGGCCGAAACCGGTGATGATGTTCCTGGCGAAATCCGGGCCGATTTCAAAGAACTCGGCCTCATCCACGACCTTTAAGATGAGCTCGTGCATGTCGTAGGGCTGGTTCGGATTGGCCGGGGTCAGGGTGTCGAGACTGGCCTCGTCGCGGTCGGGGTCGTCATAGGACTCGCGCAGCGGCGGCTTTTCGCGGTTCGACAAAGGCAGGAAGCCGATCAGGCGGCGCACTTCCGACAGGGCCTCCAGATCGTTCTCGAACGCCCCGTCGGCGACGCCGGACTTCTGCGAATGGACACGGGCCCCGCCCAGATCCTCGTGCGTCACGACCTCATTGGTGACGGTACGGACCACGTCGGGGCCGGTCACATACATGTAGGAGGTGTCCTTCACCATGAAGATGAAGTCGGTGATGGCCGGAGAATAGACGTCGCCGCCGGCGCAGGGGCCCATGATGACGCTGATCTGGGGGATGACGCCGCTGGCCAGGGTGTTCTGCAGGAAGATGTCGGCATAGCCCGCGAGGGATTCCACGCCCTCCTGGATGCGCGCGCCGCCGGCGTCGAACAGGCCGATGATCGGCGCGCCGTTGGTCAGGGCCATGGTCTGCAGCTTGACGATCTTGGACGCGTGCGCCCCCGAGAGCGAGCCGCCGAAGACGGTGAAATCCTTGGAGAAGACATAGACCAGACGGCCGCCGATGGTGCCGCGGCCGGTGACCACGCCGTCACCGGGGATACGCTGGTCCTGCATGCCGAAGTCGTGCGAGCGGTGCTCGACGAACATGTCGGTCTCTTCGAAACTGCCCTCGTCCAGCAGCACCTCGATGCGCTCGCGCGCCGTCAGCTTGCCCTTGGCGTGCTGGGCGGCGATGCGCTTTTCGCCACCGCCGAGTTTGGCGCCGGCGCGGCGGGCTTCGAGCTGGTCGAGGATGTCTTGCATGGTCGTTTCCTTGATCGTGCCCCCGGATTAGGTGGCCGGGCCCCGGCTGGCAAGAACAGCGGACCAATCCCCGACCGTCAGGGCGCGACGCCACCGGCGACGAAGCGGGTCAGGCTCTCGCGCAGACCGTCGCGGTCGACAATGTGACCGCCGGGATGGGCATGGAACCGCACCGGATAGCCGAAGCCGTCCAGCTGGCGGGCCATGTCGCGCTGGTGGGCGTAGGAACTGCCCATGTCGCGACGTCCGGCCGAGATATAGAAGCGCGGTCGGCCCTGCGACGACGGGGCCACGAACCGGACCGGGGCGAAGGCGATGACGTCGGTGAACAGGTCACCGTTGACCATGCCGGTCGACAGCGCATACGAGCCGCCGTCCGACATGCCCAGCACGGCGATCCGCGCCGGGTCGATCGCGACCTGGTCGAAGACCGTCTGCAGGGCCTCGTCGATGAAGGCGGCATCGGCCCCGAGCGGCCCGCCCTCGAGGTCCCAGGTGGTGCCGCGCGAGCTGACCGACAGGACCACGACCCCGGCGCGGGCAGCCTCGCGGTCGATCTGGCCCAGCAGGTCGGCGGCCGCCTGCCCGGCCCCGTGCAGGGCCAGCACCAGCGGTACAGGCTGCGACAGATCCAGCGAGGCGGGGATGAACAGGAAGGCGTCGCGGGCCTCGAGACCCAGGGGGCGGGTCAGCCGCTCGGGCTCCGGGGGATGGAAGCCGGGAATGATGCGCGCGCGCAGTCGGCCACCGGCATACGCTTCCGGGTTCCCGATCATTGAGGACTGGGCCACGGCCGGCAGGGCGATGGCGGCGAGGCCGCCGGCCAGCAGGGTGCGGCGGCTGGGGCGGAACAGGTCGACGATGCGGATCATGGGGCCTCCTCGGGTCAGACGACCAACCTAACATCAAGGGGCGGGCAGACCTCAACCCAGGGCCCGGAACCACCGGTCAAGCAGCACGGCCTCGGCGCGGCGGGCGGCGGTGCGTTCGGCGGCCTCGGCATCAATGCCCCACTGGCGTTCCTGGAAAGCCTCGTCGAGACGGGACAGTTCGAAGGCCCCCGCCCCGTCAATCTCGCCCTGCTGCAAGGCCAGGGCCAGCACGGCCGAGCCCAGCAGCGGCGTGGCCGTGGCCAGACCGGTCAGGGCGAAATCGTCGAGCGCCAGGGCCAGGGCGCGGGTGCGGGCGATGGCCGCGGGGTCCTGGGTCCGGTGGGTGAGGCCCTCGGCGACCTCGAGGGTGATGCCGTGGGTGCGGGCGGCCCAGTCGCGCCACGGACCCCAGGCCTGCGCCTGTTCGGCCACCAGCGAGGCCGGGGCCTCGGCCATGTAACAGAGCAGGTCGGAGCCGGCGAAGGCGGCGATCTCGTCGGCCACGGCCTCGCGCACCCGGCTGACCCGGTCGATGGCGGTCGAGGCCAGACGGGTGGCGGGCATGGTGCCCGGGTCGAGGAACTCGCCCTGCCCGGCCCATTCGGCGGCGACCAGATCGGCGGCGGCCCCGGTCGGCAGGATCAGCCGGGCATGGGCCGGGGTCTTGGGCACGCGCCCGTCCAGCCGCACAGCCCAGCCGTCGCCCTCGGCCGCGACGTCGACGGTCTTCCAGAACCGCTTGAGCCGTTCCTCGGACTCACGAAAGCCCTTGCGGGCGGCGACATTGGGATCGAGGGGCGGAATATGGCTCATGCGGCGCTCTATAGACCGGTCCGGCGGGCTTCACAGCCCCGGGACGGTGGAACGATCGGGGCGTCCGGCCGATTATCCAACCATGGACGACGACAGACCCGACCGTACCGAACTGGCTGAGGACCGCACCGATCTGGCCGAGGATCGCACGGCGCTGGCCAATGAGCGGACCTTTGCCGGCTGGGCCCGTACGGCGATGGCGGCGATCGGCATCGGCCTGGCCTTCAACGCCCTGTTCAAAACGATGGAGCCGACCTGGGCGGCCAAGGCCATCGCCACCGTATTCATCGGGCTGGGCATTTTTCTGGTGATCATGGCCGAACGCCGGGCCTGCGCCATGGCCGCCCGGCTGAACACCCATTCGATCAACCCCCTGCCGCAGATGAACCTGCGGATCATCGCCCTTGGCATCGGCCTGGGCGGGGTGGCCCTGGTCGCCGGGCTTTGGCTGCTGGTCTGAGCGGGATCAGGCGGCGACGGTCGCGCTGGCGAACCGCTCAAGCGCGGCTTCCAGATCGGTGAAGTCGTCGGCGACGTGGTGGGCCCCGGCAGCCCGCTGTTCCTCAGGCGTGTGAAAGCCCCAGGCCACGCCCAGCGGATGAGCCCCGGCCCCGAGTGCCATCGTGATGTCGTGGCTGGTGTCACCGATCATCGTGGTCGAGGCGGCGTCGGCTCCGCTGGCCGCCATAGCGGCATACAGCATGGCGGGATCTGGCTTGCCCGGACCGTCCTCGGCACAGTGGCTGGACACGAACAGCTCGGCCCAGCCGGCGCGGGCCAGGTTGCGGGTCACGCCGCGGCGGTTCTGGCCGGTGGCCAGGGCCAGACGCCAGCCGTCGCGCTTCAACCGACGCAGGGTGTCCATGGCCCCGGCGTACAGCGGTTCCTCGACCTGTTCGGCGTGCATGCGCTGGAAGCTGCGCTGGAAGGCGGTGACGAAATCGGCCAGTTCGGCGTCGGTCAGGGCCGGTTCCAGCACGTGCAGGGCCTTGGGCAGCGACAGGCCGACGATCTGGCGGACCCGGTCGTAGTCCGGCGCGGCCAGACCGAGGTCGCGGGCCGCCTCGGTCGCCGCACGGAAGATCGAGGCCCGGCTGTCGACCAGGGTGCCGTCGATGTCGAACACAGCCAGCGGGCGACTCATGCGGGCACCACGTCGAAGGCGATGGTCATGCGGGACTCGTCGGAGGTGAAGGGCACGGTGCCGTGCCACATGTATGAGGGGAACAGCACCAGGGTGCCGGGCTCGGGCCGGACGTGGCGACCAGCGTCCAGCGGCGGGGTGGTCCGGTGGCGCGGCTGGCCAAAGCGGATCCAGCCCTCGCGTTCGGGCGTGTCGAGGGCGGCGGTCGGCGTCTCAACATAGAAGGCTGACGACAGCCAGCCCTGCGGATGGATGTGGTCGACGTGCCAGCCGCCGGGTTTTAGCCGCACCGACCAGGCCCCGCGAATGTCATAGGCTCCGGTATTGCGCGCCCGCAGCGGGTCGGGACCGGTGCCGATCGCCGCCATATAGGCGCGGATCGGGGCGTCGATGGCCTCAAAGAAGCCCTTGATCGCCGGATCGTCGGACTGGCGCAGGCTCTGGGCCGTCTGGCTGCCGTGACGCAACGAATTCTCCAGCGGATGGCTCTTCAGCTTGTGCAGGCGGTGCAGGGAGGCCGACAGGTCGGTCAGCCAGGCCTCACGGCTGGCCCAGCCCTTCGGCGGCTCGACCGCCATCGGACGCACGAAGGCGTCATAATCGTACAGCCGTTCATAGTCGGGCTCGCCCAGCATCCGGGCGGCGGTGGCGCGGAAGGCCAGGGCGATCTGGTCGTGCGGGGCGATCGCCAGCCGCGTCCCCAGGGCCTCAAAGGCCTCACGCGGACGCCCGGCCGCCAGCCAGGCGGTGCAGACCGATTCCAGCAATTGCGGATGACCGGGGGCCTGGGCCCAGGCGGCCTCGGCCAGACGCACGGCCTCATCCGTCTCGCCCAGATCGGAGGCGGCCCCGGCGGCGGCGACCTGCAACCGGGCGTCACCGGGCCAGCGCCCGAGGGCCTGACGCAGGACGTCATAGGCATCGCGCGGTCGTCCGACCCGTTCCAGCACCATGGCCTGCATGGCCGCCAGCGCAGGGGATGGATGGGCGGCCACAGCGGTCTCCAGCCCGGCCAGAGCCAGGTCCGGGTCGGCGGTGCGCATCCAGATCAGCTGGGCCAGGTCGCGATGGGCGTCGACATAGTCAGGACGGCGTTTCAGCGCATCACGAAAGGCCCGCTCGGCTCCGTCGAACATGGCCAGCCCCTGCAGGGCCCGACCGGACACCAGAAAGGTCTCGGGGGCCTCCAGCCCCAGACGAAAGGCGCGCTCGGCCGCCTTGCGGGCCCCGGCATAGTCGGACAGGTCGCACAGGGTGGCCGCCAGATTGTGCCAGCCGATCCGGTCCTTCGGATCCTGCTGCACGGCGCGGCGGTTGAACACTGCGGCCTCGGCGTGGCGATCCAGCGCCTTGAGCACAGCCGCATGAGCGTTCAGGGCCGTGACCGCCACCGTATCCCCGGCCACAGCCGGTTCGGTCAGGCGCAGGGCCTCGGCAGCCCGTCCCTGGGCGATCAGCTGGTTCGCGGTCCGGTTCAGCTCAATGCTCATCTCTGCCTGCGGACTCCCTCGAACGGATCGTCGTCGCCTTCATGTTCGTCGAAGCCGAAATGGGCGAAGCCGACCTTCACCTCGGGGCTGAGCGGGGCGGTGACGTCAAGGATGCCACCGGACGGATGGTCCAGCTCGATGCGGCGGGCGTGCAGCTGCAGCTTCAGGATGCCGCTCAGCTCGCGTGACTTGTCGTCCCCGTATTTGCGGTCGCCGAGGATCGGATGACCGATCCCGGCCATGTGGGCGCGCAGCTGGTGGGTCCGGCCGGTGAAGGGCCGAAGCGCCATCCAGCTGGCGCGGTGGGCGGCGCGGCTGATGGTGGCGAAGGCGGTCTCGGCCGACTCGCCACGCGGGTCCTTGCGGTCGGCGGGGCGCATCATCTCGAAGTCGTTGATGCCGGTCTTCTTCAGCGGCATGTCGATCTGACCGGCCGAGGGTTTGGGATTGCCGATGACGATGGCCCAGTAGGTCTTTTTCGCCTGACGGCGGGCGAAAGCCCCGGCCAGACGTTTGGCCGCCTCGGGCCCCTTGCCCAGCAGCAGGACCCCGGAGGTGTCGCGGTCCAGACGATGGACCAGACGCGGCCGGTCCATGCCCTCGCCCCAGGCCGACAGCAGCCGGTCGACGTGGCGGCTGGTCTTGGTGCCACCCTGCACGGCGAGGCCATGCGGCTTGTTGATGGCGATGACCATGTCGTCCTCGTAGATGACGAGGGATTTGGCGAAATCGATGTCGCGCTGGGTCAGGGTATGGACGTCCCCGGCCTGGCGCGAGGTGTCATCGGGGATCGGCGGGACACGTACCGCGGCACCGGCGGTCAGGCGACCTTCCGGCTTGATACGGCCACCGTCGACGCGGATCTGGCCACTGCGGGCCATCTTCTGCACCTGGATGTTGGACAGGTGGGGCCAGCGCCGGCGGAACCAGCGATCGAGGCGAATGCCGTCCTCGGCCTCGGCGACATAGATGGTCTGGACCTCGCGTTTGGCGGCGGGTTCAGCGTCCTGAATGGGGTCGTTGGTTTCAGGGGGGGTCAAAGGGCGGCTCCGAAGGCGCGGCGGGCGACCATCAGGCCGATAAACAGGGCGATGATCGACAGGATCACCGAGAGGGCGACATAGCCCCCGGCCATGGCGAATTGACGGCGCTCGATCATCAGCACCGTCTCCAGCGAAAAGGCCGAAAAGGTGGTGAAACCGCCCAGCAGACCGACGGCGGCGAACAGGCGCACGCTCTCCTGACCGGCCCCCGCCTTCAGCGCCAGCCAGCCGACCAGAAGCCCCATGGCCAGACCACCGGCGACATTGACCGTCAGGGTGGCCCACGGCCAGGTCGTCACCGGCACCAGCCGCTGGGTGGCGATCCCGACGCCATAACGGGCCATGGCCCCGAGCGCGCCCCCCGCGGCGACAATGAGAAAACGTATCATCCGGCGCTTATAGCGCGCATCACGGCCTTGCGAAGACGGCGCGGCCTTTCCGGCCCCAAGCCTGACCGAAACTTCACTTGCGATCCGGTCCGGTTAACGGCGATAGCTGAGGCAGGCGTTCGCGTCCTGAGGGAAGATCGTCGGTCTGTGGACCGGTCTGCCCTAGGATCGGGCTGCAGTCTGGGAGCGTTGCGACAGCCATGTCCGATCACGATCACCATCCGGAAGCCGCGCCGCCCCCGGCGGCCCCGCCGCATATGGCCCCGCCTCCGGGGGCCGCCGATCTGCCTGACCGGACGGCGCCCTCGGCCATCCCGACCCCGCACGCCGGCGCGGCGCGCTCGCCCGACGGCATCCTCCAGCCGATCCAGGACAGCGCCTATTTCTCGCACGACCCGGTGGAACTGGAGCTGGTGTCGGCGCACATCGACGAATATTTCAACCAGCCGCTGGATATCTTTCCGTTCTGGGAGAGCAACAGCAAGCCGGACCGTTTCCACGTCCTGTACGCGCGCCAGATCGAGGAGCGGTTTCCCAACGACTCCGATATCCGCAGCGACATCTATGTCTATGGCCGGGGCATCTTCGACGCCCTGCGCATCCATGTGCTGGTCAAGCGCATCAGTCAGGTGCTGGCCATGGCCGCCTTCGCCGTTCTGGCCCTGATCGGCCCGACCTGGTTCAGCGTATGGACCGGCTCGGACACGTCCGGTCCGGCGCTCGCCGCCGCGGCCATGCTGGTGGCGTTCGGTGTGTACTGGGGGGCGCAGGCGATCCTGTTCGTCCAGTACCGCTTCAAGCTGGAGAACGACTCCTATCAGCTGTCGCGCAGCATCGTGCAGCGCACCCGCGAACTGCAGAACCTGTTCACCAGCGGCCGGGCCATGGCCGACCAGGCCGAGACCCAGTACCAGCAGGACGGCAAGGCCTGGGGCCAGCGCGCCATGTACCTGACCCGGCTGACCATGTGGCTGGGCGCACGCATGGAATACCTCGAGAAATACGTCCAGATGGAGCTGTGGCGCGTGCGCCGCGAACGCTACTGGATGCGCTGGTTCAACCGTTTCCTGACGCCGATCCTGTTGCTGATCTGGCTGGGTGTGTTCCTGGTCCAGTCCCCGCCGCCCGGCCAGGAGGTGGTTTTCCGGGGCCTCGAGGCTCTGGCCGTGGTGCTGGGGGTGGCGGTGAGCTTCCTGTCCTATTTCCGCTGGCAGACCCCGACCTCGGCCATCCAGGACAAGCTGGGGATCGAGAACTGGGTCCGTTACGCCTCGCTGGACGTCGACAACGCCGTCGCCGACCAGGTGCGGCGCGACAAGGAACGTCTGGTCGAATACCGGGCCCTGACGCGGGGGGGGCGCTGAGGGTTCAGGCGGCGGCAGCGGTGAGGCCCCCTTGTCATCCCGGACGCTGCGCCAGCAGCGATCCGGGACGTTTGAACGCAACCTGCGTTTAAGGAAGGTTTGCGAGTGTGGGCCGTGCGGCAAGCATCGCCCATTTTTCATGACGAATCGGATGACCAGAAAACAAACCGTCGCTGCGATATTCTGGATCGGATTTCTCGCACTCATTGCAATCTGGGCTGTAATCCTGATGGGAGCTTTTTCGACCGGCGACTGGCAGGCGATCCTCCTCATACCCGTCGCAATCGCTGCGTTCTGGTTCATACGCCGACGTGGAATAAGGCGTCGCTGATCCCGGCATTATATTTCGGCTTCAACCCGTGGCTATCGCTGGCGGCCAGGTTTCGGCCACTCGCAAGCCAGCAAAATGGGTCCTCGGGACAAGCCCGAGGATGACGGAGGGTGGGAGTCTGTCGAATACCGGGCCCTGACGCGTGGCGGGCACCAGGGTTGGGTCACAGGTTCAGACCCACACGCGGCCCGATCCAGATCATCGCCAGATAGAGGCCGACCGTCAGGGCGCAGCCGGCCGTCAGGGCGATCCAGAACGGCACCCCCCGCTGCAACAGGGCGGGGATGAGCAAAAACATCGGCAGGGACGGCAGCACGAACCAGAAGGTGGCCCCGGCATGGGCGGCCATCCGCACCGGATCGCGGGTGTCGTGCCACAGCCACATCATGCCCAGCACCGAGACCAGCGGCAGCGAGGCGACCAGCGCCCCGACGCCCGGGCTGCGCTTGGCCAGCTCCGACACGGCGGCGATGATGATCCCTGACAGCAGGGCCTTGAGGGCGAGGTACAGCATGGCCGGACTGTGAACGTCCGGAGCCCGATGGCAAGGCCGAGATGGCCGCGAACCGTGGCGGGCTCTGGCTCTAGCGCCGTCCGCGCAGGGTGGCCTGGACGTCGCGGGCCCCATAGGCCGTGGGGCGATCCGGCGTCGCGCCATGGCCCATCATCACTTCCAGCGTCGTCGAGGTCGGTTGCGGGCCACTGAGGTTGAGGCCGACACCGACCCCGACCCCGGACGTGGAATAGCGGCCATAGCGACTGCTGCCCGCGCCGATCGAGACGCTGGGGCGCAGGCCACCGGCACTGTCAGGACGGCCGTCGGTCCAGCGCTGGGTCACCTCGAACCAGTCGTAGCCGGTCTGGACCGTCAGGTCGGCGGCGCGCAGCAGGGCCATGTCGGCGACCGGGCCAGGTGCGCCGACGCCGCGATAGGTGACGCGGAAACGGTTGGATTCAATGCGCTGCTCGGCAAAGCCCTGCCCGTTCGGCGCGGTCTGGGGGCCATAGGGGGCCAGGCTGGCGCAGGCCCCGAGGGCCAGGGCCGAGGCGGCGAGGGTCACGAGGGTCAGGCGCTTCATCGGGTCTCTCCGGACGGGGTCACAGGGATAGCGTCGGACGGCGGCGGTGGTTCCGGGTTCAGAGCCCCGCCGCCGCCTTCAGCGCCACAAAATCCTCCGGCAGCGGGGCCTCGACCGTGACGCGGCCGCCGTCGGGGTGGGGGAAGGTCAGGGTGGCGGCGTGCAGCATCAGGCGCGGGGCGGCGCGGCCGGCCAGGGTCAGGGCCCCGCCATAGCGCTGGTCCCCGGCCAGGGGGCGGCCGATGTGGGCCATGTGCACGCGCAGCTGGTGCATGCGCCCGGTCAGGGGCGACAGCTCGACCAGCGCCCCCTCCTCCGTCGCGACCAGGGTGCGGTAGCGGCTCTGCGACAGCTGGGCCCCGGGGGTGTCGGGGGCGACGACGCGCATATAGCTTTCGCGGCCGATTTCCTGACGCAGCAGGGCGGCGTCGATCAGGCCCTCGCGCGGTTCGGGCGCGCTGGCGACCAGGGCCAGATAGGTCTTGCTCAGCTTCTTCGCCTGCAGCGCCTTGCCGAGGAAGCCGGCGGCGGGCCTGGTCTTGGCGGCGAGGATGACGCCCGAGGTGTCGCGGTCCAGCCGGTGGATCAGGTCGGGGCGCTTGCCGTTCGACCGGGCGAAGGCCCACAGCAGGTCGTCGAGCGTATGCGCCTTGATGCGCCCACCCTGGCTGGACAGGCCCGAGGGCTTGTTGAAGGCGATCACCGACGCGTCCTCGTGGATGACCCACGCGCGGACGGCGGCGATGTCTTCATCGGACAGGGAAACGGGCGGTCGGGTGCTCACCGGCCGTGCATAGGCGATGCCGGACCGCCCGTCAGCCTTCTAGTGCAGCACGTGGCGCTTCTGCATCCGGGCCGCATACCAGAGGAAGAACAGGGCGGCGGCCCCGATGATGGCGCTCATGATCATGCCCTGCTGACCGACGATGGCCGCCCCGCCGGACAGGACATAGGTGTAGACGACGCTGACGAGGAAGGCCGCCAGCGAGACGAAGAAGGCATAGACGGCCCAGTTCATCCGCAGCAGCAGCAAGACCGCGCCCAGTACCCCGATCCAGACCCCGACAGCCCAGACTCCGGCCATCCAGTCCGGGAAGCCGCCATAGTAGGCGATCAGCTCAGGACTCAGTCCCGAGGCCGCCATATAGGCCTCCCCCTGCGTCATGGTCATATAGTAGTCGTACCCGCCATAGGCGTTCCACAGCAGGGCGATCACACCGACCACCCACAGATGCCACGGGACCTTTTTCGCTTCAGTCATTCTACCCCTCCCAAGGTTAACCCCGGGAAGTTACGCCCGTAACGGCGTTACGGCAACGCTAGCGGGTGAACCCGCCATGGCGGGTCGATCCGGTTCTCACCGGCAAAGTAGAAACACAGCCGGTTGCCGTCCGGATCGCGTAGCCAGGCTTCGCGCCACAGCCATTTCTGGTCGACCGGACCGCTGTCGAACACGGTGCCCTCCGCCTTCAGCCGCGCCACCCGGGCGTCCAGATCGTCGCATTCGAAATACAGGCCGGTGCCGCCCGGGCGGGGCGGATCGGCCAGATGGATCGAAAAGGTCGCGCCGCCGGGGCAGAGAAAGCGGGCGTAGTGGTCACTGGAGACGATCAGCTCCAGTCCCAGCCGCAGATAGAAAGCCCGCGCCCGGGGAATGTCGGCGACATCGACGGTGACCTGGTTGAGGTTCACGCCCGCTCCCCCGTCTTGGCCGCCCGCATCGTGGCCCAGCGTTCGAGGCGAGCCCGGACCTTCTCTTCGTGGCCCTCGCCTTTCGGCTTGTAGAAGGTGCGGCGTTCCATCTCGTCGGGGAAGAAATTGGCCCCGGAAAACCCCTCGGGCGTGTCGGGGTCATAGGCATAGCCCTTGCCGTAGCCGAGCGACTTCATCAGCTGGGTCGGGGCGTTGCGGATGTGGGCCGGCGGCATCAGGGAGCCGGTCTCGTGCGCGGCCTTCTTCGCCGCCTTGAAGGCTTCGTAAACCCCGACCGACTTGGGTGCGGTGGCGAGGTGAACCACGGCCTGGGCCAGGGCCAGTTCACCCTCGGGGCTGCCGAGGAAGTCGTAGGTGTCCTTGGCCGCGTTGGCGACCAGCAGCGACAGGGGGTCGGCCTCACCGATATCCTCGACCGCCATGCGCACGATACGGCGCGCCAGATACAGCGGATCCTCGCCGCCGTTCAGCATCCGCGCCAGCCAGTAAAGGGCGGCGTCCGGGTCCGATCCGCGAACAGATTTATGCAGCGCAGATATAAGGTTATAGTGTTCTTCTCGACTCTTGTCGTAAGCGGGCGCGCGCTTCTGCAGCACGCCGGCCAGGGCCTGGACGTCGAGTGGTTCGGTGGTGGTGTCGGCGAGGTCGAACAGCACTTCACTCATCGTCAGCAGATAGCGGCCGTCGCCGTCGGCCAGGGCCGCCAGCGCCTGTCGCGCCTCGGGCGTCAGGGGCAGGGTCTTGCCCTCCTGTGCCTCGGCCCGAATCAATAGTTGATCGAGCGCCGCGTCATCCAGCCGTTTCAGCACATAGACCTGGCTGCGCGACAGCAGGGCCCCGTTCAATTCAAAGCTGGGGTTTTCGGTCGTGGCCCCGACGAGGGTGATGACCCCCTCCTCCACGAACGGCAGGAAGCCGTCCTGCTGGGCCCGGTTGAAACGGTGGATCTCGTCGACGAACAGCAGGGTCGACTGGCCGGCGGCGCGGCGCATGCGCGCGGCCTCGAACGCCTTCTTCAGGTCGGCCACGCCCGAGAAGACGGCGCTGATCTGCTGGAACTGATAGCCGGCGGCATTGGCCAGCAACCGGGCGATGGTGGTCTTGCCGGTGCCGGGCGGACCCCACAGGATCATCGACCCCAGACGGCCGGCCTCGACCATGCGCCGGATCGGCCCGCCCTCGCCCAGCAGATGGTCCTGGCCCACCACCTCGTCGAGGGTGGCCGGACGCAGCCGGTCGGCCAGGGGCGCGTCGGGGGGATGGATGCCGGAGGCTTCGAACAGATCAGTCATGAACCCACACAGATAGGCGTTACCGACGGGCTTTTCACGCGTTAGTATCGACACAGCCAGAGGAGCCGACATGTCCGACGATGCCAAAGTCCAGGCCCCGACGTCCGGGGTCACACCGCATCTGACCATTCCGGGTCGCGGCGGCGAGGCCGCCATCGCCTTCTACGCCCGTGCTTTCGGGGCGAAGGAGCTGAATCGTCATCTCGCCGACGACGGCGAACGGCTGATGCACGCCCATCTGCTGATCAACGGCTCCAGCGTCATGCTCAATGACGAATTCCCCGAATACAACGGCGAACAGAACGTCGTGCCCAAGGGCGTGACCCTGCATCTGCAGGTCGACGACCCTGACGAATGGTGGGCCCGGGCCCTGCTGGCCGACGCCGTGCCGGTGATGCCGATGGCCGACCAGTTCTGGGGCGACCGCTACGGTCAGGTGCGCGACCCGTTCGGCCACACATGGTCGATCGGCGGACCGGTCAAGGGTTGAACCTCAGCGGATGGTGCCGGTAACGCGGCGGCCCTGACGCTCGATCGTGACCTCGGTGCCGCGCCCGATATTGGCCAGGCTGGCGGCGGTGGTCACCGGACGGTTGTTGAGGCTGACGATGACGTCACCGGTGCGGAAGCCCGTGCGTTCGGCATAGCTGCCGCGCACGACGCGTCCGACGATGACTCCCCGGCTGAACGGATCCCCACCCAGACTGTCGGCAAGAGCCGGATTGAGCACCAGCACCTGGGCCCCGGACAGTCCACCTTCCCGGATCAGAACCGCCCGGTCGGGATCGACCTCACCGGGCAGTTTCTGAACCCGGGCGCGGATCGTCTGCGGATGACCGTCGCGCAGGACGGCGACCTCGACCGTGGCCCCGGGCTCGCGGGAGCCGACACGGAAATTGAGTCCACCCTGGTCATTGATCTCCTGACCGTCGATGGCGGTGATCACGTCCCCTGCCCGCAAACCGGCGCGGGCCCCCGGGCCGTCGGCATAGACGTCGGTAACGACCACGCCCTGCGGCCGGGCCAGATCGAGACTGCGGGCGACTTCGGCGGTGATGGTGTCGCCCTTGATCCCCAGCCACGGCCGGATCACGGCGCTGGCCCCACCCATGGCGGAATCGACCACCTGACGCACCATGGATGCGGGCACGGCGAAACCGACGCCGGACGAGGTGCCCGAACGCGAGAAGATGGCGGTATTGATACCGATCAGGTCACCGTCGAGATCAACCAGGGCCCCGCCGGAATTGCCCGGGTTGATGGCCGCGTCGGTCTGGATGAAGGAGCCGGAGTCGGAGATGCCGGTGTCGGTGCGGTTCAGGGCCGAAATGATACCGTTGGTGACCGTCTGACCGACCCCGAACGGATTGCCGATGGCCAGCACCAGATCACCGACCTGCTGTTCCTCACGGTCATCGATACGCAGGACCGGCAGGCGCTCGTTGACGCCCTCAAGCTGCAAGACGGCAATATCGGAGCGTTCGTCGGCCAGCACCACCCGGGCCGCGAATTCGCGCCGGTCGGCCAGGGTGACGCGGATCTGCTGCATGTTCTCGATCACATGGCGGTTGGTCACCACCACCCCGTCGTCGCGGACGATGACCCCCGAGCCGATCGAGCCGGTCTGACGCTGACCCGGAATACCCCAGAAGGGATCGCGCATCGTCTGCACACCGCGCGCCGAGATGTTGACCACGGCCGGGGCCGCCTCGCGCACCACGGGGGCGAAACTGGCCTTCATCGCGCTGGCGTCGCCGGGAATCTGGCGATTGCTCTCGGCGAAGACATTGTCCTGGGCGCTGGAGTTGTCGGGCGACCCGCAGGCAGCGAGCAGCAGGGTGACGGCGATGGCGAGGCTGGAGGTCTTCATCATGGTCCGGTCGATACTGATGGCGGTGATCCATTCGGCTACGAATTTCGGGCCTTAACATGGCACCGGCCCGGCGATGGCGAAGACCTAGGGAACCAGAACCGTCGCCGCAAGCCGGGGGTCCCCGTCATCGGCCGGCACCGCGATGCCCAGCAACCGCCCCAGCAGGGCGTGGACATCGACATTGCGCAGTCCCTCGATCCGGGCTCCGCGCGCCACGCCGGGGCCGTGAGCAATGAACAGGGCCTGCATCTCGGGGGCCGCATTGTCATAGCCGTGGTCACCGCCGCTCCAGCCCTTCTGGTCCGGCCAGACGATCTCCCAGCCAGTCTCGGCCAGGCAGAAGATGGCCGGGACCCGGCGATGGGTGCCGAAGGCCAGCCGCGGCGGCAGATGCCCGCGCTCCCAGCACTGCATGTGGTCATGCGGAGCCAGCAGTTCGGCCCGGACCGCGGCCTCGTGACCCGGCACAGGGTCGACGCCGAGGATGGCCCCGGCGAAGACCACATGGGCCGCGTCCGAAGCGGTGACCGGCCCCAGCGGGATGCTGCGTTCGGGGGCGGTGGCAGCCATACCGTGGTCGGCGACGACGACCAGCACCACCTGATCCGCCAGTCCCCGGGCCCGCAATCCGGCCAGCAGACGCGCCATCGAGGCATCGACCGAGGCGACAGCGGCGTCAACCTCGGGCGAGTCGGGCCCGGACCGGTGACCGGCGGTGTCGACGATGTCGAAATACAGGGTGCCGAAATCCGGACGGGCCGCCGCCGGATCATCGAGCCAGGCCAGAAATTGATCGACCCGGGCATCACCGGTCATCGTCTGGTCGAACGGCAGCCAGCGTTCCGGCCTCACCCCATGGATATCGGCCTCGGACCCCGGCCAGAACAGGGTCGCCGTATGCAGACCCGCATTTTCGGCCGTGACCCAGACCGGTTCGCCGTCATCCCACCAGCGCCGGTCGGTGACCGCCGCCTTGTCGGACAGGCGGAAGGTCACCCCCGGAATGGCCGGATCTTCCATCGTATTGTTGACGATGCCGTGGTGGTCGGGCCTGAGGCCGGTGACCAGGGTGTAGTGATTGGGGAAGGTCTTGCTGGGAAAGGACGGCTGCATCGGCCCCGTGGCCCCTTCCGCCGCCAGCCGCGACAGGGTCGGGGTCACGCCCCGGTCCAGATAGTCCGGGCGGAAGCCGTCGATGGAGACCAGCAGCACCAGCGGCCGCGGCTCCGGGGCCGACATCGGCGGCGACAGGGCGGCGCAGGCCGAAAGGGTGAGCGCGGCCACAACGGCCATCAGACGAGCGAACATAATGTCTCCGGAAAACCCTCTGTATTGCCTAACCTTAATGCGCGACAGGCTCACGACAGCTTGCCGGAGCTCCAAACACAGGTCAGGCTCGCTCCATGACCGCTGTGATCGAAACCCGCGACCTGACCAAGGCCTATGGCGCGGTCCGGGCCCTGGACGGGCTGAGCCTGTCGATCCCGCGCGGCGGGGTCTATGGCATTCTGGGTCCCAACGGGGCCGGCAAGTCGACCCTGTTCCGCATCCTGCTGGGCCTGATCCGGCCCAGTGACGGCAGCGCCACGGTGATGGGCGGGGCCATCGGTGACGTCGCCGCCATGCGCCGCATGGGCTCGATGATCGAGACGCCGCGCTTCCCGCCCTTCCTGACCGCCCGACAGGTGCTGGAATGGCTGGCACGTGAGCACGGGGCGACCGGCAGCGCGGACATCCCCTACTGGATCGAACGGGTCGGCCTGGCCGAGGCGGCGGATCGCCGGGTCAAGGGCTTCTCGGTCGGGATGTTGCAGCGACTGGGCGTCGCGGCGGCGTTGATGTGCAGGCCCGAGCTGGTCATCCTCGACGAACCGACCAGCGGCATGGACCCACCCGGCATCCAGGAGATGCGCGCCCTGATCCGCGGTCTGGCCGATCAGGACGGGGTCACCGTCGCCCTGGCCAGCCATCAGCTGCTGGAGGTCCAGCGCGTCTGCGACCGCGTCGCCATCCTCAACCGGGGCAAGCTGGTACGCGAAGGCGTGGTCAGCGAACTGACGACCGGCGGCGAACGCCTGCGGCTGTCGGTGACGCCGATGGACCGGGTGCTGGAAGTTCTCGGCAGCCGCGGAACGCAGGACGGGACTGCGGTGCTGGCCGATATCCCCCGCGCCGAGGGCCCGACCCTGATCAGGGCCCTGGTCGAGGCCGGCATCGAGATCGACGAGGCCCGCTGGGTCGGGACCGATCTGGAGAGCATCTTCTTCACCGAGACGGGCAACGTCCGCACACCGGAGCGCGATCATGCTGTTTGATGCGATCCGGGCCGAGGGCTACCGGCTGACGAAGAACCGCCTGCAGCTGTTCTGGAGCGTGCTGCTCACACCACTGCTGTTCGCCGTAGGCGGCATCGCCTTCCACATCTTCACCAAGAGCAAGGGTGACGAGATGGCGGCCAAGGTCGGCCTGACCGTGGCCGCCGCCCCGGTGAACATGGCCGAGGCGCTCGCGTTCGGGGCCAACTACGCCGCCAACGGCGTGTTGATGATCTGCGTCCTGATCGCTGCGGCCGGCATCTATGCCGGCGACTACCACTGGGAGACCTGGCGGCTGATCAGCGCGCGTAATGACCGGATGTCACTGATCCTCGGCAAGGTCGGGGTGGTCAAGCTGACGGCGCTGGCCGCCACCACCGCCTTCCTGATCGCCAGCCTCGTCTTTTACGCCGCCCAGGCCCTTGTCTATCACCGGCCCATGACCTTCAGCCTGGACGGGGCCCATGCGGGCCAGTTCGGCCTGCTGTGGCTGCTGGCCTGGGTGCGCGTGATCCAGTTCACCCTGATCGCCCTGCTGACGGCGGTGATGACCCGGTCGATGATGGCGGCGCTGTTCGTGCCGTGGGCGCTGGGCTTCGTGCAGTCGATCCTGGGGCAGGCCATGGGGATGTTCGGCTGGGAGCCGCACATGTGGGCCCCGCTGCTGCTGTTGCCGGGACTGGACTATGACACGCTCAAGATGGCGATCGTTCAGGGGACTGCCCCGGCGGTACCGACGGCTGAATCGACGATGCGTGCCCTGGTCGGCCTGGGCCTGTGGACCGCCGTCCCGCTGGCCGGGGCCCTGGCCTGGTTCCGGCGTCAGGACCTGTCGAAGGAATAGGCGTTACAGCCGCTTTTCCATCCAGACGTCGCAGCGGGCGTAGGGTGACGGCCGGGGTGGCACATCGACGAAGCCGAACCGCCGGTAGAGGGCGATGGCGTGGGTCTGGCTCCGGTTGGTTTCCAGATACAGGCGCGGGGCCTGCGCCGCCCGCGCGGCGGCTTCGCACGCGTCCAGCAGGCGTCGACCGAGGTTCAGACCGTGCGAACCGACGTCGACGGCCATCTTGCCGACCTCGAAGCCGCCGTCGGTCATGGTCATCAGCGAGCAGCAGCCGACGGCTTCCGTGGCGCGCTCGGCGATGAAAATCCGGCCGCCCCGGTCCAGCACCGCTCCCTGCGGGTCGCCGAGCACCCACTGGTCCTTGGCCTCCAGCGCATAGCCGCCGGCGAACAGCCAGGCCTCGTTCAGGGTCCGCCAGGCCGCGGCATGGTCGGGGCGGTAGTCCACGATGCGGATATCATCGGCCGGGGTCATGGCGTTCCAGATGGTCCCGCCCCGGCGACGGGGCAAGCGAAAGGGCGACCGGATCGCTCCGGCCGCCCTCCTGTCTTCAGGGTTGGGATCGCCTTCAGAAGGCTTTCCGCACGGTGACGCCCACCGTCCTCGGCTGACCGACGGAGTAGCCCAGACGGGCCCGGCCGCCCCGCTCACGGTCAAACGACATCAGCGCATTCTCGTCGAAGACGTTGTTGATGTAGGCAACGACGTCGACACCGTTGTCCATCTCGATACCGGCGCTCAGATTGACGAGCTCATAGCTGGGCAGTTCAAGATCGAGCACTGTGGCATTGGTTCCGGGAGCGCCGCCGAACGGCAGGCCGGAAACGAACGACCGCGGATTGTTTTCCTGATCGCTGGCCTGGGTAAAGCGGCTGCCGACGTGCTGAATCGAGGCACTGACATAGCCATCCATGTTGGATGCAATCTGCCGGGTGTAGGTGGCATTGAACGAAATCTGGAAATTCGGCACCGACGGAAGTCGGTTACCTTCCCGGATTCCGCCAATGACCGTCCCCGAACCGTCACGAACAGTCGAGTCGAACTGGGCTTCCACCAGGCTGCCCGAAAGGCCGATTTCGAAACCGGGAGCGAGCATGGCCGACAGTTCAGCCTCTATGCCCTTGGTATGGGCTTTCGGCACGTTGAAGACCACGCGCGACGAGCACGAACCGGCGTCGAGGGTCGTCTGCAGATCCTTGATGTCAGTGTAGAAGGCCGCCGCATTGAAGGTGATCCCGTTGGCGCGGGACTTGAATCCGGCCTCGTAGTTCCACAGGGACTCATCCCCATAGGACTGGAAGCCGCCGAAAATAGCGGCATCCCCGGGTGAGCAGAGCGGCAGGTTGAGGGGGTCATTGACCCCACCGAGACGGAAGCCCTGGGCCGCCTGGGCGTTGAAGGTCAGGGCATCGGAGGCCTCGTAACTCAGCAGAACCCGCGGCGTGAAGCCATTGGACGAGGTCGTGTCGGTCTGGTCGTCGCCGTTGGCGAACAGGCCGCCCGAGGTGAACCGCCGCTCTTCGGTGAAATCATAGAAACGGCCACCGGCCGTGACCGTCCAGCGGTCCATATTGTAGCTGGCCTCACCGAACACGGCCGTCTGCTTGATGTCGTAGGGCAGTCGGGCGTTATAGGGCGAGTTGAGCGGGAAGCCGTTGGCGACCGCGGCCGAGGTGCCCGCGCCGAATGCGGCATCGGTATAGGCATCATATCCCGGTGTGGGCAGACGCTGGTTGTAGAGGCGATCGACCTTCGAATAGAAGGCACCGACCAGCCACTGGAACGGACCGTCGCTCACGGAACTGAGGCGTAGTTCCTGGGTAAAGGTCTGCAGGTCGGTCGTGTCCACCAGTTTGGACGGCAGTACGACGGCCGCGTCAGGATAGCCCAGATCGACCGACACACTGCCCGTCAGGGCGCTGGCATCACGGTTCACTTCGATACTGCGGTCGATATAGCTGGTGACGCTGGTCAGCTCGACACCGCCCATGTCGAACGAAGCCGTCAGGTCCGCCAGCATCGTGTTATCGGCGAAGCTCTCGCTCAGCAGCAAATACTGTTCGCGCTCGCCGAGGGTGATCGCCGGGCGGGTGGTGGTGAAGGGGTTGGCGAACAGATTGAAGCTGTCCTGACGGTTGAAGCCGTCCGCCCGGATCTCCTGGTAGACGATGCGCGGGGTGATGCTGATGCCGGGCGTCGGCTGGAACAGGATGGCGAGACGCCCCCCGGTCCGTGAGCCGCCGTTCACATTGTTCCGGCGCGTGCCACCCTCACCAAGGGCGTCGATAAAGCCGGCATAGTCGGTGTGGTAGGCGACCGCGCGGATGGCGGCATTCTCGCCCAGCGGCAGGTTGATCGCCCCCTTGAGGTGACCGCCGACGTCATCGCCGTCGACCATGTTCAGGTTGCCCTCGACGAGACCCTCGGTCACGCCCAGCTGCGGCTGGTTGGTGATGTAGCGGATGGTGCCACCGACCGACCCTGAACCGAACAGGGTACCCTGGGGACCGCGCAGGGTCTCGACCCGGTTCAGGTCAAACAGATCGATATCAGGCGTAAACAGCGACAGGGAAATGACCGACTCGTCGAGATAGATGCCGACCTGCTCCTTGACCCCGGGCTGATCGCGCACGACCTGGCCGGCCGACACGCCGCGAACGGACACCTGGCTCTGACCCGGTCCCAAATTCTGGATCGTCAGACCCGCCACATTGCGGGACAGATCCTCAAGCGTGACCGCACCCGACCGCTGGATGTCTTCCTGGGTCTGGGCGTTGATCGAGAAGGGCACGTCCTGAATAGTCGAATCCCGCTTGGTGCCGGTGACGATGATCTCGTCAAGCGTAGTGGGTTGGTACGACTGCGCGAATGCCAGTGTCGGTACGCCGACAGCCGCCAGGGCCGTCGCGGCCAGCAGCACTGTCTTCGTGCCACGGCTCATGTAGTGATGGTTACGCATGTCCCTGCTCCCCTCCGAAAAATCGGAATCCGGATGTCAGAATACTCTTAAGACCGGCGTTTGGTAAGCGCCCACGTTTGCCTCCGGAACCCTCTGCAGCCGATGTTCCCGAGGCCTCAGGAATAGCTCCTGAGGGGCGGACGACGGCCACGAAAAAGGCTCCGGTGCGAACACCGGAGCCTTTAAAATCGCTACAGTCCGGAAAGACCTAGGCTTCGTCGTCGCCCTCGACGGCATAGACCGGACCCGAGTCCAGGCCCTTGGCGTCGACGTCGCGATCGACGAATTCAATCACGGCCATGGCGGCGTTGTCACCGTGACGGTAACCGGCCTTCATGATGCGGATATAGCCACCGCTGCGGTCGGCGTAACGGGTGCCGATCGTGTCGAACAGCTTGCCGACCTGGGTCACGTCGCGCACGGCGCTGATTGCCTGACGACGGGCATGCAGATCACCCTTCTTGGCGAGGGTGACCAGCTTCTCGACAAAGGGACGCAGTTCCTTGGCCTTGGGCAGGGTCGTGGTGATCTGCTCGTGCTTGATCAACGAAGCCGCCATATTGGCGAACAACGCGGTCCGGTGGCTGGCCGTGCGGCCGAGCTTGCGATAGGCGGCGCCGTGGCGCATCGGGGTCTCTCCTACTCAACCCCGGTATCCTCTTCAGGACCTGGGGCCGTATAATTCTAACCGCCCCGCATCCCCGTGTGGGAAATGGGCGGAGGGTTGAAACTAGATCTGTTCGTCGAACTTCTTGGCCAGATCTTCGATGTTCTCAGGCGGCCAGTTCGGCACATCCATGCCGAGCGAAAGGCCCATCGTCGCGAGAACTTCCTTGATCTCGTTCAACGACTTGCGCCCGAAGTTCGGGGTGCGAAGCATTTCGCCCTCGGTCTTCTGGATCAGGTCGCCGATGTAGACGATGTTGTCGTTCTTCAGGCAGTTGGCCGAACGAACCGAAAGCTCCAGTTCGTCGACCTTCTTCAGCAGCGCCGGGTTGAAAGGCAGGTCGGGCTTGCCGTCCGAAACCTCTGCAACCTTCTTCGGCTCGTCGAAGGTGATGAAGATCTGCAACTGGTCCTGCAGGATGCGCGAGGCGAAGGCCACCGCGTCAACCGGCGAAACCGCACCGTTGGTTTCGACTTCCAGCACCAGCTTGTCATAGTCCAGCGACTGACCCTGGCGGGTCGGCTCGACCCGATAGGCCACGCGCTTGACCGGGGAATAGAGGGCGTCGACCGAAATCAGGCCGATCGGCGCGTCTTCCGGACGGTTCAGCTCGGCGGCGACATAGCCCTTGCCGTTCTGGACCGTCATTTCCATGCGGATCGAAGCCCCGTCGTCGAGGGTACAGATCACATGGTCCGGGTTCAGAACCTCGATATCGGCCGGCAGCTCGATCTGGCCGGCCTTGACGGCACCGGGGCCGGTGGCCTTCAGCGTCATGCGCTTGGGACCCTCGGCGTGCATGCGCAGGGCCAGCTGCTTGATGTTGAGGACGATGTCGACCACGTCCTCGCGAACGCCTTCCAGCGACGAGAATTCATGGACCACGCCGTCAATCTGGATGGCGGTGACGGCGGCACCCTGCAGTGACGACAGCAGGACGCGGCGCAGGGCATTGCCGAGTGTCACACCGAAGCCGCGCTCGAGGGGTTCAGCGACCAGCCGCGCCTTGCGCTGCGGGTCAGATCCCATTTCGATCTGCGGCTTCTCGGGACGGATCAGCTCTTGCCAGTTTCTTTCGATCATTGGTGTCCCTCGAACGGGTTTCGCCGGATCCGCGCCCCTGTGATCAGGGTCGCCGGAACCGGCGTGGAATAGGGGGTAGGCGGCAGCTTAGACGCGACGGCGCTTGGGCGGACGGCAGCCGTTGTGCGGCATCGGAGTGACGTCGCGGATGGTGGTGATGGTCAGGCCGACCGACTGCAGGGCCCGAAGCGCCGATTCACGACCCGAACCGGGACCCGAAACGTTGACTTCCAGCGTCTTGACGCCGTGCTCCTGCGCCTTCTTGCCCGCGTCTTCGGCGGCCATCTGGGCGGCGTACGGGGTCGATTTGCGCGACCCCTTGAAGCCCATGTGACCGGCCGAGGACCAGGAGATCGCGTTTCCCTGGGCGTCGGTGATGGTGATCATGGTGTTGTTGAAAGACGCATTCACATGGGCGACGCCCGACGTGATGTTCTTGCGCTCGCGCTTCTTTACGCGACCCGGTTCCTTGGCCATCGGTTCGGCTCTCTCTTATTTCTTCTTGCCGGCGATCGGCTTGGCCGGGCCCTTGCGGGTCCGTGCATTGGTGTGGGTACGCTGACCGCGGACCGGCAGGCCCTTGCGGTGACGCAGGCCGCGGTAGCAGGCCAGGTCCATCAGACGCTTGATGTTCATCGAGGTCTCGCGGCGCAGGTCGCCCTCGACCGTATGGTCGCGGTCGATCGTCTCGCGGATCTGCAGAACTTCAGCATCGGTCAGCTGGTTCACGCGGCGCGAAGCCTCGATACCCACCTTCCCGGTGATGTCCTTGGCGGCGTGCGAGCCGATGCCATGAATATACTGCAGCGCGATTTCAACGCGCTTGTTGGTCGGAATGTTGACGCCAGCAATACGGGCCACGTAGTTCTCCAGATACGCGTGGACAGACGCAGGAAACGCTCCGGTCAACAGACCAGGAGCGTGTGCGTCCTTCGCGGAAGTCGGTCCTTATATAGCCGATTCAGTTTCCGTCAATGGCTTGTCTGGCGTCCGGCCCCTCAATCAGCGGCCCTGGCGACCGAATTGTACGTTAACCGTCACCCGCTGACCTTCCACCACCCGACCGTCAGCCGAGGTCGGCGGGCGGAACCGGAAGAAGACCGACGCCCTGAGCGCCGCCTGGCCGAAATTGAACCCCTCCGGCGTCTCGCTGACGATACGACAGCCCTCCAGGCGGGTGTCGGCGCGCATCAGGCAGCTGATGGTACTGCGACCGGCCTGGCGGGCACGGCGGGCTTCCGGCGGCACCACGGACAGGATGTCGCGCTGGGACGGTCCGCGCAGGAACTGTGGCCCGGTTCCGCCTGAGCCGGGACCGTCACCGGCCCCACGGCCAGACCCGGTTCCGGTGCCCTCACCGCCCTGCCCCATATCGGGCGTGGGGCTGGCCTTGTCGGAAACCCCGACCACCAGCGCCGGTTCGGGAGCCTGAACCCGGGGCGCGGGAACCTCACGGGGAACCGGGGCCGGCTTGGGCGGAACATGGACGCGGGACGGAGCCGCCGGTGCCCCGCCCCCGGCCACCGGAGCCGGAGGCTCGGGCGGCGGCGGCGGGGGTGGCGGCGGGGGCGGCTCGGGCGGACGAACCAGCTCGACCATGATCGGCACCGCGGGCTCGAGCAGGCGCGCCGGGACATGGGCCAGGGCCAGCAGGGCGAACAGCCCGGCATGGGCCAACCCTACCCCGGCAACCACCCCCGCTCTTTTCAGACGCCGGCGCCGGGAATTCGATCGATCAATTTGCACATCAGTCCCGGTCATCCCCGCATCAACGCACGGAAGCGGGAAAGGTCAGGCGAAAATCAGCTGACCGGGGCCGCAAGGACCGCATCAATGGTGGACGAAACCACCTCGATCGCCCCCATACCGTCGATCTCGGTCAGCAGACCCTTGTCGGCATAATAGGGCAACAGCGGTGCCGTATTGCGATTATAGGCCTCGAGCCGGACCGAGAAGGCTTCGGGATTGTCATCCGGTCGGCCCTGTTCGGCGAACCGTTTGGCGACCCGCGCCAGCAGGGCCGTGTCGTCGACCTTGAGGCGGATGACGCGGTCGATCTGCTTGCCCAGCTTGGCCAGCATCGCATCCAGCGCCTCGGCCTGGGCCACGGTGCGCGGAAAGCCGTCGAAGATGGCTCCACCGGCGTCCTCGGCCTCTTTCAGCCGGGCCTCGATCAGGGCGATGACGATGGCGTCCGAGACCAGGTCACCCCGCGACATGATGGCCTGGCACTCCCGTCCCAGATCACTGCCCGAGGCGATGGCCTCGCGCAGCATGTCACCCGTCGACAGCTGGACCATGCCCCGCTGTTCGACCAGGCGCTTGGCCTGGGTTCCCTTGCCGGCAGCCGGCGGTCCGAACAGGATCAGATTCAAGGCTTGCCCTCCCCCGTCAGCGGATCAGCGACGCGCCGGTGCCAGGGCACCCCGTCCGCCGGACCCCTTGCCGCCACGACCGCGCAACTTGGCCTTCTTGATCAGGCCTTCGTACTGGTGGGCCAGCAACTGGGACTGGATCTGGGCCACGGTGTCCATGGTCACCGACACGACGATGAGGATCGAGGTGCCGCCGAAGATGATGCCGTTGCCGAACTGGGCTCCGATGAACTCCGGGATCAGACAGACGGCGGTGATATAGGCCGCACCGATGGTCGTCAGACGCGTCAGCACATAGTCGAGATATTCGGCCGTGCGCTTGCCCGGACGGATGCCCGGCAGGAAGCCACCGTATTTCCGCAGGTTCTCGGCGGTGTCTTCCGGGTTGAAGGTAATCGAAGTGTAGAAGAAGCAGAAGAAGACGATCAGCACGCCGTACAGCGCGGTGAACAGCGGCTGGCCGTGCTGCATCTGCGAGGTCACCAGCGGCAACCAGCTCATCCACGGCGGCAGATTGGCCTGGGCCGTCAGCTGGGCCACCGTGGTCGGCAGCATCAGCAGCGACGAGGCGAAGATCGGCGGAATAACGCCGGCGGTATTGACCTTGAGCGGCAGGAACGAGCGTTCGCCGCCGGCCATGCGGTTGCCTTCCTGTCGCTTCGGATACTGGATCAGCAACCGGCGCTGGGCCCGCTCCATGAAGACGATGAAGACCACCACGGCCACCGCCAGTGTGGCGATGAACAGCAGGGCGAAGGCCGACATCTGGCCTTCCTGGGCCAGGCCCAGCATGCGGGCGATCGAGCCCGGCAGCACGGCGACGATACCGGCGAAGATGATCAGCGAGATGCCGTTGCCGACGCCGCGCGCGGTGACCTGCTCGCCCAGCCACATCAGGAACATGGTGCCCCCGGTCAGGGTCGTGACCGTGGAGACGATGAAGAACAGGCCCGGGGTGTCGATCAGGCCCGGCTGGCTGTTGAGGCCGATGGCGATCCCGAACGACTGCATCAGCGCCAGGAACACCGTCAGATAACGGGTGTACTGGTTCAGCTGCTTGCGGCCGCTCTCGCCGCCTTCCTTCTTCAGCTTCTCCCACGGCGGATAGACCGCGCCCATCAGCTGGACGATGATCGAGGCCGAGATATAGGGCATCACGTTCAGGGCGAAGACGGCCATACGCTGGACCGCGCCGCCCGAGAACATGTTGAACATGTCGAGAATGCCGCGCTTGCCCTCCGGGTCCTGGAAGAACTGCAGGAAGGCTTCGGAATTGATCCCCGGGATCGGCACATAGGTGCCGATGCGATAGACCAGCAACGCTCCGAGCGTGAACAGGAGACGTTTATGCAGCTCGGTCGCCTTGGCGAACGAGCCCATGTTCATATTGGCTGCGAGTTGTTCGGCGGCCGAAGCCATAGTCACTACCCCGACTTGTCAGAATGCGGCGTCCGGAATCATATCCGGCACCTGCACCCAGATAGGCGATGGGCGGCCCCTTAGCGAGGGCCGCCCGTAAAGCTTATTTCGCGGCGGTGCGCGCAGCGCGGGCCGAGATCTTGTTGGCGTCGCCCCGCGGAGCCTTGGGAGCCGGAGCCTTGCCCTTGGCGGCGTTGCGTTTTTCGACGCGGGCTGCAGCCTTGGCTTCAGCCGCGATCCGCTCCTGGACCACGGTACCGCCGGCAGCCTCAATGGCCTTGACGGCGCCGGCCGAGGCCGACCAGACGACCAGGTTCAGCTTCGACTTGATCTCGCCGGTGCCGAGGATGCGGACGCCGTCCTTAACGCGACGGATCACGCCGGCGGCGACCAGGGCATCGCCCTTGATCTCGCCCTTGATGTCCAGCTTCTTGGCGTCGATGGCGTCCTGCAGACGCCACAGGTTCACTTCGGCCAGCTTCAGGGCGTTGGGATTGTTGAAGCCGCGCTTGGGCATCCGCATGTACAGCGGCATCTGGCCACCCTCGAAGCCGCCGATGGCGACACCCGAACGGGACTTCTGGCCCTTGACGCCACGACCGGCGGTCTTGCCCTTGCCCGAACCCGGGCCACGGCCGACGCGCATGCGCTTCTTGTGAGCGCCCTCGTTGTCGCGGATTTCATTGAGTTTCATATGCCTGATCCTTTCGGGTGCTAGCGCCAGACCCGGGGGCCTGACTCGGCGGACAAAATTGAAGGGCCGCTTCTAGGCGGCCCCACGCAGTATCGCAAGGCGCGAAACGCCCTCCCCCGACAACGGGAGAGGGCGAGACGGCTTACTTTTCGACGATCTCGAGCATGTGGGCGACCTTGGCGATCATCCCACGAACCGAGGGCGTGTCCTCCAGGGTCGACTCACGACCGAGGCGGTTCAGACCGAGACCCGACAGGGTGGCGCGCTGATCAGCCTTGCGGCGGATCGGGCTGCCCGTCTGGCGGATCGTGACGGTGGCGGATTCTTTCTTGGCCATGATCAGCTCTCGATGGCTTCGGGCGCCGAGGCGCCGTCGTTGCGACGACCCATCAGATCCGCGACCTTCTTGCCGCGCTTGGACGCGACCATGCGGGGCGAGGACTGAACCTTGAGGGCTTCGAAGGTGGCGCGGATCATGTTGTAGGGGTTCGACGAACCGGTCGACTTGCCGACGACGTCCTGGACGCCGAGGGTTTCGAGCACGGCACGCATCGGGCCACCTGCGATGACGCCGGTCCCGGGAGGGGCCGCGCGCATCATGATCTTGCCGGCGCCCCAACGGCCATTGCCGTCGTGGTGCAGGGTGCGGTTTTCGCGAAGCGGAACACGGATCATCGTCTTCTTGGCTTCTTCAGTCGCCTTGCGGATGGCTTCCGGCACTTCACGCGCCTTGCCATGGCCGAAGCCGACCCGGCCCTTGCCGTCTCCGACAACCATCAGGGCCGCGAACGAGAAACGACGTCCACCCTTAACAGTCGCGGCCACACGGTTGATGTGGACCAGTTTTTCGACGATGTCGCTGTCCGGACCTTCGGGAGCGTTACGGTCACGACGGTTGCGGTCGTTACCGCCGCCGCCACGTTGGGGTTGAGGAGCCATGCGTCCCGTTCCTTAGAAGTTCAGGCCGGCTTCACGCGCGGCCTCAGCCAGCGCCTTCACCCGTCCGTGATAGATGTAGCCGCCACGGTCGAAAACGACGTCGGTGACGCCCTTCTCGATCGCACGTTTCGCGACCAGCTTGCCGATCCGCGTTGCGGCAT
Organism: uncultured Brevundimonas sp.; assembly: GCF_963974615.1. Lineage (GTDB taxonomy): Bacteria > Pseudomonadota > Alphaproteobacteria > Caulobacterales > Caulobacteraceae > Brevundimonas. The sequence goes on from NZ_CAXBDH010000016.1 coordinate 56,669, forward strand.
CGACGTCCGAACCCTTGGCCTTCTTGCCCTTTTCGCCTTCCAGCGAAGAGGCCGAAGCGATCGTGACGCCGTTGAGGTCGTCGATGATCTGGGCCGAGATGTTCTTGTCCGAACGGTGAACCGAAAGACGCAGACGCCCGTTGGCGACGGCCTTGAGGCGGCGGCGGGTGCGCTCCGAGCGGCGCTTGGCTTGTTGCTGAAGAGAAAGAGCCATGACTTACTTCTTCTTGCCTTCCTTGCGCCGGACCTTTTCGCCCGTGTAGCGCACACCCTTGCCCTTGTAGGGCTCCGGCGGACGCAACTTGCGAATGACGGCGGCGATCTGACCCACGGCCTGCTTGTCAGCACCGGAGATCTTGATTTCAGTCTGCTTGGGCACCGTGAAGGTGACACCGGCCGGCGGCACGATGTCGACTTCATGGGAGAAACCAAGCTGCAGCGACAGGTTCGGGCCCTTGAGCGCGGCGCGATAACCCACGCCGACCAGGTCCAGAGACTTCTCGAAGCCCTCGGTGACGCCGACGACCATGTTGTCGACCAGGGTGCGGGAAAGACCCCACATGGCCCGGGCGCGCTGAGTGTCGGCCTTCAGGGCCAGGTTCAGACCGTCGTCACCCTGGGTGATTTCGATCTCGTCGGCCACGGTCCAGGAGCGTTCGCCCTTGGGACCTTTGACCGAGACAGTCTGGCCGTCGAGGGTGACGGTAACGCCCTTGGGTACGGAGACGGTGCGTTTTCCGATACGGGACATCTTAGTAGACCCTGCAGAGGACTTCGCCGCCGACGTTGGCGTCGCGGGCGTTGGTGTCGGACATCACACCCTTCGAAGTCGAAAGGATCGAGATGCCCAGGCCGTTCTTGATCGGCTTCAGGTCGGAGATCGCGGAGTAGACGCGGCGGCCCGGCTTGGACACGCGAGCGATCTCGGCGATGACCGGCTGGCCGTCGAAATACTTGAGCTCGATCTCGAACTGCGGAAATTCACCCGGGTTCTGAACCAGGGAATAGCCGCGGATGTAGCCTTCGTCCTGCAGCACGTCGAGGACGCGCTGACGCAGACGGGAAGCCGGGGTGAGCACCTTCGAACGCTTGCGCATGGCGGCGTTCCGGATGCGAGCGATCATGTCGCTCAGGGGATCGTTGATCATCATGTCTGTTCGCTCCCCTTACCAGCTCGACTTGGTCAGGCCGGGGATTTGCCCCTTGTTACCGAGATCGCGAAGGGCGATCCGGCTCATGTTGAGCTTGCGGTAGAATGCCCGCGGACGACCCGTCACTTCGCAGCGATTGCGAATACGGTTCGGCGCGGAGTTCCGCGGCAGCTCCGCCAGCTTCAGGCGCGCTTCGAAGCGCTCCTCAAGCGGCAGGGATTCGTCGGTAGCGATCGCCTTGAGGGCGGCCCGCTTGTCGGCGTACTTCGCAACCAGGGCTTTCACCATGTTGTTGCGGTTTACGGCGCTTTTCTTAGCCATTTTCTGTTTCCCTTCCCGCTCAGTTCACGAACGGGAACTTGAACTCGGCGAGGAGAGCCTTGGCTTCCTCGTCGGTCTTGGCCGTGGTGCAGACGATGATGTCCATGCCCCACATCTGATCGATCTGGTCGTAGTTGATCTCCGGAAACACGATGTGTTCCTTCAGACCCATGGCGTAGTTGCCACGACCATCGAAGCTGGTGCCCTTGAGGCCGCGGAAATCCTTCACGCGCGGCAGCGCGATCGTGATCAGGCGGTCAAGGAACTCGTACATCTGGTCGCCGCGGAGGGTGACCTTGCCGCCGATGACCATGCCTTCGCGCAGCTTGAAGCCGGCGATGGAGTTACGGGCCTTGGTGGCGACCGGCTTCTGACCGGCGATAGCGGCCAGATCCTTGAGGGCCGCATTGGCCTTCTTGGAGTCGGCGACCGCTTCGCCGATGCCCATGTTCAGCACGATCTTGTCGAGCCGGGGCATCTGCATCGGGTTGGTGTAACCGAATTTCTCGGTCATCACCGCGCGGATGCGGGCCTGATAGTCGTCCTTGAGACGCGGCATATATTTGGTGTCGGCCATCAGATGACGTCTCCCGTCGTCTTGGCGAAGCGCACCTTCTTGTCACCCTCGACCCGGAACCCGACGCGGGTTGCCTTGCCGTTGGCGTCGGCGACCGCGACGTTGGACAGGTGAAGCGACGCTTCCTTGTTCTTGATACCGCCCTGGGGGTCGGCCTGGGTGGGACGGGTATGGCGCTGGACCATATTCACGCCCTGGACCAGGACGCGGTTGTCGGTCGGGAGCACCTTGGTGACCTTGCCGGTACGGCCCTTGTCCTTGCCGGCGAGGACGACGACGGTGTCGCCTGTTTTGATCTTGGCGGCCATGACTACAGGACCTCCGGAGCCAGTGAGATGATCTTCATGTGGTTCTTGGCGCGCAGTTCACGGGGAACCGGGCCGAAGATCCGCGTACCGACCGGCTCGTTCTGCTTGTTGACGATGACAGCGGCCGACTTGTCGAAACGGATGACAGAGCCGTCCTTGCGCTGAATGTCTTTGGCGGTGCGAACGACGATGGCGCGCACGACGTCGCCTTTTTTCACGCGGCCGCGAGGAATGGCTTCCTTCACGGAGGCGACAATCGTGTCGCCCACCGAGGCGTAGCGGCGCTTGGAGCCGCCCAACACCTTGATGCACATGACCCGGCGAGCACCCGAATTATCGGCTACCTCCAGGTTAGTTTGCATCTGGATCATTAGATCCGATCCTTCCTGATTACGAAGCCGAGGCCGGGGCGTCCTTGGACAGGACCTCCCAGCGCTTCAGCTTGGACTTGGGGGCACACTCACGAATGCGGGCGATGTCGCCTTCCTTGAAGGCATTGCCTTCGTCGTGGGCATGATACTTCTTGGACAGGCGCACGATCTTTTTCATGACCGGGTGCAGCAGGGTGCGCTGGACGACGACGACGACAGTCTTGTCGCCCTTGTCGGAGACGACCACGCCTTCGAGTATACGTTTCGGCATCGGTGTTTCCTTACGAAGCCGTCCGCTTCTCACGCAGAAGCGTTGAGATGCGAGCGATGTCTTTGCGCACTTCACCCACGCGGTGGGTTTTTTCCATCTGGCCGGTAGCCGCCTGGAAACGCAGGTTGAACTGTTCCTTTTTCAGGGACAGCAGCTGGTCGCCCAGCTGATCGGGGGTCTGGACCCGGAGGTCAGCGATCTTGGTCATGCAGCAACGTGCTCCACATGCGCGACACCGGCGTCGAGGCGGGTGACCACCTTGGTCCGGACCGGCAGTTTGGCGGCACCCAGACGCAGCGCCTCACGGGCGATGTCATCGGCGACGCCGTCGATTTCGAACAGGATACGGCCGGGGTGACAGCGCGCCGCCCAGTGATCGACCGCGCCCTTGCCCTTGCCCATGCGGACTTCAGCGGGCTTGCCGGAAACCGGCACGTCCGGGAAGACGCGGATCCAGACACGACCCTGACGCTTCATCTGGCGAGTGATCGCGCGGCGGGCCGCCTCGATCTGACGCGCGGTGATGCGTTCCGGCTCGAGCGTCTTCAGGCCGTACGAACCGAAGTTCAGCGAGAAGCCACCCTTGGCCGAGCCATGGATGCGGCCCTTGAAGGCCTTACGGTATTTGGTTTTTTTCGGTTGCAGCATGACCTATTCACGCCCTCTGCGTTGGCCGCGATCATTGCGACCGCCGCGATCGCCACCACGGCCTTCGTTCGACGAAGGACCGGCAGCTTCCAGAGCCCAGCGCTTGTCCTGGGCCATCGGATCGTGCTCGAGGACCTCGCCCTTGAAGACCCACACCTTCACACCGATGATGCCGTAGGTCGTCTTGGCTTCAATGAAGCCGTGGTCGATGTCAGCGCGCAGGGTGTGCAGCGGCACACGACCTTCACGATACCATTCCATCCGTGCGATCTCGGCACCGCCGAGACGACCGGAAACATTGATCCGGACACCCTTGGCACCCAGACGCATGGCCGACTGCATCGCGCGCTTCATGGCACGACGGAAGGCGATACGGCGCTCGAGCTGCTGCGCGATGTTCTCGGCGATCAGCTGGGCGTCGGTCTCGGGCTTGCGGACCTCGACGATGTTCAGGTGAACCTCGCCTTCGGTACGGGCCGAGATGTCCTTGCGGAGCTTCTCGATGTCAGCGCCCTTCTTGCCGATCACGACACCCGGACGGGCGGCGTAGATCGTCACGCGGCACTTCTTGTGCGGACGCTCGATGATGATGCGCGACACGCCGGCGGCGTTCAGGCGTTCCTTGAGCCACGCGCGCAGCTTCAGGTCCTGATGCAGCAAACGCGCATATTCCGGACCGCGGGCAAACCAGCGGCTGTCCCAGGTGCGGTTGATGCCGAGCCGGAGCCCGATCGGATTGATTTTCTGACCCATCAGGCGGCCTCGCCGGCTTCACGGACCACGATAGTGATCTCGCTGAACGGTTTCAGGATGCGTGACGAACGGCCACGAGCACGGCTCGCGAAACGCTTCATCACCAGGTTCTTGCCCACGAAGGCCTCGGCGACGACGAGGTTGTCGATGTCGAGGTTGTGGTTGTTCTCGGCGTTCGAAACGGCCGAATACAGCACCTTGCGGACGTCGGTCGCGATACGCTTGCGGCTGAATTCCAGCTCGTTAAGCGCACGCTGCACCGGCAGGCCACGGATCGAGGCGGCCACCAGGTTCAGCTTCTGAGGGCTGATGCGGACGTTGACCAGCTTGGCGCGGGCTTCGGTCGCGGCGACGCGACGGGGGTTGTTGGTCTTGGCCATCAGTTACTTCCTTTTGGCCTTCTTGTCGGCCGCATGCCCGGGGAAGCTGCGGGTCGGCGAAAACTCGCCGAACTTCATCCCGACCATTTCTTCGGACACCGAAACCGGCACATGCTTGTGACCGTTGTGGACGCCGAAGGTCAGACCGACGAACTGCGGCAGGATGGTCGAGCGGCGCGACCAGGTCTTGATCACGTCCTTGCGACCCGAACCTTGCGCGGTCTCGGCTTTTTTCAGCAGATACCCGTCGACAAACGGGCCTTTCCAGGAGGAGCGGGCCATTCTTAGCGAGCCTTCTTCACGTGGCGGCTACGGATAATGTACTTGTCCGTCGCCTTGTTCTTGCGGGTACGAGTTCCCTTGGTGTCCTTGCCCCACGGCGTAACCGGGGTCCGACCACCAGAGGTCCGGCCTTCACCACCACCGTGCGGGTGGTCGATCGGGTTCATGGCGACGCCGCGAACGTGCGGACGCCAGCCCATGTGACGAACCCGGCCAGCCTTGCCGAGGTTCTGGTTCATATGATCGGCGTTGGAAACGGCACCGACCGTGGCCATGCAGCCGTCCAGAACCATGCGCAGCTCACCCGAGCCGAGGCGGATCTGGGCGTAGCCGGCGTCGCGGCCGACCAGCTGGGCATAGGCACCGGCCGAACGGGCCAGCTGGGCACCCTTGCCCGGCTTCATCTCCACACAGTGGATGATGGTGCCGATCGGGATGGAGCGCAGCGGCATCGCATTGCCCGGCTTCACGTCGACCTTTTCACCGGCGACGATGGTGTCACCGGCCTTGATGCGCTGCGGCGCGATCACATAGTTCTTTTCGCCGTCCTCATAGATCACGAGGGCGATGAAGGCGGTCCGGTTCGGATCGTACTCCAGACGCTCGACGGTGGCGGTCGCGAACTTGCGGCGCTTGAAGTCGATCTTGCGATACAGCGTCTTGGCACCACCACCGCGGAAGCGGACGGCGATACGACCACCGGCACCACGTCCACCGGACTTGGTCAGGCCTTCGGTCAGCGACTTTTCCGGACGGCCCTTGTGGAGCTCGGAGCGGTCGATCAGCACCAGGGCGCGACGGCCCGGCGATGTCGGATTGTAATGTTTAAGAGCCATCGGTTCAGAGCCCCGTGGTGACGTCGATGGACTGGCCTTCGGCCAGCGTCACGATCGCTTTCTTGATGTCCACCCGACGGCCCATAATGCCGCGGAAACGCTTGGTCTTGCCCTTTTGAACCAGGGTGTTGACCTTCAGGACGTTGACCTTGAACAGGCTTTCGACCGCAGCGGCGATCTCGTCCTTGGTCGAGGTTCCGGCAACCCGGAACACGACCTTGTTCTGCTCGGACAGGATCGTGGCCTTCTCGGTGATGATCGGGGCCAGGATCGTGTCGTAGTGCTTGGCGGTAGGTTGAGCGCCGGCCATTATGCGGCTTCCTTCTCAGCTTGCCGGGCCAGCTCGCTACGCGAGGGCTTGTAGTCGGCATAGGTGGCTTCGATGGCTTCCAGCGCCGCCTTGGTCAGCACCAGCTTGTCGGCCCGCAGGATGTCATAGACATTCAGACCGGCGTTCGGCAGCACATTGACGTTCGGGATGTTGCGGGCAGCGAGGCCGAAGTTGGCGTCGACGTCCGGACCGGCGATGATCAGGGTGCGGTTCCAGCCCAGCTTGGCGAAGGTTTCGCGCAGCTTGGCGGTCTTGGCATCCTTGATCGACACGTTGTCGACCAGAACCAGTTCACCGGCCTTGAGCTTGGCGCTCAGGGCGTGGCGCAGGGCCAGGGCACGAACCTTCTTGGGCAGGGAGAAGCCGTGATCGCGAACGATCGGGCCGAAGGCGCGCGAACCACCGACGAACTGCGGGGCGCGACGCGAACCGTGACGAGCGCCGCCGGTTCCCTTCTGCTTGTACATCTTCTTGCCGGTACGCGAGTTCTCGTTCCGGGTCTGGACCTTGTGGGTACCGGCACGGCGCTTGGCCAGCTGCCAGTTGACGTAACGGGCCAGGATGTCGCCGCGGATGTCGGTGATGCCAAAAACGGCTTCCGACAGTTCGACGTCACCGGCGGCCTTGCCGTCGAGTTTGATGACAGAGACTTTCATCAGGCTTCACCACCCTCAGCGGTTTCAGCGGCCGGAGCCTCGACTGCCGGAGTTTCAGCAGGCGCAGCGGCGGCGGCCTGACCGGCCTTGCGGAACGAACCCGGGAACGGGGTCTCCGCAGGAGCGGTCTTCTTGATCGCGTCACTGACCTTGAGCCAGGTGCCGTCGTGACCCGGGACTGCGCCCTTGATCATGATGAGGCCGCGGTCGATGTCGACACGGAACACGGTGAGGTTCTGCTGGGTGACGGTTTCCTGACCATAATGGCCGGCCATCTTCTTGCCCTTGAAGGTCTTGCCCGGATCCTGACGCTGACCGGTCGAACCGTGCGAACGGTGCGAGACCGATACACCGTGCGACGCCCGCAGGCCGCCGAAGTTCCAGCGCTTCATGGCACCGGCGAAGCCCTTGCCGATGGTCAGGCCCTGAACGTCCACCTTCTGGCCCGGGACGAAATGGTCGGCGATCAGCTCGGCGCCGACGTCGATCATCGCATCTTCCGTAACCCGGAATTCAGTGACGTAGCGCTTGGGCTCGACTTCCGCTTTCGCGAAGGTCGTCCGTTGAGCCTTGTTGGTATTTTTTGCCTTTTTGGTACCGGCACCGAGTTGCAGGGCGACGTAGCCGTCCCGCTCCTTGGTGCGCTGACCCACCACCTGGCAGCCGTCAAGCTGCAGGATGGTGACCGGAACATGAGCGCCATCTTCAGCGAAGATGCGCGTCATTCCCAGTTTCTTGGCGATCACGCCCGTACGCATGTCGGATCCCGCCTCTTCTTTCTTAAATCTTGATTTCGACGTCCACACCGGCCGACAGGTCGAGCTTCATGAGCGCGTCCACGGTCTGCGGGGTGGGGTCGATGATGTCGAGAACACGCTTGTGCGTGCGGATTTCAAACTGCTCGCGCGACTTCTTGTCGACGTGCGGCGAGCGGTTCACGGTGAACTTTTCGATCAGGGTCGGCAGCGGAATCGGACCGCGAACGGTCGCGCCGGTGCGCTTGGCGGTATTGACGATTTCGCGCGTCGAAAAGTCGAGGACGCGGTGATCGAAGGCCTTGAGCCTGATGCGGATGCTTTGATCCATATCGGTCGTTATTCCCAAGCAGGCGAACCTGCGTCCCTGTGAACCATTTCAAAGACCGGAGGTCTTCAGGCTTTCGCCCTCAGAGTACGCACGTCCGCAAAAACGAGCGGCCCACGCAGTCACCCGCGAAGGCCGTTTAAATCCTGGATCGCTGCAAAGAACAGGGTCTCAGGTCGTTCCCGCGAGCCGCGTCTGCATCTCGCGATGCACAGCCGGTCCAGCAAGAGTGGGGCTTATGCCGTTCGATTCCGTCTGCGTCAAGCGGCGAAACTGTGTCGGGACGGGCTTTTCGGCGATAGACCCGATCACACCGGCCCGAAAGCCTCCGCCACCCCGGCTGGCCCGGACAGGCGCTGCCGTCGACGACAGCGCCTGTCCGGATCCGGTTCGCAGCTCAGCGATCGTAGGTGTGGTCGCCGATCGTGACGCTGCCGGAGCCCATGATGGCCCGCTCGACGCTGCCGGTCACTCCGGTGATCTTCACATCGCCCGACCCCATGATGCTGACGTCGGCCGAGGCCGCAACCGCGCGGATATCGACATCACCGGACCCGGCGATGCTGACGTCCAGGGAACCGACCTGACCGCCCCCGACCGTGACATCACCCGAACCGGCGATGCTGACGTCGACCGGACCGTCGACGGCGGCGACATAGACGTCACCCGAACCGGCGATGCTGACGTCGAGGTTACGGGTCGCGCCGGCCCGGACCGCACCCGACCCGGCCAGGGAAATGTCGAGCCGGTCGGAGGTCCCGGTGCGGATATTGCCGGACCCGGCCTGGGAGATATCCAGGTCGCCGGTATTGGCGACCGTCCAGCTGCCACAGCCGCCATTGCCGAAATCAATCGCGGTCGCACCCCGACCGATCGCACCGAACACAGCCCCCTCGACATAGACCTCGACCTCACGCGGGGTGCGCAGCACGATCAGGGGGGCGTCGCTGACATTGACCCGACCGATATTGCGGACCGTGACCGAGGCCCCCTCCCCCGGCTGGCGCGCATCATCGGGGCCGGCGCGGCAGTCCCTTATGTCATCATTATTGAAGCGGATACCGGCGAACCGGCGTCCACCCAGGCCTCCGTCGATGCGCAGGTTTCGTCCGCGCCGGGTCACTTCAAGCGCCGGCAGCCCTGCCCCGCCCTGTTCGATCTCGACGGCGACGTCGGTGCGATCCTCGACGATCACCACGACCCGGGCCACGGCATGGCGGATGCGGACTTCCTGATCCGCCCCCCCGGCCAGGGCGGGTCCGGCCAGAGCGGCGACGGCGACGGCGGTTACCAGTGCGAATTTCATTCTCGTGCTCCCTCAGCATTTCATGCCGGGAAGGTGCCCCCTGTCGGACGCAAAGTCATTTTAACTCGACGTCATGAAGTGGTTGTAACGGGCCGCTCCCGGATCCCGGGGGCGGGTTTGTCCCGCCACGTCAGGCCAGGACGGAATTCAGGGCCGGTCGGCCAGACCCGCGTCCAGAGGGTCGCCCAGCTCGAAACTGCGTTCAAACTCCCGGATCCGGTCCTTGACCACACCCATGCGACGCAGACCGAGGGACGCGCCCCACAGGGCCGTGCGGGCGGCCATCGGTATCCGCTCGGCCGGGGCGACCGGCAGACCCCAGCGCCGGAACACCCCGTTGGCGTAGTGGGCCCCGTTGGTCATCCGCGAATGCCAGGTCTGGTAGTCACACGACAGGGAGACGTTGAAACTGTCCCGGTTCTCGATCCGGTGTGGCGCGTGCAGCGGCCAGGCCACGGCCATACCCGGCTCGAGGTCGAACATCCGGGCGGCCGCGTCCATCTCACGACGATAGGGCAACTCCTCGCTCTGCTGCCTGAGCAACACCTGCTCCATCGCCCGGGCCGGCATATGGGTCTCGTCGGGCGGATAGATCCAGATCCGTTTCCTGCCGCGCAGATGGAACAGGACCACGCCCGGCGGATCGGCATGGAACGGGACACTGGCTCCGGGGGCCGACAGGATCAACTGTCCGCTCACCTGCACGGGCCGGAACCCGGGGGCCCGTTCGGAAAGCTCGGCGAAGGCCCGGTCCATGACCCGGCCCAGTTCGGGATAGTGATCCTGGATCCGGCGCATCTGGATCCACACCCGGCCGGCCTTGACCGCGGCCAGCAGCTCCCGACCCGATCGCCTGCCCTTGATGCCGGTCCGGATCGTGGCCTGGTCCGTTTCGTCATAGTCAAACAGATTGATGTCGAAGAGCTCGGCCGGGTGGCGGTCCAGCTGGCGGGCCAGGGCGTCATCGTCAAACAGGCCCGTGTCCGTCAGCCGGTGAGACCAGGTGACCGGCTCGTGGCCGAACGCGGCGGTCTGATCTGAAGTCCAGGTTGGGAACAGCTCACGGTCCATGGTCAGCCTCCCTGACGGGCCGCTGCTGCAGCGGCCGCGGCCACCGTGCCCGAGACCCAGCCGCCGAAGCGGGTCTCGCAGGCGTTAATGATGTCGAGACGGCGCTCGACACTGCCGGCCAGACGCCGCACCGCCACCGGCGCACGCGCCTGGATCATGCCGGCGGTCGCCGTCGACAGGGCCCCTGACAGGGTCCCTTCGAACACGGTCCGGCCCGGCTCGGCAAAGGTGGATTTGTAGCTTTCCTCGCCACAGCCGAAATCGGCCGTGTGCAGGCCGGCGGCGGCGGCGGCGGCGAGTTCGAGTCGGGTAGCCAGGGCCCCGGGGCCGTACCGCCGGTAGGCCTCGGCATAGGCCGGGAACCAGAGATGCAGCACACCGTCGCCCTGCAGCGAGATCTCGGCCGCGATAATTTCACCGGTGGCCGTCCGCAACGACGCCACCCGAATGCCGAAATCGGCGGTCGCCGTATCGAACAGCCGGCGCAGCAGATCTGCGGTCCAGCCACAGCGGAACACATCATGGCGACGGGTGCGGGCATATTGCTCGCGCTTGCGGGCGATAATCCAGTCGAACACGACCGGGTCGCGGTCATCCCATTTGAAGGTGACCGGTCCGTGATCACGCTCCAGCCCCCGGTGCTGGCGGCGCATATTCTTGCAGAATTTATGGTCACGGGCCTCAAAGGCCGCATCCAGCCCCTCGGCCCCGCCGGACAGGTCACACGTCATGCGTCGACGGGGGACCCAGCCGGGCTCCGCAACGGATCCGGCCCAGCCGTTGACACGCAGCCGGCTCGCCCCGAGCTCCCGGGTCAGGCTCGCCAGGTCAATCACCTCATCCGGGGCCGCGATGATCCCGTGATAATCGCTCAGCGGCGCACCCAGCGGCTGGACCAGTCGGCCGCGCTTCTGAAACGGAAAAAAGCCGCGGATATCGCCACCACGGCGCAGGATCGCGACCCGGGCATGCGGCACACCAGCCGCCGCTTCGGTGTAACGGATGTCGAAATAAGGGGAGTCGAGGGCCGGATTGGCCGCCCTCAGGGCAATCCAGGCCGCCCGTTCAGACGGACCCAGGGCATCCGGCGTGACGATCTCTGTACTCAGCGAACCGGACACCCGCGTCTCCCCGACGACATTCGAACCGGTTGCGACCCTAGGCCCCCGCCTGTTGCAGTACGGTTTAGCGGCATGGTGAACGAAACCTCACCGTTCGCGGCGGCATGCCGTGGCGATCGCCGGCCTTTGAGGCCCTTGACCCTCCGGGACAAACAAAAACCCCGCCGGTTTGCACCGGCGGGGGTTCTGTCATTGGTCATCGTGGCGCTCATGCAGCGAGCGGCCGCGTCGCGAGCGTTAGCGCACCAGGATCGACTACTCGATGATCTTGGCGACGACGCCGGCACCGACGGTGCGGCCGCCTTC
>NZ_CAXBDH010000017.1:0-60619 GCF_963974615.1 uncultured Brevundimonas sp.
CTGCGAGCCACCTTCTCCCACGAGGGGAGAAGGACGCGCACCATCCGAATTCCCGTCCCCAATCCCTTGCCCCGCACTACCTTGCCCGTTTCTCCAGCCCAATCTCCCGCCCCCCTTCCAGCCGCACCGATAATACCCCGGTCCCGTCGCAAGGAAGGGCCGCCTGGCCTGCGACCTGGTGTGTGGCGGGAGTGGGGGAGCGGGGTCAGGGTCGGGCGAGGATACCCCGGCCGCTCCGGGACCGGGTCACAGGCCCGGCCCCGCCCGCGGCGATCGGTGCGGCTAGGCGGTAAGACCGTTGCCGACCGCACGCTCGTCGAAAATCCTCACGCGGAGCGTCGGTCTTCGTCGAAACGGTAAACACAAAGCACACCGGGCGAAGGCCCGGCGCTCCGCCTGCCCTTCCATCACCGCCGCCTCGCGTGCGGTCGCGCCCGCACGGCCGTTGCATCCGGGGACTGGTCAAGCGCGGTTGCTGCGCCCAATCTCCTGGTCGGTACCGGTTCACGCAGGGGAAGATCGCCGATGGGCATGGGCATGATCGCGCTGGCACTGATCATCATCGCCGGGGCGTGGGTCTATTATCGCCTGGCGCTGGGCCGGTCCGAGACCGCCGCGCGGTGGCCGACCGTGGCCGGGACCATCACCGCCTCCCGCTATCAGGAAAGCCCGGCTGATTCGGCGGACGGGGACGGCCATGTCCATTATTTCGCCAATGTCGCCTATCGCTACGTCGTCGGCGGCAAGACCTTCAACTGCGAACGTATCGCCTTTCACGGCATCGATCCGCACACCCGGCTGCTCGAGGTCCAGACCATCGTCGACCGCTACCCGACCGGCGCGGTGGTGCGGGTCCGCTACAATCCGGACGATCCCGGTGAAGCGGTGCTGGAGGTGCGGCGACCGTCGCGGATGACGCCGCTGATCCTCACCGCGGCCGGGCTGGTCCTGCTGGTCGCGGGCGTGTGGATGACGATCCGCTGACGCCCTGCCGTGCGCCCGGAGTCAGAACGGGAAGAACAGCGGGATGGCCGCGACCCCGGCGACCCAGGTGACCAGGTTCAGCGGCACCCCGACCTTGACGAAATCCATGTATTTGTACTTGCCGACCTGGAAGACGAGCACATTGGTCTGATAGCCGAACGGCGTGGCGAAGGCGGCGCTGGCGGCCATCATCACCCCGATCAGGAACGGGCGGGGGTCGACGCCCAGGCTCTCGGCCAGGGCCACGGCCACGGGGGTGATCAGCACGGCCACGGCGGCGTTGGACAGCAGTTCGGTGGCGAACAGCGTCACCCCGTACAGGATGGCCAGCGCCGCCCACGGACCCAGCGGCCGGATGAAATCGATCAGCAATTCGGTGCCCGCCGCGGCCAGACCGGTGACCTCGATCGACAGGCCGACGACCACCATGCCGGCGATCAGCAGCAACACCTCGGGCCGCAGACCGGCATAGGCCTCCTCCGGGGTGATGATCCGCATCAGGATCAGGATCACGGCCCCGGCGAAGGCCGAGGCGGCGATCGGCGCAATGCCCAGGGCGGCGGCGGCGATCACGGCGACGAACACCCCCATCGCGATCATGGCCCGGCGCGGCTGGAACGGCCGGTCGACGGCGAACAGCTCCAGATCACCCAGCATGCCGTCACCGGTCTGCTCGTGGCGGCCGTGGCCCTCGCCGTCGTCGCTGCCGTTGGCCAGCAGCCGCTCGCCGAAGATGAACAGGTACAGACCGCCCACGGCGGCGATGATCAGGGCCACCGGGGTGATCTCGAACATGCCAAACACCGGCTGACCGGCGTTGCGGGCCATGTCGTTGACCAGCAGGTTGGTCGAGGTGCCGATCAGGGTACAGGCCCCGCCCATGATGGCGATGTAGCTGAGCGGAATCAGGAACCGCTTGGGCGACAGGTTCATCGAGGTGGCGACGTCGCGCACCACCGGCGCGGCCAGCACCACGATCGGGGTGTTGTTGAGAAAGGCCGAGGCCCCGCCGCACAGGATGATGACCAGCCACAGACCCAGCTTGCCCAGCCGCGCGCACAGCACCGTCGCCTGGCGGATCAGCAATCCCATCAGGCCGGTCAGCTCGATGGCGTAGGCCATGACGAACAGGCAGGCCAGGGCGATGACGGCCGGACTGGCGAAGGCCCCCTGCACCTCGACCGGGCGAATCACGCCCAGCAGCAACAGGGCGGCGGCGGCCGACAGGGCGGCCACATCGGAGCGGACCTTGCCGTGAATCAGCACGCCGACCACGGCCACCAGGACGACGAGCGCCGCGATCTGATCGAAACTCATATCCTGTGCAGACCCCCCCGGGCGGCTTCCGTCAACCTTTTCAGTCGATGTCGTCACCGCGATAGCGTTTTTGTGTTATGGCCGATCCATGCCTCGTCTGAATGTGTTTCCGCTTCATCGTCGCAAGCTCGGCGTCGTTGTCACCTCGATCGCCGTCGGTCTGCTGCTCGCCCAGTGCGGACCGAAGGAAAAGGCTCCGGAAGAGCCCGCGGTCGAGGTGCCCGAGACGCCGGTCGTCGTGACGCCGGTCCTGCCTGCTACGACGCCACCCCTGACCCGTGGCGATCTCGTCAGCGCCGCCGCCCGCGCGGCCTCGACCTATGTCTCCGGAGAGGTCCCGTCGGGGGGCGATCCCCTGGTGGGACGCCGGATCACCGTCCGCCTGCCCTTCGGTTGCGGCGGTCCGAAACCGGGTCCGTCCGGCCCGGATGTCGCCGACGGCGTGCCGCGCGCCACCTGGGGTCGGGATCGCAAATCCGTCCAGCTCAGCCTCACGCCCGGCGACTGGGTCAATTCGGCCCTGATCGCCGGTGCCGGTGCCGACTCGGTCTGGGAGACCGTCGAGGGCTTCTGGATCCCGCGCCCCTGGCTGGCCTCCGACGCCTGTCCCGGCGTCCTGCGCGATCCGCTGGTGGGGGGCGTGACCACGCCGTCTCCCAATACCGTCGGCCTGGCCGCCGTCTTCCCGACGGGCAGCTCGCGGGTCGGCCAGCGCAACGGCCGCGCCTACCGCTTTACCGTTCGCGCCGAGGGCGACCAGCCGCTGGTGCCGCCGGAAGGCGGTTATCGGCTCGTGCTGGAAGGCCGCGTTGTCGGTTTCCCCGGTGGTCGCGCCATCCGTTGCCGGACCTCGAGCCCCGAACAGCGCCCGGTCTGTATCGCCGCGATCCAGCTGGACCGGGTCGCGTTCGAAAGCGCCACCGGCGACACCCTGGGTCAGTGGCGCTAGGCCCGACGGAACGACACGTCCGCTCACGCTTTGTTGCAACCCCGGCCTCGCCTTCGCGGGCGCAGCACGCTAGTCAGGCCGGAACGGCCGGGACGTCCAGTCCTGCCGACGACGAACCACGGTTCAGGGGTTGAAGATGACGCAGTGGGTGTACGGCTTCGGTGGCGGTTCCGCCGACGGCGACGCATCGATGAAGGACCTGCTCGGCGGCAAGGGGGCCAACCTCGCCGAGATGTCGTCGCTGGGCCTGCCGGTGCCGCCCGGCTTCACCATCACCACCGGGGCCTGCGTCCACTATTTCGAAAATGGCCAGACCTATCCCGCCGCCCTCGCCGCCGAGGTCAAGGCCGGGCTGGACAAGGTCGAACAGATCACCGGCAAGACCTTTGGCGACGCGGCCAACCCCCTGCTGGTCAGCGTCCGCTCGGGGGCCCGTGCCTCCATGCCCGGCATGATGGACACGGTGCTGAACCTCGGCCTCAACGACGAGACGGTCGAGGGACTGGCCGCCCTGTCCGGCGACCGCCGCTTCGCCTTCGACAGCTATCGCCGCTTCATCACCATGTATTCGAACGTCGTCCTCGGCCTCAGCCACGACGATTTCGAAGAGGTGCTGGACACCCACAAGGACCGTCTCGGTATCACTGTCGACACCGATCTGGGGGCTGACGACTGGGAAAAGGTCGTCACTGAATACAAGGCCGTGGTCGAGGACCGTCTGGGCCAGCCCTTCCCGCAGGATCCGCAGGATCAGCTCTGGGGCGCGGTCTCGGCCGTGTTCGACAGCTGGATGAACGAGCGCGCCAAATTCTACCGCCGCATGCACGACATCCCCGAGAGCTGGGGCACGG
The DNA here is from genome assembly GCF_963974615.1 of uncultured Brevundimonas sp. GTDB lineage: Bacteria > Pseudomonadota > Alphaproteobacteria > Caulobacterales > Caulobacteraceae > Brevundimonas. The sequence continues at coordinate 4,102 of NZ_CAXBDH010000017.1, forward strand.
CCGTCAACATCCAGTCGATGGTGTTCGGCAATATGGGCCAGACCTCGGCCACCGGCGTCGCCTTCACCCGCAACCCGTCGACCGGCGAAGCCAGGCTTTACGGCGAATTCCTGATCAATGCCCAGGGCGAGGACGTCGTCGCCGGCATCCGCACACCCCGGTCGCTGACCACGGCCGGGCGTGAGGAAATGGGCGAGACGGCCCTGTCGATGGAAGAGGCGATGCCGGCGGTGTTCGCCGAATTCGTCGCGGTGATCGCCCGGCTCGAGACCCACTATCGCGACATGCAGGACATCGAGTTCACGGTCGAGCAGGGCCGGCTCTGGATGTTGCAGACCCGCAACGGCAAGCGCACGGCCAAATCGGCCCTCAAGATCGCCGTCGACCTCGCCGCCGAAGGCGTCATCTCCGAGGATGAGGCGGTGTCGCGGGTCGAGCCGTCCGCCCTGGACCAGTTGCTGCATCCGACCCTGGACCCGCATGCTGAACGCCGGGTCGTGGCCTCCGGCCTGCCGGCCTCGCCCGGCGCGGCGACCGGCAAGATCGTGTTCGACGCCGACGAGGCCGAACGCATGTCCCAGCTGGGCGACGCCGTCATCCTCGTCCGCGAGGAGACCTCGCCCGAGGACATCCACGGCATGCATGCGGCGCGCGGCATCGTCACCGCCCGCGGTGGCATGACCAGTCACGCGGCGGTGGTTGCCCGCGGCATGGGCCGCCCCTGCGTCTCGGGTGCCGGTGAAATCCACATCGACGAAAAGGCCGGTACCTTTTCGGCCCGCGGTCGCACCTTCCGGGCAGGCGAGGTCGTCACCATCGACGGTTCGACCGGCGAGGTGATGGAAGGCGCGGTCGCCATGATCGAGCCGGAACTGACCGGTGACTTCCGCACCCTGATGGGCTGGGCCGACAGGATCCGTCGCCTGAAGGTCCGGGCCAATGCCGAAACCCCGCTGGACGCCCGCACCGCGCGCGGCTTCGGCGCCGAGGGCATCGGCCTGTGCCGTACCGAACACATGTTCTTCGATGACGCCCGCATCGCCGCCGTGCGCGAGATGATCCTGGCTGACGACGAGCAGGGCCGCCGTGCCGCCCTCGCCAAGATCGCCCCGTTCCAGAAGGCCGACTTCGTCCAGCTGTTCGAGATCATGGCTGGCCTGCCCGTGACCGTCCGGCTGCTGGATCCGCCCCTGCACGAATTCATTCCCCATACGGACGCCGAGATCGACGCCCTCGCCGTGACCCAGGGACTGGACGCCGCCAAGCTGAAGCGTCGGGCGAAGGACCTGCACGAGACCAACCCCATGCTGGGCCATCGTGGCTGTCGTCTCGGCGTGGCCTATCCCGAGATCTACGAAATGCAGGTGCGCGCCATTCTCGAGGCCGCCCTTGAGGTCAAGAAAACCGCCGACGAGGCCCCGATCCCCGAGATCATGCACCCGCTGGTCGCCATGGGTCTGGAGATGAAATACCTGCGCGAGCTGACCGACCGTACGGCCGAGGCCGTGTTCGTTGAGGCCGGCGACCGGGTCGAGTATCTGGTCGGCACCATGATCGAACTGCCCCGTGCCGCCCTGCGCGCCGCCGACCTGGCCGAACACGCCGAATTTTTCAGCTTCGGCACCAATGACCTGACCCAGACCACCTTCGGTATCAGCCGGGACGATTCCGGCCGCTTCCTGCAGGTCTATCTGGACAAGGGTATCTTCGAGGCCGACCCCTTCGTCCGCCTTGACCAGGACGGCGTCGGCGACCTGATCCGTATCGCCGCCGAACGCGGTCGCGCGGTCCGGTCCGACATCAAGATGGGCATCTGCGGCGAACACGGCGGCGATCCCGCTTCCATCGCCTTCTGCGAAACCGTGGGTCTGGATTACGTCAGCTGCTCACCGTACCGTGTGCCGATCGCCCGGCTGGCCGCGGCCCAGGCGGCGCTGATCGCCCGCGGCGAAGAGGCCCGCGAAAAGGACCGGTAGCGCCGCCTGCGTCGCTGTCGTCGCGGAACGCGGGTCTTCGTCTTCTTGTTAACCTGAGTGACGCCCAAGTAATCATCGGCCAAAATAAAGTCATTGTTGGCGTATCGCCGTCTGTGTCCTTTCGCCCACGGTTAAGCTTCTGTAATAAAACAGCCATGGAACTGCCGTGGATGCTACCCATTTGAGCTTTCGCTGGATGGGGCTGGTGGCCGATCAGGTCACCGCATCTAGGAAAGACAGAAACCATGCGTAACATTCTTCTCGCGTCCGCTGCCCTCGCCCTGCTGGCGGCTCCGGCCATGGCGCAGAGCGTTTCGTCGCCGAGCTACTACGGTACGCTGGGCTACAGCCAACTGGACGGCGATAGTGCCGATGTCGGTGCGGTCACCGGTCGCTTCGGCGCGAAGCTGACCCCCTACCTGGGTGCCGAGGCAGAAGCCTCGTTCGGCGTCGGCCATGACAACGTCTCCATCGGTGGCCTCGACGGCAAGGTCAAGGAAACCTATGACGTCGCCGCTTACGGCGTCGCCACCCTGCCGGTGAATCCGAATTTCGATCTGTTCGCCCGCGTCGGCTATGGCACGACCGAACTGAAGACCTCGGTCGCCGGCTCCAGCGTGACCGACAGCGCCGACAGCTGGAACTACGGCGTCGGTGCCAACTACTACCTGGACGGCCAGAACGGCGTTCGTGGTGACTGGACCCGTCGTGACTTCACCAACGGTGGCGGTGAAGCCGATGTCTATTCGCTGAGCTACGTGCGCCGCTTCTAGTCGCGGTTACCGGATATGGGAAAGGCGCGCTCCGGTCAGGGCGCGCCTTTTTCATGGGCGGGAGGGTTGGGGCCGGACGTCCGGGATCAGGCGACGCCGGGGGCCAGGGCCCAGCGCATCGAACCTTCGCCGAACGGTCTGATGAACAGGTCGCGGTAGCGTTCGAACACCTCGATGATCTTCGCCGCCAGGTCCTGATTGATGGCCTCGCCGCGCTGACGTTTCATTGCCGTGACGCAATCGACGACCACCTTCTGGTGAGCCGATCCGCCCATGCTCTTCAGCACGGTGGCCACATCATGGGCCAGTGGATCCAGCTTCGGTCCCCAAGGATTGGTCTTATGAGTCATTCGGGCCGTACTTCCTTTATCTTGACACGGTCTCGACACTGGCGAACGCGTCGCAAAGACTCGTGGAAAGTGCAAGCGTGAGCGCGAATTCGTGATCGCGGCGAGTAGGGGACATGACCACGAATTAAGCTGACAAACGGTTTCGACCGTCATCATCTGTCTGTAAATCGGGGGGAAACCATGACGACTTTTGATCCGGCCGCTGCGACGGCCCAATGGCTGGCGACCCTGTCGCCTGAGGAAACCGCCCGGGCGGTGGCCTATACGCACGGCGGCCACTGGCTGCTCCTGTGGAGTGCGCTTGTATCCATCTTGGTCGCCTGGCTCATCATTCGCTCTGGCTGGCTGTCCAACCTGCGTGACCGGCTCGAGGCCCGGAAACCACGTCCGAAGCTGGTCTCCCTGGTCGTCGGTGTCGTCTATCTGCTGATGGGTTTCGTTCTGACCCTGCCGTGGTCGATCTATGAAAGCTGGTGGCGCGAGAAGGCTTACGGCCTGACCGAACAGCCCCTGACGGGCTGGCTGACTGAGGCGCTTATGGGGGCGGGAATCGCGACAGTGTTCGGTGGCCTGCTGATCGTCGCCCTCTATTTCCTGATCCGTCGCACGGGTCGGACCTGGTGGATATGGGGGGGCGGCCTGGCCGGGGCCGCCGTCGTCTTCATGCTGCTGATCTCACCGATCCTGATCGAGCCGCTGTTCAATACCTATACACCGGCGCCGGACGGCGCGGTGCGCGATGCCGTGGTCGAGCTGGCCCACAAGACCGGCACGCCGGACGACAAGATCTACATCTACAACGGCTCGAAACAGTCGGATCGCTATACGGCCAATGTCTCCGGCCTGGCCGGTTCGGCGCGGGTGGCCATGAGCGATGTCATGTTCACCAAGGGGGCCGACTTGGCCGAGGTGCGTGGCGTCGTGGGCCACGAGATGGGCCACTATGTCCATATGCACTCGCTGTGGCTGACCGGTGCCATGATCATTCTGTCCGCGCTGAGCTTCTTCCTGATCGACCGGCTGTATCCGTTGGCGAAACATCTGCTCGGCGTAAGCCGGGTCGGGCCCATTTCCGATCCGGCGGGCCTGCCGGTTCTGGCCGCAATCGGTGCCGTACTCGGGCTGCTGGCCACGCCGGTTAGCAACACCCTGATCCGCTCAATCGAGGTCGACGCCGATCATTTCTCACTGGTGCATGCCAATGAACCGGATGGCCTGTCCAAGGCTCTGATCAAGACAGCGGAGTATCGTGCGCCGTCGCCGACAGCGATCGAGGAATTTGTCTTCTACGATCACCCCAGCGTCGAAAATCGTGTCCGCCGGGCCATGGAATGGAAGGCGACCCATCCGGTCGAGGCTCCGGCCCCGATGTCTGCGCCCGAGCCGGATGTGGAGCCGGTGGCTACGCCCGCTTCCTGACGAAGACGGTGCCGGCCGAATAGCCGGCACCGAAGCTGCAGATCAGGCCGATGTCGCCGGTGGCCATGTCCTGCTGACGCAGATGGAAGGCGATGATCGAGCCGGCCGAGGAGGTGTTGGCGTATTCGTCGAGGACGATGACGTTCTCCTCAGGCGTCGGTTCGCGGCCCAGCACCTTGCGGCCGATGAACTGGTTCATGTTGATGTTGGCCTGGTGCAGCCACATCCGCTTCAGCGCATGGGGATCAAGGCCGAGGTCGCCGGCGTGGTCGACAATCATCTCCGAGACCATAGGCACCACATCCTTGAACACCTTGCGGCCCTGCTGGATGAACAGCTTGTCGGGTGCGCCGATGCCCTCGGGCGCGGCATTGTTCAGGAAACCGAAATTGTTGCGGATGTTGTTGGAGAAGACCGTCTTCAGCCGCGTGCCCAGCACGTCCCAGCCACCGGGTCCCGCCCGCTCCGGGGATTCGACGATGACGGCAGTGGCGACGTCGCCGAAGATGAAATGGCTGTCGCGATCCTTGAAGTTGAGATGGGCCGAGCAGATCTCGGGGTTGATCATCAGCACCGCCCCGACCGAGCCGGAGGCGATGAAGTCCGCTGCTGTCTTGATGCCGAAGGTGGCCGAGGAACAGGCGACATTCATGTCGAAGGCAAAGCCGTCGATGCCCAGGGCCTGCTGCACCTCGACGGACAGGGCCGGATAGGGACGCGGCATGTTCGAGGCGGCACAGATCACCGCCCCGATCTCGCTGACCGGTTTGCCCCAGGCGGCAATCGCCTCACGCGCCGCGGCGACCGACATCTCGGCCATCAGCGACAGCTCGTCATTGGCCCGTTCGGGCAGGTTGGGGGCCATGCGGGCCGGGTCGATGATTCCGGCCTTGTCCATCACGAACCGGCTCTTGATGCCGGACGCCTTCTCGATGAACTCGACCGAGGACGGGGTCAGGGCCTCGACATCGCCTTCGGCGATCTGGGCCGCATGCTCGGCGTTCCAGCCTTCGGCCCAGGTGTTGTAGGCCGCGACAAGTTCGGCGTTCGAGATGGATTGTTCCGGCGTAAATAGACCGGTGGCGGCGATAACGGCGTGGGTCACTGGCGGGTCCGTTGCGTTGACGAACGCCCTCAATAGGCCGGTGGCGGCGCGCGGTCGAGGCTCGCCTTCAGTCCGGTGAGCCAGCGCCCGATACGGTCGGGGCGGAGGGAAGCTCCCCCGATCCGGGCGGCAATCAGCACTTCAATCAGATCTTCCGCCTCGCATGGCCATCCGTCGGGCGTGGCGTAGAGTGGATAGTCCAGCAGGGCCGCGACGATCAGGGCGTCCAGATCCGGGCGGGCCGTGCGGCGCGGCAGGGGCAGGCGGTCCTCGGTCAGACCCCAACCGGCGTAGAAAGGGCGGCCATGGGTAATCACCCGCCGTCCGCGCAACAGGGCCTCGAACCCGGTCAGGGACGTCAGGGTCACCACAGTGTCGCAGTTCGCCAGACAGTCGGCGATGTCGAGGCCGTCGGCCACGGCGTCGACGGCCGCCAGGGCGCTGGCCTCGACCGCACCCGGCCGGTTGCCGGCCAGCACGTCAGGATGGGCCTTCCAGATCAGGAAGGTATCGGGATGGTCGGCCCGGGCCGCGGCGATCAGCCCGGCATTGGTGCGCACCTCTTCGCAGCCCAGCAGGATCGAGCGGTCGTTCTCGACCTGGCCCACGACCAGCACCCGTTCCTGATCCGTCGGCCAGTCGGGCGGGGTCGCACCCGCCAGATTGTATTTCGACAGGCCGCTGGTGACGATCCGCCGACGCAGGGCTCCGGCGCGGGCGAGGGCCTCGCCCGACGGGCGGCCAGTCTGGATCTTCGTTTCCAGCCGCGAGGGGGTGGCGGGATCATAGTAGATGCCCTGGTCGTCCAGCACGGCCGACAGGGCCCCGACGAAATCGGACCCGAGCCCGTGCGAGCGGATGAAGCCGTCCTCCATCCGAACAGTTGGTCCGTCGAAACCGGCCGCCGCGGCCCGGATCGCCGGGGTTTCCTTGCCCGCCCACCACAGCAGTTGGCCACCGTGGGCTCGGGCTGCGGCGACGGCAGCGGCAGGGGTGTCGAAATAGTCGAGCCGGGCGGTCGGAGCATTCAGCAGTCGCCGCACCGTCGCCCGCTTGGCCGGAGCGAACCCGACTCCGGCCCAATAGCCCCGCAGTCGTTCGGCCCGGTCCCGCAGGGCCATCATCCGTGTCACCGCCTGTTCCGCCTCGCAACGACGGCCGGTGACAGGATCGACATAGCGGCTGCAGACGATCAGGGCCGCGGCTGCCACCGTCTCGATGTCGCGCGCCACGCTGCGACGACCGGTTGTCACTTGATCCGTCGTCAGACCCCAACCGGAATAGAAGGGGGCTCCGAAGCAGTTGACCGGCACACCCCGCAACAGGGCCTCGAACCCGAGACCACTGGTCACCGTATAGACGGTGTCGACCTCGGCCAGCAGGTCGGCGGGGCGCACATCGGTGTCGACCAGGGTGACGCCGGTCAGGTCCGCGTCCACGAGACAGCCGGCCTTGAGGCCCGCCGCGACGGCCGGGTGCCGTTTGACGATCAGCTGGGCACCCGGATGATCGGTCCGGGCCGCGGCCATCATGACGGAAAATGCATCCGGCGCGGCCATGCCGAAGCGGATCGAGGCGTCGCCCCGGGTCTGGTCGACGACCAGCACCCGGCGTCCGGGGCGAAGGATCGACCGGTCCAACGGTCCGCCCAGATTGGTCCGCGACAGGCCGGCGGCGACGATGCGGTCGATCAGGGTCCGGGCCCGGGTTCGCATCGCGTCGTCACACCAGTCAGGACCGGTTGCGATGGTCTGTTCCAGTCGCGAGGGGCGGGTGGAGTCATAATAGACGCCCAGATCATCGACGATCAGGCTCAGGCTAGCCGCTCCGGCCTCACCCAGGCCGACGGAGCGCAGGAAGCCGTCTTCCAGCGCGACATAGGGGAGGCCGGTGACCCGACTCCACAGTCGGCCTGCCCGGGTCGTCGGGCGTCGACCCCAGCCCAGCGCGGCGCGCACATCCGGTCCGGGCAACAGCCGCGGTGCATACTCCGGCAGGAAGGCGTTCAGATGCGGGATCGCCAGCAGGCCCGGCGCGCAGGCCCAGGCCGCAACCGGCGGGGCCCGGTCCATCAGTCGGGCGAGCGCGAACAGGCGTCGTGCCGACGCAGCAGGGCTTCGGCGGCGGTCAGGTGCAGCCGCTCGACCATACTGCCCTCGACCTGGATCGCGCCGCGCCCGGCAGCGGCCGGATCGGCGAAGGCGGCGACCAAGGCCATGGCATGGGCGACCTCGTCATCGGTCGGGGAAAAGGTCGCATTGGCGGTGGCGATCTGGCCGGGATGGATCAGGCTCTTGCCGTCGAAACCGTACAGCCGCCCCTGGTTGCATTCACTGGCGAAGCCGTCAGCGTCGTCCAGTCGGTTGAACACACCGTCGATCACGCCCAGCCCATGTGCCCGTGCGGCGGCGACCGTCGCCGCCAGCCAGGGCTTCAACGGTTCACGATCGGCCACCAGACCGCAGCCGAGGGCGGCGGACAGGTCGTTGGTACCGAACATCAGGGCTGCGAGTGCCCCGTCGACCCGGCAAAGCGCATCCAGGTTGAACAGGGCGAGGGGAGTCTCGATCATGGCCCAAAGGGCGGCCCCGGCCGGCAGGCGATCCCCCAGCTCGGCAACGTCGCGGGCATCCTCAACCTTGGGTGCCACGATGATTTCGACCGGCGTTCCGGCCAAGGCGTCGAGGTCGTCGCTGCCCCAGGGGGTGTCCAGCCCATTGACCCGCACAGCCAGTCGCGGGCCGAATCCGCCGGACCGGGCGGCCTCAACCGCAGCGGCCCGGGCCGCGGTCTTCATCTCCGGCGCGACGGCATCCTCGAGATCGAGGACCGCGACATCGCAGGGCAGGGTGCGGGCCTTGTCGATCGCGCGCGGGTTCGAGGCCGGCATGAACAGAACGCTGCGGACCAGCTCGTCCGCCATCAGACGCGTCCGGTGACGGGGATCAGGGCCCCGGTGATCGCCCGGGACTCCGGTGAGGCCAGAAACAGCATCACAGCCGCAAGGTCGGCCGGGGCGACCCACTGGGCGGGATCGGCGTCGGGCATGTCCTTGCGGTTCTGGGGGGTATCCAGGATCGACGGCAGCACGGCATTGACCGTGACCGAAGTCGCCTTCAGCTCTTCAGCCAGAGACTCGGTCAGGCGATGCACGGCTGATTTGGACGCGGCATAGGCTCCCATGCCCGCCGCCGACTTCAGGGCCCCGTTGGCCCCGACATTGACGATCCGGCCTTCGGTTGACTGCTTCAGATGGGGCAGGGCGGCGCGGCAGCTGTTCAGGGCAGTGGTCAGGTTCAGGGCGAACATCCGGTCCCAGGCAGGCCGGTCATCGTCAACGGTCTGCCAGACGAAGCCGCCCGCGATGTTCAGCACCGCGTCCAGACGCCCGAAGCGTTCGACCACCGCACTGATGGCCGTTTCGGCCGCCGCCGGATCGGTCAGGTCGACCCCGCCCAGACTCAAGGTTCCCTCCGGACCCGGCGATCCCTCGGCGAAGTCGATCACGGCGACCTTCAGACCCTGGGCCTGGGCTGCGGTCACGACCGCCCGCCCCAGTTCGCCCTGTCCGCCTGTGATTGCGACTACCCGTTCATTCATGACTGTCTCCTATGGGATGATCCCTCGCGCGGGCGGGGCGGGTCAGTCAACCGGCCAGAGCCGGGCCGCGCCACGCACGCCTGAGGAGTCGCCCCATCTCGCCGGGACGATACGGGTGTCCGAGGTATCGGCGAAAACGTGACGGCCAACCCGTTCGTTCAGCATCGGATAAAGTTCGCGGACATTGGACATGCCGCCGCCCATCACCACCACGTCCGGGTCAATCAGATTGACCACCATGGCCAGCCCCCGGGCCAGCCGGTCACCATAGCGCTCCAGCGACGCGGCTGCGATCGGGTCGCCGGCCCGGGCGGCGACGACGATGGTCTCGGCACTCAGGGAGCGGTCACCCGGACCGGTATGGTCGCGCTGAAATCCGGTTCCCGAGATCCAGGTCTCGAGACAGCCGTGCTGGCCGCACCAGCAGGCCGGGCCGGGTGTCTCGTCGGCGGTCGGCCACGGCAGGGAAATATGACCCCATTCGCCGGCGACGCCGTTCGCCCCGCCGATCAGTCGTCCGTCGACGACCAGTCCGCCTCCGCACCCGGTGCCGACAATGACGCCGAAGACGACCCGGGCTCCGGCGGCTGCCCCGTCGACCGCTTCGGACAGGGCCAGGCAGTTGGCGTCATTGGCCAGGCGCACCGGCCGGGCCAGGGCGGCTTCCACATCTTCGCGGAAAGGCCGACCGTTCAGCCAGGTCGAGTTGGCGTTGCGCATCCGTCCGCTGGTCGGTGACACCGAGCCGGGTACGGCCAGTCCGACGGTTCCGGTTGTTCCGGTCTCGCGCTCGATGGCCTGAACCAGACCAGCGACAGCGGCCAGAGCTGCCTCATAGGTGCCGGGGTTGGGCGCGCGAATTCGTCCAATGAAGCCGCCGTCCGCATCCAGGGCGGCCGCCTCGATCTTGGTCCCGCCGAAGTCCACGCCGATCTGCATGGCCAAGGCTTAGCAGACCGTCGTCAGCCGGCGAACACCCGTGTCATCAGCCGTTCCAGGGCCTCGGCGTCGACCGTGTCGAAGGCGGCGATCTCGGTCGCGTCGACGTCGAACACTGCGATCAATGCGCCCGAAGCGTCGGACACCGGAACCACCACCTCGCTCCGCGAGCGGGAGTCACAGCCGATGTGACCGGGAAAGGCTTCGACGTCCTCGACGATCTGGGTCGTGCGGGAAGCGGCGGCGGCACCGCAGACGCCACGACCGAAGGGGATGCGCAGGCATCCCAGCGTGCCCTGGTAGGGGCCGACCACCAGTTCCTGCGGGCGCTCGGGGTCGACGACATAGAAGCCGGTCCAGAAAAACTGCGGGAAGGCGTCGGCCAGCATGGAAGCGACTGTGGCCATCCGGGCGGTGCGGTTGGGCTCGCCGTCCAGCACGGCGAGGATTTCGTCCTCGACCTCTGCATAGCGGGCGACCTTGTCCGCAGGACGGTCCGATCGGGCGACATAGGACATGAGGAGACTCCGGCTGGCAGCGACATATAGGTGGGGTGTCCAGCCTTGGCGACCTCAACAATTCCCCCGTGAGGGGAATCTTTAAATGCCTGATTCGTAGGGATTACCGTTCGACGAACAAAATTTCTCCAGACCGACGCAACGCACTGGCTGCTGTTAACGTTAACCTTGACAGTCGAGCAGCTGGACCCAACCATCGTTCGACGAAATGGTTAACGGGCGGTCGGGAAGTCGTCCGTTGGCAATTTATGAGGGGGGCGTATGCGCGAGCGCGACGGTATCGACGACGATCGCCCCACCTTCCGGCACCGCCGTGGCCCTTTTGCCGTCGCCGCCGTCATCGGTGTGCTGGCTGTCACCGCTCTGGCCATGGGCAGCTGTGGCGACCGTGGTCTCCAGTTCTGGCGTCGCGACGCGGCAGTCGGCGGTGCCAATGCCTGCCCGCGTCCGGCCTCCATCACCGGTGCAGAGTTCAATGCCCAGGAAACCAGTCTGCGCGCGCTGCGCCGGGCCGCCTTCCGGGGAGACTTCTTCGCCCAACTTGAACTGGGCTCCCGCTATTCGGCGGTGAAGGCGACCGACAAGAATATCGAGGACCCGATCGAGAGTTCGGTCTGGCTGGCCATGGCCCTGGCCAATGACGAGGGCTATGCCCCGATCAACCGGGTCGATCGCGGTGGACTGGGCGGCTGGCGGCCGCTGTCCCGCTATGATGATTGTCGGGCCTGGGAACGCCACAACATCTATCAGCGGCTGGATCGCCAGCTGGCGCAGATGACGCGCGAGGAACAGGAATCGGTCCGTGACCGGGTCATCTATGTTCTGTCGACCCAGGACGCGAAGGGGTTCCGCACCCTCGCTCGCCTGCATGACTCCCTCTACGGCCCCTTCGGCGAGCCCGAGGATAACCGCGAAGCCCGCGAGGCCCTTGGCGACAATCGGGATCATGTTCGTCCGGACAGCCGTGGGCGGGGTCGGCAGACGGCCGTCAACCTGTTCCAGCGCAATGACGTCGACGCCTATCTGTACAATTATCTCGCGGTGCAGACCGGTGACATCGGGGCCTATGTCCTGCTCAAGGATTTCGAGCGTTCGTCGCCGAGCCGGGGGCGATATGGGGCCTTCGTTGAGGCCAAGGCCCGTCAGTGGGTGCCGCCTTTCGAATTCTATCCGAACACGGCTCCGGCCTCGGGTGTGCCTTTCTCGGACGAGAGTCGACCTCGGGGCGATGCTTATGAATATGCCCTGTCGCGGGTCACCGAACTGCCGTTCGTCCATGTTGGACGGGCGCTGCGCTATCTCGGCGTAACCGATACTGTGGCCGGTCGGCCCGAACAGCTGTCCAAGCGCCAGATCGAGACGCTGGAGGCCATGCTCGGCCATCCGATGGACGGGCGATTGTCCTATCTGGAGCGGGTCCGCGCGGTGCAGTTGGCGGCGGTCAACGGCTCGTCCGAGGCCCAGCTGGTGCTGGCGGTTATGCATGCCGAAGGCATCGGGGTTCCGCCCGACTACGCCCGGGCCTTCCACTGGTTCGAGGAGGCCGCGAAACAGGGCAGCCCCGAGGCCAAATTCGCCATGTCGACCTATTTCGCCCTGGGGGTTTCCGGGGTCGCCGATCAGGACAAGGCTAACGCCGTGGCCTTGAGAATCGACTCCGCCCTGGCCGGCTTCGGACCGTCCGCTTCCCGCCTGCAAGCCGTCCTGGCCCAGGTGTCCCGCTCGCAGCGCCGCTAGGAGGGCGTGGAATCATGACCAACCGTCCAGTTCGTGGCCTGATCAGCGGCGTTGCTTTCGGCCTCGCCGTCGCCCTGTCCGGTGCGATCGCCGGTCAGCCGTCGGACGCCAGTGCTCAGGTCGCGGCCAGGGTCGAAAGCCAGACCCGGCCCAATTTCGGCATATTGCTGGACCCGCCGACCCATGCGACCCGCCGGCGCACGACGCACCATCGCCGCTATGATTACCGCCGCGACCACCGGCCGGACTGGCGGCCTGAGCCGTATCGTCATGGTGGCGAGGAGATCGTCCTGGTCGACTGCGGCGGCAATCCCGGCAGCGGGGCCGTCGAGGATGCGGTGCGCCGCGTGCGCCCGGGCGGGACCTTGGTCATCCGGGCCCGGGCCGGGGCCTGCGTCGGCTGGCTCGATATCGACAAGCCGATGACCGTGATCGGTGAGGGCGGCTTCGATCCGCGGGACTGGGGTCGCGGCACCACGCCGACGCTTCAGGCTCCGGACGGACTGCCGTGCATCACCGTGGCCCGCGGCGTGCGGGTCGAGATTCGTGACGTCGTCTTCGCCTCGCCCAACGGCGGTGACGCCGCCTGTATCGTCGGTTACGGAGCCGAAATCGTCCTGAATCGGGTCGGCTTCCGGCACGTGGGTGACGAGGCCGCGATCTATGCCGACGGCGGCCTGATCGACATCCGTAACGCGATGATCGACGCCCAGACGATTGCGCCGGCGATCATCGCCGACGGAGCCGCGCTTACGGCCTATGAGCTGGTCGTCACCGGGGCCCAGACGGGCATCGAGCTGATCCCCGGGGCCGGTCAGACCTCACGCATCTCCACCTCGACCTTCAAGGGCACCGGGGCCCCCAACAGTTTCGGGCCGCGCTCGATCGGCATGATCATTCGTTCGGGCCGGGCCTATGGCCGGGTCGAGATCGAGAACACGGCCATCCTCGGCTATGTCGAGGGCGTCGCCATCGAGGGCGCGTCGGTCAGCATCCACGGCAGCCGGGTCGGTCGTTCGGACAAGGGCGTGGTGCTCTACAATGGCGAACTGACCCTGGCCGACAGCCGGATCCGGGCCTCGACGGTCGGGGTGGCCGCGGCTTCGGGCCGGGCTGTGGTCACGAACAACGTCTTCGCCGGGGTGCGCCAGGTCTTCTTCACCGAGAGAAGCGCCACGCTTGAGGCCAGCGGCAACCGGGTCTGGTCGCAACATGTCTGTCGTCCGACGTTCCGGGATCGTTATCGCGGTCGCTATGAGCCGCAATGGAACGGGGGGGATGGCTGGACCTGCGTCAACGCGCCCTATCCGCGCGACTGGTGGGACGACGAGGACGGCATGCTGGGTCTGCCCTATCAGGACGACAGCTATCATCTGGACGGCTACGACGCCTATCAGAACGGTTCGGGCTGGTACGACCGTGATGGCCGCTACGTCGAGGATGACCGCTATACCGGTGACGATCGCTGGAGCCGGGGCGGGGGTTGGCGGCGCTGATACGGCCTGCCACAGGGCGGGTGCTCAGCCGACTGGAACTGAAGGGTCCGTGGCTGTCTGCTGCCAGAACGCGAAACCGGCGAGGCAGGCGGCGACGGCGGCCAGACCTGCCAGCGGTGCAACCGCGCACCAGACACAGTGCGCCGAGAGATCGCCGCAGATCGCGCCGAGGCCAACCATATGGATCAGGGCCAGCCGGGCGGCGAGCGCGGCGGTCAGTCCCAGCGATAGCCCCAGTATGACCAAGGCCGCCCCCAGCAGGCGATATTCACTGATGGCGTTCAGATTCATGACCGATCCTCCGCGGCCCGTTTAGGCGCAAAATCCGATTGGCGACTTGCGCCAGATCAATCCGGCCCGGCCGGGTCGATACAGATAGAGAAAAAGTCGCCACGGTAGGCCCGGAGGGACTCGAACCCCCAACCAGACCGTTATGAGCGGTCGGCTCTAACCATTGAGCTACGGGCCCGCCGAGGGCGGTGTCTTCGCCTAGCAGCCAGTCGCGCGCCTTGCCAAGCGTCATGGTGGGTCGACTGCCTTCGGGTATTTCCGGCAATGAACGGAACCTGCCCCCGGGTCCGGGGCGTTGTTTAGGTGCAAATGGCCAAGGTTCGGCCGCGACCCGGCGATATCGTCGGGGTCGATGATGCATCTCCGGAGAATGACTGACATGACCCGACGTTTTCGTGCCCTCTCGCTGGGGGCGGCGCTGATGACCGCCACCGCCCTGTCCGCGCCCGCCGCCCTGGCCCAGACGGCCCCGATGGCCGGCATGCATATGATGCAGGCCCCGCCGTCGCTGAACCTGTCCGCCCATGGCGAGGTACGCATGGCCCCGGATATGGCCACCATCAGCTTCGGCGTCCTGACCGAGGCCCCGACCGCCGCCGCGGCCATGCGCCAGAACGCGGCGCGCATGACCGAGGTCATGGCCGCCTTGCGTCGGGCCGGTATCGCCGAGCGTGACGTCCAGACCTCGGGCCTGAACCTGTCCGCCCAGTATGACTACGTCCAGAACCAGCCGCCGAAACTGCGCGGCTATCAGGCCAACAACCGGGTCACGGTGACCATCAACGACATGAATCGGGTCGGTACGACCGCTGACGCCGTGGTCGCCGCCGGGGTCAATCAGATCGACGGCATCAGCTTCGGCCTGAAGGACTCCGCCGCCGCCGAGGACCAGGCGCGCCGGCTGGCCGTGCGGGACCTGCAGGCCAAGGCCGCACTGTATGCCCAGGCGCTCGGCGTGCCGCTGGTCGGGATCCGTTCGCTCAGCGAGTCCGGCGGTTACAATCCGCGCCCCCCGCAGCCCATGTATGCCCGGGCGGAAATGAGTATGGCCGACAGTTCGACCCCGGTCGCCGCCGGTGAGCTGACGGTGCGCATCGATATTACCGGCGTTTACGATCTGGGACGCTAGGGTCACGACGCTATCCGGGAAGGGCCCGTCGGCGACGGCGGGCCCTTTTCCACTAGATCTCTGCGGGGTGGTTCGCTGCACGATTCCCTCTCTACGAGACGTTCATTTGACGCTGACGGTTCGCCCTCTATGGTCCGGACCGGGCCGCTTCCTGCCTGTTCCCGACCGGATTAGTCGCTTTTCATGAAACAGTTTTTCCTGACGGTGCTGGGTGTTTTTCTCGGCCTCATCCTGTTTGTCGTGATCGTGCCCTTCGTGCTGATCACCGCGGCCGTGTCCTCGGCCTCGGCCCCGCCGGTCACCGCCGCCAATACGGTGCTGGAACTGGACCTGCGCGAGGGGCTGACGGACCAGGATCCGACCAATCCCTTCGCCGCCTTCGGCGGATCGAGCCTGTCGGTCATGCAGGTGGTCGACACCCTGGCCCAGGCCGAGGACGACCGCCATGTGAAGGCCCTGCTGATCCGCCTGCCGGAAGCCGGGATCACACCGGCTGCCGCCGACGAGGTTCGTCAGGCCGTGCGGCGCTTCCGGGCCTCGGGCAAGGTCGTCATCGCCCACAGTCAGGGCTTCCAGCCGGTCGGCACCACCATTTCCAGCTATATGGTCGGGGCCTCGGCCTCTGAACTGTGGATGCAGAACACGGCCAGTTTCCAGCTGACGGGTTTTTCCGCCGACCAGGTCTTCCTCGGCCGGGCCTTCGACAAATACGGCGTCAACGCCCAGTTTGAACAGCGCTACGAGTACAAAAACGCTGTCAACGAATACACCCAGAGCGACTTCACCCCGGCCCATCGCGAGGCGATGACGGCGTGGATGACCTCCATCTACACCAGTGCCATTGCCAATGCCGCCAGTGACCGCAAGACCACTCAGGTCGCCCTGCGTACCGCGATCGAGGGCGGGCCCTGGTCATCGGCTGAAGCCCTGCAGCACAAGCTGATCGACAAGATCGGACAGGTCGAGGAGGCCGAGGCCGAAATCAAGCGGCGCGCCGGACGAAACGCGGTGATGGTTGAATTCGGCGACTACGCTTCGGCCAAGGGAGAGCGCAGCGGCTCGGGTCGGAACGCCATCGCCATCGTTGGCGGCGAAGGCGCGATCCTGACCGGTACCGGGGGGAGCGGCGGCTTCAGCAGCGGATCATCGATCCGCTCGGATGATCTGGCTGAGGCCCTCTATGACGCCATTGAGGACAAGGACGTGAAGGCTATCGTCTTCCGCGTCTCTTCGCCGGGCGGTTCGCCCGAGGCCTCGGAACAGATCCTCGCCGCCGTTCGCGCGGCCAGGGCGGCGGGCAAGCCGGTGGTGGTGTCGATGGGAGCCTACGCGGCCTCGGGCGGTTACTGGATCAGTTCGGAAGCTGACTACATTGTGGCCCAGCCTTCGACCCTGACCGGATCGATCGGGGTATACGGTGGCAAATTCGTGCTTGCCAACGCCCTGGGCCGTTTCGGCGTCGACATGCGCGGCCTGTCGGTCGGCGGTCAGTATGCGGATGCCTTTTCGCCGTCCGAGCCCTTCACGGTGGCCCAGCGCGCGGCGTTTTCTGCCTCGATGGATCGTACCTATGAGGAGTTCATTACCCGCGTCGCCACGGGACGGCACCTGACGCCCGCCCGGGTTCGGGAAATCGCCCGGGGCCGGGTCTGGACCGGGGCCCAGGCCAAGGCGCTCGGGCTGGTCGATGAACTCGGCGGTCTGCATGAGGCGATCAACCGGGCGCGCATTCTGGCGGAAATCCCTGAGGATGAGTCGGTCCGGTTCAAGCGCTATCCGGCCCCGAAATCGCCGTGGGAGGCCCTGTCGGACGCTTTTGGTGTTTCCAGCGAGGCGGCCCGGGTTCTGGTCGGGATCGGCGGAATCATGGCCGATCCGCAGGCGCAGGCCGTTATCCACCGAATCGAGGCGGATCGTATGCGCGGAACCGGTGCGTCGGTTCTCGCCGAACAACCGCTTGATTGATAGCGAGTTTATTCTCTGCGCCGCCTTTGGCTCATCCGCATGTTCAGGATTCACACTCGCCTGTGAAGGTCTGTTCCATTGACCGCAGGTCTGGATAGACCGACATTGTCGTCTGGACGTTCTCTGGAACGTTGCAACAGGTAGCTCGATGATCCCGACCAACGGTTTCAATCCGCAGGGGGCCAGCGCCCGTCGTCCGGTACCGGTGCTTCTGGCACCGGTGGTGTGGCTGTGCGGCCTGATCGCCACCCTGGCGGCCATGACCATTGGTGCCGTTCTGGCCGTCTTCACGGCCGTCGCCGTCACGGTTATTGCAGTGTTCGGCGCGGTGCTGATCTTTCTCGCCGGCCTGGCCATTCGTGCGCGTCGTCGTTTTTCCCGTCGTGACCGGCGGGGCGAGGATGTGATCGAGGCGCACAAGGTCGATGGGGAATGGGTCGCCTACGGCTGGGAACGTCAGGGGCGGTAAGCCCCATGCTCGACATCACTGACGCCCCGTCGCCGAGCTTTGATGCCCGGCGCGCACTGCCTGACATGCTGGTGCTCCACTATACCGGCATGCAAACCGCCGAGGCTGCCGTGGCCCGGCTGCGTGATCCTTCCGCCGAGGTTTCAGCCCATTATGTCGTGGACGAGGACGGTCGCATCCTGCGGCTGGTACCCGAGGAACGCCGCGCCTGGCATGCCGGCAAGGGCGCGTGGCAGGGCGAGACCGACTGCAATGCCGCCTCGATCGGTATCGAGATTGTCAATCCAGGCCATGAGTTCGGCTATCGCGCCTTTCCCGACGTCCAGATCGAGGCTGTGATCGCCCTGGTCGCCGACGTCCGCTCGCGCTGGACCATCCCCGACGCCCGGATCATCGCCCATTCCGACCTGGCCCCCGGCCGCAAGCAGGATCCCGGCGAGTTGTTTCCGTGGAAGACCCTGGCCGCCGCCGGCCACGGCCTGTGGTTCGAGCCCGCGCCTGAACGGATCGCTGCTCTCGGCCCGGCCCTGACCATCGGCGACGAGGGACTGGGCGTGATCGTGCTGCGCGCCGGTCTGCATCGCCTCGGCTATGGCCTGCCGCCCGGCGGCAACTATGACGACGACACCCGGCTGGCGGTCGAGGCCTTCCAGCGCCACTGGCGTCAGGATCGCGTCGACGGCATTGCCGACGGTGAAACCCGCGCCACCCTGATGGGGGTGTTGCAGCTGGCGGCGACGGAAAGCCCAACCGGCGTGCTGTCCTAGAGTACCATGGCGAACGGCCCCGATATCGACGCGCTCCGGCAGCAGGATCAGGCTTTCCGGGCGAAACAACGGACCCGGGTCAGGGCCGAGGTCGAGCGTCGGGGGCTGGCCTCCTTCATGAACCAGACACGCTGGATGGAGCTGAAAGCGGCTATCCAGCGCCTGACCTTTGCGCCGCCCTACCAGCGGCAGGACGTACTCGATTCCCCTGAACCCCTCTGGGAGAGCGACCGCATCCCGTCGCAGGGGTGCTGGTGTCACGAATGTCTGGAGCCGTTTCATTCGATCGAGTGGCTGCGGATCATTCCGCAGTACTGGCGCGAGACGGGGGCCCTGCTGCCGTTGACTCTGGCGGGTGACTGTTCGGAAGCGCTCCGGGACGAGTTGAAGGGACTGAACATTCCCTTCCGCGAAGATAGACGCGGGTTCTGGGTTTACGGTTATGCCGCAAGCGACCCGACCCTGGATCCGGATCCCGGTCCGACGGCGGATTGACGCGCGGGCCCGGAACGCCCATCTCTCGCGCACCAGACGGCCGGGCGGTCGCGGCGGGCGCTTGCGCCTGTCGAGGAAAGTCCGGGCTCCACGGTGAAAAGGCGGCGGGTAACGCCCGCCCGGGGTGACCCGAGGGATAGCGCCACAGAAAGCAAACCTCCGGACCTGCGGGACCGGTAAGGGTGAAAGGGTGGGGTAAGAGCCCACCGCGTCTCTGGTAACAGCGACGGCATGGCAAGCCCCGCCTGGAGCAAGACCGAATAGGGATGTCGCGCGGTTTCGGCCGCAGGGTTCACCGCCCGAGGCGTCCGGGTAGGTCGCGAGAACCGTCCGGCAACGGGCGGTCCAGAGGAATGATCGTCACCCGTCCCCGGACGGGGACAGAACCCGGCTTACAGGCCGTCTGGTATTTTTTTCGGTGAAACCACTGCCCGCACGTCCCGGGGGCTCGTTAGCCTCCGGGGGCCAGGGAGGGGTCCGCAAGTGGTCATCGGCCTCCCTATACTTGTGATGTTCTGTTTGTGTTCTGTCCCTGAACAGGTGTGCTGTGGCCGGGTCAGGTCGAACTTGGTTAAAAAGTGTCAACTATTCCCATTGAGACCCATTCGATCCCATGTTATCCCATTCGAATGAATTGGGGTTGAGCGGCGTCGCATAGGGCACGTCACGGATTTCAGGGGCGAGCTTACGGGCTCGATAGGGCAGAGCGTGTTTCTCTCGACCTACGAGAAGCAGCTGGACGGCAAGCGCCGTCTCTTGATCCCCCAGGAATTCCGCACGGCCGAAAACGGCGCAGAGCACGGCGTCTTCTGTTTTCCCTCTATTGAAGCGGACTGTCTCGAAGCCGGCGGTGACAAGCTGTTCGCCGAGTACCGGGATGTGATTGAGAGTCTACCCTTCGGTGACCCGTACCGGTCTGCGCTGGAGGCATCAATCTTCGGCGAGCAGAAGCCCCTGGCCTACGATTCCGGTGGCCGCATCACCCTGCCCGAATCCCTTTGTGCCGAGGTCGAACTGACCGAGGCGGTGGTCATCTACGGCGTCGGTGAACGGTTCCAGATCTGGAACCGCGAGAAGTGGGCCCTGCATCGCGCCGAGCAGCGTCGCATGGCCCGTGACGGCCTGGCCCAGTTCGGCGAGATGCGCCGTCAGATGCTCAAGCCCGGCGGTATCGGATGAGCGCACCTCACGCTCCCGTTCTGATCGACCAGGTGACCGCCGCCCTGACTCCCGGATCCGGTGATGTGATCATTGATGCCACCTTCGGGGCCGGCGGCTATACCCGGGCCATTCTGGCGACCGGGGCCGAGGTCATCGCCCTCGATCGCGACCCGACCGTCCAGCCCTATGCCGAGGCGGTCGCCAACGATTATCCCGGCAAATTCATCCTGGTGCGGACCCCGTTTTCGGGCCTGGCCGAGGCCTTCGCCGACAGCGGGCGTGAGCGGCTGGACGGCGTGGTTTTCGATATCGGTGTTTCCTCGATGCAGCTGGACCAGGCCGAGCGCGGCTTCTCCTTTATGCGCGACGGTCCGCTGGACATGCGGATGGGCGACGAGGGCGACACCGCCGCCGACATCGTCAACACCTGGGACCACGGGCCGATGGCCCACATCTTCAAACTGTACGGCGACGAGCGTCAGTCGGGCCGGGTGGCCACCGCCATCCTGCGGCGGCGGGTCGAAAAGCCGTTCGAGCGGACCCTCGATCTCGCGGCGGTGGTCGAGAAGGCGCTCGGCGGGCGACGCGGGGCGGCGATTCACCCGGCGACCCGGGTGTTCCAGGCCTTGCGTATCGCCGTCAATGACGAGCTGGGCGAGCTGCGTGCGGGGCTCGAGGCGGCCGAGGCCTGTCTGTCGCCCGGCGGGCGGCTGGCGGTGGTCACCTTCCATTCGCTGGAGGATCGGATCGTCAAGGCCTTCCTGACCGAGCGCAGCGGCAATGCGCCGGGCGGTTCACGTCATGCGCCAGCCTTGGTCGAGACCCGCAAGCCCAGTTTTACCCTGCAGTTCAAGGGGGCGCATGAGGCGAGCCCGGTCGAGCTGGACGCCAATCCCCGGGCCCGGTCGGCCCGGCTGCGCGCCGCTGTCCGCACTGCGGCCCCAGCGTGGGGAGGGCTGGCCGCGTGACGATGCAATTGGCTCCCCGAAATGCATTTCAGCGCCTGTTTGACTGGAAGGTTCGCGGCATCCGCTGGATCGAAATCATCGGTCTGATGCTGGTCGCGGCCATGATCTTCTCGGTCTATGTGGCCAAGGCCGGTGCGGCCCGCGAGGGCGCGCGCATCAGCGACCTTGAGCGCCAGATCGATCGCAACGGCCAGCGGGTACGCCTGCTTCGGGCCGAGGTGGCGCGGCTGGAGCAGCCTGCGCGTCTGGAGGCTCTGTCGCGTGACGCCGGCCTCGGTCCGGTCGACGTACATCGCCGGGCGACCGAGGCTGCCCTTTCGGTCCTTGCGCCGATACCTGATCCGCGTCCGGTGATCGTTGCCCCGACGACGGCAGCTGCAGCGGCCGAGACCGCAGCCGTGGGTGCCGAAGCCCCGATGACTCCGGAGGACGGTCGATGAGCGTCCATGATCATCTGCCGGTTTATGATCGTCCGGCACCGGGTTCGCGTCAGACCCGTCGGGTGTCGCCGTCGTGGCGCTGGCTGGCCGAGGGCATCTGGTGGATCGAGCACGCCTTCGGACGAGCACGTGCCGACGCGCGGCCTGAGGAAGATACTCGCGTCCGCATTTTTCTGATTCTGGCGGTCTTTGCCGTTGCCTTTGCCGGTCTGGCCGTGGGGGCGACCCACGCCGCCCTGATGGTTCCCCGTGGCGGCAGTGGGTCCCTCGGCAACCCGGGAGCTCTGGTCCGGGGCGATCTGGTGGACCGCAACGGGGCGTTGCTGGCGACCAACATCGTCCATTACGCCTTCTATATCGACCCGACCGAAGTCTGGGACCGGGAGGCTGCGGCGCGTCAGATCAAACGGGTTCTGCCGGGCGTTTCGTCGGCGCGCCTGCGTCGGGTTCTTGACGGCGATCGCCGTCTGATTGTTAGGCAGGGCCTGACACCGGCCGAGCGTGGTGCCCTGCATGGACTGGCGCTCGGCGGTCTGTCGTTCGAGCCCGAGGACCGGCGGGTCTATCCGCTGGGGACATCAGCCCGTCATCTTATCGGCGACGCTGATACCGGAGGCGTGGGAATTTCCGGGGCCGAGCTGGCCTTTAATGACGAAATCCGTGCCGCCGGAGCGAAGGGGGTCCCGTTCCAGCTGTCGATCGACCTCCGCGTTCAGGGTGTGCTGGAGAACGAGCTTGCCGTCGCCGCCGTGGAGAATGGAGCCAAGGGGGCTGTGGGCATCATTACCGATGTGCAGACCGGCGAGGTCCTGGGCATGGCCAGCTGGCCCACCAGCGACCGTCTCAACCGGGTGACTTCGGCCCACTATGAGATGGGGTCGGTGTTCAAGACCTTCACTGTGGCTGCGGGTCTCGACACGGGTCGGGCTGACATGAACACCCTGTTTGATGCGTCTGAAGCCTATATGATCGGCAACCGTCGCATCACCGATTTCCATGCCCAGAATCGGATTATGACTCTCGAGGAAGTTTACCTTCACTCCTCGAACATCGGTACGTCGCGGCTGGCGGTCGAGATGGGCGGCAACGTCATGCGCGATTATTTCACCCGCCTGGGTCTGATGGATGCGGCACCGATCGAGCTGAAGGAGTCGGCCCGTCCGCGCCGTCCGCGTCGCTGGGACGATTCGACCCTGGCCTCCCTGTCGTTTGGCTACGGCATCATGATCACCCCGGCCCAGATGGCGGTCGCCATGGGCGCGCTGACCAACGGCGGCCGGTTCATTCCCCTGACCCTGCGCAAGACCAGTGGCGCGCCGCCGCGCGGGCGGCAGGTTGTTTCGCCCGGGACGTCCCAGACCCTGCTCGACCTGTTGCGGCTGAATGTGGTGCGCGGCTCGGGCGGTTTCGCCGAGGCCGCAGGTCTGCGTGTCGGCGGCAAGACCGGCTCGGCCAACAAGCTGGTCGGAGGTCACTATGATCCGACTCATGCGGTCGGCACCTTCACGGCGGTCTTCCCCGCCGACGGTCCCCTTGATGCGCGGCGCTATTCGATCCTGATCCTGATCGACGAGCCCTCGGCCTATCCGCGCACCGGCGGCTATGTCGCCGCTCCGGCGGTGGGCCGGATCGCCGACCGCATCGCCCCCTTCCTCGGAGTCGAGCGCCGCGCCGACGCCTGGCGCACGGCCCAGGGCGAGCGGGTTCCGACTCTTGAGGGCGTGGAAGGGGACGGCAGATGAGCGCTCGCCGCCTGTCCGACCTGCTGTGCCGTGATGTGGCCGCTGATCCGGTCATCACCGGGGTGACCGCCGACAGCCGTCAGGTCGGGCCCGGGTCCCTGTTCGTCGCCATGCCGGGCAGTGTCGTCGATGGCCGTGCCTTCATCCCCCAGGCTCTGGCCCAGGGCGCTGCTGCGGTGCTGGCCCCGCCGGATACGCCGGACGGCTCGGCTCCGGTCCTGGTCACCTCGGCGGATGTGCGTCGCGCCTATGCCCTGGCCGCGCGCAGTTTCTATGGCACCCAGCCGACCGTGTGCGTGGCCGTTACCGGCACCAACGGCAAGACCTCGGTCGCCACCTTCTGTCGTCAGATCTGGGCCTCGCTCGGTCTCAAGGCCGCCAGCATGGGTACCCTCGGGGTCGTCGCCCAGGCCGGCAATGCTCACCGGGTCCTGACCCCGCCGGGTCTGACCAGCCCGGACGCTGCAGATGCCGCCCGAACCCTGGCCCAGCTGGCGCGGGAAAAGGTCACCCATCTGGCACTTGAGGCCTCGTCCCATGGTGTCGACCAGCGTCGGCTGGACGGAGTCACGTTCAGGGCGGCGGCCTTTACCAACCTATCCCAGGATCATCTCGACTATCACGGCACGATGGAGGACTACCGCGCCGCCAAGCTGCGGCTGTTCGAAACCCTGCTGCCGCGCGGCCGCACGGCTGTTCTGAACGCCGATTCCGGGGCCTACTCCAGCTTCGCCTCGGCCAGTATCATGTCGGGTCTCGGGGTGATGGGGGTAGGCGAACGGGGGCGTGACCTGACCCTGATCGAACGCCGCCCGACGCTCGAGGGACAGCGACTGATCATCGACGTCCGGGGCACGTTGCATGACATTCTGCTGCCGCTGGCCGGAGCCTTTCAGGCCTCGAACGCACTGGTCGCGGCCGGGCTCTGTATCGCTGCGGGAGAATCCCCCGACCGTGTTCTGGCCGCCCTGTGCAATCTGACCGGGGCCCAGGGACGTCTGCAGCGTATTCCCGGTTCGACCCGCGGCGAAGTCTATGTCGACTACGCCCATACGCCCGACGGGCTGGAGACGGTGCTGGCGGCCCTGCGTCCCCATGCGATCGGTCGATTGATCGTGGTCTTCGGTGCCGGCGGCGATCGTGACCGGGCCAAGCGTCCGTTGATGGGAGAGGTCGCCGGCCGTCTGGCCGATGTCGCCATCATCACGGATGACAATCCCCGCTCGGAAGATCCCGCCGCGATCCGCAAGGCGGTGCGTGAGGGCTGCCCCGACGGGCTGGAGATCGGTGACCGTCGTGAGGCCATTCGTCAGGCAATCGCCATCATGGGCCCCGGAGATGTGGTGGTGATCGCCGGAAAAGGGCATGAACAGGGTCAGATCGTCGGTCCGCTGACCTTGCCGTTCGACGATGCCGCTGAAGCGACCGAGGCCCTGCGCGTCCATGCCTGATCTGACTGTTCCCCTCTGGACGGCCCCCGATATTGCTCTGGCCACCGGAGGCCGGATCGAAGGCGGGGCCTTTTCGGTTCGAGGCATCACCTACAACAGTCGCGAGATTGTCCCGGGTGACCTGTTTATCGCCCTGAAGGGCGAACGCGACGGGCACGATTTCGTCGCCTCTGCCTTCGCCGCCGGAGCCTCGGGTGCCCTTGTCGAACGTCCGGTCGACGGCGGCCCCTGTATCGTCGTGCCAGACACCCTTCATGCGCTCGAGGCCATGGGGGCGGCGGCGCGGGACCGGGCTCCACACGTGCGTCGCGGGGCCGTCACCGGCTCGGTCGGCAAGACCAGCGTGACCCAGGCGATCAAAGCCGGGCTCGATCTGGCCGGTCCGGCCCATGCCTCGATCAAGAGCTACAACAACCATATCGGCGTGCCCCTGACCCTGGCCCGGATGCCGGCCTCGGTCGAGCGCGCGGTGTTCGAGATCGGCATGAACGCGCCCGGCGAGATCGGACCGTTGAGCCGGATGGTCCAGCCGCATGCTGTCTGCGTGACCACGGTCGGCCCTGTCCATATCGAGGGCTTCAGCGACGGCGAGACCGGCGTGGCGCGCGAGAAGGCCGCCATCTTCGAGGGGCTCGGCCCGGGCGGGAT
Source organism: uncultured Brevundimonas sp. (assembly GCF_963974615.1). Classification (GTDB taxonomy): domain Bacteria; phylum Pseudomonadota; class Alphaproteobacteria; order Caulobacterales; family Caulobacteraceae; genus Brevundimonas. The sequence goes on from NZ_CAXBDH010000017.1 coordinate 29,541, forward strand.
GGCGGTGATCAACGGCGACAATCCCTGGCAGCAGGTGCTGCACCAGGCCGCCCTGCACGCCGGAGCCCGCATCGCTACCTTCGGTTCGGAACCGGGCCATGACGCCCGTCTGATCGACTTCCAGCCGGGGCCCGAGGGCGCGCGCGTTTCGGCCGAAATCCGGGGTCGTACCCATCATTTCAATCTCAGCCAGTCGGGCTTCCACTGGGGACTGAACAGTCTGGCCGTGATCCTGATGCTGGAAGCCCTGGACGTTCCGGTCGAGACGGCGCTGACGGCCCTGTCAGACTTCCAGCCGCTGGCGGGCCGCGGGCAGGTTCGCACGGTCAATATTCCGGGCGGCGCTTTCACCCTGATCGACGAGAGCTACAACGCCAATCCCCTGTCGATGAAGGCCGGAATTCTCAGTCTCGGTGCGCGGACGGTTGCGACCGGCGGGCGACGGGTGCTGATCCTGTCGGACATGCTGGAGCTGGGCGATCAGTCGCGACCCCTACATGAGGGCCTGGCCGAAATCATCGAGGCCAGCGCCATCGATGTGGTGCACATGGCGGGCACCCAGATGCGGTTTCTCCATGACGCCATGACGCTTGAGCGGCGCGGCCTGTGGCACCCGACCGCCGCGGCGCTGGCCGAACATGCCGATGATCTCGCCGGGCCGCGCGATGTGGTGATGGTCAAGGGGTCGAACGGTTCGAAGGCGTCGCTCGTGGCCGCCGCCCTCGCCGATCTCGAACGCCGCCACGACGCCCGGTTCAACGACGCAACAGGGAGCGTCTGATGTTCTATCTGCTCTACCTCTACTACGCCGATATCGCGAAGGATTATCCGCTGCTGAATCTGGTCCAGTACCAGACGGTGCGGGTCGCCCTGGCCATGGCGACCGCCATGATCGTCGCGGTGGCCATGGGCAGTCGCTTCATCGCCTGGATGCGGGCCAAACAGGGCAAGGGTCAGCCGATCCGCTCTGACGGTCCCGTCAGCCACCTGTCCAAGGTGGGCACCCCGACCATGGGCGGATTGATGATCCTGGCCGGGATCGCGGTGGCCGTCTTCCTGTGGGGAGACTTGACCAATCCCTACATCTGGATCGTCTCCGGGGTGACGGCGGCCTTCGGGGTGCTGGGCTTCATCGACGACTACGCCAAGGTCACCAAACAGAGCTCGGCCGGTCTGTCCTCGAAACAGAAGCTGCTGGCCCAGACCGTGATCGCCGTGGTGGCCGGGACTCTGACCGTGCTGTGGATGACGGCCTCGCCGACTACGCCGGGTCTGGAGACCTCGATCGCCTTCCCCTTCTTCAAGGCGGTGCTGCTGAACATCGGCTGGTTCTATGTGGTGTTCGCCGCCTTCACGATCATCGGCTTTTCCAATGCCGTGAACCTGACCGACGGCCTTGATGGCCTGGCCATCGTGCCGGTGATGATGGCCGCGGCGGCCTTCGGCATGATCACCTATCTGGTCGGCAATTTCATCTTTTCGGAATATCTGCAGATCCACCACGTGCCCGGCGCGGGCGAGCTGGCGGTGTTCTGCGCAGCCATCATCGGCGGGGGCACCGGCTTCCTCTGGTACAATGCCCCGCCGGCCAAGATCTTCATGGGCGACACCGGTTCCCTGGCCCTGGGCGGGGCGCTCGGGGCCATCGCCGTGGCGACCAAGCACGAGCTGGTGCTGGGTATCGTCGGTGGTCTGTTCGTGATCGAGGCGGCTTCGGTCATGATCCAGGTCGCCTATTTCAAGGCCACGAAGAAACGCATCTTCCTGATGGCCCCGATCCACCACCATTTCGAAAAGCTGGGCTGGCCGGAATCGACCGTGGTGATCCGCTTCTGGATCGTCTCGGCCATGCTGGCCCTGGCCGGTCTGGCCACGCTGAAGCTCAGGTAGCCCCATGATCCCCGTCCCCGGTTTCGAAGGGCGGCGCATCGCGGTCTTCGGCCTGGGACGGTCGGGGATCACCGCCGCACGCGCCCTGAAGGCCGGCGGGGCCTTACCTGTGCTGTGGGACGACAGCGTCTCCAGCCGCATGCAGGCCCAGGCCGAGGGTTTCGATGTCGAGGACCTGACCGTGGCCGACTGGTCGGGCTTCGCCGCCCTGGTCCTGTCGCCGGGCGCGCCCCTGACCCATCCCGAGCCGCACTGGACCGTCGGCAAGGCGCAGGCCGCCGGCGTCGAGATCATCGGCGACATCGAGCTGTTCGCCCGGGCCATCGCCGCCCTGCCGGAAGGCCAGCGCCCGAAGGTCGTGGCCATCACCGGCACCAACGGCAAGTCGACAACGACGGCCCTGATTGGCTGGGTGCTGGAACAAGCCGGTCTGACCGTCCATGTCGGCGGCAATATCGGCATCGGGGTGCTGGCCCTGCCGGCCCCTACACCGGACGCGGTCTATGTGATCGAGGTGTCGAGCTACCAGCTGGACCTGACCACGACCTTCGCGCCGGACGTGGCCATCCTGACCAACATCAGCCCCGACCATCTGGACCGGCATGGCGGGATGGAGGGCTATGTCGCGGCCAAGACCCGGATATTTCAGGCTCAGGGACCGGACGCTGTGGCTCTGGTCAGTCTCGACGACGACCGGAGCCACCGGATCGCGCGTGACCTCTCGGCCCCGGGGCGACATGTCCGCACCGTGTCGACCGCGGTCGCCGCCGAAATTCGCGTCGACGACGGCGTGTTGAGCATTGCGGGCGAACCCGTCGCCAGTTTGAACACCGCCCGTTCGCTTCCCGGCCGCCACAACGCCCAGAACGCCGCCTTCGCCTGGGGCGCAGCCCGGGCCCTGGGGGTGCCACGCGAGGTAGCCGCCGGCGGTTTGATGACCTTTCCCGGTCTCGCCCACCGGATGGAACATGTCGGCACGCTTGGAACCGTGCGCTTCATCAACGACTCCAAGGCCACCAATGCCGATGCCGCGCGGCAGGCGCTGACCTCCTACGAACGCAGCTTCTGGATCGCCGGGGGGCGGGCCAAGGGCGGCGGCATCGACGACCTCGAGGATCTGTTCCCGCGCGTGGTCGAGGCCTTCCTGATCGGCGAGGCGGCCGGTCCGTTCGCGGCCCGTCTCGGCGACACGCCCCACCGCATCAGCGGCGACATGGCCAGCGCCGTGCAGGCCGCCGCCGCCGCCGCCATGGTCACCGGCCGCGACGAGGTCGTCCTGCTGTCACCCGCCGCCGCCAGCTTCGATCAGTATCCCGACTTCGAGGCCCGGGGCGAGGCGTTCCGCGCCGCCGTCCTGGCCCTCGGCGCGACCCCGGCGGCGAGCGCATGACCCACGGCTACACCCCCGCCTTCTCCCGCAACGACCAGGGCCCGATTGCCAAATGGTTCTGGACCGTCGACCGCGGCCTGCTGGGCGCGGCCCTGGGGCTGATGGGCATAGGCGTGGCGCTCAGCTTCGCCTCCAGCCCGGCGGCCATTCTTGCCGATGAGTCGATTACCGACCCGTTCCACTATTCATGGCGCATGATTGTCTTCGCCACGATGGGCCTGGGTGTGATGTTGACGAGTTCATTGCTGTCACCCCGCGGTGTGCGCCGGATCGCAGTGCTGGCGTTGTGCGGAGCCCTGCTGATCATGGCCATGCTGCCGTTCATCGGTGACACGGTGAAGGGGGCCGCGCGCTGGATCAATCTGGGTCCGTTCAGCCTGCAACCGTCCGAATTCGCCAAGCCCGCCCTGATCGTTGTCGCCGCCTGGATGTTCGCCGAAACCCAGAAGGGCCAGGGGGTGCCCGGTGTCTCCATCGCCTTCGGCTTCTATGCCGCGACCGTATTCCTGCTGCTGATCCAGCCCGACATCGGCCAGACCCTGCTGATCACCACCACCTTTATGGCGGTGTTCTTTATGGCCGGGGTGCCGCTGAAATGGATGGCGGTGCTGGGCGGGCTGGTGCTGTCGGGCATGTTCTCGATCTATTTCCTGTTCGACCATGTGCGGGTGCGGCTGGCCAAATTCATCTCGCCCGGAGCTGAGGACACCCATCAGGTCGACCGCGCGTCCGAAGCCATTCGGGCCGGCGGTCTGGTCGGCCGCGGGGTCGGTGAGGGGGTAATGAAACGTCACGTCCCCGACCTGCATACCGATTTCATCTATTCCGTCGGGGCCGAGGAGTTCGGTCTGGTCCTGTCCCTGACCATGATCGCCCTTTACGCCTTCATCGTCATTCGCGGCATGAGGCGGGCGATGAAGCTCAATGACCCGTTCGAGCAGACGGCCGCGGCCGGTCTGTTCATCCTGATCGGGCTGCAGGCCTGCATCAATGTCGCGGTGAACCTGAACCTGATCCCGACCAAGGGCATGACCCTGCCCTTCATCAGCTATGGGGGATCGTCGATGCTGGCCATGGGCCTGACCATGGGCTTCGCCCTGGCCCTGACCCGTCGCCGCCCCGGGGCCTATGAGCCGGGGGCCAGCCTGCCCCAGCGTCGTCGCCTGCTGCCCTGATTTCGCGGCCCGCTCTCGGCACGGAGGCGGGGGTGACGTAAGGAGGCGGGGCAAACCCGGAGAGTCCATGTCGTCCCGAGTCCCGTCGTCCAGAGTCTGTGTCGTCGCCGCCGGGGGTACCGGGGGCCATATGTTTCCGGCGGAGGCCCTCGCCCGCGAGCTGGCCGGGCGCGGCTGGCGCATCGTTCTGGCCACCGACCGGCGCGGCGAACAGTACGCTACGGCCTTTCCGGCCGAGGAACGCCTGGCGCTGGACGCCGCCACCGGCTCCGGTCCGCTGGGTCTGGCCAGGGCCGGTCTGGCTATCGGTCGCGGCGTAGTCCAGGCTCGTTCGGCCTTCCGGCGGCTGGATGTGGCCGTGGCCGTGGGCTTCGGCGGCTATCCGTCGGCCCCGGCCCTGCTGGCGGCGATCAGTCAGGGACGACCCGCCCTGCTGCACGAACAGAATGCGGTTCTTGGTCGTACCAACCGGCTACTGGCCCCCTGGGTGAAGGCCCTGGCCTCATCCTTCCCCGCACTCGAACGGGTACCCGCGGGCGTGACCGGCAAGGTGCGTCTGGTGGGCAATCCGGTACGCCCGGACATTCGCGTCCTGTACGACCGTCCTTATGTCGCGCCTGTTGACGGCGGTCCGATCCGACTCGTCGTCACCGGCGGCAGTCAGGGCGCGCGGATCCTGTCGGAGATCGTCCCCCGGGCCCTGGCGGCCCTGCCGGACCCGGTCCGGACCCGCCTGCGGGTGCAGCAACAATCCCGTCCCGAGATGCTTGAGGCGGCGCAGGACGTCTATCGGTCAGCCGGAATCGAGGCCGAGGTAGCTCCCTTCTTCGGCGACATGGCCGCGCGGCTTTCGGCCGCCCATCTGGTCGTCGGCCGCGCCGGGGCTTCGACCTGTTCGGAACTGGCCGTTTCGGCCCTGCCGTCGGTGCTGATCCCGCTGAAGATCGCCATGGATGACCACCAGCGCTTCAATGCCCGCGGACTGGTCGATGCCGGGGCGGCTGAAATGGTGCTCGAGGACGACGTCTCGATCGCGACGATGACCGCGATTCTCGGAGGGGTTCTGGCGGATCCGGCGCGTCTTTCGGCCATGTCCGCCGGGGCCCGGTCCGTGGCCTTGCCCGATGCGAGCGCGCGCCTCGCCGACCTGGTCGAGGCGACGGCAGGGGTGCGGTGAACACCCTCTGTTAACCGCCTTCGAAAACCTCGCTTACAGACCTGCGCTGTATCTGTGAGGCATGTATTGCGAACAAGCCGGATTTGACCTCGCTTCGGCCATGCCTGACCGGCGCCGATTCGCGCGCCAGATGTTCCGTACCCAGCGACGCCCCGAAGAGCGTGTCACCATGCTGGGCGAGGTGATCGATCTGGTTCGTCCGGAAGAGGTCCTGCACCATGTCGCCGGATGGGTGCGCGACAGCCGCAAGGCCCTGGTCGCCAACCACAATCTGCACAGCCTCTATCTGGTCCGCGGCAATGCCACGATGCGGCGCTTCTACCAGCTCGCCGATCTGGTCCAGCTGGATTCGACGCCACTGGTCTGGTTCGGCCGCATGATGGGCCTGTCCAGCCGCCCCTTCCATCGCTGTACCTATCTGGACTGGCGCCATCATTTCTGGAGTCTGGCCAATCGCAACGGCTGGCGTGTGATGTATGTCGGCGGTGCCCCCGGCGTGGCCGAGCGTGCGGCGGGTCGCCTGTCGCAGGGCTCACCCGGTGCCACGATCGCTGTGCTGGACGGCTATTTCGACGCCTCCACCGGCTCGAGCGACAATGCCGAGGTGCTGGCCGCTGTGGCTGATTTTCAGCCCAATATCCTGTTCGTCGGCATGGGGATGCCGCGTCAGGAAGCCTGGATCGCCGACAATATCGACGCCTTGCCCGACGCCGTCATCCTGTCGGTCGGGGCCGCCTTCGACTATGAGGCCGGCGAACAGAAGGCCGCGCCGCGCTGGATGGGCCGCCTGGGTGTGGAATGGCTGTATCGTCTGGTCGTCGATCCGAAGCGCCTGTTCACCCGCTACTGCGTCGAGCCGTGGAGTCTGATGGGTCCGGCTATCCGCGACCTGTCGCGCGCCCGTTCACGAAACGCCGCTCTCTAGACAACAGCGCGTCTCACCCCCAGGTTAGGCAGGTTGGTGCCTTGGGGAGAAGGTCATGAAATTCACCAGACTGTCGGCTTCGGCCATCGCGTTCGTGTGGCTGGCGGCCGGCGCCGCGAACGCCCAGACCATTGACTGGCGCAGTGATACCAACCGGACATTCTGGAACGGCATCACGATGGGGGAATTGCGCGAACTGGCCGGCGAAGCCGGGGCCCAATTCATCGACCTGCCGGACAGCGGCAGGGAACTTAAGGCCCAACTCGTCTGGCCGGATCTCAAACCGGTGATCGTTACGCTTGCAGACTGTAACGGGGTCGCGGGGGCCAGTCCGAACTGCGGTGAATTGAGGCTTCACATTTCCGATCTGAAGGCCCCGACGGACTATGAAGCCTATAATCTGGTCAGCAGCTCCTGGACGAGTACGGCTATTTCGTCCGGTAAAGCCGCGATTTATCGCAGTGAAATCCTGACCTACGGCACCACACGGGGGCATGTGCTGGGGTCGCTGATGCTGTTCAGGCGCGAGGCGATTGCGGAACTGGTCCTGCTGGACCAATTCACCGACGACTGACGGCCGGGCGTCAGGCCACCAGCTTTTCGGCCTGGTGCAGGTCGACACTGACCAGCTGGCTCACCCCGCGCTCGGGCATGGTCACGCCGTACAGCCGGTCCATCCGGCTCATCGTCACCGGATTGTGGGTGATGACGATGAAGCGGGTGTCGGTGCGTTTGCGCATCTCGTCCAGCATCCGGCAGAAGCGATCGACATTGGCGTCGTCCAGCGGCGCGTCGACCTCGTCGAGCACGCAGACCGGGGCCGGATTGGCCAGGAAGACGGCGAAGATCAGCGCCGCCGCCGTCAGCGCCTGTTCGCCGCCCGACATCAGGCTCATCACCGACAGCCGCTTGCCCGGCGGACAGGCAAAGATCTCCAGCCCCGCCTCCAGCGGATCATCGCTCTCGACCAGTTTCAGCTCGGCCTGACCGCCGTCGAACAGGGTCTCGAACAGAGCCTTGAAATTGTCGTTGATGATGTCGAATGCCGCCACCAGCCGCTCGCGGCCCTCGGCGTTCAGCTCGTCGATACCGTCGCGCAATTTGGCGATGGCTCCGGTCAGGTCGGACCGCTCCATCCGCATGCTGTTCAGCCGGCCGCCGTATTCCTCGGCCTCGTCCTCGGCCAGCAGATTGACCGCGCCCAGGGCTTCGCGTTCGCGCTCCAGTCCGAACAGCAGGCTCTCGGCCCCGGCGGCGTCGGGTGGACGGGCGATGGCGTCGTCGGTCAATTTGCGACCCAGCTCCTCGGGCGACATCTGGGCTGTTTCCCGCACATTGGCCTCGGCCTCGTTCAGTCGTTCGGCCGCCGCTTCCGAACGGGCGGCCAGTCCGGCCCGGGCCTCGCGCGCGGCCGAGGCCGCTGCTTCGGTCGCCCGGGCGGCGCGATCCGCATCCGCGGCCCCGGTCTCGGCTGTGGCCAGGGTGTCGCCGGCCGCCTTGCGTCGCGTCTCCGCCGTGGTCAGGGCGTCCAGCAGGCTCGACCGCTTCGCCGCCAGGGCTTCGGGGGCGCTTTCAGCCTGTTTCAGCAGGGCCGTGGTCCGTTCAGCGTCCTTGATCAGTGCGGCGGTGCGGGCGGCACTGTCGCGCGCGCGGCCGGACCAGCCGTCGCGTTCGCGCCCCAGGGCGGTCAGCCGGGCTTCGCGACCGGTTCGTTCCCGGACTTCGGCATCCCGGTCGGCCCGGGCCTGGGCCGCCGCGGAACGGGCGCTGTCAGCCGCCGCGCGTGCGCTCGCCAGTTCGGCCCGCAGGGCGTCCAGGGTCTCTGACGGAGCCTCGACCGACAGGGCCTCGTCCAGTGCGGCCTGGGCCTCTGTGGTCTCGCTCTCCAGCCGCACCAGGGTTTCATCGAGGGTCTGGGCGCGGGCCTCGCGCCGGGCCTGTTCCTGTCCCAGGGTCTCGACCCGGTCGCGGGCCAGGGTCAGGGCCTTGTCGGCGGCGAACGGGGCCAGTCGCGCCGTCTTTACCGCCTCTTCGGCCGCGCGGAAGGCATCGCCGGCAACCTGCAGGGCGGACTGGGCGGTGGTCACGGCGGGCTTGCCCTCGTCGATTCCGGCTTCCAGCTCGGCCAGACGGGTCCGTTGTTCCAGCCGGATCGCCGCCGGCCGGGGCGCTTCGGCCCGGGCCACGAAACCGTCCCAGCGGTACAGGTCGCCCTCGACCGTCACCAGTCGTGCTCCGGTCGGCAGATTTTTGGCGAGGGCCTCGGCCGCATCCCGGTCCGCCACACCGCACAGGGCCAGACGCGCCGCCAGCTGGTCGGGGCCCCGGACATGATCGGCCAGCGGCCGCACGCCTTTGGGCCAGCGCGGCGTCGGGATGTCGGCTCCGGCCCAGTAGGCCGCCGCCGCCGGGTCCAGTGCCGCGTCCAGATCATCACCCAGGGCTGCGGCCAGTGCCGCCTCATAGCCCTTGTCGGCACTGACCCGGTCCAGCGCCGGCGGATGGTCACGGCGACCGGTGGTCAGTAGCTGGGCCAGGCCCCGGGCCTCGGCCTGCAGTCGTCCCAACCGGTCTTCGGCCGTGCGCGCCGTCTCACGCGCGGCCTGTTCCTCACGGGCCTTTTCGCCACGTTCCGCTTCGGCCGCCTCAACCGCCGTCCGCGCCGCAGTCAGTTCCGCCTGCGCCTCGTCCAGTGCCTCACGCGCCGCGGCCAGTTCCGGTGTTTCCAGCGGCCCCAGCGCCTCGCGTTCGCGTCGGGCATTGTCCAGCGCGGTTGCCGCCCGCGTCACCCGTTCTGCAGCGTCGCGCTTGCGGGCGGTCTCGGCGTGGGCCCGGGCCTCGACCGAGGCGACCATGCCCGCCACCCGCTCGACCTCGGCGTCAGCCTCGGCCCGCCCGGCCTCGGCCGTGGCCAGCGCCTGTTCCAGTTCCGGCGTTCGTGCCGGGGCGGCGGCGACCTCGGCCTCCAGCCGGTCGATCTCTGTGGTCAGCCGCTCCAGCTCGTCGCGGGCGTCCCCGGCCATGTCGGTTTCCCGGGCGCTGTCGGCGGCGACCCGCGCCAGCGCCGCCGTCAGCCGCTCGACCTCGGCCCGGGCCGCCTGTTCGGCCAGATCCAGCCGGTCGCGTTCCAGCGAGGCGCGGTGCAGCAAGGCACCGGCCACGGCATCCTCCTCGCGCGCCGGCTTCAGGGCTTCCTGTGCTGCCAGCGCTGCGGTCTGTGCCCGGGCCGAGGTCCCGGTGGTTTCGGCCACCTCCCGGTCGGCTTCGGCCAGCTCGGCCGCTGCCGCTTCGGCCGCCAGCCGCGCGTCGTTCCAGCGCACGAACAGCAGCGCCGCTTGCAGGGTCCGGATTTCGGTCGAGATTTTCTTGTATTTCTCGGCCTGACGGGCCTCGCGCTTCAGTCGCGTGAGCGTCGTCTCCAGCTCGCGGCCGATATCGTCCAGCCGGTCGAGATTGGTTTCGGCCGCCTTCAGCCGCAGCTCGGCCTCATGGCGACGGGTATGCAGGCCGGCGACCCCGCCGGCCTCCTCGAGGATGCGGCGGCGGTTCTGCGGCTTGGCGGCGATCAGTTCGCTGATCTGGCCCTGACGCACCAGGGCCGGGCTGTTGGCACCGGTCGAGGCGTCGGCGAACAGCAGCTGGACGTCACGGGCCCGGACCTCCTTGCCGTTGATGCGATAGGTCGAGCCCTGACCCCGGTCGATGCGACGTGACACTTCCAGCATAGGACTGTCGGTGAAAGGCTGGGGTGCCTTGCGCTGGGCATTGTCGATGGTCAGCTGGACCTCGGCATGGCTGCGCGGCGGGCGGTTGGCGGCGCCGGCGAAGATGACGTCGTCCATGCCCTGGCCGCGCATGGCCTTGGCCGAGTTGGCTCCCATGACCCAGCGCAGGCCTTCCAGCACATTGGACTTGCCGCAGCCGTTGGGGCCGACCACGCCGGTCAGGCCCGGTTCGATATGCACCTCGGCGGGATCGACGAACGACTTGAAACCGACGAGCCGGAGACGCTGGAACTGCATTGCGGTCCCTGACTCCCTTCGTTCAGTGTGCAGCGACGAGCGGGGAGATGGCATTGGCCAGTCCCCCCAGTGAACGATCGGTCACCAGTCGGCCGTTGACGAAGAACGTCGGCGTGCCGGTCACGCCGGCGGCAATGGCACCCTCGATGTCCGACTGGATCGCCGCGCGGGTTTCGGGGTGGGCCAGACAGGCGTCGATCTGGGCCTGGGTGCGGCCGCTGGCGGCGATGGCCGGGTTGTACCAGTCGCGCACATCACCACCGTACAGAACCTTGCTCTGGCCCTGCATCAGGATGCTGGCCACCTCGAAAAAACGCTCGGGGACGGCGCAGCGGGCCAGTCCGGCGGCAGGCATCGACATTTCGGCCGGATCGGTCGGCAGATTGCGGAAGACGAAACGGACCTGGCCGGTATCGATGAAGCGACGCTTGAACTCGGGATAGACCAGCTGATGCCAGTCCGCGCAGTGAGGACAGGAGAAGGACGCATATTCCACCACCGTCACCGGCGCGTCGGCCTGCCCGATCGAACGGTCCGCCGCAGTGACGGCCGGCGGCGATCCGGCCAGCGCTGACACCGGCGCGAACGCCAGTATCAGCATCGACAGGAACAGCCGCCGGATCAGGGTCATCGTGATCAGCCCTTGGCCAGTTCGGCGTCGATGGCCGCCGACAGGCTTTCCAGCGAACTGTCGACCACCCGGGTACCGTTGACCAGGAAGGTCGGGGTGCTGTTGACGCCGGCGTCAACGCCGGCCTTGACGCGGGCGTCCAGGGCCTTGATGGCCGCTTCGTCACTGACGCAGGCCTGGAACTGTTGCTCGCTCAGTCCGGCACCCGTGGCGACCCGCACCAGGGTGGCGCGCGGCGGCACGCCCGCTCGCCATTCGCGCTGGCTGGCCATAATCTCGTGGATCACGTCGAAATATTTGTCGTCACCGGCGCAGCGGGCGATCAGGAACCCGGCGGCGGCGATGTCGGCCGGCGGGGTCGGGAACTCGCGGAACACATAACGGATCTTGTCAGTATCGACGTAGCGGGTCTTGAATTCGGGCCAGACCTGCTCTTGCCAGGCGGCGCAGTGGCTGCAGGTGACGGACGCGTATTCGACCACGGTGACCTTGGCTCCCTCGGGAGCGCCCAGGGCCATGTCGCCTTCGGCCGCGCCGCCGGAGCTGCCGCTGCAACCGGCCAGGGTGGCCATGGCCGTGAGGGCGGCAGCCGTCATGGCCGCGCGGCGGCTCATCGTGCCGTAGCGGAACTTGCCGGTGATCTTGTCGCGCATGGATGACTTCCTTGAGCGGGGGACGGATTTCAGGACGATCGCGCGATTCCCCCGGAAACGCGCGCGCCGATCAGTTTCGAGAACAGGTGCGGCGAAGGTTTGTCAACGCCGACGATTGCTGCTCCCGGATGTATCCTTGGCCAGAACCGCGCGTCCCAGTCGCTGCAGAGCCGCCTTCAGCCCGTCCGGGGCCGGGGCGAGCGAGGCATCCAGCGCGGCTTCCTGTTCGGCCGGCAGGGGCGTGGCCGATGGCCGGATGCGGTTGGCAGGGCGGGTGGAGTCCGACATCGGCTTGACCGGGCCCTGGGCGATGCGCAGCCGGTCGACACTGCCGGGGCCGAGGAACAGATTGACCCGGGCCAGGATGTCTTCGGACTGATGCTGCACCAGCAGGGCGGCAGGGCCCGCCACGCGCAGTTCCAGCGTGCCGCCGGTCCCGCCCTTGCCGCAGGTCAATTTCTGCGGCCGCGTGACCCGGGCCAGCCGGTCGCCGACGATCTCACGCCAGCGCGGTTCCAGCGTTCCGGCGCTGCGGCCGAATTTCTCGTCCAGTTGCTTGATCAGCGGGGCCAGCGCCCGCCCGGCCGGCGGGGCCGGACGCGGCAGGGGCCGGGTCCGTCGGCGCGAGAGGATCTCGCGCACCTCGCTGTCAGTGGGCAGATCGCGGCGCATTTCCCCTGTATAGCGCGGGTGATGGTTGCCGTCCCCTCTGACATCACCGCTATGCGCACCGCTCTGCTGGACTGGTACGACGCCCATGCCCGGACCCTGCCGTGGCGGGCAGCCCCCGGCGACGCCCGCGCTGATCCCTATCGGGTCTGGCTGTCCGAGGTGATGCTGCAGCAGACCACCGTGCCTCATGCCGTCCCCTATTTCCTGACCTTCCTGCAGCGCTGGCCGACGGTTGGGGCCCTGGCCGCCGCGCCGGATGCCGAGGTCATGGCCGCCTGGGCCGGGCTGGGCTACTACGCCCGCGCCCGCAACCTGCTGGCCTGTGCCCGGGCCGTGACGGGGGATCACGGCGGCGTCTTTCCCGACACCGAGACGGGGCTGCTGGCCCTGCCGGGGGTGGGGCCGTATACGGCCGCGGCCGTAGCGGCCATCGCCTTCGACCGCCCGGCCAATGTCGTCGACGGCAATGTCGAACGGGTCATGGCCCGGCTGTTCGCGGTCGACACGCCGCTGCCCGCAGCCAAGCCCGAGCTGAAGCGGTTGGCGGCGGGTCTGGTCACCGATCATCGCCCCGGCGACTGGGCCCAGGCCCTGATGGATCTCGGGGCCACGGTGTGCCGGCCCCGGACCCCGCTCTGCGACCAGTGTCCGCTGACTCCGCACTGTGCCGGCTTCGCGAGCGGCATTCCCGAACGCTATCCATTGAAGACCGCAAAGGCCAACCGCCCCCGCCGCTTCGGCACCGCCTTCGTCCAGTTCGACGATCAGGGACGGGTCGGTCTGGTCCGCCGTCCGGACACGGGGCTGCTGGGCGGTATGCTGGGCCTCCCGACCACCGGCTGGGACTCGACCGCGCCCCGGGAGGAACTACCGGGTGTGGGGGATTGGTGTTCGGTCGGCGCAGTCGACCACATCTTCACCCATTTTGCCCTGACGCTTGAGGTCAGTATGGCCACCGGAGACGGGAACCTGCTGTGGACGCCGGTTGAGCAGGCGCGGGCCGGTCTGCCGACCGTCTTTCGCAAGGCGCTGGACAGGGCGATCGCCGCCTCTCGCGAAACCTGAGAGCCCCCACCCCGGACACGGGTTGCTGTCAGGGCGCAGTATCATAGCGCGCTGCCTCTCAGTCCATGCTATTGTCGGGCGGTGGTCAGGCTCGGGAGCCCGGTTCCCTTGAAACTAGCTTTGAAGATTCTCGCGGGGACCGCAGCCGTCGCTGTGGCTCTGGTCGCAGCTCTGGTGATCTACACCTTCGTGACGGCGCTTCGGCCGACCAGCCCGGTCGGCGTTCAGCAGGCTATGGTCGCCGATACCGGCCACAATCCCATTGCTGTAGACATCTGGTATCCGACCGACAGCAAACCGGGCTTTGTCCTCCTGCCGTCGGGGGCACAGTGGGTCGCCGCCAAGGGGCGGGTAGAGGGGGCAGAACTGCCTCTGGTCATCATCTCCCACGGCACGGGCGGGGGCCCCATGAGCCATGTCGATACGGCCATAGCCCTGGCGGAGGCCGGTTTCGTGGTGGTCGCGCCGACACACACCGGCGACAATTTCCAGGATGACAGCGCGGTCGGCACGTCGCGCTGGCTGGTCGACCGGTCACGCCACATCAGCCGTGTCGCCGACTTCATGCTCAACACCTGGAAAGACCGGACTCACCTGGACGGCAAGCGTGTCGGCCTGTTCGGCTTTTCGGCCGGGGCGACAACGGCCCTGATTTCGATCGGCGGCGTACCCGACCTCGCCCGCGTCGAGACCCAGTGTGCCAGCCATCCCGAGTTCGTCTGCCAGCTTCGGCGGGCCGGTGCGCCCATCGTTGACCCGGGTCCCGCCAGCTGGACGCACGACGCACGGGTCTCGGCGGCGGTGATTGCGGCACCGGGACTGGGCTTCACGTTCGAACCAGCGGGCCTCGCAAGCGTCCGGGTACCAGTCCAACTCTGGACCGGTGCTGACGATCAGACCGTACCCTATGCGACGAACGTCGGGATCGTCAGGCGGCTGCTTCCGGTCCCACCTGAGTTCCACAGTGTGCCGGGTGCCGGCCATACGGCGTTTCTCCGGCCATGCCGGTTAGGCCCGCCAATGCTTTGCAAGGATGGGCCTGGATTCGACCGGGTCGCTTTCCACAAAACCTTCAACCGCTCGGTTGTGGCGTTTTTTAAAGCGCATCTCGTCGTGCCGTCAGAGCCGGCGTCGGCCAGCGCCAGCGCCAGCGCCGGCACCGGGCTCGATACAACCCCCTAGCGCAGGGTCACGATCTTCAGCGTGCCGGTCTTGTTTCGCGGTGTCACCGCGACCTGATCTCCCAGCCGGCGGAACAGCAGATCGGTCTGTGCTGCCCCGACCTGGAGCCCGGTTACCGTCAGACGCTCGACCCCGGCGGGCAGGGTCGGGTTGGTCACCGTCACGGTCTGGTCGAAGGCGTCGATGCGAATTCCCAGCACGGCCTGCATCAGCAGGAACACCGACCCCGCCGCCCAGGCCTGGGGCAGGCAGGCGACCGGATAGGCGATCGGTGCCTCGCCCGGCTCACGTTCGAAGCCGCAGAACAGTTCGGGCAGGCGCATGTTGAAATGGCTGGCGGCGGAATAGATTTCACCCAGCAACAGGGCCACCGCGTCGCGCTCGCCGTATTGGGCCATGCCGGCGGCCCCGATCGCCGTGTCGTGCGGCCAGACCGAGCCGTTGTGATAGCTCATCGGATTGAACCGGGCCTGTCCGCGCGCCAGGGTTCTCAGGCCCCAACCGGTGCGGAACTCGCCGGACAGCAACCGCTGGCTGACCCGCGCGGCCCGCTCCGGACTGGGCAGGCCGGTGAACAGCAAATGGCCGGCGTTGGAGGCTATGGCCTCGCAGGGGGCTCCGTTGCCGTCCAGGGCAATGGCGTAAAAGCCCTCGTCCTCGATCCAGAACCGCTCCTCGACCTGGGCCCTCAGGAGTTCGGCCCGTTCCAGCCACCCGCGGGCGCGGTGATCGCCCAGTCGTCGACCCAGGTCGGCCATGGCCCGCCAGGCGGCGTAGGCATAGCCCTGGACCTCCAGCAGGGCGATCGGGCCCTCGGGAAAACGTCCGTCCTTGTGGAAGATCGAGTCCTCGGAATCCTTCCAGCCCTGGTTGGACAGGCCGGTCTCCGACGCCCGGGCATAGTCGATCAGGCCGTCGCCGTTGGAATCCCCGTGGTTTTGCATCCAGTCGGCGGCGGCGATCAGATTCGGCCATAGTTTGCGGATCAGCTCCAGGTCGCCGCTGCGCCGGGCGTAGGCCCCGGCCAGGGCCACGAACAAACAGGTGGTGTCGACTCCGCCGTAATAGAGACCGAACGGCACCTCTCCCAGGGCGGACATCTCGCCACCGCGGGTCTCATGCATGATCTTGCCGGGCGTGGCGTCCTGGAAGGCCGAGGTTTCGGTCGCCTGTCGCCCGGCCAGATAGGTCAGCACCCCCTTGGCCAGGGCCGGGTCGAGCCACAGCATCTGCCAGGCGGTGATGATGCCGTCGCGTCCGAACGGGGTCGAGAACCAGGGCACACCGGCATAAGGGTAGGGGCCGGTCGGCAGGTCGGTGGTCAGCAAGGCCACGTCGGCGCGCGACTGGTCCAGCCACTGGTTGAACAGGGGGCTGCGCGGACCTCGCAGCGAGGCTCCGCTGCGCCGTCGTGCCCGCATTGCCAACTGGGCCAGCACGCCATTGAGCCGCCAGCGCTGTAGGTCCGGCGGCGCGTCGACCGTCTCGCCGACCTCGATATACAGATCGATCTGCCGGCCCTTCGGCAGGCTGAACATGAATTCGGCCCGGTGCGCGGTCAGTCGTGCCGGGGGTTCGGAGAAGGCGATGCAGCAGTTCCGCTCGACGGCATCCAGGCCCAGGTAGCGAAAGCTCACACAGCGGCCGTCGAGGACCGGCGCGGCCAGCTCGCCGCGTGCCTGCCGTCTGGTGCCGCGGACTTCGAAGATATCGGCGAAATCCGCGGCAAAATCGAACGCCAGCGGTAGCAGCACGTCATTCATGCCGTGATTGACGATCCGCACCCGCTCGAACATCCGTCGGGTCCCGAGAAACCGCCGGCGCTCGATGTGCAGCACCCCGGCCGGCGCGCCCTTGCCCCCCATCGGCGGCAGTGGCCGGTTGGTTGAGTGGCAGGAGAAGTAGACATTGTCCCGGGACACGCCCGAACTCAGCCGTGACGGCCGGACCCCGCCTGCGGTCATCACGAAGCAGGACAGCAGACGGGTGTCATTCTCGAACAGACCTTCGGCACCGGCCCGGAGGTCGCCCCAGCTGTCGGCCACCAGAAAGGTGTCGGCATTCTTTAGCGCCAGCAGCTGCTCCAGCCCGGACGCTTCCGTTGTTTCTGCCGTCGTAACCGCTTCGCTGTCAGCTTCGTGCAAGGCGTAGTCCCCATCGGGAAGATCGAGGCTCAGGCTCGGCCCGCCGCCCCGACCGGGGTGAAAACCGGCGTCTGGACGGTGGGACGGGTTTCACTCTACCCCGATCCGGGGTTCCGGGGGAGGGCTCGTCGGCCCTGCGAGAGGGCGGACGGCAAGGTTTCCCTGTGCCGTCGGACCGACCAGTCGACTGCGAAGTCTCGGCGCGCGCGAGGGGGGCTCGGTCGGGGCCGCCGCAAAGGGGCGTCGCGCCAGCAGATCGGCATAGACACCGAGGTAGCGCCGGGCCATCGCCGTGGCCGAATAGCGCAGGTCGAACCGCGCCCGGATCGCCTCCCGGTCCAGCAGATGGGCCCTGCCAGCGGCGGCCACGGCCTGCTCCAGCGTATCCACCAGGAAGCCGGTGGCCCCGTCCTCGATGATCTCGGGCGTGGAGCCGCAGCGGAAGGCCACGACCGGGGTGCCGCAGGCCATGGCCTCGATCATCACCAGACCGAAGGGTTCGGGCCAGTCGATCGGGAACAGCAGGGCCTCGGCTCCGCCGAGAAAGGCCGACTTCTGCCGGTCGCTGATCTCGCCGACGAATTCCACCAGGGGCTGGGCCGCGATCATCGGTTGGATCACCGTCTCCCAATAGGTGGTGTCGGCGGCGTCGATCTTGGCCGCGATCTTCAGTGGCTTGCCCAATTTGGTGGCGATCTCGATAGCGCGGTCGGGTCGTTTTTCCGGCGATATTCGCCCGAGGAAGGCGAGATAGCCCTCGGACCGGGGCGAGAAGCGGTACAGCTCGCCGGGCATGCCGTGATGGACGGTGGCCTGCCAGTTGGCGTGGGGCAGGGGTCGCCGCTGGGCGTTGGAGATCGACACCAGGCCGAACTGGTCCCAGCGGTCATAGACTTCGGTCAGGTCCTCGAGGTCGAGGCGACCGTGCAGGGTGGTGACGGTCTTGTCGGCCATCCCGGCGAAGAAGGGGAAATGGATCATGTCGGTGTGGAAATGGATCATGTCGAAATCGTCGGCGTGATCCAGCACCGTCGCCAGCAGGGTCATATGGGCGGCGAGATCGGACTTCAGTGGCCGCGGGTCCAGCCGGATCGCCTGGTCGCGCACCGGGATCAGCCGCGCGCGCGTTTCCGCATCGGCGCTGGCGAACAGGGTGACCTCATGGCCGAGCTCGACGAGGGCGTCGGTCAGATGGGCGACGACGCGCTCGGTTCCACCATACAGTCTGGGCGGAACCGCCTCGTACAGGGGGGTGACCTGGGCGATTTTCATGACCGTGACTCCGGCGTCCACGACCACGTGGGCGCTGTAAGTCAAACCGGTCGGGGCGCGAACCGTTCCCCGAAAAATCCGGGTCTGCGACAGGATGTCCCGACGCTTGTCCGGGACGTCGGAGTCACTGCATGCCGGCGCGGACCTCGGCCCTGAGGGTGTCAATCGAGCGCAGACCCTGATCGGTCTTGAAGCGCCAGTAGGTCCAGCCGTTGCAGGCCGGGGCATTCTCGAACAGGGCCCCCAATTTGTGGATCGAGCCGCTCATGTCCCCCGACACCAGAGAGCCGTCGGCCCGCACGCGCGCCTCGCGGTCGCCTTTGGGGCAGTAAAGCCGGTCGCCCGGAAGCAGCAGGCCGGCCTCGACCAGAGCTCCGAACGGCACCTTGGGCTCCTGCCGCTTGGACCCTGTCACGACCAGATCCTCGGGACGGGCAGGCACCACGGCGGCGATGCGCTTTTCGGCCACATCGGCATAGGTGTCGTCGCGCTCGATGCCGATGTAGTGGCGGCCCAGGCGTTTGGCGGCCGCCCCGGTGGTGCCGGAGCCGAAGAACGGGTCCAGCACGATGTCGCCCGGCTTGGTCGCGGCCATCAGCACCCGGTGCAGCAGGGCCTCGGGCTTCTGGGTCGGATGGGCCTTCTTGCCGTCGGCGTCCTTGATCCGCTCCTCGCCGGTGCACAGGGCAAAGGTCCAGTCCGAGCGCATCTGGGTGTCTTCGTTGAAGGCCTTCAGCGCATCGTAGTTGAAGGTATAGCGCTTCTGCTCGCGGCTGCGGGCGGCCCAGATCAGGGTCTCATGGGCATTGGTGAAACGGGTGCCCTTGAAATTCGGCATCGGGTTGGACTTGCGCCAGATGATGTCGTTCAGCACCCAGAAGCCCAGGTCCTGGATCGCCGTGCCCAGGCGGAAGACGTTGTGATAGCTGCCGATCACCCAGATCGACCCGTCCGGCTTCAGCACCCGGCGGCATTCCTTCAGCCAGGCCCGGGTGAAGGCGTCATAGGTGGCGAAGCTGTCGAACTTGTCCCAGTCGTCGTCGACCGCATCGACCAGGCTGTTGTCCGGCCGCAGCAGATCACCGCCCAGCTGCAGATTATAGGGCGGGTCGGCGAAGACCATGTCGACGCAGGCGTCCGGCAGACTCTTCAGCCTCTCGATACAGTCGCCGCGCAGCACGACGTCGGTCTTCAGATCGGTCACGGAATTGGGCCCCACTCGCAAACAACAGAAGCGAGTGGTGAATCATCACGGTTAAGGGCGGGTAACCGAGACCAATTATCTCGTCCGCCATGACGAAACAGCAGGCCG
The DNA here is from genome assembly GCF_963974615.1 of uncultured Brevundimonas sp. Classification (GTDB taxonomy): domain Bacteria; phylum Pseudomonadota; class Alphaproteobacteria; order Caulobacterales; family Caulobacteraceae; genus Brevundimonas. The sequence continues at coordinate 49,051 of NZ_CAXBDH010000017.1, forward strand.
TCCGGACAGCGCCTCTGGGCAAACCCTCGTCTGTTTGGCTATGACGATGGGATGAACGCACGCCTTCGCCCCGTCCCCTTCGACCTTGGTCCGGTCCATTTTGTCGGTATCGGCGGCATCGGCATGAGCGGCATCGCAGAGATCATGCTCAAGATCGGCTATTCGGTGCAGGGCTCGGACGCCAAATCCAGTGCCAATACCGAACGGCTGGAAAAGCTGGGCGCGCGCATCTTCATCGGCCACGATGCCGCCCACGTCAGTGAGGGCGTGTCGGCCGTGGTCTTTTCCACTGCGGTCAAGGGCACAAATCCCGAGATGATGGCGGCCCGCGAGCGTCGTATCCCGCTGGTGCGCCGGGCCGAGATGCTGGCCGAGCTGATGCGGCTGCAGTTCTCGATCGCGGTCGGGGGCACCCACGGCAAGACCACCACCACCTCGATGGTCGCCTGCCTGCTGGACGCCGGACACCTGGACCCGACTGTGGTCAACGGCGGCATCATCAATGCCTATGGCACCAACGCCAAGGTCGGCGATGGCGACTGGATCGTGGTCGAGGCCGATGAGTCCGACGGCAGCTTCCTGCGCCTGAAGTCGACGGTGGCGATCGTGACCAACATCGATCCCGAGCATCTCGACCACTACGGCGACTTTGACGCCGTGCGGAAGGCGTTCGTGGACTTCGTCGAGAACATCCCCTTCTACGGCTTCGCCGCCGTCTGCCTCGACCATCCCGAGGTTCAGCGGCTGGTGGCCCTGATCGATAATCGCCGCCTGCTCACCTACGGCCTCAACCCCCAGGCCATGGTCCGGGCCGAGAATTGCGACATGGCCGCCGACGGCTGCCGTTTCGACGTGGTGATCCAGCGGCAGGGCTTGGCCGCGCTGGAGGAGCCGCTCCGTATCGACGGCCTGCACCTGCCTATGGCCGGCTGGCACAATGTCTCCAATGCCCTGGCCGCCATCGCTGTGGCCCGCGAGCTGGGCGTCTCCGACGAGGATATCCGCAGCGGCCTGGCCGGGTTCGGCGGGGTCAAGCGCCGCTTCACTACGACCGGTGTCGTCAACGGCGTGCGTATCGTCGACGACTACGGCCACCACCCGGTCGAGATCACCGCCGTGCTGAAGGCCGCGCGTCAGGTCACCGAGGGCCGGGTCATCGCCGTGATGCAGCCGCACCGCTTCACCCGGCTGCGCGACCTGATGGAAGAATTCTCGACCAGCTTCTCCGACGCCGACGTGGTCATCGTCGCCGATGTCTATCCGGCCGGCGAACAGCCGATCGAAGGCATCGACAAGGACGCCCTGGTCGACGGCGTACGCCGCTACGGCCACCGCCACGTCTCGGCGCTGCAGACCCTGGCCGACCTGCCGGGCGTCGTCGCCGCCGAGGCCAAACCCGGCGACGTCGTCGTCCTGCTGGGTGCCGGCGACATCACCAGCTGGGCCTATGCCCTGCCGGCGCAGCTGGAGGCGCTGGGGTGAGCGAGGCCGGCACCACACCTGTCTATTGGCAGTTGATCGAGCCCTATTGGGACAAGATCAGCATCTACGATGGCCCAACCCGGTTCCTGCGAGAGTTTGGACGTGCGCCACAGGCGGTTCAGTCCTTGTTTGCCGCTCATTGGCTCCAGAGTGAGGTGTGCAATGGTGGGTTCGGCCAATTTTTCGATAATTCAACCGGCGTTCTGGCACCGGAGGCTGCTGCTGGTTTCCTCACTATTGGAATGCCCAAGGTCTCGGCGTTTGTTAGCGATCTGATAGGTGGTTTCGGGGCTGATTACCCTCGGGATGAGGACCAACGCGGGGCTGCGCTTGCGGAGATCGATGAGGCGATGTCGGCTGCCAATCCCCTGAACATTTACGTCGACCAGGATTTTTTCGACCTTCTCGCTTCAGAAAATGGCGGGTTTCTGGTGTCCGCCAATCAGTATGCGGAACGCTTCCTTCAATGACCTGGACTGACTCTCTTCCCTCCGCCCGCGGCAAGCTGCTGCGCGATGAGCCGCTGGGTCCCTTCACCTGGTTCCGGGTCGGCGGGGCCGCCGATGTGCTGTTCATTCCGGCCGATTCCGACGACCTCGCCGACTTCCTGAAGGCGCTCGACCCGGCCGTGCCGGTGACGGTGCTGGGCGTCGGCTCCAATGTCATCGTCCGCGACGGCGGGGTCGAGGGCGTGGTCATCCGGCTGGCAGGTCGACCGTTCGCGGGCATCACCACCGAGGGTGACGCCATCACGGCGGGCGCAGGGGCGCTGGACGCCATGGTGGCCAAGGCTTCAGCGAAGGCCGGGCTGGCCGGGCTGGAATTCTATGCCGGTATCCCGGGCACCATCGGCGGGGCCCTGACCATGAACGCCGGCTGCTATGGCGCTGAGACCAAGGACATTCTCGTGTCCGCCCGGGGCCTGACGCGGGCAGGGGCGTGGGTCGACTACGCCCTGGCTGATTTCGGCTACACCTATCGCCACTCCGAGGCTCCGGTCGACATCATCTGGATCGAGGCTGTCTATCGCGGCACGCCCGACGTGCCCGAGGCCGTCGCCGCCCGTATCGCCGAGATCACTGCCCGCCGCGAACAAACCCAGCCGATCCGCGAGAAAACCGGCGGCTCGACCTTCAAGAACCCGCCGGGCCATTCGTCTTGGAAGCTGGTCGAGGCGGCGGGCTGGCGCGGCAAACCTTTCGGTGGCGCGAAATTCAGCGAGCTGCATTCCAACTTCATGATCAATTTCAACGACGCGACCGCCGCCGACATTGAGGATCTGGGAAATACCGTGCGCGAGGACGTTCAAAGTAAACTGAACGTAAACCTCGAATGGGAGATCAAGAGGATCGGCCGCCCCGTTTGAGTTGATCCCATGACCCGCCCGCTTGCAGATCTGCACGTCGCCGTCCTGATGGGCGGACTGTCGTCCGAGCGCGAGGTCTCGCTGTCGTCCGGCCGGATGTGTGCCGACGCGCTGGAAGGGCAGGTGGCCCGGGTCAGCCGTGTCGACGCCGGGCGCGACCTGGCCCAGGTCCTGACCGAACTGAAACCCGATGTCGTCTTCAACGCCCTGCACGGGGAATGGGGCGAGGACGGCTGCGTCCAGGGCGTGCTTGAAACCCTGGGTATTCCCTACACCCACTCCGGCGTGCTGGCCTCGGCCCTGGCCATGGACAAGGACAAGTCCAAGGCGGTGCTGAAGGCGGCCGGGGTTATCGTGCCCGGTGGTGGCCTGTTCGACCGTTTCGAGGTCGCCCGGCGGCATGTGATCCCGCCGCCCTATGTCATCAAGCCCAACGCCGAGGGCTCCTCGGTCGGAGTCTATGTCGTCATGGAAGGTGCGAACCGACCCGTCGCCGAGCTGGCTGAAGACAGCTGGACCTATGGCGAACAGGTGATGGTCGAGCCCTTCATCGCCGGCAAGGAACTGGCCGTGACGGTTCTTGGGGAGAAGTCCGGCCCCCGCGCCCTGACCATTACCGACATCACCCCGACCAGGGGCTTCTACGACTATGAGGCCAAATATGCCGTCGGCGGCTCAAGCCACGTGCTTCCGGCCGAGTTGCCGCCCCACGTCTTCGAGAAAGCTTTGCGCGAATCCGAGCGCGCCCACGCCGCCATGGGTTGTCGCGGAGTCACACGATCGGACTTTCGTTATGACGATATTAAGGACGATCTCGTTCTTCTGGAGGTCAATACCCAACCCGGCATGACCCCGACCTCGCTCGTTCCCGAACAGGCCGCCCATACCGGGATGGATTACAAAACTCTGGTTCGGTGGATGGTGGAGGACGCCTCATGCCCGCGGTAGTTCGCGGCGGTCGGCGACAAGGTTCTGGTCAGGCTCCCAGGCGTGGCGGCCCCTCGAAGCGGGGGGCTGCGTCGTCGCGGGGCGGTGCCCGCAACGCGTCGGCCGTTCCCGGCAAGATGGCGGCCATCGGCCGTCTCGATCTGTCTCCCCGCGCCGTGGTCATCAGCATCGCCGCGGGTGCCCTGCTGCTGGCCGGGTTGCTGGCGACAGGTGCGCGCGCCGAGCGGATCGGTGCGTCGATTTCCAGCGGTATGAATAATGTGACGACCGGCATGGGGCTCAGCCTGCGCCGGGTTCACATCACCGGGGCCTCGGCCGAGGCCATGCCCGCCATCCAGAAGGCCCTGGCCGTCGAGGCCGGCCAGCCGATCACCGGTCTTGATCTCGACGCCCTGCGCCTGCGCGTCGAGGCGGTCGGCTGGGTCCGGGAGGCCCGCGTGGTTCGCCTGTTGCCCGACACCTTGATTGTCGAGGTGGTCGAGCACGACCGTCTGGCCGTTTGGCAGTCCGCCGGCATGGTCCGGGTCATCGACGGTTTGGGTCGGGTCATTCCGGGGGCCGACGCCGGCCGCTATCCTGACCTGCCGCTGGTCGTCGGCAAGGGGGCCGATCTGGCCGCTGCCGAAGTCCTGCCGCTGCTGGCCCAGCGCCCGCGACTGATGAGCCGGATCGAGGCCCTCGTCCGTGTCGACGAACGTCGCTGGGACCTGCGGCTCAAGGACGGCAGTCTGATCCAGCTCCCCGCCACCGCCCAGGATGCGGCCCTGATCCAGCTCGACGCCCTCGACCAGCGCGAGCGCCTGCTCGACCTCGGCTTCGCCCGGGTCGATCTGAGAACCCCCGAAGAGGTCGCCGTCCGGCCTTCGGCGGGAGATGTGTAAGCGTATGAGAGAGCAGGACTGATGGTCGGGCGTGTGGACAAGTCTGTGGACAATGCCAAGGGTGCGGCCGGCCGGGCACCGGTCGTGGCCGCGCTCGATCTGGGTCAGTCCAAGGTCGCCTGCTTCATCATGAAGCCCGAGGGCGTGCGGCATGCCGACCGCACCATTCGCGTCGCCGGGGCCAGCCACGTCCAGTCGCGGGGCATCAAGGGCGGGGCCATCATCAGCATGGACGACGCGGCCCAGGCCATCGGTCATGCCGTAGAGCGGGCCGAGCGCGCGGCCGGGTCACCGGTCTCGGGCGTGGTCGTCACCACCGCTATTGGCCAGATGGCCAGCCATCGGGTCCAGGCCCGGGTCTCGCTGGGGGCCTCTCCGGTCGGTGACGCCGATCTGGCCCGCGCCATCGGCATGGCCCTGGCCCAGGTGCGCCTGCCCAATCGCCGCCCGATCCATGTCCTGCCGATCGCCTGGTCGGTCGACGGAGCCCGGGGCGTGCACGATCCGCGCTCGATGCACGGTGGCTCGCTGGGGCTGGACCTGCTGGTCGTCTCCATGGCCGAAAGCGCCTTTGCCTCGCTCAGTCATTGTCTCGAGCTGGCCCACCTCGACCTTCAGGGCGTGGTCGCCGCGCCGATGGTCTCGTCGCTGGCCGCGCTGGAGGACGACGAGATGGATCTCGGCTGCGTCTGTATCGACATGGGCGGTGGCTCAACCAGCGCCGCTGTCTGGGGTGGCCGGTCGCTGCTGCATATAGAAAGCCTCAATGTCGGCGGCGATCATGTCACGGCCGACATCGCCCGCGGCCTGTCGACGTCGCGCGCCGGGGCCGAACGACTCAAGACCCTGCACGGCTCGGCCATGGCCTCGGCCAATGAGGATCGCGAGATGCTGGAGGCCCCGCCGCGCGGTGAGGACCCGTCCGCCGGACCCGTCGTCGTGCCCCGGGCCATGCTCAAGACCGTGATCGCGCCCCGCGTCGAGGAGACGCTGGAACTGCTGCGTGACCGTCTACACCGGGCCGGCGTCGGGCTTGAACCCGGTGCGGGTCTGGTCCTGACCGGTGGAGCCAGCCAGCTGAACGGGGTTCGCGAACTGGCGGTGCGGGTGTTCGATCGCCCGGTCCGACTCGGCAAACCCCAGCGTGCACCCCACCTCGCCGATGCGGCGTCCGGCCCGGCCTTTTGCTCCGCCGCCGGCCTGCTGCTGCGGGCCGCCTACGGCCCGCGCGAAGCCGTTTCGGCACGCAAGCTTATGTCCCGCCAGATCACGGCTGCGGACGCGCCAAGGGTGCATCAGGGAAACCTGGTTGCGCGCGCGGCCGGCTGGTTGCGCGAAAACCTCTGATATTTCAGAAGCCGAACGCCTCCCCACACAACTATTGCGGTAGTTCTTGCTTGCGGCATGAAAAGTGACAGCCCGTGTCCGGGCTGTGTCCGGATTGTGACGGTTCGGGTATCAGTTATGGCAAATCAAATATAAATTCTTGCCGCACAGCGTTTTGCAGCTAGGGGTGCGATTAACGTGAAGTCTACCGAAGGTGGGTTTCGCAACTGCACTCACCAGTTAGGTAGGAACGCTACAAATGCTTACACGCCGCAAGTATCCGGTCGCAAAATCGCTTTCAAAGCGCAAGTATCTCTTCGGTACGACGATCCTGGCTGGCGTCATCGCCGCCACGACCCCGGCGCTGGCCCAGAGCCCGGCCCCGCAGTCCGACCCGGATGCAACCCAGATCGACGAGGTCGTCGTGACCGGTTCGCGTATCCGTCGTGACCCGACCAATGCGCCAACCCCGCTGATCCAGGTGGGCCGCGAAGAGCTGCTGAGCACCGGCCTGTCGACGGTGATCGACTATCTGGCCACCATTCCCGCCCTGTCGAACTCGGTGGTTCCGTCGGACACGACCGGATCGCTGAACGCCACGGGCCTGTCGCTGCCGAACCTGCGCTCGCTGGGTTCCGGCCGGACCCTGACCCTGGTCGACGGTCGTCGCCACGTCGGTTCGCAAGCCGGCACCCTGTCGGTGGACATTGATACGATCCCGCGTCTGCTGATCGAGAACATCGAAATCATCACCGGCGGTGCGTCGTCGGTCTATGGTGCCGACGCTGTCTCCGGCGTGCTGAACTTCATCCTGCGCAAGGATTTCGATGGTCTGGAGATCGACGGCAACTACGGCCAGATCAACCAGGACGGCCAGGCTTCGGTCCGTATTTCGGCCCTGGGCGGTGTCAATCTGCTCGACGACCGCCTGAACCTCTATCTCTTCGGCGAATATGAAGACCTGGACGAAATCATCGGTGAGAACATCGACTGGCTGGCCGACGGCCACCAGATCGTCGGTGAGGATGCCGACCCGACCTCGCCCGCGATCGGCCCGCGTTCCGACGGTGTCTTCGATAACCGCCTGTATTATGGTGTGCGCTCGGTCAACCGCCCGGTTTGGGGTGTGACCACGATCGCCAATGCCCAGCAGCCCAGCCGTCTGGACGATCCGGATGTGCCGGTCGGCAACTGTACGTCCTACCTTTCGGCCAACTGCTATTCGATCGATCCGGCCAAGACCTACTGGTATGACAACGGTGTCGCCCGTCTGGTCAATCTGGGCACCCGCATCGGCAACACCGGTCTCAACCGCCCGTTCAACATCGGTGGCGACGGCTACAACAACACCTCGTTCAGCGGCTTCAGCCGGACCCCGGAATCGATTTCGTCGCGCTTCCAGACCGGTGCCAGCTTCCGGGTGACCCCGGACATCCGGGCCTTCGCCGAAATCAAATACATCAACGAACAGTCGCATATCCGGACCCAGCCGACCTTCTTCGACGTCTTCATCAATGACAACCTCGCGGCCGGCACCTTCCCCTCGCAGGGGGTCTCGGCCAACGTGGTGCAGGGCGTCAGCGGCAACAACTATTTCACCCGCACTGACAACGCCTACCTGCCGGCCATGATCCGCACGGCAATGCTGACCAATACGGTTCCGACCTACGGCACGCCGACGAACACGACGCCGGGTGCGGTTACGGCCACCACCGTGCGTAACTGGGCCCGCCATTCGGCCTTTGGTCCGGATCGCACCCAGGACAATACCCGTGAGGTCATGCGTTATGTCCTCGGCCTTGAGGGAGCCTATGACAACGTCGGCTTCATCAAGAATTTCAACTGGGACCTGTCCTACACCTACGGTGAGCTCCAGAACGAGAACATCGAATACGGCATGGACAAGCTGAATCTGTCCCATGCGCTGGACTCGGTCGTCGACACCGCCGGCCGCGTCAATGGTCGCCCGGGCGAGATCGTCTGCCGCGTCAAGCTACTGGCGGCCCAGGGTCTGCCGATCCGCAACTACAACCCGCTCAACCCGGCCACCAATCTGTCACCCACCGATCCGTCGGTCGCCGGCTGCGTGCCGCTGAACGTCTTCGGTGCCGGCAACCAGAGCCAGGCCGGCCTGGACTTCGTTTCGGCCAACATCACGGTGACGGAATTGAACGAGCAGGAGGACCTGATCGGCTCCGTGGCCGGCCAGCTCTGGGACTTCTGGGGTGCAGGCCCGATCGGCATCGCCCTGGGCGGCGAGGCCCGTCGTGAATACACCGAAGGTGTAGGCCGCGATGCCACCACGGCCGGCCGCTTCCTGCAGCTGAACACCGGTGCCGACTTCCTCGGGGCCGAGTTCAAGAGCCGCGAAGGCTTCGCCGAACTGGCGCTGCCGCTGATCCGCGACAGCTGGCTCGGTGACTATGCCGAACTCAGTGGATCGTATCGTTACTTCGACTATACGACCGCCGGCACCGGCGATGTTTACGGGGTCAACCTGGTCTACCGTCCGATCCAGGACATCGCGTTCAAGACCAGCTTCAACACTTCGTTCCGTGCGCCGAACCTGGGTGAGAATTTCCGTCCGCGGACCCAGACCTTCGCCAACGGTTTCGTCGACCCCTGCGATACCCGTCAGATCACCGGCTCGACCATTACGATCGCACAGCGTGACAACCGCATCGCCAACTGTACGACTCTCGCCGCTGCGCGGGGGCTGACGTATGACTTCGCCGGAACCACCGCCAGCACCCTCGATGACTATCGTCCGACCTATTCCAGCGGCGTTGCCGGGGTTCAGGGCGGTAATCCGGACCTGGTGCCGGAAGAGTCGGAATCCTTCACCTTCTCGACCGTCCTCCAGCCGCGCTTCCTGCCGAATCTGTCGCTGGTGCTCGACTATTACGAGATCGCCATCACGGGTGTGATCGCCACTGTTGGTGCCAATACCCTGGCCAACCAGTGCGTGGACGGACCGGGATTGAACGCCCAGGCCTGCGGTGTCATCTTCCGCAACAACCCGACCACCGGCGACCCGTTCGACGTGTTCAAGGTCGGTGCTCCGGGCAGCGATCCGGTCGGCGGCTTCATCATCGGCTCGTTCAACTACGCCCGACGTGAAACCCGCGGCCTCGACTTCACCGCCAGCTACAAGCTCGATCTGGAAGAAGTCACCGGCCACAACTGGGGTCGCCTCAACTACAACATCGGCGGCTCCTGGCTGATTGAGCAGAAGCAATACAACAATGCGACCAATCCCAACGACTACACCGAGTTCGCATCGACGCCGTTCTACCCGCGTGTCCGTTTCACCCAGCGCCTGACCTGGTCGCCGAACAGCGACCTGGCCTTCACCTGGACCATGGACTGGCAGTCGTCACAGAATATCGTCTTCAAGCGCGATCTGGCTGAGGGCGGGAACTGGGACAACCAGCCGCTCGAGTGGAACACCACGGGCAACTTCGCACGCAACGACCTCTCGGTGCGCTGGAATGTCCGCGATGACGTCACGCTCCGTGCCGGCGTCACCAACGTCTTCGACGCGGAACAGCCCGCCTGGCTGGGTTCGACCCTCTACAGCAACTTCGATCCCTACGGTCGTCGTTTCAACATCGGCTTCTCGTTCCGCCCCTTCTAGGGCGACCCGGGAAACCAGCGAAAGGGCGGCTCGCAAGAGCCGCCCTTTTTCGTTGGGCGACAGCCCGGTCGGCCCGCGCCCGCATCATCTGTTGAAAGGCGGGTGAAATGTGCCGTGAAGGTTAACGAAAACCCTGTCCAAAAGCCCGACTCAGGCTAACCGGTAACCTTCTCTTAACGCAGTTGGGGCTTTCCTTAACGCGCCCATAACCAATGCGAATCGGCGGGGCTTTGCATTGGTGCCACGGGGCTGGGTCGGAAGGTCGGAATCGAAAATGTCTCTATCGTTGGTGCGCCCGGATAATACCGAACTGAAGCCGCGGATCGTCGTCTTCGGCGTCGGCGGGGCCGGCGGCAACGCCGTTAACAACATGATTGATGCGGGTCTGGAGGGCGTCGAGTTCGTCGTCGCCAACACCGACGCCCAGCATCTGTCCTTCGCCAAGACCGACCGTCGTGTCCAGCTGGGCGAGACCATCACCCAGGGTCTGGGTGCCGGCGCGCATCCCGAAGTCGGCATGAACGCGGCCGAGGAGTCGGCCGAGGAAATTTTCGCTCATCTCGACGGCGCGCACATGGTGTTCATCACCGCGGGCATGGGTGGCGGCACCGGCACCGGAGCCGCTCCGGTCATCGCCAAATGCGCGCGCGACCGCGGCATCCTGACCGTCGGCGTCGTGACCAAGCCCTTCACCTTCGAAGGCCGTCACCGCATGCGTCTGGCCGATGCGGGCATCGCCGAGCTGCAACGCTACGTCGACACCCTGATCGTCATTCCGAACCAGAACCTGTTCCGCGTCGCCAATGAGCGCACCACCTTCGCCGATGCCTTCGGCATGGCCGACCAGGTGCTGCATTCGGGCGTGCGTTCGATCACCGACCTGATGATCCTGCCCGGTCTGATCAACCTCGACTTCGCCGATGTGCGCGCCGTCATGTCCGAAATGGGCAAGGCGATGATGGGCACGGGCGAGGCCTCGGGCGACGATCGTGCCCTGAACGCGGCCCAGAACGCCATCGCCAACCCGCTGCTGGACGAAACCTCGCTGAAGGGGGCCAAGGCCGTTCTGGTCAACATCACCGGCGGCCTGGACATGACCCTGCTGGAAGTCGACGAGGCCGCCAACGCCATCGCCGGCGAGGTCGACGCTGACGCCAACATCATCTTCGGGGCCGCCTTCGACCCGTCGCTGGACGGCAAGATCCGCGTGTCGGTCGTCGCCACCGGCATGGATGAGGCGGTGATGTCCATGATCGAGCCGCAGGGCACCAATCTGCTGGACAGCCGTCGCAACGCCGCGCCGGCCGCCCCGGTCCGCACGCCCGAGCCGGCCCGCGCCGAGCCCGTCCGTGCCGAACCCCTGCGCGCCGAAGCGCCCCGTGCGCCCGAGCCCGCACCTGTGGTGCCGACCTTCCAGACCGAACGCTCTGCCCCCGCGGCCGCACCGCGCGCCGATGTGCGCCCCGAGCCGGTGATCCGCGTTTCCGAAGATCGCGACCTGCAGCCGATCGTCGATCCCTGGGTCGAGGAATATGAGGCCGCCCCGCGTCCCCGCACCGCTGCCGGGCCCGGCGAGTCCCAGGGGGATCTCTATTTCGACCGCGCGGCTCCGTCGGCTCCGCCGGCTCCGGCCCGCCCGGAACCCCGCGAACCGACCGTCGACGAGGATCACTACGACGACCGCGATCACCGTCGCAGCGGCTGGAGCCTGTTTGGCCGTGGCAAGCGGGCCCCGGCCCAGACGGCCTATGCGCCGCCGGCCCGGTCCGCGCCGCAAATGCGTACTTCCAGCTCGGCCCAGCCCGCGCCCGAGCCGGAATCCGGTCAGGCGGACGACGATCTGGAAATCCCGTCTTTCCTGCGTCGACTGGCCAACTAGATGTGAGCTCTCAATAGGTTGTCCATCCGGTCCAGGCCGGGGAAGCTGGA
>NZ_CAXBDH010000018.1:0-53588 GCF_963974615.1 uncultured Brevundimonas sp.
CCCATCAGCAGACTCGCCCTCGCCGAGGACAACCTGTTGAGGCTCCACATCTAGGACGTCACCAGACCCCGATCTTTTCAGCCTCGTGGTGGCTGATCGGTTTGTGGGCCGCCTTGTGGTCTTCCTCGGCGAGGAAACGCACCGCCTCCAGCGCCGCCATACAGCCCATGCCCGCAGCCGTAACCGCCTGACGATAGACGTCGTCGGTGACGTCCCCGGCGGCATAGACCCCTTCGATTGCCGTGGCCGTGGAGCCTGGCTTGACCACCAGATAGCCGCCGGTCTTGGTTTCCAGCTGATCCCTGAACAGCTCCGACGACGGAGCGTGACCGATGGCGATGAAGACCCCGTCGGCGGCGACTTCGCGGGTTTCCCCCGTCTGCGCGTGTTTCAGCCGGACGCCGGTGACATTGCTGCCGCCGTCGGCGGTGACACCCAGAATCTCGTCGACCTGATGATCCCAGATCACCTCGACCTTGGGATTGGCGAACAGACGGTCCTGCAGGATGCGTTCTGCGCGGAACTCGGCCTTGCGGTGGACCACGGTGACTTTCGACGCGAAATTGGTCAGGAACAGCGCCTCCTCGACGGCGGTATTGCCGCCACCGACGACGATGACTTCCTTGCCGCGATAGAAGAAGCCGTCGCAGGTGGCACAGGCCGAAACACCGAAGCCCTGATAGGTCTGCTCGCTCTCCAGCCCCAGCCATTTGGCCTGGGCCCCGGTGGAGATGATGACCGTTTCCGCCAGCATCTCGGTGCCGGAATCCAGCTTCAGACGGAACGGTCGTTGCGACAGGTCGGCCGAGACGACGATGTCCTCGATGATTTCGGTGCCGACATGCTCGGCCTGGGCCTTCATCTGTTCCATCAGCCAGGGGCCCTGGATGACCTCGGCGAAGCCGGGATAGTTCTCGACATCGGTGGTGATGGTCAGCTGGCCGCCGGGTTGCAGGCCGGCGATGATCACCGGTTCCAGCATGGCGCGGGCGGCATAGATGGCGGCGGTCCAGCCGGCGGGGCCGGAACCGATGATGGCGACGCGGACGGTACGGAGAGTGTTCATGGCCTCTATTTAGGCGCTGATTCCCCCGCGCGCGATGCTAGGATGGTACGGAAGTCGCAAAGCACGGGAGATCATCGTGGACGGACGCAGTTTCATCGGAATTGGTCTGGCACTCGGTCTGGCTGTCGGAGCCGTCACCGGCCTGCTGCTGGGCGAGTTGATCATCGGCCTGACCGTCGGCACCGCCGCGGGTATCATCGTCGGCCTGTTGCTGGATCGTTTGGACCGCCGCCGCGGCGGCGAGTGACGGCCGCCGGTCTCACCCCTATCTGTTCAGGACCTTTCGAATGACCGACACCGGCGCGGGTATGCGCAACGTCCGCAGCTTCACCCACCGGATGCTGGCCCTTTCCCGGCGCGGCGTGGATCACGATGGCGTGGCGCTGAGTGTCTACGAAAACGGCGGGATGAGCGGCCGCTATCTGATCATGACGGTGATCTCGGCGGCGATCGCCACCCTGGGCCTGATGCTGGGTTCGCCGGCCGTGGTCATCGGGGCCATGCTGGTGTCGCCGATGATGGGGCCGATCGTGGCCCTGGGGTTCTCGTTGACCCTGCTGGACTGGGACGAGCTGAAACGGGCGTTGACGGCCGTCGGCATCGGTCTGGCCGTGGCCTTGTTCGTCGCCCTGCTGCTGACGTGGGTGTCGCCGCTGAAGGAGCCGACGGCGGAGATTCTGGCCCGGACCCGTCCCAATTTCTTCGACCTGCTGATCGCGGTGTTCTCGGGCGTGGCCGGGGCCTATGCCGTGGTCCGCCAGAGGGGCGAGACCATCATCGGCGTGGCCATCGCCACCGCCCTGATGCCGCCTATCGCCACCATCGGTTTCGGCCTGGGGACCGCAGACTGGCGTATCGCCGGCGGGGCCTTCTTCCTGTTCATGACCAATCTGGTGGCCATCGCCCTGGCCGCGACCCTGACGGCGGGCTTCTTCGGCTTCCGGCCGCGGCTGGGCGAACGCCCGGCTCCGTGGCAGGGCATCGCCGTGCTGCTGGTATTCGCCGTCCTCGCTGCCCCGCTGGTGGTGTCGCTGCGCTCGATCGGACTGGAGAGCCGGGCGACGGCCGAGACCCGGATCGCGGTCGCCAACATCTTCAGCGGCGCGGATTCGCGGGTCACCCTGCTGGAGGTCCGCAGCGCCCACAACGAGACCACGGTTTCGGCCCTGATCAGCACCCGCACCCTGATCCCCGATGCCCAGTCACGGCTGCAGGAGCGGCTGAATGCGGCCCTGCATACCCCGGTCAAGGTCAGCCTCGACCAGATCGTGGTCGCTGATCCGCGCGCGGCGGCGCGGGCGGTCCAGGCCAGTCCGGTGTCGACCCCCACGGCCGCCGAGACCCTGCGAACCCGGTTGACCGACGCCGTACCCTTCGCCACCGACGCGGTGATGACCGACGATTCCGGCACCAAGGCCATTGTGCTTCTGCGTCCTGACGCCGGCCTCGATCTGGCCAGCGCCTATGCGCTGGAGAAGGGGCTGCAGGGGCGTTTCGAGGGTGTGGCCATATGGGTCACGCCGCCGCTGACGGCCTTGAACACGGTCGATCTGGGCGACCCCGAAGCGGTTCAGCTGGCCGCCTGGGCCCTGGGGCGTTGGCGGGCCCGGCCCCGGGTCAGCTTCTGCCGCCCCGAACCGGCAGCCGAGGTGGCCGAAGGCACGGTCGCGCCGCCGGGGGCGCAGGCCCGGTTCGTCGCCGCCCTGACCACGATGGGCGTGGCCTTGGCCGAGGCCGACGGACCGACCTGCGAGCGTCGCGACCGCAACCTGGCGCGGATCGCCCTCAGCTAGAGCAAAACAGGGTGGTCTCCGTCGTCGCCCTGCGGCGGGCGTGCTCCAGACGACACCGGCTACCCTGTATGGGGCACTGCCTTCGCGGTTGAAGCGAACCGGTGCCTAACGTGCCGCCATGGCCTCGAGCACGGCGCGCGCGGCGCGGTCGGTCTCGGTCAGGGGCGTATAGGTCCAGGGTTGGAAGCCGTCGGCGAACGGCCGGGTCGCCCCACGGTGCTCGAGATCGGCGTGCAACCGGGCGAATTTGCCGCCGGGCTTCAGCGGCACCATCGGCAGAATGTGGACGGGGTGGCCGGTCGCGGCGGCCTCGGCGGCCATGTTGGCGCTGTCCTCGGTGACCAGCACGTGGTCGGCGGCGTGCAGGAAGGCGAAATAGGGATTGGCTCCCTGATCGTCCCAGATCAGACCGGGCAGGGCCTTGAGGCGGTCGATCATGATGGCCCGGGCCGCGGCGGGGGTGCGGCGCGAGAACGTCAGCATTATGGAGCCACCGGCCGCGCGAACGGCCCGGGTGATGCGGTCGGCCAGGCCGGCGGCGTGGGCCGCGGGCAGGTCAAATGCCTTCGAACGGCCACCGATCAGCACGGCGACGCGCGGACGCGGCAGGGCGTCCAGCTGTTCGGCGAAGGCCGGGGCCGCCGCCGCCAGCCGGCCGGGCGTGACCCGGTGCGGCGAGCCGGTGATGCGGAAGACATTGTCGCCGGCCAGTTCGTCATGGGCCGGGGCCACCACCATGTCGAAGCGCGACGGTGACAGGCGCGGGTCCTGGGTCTGGACCACGAAGGTGCGACCACCGGAGCGGTGACGGGCGGTCAGGCTGAGGGGCAGGGTGGCACGGCCGGTGGCGATCCACAGATCGGGCCAGGCCTGACCGGGGTCAGGGGTGACGGAATCCGAGGACGGGTCCAGCAGGGCCGGAATTTTGAGCGCGGTCGGCAGCCAGTCGGCCCGGGGCCGCCAGCGGATGCGTTTGACGACAATATCGGCCGGGGTCAGGCGCTGGACGGCCTCGGCCAGACCCAGCGCCTGATTCTCGATTCCGGCCCGGCCGTCGGAGACGACCCAGACCGTGAGCGGTCGCGTGGCGGTGTCTATTTCCACTCGACCTTGAGGATCTCATAGGCCTTGACCCCGCCGGGGGTGTTGACCTCGACCACGTCGCCGACCTCTTTCGAGATCATGGCGCGGGCGATTGGCGAGGAGACGGAGATCCGCCCCTGTTTCACATCGGCTTCATGTTCGCCGACGATCTGGTAGCGACCCTCTTCCTCGGTGTCCTCGTCGACCACGGTGACCGTGGCTCCGAATTTGACCGTGGAGCCCGACAGTTTCGACACGTCGATGACCTGGGCGCGCGAAATCTTGTCCTCGATGTCAGCGATCTGACCCTCGATCCAGCCTTGCCGCTCCTTGGCGGCATGGTATTCGGCGTTTTCGGACAGGTCGCCGTGCGCGCGCGCCTCGGAGATTGCCGCGATGACGCTTGGCCGTTCGACCGACTTCAATTGCTTCAGCTGATCGTCGAGGACACGGTAGCCCTCGCCCGTCATGGGCACTTTTTCCATAGTGTCGTGAGTTTCTTGCTTCGCCCGACTGAGAGACTTACTCGGCACTGATAGTCGCTGGGCGCTAGCGACCGGCCAAAGAGGGTAGGGCACCGGAGCCCAAGACTCAAGCCACTCGATTTCGTGACCCTGAACGGACCTGACGGATCAGGCTCCAGGCCAGCCAGCCGACTGCGACCAGTCCCAGTCCCATGAACAGGAACGAGACGAAAAACACCCCCGCCGCCATAAAGGCGAGGCAGAAGGCGATCGCGGCAAGCAGGCCGGCGACAACGTGGGTGGTGTGCAGGTGCATGGCCGGTTAACGCCGAACCTGGCGGGCGGTTGCAGACCGCGGGTCGCTCAGCCGTAGCTGTAGGGTCCGCCGCGTTCCAGCGCCCGCTGCCACGCGGGCCGGGCGTGGATGGTCTTGAGGAAGGCGGTGATGCGCGGCTTGTCCCGTCCGAACGGCACGCGGCTGCCGGCGGCTTCCAGCGGGAAGCTCATCATGATGTCGGCGGCACTGAATTCGTCGCCGGCGAACCAGGCGGACCGGCCCAGTTCATCTTCCCAGTAGGCCGTGTGGGTGGCGATCTGCGGATCGATAAAGGTCTGCTGCACCTTGTTCGCCACGGCCTTGACCACGCCGCGGATCAGCAGGGGTGAGCGTTTCGGCAACTGGCTGAACACCAGTTTCAGCAACAGCGGCGTCATCGCCGAACCCTCGGCATAGTGGAGCCAGTAGGTGAAGCGCCGCGCCGCATCCGTGCCGGCGGCCGGTTTCAGCCGGCCGTTGCCGTGGGCGTCCAGCAGATAGTCGATGATGGCCCCAGTCTCGGCCACGCGGACGTCGCCGTCCTCGATCACCGGCGACTTGCCCAGCGGATGGATGGCCTTCAGCGCCGCCGGGGCCAGGCTGGTCTTCGCATCGCGCTGATAGCGTTTGACCTCATAGGCCAGGCCCAGCTCCTCGAGCAGCCACAGCACCCGCTGCGAGCGGGAGTCGTTCAGGTGATGGACGATGATCATGGGGGCGCTCCGGACTGTCACATCACCATGGGCGGGTGACGCGACGTCCGGCAAGGGCCTTCACCCCTTCGGCATCAGGCTCTCGGCTGCCACGACCATGGCCTCGACCCCGGCGGTGACCGAGGGTTCGGGTGCGATGCGGAACAGGGGCGAATGGTGACCGGCGGCGGTGTCCAGATCGGCCACGGGCGTGCCGCCGACGTCGAAATAGACGCCTTTCACCCCGCTCTCGGGCGTGACGAAATAGGCGAAATCCTCGGCCCCCATGCCCTTGCGTGGTTCATCGATCATCGTCGACTCGCCCATGGCCCCGGCGATGGCGGCGCGGACCCGCGTGGCGGTCGGGGTGTCATTGAGGGTCGGCGGCGTGGTCTCGGTGGCCGAGCGCACCACGGTCGGCATCAGGTTTTCGGGCACGCCCAGGGCGATAGCGGTGCCGCGGGCGACGCGGTCGATGCCGTCCAGCAGCAGGGTGCGGACTTCGGGGCTGTCGGCCCGGACGGTCAGTTGCATGTCGACCCGGTCGGAGATGATGTTGTGCTTGATGCCGCCGTGGATGGCCCCGACCGTGACCACGGCCCCTTCCAGCGGGTTGACCGTACGGCTGCGCAGCGACTGCAGATTGACGACGATGGTCGAGGCGACCAGCACCGGGTCGACGCCCAGATTGGGGTAGGCCCC
The DNA here is from genome assembly GCF_963974615.1 of uncultured Brevundimonas sp. Lineage (GTDB taxonomy): Bacteria > Pseudomonadota > Alphaproteobacteria > Caulobacterales > Caulobacteraceae > Brevundimonas. The sequence goes on from NZ_CAXBDH010000018.1 coordinate 6,117, forward strand.
GTGGGTGCCGACGCCGTGAACGGCGATGTCGACGCTGTCCGAGCTGGAGGAATGGATGGCCAGCGGTACCGAGACCCGGCCCGCGGGCACACCGGCGGCGACGTGGAAGGCCAGGGCATAGTCGGGCTTGGGAAAGCGGGTGTAGAGGCCGTCCTCGACCATGGCCCGGGCCCCGAAGATGCGTTCCTCGGCCGGCTGGGCGATCAGCACCAGGGTGCCGGACCAGTCGGCGCGGCGGGCCATCAGCTGGCGGGCGGTGCCGATCAGGGCGGTGATGTGCACATCGTGGCCGCAGGCGTGCATGACCGGCTTCTCGACCCCGTCGCTGTCGACCTGACGCACGGTCGAGGCATAGGCCAGGCCGGTCGCCTCCTGCAGCGGCAGGCCGTCCATGTCGGCGCGGATCATCACAGTGGGCCCGTCGCCGTTGCGCAGCACGGCGACCACGCCTGTGCCGCCGACGCCGGGGGTGACGTCATAGCCGAGGGCGGTCAGCTGGGCGGCGATGATGCCGGCGGTGCGGACCTCCAGCCCCGACAGCTCGGGATGGCGGTGGAAGTCATCGAACAGGGCGGCCAGGTTGGCGTCGTAGTCCTGCTGGATGGCGGATTTCAGCGCCGCGTCCTGGGCCGAGGCCGGCAGGGCGACGGCAAGCGCCAGGACGGCGGTCGCCGCCGCGAGTGTGGTCCGGAATCGCATGGTGTCAGCCCCCGCCTGTGAATGTCCGGCCACCGTTGCCCATCGCCGCAGGGCGGTCAATCGGCGTCGGGCTTTGGCGGCGGGCCCGGGTCGGCTATGGCTGCATCCATGAGCACGCCCGAACCCCGACTGACCTCCCTCGCCCATGGTGGCGGCTGTGGCTGCAAGCTGGCCCCGGCCGTGCTGCGCGACATTCTGTCGGGCATGCCGCAGGCGGCAGTGTTCGCCAATCTGATGGTCGGGACCGAGACCAGCGACGACGCGGCGGTGTGGCGGTTGAATGATCAGCAGGCGCTGGTGGCGACCACGGACTTTTTCATGCCGGTGGTCGACGATCCGTTCGACTTCGGCCGGATCGCCGCGACCAACGCCCTGTCCGATGTCTATGCGATGGGGGCGACGCCGATCTTCGCCCTGGCCCTGGTGGGGATGCCGGTCGCCACCCTGTCGACGGCGACCATCGGGCAGATTCTCGCCGGCGGGGCCAGCGTCTGCGCCGCCGCGGGCATTCCGGTGGCGGGCGGCCATTCGATCGACAGTGTCGAGCCGATCTATGGCCTCGTCGCCCTGGGGCTGGTGCATCCCGATCAGGTCCTGACCAATCGCGGGGCCCGGGCCGGGGACGTGCTGATCCTGACCAAGGGTCTGGGAGTCGGCATCCTCAGTGCCGCCTTCAAACAGGAGAAGCTGCGCGAGGCCGGCTATGCCGCCCTGATCGGCTCGACCACACAGCTGAACACCCCGGGGGCGAAACTGGCTGGGAGGACCGGGGTCCATGCGGTCACCGACGTCACCGGCTTCGGCCTGCTGGGGCACGGGCTGGAGATGGCGCGCGGCTCGAACCTGACGGTCGAGATCGAGGCCGCCGCCGCGCCGCTGCTGGACGGGGTCGAGGCCCTGGCCCGGGACGGCATGCGCACCGGGGCCTCGGGCCGCAACTGGGCCAGCTATGGCGAGGGCGTGGTCCTGCCTGACGGCTTCGACGACTGGCGGCGCGACCTGCTGACCGACCCCCAGACCAGCGGCGGCCTGCTGATCGCCGTGGCGGTGGACCGGGCCGGGGCGGTGCTGGATCTGGTGCGGGCCGACGGCTTCGACCGGGCAGCGGTGGTCGGCCGGGTGGTCGCGGGTCCGGCCGTGGTCCGGGTTTTCGGCTGAATGATCCGGCGCACCACCGACTTGGACCCGGCCGCGCGCGAGGCCTTTGACGCCATCATCGATGTGCGTAGCCCGGCCGAGTTCGCCGAGGACCATGTGCCGGGCGCGATCAACCTGCCGGTGCTGGACGACGCCCAGCGGGCCGAAGTCGGCACCACCTATGTCCAGACCTCGAAATTCCTCGCCCGGCGCAGCGGCGCGGCCATCGTCGCCCGCAATATCGCCGACCATCTGGAAGGCGCGCTGGCCGACCGCGACGGCAGTTTCCAGCCGCTGGTCTATTGCTGGCGCGGCGGCCAGCGCTCGGGGGCCATGGTCACGGTGATGGATCAGGTCGGCTGGCCGGTGACCCTGCTGGAGGGCGGCTACCAGACCTGGCGACGGCAGGTGGTGGCGGGCCTGTATGACGCCCCGCCGGCCCTGCGCATCGTGCTGATCGACGGCCCGACCGGCTGCGGCAAGACCGAGATTCTGAAGCGACTGGCGGCCCACGGGGTCCAGACGATCGATCTGGAGGGGCTGGCCAATCACCGCGGTTCGCTGTTCGGAGCCATGCCGGACGGCCAGCCGTCGCAAAAGGCGTTTGAGAGCCGGCTGTATGACGCTATCCAGCGCCTCGACCCGGCGCGGCCGATCGTGGTCGAGGCCGAGAGCAGTCGCGTCGGCGAGCGCACCGTGCCGCCCGGCCTGTGGGCCGCCATGGGCACGGGACAGGTCATCACCCTGTCGGCCCCGCTGGCGGCGCGCGCCCGTCATATCGTCGAGACCTATGTCGAGATCGCCGCCGACCCCGCACGGCTGGACCGGGCGCTGAGCCGCCTGCCGCGCCACCATGCGAAGGCGACGATCAGCGACTGGCGGGCCATGGCCACGCGCGGCGAGATTGAACCTCTGGCGGCCCAGCTGATGGAGGCCCACTACGACCCCGCCTATGCCCGCACCAGCGACCGCCGCGACCGCACCGTGCTGGGCACGGTGGCGCTGACGACGCTCGATGTCGAAGATCAGGCGCGGGCGGCGGGGGTGATTGCGGAGATGGTCAGCGGGCTGGAGTGAGGCCGTGCGGGGGGCAGGACAAGTCAGTCCGGTCGCCGCTGGGAAGTCGCCAAAAGCGGACTCGCGGAAGGTCAGCTAAGGGGGGAAGCGGCCCAAAAACTTGGCAAAATGCCGACTTGCTCCAACCGCTAACCATTCATTCAGCGCCGGTCTCTACTCACAAGCTTCGAACGACACGCGTTCGCCCAATGGAGTGAGATGATGCCTCGGTTCTTGCTGCTCAGCCTGTTAGGGTTCTTGCTGGCGGGCTGCAGCGGAACTTCACAGGAAGCTGACTTGAAGTGCTGGGCCGTCGCCAGCTTGGCGTCCAAAGGACGGCCCAGCAACCCTGACCTCCTGATTATGCAGTCCTACTACACGGGGAAGCTCGACGCAGGCGACCCGGAAGGAAAATGGACCGCATCAGCGAAAGCTGCTCAGCAGGCGGTGGCCCCGGCCGAATTCGAAGAACTGTTCGCCGCCTGCACGGCCCCGTTGAGCAAAAGTCTCGAACGACAACTGGCCGCTATGCGCGGATGAGGCCGCGTGCTGGCCCGCTTTCCCGTTAGGGCCGCAACGGGTCGGTAGCGGCGAATCGACCTGCGCAAAGGCCAGCCACCTTGTCATCCCGGACGCCGCGAAGGCGGCGACCCGGGACGGCATGCCCGCATAGATCCGAACCTCCCGGAAATCGCGGCGCGATTGTCCGGGAGACGGGTTCCGCCGCGCTGGATCCTGACCTGTCTCCCGGATAGCGGCTGACGCCGCTTCCGGGAGGATCGAATTTCTGCGCTCAAGCGTCCCGGATCACCGCTGCGCGGCGTCCGGGATGACAACGGCGCAGCGGTGCCGTGCGGCCGATGTCGACGCCTGCATGCACGACCCCGGCACTGATCGGCGATCCTGTCATCGGGGGCGGCTCCGTCCGGCCAACAGACCGCACATTAGCGGCCGGTCCCGGACCGGCCAAGGTCGTCAGCCCCGGGTCAGCAGCATGTCGAGGCCGACGATGGCCGAGACGGCGACCGACGCCGTCAACCAGGCGAGGGCATTGGTCTGCCATGACAGCCGCAGGTGCCGACTGCCGATCACGGTCATGATCCCCAGAACCGCGACCATCAGCAGGGGCAGGGTCCATTGACCCAGACCGAAATAGAGGCTGATCCGGGCCTCGTCATTGGGATTGAACAGGCTGACCCCGGCGGCCATCAACCGCATGAAGGCGGCGAAGAACAGGAAGGCATAGGCGGCCGTGCTGTTGAACATCCGGACCAGAACCAGGGCGAGGAGGCCCTGAATCAGGGTCACCACCGGACCGGCGGCCGAGATCAGCATGCCGTCCAGCGCGCTGGTGGGCGTGGTGGCGTGGCTGCCGTTCAGGCTGACGACCATGTCATGGCCGAGCGTGGTTCCGGCCAGCCAGTGCGCCCCTTCGTGCAGGACGAAGGTGACGAAGGCGACGACGAACAGCAGCAGATAGAAGCCGGGACTGACCCGTGTGACATTTCGCATGAACCCGCTCCCCGATGGACGCTTCAGAGACCACGGTCATGTGACGGGGTCGAGTTACGTCTGGTTCATCTGCCGCGGCGTTGGTGTCAGCGCAGGACGAGGACCACCAGACCCGCCGCGACCAGCAGCCCATGCAGGATCAACACCAGACCCAGCCACGAACGGAACGGCTGTTTGCGGGTCTTGTGACGCAGCAGTTGTTGGCCCAGCCATGCCCCGGTGCCGCCGAACAGGGCGGCCCACAGCAGGGTGCGTTCGGGCACCCGGCGGCCGTGGTTGCGGGCCCGGACCTTGTCGAACCAGAACAGGCCGAAACTGCCGAGGCTGGTCACTGTCAGACCGGACAGGGCAAGGGCGATAACCGGCGGGAATGTCATGGTCTGTGCTCTGTCCGTGCCCCTGCCGCGCCCGGTCGCGGGGGCGGAGGTTCTAGGTACCACGTCGTGCGTCCAGCTGCCTCAATGCCTCCGCCGCCCGGATCAAGGCCCGGGCCTCACCGGCGCGGCCTTCGCTGACCAGCCAGGCGGCGCGGCGGATGGCGCGCGCCACGGCCAGGTCCGGATCGATCCACGGCGGCTCGGCCGCATCGGCGGGCGACGGCGAGGGAGTCAGGGGCCCCAGCCCCGGCCCCGGTCCATCGGCCCCGCCGCGCACCGGTTTCAGGTCCAGATGTTCGGCGATGCGGCTGCGGGTCCAGCCCTCGGCCATGGCCCGCCGCCGCAGATTGGACAGGCCGACGTCGAAACGCCGGGCCACGGACGGGGCCGATTCTCCGGCGACATAGGCGGCCTTGACCATGGCCCAGGTTTCCGGCCCGCGATATTTGCGCAGACGATGGTGCTCCATGCCGACAGTATGGCCCGTGCCTGCGTCAGGAACGGCCGCACGCCGCTGCTGGCGCGCCCTTGTCCCCGTTGTCCCTGTTGTCGCGGCCCGTTGTCGCCGGTTTGTCCCGGGATTGTCTCCGGTGTCCCCCCGGATTGTCGCGCTTATCGACCCCGGTTGTGGCCCATGTCTCTGGCCGGACTGGCCGGATTACCGCCGGTCCCGGCCCGACTGACTGGTCAAAATGGTCACGAACTGACCGTTTCGTCCCTTCAGTGGGCGTAGTCCTGGATCGGGCGCACATCCAGCTCGCCGGCCTTGATGGCCCCGATGGCCTGGGCGGCGGCCAGGGCCCCCGCGGCGGTGGTGTAATAGGGCATCTTCATCATCAGGGCGGTGCGGCGCAGGGAGAAGCTGTCCTGCAGCGACTGCTTGCCCTCGGTGGTGTTGAACACCAGCTGGACCTCGCCGTTCTTCATCGCGTCGACGATGTGGGGGCGGCCTTCCAGCACCTTCTTCACATGACCGACCTCCAGCCCCTGCTCGACCAGATAGCTGTGGGTGCCGCCGGTGGCCAAGATGGTGAAACCCTCGCCGATCAGGGTCTTCACCGCCTCGACGATGAAGGGTTTGTCGGCGTCCTTGACCGAAACGAAGGCACAGCCGGAGACGGGCAGGGTGGTGCCGCCGCCGATCTGGGACTTGGCGAAGGCGCGGGCGAAGGCCGGGGCCATGTCGGCCTCACCGTCGCGTTTCCAGTCCAGCCCCATGACCTCGCCGGTCGAGCGCATCTCGGGGCCGAGGATGGTGTCGACCCCGGCGAAGCGGGCGAACGGAAAGACGGCCTCCTTGACCGCGATATGGTCGTACGGCTGGTCCGTCAGGCCGAAGGATTTCAGCGGTACCCCGGCCATGACCTTGGCGGCGATCGAGGCGACCGGATGGCCAATGGTCTTGGCCACGAACGGCACGGTGCGGCTGGCGCGCGGATTGACCTCGAGCACGAAGATGCGCGGTTCGGCGCTGTGCGGCTCCTCGATGGCGAACTGGACGTTCATCAGGCCGCGCACCTTCAGGGCCCGGGCCATGGCCTCGGTCTGGCGCTTCAGCTCGTCGATGATTTCGGGCCGCAGCGAGAAGGGTGGCATCGAGCAGGCGCTGTCGCCGGAATGGACGCCGGCTTCTTCGATGTGTTCCAGCACCCCGGCCACGAACACCGTCTCATCATCACACAGGGCGTCGACGTCGACCTCGGTGGCGCGGTTCAGATAGTGGTCGATCAGTACGGGATCCTTGCCCGAGACCCGCATGGCCTCACCGACATAGCGGTCCAGCTGTTCGCGGTCGTGGACGATGACCATGCCGCGCCCGCCCAGCACATAGGAGGGTCGCAGCACGACGGGATAGCCGACCTCATCGGCCTTCTGCGCGGCCTCTTCAGCCGAGCGGGCCAGGCCGTTGGGCGGCTGGATCAGACCGATGTCATTGAGCATCTTCTGGAAACGTTCGCGGTCCTCGGCCAGGTCGATCGAGTCGACGCTGGTGCCCAGGATCGGCACGCCGTCCTCCTGCAGCGCATGGGCCAGTTTCAGCGGCGTCTGGCCGCCGAACTGGACGACCACGCCGATCAGATTGCCGTTCGACCGCTCGACATCGATCAGCTCCAGCACGTCCTCGGCCGTCAGCGGCTCGAAATACAGCCGGTCCGAGGTGTCATAGTCGGTCGAGACCGTCTCGGGATTGCAGTTGACCATGATGCTTTCGACATCGATGTCGGCGAAGGCGAAGGCCGCGTGGCAGCAGCAGTAGTCGAACTCGATGCCTTGCCCGATCCGGTTCGGCCCGCCACCCAGAATAATCGCCTTTTTTCTGTCGGTTGGCGCGGACTCACACTGTGGGACCTGGCCCAGGGCCCCGGTCTCATAGGTCGAATACATATAGGCGGTGGCCGAGGCGAACTCGGCCGCGCAGGTGTCGATGCGCTTGAACACCGGGCGGACGTTCAGAGACCGGCGCAGCGTGCGGACGGCGGCCTCGGTCGTGCCGGTCAGTTGCGCCAGACGCGCGTCGGAGAAGCCTTTGGATTTTAAACGCCTGAACTCCTTCGCCGCCACATCGCCCCCTTCCCCCTTGATGGGGGAAGGGCCGGGGATGGGGGTGAAAGTGTCGGACGATGAGGCGGTGGCGGTGGAGTCTGCTCCGGCCGGTTTCACCCCCATCCCAACCCTTCCCCCATCAAGGGGGAAGGGCTTGTTGAGGTCGCCCCCCGGCAACCCCTTGACCTTCACATGTCCCTCTTCGCGCACGATGTCAGCGATCTGGCGCAGGAACCACGGCTCGTATGAACAGGCGGCGTTGATCTCCTCGACGGTCAGGCCGTGGCGGAAGGCCTGGGCGATGACGAGGATGCGGTCGGGGGTGGGCTGGCCCAGGGCGCGCAGCACGGCGGCGCGGGCCCCGGCGTCGTCCTCGGCCCCGGCGACGCCCTCGATCTCGATCTCGTCGAAGCCGTTGAGGCCGGTCTCCAGCCCGCGCAGGGCCTTCTGCATCGACTCCTGGAAGGTGCGGCCGATGGCCATGACCTCGCCGACCGACTTCATCGAGGTCGACAGGGTGGCCTCGGCACCGGGGTATTTCTCGAAGGCAAAGCGCGGGATCTTGGTGACGACATAGTCGATGCTCGGCTCGAAGCTGGCCGGGGTGACCTTGGTGATGTCGTTGGTCAGCTCATCCAGCGTGTAGCCGACGGCCAGCCGCGCGGCGACCTTGGCGATGGGGAAGCCGGTGGCCTTGGAGGCCAGGGCCGAGGAGCGCGACACGCGCGGGTTCATCTCGATCACCACCATGCGGCCGTCGGCCGGGTTGATGGCCCACTGCACATTCGACCCGCCGGTCTCGACGCCGATCTCGCGCAGCACATTGATCGAGCCCGTGCGCATCCGCTGGTACTCTTTGTCGGTCAGCGTCAGGGCCGGGGCCACGGTGATGGAGTCGCCGGTGTGCACCCCCATCGGATCGATGTTCTCGATCGAGCAGATGATGATGCAGTTGTCCGCCGTGTCGCGGACCACCTCCATCTCGTATTCTTTCCAGCCCAGCACCGACTCCTCGACCAGCACCTCGGTGGTCGGGGACAGGTCGAGGCCGTGGGCGACGATCTCGTAGTATTCCTCGACATTGTAGGCGATGCCGCCGCCGGTGCCGGCCAGGGTGAAACTGGGTCGGACGATGGCCGGCAGGCCGACGAAGGCGAGGGCGTCCTCGGCCTCGTCGATGTTGTGGATGGCCTTGGAGCGGGGCGATTCCAGGCCCAGCTTGTCCATGGCGTTGCGGAATTTCTGGCGATCCTCGGCCTTGTCGATGACGTCGGCTTTCGCGCCGATCATCTCGACGCCCCATTTTTTCAGCGCGCCCGAAGCGTCCAGCGCCAGGGCGGTGTTCAGGGCCGTCTGCCCGCCCATGGTCGGCAGCAGGGCGTCGGGGCGTTCCCTGGCGATGATGCGCTCGACGAACTCCGGGGTGATCGGCTCGATATAGGTGGCGTCGGCCACCTCCGGGTCGGTCATGATGGTGGCGGGGTTGGAATTGACCAGGATGACCCGGTAGCCCTCGGCCTTCAGCGCCTTGCATGCCTGCACGCCCGAATAGTCGAATTCACAGGCCTGCCCGATCACGATCGGTCCGGCACCGATGATCAGGATCGACTGGATGTCTGTACGTTTGGGCATGGGCCTGAGGCTCTTCTTCTTGGGTCTTCAGTTCGTCACGACCGCACACTCCCAGCCGTCATAGTCCAGCTGGAAGGCCGCGGCCCAGGATTGCATCATGGAAGAAACGGGCGCGAACGAGGCCGCGTCCACCGCCATGGTGGTTTCGAGGATGGTACAGTCGTCCTGGCCCCGGGTCAGGAAGCCGGCGCGACGCGCCACCTCGTTCAAATCGTCGTGGTCACCCTCACCGTAGAAATAGAACAGGGTGTGGCGCGGCGTGACCCCCGAATCCCCATGCGACGCGAGCGAGGCGCGGATCATCGCATCCCGGTCTTCGTGGCTGGTCAGGGCGTCGGACAGGGCCTCGGATCCTCGCGCGCGAACGGTCAGGGACGCGCAATGCGGGCCCTTGGCGTTCTGGTTGTCGGTTAAGCGGTCCGTTTAGAGACGCGACCGCCGCGCGACAAGCGCTTATCGGTCCGGCCGGTCGTTGATCCATGCCGGAAGGGCGGCGATGGTGTCCAGCAGGCCGAAGCGCGGATGGGCCTCGGGGGCGTCGGCCAGCTCGTGGGCCCAGGTGATGTGATAGGGGATGTGGACCGCCCAGGCCCCGGCCTCCAGCGCCGGTATCACGTCGGACTTCATCGAATTGCCGGCCATCACCGCCTGCGCCGCGCCGGTGCCGTGGCGGGTGAAGGCCCGGTCATAGGTCGCGCGATCCTTTTCCGAGACGATCTCGACGCCGCTGAACAGTTCGTCCAGGCCCGAGGCGGCCAGCTTGCGTTCCTGGTCCATCAGGTCGCCCTTGGTGATCAGCACCAGCCGGTAGCGGTCGGCCAGGTCGGCGAGGGTTTCGGCCACGCCCGGGAGGGTTTCGACCGGATGGGCCAGCATCTCGCGCCCGGCGGCGAGGATTTCACGCAGGGCCCGCGGCGGCGGATCGCCGTCGCACAGCTCCATCGCCGTCTCGATCATCGACAGGGTGAAGCCCTTCACCCCGTAGCCGTAGAGCCGCAGGTTGCGGCGCTCGACCTCGGCCAGACGCGCGGCGATGGCGTCATTGTCGTGGTCGGTCAGCAGGTCGAGGAACCGTGCCTGGGTCAGGCGGAAGATGGTTTCGTTGTGCCAGAGGGTGTCGTCGGCATCGAGGCCGACCGTGGTGATGCTCATGACGAGTCCATCGCCCGGGACCGGGGCGAAACGCAAGGGGGGCCAGCGGTACCGTTGACCTCGCGCCGGGGGGAGGGCCTTGTCACTGGATGCAACTCACGCTTCCCGCCCACCTCTATGGCGACCCCGAGGCCTGGGCTCGCGAACGCGAGGGGGTGTTCAGGCGCGCCTGGCTGTTCATCGGCCATGAGGCCGAGGCGGCGGATCCCGGAGACTGGATCGCCACGGACATGGCCGGGTTGCGTCTGGTGGTGGTGCGCGGGGCCGACGGGACGTTGCGGGCTTTTCACAACGTCTGCCGCCACCGGGCCGGGCCACTGGTCACCGGCGAACGCGGCCGGTGTGACGGCGAACTGGTGTGCGCCTATCACGGCTGGCGCTATGCGCTGGACGGGCGGCTACGGGCGGCGACCGGCTTCGGGGCGGCCGAGGGGTTCGACCCGCGCGAATTCGGCCTGTTCCCCCTGAGGCTGGAGACCTGGAGCGGGCTGGTGTTCGTTAATACTGACCCTGAAGCCGGGCCATTGTCTGATCTGGTAGCCCCGCTGGAAGCCTTGCTCGACGAGCGGGGTCTGACCATCGCTCCTCCGGCGCTGCGCCGCAGCCACGATCTCGACTGTGACTGGAAGGTCTATGCCGAGAACTATCTCGAAGGTTACCACATCGGGGCCGTCCACCCGATGCTGGCCGATGAGCTGGGCGGGGCCGACTACCGCGTCCGCATCGACGACGATCTGGTGGTACAGGATGCGGTCGGGGTCAATGACGGTCCACAGGCCGGGGTCTGGGGTTGGCTGTGGCCCAATCTCGGTATCAACGTCTATCGTGACAGCGCCATGATTGAGCGCATCACCCCGACCGGGCCCGGCCGAACCCGGCTCGACTATCTGTTCCTGCATGACGGCGGTGCGGCGGCCCTGGGCGAGGTCCTGTCCGCATCGGACCGGCTGACGGCCGAGGATGCGACGATCTGCGAGGCGGTGCAGCGCAATCTGTCAGCCGGGGCCTATGATCGGGGCATACTGAGTCCGAAACATGAAGTCGCGGTGGCCTGGTTTCAGGACCGCATAGGAAAGGTCCACCCATGACCGACACGACCGACTCTGCCCATCATCTGGGCTGGGGCCTGGCCGCCCTGGTCGTGGCCGGTAACATGATCGGTTCGGGATTGTACCTGCTGCCCGCGACCCTGGCCCCGACCGGGAGCTCCAGCATTGTCGGCTGGGTCGTGGCGGCGATCGGGGCCGTCACCCTGGCCCTGGTGTTCGCCGCGCTCGGCCGACTGCAGCCGGACGCGGACGGCCTGTCAGGTTATGCCGAGCGGGGCTTGGGGCGGTTCTTCGCCTTTCAGACGGCTCTGGCCTTCTGGACCGCCTGCCTCGTCGGCAACGTCGCCATCGCCGTGGCGGCCACCGGCTACCTCGGCTATTTCTTTCCCGTGCTGAAGACGCCCGTCGGGGCCGTGTTCAGTTGTCTGGCGCTGATCTGGCTGACGACCGGAGCCTATATCGTCGGCGCGCGGGTCGCGGCGCGGTTCGCTGCCCTGGCCCTGGCCATTGGTCTGGCCCCGATCGCCGTTGCCGTGGCCGCGGGCGTAGTGGCCTTCGACCCCGCGGTTTTCGCCGCCTCGTGGAGTCCGTCAAATGCCCCGCTGGCCCAGAGCGTACCGGCCTCGCTGGCGATTATCTTCTGGGCCTTCCTGGGGGTGGAGAGCGCCGCGGTGCTGTCGGCCCGGGTCAAGGATCCGGCTCGCGACGTCGGCCGGGCGACGATCGCCGGGGTGTTGCTGGCGGCCGTGGTCTATATCGCCGCGACCGTGGCCGTGTTCGGAGTCATTCCGGCCGGTGTGCTGGTCCAGTCGTCCAGCCCCTATGCCGACTTGATCGCGCGGGTCTTCGGGGCCTCAATCGGCGGGGTGGCGGCAGCCTGCACCGTAATCAAGGCTACTGGCACCCTCAGTGGCTGGGTCATGCTGGGCGGAGAGACGGCGCGGGCGGCGGCACGGCAGGGCTTCCTGCCGTCGGGCTTCGGTCTTGGAGACAAGACTCCGATCGCAAATCCTTTGCTGGGCGGGGCGATCATGTCGGTGGTGGCGGTGATTTCGAACCAACCGACCCTGGGTGGTCAGTTCGGCGTCCTGGTCGGCCTGACCTCGGTGCTGAGCCTGGCCATCTACGGTCTGTGCGCCGTGAGTCTGTTCCGGCTGGCCGGACGGCCGCGTGACCGGGTGGTCGCGATCCTGGGGCTGGCGTTCAGCGTGGCCGCCGTGGCCGCGGCCGCGCCGGGCTATATTCTGCCGACAGTCGCTTTCTTTGCGGTGACCAGCCTGGCCTGGCTGTGGGTGCGGAAAAACGTGCGGGTGTCGACGGTGCCCGCTGCCTAGCGACTGATCCACGGCACCCCGTGGATCAGATGGCGGCGGGACAATCTATTCCCCGGGATCCCGGGCGTCCCGGCACAGGATCCGGGGGTCTACGATGCGGGCAGCCGCTGCTCGCCGGATGTCGATCGATGCCGTATTGCCGGTGCGGTCCAGGTCGAAGTCTCCGCGCGGAAGGTAGCTGGGGGCCAGCAGCCGGGAAACGCCGCTTGAAAAATCGACCAGATGGAAATCGGCACCATCTTCCCGCTCGGCGTAGACGATGATCTTGTCGAGATCAGCCGACCACGAGGCGATGGTCAGTTCGTCATCCGGGAAGGCGGCTTTGATGTCCGACCAGTGAATCGCGAGAGTCGTGTCGAAAAAGAGATGGGCCGTGTGCCCTTCACGATCATGGCCGATCAGCCCCATCAGTCGACCGCTCTGATCATCGAGCAGAGGCAGGGGGTCGACCATACCACCCGTGTCGACAATGGTGCGCTGTTCGCCACGGCTGCCGGAAACCTCGACCAGCTGCGTTGCCTCACCGGCTCCGAGGCGGATCAGATATGTGCCGTCGGCCCGGCCCGGCCCGATCAGTTCTATCGCCACGTCCCGCGGCAGGTTGACGGTACGCAGGGCAACGCCATCGCGGATGCGCAGGTGCCCCTGTTGGGTCAGGGCTCCCAGTTCGCCGTTGCCGTGCAGCACCATGGCGTCCGTTCGCGTGGTGCCCGTGTCGCTGCGGCGGGTCGCGGATGTGTCGAGATCGATGCTGTAGACACCATAGCGGCATGAACCGTCGAGGCTGAGCGTGCTGATGAATACTTCGGTTCGTCCGTCGACGGTGCGGACGGAGGGGCGTTCGAAGATGATCGGAAGGAGGCGCGGCTGGTTGGGTATACGGGTTCCGATGGCGTGCATTGACGCAACGCCGAGCTCGTTGCCTGCCGTCCGGTTCAGCAGCAGAGTTTCCCAGGCGTTGCGATCGACGTTGAAGGCCATGGCGCTGAAGATGCCGTTGTCGACATTGGTGTCGGTCAGGCTCTGGCGCATCAGGGTTAGAAGAATGTGGGTGTTGCCCGCCCAGGTCAGATCGCGCAGGTCGATTCCGGCGAGATCCGATGTCGTTGAGGCGCTGCCGTCCAATGCCTCAACCCTAAGGCGACGCACGTTGCCCAAGGCTGCCACATAGGCGATGCGCCGACCATCGGGCGACAGTTCGGCGCGCTCGACCACGAAGGTTTCACCGGCCGGTGCGCGGTGCGAATTGACGACGATATCCGGCAGGACCGAGGGCACTGATTGCGCCGATGCCGGGTCGAAAACGGCCAGCAGGCCTCCAGTGGCGCAGAGGGCGGCGAATGCTGGATTCAGCCAGCCGGAACGTGCACGCATCGACAATGTCCTTGAAGGGGTGGTGGTGCGGCCCGACTCTGGCGGGTTATGAAACGATGCATGAAAGACGTTCAATGCGATTGAACCTCTGGTGGTGTTGCGTCAAATTTATGGCGGGATACGGGTGCGACAATCACCTGAAAAACAGCTGAAAAACCTGACCTTCGCACGGGAATGGTGACCTGGCCGACATGGAATTCGAGATTCACCTTGACGAAGGAGCCGCCGCGCCCTTTCAAACGCGCCGTTTGTCCGCCCGGATTCGGTGATAGGAACGCGCCATGACCCAGCTTCTCTCCGGCGCCACCGGCGTCCTCGTCCTCGCGGATGGCACAGTCCTGCAGGGAATCGGCTCCGGCGCGACCGGTACGGCCCTGGGTGAGGTGGTCTTCAACACCGCCATGACCGGCTATCAGGAGATCCTGACCGACCCGTCATACATGAGCCAGATCGTGGCCTTCACCTTCCCGCATGTCGGCAACACCGGCGTAAATATGGAGGATGTCGAGCAGATCGGCGGCGGGGCGGAAACCTCGGCCCGGGGCGCGATCTTCCGCGATCTGCCGACGGATCCGGCCAATTGGCGCGCGGAGCAGACCGGTGGCGGCGATCTTGACGGCTGGATGAAGCGGCGTGGCGTGGTCGGCCTGTCAGGCGTCGACACCCGGGCCCTGACCGCGCGCATCCGCGACGGCGGCGCGCCGCATGCGGTCATTGCCCATGATCCGGACGGCAATTTCGACATTGAGGCCCTGGTGGCCCAGGCGAAGGCCTGGACCGGACTGGTCGGGCTTGATCTGGCCAGGGACGCCTCGACCCTGCAATCGTTCGACTGGGACGAGGGTCTGTGGGACTGGCCCGAGGGCTATCCGCGCGTTGACGCCGCCGGCAAGTCGGTGGTGGTTATCGACTACGGGGTCAAGCGCAACATCCTGCGGGCCCTGGCCTCAACGGGGGCGAAGATCACCGTGGTCCCGGCCACGACCTCGGCCGAGGACATTCTGGCGCGCAATCCCGATGGCGTCGTCCTGTCGAACGGCCCGGGCGACCCGGCCGCGACCGGTGTCTATGCGGTGCCGGAGATCCTGAAATTGGTCGACAGCGGCAAGCCGGTGTTCGGCATCTGCCTCGGCCACCAGATGCTCGCCCTCGCCCTCGGGGCGAAGACCGTCAAGATGGAGCAGGGCCATCACGGGGCCAACCACCCGGTCAAGGATCTGACCACGGGCAAGGTCGAGATCGTGTCGATGAACCATGGCTTCACCGTCGATCGCGACAGTCTGCCGGACGCCGTGGTCGAGACCCATGTCAGTCTGTTCGACGGCACCAATTGCGGTATCGCCCTGAAGGACCGGCCGGTGTTCAGCGTGCAGCATCACCCCGAGGCCTCACCCGGGCCGACCGACAGTCTGTATCTGTTCGACCGCTTCCGTGACCTGATGGGCCCGCGCGGCTAGACGAATGCGCGCCGGAGGCTCACGCTTCGGCATTGATCCGACGGATGCGGAGCGACGTTGATGGCCCGGGCGTTGATCCTGTTGTGTTTGCTGCTGGCGACGACGGGTTGTATCAGCGGTGCCCGGTCCAGCTTCGGGCCCGAAGATCGTCTGGGCGCGGCCCCGATGGGCGTCGTCGCTCCGGACCACAAGCCGTATCGCTTCTATCTTGATGACCCCGCCCAGGTGGCGGTGTTCGAGGCGCGACTGCATGCCGGAATGCCGATCGGGCCCGACGGACGTCGCGACCTGGTGGCCCTGTCCGGGGGAGGCTCCAATGGGGCCTTCGCGGCCGGGCTGATGGCCGGCTGGACCGCCTCGGGCAGTCGGCCCGACATGGAGGTTGTCACCGGCGTCTCAACCGGAGCTCTGGCCGCGTCCTTCGTCTTCCTCGGCCCGGACTGGGACGACGAATTGACCGAGGCCTACACCGGCGGTGCGGCCAGCCGGTTGCTGCAAACCCAAGGGCTGGGAGCCCTGTTCGGATCGGGTATTTACCGCGGCGAGCCCCTGCGCGCCCTGATCGAACACTATATCGACGACCGGGTCCTGCGGGCCGTGGCGGTCGAGGCGGCGAAGGGGCGGATGCTGCTGGTCGCCACCACCGACCTGGATTCCCAGCGCGGCGTAGTCTGGGATATGGGCGTGATCGCCCAGCGGGGCGGACCGGAGGCCCTGGCCCTTTTCCGCCTTGTGCTGATCGCCTCGGCCAGCGTGCCGGGGGCCTTTCCACCGGTGCTGATTCCATCCGAAGGCGGCGGTCACCGCTTCGAGGAGATGCACGTCGACGGCGGGGTAGCCACGCCCTTTCTGGCCTTGCCGGAGACCTTCTGGTCCTATCAGGACGACACCGGTGAGTTGAGGGGCGGCCGTATCCATGTGATCGTCAACGGCCGCACAGGACCGGGCTTCAAGATCACCCGCGACAGTCTGGGCACGGTGCTGGGCCGCAGTCTCGACATCATGCTGCGGACCTCAATCGCCAGCACCCTGGCCGGCAACCGCGCCTTTGCGGAACGCAACGGTCTGGAATTCCACTACGCCGCCCTGCCGGACGACAACGCCGCCGACCCGCTGGATTTCAGCATGGAGGCGATGCAGGGCGTCTATGACGTCGGCCGCGCCGGGGCGCTGGACGGCTCGATCTGGCGCTAGGTGTCGGCGGGAGTTTCAGGGCAGGGGGGCGAAGCTGCGGTTCTCACGGCGCAATTCACCGGCCTTGCGGACCGCCATCGGGGCGGCCGCGAACCAGTAGAGGGCGTCCTCGTCGCGGTGGGCGCGGCGCCGTTCCTGGGCCCGCATCCGCCTGGCGGCGGCATTGTCGAGCAGGCGCGCGTGCAGGGCACGGGGCGTGAGGGGGGCGACGGCGGGGGAACCGGGAACGGCGACAGCATCGGGGCCGGTGGGCTCCACCGCCGGGCGGGCGATGGCGATGAACATGGTAGTCGGGTCTTTCTGGCTGGCGAGCCTGCACCTTTGCGCCGGCATCACCGGAATCCGCTGCCTTCTGGCGCGGGACACTGAAAATAACCCACAACGGTGTGGATGGTTCCGTGGATAGTCAAAAAATACGCTAAAATTCAGATGGTTATGGCCACGATCCGGACATAATGGTTAGCGAAACCTTAACGGCAGCGAAGTCTGACGTCCCCGCCGTTTCCGGGCTATAGAGGCGTGGTGCGTTTCGATGACCGTTTCCTGGAAGAACTGAAGGCCCGCCTTCGCCCGTCCGATGTCATCGGGCGGTCGGTGAAGCTTAAGCGTCAGGGGCGCGAGTTCGTCGGCCTGTCGCCCTTTTCGAAAGAGAAGTCGCCGTCGTTCTTCGTCAATGACGACAAGGGGTTCTTTCACGACTTCAGCTCGGGCAAGCATGGTGACGTCATCAGCTTCCTGCAGGAGACCGAACGGCTGAGCTTTCCCGAGGCGGTCGAGCGGCTGGCCGCGGAGGCGGGCATGGCCCTGCCGGCCGAGGATCCGCAGGCCGCTGAGCGCGAGCAGAAGCGTCAGGGTCTGTCGGACTGGATGGATCTGGCCCAGAAATGGTTCGCCGCCAATCTGCGTCGCTCTGTCGGTCAGGCGGCACGCGAGGTGCTGCACAAGCGTGGTCTGCCCGAGGACCAGTGGGACCGGTTCGGCCTGGGCTATGCGCCCGAGAGCCGGGGTGGGCTGAAGGACGCGCTGGTGCAGCGCGGAGCCCGGCCCGCGGAACTGGTCGAGGCCGGACTGCTGATCGCGCCCGAGGGCGGCGGTCAGCCCTATGACCGGTTTCGCGACCGGCTGATCTTCCCGATCCTCGACGCCCGCGGCCGTATCGTCAGCTTCGGCGGCCGGGCCATGAACCCCGACGACCGGGCCAAATATCTGAACGGTCCCGAGAGTCCGTTGTTTCACAAGGGCGCAACCCTGTACGGCCTGCCCGAGGCGCGCCGTATCCTCGGGGCCGAGAGCAAGTCCGACCAGTCGATCGTGGTGGTCGAGGGCTATATGGATGTGATCGCCTGTCAGCGGGCGGGCATTCCGGCCGTGGCGGCGATGGGCACGGCCCTGACCGAGGAGCAGATGGAGCGGTTGTGGCGGGTCTCGTCCGAGCCGGTGCTGTGTTTCGACGGCGACGGTGCCGGTCAGCGCGCGGCCTGGCGCGCCATCGAACGGGCCCTGCCGATGCTCAAGGCCGGGCGCTCGTTCCGTTTCGCCCTGCTGGATGGTGGCCAGGACCCTGACGACATCCTGCGCGACAAGGGGGCTCCGGCCCTGCGTCAGGCGCTGACCGACACCCGGCCCTTCGCCGAGGTGCTGTTCCGGCGCGAGGCCGAGATCGAGACGCTGGATACGCCAGAGCGCCGTGCCGGTCTGAAGGGACGGCTGCGTCAGGCGGCGGCGGCCATTCAGGACAAGGATCTGGCGGAACAGTACCGGCACGAGCTGTTCGACCGGTTCGACGCCCTGTTTCCGGCCCGGTCACGGGCTCCGGCGGCGCGGGGCCAGACGGTCGGCGGGCGCTGGAAGCCGGGGCCACCGCCTAAATTGGGTCAGACCGCCGAAGGGGCGCATGCCATGCATGCCCTGACGCGTTCGATCGAGCCGGTGGCCGCTGCCCTGGCCCACGGGGCTATCGAGGACCCGGAACGGATGGATGACCATCTGGAAGCGATTTCGGCGCACGGTTTCGGCGAACCGGCCCTTGATGGTCTGGCGCAAGAGTTGGTGCGGTTACGCTTCGCCCAGCAGGGAATCGGTCAAACCCTTGACAGTGCGGCCTTGCGACGCCATTTGGCCCAGTCGGGACACGATGCTTTAGTGCGCGAGGTCGAGAAGGCGGCGGCAAAGTCCGGCGCGCCTTTCCTGGCCGCGAATGCGCCCCTCGCCGAAGCACGGACCCGATGGTCGCAGGCGTTTGACGCTCTGACCCGCGTAGCGGCGTTGGAGGGCGCCTTGGTCACGGCACGCAATGTGCCGGGGCAGGATGAGGCGTTCCGCCGGCTTAAGGCCGAGCGCGATGCTTTGCGCCATGCGATCAAAGCCGGGACGATTTGGAATGACGACGCGGGTTCGTAACCATCGGGCGCGTGACACGTTGTATTTTTACCGACGGGATTGATCACCCTGTCTGGTTGCGGAGACCGAGTTTATGAGCGCGCAGACCGAGACGCAGGAAACCGAGACCACCACTGACGGGCCGCTGCTCGATCTGAACGACGCCGGGGTCAAGAAATTCATCAAACAGGCCAAGACCAAGGGCTATGTGACGATGGAGGAGCTGAACAAGGTCCTGCCGTCGGACGAGGTGACCCCCGACGCGATCGAGGACACCTTGGCCATGCTGTCCGAAATGGGCGTCAACGTCGTTGAAGCCGAAGAGGACGCCGCCGAACCCCAGAGCACCGATGTCGCCGCCGCCGCGGGCACTGCCGTTGCCGGAGCGCCGGCCAAGTCGGCCTATGATCGTACCGATGACCCGGTGCGCATGTATCTGCGCGAAATGGGTTCGGTCGAACTGCTGAGCCGCGAGGGCGAGATCGCCATCGCCAAACGCATCGAGGCCGGCCGTGACGCGATGATCTCGGGTCTGTGCGAAAGCGCCCTGACCTTCGAGGCCATCATGGTCTGGCGCGACGAGCTGGAAAACAACCGCATCCTGCTGCGCGAAGTCATCGATCTGGACGCCACCTATGGCGTCATCAATCCCTCGTCCCTGCCCGGCGCGCCCCAGCCCGAGCCGGAGCCCAAACCCGAGGAAGAGACCGCCAAGCCCGCCGAAGGCGACAAGGCCGAGGCTGACAAGCCTGAGGGGGACGACGACGACGACGAGGATTTCGACGACGGCGGTGGTCTGTCGATCTCGGCGCTGGAAGCCGAACTGCGTGACGGGGTGATGGAGGTGCTGGACGCCGTGGCCGGCGATTTCGGCGGCTTCCGCAAGCTGCAGGACAAGCTGGTCGAGGCGCGCCTGAAGGGCGAGACCCTGTCGACCAAGGACCAGAAGACCTATGCCGGCCTGACCAAGGCGATCTCGGATCGCCTGAAGACGATGAAGCTGAACAACAACCGCATCGAGGCCCTGGTCGAGCAGCTGTATGCGATCAACAAGCGTCTGATGGGACTGGAAGGCCGGTTGCTGCGCCTGGCCGACGGCTACGGCATTTCGCGTCCGGAATTCCTCAAGGCCTATTTCGGGGCCGAGCTGGATCCGAACTGGGCCGAGACCGTGCGCGAAATGGGTGTGCGCTGGGCCAAATTCGCCGACAAGGAAGCCGCCCAGATCGCCCGCATCCGGGGTGACATCGCCGCCGTGGCCAGCGAGGCCGGCCTGCCGATCGACGACTATCGCCGCATCGTCCAGACGGTGCAGAAGGGCGAGCGCGAGGCGCGTCAGGCCAAGAAGGAAATGGTCGAGGCCAACCTGCGCCTGGTCATCTCCATCGCCAAGAAATACACCAACCGCGGCCTGCAGTTCCTTGATCTCATTCAGGAAGGCAACATCGGCCTGATGAAGGCGGTCGACAAGTTCGAGTACCGCCGCGGCTATAAATTCAGCACCTACGCCACCTGGTGGATCCGTCAGGCCATCACCCGCTCGATCGCCGACCAGGCCCGCACCATCCGTATTCCGGTGCATATGATCGAGACGATCAACAAGATCGTCCGCACCAGCCGCCAGATGCTGCACGAGATCGGCCGCGAGCCGACCCCGGAGGAGCTGGCCGAGAAGCTGGCCATGCCGCTGGAGAAGGTGCGCAAGGTGCTGAAGATCGCCAAGGAGCCGATCAGTCTCGAGACCCCGATCGGCGACGAGGAAGACTCCCACCTCGGTGACTTCATCGAGGACAAGAACGCCATCCTGCCGATCGACGCGGCGATCCAGTCCAACCTGCGCGAGACCACCACCCGCGTGCTGGCCTCGCTGACGCCGCGCGAGGAGCGGGTGCTGCGCATGCGCTTCGGCATCGGCATGAACACCGACCACACCCTGGAAGAGGTCGGCCAGCAATTCTCGGTCACCCGCGAACGCATCCGCCAGATCGAGGCCAAGGCCCTGCGCAAACTGAAGCACCCGAGCCGGTCACGGAAGCTGCGCAGCTTCCTCGACAGCTAGCTACGCGAAATTTTTACCTCGCTACGCAAAAATTGACTTGCGCTACGTCAAATACGATGTAGAACCCAAGGGCAGCCGCTCTTGGAGATTTTGTCATGTACCTCGAACTTCCCGCGATCGCTTATCAGCAGGGCAATCGCCAAATGGTCGTCACCGCATTGGATCCGATCGCGCTCGTGAAGGCAGTGCAGTCCCCTGACACTTGGAGTCCGCTCGGCCAACAGGCTCACGGGAACCGACCTCAAGACCGAGCGCACCGCGAAGGCATCGGGAAATATCTTGAGGACGAAACGAACTTCGTTCTTGGCTCAGTCGTCTTGTATGCAAGCCCTAAGGATGCAGCGTTCGTCGCGGATAGCGGTCAGCCGGAGGAAGCTTACATTCGGTCTGGAAAGCTTCGTATGAACTACGGTGCGCAGTTTGATGTGGGAGATGGCCAACACCGTATCGGTGCCTACTCCGACGTCCTCGTCCGGCATCAAGACGAAGATGACCCCATTCGTCTGAGACTGCGCAAGTCCGGCCAACCGGCAGTCGTGGTGATCGACGACAATCATCTAAATCGCGCCCAAGACTTTACTGATCTTCAGCGAAATTCGAAGCCACCCACCGGTAGTCTCGGAATGAGCATGGATCGCAGACAGCCGATAAATCGACTGATGATCGACCTGATTCAGAATAAGACGGTTGCCATGTTTGGCGGTGGCGACCGTGTCGAGTTCCTGAAGGACTCTCCCGGGAAGTTCAGCACGAAGCTTTTTAGCTTCAAATCTGTCCGGTATGCGAGCGGGACCGCCCTGATCGGCGTGAAAGAACGTAGCACCAAGGGATGGGAGGCTGCCGTCAATAAGGCCGTAGAAGCGGACGCTGAGGGGGTCATGACCTCGTTGGCTGGGATGTGGCGTGGTCTTGGAAAAGTTCCGGCCATTAAGGCGGTGTTGGATGGAGATTCCACCGTCGCCGAGTTGAGAGAAGGCAGCCTGCTGGCGGCAGCGGGTGTTCAATATGCGATCGCCTACGCGATTCATCTGTCAATAGATGAGGGCAAAACGGCTGAGGAAGCCGCCGAACTGATGGCCTCGATCAATTTCGACCGTCCTGCTCGCCAGCCCAGTGAGGAAAAACCGCTGACGAAGGATGAAACGCCTTTTGCCGGCAATCTCATCGACCGGGAAACCGGAGCGATGGGCTCAGGCCGACCGGCTTGGGAAGCCGCAGGTCAAGAACTCTGGCAGCGCATTAAACCGGCTGCAGTTGCTGCCTGAGGGATGTGGTTCAATACCGCATCTTCTACGAGGAGGCTCGGCGTTCGCGCCGGGCCTTTTTCTATCGTTTACCTTTCCAGCCCCCTCCAAACTCTGTGACGTTTATGCGCTTGCTGTCGGAGGGCGCGTCCTGGCCCGTCAGGCTAAGAAGGAAATGGTCGAGGCCAACCTGCGCGAGACCACCACCCGCGTGCTGGCCTCGCTGACGCCGCGTGAGGAGCGGGTGCTGCGCATGCGCTTCGGCATCGGCATGAACACCGACCACACGCTGGAAGAGGTCGGCCAGCAATTCTCGGTCACCCGCGAACGCATCCGCCAGATCGAGGCCAAGGCCCTGCGCAAACTGAAGCACCCGAGCCGGTCACGGAAGCTGCGGTCGTTCCTGGATTCTTGAAATTTCGACTCCGGACCTGATCCGAAGGCACACAGCTTTCCCGGCAAACAGGACTTGGTGCGAATAGAAAAACAAGGATGCCCCGTCCCTTGTTGAGTTGGTGCTAAGCGGATCGTGGTCCGGAACCTACGCTGCGGCGTGCCGCCAACGGCCAGGCGAAAACTGTCAGGAGCGCCGCGAACAGGGCGGCATTGAACATCGGGAACGCTGAAACCGAGAGTGTCAGGGTGTCGTTCGCGGTGTAGTAAATGCCGGCAGCCAGGTCGATGAGCTGAACGGCGACCATGTTCCAAATCCAGAACGATTTGATCTCTGTAGAGCGAGCCAGGACTATCAACCCGAATCCGTAAGCCAGAAAACGGGCCCCGAGCATCGCGAGCATATACTGGTTGTCCGCGGGCGGGGTGCTCAAGCCGATCAGATCGAAGAATTGGGCAGGGACAAAGAGGGTCAGGACACCGAGCACGAGTTGCGAGATCGCGACCATCCAGAGAACGATACGAAGCCGGTTCATCTAATTTCCTTTCCACGATGGATTGCGGAGAGGTAGGCGAGGCGCCATACAAAAGGAAGTAGTTACCAATTGTATAGTGGGAAATGCATGCCAACCACCACCTCCGACACTTGCGATGATGGATGTCCGGTGGCCCGGGCGGCGCAAATTCTGGACGGCAAGTGGACCACTCTCATCCTCAGGGATCTTCTGGCCGGGACCAGACGCTATTCAGAACTACAGCGTTCGGTGGTGGGCATAAGCCCCCGTATGCTGGCGTCACGCCTTGCAATGCTGGAGAGCAATCGGCTGATTTCAAAGAAAATTTATCCGACCGTGCCGCCAAAGACCGAGTACAGGATCACTGACCTGGGCCGCGAAATTGAGCCGGTAATCGTAGCGATGGCGATATTCGGAGAACGGCTTGCGGACCCCGCGTGAAGGACGTCCGGGAATTTCCAATACCGTCAAGGAGCCCGCCACGTCCGAATATATCCGCCAGATCGAGGCCAGGGCCCTGCGCAAGCTGAAACACCCGGCCGCTCGCGGAAACTGCGGTCGTTCCTGGGTAGTTAGGCGGCAGGGCTTAGGAATTAGGAATTAGGGCTGTGCTCCCTTCCCCCTTGATGGGGAAAGGGCCGGGGTTGGGGGTGACAGCCTGTCCGGATGAAGGGCTGTCAGCGCCGCCTGCTCCGATCGCCTTCACCCTCACCCAACCCTCCCCCCTCAAGTGGGCGGGCTTTTTGTGGGAATTCGACGACGCCGGAAGCGAGATTTCGGCTACAGCTCGCGCGATTTCGACGACTCCGGATACCCGGGCGTCCGGCCCTGACGCAGGCGGCCGTCATACGCCTGCGCATGGAACATTTCCGGCTGAGGAAATATCGCGGGGCTGAGGTGTGGGCGCGGGTGCGTCAGGCCTATGAGGCCGGCGAAAGCGGGCCGTCGGTGGCGCGGCGCTTCGACGTCGGCCTGGCCAATCTGAGAAAGAAGGCGCGGCGCGAGGGCTGGAGCCGCAAGGACCAGGCCGCCGCCGCCGACCGGGCCCTGGGCGCGGCCCCGACCCCGTTGACGGACCCGTTCACCGACCCCGTCGTCGACCCGTTCACTGAGCCGGGTGCCGACCCGGCCGACGTGCCCGCCCTGCGTCGCGAGGCCATCGCCCGCGCCGGGGCCCTGCTGGCCCGGGGCCGGGCGGCCGAGGCCGTGGCCCAGCTGAAGGCCGCCGAACTGCTGGCCCGGCTGGGGGCCGAGGACGCCGCGTCCGGTTTCGATTTCAGGGCCGAGGCGGACGCCGTCGACGCCAAGCTGGCCCGGATCGTCGAGGCCCGGGCCGAAGAACGGGCCCGGGAGATGCTGGCCGAGCGGGGGGTGGTCGTGGGGGAGGCGGGGGAAGGGGAGGCTTAGGGCTTGGGGGTAGGAAGGCGACGACAGGGTCAGAGCCGGTTTGCTTCGTGAACGCGCCTGTGGAACGGTTTGGTCCGCCAAAGCTTGAGTGTCTTGCGCCCATGGTGGGGGGCGCTCATGGTCCGCGCGGCTGCGTTTGTCGCCACGAGAAGAAGTCAGAGTGTAAATGGGTAGTGCATCCAGAGGCCGGGACGGGGACGCGCAGGGCGCGCGCACGGAGCCGGGGCTGGCCAAGGCGCCGACGGGCGTCACCGGGTTTGACGAGATCACCTTTGGCGGGCTGCCGGCGGGGCGGCCGACGCTGATCTGCGGCGGGCCGGGTTGCGGCAAGACGCTGCTGGCCATGACGGTGCTGGTCAACGGGGCGACGCTGTACGACGAGCCCGGCGTGTTCATGAGTTTCGAGGAGACCAGTGGCGACGTGGCCGCCAACGTCGCCTCGCTGGGCTATGACCTGGAGCGGCTGATCGCCGACGGGCGGCTGGTGATGGACTATGTCCGGGTCGAACGCAGCGAGATCGAGGAGTCGGGCGAATACGACCTCGAGGGGCTGTTCGTGCGGCTGGGCCACGCGATCAAGACCGTGGGCGCCAAGCGCGTGGTGCTGGACACGCTGGAGGTGCTGTTCGCCGGCCTGGGCGACACGCCGATGCTGCGGGCCGAACTGCGCCGGCTGTTCGGCTGGCTGAAGGACCAGGGCGTGACCGCCATCATCACCGCCGAGCGCGGCGACGGCGATCTGACCCGGTTCGGGCTGGAGGAGTATGTCTCGGACTGCGTCATCTTGCTGGACAACCGGGTCGAGAACCAGATTTCGACGCGGCGCATCCGGGTGGTCAAATACCGGGGCTCGGCGCACGGGACCAATGAGTATCCGTTCCTGATCGACGCCGAGGGCATTTCGGTGCTGCCGGTGACCTCGGCCGGGTTGGGCCATTCGACCTCGAACGAGACGGTGTCGACGGGGGTGAGCGGGCTGGACGCCATGCTGGGAGTCGGCGGCTTCTATCGCGGATCCAGCGTGCTGATCTCGGGCACGGCGGGGACCGGCAAGACCAGTCTGGCCGCGCGCTTTGTTGACGCCGCCTGCGCCCGGGGCGAGCGCTGCATCTATTTCGCCTTTGAGGAATCGCCGGACCAGATCATCCGCAACATGCGCTCGGTCGGTCTGGACCTGGCCCCGTGGGTCGAGGCGGGACTGCTGAAATTCGATGCCGCCCGGCCCAGCCTGTACGGGCTGGAGATGCATCTGGCGCGCATGTATCGCGACATTGAGGCGTTCAAGCCAACAGCGGTGGTGCTGGACCCGATCTCGTCGCTGCGGGGCGAGCACGGCGAGGTCAATTCGGCGCTGCTGCGCATCATCGACCTGCTGAAGAGCCGGGGGATCACGGCGCTGCTGACCAATCTGGTCTCGGGCGGTCAGGCCACGGACACCACCGATATCGGCATGTCGTCGCTGATGGATACCTGGCTGTCGCTGGTCCACATCGAGACCAATGGCGAGCGCAACCGTGGCCTCTATGTGCTGAAGTCGCGCGGCATGAGCCACTCCAACCAGATCCGCGAATACCAGCTGAGCGATCAGGGCATCGCTATGATCGAGGCCTATCTGGGCAGCGCGGGGGTGCTGACCGGTTCGGCCCGGCTGGCCCAGGAGGCTGCGGACCGTTCGGACAAGGTGCGCCGCGCCCAGGCCTCGACCCGCAAGCTGCGCGAGATCGAGCGCAAACGCAGCGTGGTCGAGCGACAGATCGCCGAACTCCAGGCCGAGCTGGCGTCCGAGGAAGACGCGGTGCGCGAGGCCTTGGAACAGGATGAGGCCCAGGAGCGCTCCATCACTGAGGACAGGGCGGCGATGGCCGTGCGTCGCGGAGCCGCAGAATGACTCTCCAGGATCATATCGGCGACAATGCCGAGGAAGCCGTCGATGACGGCCATTACAATCTCCGCCTCTACGTCGCGGGACAGACGCCCAAGTCGACGGCGGCGCTGACCAATCTGAAGGCGCTGTGCGAGGCACACCTGGCCGGACGCTATCGCATCGAGGTGATCGATCTGCTGGAGCATCCGCAGCTGGCGGCGGGGGACCAGATCCTGGCCGTGCCGACGCTGGTGCGGCGCCTGCCGCCGCCGTTGAAGCGGATCATCGGCAATCTGTCCGACACCGAGCGGGTGCTCGTGGGTCTGGATCTGCGTCCGACCGATCAGTGACATGATGCCTGCCTCCCAGCCCCCACCGGTCTTCGAATATGCCCTGCGCCTCTATGTGACGGGCACGACGACGCGCTCGGCCAAGGCGATCGCCAACCTGCGGCAAGTGTGCGAGTCGCGGCTGGAAGGCCGCTATGAGCTGGAGGTGATCGATATCTATCAGGAACCCGGCGCGGCCGCTGACCACCAGATCCTGGCGGCTCCGACCCTCGTCAAGATGAGCCCCCTGCCCATGCGCCGGATCATCGGCGACCTTTCCGACCACAGCCGGCTGCTGGCGGGGCTGGGGCTGGAGGCGCTGCCCGAGATCGGGGGCGAGCATTGAGCGCCGGGCCTGACCTTCCCGCCTCGCCTGAAAAGGGTGCCGGCGACCTCGCGCACGAGAATGCGAGCCTGCGCGAGCGGCTGAGAGAGGCCGAGGAAACCCTCGAGGCCATCCGTTCGGGTGATGTCGATGCCGTGGTGATCGGCGGCGGCGACGGTCAGCCACAGATCTATACGCTGGAGACCGCCGACCAGTCCTATCGCATCCTCGTCGAACAGATGCAGGAGGGGGCCCTGACCCTGATGGCGGACGGGACGGTGCTGTACTGCAATCGTCGCCTGGCCCGCCTGCTGGGCGTCGCGGCCACGCGCATCGTCGGTTCCCGGCTGCAAGACTTTGTCGCCGACGACCAGATTCCGGCGCTGGAGGCGTTGATCCGCGCGGGCACGGGCAGGGGCGAGATCGCCATCAAGGCGGGCGACGGTGGCGCGGTCCCGGCCCATTTCACCTTCTCCGAACTCGGCGATGCAGCGCCCGGCAGCCCCACGGGGGCCCTTTGCTGCGTGGTCACTGACCTGACGGAACAGCGCCGCACCGAAGGTTTGCTGCGGCAGAGCCAGAAGATGGAGGCCATCGGCCAACTGACCGGCGGCGTGGCGCATGATTTCAACAATCTGCTGATGGTGGTGTCAGGCGGCCTGGACATGCTGGCGCGCGGACCTGATCCGGCGCGACAGGAGCGGCTGCTCGCGGGGATGCGTAATGCGGTCCAGCGCGGAGCCGGGTTGACCCGGCAGCTGCTGGCCTTTTCGCGCCGCCACGCGCTTGAGCCCGAGCCGATCGACGTGGCCCGGCAGGTCGGCGATATGCGCGAACTTCTGGACCGCTCGCTGAGCGGGGCGGTGCAGGTAGGTACTGATTTCGCGCCGGACCTGTGGCCGGTGTTGGCCGACCCGACCGAGTTTGAACTGGTGCTGCTCAATCTGACGGTCAATGCCCGTGACGCGCTGGCCGACGGTGGGGTGATTACCATCGGCGGCGACAACTGCCGTTTCGCGGACGAGGACGGGCTGACCGGAGAGTTCGTGCGAATTACGGTCGCGGACACTGGTGCCGGCATGCCGGAATCCGTGATCGCCCGCGCCTGCGAGCCCTTCTTCACCACCAAGGACATCGGCAAGGGTTCCGGTCTTGGCCTGGCCCAGGCCTATGGCTTCGCCCGGGAGTCTGGCGGGGCGCTGAAGATCGAGAGCGAGGTCGGCGTCGGCACGATCATCTCGATCCTGCTGCCCCGCTCGCGCGTGGCCCCGGTGGCGGCCCCGTCGGCCCCCGAACATGCCTTCGCGCCCTTCAGCGCCGCGCCGGGCTCGGTCGGCGTGGCCCTGATGGTCGAGGATGACGCTGAAGTGGGCGTGCTGGTCGGTGAGATGCTGATGCAGCTGGGCTATGAGGTGATCCGTGCCGCCAGCGCGGGTGCTGCCCTCGGAGCCCTGGCCGACGGCCGGGACATCGATCTGGTCTTCTCCGACGTGATGATGCCGGGTGGCATGAACGGGGTCGATCTGGCGCGCGAGGTCCGCCAACGGCGACCTGACCTGCCGGTACTGCTGACCAGCGGCTTCGCCGAGGCGGTGCGACGCGAGGTTGAGGCGGAGGGCATTGCGCTGCTGCCCAAACCCTACCGCCTCACGGACCTGGCCGAGGCGCTCGCCACACTCAAGAGCTGAGGCGTCCTCAAGGGGCTGTTCCTCAGGCGCAACAAGAACGCTGTTCCTGGATCGGGGGGCATTTGACGTCGCCGTACGAGCAATAGACGCAGCAGTCGCCCATCAGCGGCTTCAGCTGGGTGCCGCAACCGGGGCAGTCGAAGAAATAGATGCAGGCGTCCAGCGGCATTTCACCCGTCGTCTGTGTACCGCATTTCGGGCAGGTGAGGGTGGAGGCGGTGAGGACGCTCATCAGGGCTGTCTCGGGAGCAGGGCGCTGAGGAGCGCCGGCTCCAGCAGCGGTTGCCATATCAGGGCGATCAGCAGCAGCAGGGACGCCACCGTCAGCAGGATCACATTCAGTCGGGAAGGGCGCGCGCAGCCCAGGTTGAGCCGGGCGCGGTGCCACCGTCGCCAGGTCATCAGCCAGCCGGCTGCCAGAATCACGGCGGCCGCCACAGTCAGCCAGCCGCGCTGGTTGGCCAAGACCGCAGTTCCGGCCAAGGTCACGCCCGTCGCGGCCAGACCCAGCGGCAGAACACAGCAGGCGGCCCAAGCGACGATCGCCGCGAGGGAGGCCCCGATGGCGGCAAGGCTCCAGCCATCGACGGAGGCGGAGCGGGCGTTCGGGTCTGACGACGGATCGACGGTCATCGGCGGTCTCCTGCTTTAAAAACCAGCCTGCACCCTGTAGTGACTACAGGTTCAAGTCCTTATTTCAGGAGGTGACCATGGCGCGGCTTTCGATCGGAGCCCTGGCGACCGGAACCGGTGTCAAGGTCGAGACCATCCGGTTCTACGAGCGGATCGGGGTCATGCCCGAGCCCGACCGAACCGAGGGTGGACACCGCAGCTATACCGACGCGCATCGCAAGCATCTGATCTTCATCCGGCGGGCGCGGGGGCTGGGGTTTTCGCTGGATGATGTGCGCGCCCTGCTCGGCCTGTCCGGGACTGAGGCCCTGTCCTGCCACCAGGTCGAAATTCTGGCCACGGCCCATCTGACGGAGGTGCGTGCCAAGATCTCTGATCTGACCCGGCTGGAGGCGGTTCTGGACAAGACGGTCCGCCGATGCGCGACCCATGCGGATCCGGCCTGCCCCCTGATAGAGATGCTGGGGGACGATCCCCGGGCGGGTCAGAGCATGGAGCCGATGTCGGAGGCTGCGGACGGATAGGCGAACATCGTCGATTTCAGATCCGCCACCGTCAGATCGTGTCGTATGGCCAGGGCGAAGATGTTGATGACCTCGTCGGCGGCCGGGCCGACCAGATGGGCCCCCAGAATTTTGTCTGTCTCCGGATCGACGATGGTCTTGTAGCCAGAAACCGGCTGGGCCAGCCGACGGACGGTGAACCAGCCTGGCGTATGTTCGCATTTCACCGTCACCGGACGGCCGAGAACCCGGGCCCCGGCCTCGGACAGGCCGACGGCCGCGATCGGTGGCAGGGTAAACGCTGCGCTGGGCACACCCTGGTAGTTCGGGCTGCGATTGTTTCCGTTCAGCAGATTGTGGGCGACGACATGGCCGTCATGGGCGGAAACGGGTGTCAGTGGGGGCCCGGCCGATGCTGCGTCGCCAGCTGCATAGACGGCCGGATTCGACTCGCTCTGCAGCCATTCGTTCAGCTTGAGCCGGCCGTTTTCAACGGCCACATCGCCCTTGGCCAGATCCAGCTTATCCAGAGCCGGTCGCCGCCCGGCTGTGTTGACGACCAGATCCGCCTCGACGGCGATGTCCCCGTCCGGACCTGTGGCGTGAACCCGGAAGGTGTCGCCGCTCCGCTCAACAGAGCTGGCTGTCGCGCCGAGACGAACGTCGATTCCCGCGGCCACGAACCCTTCGGTCAGCCAGCCGACCAGATCGGGATCGAAACCGGTCAGCAGGCGATCGCCGCGCTGCAGGATGGTCACCTGCGCCCCGGCACGGGCGGCGATGTTGGACAGCTCGGCCGAAATGTAGCCGCCCCCGATGAACACGATCCGGTGCGGCAGACGTTCGAGGTTGAGGAATGCCTCGCTGGTGATCATCAGCGCGTTGCCGGGAATGTCGAGGGGGGCGGCTTCAGCCCCTGCGGCGATGACGATGTGGCGGGCCGATACCGTGGTACCGGCGACGTCCAGCCGGTTCGAACCGGTGAAGCGGGCCCGGCCATGCAGGACATCGACGCCGGCCTTGTCCCAGCGCGCCTCGTTCTTGTTGGGGATCGGGTCGGTGAAGCTGTGTTTGAAGCGCATCAGGTCCGGCCAGTCGATTCGGGTGTCGCCGGCGACGCCGTGGCCGTGAAGCCGGACCGCCTGGTCGACCACCTCGGCCCCGCTCAGCAACATCTTCTTCGGATCGCATCCGCGCAGGGCGCAGGTCCCGCCCAGCGGGCGGTGATCGATCATCACCACTGTCTGGCCCGCCTTTCGAACGCGACCGGCGACGACGGAGGCTGCGGTGCCGGAGCCGATGATGGCGAGGTCATAGTCCATGAGGTGGGAACGAACCTCTACCGGCTACGGGTTCCCGGGTTGGTTCCGATTTATGCTGGAGGGGGCGGCCCCCCTTTAACAGCACCTCGAACTCCGCGAAGATCAGGCGTTGCCGTTGAGCGGCGTGTTCTCGGCAATCGGACTCTGGTCCTGCATCATGACATCCGTGCCGTGATCAGAGGTCAGGCTGGACAGGGAGGCAACAAATGGCGACCTTGACCGTTGCCGACAGTCAACTGTCAACGCGGGCGCGCCCATGATCGAGATCACCACCTTGTCGGAGCTGACCATCGACGGGAAGCTGTCTCTGGGCGTGGGGGCGTCGAGCAAGGATCTGTTTGATTTTTATGGCGACGAGCTGAAGGCCTGGTTCCACGGTCAGAGGGCCAGCCGCGACGCCATCATGGTGGGGGCTGCAACGGTGCGGGCTGACGACCCCGAACTGACGGTGCGCTATTGCGAAGGCCCGAACCCGTTGCGGGTGGTGCCGACCTCGATGGGGCGGCTGCCGCTGGAGTCGCGACTGCTCAATGACGGCTATCCGACACTGGTGACGGTATCGCGTGCCTGCCCGCAGGCGACGGTCGAGGTTCTGGAGGCCAAGCCCAATGTTGAGGTGGTGCGCTGCGGCGAGCACACGGCCGACATGGTCGAGCTGGCGTCGATCCTGCACGGACGAGGAGTGCGAACCCTGATCGTCGAGGGTGGCTCGCACCTGCTGCACAGCCTGTTTGAGGCCGGTCTGGTGGCCCAGATCATCATCAAGCACATCCCGGTCATATCGGGCGCGCTGGACGCCCCGACCTATCTGCAGGCGGGCGAGGCGGGGTCAACCCTGGGCCTGTCGCGTTGGCGGCTTGACGACATGTTCGTCAAGAGTGGCGTCGGGGTCTCGATCTACCGCCCGCTGGCCGAGGCCGTGGCGGCGTGATCGACGCCGTCACGCTGCAGAGAACCGGTCGGGCCCTGGCCGGTCGATCGGGGGCGACTGCGGTCTGGGACCTGCGCGTCGACACGGCTGACGGCGACGCGGCGGCGGCCCGGCATGTCCGGCACCAGACGCTGATGCGAGCCTATCAGGCGCGCTATATGCTGTTGCCGAGCGAGGCCCCGGCCGGCTCGGTCATCGACCATCTGAACCGCCACTATGACCCCGAGGCGATGGCCGGGCTGGAAGAGCTGCGCCGCGGGCTGGAGGCGGAGCTGATCGCGCCGCTGTTGATACCGGCCCGCGCCGCCGTGGATGACCGCCCGTTTGGAGACTGGGCCGATGCTCTGGTGGCGAAGCTGAGAGCCGCGCCCGAGGTACCACTGACCGAGTGGCTGGCGGATCATCCGCAGCGCGAGGCCCATTACCGCAATTTCCTGCTGCAGTCGTCGGCCGACCTGCTGGCCGAGGCCTCGGCCTCGGCCCTGGGCGTGATCGGCGAATTCGGCGCGCCGCAATCGGCCCTGTTCCGCATCCTGATCGATGAGTTCGGCTATGGTTCCCATGCCAAGAAGCACAGCGTTCTGTTCCGGGCGGTGATGCGCGATTTCGGCCTCCCCGACGAATACAACGCCGGCTGGCCCCTGTTCGATACGGCGGCGCTGGAGCTGCACAACACCATCCATTTCCTGTTCCAGAACCCGCGCAACTTCTTCCTCCAGATCGGCTTCCTGCTGTTCGCCGAGACCGCCTACCAGCGGTCGACCCGGGACCATTTCCGCTATCTGTCGCGTCACCACCCGGACGTCGACGCCCGCTATTTCGGTGAGCATGCGCACATCGACCTGCACCACACCCGGATGGTGATCGATGAGGTCGCGCAGCCCCTGGTCGATCAGTATGGGGCGGAGGCCGGGCGCGAGATCATGGTCGGTGCCGAATTTACCCGTCAGGCCTTCGACCGCGCCGGCGAGACCCTGCTGGCCATCGGTCGCGCCTTTGATGCCGCGGCTGAGGCGGGCCGGGCGGTCTACGCCGCCCCGGACTTTACCGGCTTCGGACCGGGCGTCAGTCCGCAGGGGGCCGCGCGCCTGACCGCCGCCGACGGGCCGATCCAGATCGGGGGGCTCGGCTATGTGACGGATGCCGCGGCGTTCACCGGTTTCCCGGCCGGAGCCTGGGGTCGGCTATCGGGAGCAAGGGTCTGATGGCGGAGTCGTGGATCGGTCGCGACCTGCCGCCGATCCGGCGCGACGGCGAGGAGTATTTCCTGTTGAGCCACGACGGCGTCCTCTATCTGGTCGCCAATCGCTGTCCGCATCGCGGCGGGCCGCTGAAATTCGGCTTCGTTGATGACGAGGACCGCATCGTCTGTCCACTGCACAACGGTGTTTTTCCCATCACGGCCCTGATCGCCCTGCCGACGACCA
This sequence comes from uncultured Brevundimonas sp., assembly GCF_963974615.1. GTDB lineage: Bacteria > Pseudomonadota > Alphaproteobacteria > Caulobacterales > Caulobacteraceae > Brevundimonas. The sequence goes on from NZ_CAXBDH010000018.1 coordinate 39,653, forward strand.
TCCGGCTGGACGAGCGGGCGGCGAATGCGCCGACATGAGCGGGCGGGCGCTGTCGCGATTGCTCGACGAGGGCGGCGGACTGAAGCTCGCCAATCTGGTGACCCTGTCGCGCGGGGTGCTGATTGTGCCGATCCTCGGTCTACTGCTGACGGGTCACCCGGTCTGGGCGCTGGGTCTCTATGTCATCGCCGCCCTGACCGACGCGGTCGACGGCTGGCTGGCGCGGCGCAGCGGCCAGGCCTCCACCTTCGGGGCCCAGCTGGATGCCGCGGTCGACAATGTCTTCTCGCTGGCGATCCTGGTGTTTCTGATGCTGGCCTTCCCGGGACTGAGCGAGCGTCAGGCACTGGCCCTGATCGCTCTGGCGGTGGTGCCTCCGGCCTATCTGGCCGTGTCCTGGTTGCTGACCCGGCGGGTGCTGATGTTCCACTTCTGGTCGGCCAAGGCCGGGGCCCTGCTGCTGTTCGTCCTGTGGCCGGTGATGGCGATCACCGGCCAGGAGGTCTGGCTACCGCTGGCGGCTGTCTTGACGACGCTCAGTCGGCTGGAACAACTGGTCTTCATTGCCCGGGGCGGGCGGGCGCTGGACCAGCCGCACGGGTTCGCGCCGGTGGTCTGAGGACGGTCTAGCCGTCCAGCAACACTTCAAAGCCGGCGAAGATCATGCGTTTGCCGTCGAACGGCATGGACAGGGCCGACAGGCGTTCGTCCTGCATCATCTTTTCCCAGCCGGCGTCGCGCGTGGCCTTGTCGGGCCAGGTGATCCAGCCGACGGCGACGGTTTCATCGTCCTTGAGCTGAACGGCCTTCTTGAAGTCGGTGACCTTGCCGTCCGGAACGTCTTCGCCCCAGGTCTCGGTGACACGGGTCGCACCGTTCTCCTTGAAGATGAGTGTGGAGGCGCGGGAATGCTCCAGATAGGCGGTCTTGTTGGCGGTGGGCACGGGGATGACGGTGATGTCGAGGAAGGGCATCGGTGGGTTTCCTTTTTTGGGCGCTAGCGCTCGCGACGCGGTCGCTCGCTGCTTGAGCGCGGGTGGATGGCTCGTTGACCGTCGGCTGTTCAGTCGGCTCCGTCGGCGGCACGGTTCAGGGCGGCGATGTCGATCTTCTGCATCGTCATCATGGCGGTCATGGCGCGGCGGGCACGGTCGCGGTCGGGATCTGTCGTCAGGGCCATCAGGCGGCGCGGCGTGATCTGCCACGACAGACCCCAGCGGTCCTGGAGCCAGCCGCAGTCGCTGGCCTGGCCGCCGTCGGCGATCAGGGCGGCCCACAGGCGGTCGGTCTCGGCCTGGTCGTCGGTCAGAATCTGGAACGATACGGCCTGGGTGAAATGAAATTGCGGCCCCCCGTTGAGGGCCAGATACGACTGTCCGGCCAGGGTGAACTCCACCGTCAGCACCGTGTCGGCGGGACCGGAGGGGGTGTCGACGGGCGCGCGCATGACGCGGTCGATGCGACTGTCGGGCAGCAGCGAGACGTAGAAGGCCGCAGCCGCCTCGCCGTCGCCGTCATACCAGAGGCAGGGAACGATCTTGTCGGTCATCGCGCTGCCTCCGCCAATTTGGCCAGTTGATCGGCGACGGCACCCCAGCCCTGTTCGAAGCCCATGTCGCGGTGGGCCTGCATGGCGGCCTCGGTCCAGTGGCGGGCGCGGGCCGTGTAGCGAGTGCCGTCGCCCTCGGGCTCGAAGGTGTCTATGCGGACGAAATTCATCTCACCGGGTTGAGGCACCCAGCCCTCGGTCATGGCGCTGGTCGAGACCAGTTTGTGGTTGGGCACCACCTCGAGGAAGACGCCCCGATAGGGGTGACGCTCGCCCTCGGGTGAGGCCAGCACGACGTCGGCACGACCGCCGGGACGCAGGTCCCAGTCGACCTCGGGCGTGGTCCATGGCCGGGGACAGAACCACTCACGGGTGCGTTCGGTATAGATGCGCCAGATCGTCTCGGGCGTGGCCCTGATCAGGCGGGTGACACTGAGTTCGTGAAGGTCGGACATCGGTCATTGCCTGACGTCAGATGGCAGGGTCCGACATTTTAGCACCGACACGACCGGGTGCGAACCGCAGACATCCGGATCAGGGGCTGTCGGCAATGGCCTTCAGCGCGGCGATCAGGACCGGGTCGTCACTTCCCTCGATGCGCGGTGTCGGGATCAGGATGTCCGGTGTCACGCCGGCCGCCTCGAGGGTGCCGTTGGGACGGATGATGTGGGCCTTGGGGAAGCCCACCGTGATGCCGGTGCGGGGCAGGGTGAAATGCTCCATGGCCCCGTAGGTCGTCGCCAGATCGGCGGTCGGTTCGCCCAGCACCCGGCCGAAGCCGTAGTCCTGGACGACGGCGGCGACATTGACGGCATTGGAGAATGAATAGCGGTCGACCAGCACCCAGACCCGCCCGGTGTACCGGCCCGTCGGTCGCGGCTCGATCAGGGGTACGTCATAATGAATGATGTCGCCGGGTCGTGCCCCGGCATAGGCGGCGGCCAGTCGCAGCGATGTGTCGTCGCCCGCGCCGGCTCCGGCCTCGACACGCGCGGCATTCTCGGCCACCGCCTGGGGGCTGACCCTGATCCGCAGGTCGGAGGCGAAATGGAAGGGTTCGTCGGCGAACCAGGCGATCATGGCATTGCTGAAACTGTCGTAGCCGCCCGGGTTTTGCCGGAGATCGATCAGCAGGTCGCCGGCTCCTGCGGCGATGAAGGTCGCGAACGCCTCATCGATGAAGGCGTGAAACGTCGTGGCGTCGAAGGAGTCTTCGCCGGGCGTGGCGTTGTAGAAGGGGCCCGGCCGCAGATAGGCGACGCCACCGTCCATCAGGCGCGCGATGCGACCGGAATGATCCAGGGACAGGGTGCCTGTGCCCGGGTTGGCATCGGCGAAGGCCCGGGTTTCGGCAAGCGTCAGGGCCGGGATTTCGACGTCCACACGGCGTCCGTCCGGCTTGGACAGTGTGAGCTGGAATCGACCGGGCGAGTCGGCCTCAAGCCACAGCAGTTGCCGGAACATCAGCTCGACCAGAGCCTGATTCAGATAGTCAGTGTCGGCAGAGATGTTGCGCCCGAGGCGGGTCAGCCAGTCCGACGCCGGGGTGCCGTTCAGGCTCATGATCTCGTCGCCGGGATCGAGCCCGGCAACCCCCGACTGATTGGCCTCGATGTACATGTGCCCGTCATCGATGGCGACGGTGAGCGGGATCGCCGTGCCGCCCCCCTGACGGTAGGCCCCGAAATCCTCACCGGGGAAGGCGATACTGGCGTGGGCCACATGACCCGCCGCGACAAATCTCTGAAAGCGGGTGCGGATCTCGAACAGGGTCAGGGGACGGTCAAATGACGCCAGGGTCTGCTGATACAGGTGGTCATAGTCCGCCTGGGGTGTGTGGACATACAGATCGTAGTGCGCCTGACGGAGGTCCCTATACAGGGCCTCGAAATCGGCCCGGATCACGGCGGCCCCGATCGTGTCGGTCGCGGGCGGCGGTCCGTTGGACTGGGGCGCGGCCCCGGCGACGCCGGCAACGGCCAGAGACAGTGTGGCCACCAGCAGGCCCGTCAGGAATTTCAGCATCATCGCTCCCCCGAAAACGCGGAACCGGTCGCCGACGGGTTCCAGATGATGATCTTCTGTTCGGCACAGGCCTATAAGGGAATGATGGAAATATCCTGTTTTCCTGATGAAGCCCCCCCGGACGCGATTCCGCCGGAGCGGGCCCACGCGCCCGGTCGCGACCCCTTTCTCATCGGCGACTGGACGGTCGATCCCGCTGCCGGGCGACTGTCTCGCGGTCAGGAGATCCGGTCGGTCGAACCGAAGATGATGGATGTTCTGGTCCTTCTGGCCTCGAGCCCGGGGCAGGTGTTCGGGCGGAACCAGATTTTTGAGAGTGTCTGGCCCGGGGTGACGGTCGGCGAGGACACATTGACCCGATGCATCTCCAAGCTCAGGACTGCGCTCGGCGATGAGGCGAGGCAACCGCTTTACCTCGAGACCATTTCCAAGCGCGGCTACCGGCTGGTCGCCGCCGTTGCGCCGGTCCGTTCGGGGACGGGCCCTGCGGCCGGACGGGTGAAGGGCCTTCGGCCGGGGCGCTGGGCGATGATCGCAGCGGGACTTGTCGTGGCCGCACTGGTCGGGATCGGGTCCCTCGCGCTCAGCTCCGGGTCCAGGGCGTCGCCCGACGGTGCGGAGGCCGTGCGACTGACCCAGCAGGCCCACGACTTCTATTTCCAGTACAGCCGGGCGGATAACCAGGCGGCACGGACGCTGTATGAAAGGGCCGTCGCGCTCGATCCCGATGCGTCATCGGCTCTGGCGGGGTTGTCCAACACCCTGGTCCAGACGGTGATCCGCTGGCCGGGGGATCCGGGTGAGACCGAATTCAGCCGTACGACACTGGGTGCGGCCATAGCCACAGGCCGAACCGGCACGCCGGCGGCGCGACAACGTCTGGACCGGGCGCGGTCGCTGGCCGAGCGGGCCGTGGCATTGAAACCCGATGACGCCTTCGCGCAGCAGTCTCTCGGCCTTGTCGCCGCCGCCCAGCAGGATTTCGAACCGGCGCGAAAAGCCTATGACCGGGCGGTCGCGCTCGATCCCAACGCATGGGGGGCGATGATCAACCGGGCCGATCTGCTGGAAATCCAGGGTGACCGGACGGGATCCATCGTCTGGTTCGAGCGTGCCTATGCGGCCATGGATCGGGTGCGGCAGGTGCAGGGTCCGCGCGTCCGGCTCTGGCAGCCCGAAACCGGCATTCTGATTGCTCGCCGGTACGAAGCGTCGGGTCGTCAGGATGCGGCCGAATCCTGGTATCGTCGGGTGCTCGCCGCGACCCCGTTCCACCCGGCCGGCACGTCCGGGCTGGCGGCGCTGCTGGATCGTCAGGGCGACCGGACCGGCGCACGGGAGCTTTGCCGGACCTATGTCGAGCGCATCGGTCCCAATCCGGGATGCACGCGAATTCTGGCGGATTAGGCCGGAGCTACCCTGATGACGGCCGTCAGGCCAGCATGTCGAGCAGGGTGCCGGTCATCTGGTCGGCGGTCTTCAGCACCGCGACATTGGCCTTGAGGGCGACCTCGGACTGGAGGCGGTCGACGACTTCCTCGGCCAGATTTTCCAGCGGATCAGCCGCCGTGCGGCGGGCGCTGGCGTCAAAGCGGGCGGTGGCGGCGGCGATACCGCCGGCGGCGATGGCGAACGACTGCATGGGCGACTCCCGTTCCGTTAGTTCCGACTGTGCCCGGGAGAGGCTGAACAAGGCGCGTACAAAGGTGGTGAACGGGAGTCTGAGGCACCGCCTCCCGTTTGTCGGGCCATCCGGGATGCCGGTGGCCTTAATCATGGCTTCATCGCTGACGTGCATTAGGAAAGCAGCCGAGGATTGCAATGAACCTTTCAGTACTGGGTCTCGACGAGGCGTTCGACCGGACGGCGGTTGAAACCCGACGTCAGGCCGCGCCCCGGATCGTCATCAGCGTACTGGTATTCCTGACCGGATTGACGGCAATTCCACTGGCCTCGCTACTGGTCTGGGCAACGATGTATCTGATCGGCGATTCGACCCTGTGGGTCGCCACCGATCCGGAACGTCAGGCGCGACACCCGGTATTCTTCCGCGTTCTCCGCCTGTTTGCCTCCTGCATGTCGACCTGCGCCTGGGTGACGATCGGCTGGCTGTGGTGGTGGGCACCGGGCGCGCACAGCCAGGTGGTGGCGGTGGCCCTGATCACCGGCGTGCTGCTGTATGTCGTGCGCAGCTGCCACCGGTCGCTGGCCCATATGGCGGTGACCGGCCTGCCGCCGTCCGTGATGCTGCTGGTGCTGCCATTCACCCTGCCCGATTTCACCAATGAGCTGGGCCTGATCTGGTCGATGATCCTGGTCGTGGCCTTTGCCGTCAGCTCCTGTCTGAACGCCTGGCGTTCGCACCGGGTGCTGGTCGACAAACAGCATGAGGCGGAGGTGGCCAGTGTCGCCAAGTCGGAGTTTCTGGCCAATATGAGCCACGAGATCCGCACCCCCCTGAACGGCGTTCTGGCCATGGCCCATGTGCTGAACGAGGCCGACCTGCGGCCGCGCGAGCAGGAGGCGGCGCGCATGATCTGCGCTTCCGGCGAGATGCTGGAGCGGCTGCTGTCCGACATTCTCGACCTGGCCAAGGTTGAGGCCGGTCAGCTGGAGATCGAGGCGGCTCCCTTTCATGCGGGCGACCTGGTCCGCAACGTCGTTGCCATGTGCCGACCCAGGGCAGACGAAAAGGGTCTGCCGATCACGATCGAGATCGATCCTGTGGCCGACCGGACCTATGTCGGCGACGCGGTCCGCGTCCGGCAGGTGATCATCAACCTGGTGTCTAATGCGGTGAAATTCACGACCTCGGGCGAGGTGAGGCTGGCGCTGAAGGTCGGGACCGAAGGCCGGCTACGCTTCGAGGTTTCGGATACGGGGGAGGGCTTCGAGCCGGCGCTCAAGGCCCGTCTGTTTGACCGGTTCCAGCAGGCCGACGGCTCGATCACGCGTCGCTTCGGTGGCAGTGGCCTGGGGCTGGCGATTTCGAAACATCTGGCCAAGGTGATGGGGGGAACCCTGGACTGCGACAGCACGCCCGGCATCGGTTCGGTCTTCTGGTTCGAGGCGCCCCTGCCGGTCGCCGAGGCCCCCGGGCCCGAGTGCGTGAACGCCCCGTCGGGCACGATGATGTCAGCGATGCGGCTGCTGGTCGCCGACGACCATCCCACCAACCTCCGCGTCGTCGAGATCATTCTCCGGGATGTTGGAATCGAGGTGACCTCGGTCGTGAACGGTCTTGAGGCTGTGCAGGCCCACGCCGTCGGTGCCTATGACCTGATCCTGATGGACATGCAGATGCCGGTGATGGACGGGATGACGGCCGTGGCTGAAATCCGGGCCACCGAGGCGCGCACCGACGGCCCACGTACGCCGATCATCATGCTGACCGCCAACGCCATGCCGGAACAGGTGCGGGCCGGTCGGCTGGCCGGTGCCGATGCTCATCTGTCGAAGCCGATTACCCCCGCGTCCCTGCTACAGGCCATCACCGATGTCTCGGCCGGAGATCTGGCGGCCCCTGACCTCGCCGAGGCGGTCCAGGGGGTGAGGCACCGTTGAGCCCTGTTGTGACGGGCCCGGTCGCTTGCCTCAGGACTGGCGGAGAGGCATCATTCGCCGATGAGCACGCAACAGCCGGCGGGCGGACGCTTCCAGACGTTTTCGACTTTCTATCCGTACTACATCCACGAGCACTCGAACCGTACCTGCCGTCGCATCCATGTGGTCGGCACGGCGCTGGTCATTGCGGTGTTCATCACGGCGATCGTGACGGCCAATGCCTGGTGGCTGCTGGCCATGCCGCTGGTCGGCTACGGCTTTGCCTGGGTCGGCCATTTCTTCTTCGAAAAGAACCGCCCGGCCACCTTCCAGTATCCGCTGTGGAGCCTGATGGGTGACTGGCGATTGTTCTTCGAAACCGTCAGCGGCCGGCGCAAATTCTAGTTTGAGGCGTTGTTCCAGGCCGGGGGGCAGCCGTCGAAACGGCCGGCTTCGGCGATCGACAGGGTCTGCATGTTCAGGCTCATCGCCGGTCGCATCGAGGCGCGGCCGGTGCCGGTATACAGGTCGACCTTGTTGCCCTTGATCGCGCCGCCGGTGTCGGAGGCGTACCAGTAGCCGTCGTGCCGGGTGCCGTCGGCGAGGCGCAGGCCTACGGTTTCGCGGATGAACAGCCGGGTGCGACGCGGGATGACGCGGGGATCAACGGCCACGGTACGCATCGGGATCGGACGGCAGCCGAGGGAGTCGTTGCCCGTCGCCCCGCCACCGCCTGCATGATAAAGCCGCGCCGAGGCCCGCCAGTCCGGGTCCCCGGCCATCAGTTCGGCCTGTTCGGCGTTCAGCTCGACGTTGGATGCCGTTTCCGCTGCCGCCGCATCCGCGGCCACCACTGAGGCATAGGGGGCCGGTTCGCCCGCGACGGGGAACATCAGCGCCAGCATCAGGGCAAGGGCAGCGGCAGCTTCCGGCATGAGCCGACTCGGGGAGACTCCGGTCGAGGTGCGCCGGCGGACGGGTTTTTGGCCGTAAATGTGGCGAAATACAGACACGCCCGCCCCGCAGGCCGGTCTGTCCACAATCGTCCCGATCCACCCCCTGTTGTCATCGGATCGCCCGGGTGGAGGCGACGCCCGGCATCGGCTAGACCGGGTCCCGAACCCGACCGGAGCCTGATCGATGCGTGACCACCCCTGTGTCCCCCTGAGCGGCTATGCGACGATCGATGACGCCACCGGTCTGGCGCGGGTCTCGGCCTTCCGCAGCCTTATGGCGACGCGGCGCACGGTCCGCGACTTTTCCGATCGGCCGGTGCCCCGCGCCGTGGTTGAACAGGCCCTGCTGACGGCCGGTTCCGCGCCGTCGGGGGCCAATCACCAGCCGTGGTTCTTCAGTGTCATCGACAGTCCCGAGGCCCGGGCCCGCATCCGCGCGGCGGCCGAGAGCGAGGAACAGGAATTCTATGCCTCGAAGGCCCCTCAGGAATGGCTGGACGCCCTGGCCCCGCTGGGCACCGATCCGGACAAGGGATTCCTCGAGGTGGCCCCGGTGCTGATCGCCATTTTCGGTCAGAAGCGCGGCGGGCCGAAGCCGGGCGATGATCGGAAGAACTACTATGTCACCGAGAGCGTCGGCATCGCCACCGGCCTGCTGATCGCGGCCCTGCACGAGGCCGGGCTGGCGACCCTGACCCATACGCCGGCCCCGATGAGCTTTCTGGCCGAGATCTGCGGCCGACCGGCGGGAGACAAGCCCTTCCTGCTGCTGGTGGCGGGTCATCCGGCCGCCGACGCCACCGTGCCGGTCGCCGCTCTGGACAAGAAGCCGCTGGACGCCATCGCCGCCTGGATCTGACGACCTAGCGGGGTTGCGGCTGTCCGCCCGGGGTCCAGGCCGGGGTGAAGTCGCTGGAGGCCAGCCAGCGCAGTGGTTCGACCAGTGACTGGATGGCGCGGGTCATGAACGGGATGTCGAGGTGGGCGATGTCGTCTTCGGCCGAATGATAGGTCGGGGTTACGGCCCAGCCCGAAATCGTGTGGGCGACCACGCCCTGCAGGGCCAGCTGGTAGTTGTCGGACCGTTCGAAGAAATTCTGTTCCGGATAGAGGTCCGGGGCGATCAGGGCCCCGCGGGCCTGCAGGGTGGAACCGAAGTCCGAGCGGTCGAAACCGGTCATCATCATCACCCCGTCGGGCATCTGTGGATCCTGGGCCCCGATCATCTCGATCTCCAGATTGGCGACGATGTCGGTCAGGGGCACGGGCGGATGGTCGCCGAACCAGTGCGAGCCGAGGCCGCCGACCTCCTCGCTGCCATAGGCGACGAACAGGATGCCGCGCCGGTGCGGCTCACCGTTCGACAGGGCCCGGGCCAGTTCCAGCACGGCGGTGACGCCCGAGGCGTCGTCATTGGCCCCGTGCATGATGACCCCGTCGGGACGGACGCCCAGATGGTCGAGGTGGGCGCTGATCAGGATAACGCCGGCATCGGGGTCGGTGCCGGGCAGCCAGCCGACGGCATTGGTGGTCACCGTCTCCTCGACATGGGCCGGACCGGGTTCCCAGACCGCGCCGGTGCCGGGCATCAACGCCATCCGGTCCCAGGTCATGGCGGGGACGACGACGAGGACCGGGGACGACCGGGGCGCGGTCCCGGCCAGGGTCAGGCCGGGCCGGTTCGGGGAAGACCGGGCTACAGCCTCCCGCAGGGCCGCCGTCTCGCGCAGGATCACCAGCCGGTTGCCCCGACGAAAGGCGGTATTGATCCAGGCCCCGACCGCAGGGCCTTCCGGCGGGGCGATCATCACGATTTCGGCGGCCGGGAGGGCGGCGGGATCGTTGCCGGTGACCACCTCGACCCGGCCGCGCAGCGCCGTTCCGGCCCCCGACAGCAGGCCCAGCCCGTCCATCTGCGACAGGGTGATACCGCCGATGCTGAGGCTGGCCGTACCCGACGGCGTGGTGCGGATCACGGGGGCGGTCTGGGTATAGCCGTCCATGCCCGGCGCAGGCTGCAGGCCGAAGCCCTGGAACTGGGCGGCGACATAGGCGGCGGCTACGGCCTCGTCATGGGTGGCGCTGCCGCGGCCGCGCAGGACATCCCCGGCGAGGAAGGCCTCATGGGCCGCGACCCAGGCCGGATCGACGACGACCGGGGCAGTCTGGGCCCGGACCGGGGCGGCGAACAGCGCCAGGGCGGCGATGGCGGCGACGGCGCTGCGTCTGAACATGGTAACCTCCGGTATAACCATCGACCTGTCACCCGCGTGGCCGTCCGAGGTCAAGCCGGGTAATAATCCGCTGGACGCGGTGGCGGTGCGGATTTACCCCGACCGCAGTCGTCATGACCCGGAGCTGTCCGATGAAGCGTATCGCCCTCGCCCTGTCCGCCCTGACCCTGGGAGCCGCCGCCCTGGGGGTACCGGCCGTGGTCTCGGCCTGGGGCAATACCGGCCACCGCATGGTCGGCATGGCCGCCGTGCGCGCCCTGCCGGATGAACTGCCGGCCTTTCTGCGCACGCCGGGGGCCGCGGCCGAGGTCGGAGAACTGTCGCGCGAACCGGACCGCACCAAGGGCGGCGGCCAGCCGCATGACCGCGAACGCGACACGGCCCATTTCATCGACATGGATGACGACGGCCATGTGCTGAACGGTCAGGGCCTGTCGATCGACGCCCTGCCGGTGCTGAAGTCCGAATATGACGCCGCTCTTGCGGCAGCGGGGATCGACGTCGATGACGCCGGCTACCTGCCCTATGCGATCATGGACGGCTATCAGCAGCTGGTGCGTGACTTCGCCACCTGGCGGGTGCTGAACGCCGCCGAGGCGCGCGAGAGCGATCCGGGCAAACGCGCCTGGTACCGTGAGGACCGACTGCGCCGCGAGGCCCTGATCCTGCGCGACATGGGCTATCTGTCCCACTACGTCGGCGACGGCAGCCAGCCGCTGCACACCTCGATCCACTACAATGGCTGGGGCTCCTATCCGAACCCCGAGGGCTTCACCAATTCGCGGCAGACGCACGGCAGCTTTGAGGGGGCCTTCGTGCGCCGCACCGTGCGCTTGGACGCCGTCGAGGCGGCCATGCCCGCGCCGCGACTGGACGGGTTCGACCTGCGCCTGCGGGTGCCTGCCTATCTGAAGGCCTCGCTGGCCGAGACCATCCCCTTCTACCGGCTCGAGAAGGCCGGCGGCTTCGTCGAGACGGACGCTCGTGGCGGCACCTTCGCCACGGCGCGGCTGGCGGCGGGCGCGGCCGAGCTGCGTGACCTGACCGTGCTGGCCTGGCGCGCCTCGGCCGAGGTGTCGATCGGCTGGCCGGCGGTCAAGGTGGCTGAGGTCGAGGCCGGCACCGCCGATCCGTGGCTGGCCATGATCGGCGAGGACTGATCCGGTAGCGCGACGATCTTCGGGTCCTTCCCCCATTTCGGGGGAAGGTGGGCGGCGGAGCCGCTCGGATGGGGGCGCTTTCCTCGCCAACATGAGTCAGCGGTCTGCTCGCAATAGATAGCCCCCATCCGTCTCGCTTCGCGAGCCACCTTCCCCCGAAATGGGGGAAGGGCTAGTCAGGCTCCATGTCTGACCCGCTTCCCCCCGTTGTCATCCTCGACAAGTCGCAGATGGCCGAGAACATCGGTGCGGTGGCGCGGGTGATGGCCAATTTCGGCCTGACCGACCTGCGTTTGGTCCAGCCGCGCGACGGCTGGCCGCAGGAACGGGCCTGGGCCATGGCCTCGGGGGCTGACTGGGTGCTGGACGGCATCACGGTGTTCGACAGCGTCGCCGAGGCCGTGGCCGATCTGAACACCGTCTATGCCGCAACGGCCCGGTCGCGCGGCACGCGCCAGCCGGTGCGCACGCCGCGTGAAACGGCCCGGGTGCTCTACGATGACCGGGCCTCGGGCCTCGGCGTCGGCCTGTTGTTCGGCGGTGAGCGGGCCGGGCTGGAGACCAGCGACATCGCCCTGTGCCAGGGTATCGTCACCATCCCCATCGATCCGCGTCATCAATCCTTGAATCTGGCCCAGGCGGTGGCCATCAACGCCTATGAGTGGCGCACCCTGATCCTCGACGCCCCGCCGCCGCGCTTCCGCGAGGGCGAGCCCCCGGCCACCGGCGAGACCCTGCTGGGGATGTACGAGCATCTGGAGCGCGAACTGGACGCCGGCGGCTTCTTCCATCCGCCCGAGAAGCGCCCGTCGATGGTGCAGAACCTGCGCGTCATGCTGGGTCGCGCCGCCTTCACCGATCAGGAGGCCGCCACCTTCCGCGGCGTGATCACCGCCCTGTCGAAGGGGAGGGGCCGGGTGCTGGCCAAGCTGGCGGCGAAGAAGGCGGCCGGGAAGGACTAGATAGTTGTGGTCATCCTCGGGTCAGGCTGCCGCCTCCGGAGGATGACAACGGGCTCAGGTCCGGGTCGCGGTCAGCAGGTTAGGGGAATGTATTCCTCATACGGCGTAATCTCCGCGTACGTTCCACCTGGACCCGGGTACGGACCCAGGACTGTGCCATCGCATTCGATGATCTGATACCCGACCAGCCTTATGTGAGCATCGCTCTCGTACCAGTTGTAGGTGCCGGCTATAAAAAACGTGCGCGATTGGACCGGTGCGGACGGGGGGGGCGGTGCCGCGGCGGCTGTAAGGCCGAGAGCGAGGGCGCTGCCGACAAGAATCCTGGAAATTCGCATAACCGATACTCCAATGACGTTGTAATCGGCATTACGGTTTCACCACCTAAGATAGAAGTCAAGGCGTCGCGCACGCAACAGGTTTTTGGGCCGGCGGCGTCTTCCACCCGCCCGAGAAGCGCCCATCGATGGTGCAGAACCGGCATCATGCCGGGTCGCGTCGCCTTCACCGATCAGGAGGCCGCCACCTTCCGCGGCGTGATCACCGCCCTGTCGAAGGGGAGGGGCCGGGTGCTGGCCAGGCTGGCGGCGGCTTCCAAATCCTCCCCCAACGGGGGAGGGGGACCGCGGAGCGGTGGAGGGGGCTGACGCCGCAGCATCGTTGCGAGAAAAGACCCCCTCCGTCACGACGCTCCGCGTCGCGCCACCTCCCCCTGAAGGGGAGGATCAGGCCAGTTCACCGAAAAACCCCGGCACCACCTCGGTCGCGGGGCCATACCGCCCCTCGTCGAACAGGCCCGCGCCCTGGGTCGGTTCAATGTTGAGCTCCACCGTGTGCGCCCCGGACCGGCGGGCCAGCTGCACAAAGCCTGCCGCCGGAAACACCGCACCCGAGGTGCCGATCGAGACGAACAGGTCGCAGCGGTCCAGCGCCGCCTCGATACGGTCCATCTGCAGCGGCATCTCGCCGAACCAGACGATATGCGGCCGCAGTCGGCCCGCCGGATGGTGGGGCGAGGGCTGGTCCGTGGCCAGATCGCCGGGCCAGTCACAGACCCGGCCGGTGGCGGTGCAGGCGGCCTTCAGCAGTTCACCATGCATATGGATCAGCTCGAAGCCGGGCCCGGGCGGGGTCGCGGCATGGGCGCGGTCGTGCAGGTCGTCGACATTCTGGGTCACCAGCAGGATGTCGCCGTCCCAGCGCGCCGCCAGCTCGGCCAGGGCCTGATGGGCGGCGTTGGGATGTACGGTCGGCAGCTGGCGGCGGCGCTGGTTGTAGAAATCCTGCACCGTCGCCGGGTCGCGCGCGAACCCCTCGGGCGTGGCCACATCCTCGATCCGGTGCCCCATCCACAGACCGTCGTCGGCGCGGAAGGTGGGAACGCCGGACTCCGCCGAGATGCCGGCGCCGGTCAGGATGACGAGATTTCTGTGACCCATGCGCCATTAAAGCCCTTCTCCCCTTGCGGGAGAAGCAACCATGTCAGTTTGGCGTGGCGGTCCAGGGC
>NZ_CAXBDH010000019.1:0-47118 GCF_963974615.1 uncultured Brevundimonas sp.
GGGTTACCCCTCCACCGCTTCGCGGTCCCCCTCCCCATCGCTTCGCGACAGGGAGGAGACGTCAGGTTCCGATCAACGCCAGCCACTCGTCTTCAGTCAGCACGGTGACATCGTGCTTGAGCGCGTCGGCCACCTTTGACCCGGCCCCGGGACCGGCCACCAGATAATCGGTCTTCTTCGACACCGAGCCCGAGACCTTTGCTCCGAGGGACTCAGCCCGGGCCTTGGCCTCGTCGCGGGTGAACCGTTCCAGCGCCCCGGTGAAGACCACGGTCTTGCCGGCGACGGGAGTGTCGGCTTTCGGCAGTTCAGCGTCCTCGATCCGGTCCAGTTCGGCGACCAACGCGTCGACCATGGCCCGGTTGTGGCTCTCGCGGAAAAACAGGGCCAGGGCCCGGGCCGCGACGGGGCCGACGCCCGATACTCCGGCGATCAAACCCAGGGCCGGGGAGGGGCCCTCGGTCCGCGCGACAGCCGCCAGTCGCGTTAGTCCGGACCAGTCGTCGGCCAGTCCCGCCAGCGCGCGTCGGGCCGGGCTGGCCAGACCGGGGAAGGCGTGGCTGATCTTCATGTCCATCGGCGCGTCGGGCCACGGATCACTGGCCCGGGCCGGAGCCTCAGCCAACACGGCCAGCACCCGGGCCGAGACGCCGGGGGTGTCCGCCAGCGCCACCCAGTCGTCGCTGGGCAGGCCGGTCGAGGCGGTGACGCAGGCGGCCTCGAAAGCAGCCCAGCTTTCGAAGGCTCGCGCCAGTACCAGTGACGTCTGTTCGCCGATGTCGCGTATGCCCAGTCCATAGATGAACCGGTCCAGGCTGATGGTGCGTCGTGCCGTGATCCCGGCAACCAGATTGGTCACGCTGGTCTCGCCATAGCCGTCCTCGGTGCGCAGGACGTCCAGTTTCTCCGTGTCGCGGGCCAGACGGAAGATGTCGGCCGGCTCGTGAATCCAGCCGCGATCGACGAAGCCGATGATCTGTTTTTCTCCTAAACCTTCAATGTCGAAGGCACGGCGGCTGACAAAATGCTTCAAGTGTTCAATGCGCTGGAACGGGCAGGCCAGTTCTCCGGTGCAGCGTCGCACCACGCTTTCCTCGCCGGACGCATTGGTTTCCTTCACCAGCGCCGTCTTCAGCGGACAGACGCAGGTCGTGGGAAACACATAGGCCGGTCCGCGGCCGGGGCGGTCGGCGTCGACCACACCGACGATCTGGGGGATCACGTCGCCGGCGCGCTGCAGGGTCACGGTGTCGCCGATGCGCACATCCTTGCGGGCGATCTCGTCGGCATTGTGCAGGGTGGCATTGCGCACGACCACGCCGCCGACGGTGACCGGGTGAAGGCGTGCCACCGGCGTGTGCGAGCCGGTGCGGCCGACCTGGATGTCGATGCCTTCCAGCACGGTGGTCGCCTGTTCGGCCGGGAATTTGTGGGCGATGGCCCAGCGCGGGCTGCGGGCGACAAAGCCCAGCCGGTCCTGCCAGTCCAGCCGGTCGACCTTGTAGACCACGCCGTCGATGTCATAGCCCAGTCGCGCCCGGTCACGCTCCAGCCCGCGATAGACATCCAGCAGGCCGGCGGTCCCCTCGACCTGCCGCGAGCGGTCGTTGACGACGAACCCCCAGTCCGCCAGCCGCGCCATTGCCTCATGCTGGGTCGCGGCGAACGGGGTCGAGGTCTCGCCCCAGGCGTAGGCGAAGAACCGCAGCGGCCGCTGCGCCGTGATCGCCGGGTCCTTCTGGCGCAACGATCCGGCGGCGAAATTGCGCGGATTGGCATAGGTGCGGCGACCGGCGGCCTCGGCCTCGGCATTGAAGGCGGCGAAGGCGTCGCCGGGGGCATAGACCTCGCCGCGTACCTCGATGACATCCGGCCAGCCCGAGCCCTTCAGGCGTGGCGGAATGTCGTCCAGGGTGCGCAGATTAGCGGTCACGTCCTCGCCGGTGCGACCGTCGCCACGCGTGGCTCCGACCACCAGTACCCCGTTCTCGTAGCGCAGGCTGGCTGACAGGCCGTCGATCTTGGGTTCGGCGACGAAGACGACGGGGGCGTCGGACAGTTTCAGGAAACGCCGGATACGGGCGACGAAATCGGTGACCTCGCCGTCGTCGAAGGCATTGTCCAGCGACAGCATCGGCACGCCGTGGCGCACCTCGGCGAACTGGGTCGACACCGGGGTGCCGACGGTCTGCGACGGGGTGCCTGTCCCGCTGAACGCCGGGAACCGGGCCTCGATCGCCAGGGCCCGTCGCTTCAGCGTGTCATAATCGGCGTCGCTGATCTGCGGCGCGTCCTCGGTGAAATAAAGGGCGTCGTGACCGGCGATCTCGGTCGCCAGCTGATCCAGCTCGGCGCGGGCCTGGTCTTCGGAGAGCTGGTCGACGGGAAGCTGGGGCATGGGAATCGCGCGGGGGTCCAGAGTGAGGCCTGTTCTAGCATTCCGTCGGGCTCGTGCGAGACCGCACGGGCAGAAGGGGACTATTGCCGCTCCATGACAGCAAGTTAAGCTGACGACACGGGTGGCGCTCACTAGTCTGCCGCCCTGATCCAGGAGCCTGTATGTCCCCTTCGTTCCTTCGCCTGTCTCTGGCTCCGCTCGGCGCGGCCCTGCTGCTGTCGGCCTGTTCCGCTCTGCCGTGGATGGAGTCGCCTCCGGCCGCACCGACAGAGGCGGTCATATCGAGCGCTGACCATGTCCAGCTGCTGACCGACCTGCGGATTCTGTCGGCCGATGACATGGAGGGCCGTGACACCGGCGCGCCGGGCGGCGAGCGGGCGCGGGCCTATATCGTGTCCCGGCTCGAGGCCCTCGGCGTCGCCCCGCCGGCCACGGGGCGGTTGCAACCGTTCGAGGCCCAGGGCCGAACCCGGGAAGGGGTGAAGACTTTCAACGGCACCAATATCATTGGCCTGATCCCCGGGACCCGGGTCGGTGACCGCTATATCGTCGTCACTGCCCACTATGACCACGTCGGCGTCAATGGCGGCGAGATCTACAACGGAGCCGACGATAACGCCTCGGGCGTCGCCACCATGCTGGCGCTGGCGGCCGAACTGAAGCGCCAACCGCCCGAACACAGTGTGCTGATCGTCGCCGTCGATGGTGAGGAGCGCGGGCTGCTGGGCGCGAAACATTTCGTCGAGGTCCCGCCGGTCCCGCTCTCGTCGATCACCATGAACCTGAATTTCGACATGACCGCCCGGGCCGAGACCGACGGCAAGCTGTGGGTCACCGGCACCTGGCAGAACCCGACCCTGCGGCCGATCCTCGAACCCATTCCCGCCGACGGCGCGGTGGCCCTGGCCTTCGGCAAGGACACGCCCCAGGACACCGGCGAGGACAATTGGGTCGAGGCCTCTGACCATGCGGCATTCTATCGCGCCGGGATTCCGTTCCTGTACCTGGGGGTCAACTATCACCCCGACTATCACCGCCCCAGTGACGATTATGAGCGTGTAACCCCCTCGGTTTTCATCAGCGCCACCCAGCTGTCGATCGTTTCCTTCCGGGCCCTGGATCGCGCCCTCGATCGCTAACTGGCCGGTTGCGCCGGGCCTCAATCCGGTTCATCCCCTGTTCGACTTGGTGAAGGGGGAGCGTATGGCGGCGACACAGGGGCTGGATCTGCAGAAGGTCCAGTTGATCCGAAAGGCGGTTCTGCTTGTCGGGATTATCGCCTTGCTGGCCCTCGCGGCGGTGACGGGAACGATCGGCGGAGAGACCAGACTGCATGAAGGTCTCGAGACCTTCGGTCTGGTCCTGATCGCCGTCTGCATCGTTGGCCGGGCCTGGTGCTCGCTCTATATCGGTGGGCGCAAGAAGGCCGAGATCGTCGACCGCGGTCCCTATTCGATCAGCCGCAATCCCCTCTATGTGTTCAGCTTCATAGGGGCGTTCGGCATGGGAGCCCAGTCCGGCAGCTTCAGCATTGCGGCCCTGTTCCTGCTGGTCACCTTCGTAGTCTTTTACTCGACCGTGAAGCGGGAAGAGGCCTGGCTCGCCGGCGAATTCGGCGAGCCCTATCTGGCCTATATGAAACGCACGCCGCGGTTCGGGCCCAATTTCTCCCGCTGGCAGGACAAGGCTACGCTCGAGATCCGCCCGACCTTCTTCCTGACCACCTTGCGCGACGGCGCGGTCATGCTGCTGGCGGTGCCGTTGTTCGAATTGATCGAACGCAGCCAGACCTCGGGCTGGCTGGCTACCCTGATCCACCTGCCCTGAGGGCTGCTGTGCACCGGATTCTGCGGTCGACTGCCGTCGTTTCGGCCCTGTTGCTGGCCCTGACCGGCTGTGACCGGCCGGCGGTGGAAGGCGATCCCGCCCGGCCTGCGGGCTTCAGCCACGATATCAGTCAGGACCAGTCGGGCTATTACATTCCGCTCGCGCCGGTGCGCGCCGGGGACTGGTCGATCAATCACCTGTTTCTCGGCCAGACGGCCGACTTCACCGCCTGGGAAGCCGGTGCGCAGGGCTCGACCTTCGCGCCGGTGATGATCGAGTTCGAGGATGCGGCGGGGAGGCGGACCCGGGCTTTGCCGACCCGCTATACGGTCACCGACACCGTCGTTCACTTCGAGGGGCAGTCGGCGCAGTTGGGGACGGTGGTATTTGACGGGCGACTGGATGCGGACGCCGTGGCGACTGCGAAGCGCAATCTCGGCGACGAGGGCGCTGTCCTGACGGGAACGCTTCGCGTCGGCGGAAAATCGCTCGGTGGCGTGCGCTTCCGCTGGTGGGCGGGGGACTGAGCCCCCGCCGTCTTCAGATCAGCTGACCGTCGCCTTGACGATCTTGCCCGGCGCGCGGGGCGGCTCGCCCTTGGGCAGGGCGTCGACGTGATCCATGCCTTCGGTGACTTCACCCCAGACGGTGTACTGGCCGTCGAGGAAGGAGGCGTCGTCCAGGCAGATGAAGAATTGGCTGTTGGCGCTGTTGGGATCGGCGGTCCGGGCCATGGAGCAGACGCCGCGGGCGTGCTTCTCTTTCGAGAACTCGGCCTTCAGGTTCGGCTTGCTCGAACCCGAGGTGCCGGTGCCGGTCGGATCACCGCCCTGGGCCATGAAGCCGGGGATGACGCGGTGGAAGACCACGTCGTCATAAAAGCCTTCGGCGGCCAGCTCGGAAATGCGGGCGACATGGCCGGGGGCCAGGTCGGGACGCAGCTTGATGACGACGTCACCTTCGCCGGATCCGGTGTCGAGAGTGAAGGTCAGGGTTTGATCGGCCATCGGCACGCTCCATTTGATTGTGCGGGGGACATAGCCCGCAAACGTCGTGGGGGCTATGTGGGAACGATGAGTGAAGACGAAAAGCCCGCTGACAAGCCGCCCGAACGCCGCCGTATGGTGAAATTGCCTACGGGCGGCACCGCTGCCGGTCGCAGCATGGGCGCAAAAATGAAGACGGCCGACGACAAGTCGATGTCGAGCCAGCAGTGGATCAAGCGGCAGTTGTCGGACAAATGGTCGGTGCGCGCCCGGGCCGAGGGCTATCGCAGCCGCGCCGCCTTCAAGCTGACCGGCATCGATGACCGCTTCCATCTGATCCGCAAGGGCAGCCGGGTTATCGACCTGGGCGCGGCCCCCGGCGGCTGGGTCCAGGTGGCCCTGGCGCGGGGTGCGGCGGCCGTGGTCGGCGTCGACCTGCTGATGATCGAACCGATCCCCGGCGCGACTCTGATCCAGGCCGACTTCACCCATCCGGGCGTCGATGAGGAGATGCTCGAGCTGCTGGGCGGCCCCCCCGACCTGGTGCTGTCCGACATGGCCCACAATACCGTCGGCCACCGCCAGACCGATCACCTGAAGATCATCGCCCTGATCGAGATCGCCGCCGATTTCGCCATTCGTACCCTGCGGCCCGGCGGGCATTTCGTGACCAAGAATTTCCAGGGCGGCGACGCCGGCGGGGTCCTGGCCCGGCTGCGCGAGGAGTTCCAGACCGTCAAATACGTCAAGCCCGAAGCCAGCCGCAAGGACAGCGCCGAGGTCTTCCTGGTGGCGATGAACAAGCGCTAGGGTCCGCCCCCGGACGCGAGCCGGGAATCCCTTTCGACACGATAGATTCCAAGAGCTCTTGCGGTTCCGGGGGTGAGACCGCTATACGCGGCCCGCAAAACGGAGACTCCTCATGGAGATACGCGAAGGCCTCACCTTCGACGATGTTTTGCTTGAACCCGGCCCGTCGGACATCATGCCTGCTGACGCAGATGTGTCGACGCACCTGACTCGCGACATTCGTCTGAACATCCCGCTGACCTCGTCGGCGATGGACACTGTGACCGAGAGCCGGCTGGCCATCGCCATGGCCCAGGCCGGCGGTCTCGGCGTGCTGCACCGGAACATGACGATCGACGAACAGGCCGAGCAGGTCCGTGTCGTCAAACGCTATGAGAGCGGCATGGTCATCAATCCGGTGACCATCACCCCGCAGACCACACTGGGCGAGGTTCGCGAGATCGTGGCCCGCAAGAAGATCTCCGGATTCCCCGTGGTCGACCCTGCGACCGGCCGGTTGGTTGGTATCCTGACCAACCGGGACACGCGCTTCGATACCGATCCGAACCGCAAGGCCGCCGAGATGATGACCACCGGTGATCTGATCACCGTGCGCGAAGGGGCCGGTCGCGACGAGGCCCTGGCCCTGCTGCGCGATCGCAAGATCGAGCGGGTCATCGTCGTCGACGAGGCCTATCGCGCCACCGGTCTGATCACGATGAAGGACATCGAGAAGGCCCAGGCCCATCCCCACGCCGCCAAGGACGAGCAGGGCCGACTGCTGGTCGGGGCCGCCTCGACCGTCGGCGACGCCGGTTACGAGCGCGCCATGGCCCTGGCCGAGGCCGGGGTCGACGTCGTCGTCATCGATACCGCCCACGGCCATTCGATCCAGGTCGCGCGCGTGGTCGAGCGGATCAAGCGCGAATCCAATCGCATCCAGATCATCGCCGGCAACATCGCGACCTATGACGCCGCCCGCGCCCTGATTGACGCCGGAGCCGATGCCGTGAAGGTCGGCATCGGTCCGGGCAGTATCTGCACCACCCGCATCGTCGCCGGCGTCGGCGTGCCGCAGCTGACCGCCATCATGGAGGCCGTTCGGGCCGCGAAGGACTCCGGAGCTCCGGTCATCGCCGACGGCGGCATAAAATATTCCGGCGATCTGGCCAAGGCCATCGCCGCCGGGGCCAGTGTGGCTATGATGGGATCGATGTTCGCCGGCACGGACGAGAGCCCGGGCGAAACCTTCCTGTATCAGGGTCGGTCCTACAAATCGTACCGCGGCATGGGCTCGGTCGGGGCCATGGGAGCCGGCTCGGCCGACCGCTATTTCCAGAAGGACGTGGCCGACACCCAGAAGCTGGTGCCCGAGGGTATCGAGGGCCAGACGGCCTACAAGGGACCGATCGCGCCGGTACTGCACCAGATGGTCGGCGGCCTGCGCGCCGCCATGGGCTATGTCGGGGCCGCCACCATCGCCGACTTTCAGGACCGGGCCCGTTTCGTGCGCATCACCGGAGCCGGTCTGCGCGAGAGCCATGTCCACGATGTCATGATCACCCGCGAAGCGCCGAACTACCGGCAGGGCTAGGGAGAGCACCATGCAGATGACCCCGGAATTCATGGCCCTGGCCGGAACCCTGATCCTGGCCCTGGTCCAGATCCTGCTGGCCGCCGGGGCGCGAACCGCCGAACTGGGCCTGAAATGGAATGCCGGAGCCCGTGACGGCGAGCCCACCCCTCCGGGCAAGCTGGCCGGGCGTCTGCTGCGGGCGCAGGCCAATCTGTTCGAAACCCTGCCGATCTTCATCGCCGCCATCCTTATGGCGCAGATGACGGCCAGAGACGGCACGGTCCTGACCCTGGTCGGCAGCCACCTTTATCTGTTCGGGCGGCTGCTCCATCTGCCGCTCTACGCCCTCGGCGTGTCCTACATCCGCTCTCTGGCCTGGGGTGTATCCTTCGTCGGGCTGGTGATGGTTCTCGCCGCCCTTTTTGTTTGAAAGCCTGATTTGACCCCCGCCGCCCGTCTCGCCGCCGCCGCCTCCGTTCTCGACAGCATCGCCCAGGGCCGTTCACCGGCCGAGGTCGTGCTCAAGGCCTGGGGGCAGGCCAACCGCTATGCCGGCTCCGGCGATCGCCGCGCCGTGGCCGAGCGCGTCTATCTGGTGCTCCGGGCGCGCGGGCGGCTGGTCTGGACCATGGGCGGCCGCGAGGACGGTCGCGCGCTGGTGATCGGCTCCCTGTCGGTTCAGGACCACCTCAGCCTTGAAGAGATCGAGGCCCTGCACAGCGGCGACGGCTACGGCCCGCGTCCGTTGTCGAAGCAGGAGCGTGCCCGCCTGACGGCCGAGCCCGGTGACATGCCCGAGGGCGTGGCCGCCGGTGTGCCTGAATTCGTGGCCGAGGATTTCAAGACCACCTATGGCGACCGCTGGTTCGAGGAGGCGCACGCCCTGATGGATCGGGCCCCGGTTGACCTGCGGGTCAACGGAGCCCTGTCCACGGTCGAGGGTGCCATGGCCGAGCTGCGCGACGCCGGTCTGCAGCCGCAGCGCACGCCCTGGTCGACCTGGGGCCTGCGTCTGTCTGCGGATCCGGCCCCCAACATTCAGGCGCTGGAAGCCTTTCATGCCGGTCGTATCGAGATCCAGGACGAGGGCAGCCAGCTGGTCTGCTGGCTGGCCGGGGCCGCGCCGGGTCTAACGGTGGTCGACTATTGCGCCGGCGGCGGCGGCAAAACCGTCGGTCTGGCCCAGGCCATGGCCGGGCAGGGCACCCTGATCGGCTGTGACGTGGTGCAGAAGCGGCTGGACAATATCCGCCCGCGCCTGGCCCGGGCCGGGGTCGAGGCCGACCTGCGTCTGCTGGGTCCCAACGGCGGCGGGGTCGAGGATCTGAACGGCAAGGCCGATCTGGTCTTCGTCGACGCGCCCTGCAGCGGCGTGGGCACCTGGCGACGTCATCCCGAGGACGCCTCGCGGATGAAGGTCGAGGAAGTCGAACGCATGAACGGCCTGCAGACCCGCATTCTGGCCCAGGCCGCCCGTCTGGTGCGACCCGGTGGTCGTCTGGCCTATGTCACCTGTTCGATGCTGCGCGGTGAGAACGAGGCGACGATGGACGGGTTCGAGGAGGACTTCCCCGGCTTCCGTCCGGTGCCGATCGCCCGTCTGCTGGACGCGCCGGGACTGACCCCGGCCGCCCGCACCCGTCTGACCGAACTGGCCGACGGCGGCACCCGTCTGCGGATGTCCCCGGCCTCGACCGGCACCGACGGCTTCTTCTTCGCCCTGTTCGAGCGGCAGGCGTGAGCCCGGACTGGAGCCTCACCCGCTTCGGTCCGCTGACGGCCCTGTGTGTCATGGCTGCCGAACCGGAATACGGCCCGGCGCTGCGAGCCCGCATTCAGCCGTTGATCAGTGGCGTCGGTCCGGTTGAGGCCGCGGCGGCCACCGCTCAGGCCCTGGCGCAGCTGGCGGCGAGCAAAAGCCTGCCGGATGTGATCGTCTCGCTCGGCTCGGCCGGGTCGCGCACGCTGGAGCATGCCCAGGTCTATCGCGCCACCGAGGTCAGCTATCGCGACATGGACGCCAGCGCCCTGGGCTTCCCGAGGGGCGAGACCCCGTATCCCCGTCTGCCCGCCATACTGCCGCTGGCCGAGGGCCCGGCAACCCTGGCCCCCGTCCGCCTGTCCAGCGGTGGCGGTGTCGTCTCCGGGGCAGCCTATGACGCCATCGACGCCGACATGGTCGATATGGAGACCTTCGCCGTCGTCCGCGCCGCCGCGCGTTTCGGTCTGCCGGTGATCGGTCTGCGCGGCGTCAGCGACGGTCGCACCGACCTGTCCGTTCTGGAACACTGGACCGACGCCCTGGCCGAGATTGACCAGCGACTGGCCGAGGCGCTGGACCTGCTGCCTGCCCATTTCACGACCACGCCGATCCTGCAGACGGAGCCCGCATGACCCCGCAAAACCACCAGAAGGTTCTGATCGTCGACTTCGGCAGCCAGGTGACCCAGCTGATCGCGCGGCGCCTGCGCGAGGCCAACGTCTATTGCGAGATTCATCCCTACGCCAAGGCCGAAGCGGCGCTTGCGGCCATGCAACCGGCGGCGATTATCCTGTCGGGTGGACCCGAGAGCGTGCACGAGGCAGGCAGCCCCCGGGCCCCGCAGGGGGTGTTCGAGGCCGGGGTCCCGGTGCTGGGCATCTGCTACGGCGAGATGACGATGTGCGAACAGCTGGGTGGCAAGGTCGAGGGCGGCCACCACCGCGAATTCGGTCGGGCCGAGATCACCGTGCAGACCGGGTCCCCCCTGCTGGCCGGCCTCGCCGCCGTCGGTGAGGATGAGACCGTCTGGATGAGCCACGGCGACAAGATCGTCGCCATCCCCGAGGGCTTTGCGGCCGTCGCCACCTCGGCCGGCTCGCCCTATGCCGTTATCGCCGACGAGGCGCGCCGCTTCTACGGCGTCCAGTTCCACCCCGAGGTGATGCACACCCCGCGCGGCGCGACGATGCTGAAGAATTTCACCCATGGCATCGCCGGTCTGTCCGGCGACTGGACCATGGCCGCCTATCGCGACGAGAAGATCGCCCAGATCCGCGAACAGGTCGGATCGGCCAGGGTCATCTGCGGGCTGTCGGGCGGGGTCGACTCGTCGGTTGCGGCGGTGCTGATCCATGAGGCCATCGGCGACCAGCTGACCTGCGTCTTCGTCGACACCGGCCTGCTGCGTCAGGATGAGGCCACCCAGGTCACCACTCTCTTCCGGGAACACTATAACATCCCGCTGATCCACGTTGATGCATCTAAGGAATTTCTCGGCGAACTGGCCGGGGTTTCGGACCCAGAGACCAAACGCAAGATCATCGGCCGGGTCTTCATCGAAATCTTTGATCGCGAAGCAAACAAGATCGACGGGGCCGAATTCCTCGCCCAGGGCACCCTCTATCCCGACGTGATCGAGAGCGTGTCGTCCTCCAGCGGCAAGGCCCATGTCATCAAGAGCCACCACAATGTCGGCGGCCTGCCGGACTTCATGAAGCTGAAGCTGGTCGAGCCGCTGCGCGAACTGTTCAAGGACGAGGTCCGCGCCCTCGGCCGCGAGCTGGGGCTGACGGATGCTTTCGTGGGACGTCACCCGTTCCCGGGACCGGGTCTGGCCATCCGTATCCCCGGCGAGATCACCCCCGAGGCCGTGGCCACCCTGCAGCAGGCCGACGCCATCTATCTGGACGAGATCCGCAAGGCCGGCCTGTACGACAGCATCTGGCAGGCCTTTGCCGTGCTGCTGCCGGTCAAGACCGTCGGCGTCATGGGCGACGCCCGCACTTATGAAAAGGTGCTGGCCCTGCGCGCCGTCAGCTCGACCGACGGCATGACCGCCGACTTCTACGAGTTCCCCTGGGCCGTGCTGGGCAAATGCGCGACGCGGATCGTCAATGAGGTGAGGGGCGTCAACCGTGTGGTCTATGACGTGACCAGCAAGCCGCCCGGCACCATCGAGTGGGAGTAGGGGGCAGGGCTTTTCAGCACCAGGCTTTCTGCCACCCGTCAGGACAATGACATGACCGATCCAACCGACAGCGAACCGACGCCCGTCACCGACCCCGCGGAGACCCCGGTCCAGCGTGCCCTGCGGATGAAGCAGGCGGTGATCGACGCCCGGCCCAAGGCCCCGCGCGGCGGTCGCTTCCAGCGCGAGCAGTCGGCCAGTATCGCCTCCGGGAAATCCAAGCCCTGGATGCAGCGATAGGGACAGGCGGCTACATCCGGGTGGCCTGGTTCTGCATGATCCGGTCCGCGGTCTGTAGCGCTGCAACGCGGATTTCGCTTGCCAGATCGGCATCCGGCAAGGTCCTGGCCAGGATCATCCCGCCGACGCAAAGGGCGGCGAGCGACAGGGCGTTTTGCCGTGTTTCGCAGCCCTGCTCGTCCAGTCCCGTTTCGAACAGTCCGACCATGGACGTGAGCAGTTTCTGATAGGATTCCTGGACGGCGGGGCTCGCCCGGGCGACATCGGACGGCAGGGCGATCATCGGGCACTGGCCGTCCAGATCGCCGAGGTGCTCATTCGACAGATAGCTCTGGATCATCTGGCGCGTCATGTCGGGGTCAGGGCGGCTTGGGTCGATACCTGCATCGGCCCGCCATTCTGCACCGCGGCCCATCAGGAAGCTCGACACGGCTTCGCTGTAGAGCGCGTCCTTGCTTTTGAAATGGTTGTAGAATCCGCCGCGCGTCAGGCCGGCCGCCTCCATCAGGGCATCAATGGTGACGCCGTCAAAGCCGTGGCGGTTGAACAGGACGCGTGCGGACTCCACGATCTTCGCGCGGGTCTGTCGCTTGTGGTCATCACTGTACGGCACCGGCGTTCTCCTGCGGGTGGAGCAATAGCGGACTTCAGAATATGTTCTTTATCATATGTTGCGGGGTGCAATAACGGTGTTCTGTTTTGGCAATCAGGAGCTGATCATGAGCAAATTTGTATTCGCCTATCACGGCGGTCCGTCATCCATGACGCCGGAAGAGGGCAAGGCCCACATGGGAAAATGGATGGGCTGGATGGAAAGCCTCGGTGACGCGGTGGTTGATCGCGGTCTTCCGGTCGGAAAGTCCAAGACCGTCGGCCCGCGCGGCGTGACCGATGACGGCGGATCGAATCCGTTGTCAGGCTTCACCATCGTTCAGGCGGACAGTATCGATGCGGCCGTGGAAATGGCGAAGCGGTCCCCGCACGTTGAAGTCGGTGGCACGATTGAAATCGCGCCGGCGCTGGACATGCCGATGTAGCGGCGGACACGCCGGACTGCGAACCTCATTGAGAAGAATCCCTGCCGGTTTGACGCCCATTGTGCCCGGTGGTGTAACGATGGTCGTCGACCGGCAAGCGAGTCGGTTGTCATCAAAATTCCGACGGGGAACTTGAAGTGAACGCACCTTTTGAAACGATCCCTTTTCTCACGACCTATCAGCCTGCGCTGCTCGCTCTGGCGATCCTTGCCCTGACGGTGCTGATCCAGTCCGTTCTGATCGTGCCTCTGGCATTTTTGACCGGCAAACAGGCTCCCGGGATGCTGGTCAACGGCAGTCACGACGACTTCAGTTTCCGTGTCGTGCGTACCTATTTGAATGCCACCGAGAATCTGCCTGCCTTTGCGGCGACGGTGTTCCTGGCCATCATCGCCGGCGTGGATCAGGACTGGGTGAACTGGCTGGCCGGGCTTCATGTCGGATTCAGGATGATCTTCTGGATGGCCTATTACAGCGGCATCGGCAGGGTCGCATTTGGTCCGCGCACCTTCAGCTACGTCGGCGGTGTGCTGGCCAACATTATCCTGGCCGGAATGACCGTCTACGCGCTGATCACCTGACCGATGGCCCATGATCCGGCCACGGTGGACCGGTTCCGCAATGCCCTCGGTGCTGCGGACGGTCTGACCGAGAAGCGGATGATGGGCGGCCTCTGCTTCATGCTCAACGGCAATATGATCGGGGGGGCCGACAGGACCCGGGACGGGGTCGCGCGGTTTATGTTCCGCGTGGGCAAGGCCAATCAGGACAGGGGCGAGGCGATGCCCGGCGCGATATCGATGGTGCAGGGTGGACGCACGATGGGCGGCTTCTTCTTCGTCGAGGCGGCAGGCTGTGATGACGGGCTGCTGGCGGACTGGGTCAGGCTGGCGCTGAGTCATGCATCGAGCCTGCCCGAAAAATGACAGGCTTCGTCGAAGATGGCCCGGCCAGGCCGATCCGGGTGTCCGCCATGGCCCGTCAGCGGGACCTGAACCCCGCCGGTTTTGTCGCGCTTGGACTCCGGTCGCACGCGATGGCAAGACGCGACCCATGACCCCGACCCTCTACGGCATTCCCAACTGCGACACGATGAAGAAGGCCCGCGTCTGGCTGGACCAGCATGGCGTCGCCTACAGCTTTCACGACTACAAGAAGGCCGGCATTGACCGGGCCGTGCTGGAGCGCTGGGTGGCCGAGCACGGCTGGCAGACGATACTGAACCGGGCCGGCACGACGTTTCGCAAACTGCCCGAGGCCGAGCGTGCCGATCTGGACGACGATCGCGCCATCGCCCTGATGCTGGTCCAGCCGTCGATGATCAAACGGCCGGTGCTGGACCTGGGCGCGCGGCGTATCATCGGCTTCAAGCCCGAGATCTACGCCGCCGCCCTTGCTGACTAGCCGGTCACGTCGGTCCGGGGCCGGTCGTGGCCGTCGGCCCGTTCGGTGATCCACTCGCCCGCCGCATCGGCATATTCGATCATGGCCGTCTGGTCCGGCACCCGCTGCTCGCGCGAAGCGGCCACCGCCGCGGCCCGGGCCAGATCGTGGCTGGTGAAGGTCTCGGAGAAACTGTCGCCCAGCTTGTAGGCCCAACCTCCGTCGTGCGGGACGATGCGATAGGTGACGTGGGACATGGGACGCTCCGGTTACGGTCCCCGTTGAAGCGGTGACCGCAGATTTTGTTCCGGGACCGCATCCAATGGGCGTGTCGGCGGCGACTATCCTGTGAACGCACGGCGATCGACGCCACGCGCATGGAGGCGATGACGATGGAAGACCTGTTCCGGTCCTACTGGTGGCTGCTGTTCCCGCTGGCCTGGTTCGTGGCGGCCGGCTTTTCCAGTATGCTGAACTATCAGCGGCACAAGGACGCGCTGAACCTGATCAAGACCTATGCCGACAAGGGGCAGGAGCCGCCGGCAGCGCTTCTGAAAATGCTCGACAGCAACGTCGACGATGACGGCGTAGACTGGGAAGACGGCACAGGTCGACGCATTCGCTACCGCCGCAGACCCCGGAACTATTGGTCGATGTTCGGCCTCTTCGCCACGCTCGCCATCGCCTTTATCGCGGCCGACTATTTCAGGAACCAGGGCTATGTCTCCGGAGGGTACGTCACCGTCAGTATCGTCATGGGGGCTCTCGCTTTTTGGACCTTGATCCGGGCCCTGACCTCTCGCGGCGGGCGCCCCTGAAGCCTTCGGCAGGGACGCGGAAACCGACACCTTGACCTTCATTCAGACCGATGCCGAGCTGGTGACCGCCGCGGTCGCCGGCTCGGACGCCGCCTATGCCCGACTGGTGGCCCGGCACCAGGCGGCGGTCCGGGGATTTCTCCGACGCATGCTGGGTGGAGCCGGTTCGGCCGCAGTGGCCGAGGCCGACGACCTGGCGCAGGAGACCTTTGTCACCGGCTGGCGATCGTTGCGGTCGCTGAAGGAACCTGCCGGATTTCGCGCCTGGCTGTGCGGCATCGCTGTACGCAAGGCGCGCGACCGGCGGCGCGGCGTGCAGCGCAGCGCGGCCCGGGACGGGGCGTGGCTGGAAACGGTGTCGGTGCCGCCCGGTGTCCAGCCCGAGGACCGGCTGGCCCTGACGGCGGCGATGGCGGCCCTGCCGGACGATGTGCGGGCCTGTGTGGCCCTGTGTCTGGCCGACGGCTGGTCGCACGGCGAGGCGGCGCTGGCACTCGACTTGCCCCTCGGTACGGTCAAGTCACATATTGCGCGGGGGCGGGCCCGTTTGCTCGCCGCGCTCGGAGGACCCGATGACACCTGAGCAGAAGTTGAATGCCCTGTTCGCCACGGAGGCCCCTCCCGCCCTTGACTATCGGTTTCAGGCGGCCGTGGTCGAGCGGATTGCCCGTCGTCGGGCCTGGGCAACCGTCGCCGCCCTGGTACCGTGGGTCATCGCCGCGTCTGCCCTGCTCTGGGGCCTGCAGCCGGTGCTGGGGCCGATACTGGCCGATCTGGGCCCTGAGCTGGCCCCGGCGGCCATGGCCCTGACCATTGTCGGCCTGTCGTTGGCAGCGGCTGATCGTGTCGTTCGCTTCCTGGCCCGGATCTGACGGCGACCTTACAAAAGTTTCACCTCGCCGCCTGCATCTATACGGTCCCGCCATTGCCTCTTGTCATCATGAGGTCGTAGCAGCAGGCTCGATCGAGAGATTTAGAGGGAAGAATACAATGGAAGGATTTCAAATCCTTATTCCGCTGGCACCGTTTCTGATGGTGGTGGCGATCGTGATCATTCCGCGATGGTTCAAGGCCAATGAACGCAGGGAGATGCAGCAGACGCTGCGCTCGGCCATCGACAAGGGTCAGCCCCTGCCGCCTGAAATCATCGAGGCCATGGGCCGGGACGAGATTCGCAAGGCTCCCAGTGCCGCCCGCGACCTGCGACTGGGCATCATCCTGCTGGCCGTCAGCGTCGGCATCGGCCTGATGGGCTATGCCATCAGCTTTGACGAGATGGACGCCTTCTATCCGATCACCGGCATGGCCGCGATCCCCGGCATGATCGGGCTGGCCTTCATAGTTCTGAGTTTCTTCAACAAAAACAAGGGCTGAGTGCGGGCGGGAGGGGGACAGTCATGGCCCAGGCCCTGATCGATCGGCACGATGTCGAGCTCGCCGCCCTCGCGGCGGCGGGCGGGCGGCGCGAGTTCGGTGAGCTCGTGCGCCGTCACAGCTCGGCCGTGCGGGCCCTGCTGCGTCGGATGGGGGCCCAGCCGGCCCTCGCCGACGACATCGCCCAGGACGCCTTCATCCAGGCCTTCGAACGCTGTTCGGAGTTCCGGGGTGAGGGGACCTTCGCCGCCTGGGTCCGGCGCATTGCGGCGCGGCTCTATATCAAGCGTCGCGCCAAGGAGGCCCGTTATGTCGCCGAGGTCGAGACTGATGAGGCGGCTCCGGCCCCCGATCAGGCCGGTCTGGTCGACCTCGACGAGGCCCTGAAGACGCTCAGCGAACCCGAGCGGCTGTGCGTCTCCCTCTGTCACGGGGCAGGTCTGTCTCACCCCGAGATTGCGACTGCCCTAAATCTGCCGCTTGGTACGGTGAAGTCTCATGTCAAACGTGGTCTGGATAAACTCCGCGCGCGGCTCCAGCCGGAGCCCGCTACCCTGGGGAGGTCGTCACATGTCAGCTGACGAATTCGATCCTTTCGTCGAACGCCTGTTCAACCAGGCCCCGGTCATGCCCGACGCTGTCCTGTTTGCGGCGCGGGTCGAGACCCGCCTGCGATCGGGCTCGCGCCTGCGCAATCTGGCCCTGACGCTGGCGGGACTGGTCGGCGGCGTGGTGGCGGTGCGCGAGACCATGAGCGCCAACCTCGACCTGACCCGGTCCGGAGCCGTGGTAACCGAACGCAGTCTCGGGCAGGGTCTGGAGACTGCGGTCGCGACGACCGGCGGGCTGATCCAGTCGACGATGGAGCCGCTGGGACTGACCCGACTCGATCTGGGTTCCTTCGGCGGCATGCAGATGTTCTGGATCGCGGCGGCGGCGGTGATCGCCCTCGCGGCGGCCGGGGCGATGAAGCTGTCCGAGGAAATCTAGAGCGAAATCGGTTGAGTTGGACGCAGTCCAACTCGGCTCAGATTTCGCTCCAGTTTGAATCTGGACCATTTTTTGGATTCAGGTCGATTCGACCTGAAACAAAAATGGTCCAGGCGGACCCGGCTGCCGATTGCGTCGCCGGTAGCCGGTCCCGCCGTTTTCCTGCCGAAGTCGCGCCCTACTCATCCAAAAAGCCGGTCTTGCGCATCCGCTGCGTTGCGGGCGTCGAGCCGACCCTCTAGGGTCGCGCCGGTTAGAGAATTAGTGATTTTGGGGCGACGATTCAGTGGTTGATGTCTTCGAACAGGTCGAGGAGGAGCTTCGCTCCGATCGATACAAGCGTCTGGCGCGGACCTGGCTGCCCGTGGCCGGTGGTGTTCTGCTGCTCGCGCTCATCGCGGCCCTGGCCTGGTGGGGCTGGCAGAGCTGGCAGACCAGTCAGGGTGACAAGGCGTCTGCCGCCTATGACCACGGCATGGAGGCGCTCGAGAGCACCAATCCGGTCGGGGCCGATACCGCCTTCACCGAGGCGGCCGCCGCGGGCACCGGGGGTTACAAGGCCCTGGCCTTGATGCAGCGCGCCGGCATCGCCGTGACCGCCAACAAGATTCCCGAAGCCATCGCCCTGTTCGACGAGGCCGCCCGGGCCTCGCGCGATCCGATCATTTCCGATCCGGCGGCGCTGAAGGCGGCCTGGCTGGTCATGGACACCGGCGATCTCGCCGACATTGAGAAACGCCTTGAGCCGCTGACGGCCGAAGGCCGGCCGTTGCGGCCGTTCGCCCGCGAAGCCCTGGCCCTGGCCCGGCTTCAGCATGGCAAGATCGCCGAGGCCCGTGACATCTTCGTGCTGCTGCAGCGTGGGCTCGATGTGCCGGACCCGATCAAACAGCGGGCCCAGGTGGCGATATCGGCGATCGACGCCGGCACTGCCGCCAATCTCGCCGCCATCGTCCGGGCCCAGGCCGCCGTGCCCGCCACACCGGCACCCGCACCGGCTGATCCGAACCTGGCGACCCAGTAATCCGACCTTTCAGGAAGATCTCCATGAACAGAATGCTGAAAGTCGCCCTGTTGTGCGGTCTGGCCGCCACGGTCGCCTCCTGTGGCACAGTCCGGCAAGCGCTGCCGTTTGGCCTGGGCGGCAAGAAGGCCCCCGAGTCCACGGCCACGGCGGGACAACGGGTGTCGGTGCTGGAATTCGAACAACAGCTGGTCCCGTCGGCGTCCCTGGCCGGCCGTGACTTCTTCCTGCCCGGTCCCCAGGCGGTCACCAGCTGGCCCCAGCCGGGCGGCACGGCGGAAAACCTGGTCGAGCATGTGATTGCGGCCCCCGCCTTCACCGTCGCGTGGAAGCGCAATATCGGTGCCGGGTCGACCAATACCCGTCAGGTCATGGCCCCGGTCGTCGCTGACAACGGCCGGATCTTCGTGCTGGACGGTGAGGCGGGCGTGACGGCGGTCGATGCCACCAGCGGCGCGGTCGCCTGGAAGGTCAACGTCAAACCTGACGAGAAGGAATTCCGCGGCAGTATCTTCAGCCTTGGACTGGGGGGCGGCTCGAGCGGCGGCGGTTTCGGCGGCGGTGTGGCCGTCGGCGGCGGCAAGGTGTTCGTGGCCTCTGGCTACCGGACCATGACGGCGCTGGATCAGGCGACCGGGGCCGTGCTCTGGAAATCGACGGTCGATGTGCCGATTCACGGCGCGCCCACCGTGGCCGGGTCGCGCGTCTATGTCATCGACGTCGACAATCAGCTGTTCGCCTTCAATATCGACACTGGTCTGCAGGACTGGTCCTATCGCGGGATCACCGAGCCGGCGCGCACCATGCGGGCCTCCAGCCCGGCCGTCAGCGGCGAGACGGTGATCGCGCCTTTCTCGTCGGGCGAGATCATCGCCCTGCGCGCCGCCACCGGCCAGTCGGTCTGGCAACAGGTCCTGTCCCGGACCAGCCGCACCAGCGCCCTGTCCGAGATCCGCGACATCGCCGGTCGTCCGGTGGTCAGCCGCGGTATGGTCTATGCCATCAGCCACTCGGGCGTGCTGGCGGCGATGGATATCCGTTCGGGCGTGCCGAAATGGACCCTGCCGGTCGCCGGGGTCAACGCGCCCCTGCCGGTCGGTGAAGTCGTCTATGTCGTGTCCAAGAGCGGCGAACTGACTGTGGTCAACCGTGACAGCGGCCTGGTCTACTGGACCCGTGACCTCAATGAGGGCCGGGTGCGCCAGGAGGGCGGCTTCCTCGGCTTCTTCGACCATACGGTCCGGCCCAGCTGGTCGGGTCCGATTCTGGCGTCCAATCGACTGGTGCTGGTCAATTCGGACGGCGAGGCCGTGGCTTTCGACCCCAAGACCGGCGCACAGCTGGCCACGGTTCGTCTGGGCGCAGCGGCCTATATCGCGCCCGCGGCCTACAACGGGGCTCTCTATGTGCTGACCGACAACGGTCAACTCGTCAGCATTCGCTGACGTCTGCAGTCAATCTGGGTTAGAACGCCGACATGGCATTGAAAGTCGCCATTGTTGGCCGCCCCAATGTGGGCAAATCGACCCTGTTCAACAGGCTCGTCGGCAAGCGCCTTGCGCTGGTCGATGATCGTCCCGGTGTGACTCGCGACCGCCGCTATGCCGACGGCAATATCGGTGACTTCGATCTGACCCTGATCGACACGGCCGGCTATGAGGACATCACCGACGACAGTCTGGAATCGCGCATGCGCGAACAGACCGAGGCGGCGCTGGAAGACGGCGACCTGATCCTGTTCATGATGGACGCCCGCGAGGGCGTGACTGCGCTGGACCGGATCTTCGCCGAGCGCCTGCGCAAGCAGCACAAGCCCGTCATCCTGCTGGCCAACAAGGCCGAGAGCCGTGAGAGCGGCGGCGGTATCGGTGAGGCCTATGGCCTGGGCTTCGGTGAACCGGTGGCCATCTCGGCGGAACACGGTGAGGGCATGGCTGACCTTTATGCCGCCATCGTCGGGGCCAGCGCCGACATCTTCATCGAAGAGATCGATGAGCCGGACAAGCCGATCCGCATCGCCATCATCGGCCGGCCCAACGCCGGCAAATCGACCCTGGTCAACCGGTTGATCGGCGAGGACCGGCTGCTGACCGGCCCCGAGGCCGGCATCACCCGCGATTCCATCTCGGTCGACTGGCAGTATGAAGGCCAGAACATCCGTCTGGTCGACACCGCCGGCATGCGTCGCAAGGCCCGGGTTAACGAGAAGCTCGAGAAGCTGTCGGTCGCCGACACCATCCGCGCCATCACCTATGCCGAGGTGGTCGTGCTGGTTATGGACAAGGATGACGCCTTCGATACCCAGGACCTGCAGCTGGCCGATCTGGTCGAGCGCGAGGGCCGGGCCCTGGTCTATGTCGCCGCCAAATGGGACCTCGAGGATGAGCCCCAGGCCAAACTGGCCAAGCTGAGCCAGATGGCCGAGGACAAGCTACCCCAGCTGCGCGGCTCACCGTTCGTGGCCCTGTCGTCGCATTCGGGTCGTGGGGTCGAGCGGTTGATGCCGGCGATCCTGAAGGCCCACGCGACCTGGTCGGTCAAGGTCAAGACCAAGGACCTCAACACCTGGCTGGCCCTGGCCACCCAGAGGCATCCGCCCCCCGCCGTCGACGGCAAGCGGATCAAGCCGAAATACATGGCCCAGATCAAGGCGCGCCCGCCGACCTTCGTGCTGATGGCCAGCCGCGCCGCCTCGATGCCGGAACAGTACAAGCGCTATCTGGTCAACAGCCTGCGCGAGAGCTTCGACCTGCCCGGCACCCCGATCCGCCTCAACGTCAAGGCGGGGTCCGAGAACCCCTACGGCGAGGGTGGTTCGAAATCAGGTCCGGAACGCTTCACCGGCCCGGCCAAGACCGCGCCGCGCCGCATCAAGAAGTCCGAGGCCGCCGCCGACGCCCTGTCCAACCTGCCCGGCAAGGCGCTGGAGCAGAAGAAGACGCGTACGGCCAAGCCCCGCCCCCTGACCGGGCTGAAGTCCAGCTCGAACAAGAAGGCCGGCTCCAGCGTCGCCATCCAGAAGGGCGCCCGTGGCGGTGCCCGTCAGGTCTCGCGCTCTGGCCGCGTCCGCACTGGCCAGAAGCACGCGCCGAAGAAGTAGGGCCTTAAGCCGCTTCGACCGCGGCCCCTGGAATGGAGCCCGGGACAGCCAAACGGGCGATCGCCCCGATCAGGGCGTCGGGTCGGATTGGCTTGGCCAGATGCAGGTCCGAGCCCGCCTCAAGACTGCGGGCCACATCGTCGGGCATCGCATTGGCCGTCAGTGAAATGATGGGCGTACGGGGGCGTTCGCCGGCCAGCTCGAGCTCCCTGATCTTGCGGGTCGCCGACAGTCCGTCCAGCACCGGCATCTGCACATCCATCAGGATGATGTCGAAACGGTTCTTTGCGGTCGCTTCGACGGCCAGAGCACCGTTTTCGACGACGGTGAGGTCGATGCTCAGCGACGCGAGGATCATCGAAACCACCCGCCGGTTGACCTCATGATCGTCGGCGAGCAGGATTTTCAGCGGTTGGTCATTGGTGTCGGGAACCGGTCTGGCGGGTTCGTTCCGGATAACTTCCAACGGCACGTCGGAAATCCGGCTCAGCGGCAGATAGGCGAAGAAGATCGATCCCTTGCCGGGGGTCGAGCGCACCGCGATCCGCCCCCCCATCATTTCGGTCAGCGAGGTACAGATCGACAGTCCGAGCCCCGTTCCACCATATTTGCGGCTCACAGACACGTCCGCCTGCTCGAACCGGTCGAACAGGCGTTTTGCCGTGTCGCGGTCGAAGCCGATGCCGGAATCGCACACACTGATGCAGACGCCGCCCCGACGGTTGCGGACGGCGACGCTGACGCTGCCGGCGGCGGTGAATTTAATCGCATTGCTGATGAAGTTCGAAACGACCTGGCCGATCCGCGTCCGGTCGCCGAGATAGATGCCGTCCGCGCCGTCGGCGGTCCGCAGCTCCAGTTTGACGTTCTTGGCAGCCGCGGTCGCGGCATGCAGATCGACGATTCCGGTGACGACCTCACCCAGGCTGAACGGTGCGGTCTCGAAGGTCATCTGTCCGGCCTCGATCTTGGAGACGTCGAGGATGTCGTTGACGACCAGTTCCAGCGTGCGCCCCGATGCGATGACGGTGTCGGTCAATTCACGGCCATGGGTATCCGTCTGGCGCTGACGCAGCAGATCCATCACGCCGATGATGCCGTTCAGGGGGGTGCGCAGCTCGTGGCTCATATTGGCCAGAAACTGGGACTTGGCCCGGCTGGCCTGTTCCGCATTGGCCAGGGCGGTCTCCAGCGCCGCCTCCTTCATGAGCAGTTGGCCATTCGCCCGCGCCACCGCCAGATGGACGAGGATGATGCTCAGGACGAAGAAGGAGAAAACGGCCGACATATACAGCCATGTCCGTTCAAGCAGGGCCGTCCCGGGCTTGTGTTGTCGCCATCGGATCGCCAGCACCGGCTGACCGGCGTCGTCGGCAAGGGTGACCTCCGCCTGATGGGGCTCCGGCGGGGACGTCGGCGGGGCGAGCACCGCGTCGATCAGCTGGTATCGTCCGGCGATGTTCGCCAGAAACGTTTCGTCCAGGGCATCGGCCGCGAAAACGATCGGTGCGCGCGCACCGACGGGAAGGGCGGTCCCGAAGTCGGGCTGAACCAGGGCGGCCACAATCGCATACGGGTGCCCGCCGATCATTGAGACGGACGTCGCCTGGATCGGTGCGGCAATCATTTTCCGGGACCGGTCGCGGCGCACGAAGGCCCCGCGCTGACGTTCCTGTGCGCGGATGCTGTCGATCAACTTTGGCAGGGCGATGGACGGGTGGTCTGATGTGGTCGGGCTGACGACGTCGTCGTCAATGGCCGAAAAGACCGACCTGTCCGACCGGTCGACAATCTCGATCTGTTCAAATCCGGCTGTCTGGTTCAGATAGGTCCCGATGTTCAGGTTCGCCCACCGGGGATCAAACCGGTTATCGAGGTGGACGACGGCGTCATCCCAGATCACCTGGGGCATAACCAGCGCCGCCAATTCATCGAGTCGGGTCGAGAGTCCGGTCTGTATCTGCCGGCGCTCGAACTTTCCCGAATAGGCATCGGTGCTCCGCGCCCCCGCGACCAGCGACAGGCCAAACAGCACCATACCGCTGACCGCCAGCACGAGCAGGGAGCGGGACAGCCAGATCGTACGTCGATGGGCGTGTGAGTCGATACGCATGGCTGGAAAATCAGCGATACGTATTACGTTTTGATTAGTCACCAAGCATTTGGTTTATTTGATAATATTGTACGTTTCGGCTCGCCGTAAACATACGAGCGATCAGGGCTAAGCCTTGTGTCCCCGGGATCAAATCGCGACCCCTGAAGCCTGCTTTTGACGGCGCTCCAAAACCGGGCCGCTAATACTCCGGGACACGCCGTTGGTCCCTAGACCAGCGCCGCTACGCCCGGTCCCGACTTCCAGTCCTTGAACTTCACTTCCAGCGGCGGTGTCAGATCGCCGCGGGCCAGTTCGACGATCAGCGGACCGATCTCGGACGGGGGAGGCACGTCCTGCGGATCCTCGCCGGGATAGGCCTGGGCCCGCAGCTGGGTGCGCATCCGGCCGGGATCGACGACGGCGACGCGGATCGGCGTCGATTCGATCTCGTCGGCCCAGCATTTGATCAGGGCCTCGGCCCCGGCCTTGGTGGCGGCATACATGCCCCAGAAGGCCCGGGGTGCGGCGGCGATACTGGTGGTCAGATAGACGGCCCGTCCGGCGTCGGAAACGCGCAGCAAAGGCTCCAGCGAGCGGATCAGTCGGTAGATGGCGGTGAAATTGGTCTTCTCGACCTTGGCCCAGACCCGCGGGTCGGCGTGACTGACCGGGGTCAGGCCCGAGGCCCCCATGGTCGCCGCCGCCTGGACCCATATGTCCAGCTTGCCGAACCGTTCGAAGATGGCCCCGCCCAGCCGGTCGATGGCCCCGCCGTCAACCAGATCGAACGGCACCAGGGTCGCGTGCTGGCCGGTGGCGGCATAGATGGCGTCGTCCAGCTCCTCCAGTCCGCCCTGGGTGCGGGCGGTAGCGACAACGTGGGCACCCGCCCTGGCCAGGGCCAGGGCAGCTTCAAAGCCGATGCCACGCGAGGCCCCGACAACGAGGGCGATACGGTCTTTCAGGGGGAGATCAGCAGACATGGGGCCTGATAGCGCGCGCCCGTCGTCGGGCAAAGAGGCTTAAGCCGTGACCAGCAACGACAACTGCCGGTGCGAGTCCTCACGACCGCCCTGTTCGATTTCTCGGTCCAGCAGTCGGGTCGGGTATTCGCCTGTGAAATAGTGGTCGGTGAACTGCGGATTGACTGCATCGCGCGGTCCGGCACCCATCGCTTCGTACAGGCCGTCGACGGACAGGAAGCCCAGGCTGTCGACCTCCAGCATTTCCTTCATTTCGGCGATGGTCTTGTTGGCGGCGATCAGTTGATCCCGCTCGGGCATGTCGATGCCGTAGAAGTCAGGCCACAGGATCGGCGGACTGGCCGAGCGCAGATGCACCTCGGTGGCCCCGGCGGCCCGCACGGAACGCACCAGTTTGGCCGAGGTGGTCCCGCGCACGATCGAATCGTCGATCAGCACGACCCGCTTGCCTTCCAGTACCGAGCGGTTGGGGCTGTGCTTCATGCGCACGCCCTTCTGCCGGGCCCCCTGGTTGGGCTGGATGAAGGTGCGGCCCAGATAGTGGCTGCGAATGATGCCCATTTCATAGGGAATGCCGCTCTCGCGGGCATAGCCCAGGGCCGCCGGCACGCCGGAGTCCGGCACCGGCACGACCACGTCGGCCTCGACCGCATGTTCGCGCGCCAGACCCTGGCCCATGCGCTTGCGCACCGCGTAGACCGACCGTCCGTTCACGATGCTGTCGGGACGCGAGAAATAGACATATTCAAACAGGCAGGGCCGGGCGGCCCGGGCCGGGAAGGGCTTCAGCGACCGCAAGCCGTTCTCGTCGATGACTACCACCTCGCCGTGCTCGACATCGCGGACAAAGGTCGCGCCGATGGTGTCCAGGGCGCAGGTCTCCGACGCCAGCACCCAGGCCTCGCCGATCTTGCCCAGCACCAGCGGGCGGATACCCAGCGGGTCGCGCGCGCCGATCATCTTCTTGCGGGTCTGGGCTACCAGGGCATAGCCGCCTTCGATCCGCGCCAGGGCGTCGATGAACCGGTCGACGATCTTCGCCTTCCGCGAACGGGCGATCAGATGCAGGATCACCTCGGAGTCCGAGGTCGACTGGAAGATCGAGCCTTCCGAGACCAGCTGGTTCCGCAGGAACAGGAAATTGGTCAGATTGCCGTTGTGGCCGATGGCGATACCGCCGGAATCCAGATCGGCGAACATCGGCTGGATATTGCGCAGGAACGAGCCGCCCGCGGTCGAATAGCGGGTATGGCCCACGGCCGCGCCCCCCGGCATCCGCTTTGACAGATTGGTGCCGCCGAAGGCGTCGCCGACCAGCCCCTGGTGGCGTTCGGTGTGGAAGCGGTCGTCATGGACGCTGGCGATGCCGCAGGCTTCCTGGCCGCGGTGCTGCAGGGCGTGCAGACCCAGGGCGACGATGGCGGCCCCGCCGTCGGGCTCGGCCCCCCAGACGCCACAGACTCCGCACTCCAGGCGGGGGCGATCGTCATCAATGTCGCGATGGTGTTCGCGGTGAACGACGGGATCGGCGATCTGGTGGCGCATTGTGGCTCCGATGACCCGGGGAGGGGACTAGGGGGCGTTGCCGGGCGGGGTATGCCCTGTTTGGGGCGGGGGCAAGGCTTGTGTGTCGGAAAACCCTTCGCGGACGGACGAATTAACCACCGGGGTCAGGGCGTCGGCCCCGCGCCCGATACCGGGCAGGACGATCTGGATGACCCGGGCGGCCCCGGCGCTGACCGGATACAGCATGGCCTGGGTCAGCCAGCGTGGCGTCGCCTCGCCCGGCATGGCCGCGACGATCACCAGATGGATTGCCCCCAGCAGCACCAGTGACCGCGCCGCGCCGATGAAGACGCCGAAGAACCGGTCGATCCCGCCCAGCTGCGGATGGGCCTGGGCGCGTTTCGACAGGGCCGAGCCGAAGATGCGAATGCCGAAATAGATCAGCAGGAAGGTGCCGATGGCCGCGGCGATGGAGCCGGCCCAGTCCGGATCAATCATTGAACGACCGATTGGCGAGGTGAAGGGCAGGGCCACCAGGGCAATGAAAGCGGCCAGGACGAAGCTCAGCAGGGTGATGATTTCGCGCGTGGCCCCGCGCACCCATCCGGCCGCAGCCGAGGCGAGGATCACGATCAGGGCGAGAGCGTCAAAGCCGGTCACGCGGGCGGTGGATCCTCGGATGGCGGTTTACTGAAGACCTTCATAGCGGTTTTGCGAGATTCGATCGACCGCTTCCGTCAATCGCGTCACCGAGGTCACCGCCACCCCGCCACCCTTGACCGTCAGCGGCGGAGTCAGGGCGTGATCGAAGCCCAGTTTGCGCGCCTCGCGCAGCCGCGCCTCGGCCCGGCCCACGGCCCGCACCTCGCCCGACAGGCTGATCTCGCCGAACACCACACAGCCCTGCGGCAGGGGCTTGTCGGTGGCCGAGGAGATCAGGGCCGCGGCGGCGGCCAGATCGGCGGCCGGCTCATTGATCCGCAAGCCTCCGGCCACGTTCAGATAGACGTCCTGATCGCCGAACCCGAAGCCGCAGCGCGCCTCCAGTACGGCCAGCACCATGGCCAGTCGCCCGGTGTCCCAGCCCACCACGGCCCGACGTGGCGTGCCATAGGCCGATTTTGACACCAGGGCCTGCATCTCGACCAGCACCGGGCGCGAGCCCTCGATCCCGGCGAAGACGGCGGCTCCCGGGGCCCGGTCCTTGCCCTCGCCGAGGAACAGGGCCGACGGATTGCTGACCTCGCGCAGGCCGGTGTCGCCCATTTCGAACACCCCGATCTCGTCGGTGGCCCCGAAACGGTTCTTGCCGGCGCGCAGGATGCGGAACGGATAGCCGCGCTCGCCCTCGAAGCTCAGCACCGCGTCGACCATATGTTCGACCACCCGCGGCCCGGCGACCTGACCGTCCTTGGTGACATGGCCGACCAGGATGACAGCGACCCCGTGCGACTTGGCCAGCCGCACCATCTCGCCGGCACAGGCCCGCACCTGGGTGACCGAGCCGGGACCGGCCTCATGGGCGTCGGACCACAGGGTCTGGATTGAATCGACGATGACGATGTCGAATTTCTCGCGCTTCAGCGTCCCCAGGATGTCGCGCAGCGCTGTGGCCGAGGCCAGTTCGACCGGGGCCTTGGCCAGCCCCATCCGCTTGGCCCGGGCCCGGATCTGCTCGATCGCCTCCTCGCCCGAGATATAGGCGACCCGCGCCCCCTTCAGCGCCGCCCGCCCGGCCACGTCCAGCAACAGGGTCGACTTGCCGACGCCGGGGTCACCGCTCAACAATATGGCCGAGCCGGGCACGACCCCGCCGCCGCAAACCCGGTCGAACTCCTTGACCCCGGTGACGATGCGCGCCGGCTCGGGCGTGTCCGACTGCAGGGTTTCGAACTGCAGGCCGCGCGTCCGGGCGGTGCTGACGGCCTTCATCGCCCCGGGCGGGGCCGCGCGGCTCTCCTCGACGACGCAGTTCCACTGGCCACAGGCCCCGCACTGACCGGCCCATTTGCCGTGCACCGCCCCGCAGGACTGACAAACATAGATCGCACCGTCTCTGGCCATGACATCGGCTTACAGGAGTCGGGGACGGCGGGGCAGGGGGGACGGATTACGCTGCGTCCGGGACTGGCGTAGCCGCCGGCACCCGCCGATCTGCCGGTTGCCTGCCCCGGGTTCGCCGTGTCAGGTCTATGGGAATCGGGGGAGAACGACGATGCTGAAACGACTGGCGACCACCGCAGCCGCAATGGCTTTTGCTCTGGGCCTGATGACCGGTACGCCCGCCCGGGCCGACACCCTGGTGGTCACCGCCGCCCGGATGGTCGATGTCCAGCGCGGTCGCTACGTCGATCATCCGGTCATTGTCGTCACGGATGGCCGCATCACTTCGGTCGGTAGGGCCGCTCCCGCCGGCGTGCCCGATGACGCCCGGCGCCTCGACCTGCCGGGCCTGACCCTGCTGCCCGGCCTGATCGACATGCACGTCCATCTGGCCGACACTCCCTATGTCTCTGGCTACAACATCTTTGACTATGCCGATGATTTCGGAGCTGTCATCCAGGGACCCAACGCCTTGGCCACGCTCAACGCTGGCTTCACGACCGTGCGCAATCTGGGTGGACCGGATTTTGCCGACGTCGCCCTGATGCAGGCCATCAATGACGGCTTCGTCGTCGGCCCACGGGTGATCCCGGCCGGGGCCTATATCGGGGCCACCGGCGGCCACTGCGACATCACCGGTCTGCCGCGCTCGCTGCATCAGACCAGCGACTTTGTGGCTGACAGCCCGGATGAAGTTCGTCACGTCATCCGCGAGGTGCGCAAATACGGGGCCCAGGTCATCAAATTGTGCGCTACCGGCGGGGTCTTCTCCAGCAATACCGAACCGGGTCAGCAGCAGATGACCCTGGCCGAGCTGACCGCCGCGGCCACCGAGGCCCATATGTGGGGCCTCAAGGTCGCTGCGCACGCCCACGGAGCCTCGGGCATCGCCGACGCCATCCGGGCCGGGATCGACACCATTGAACATGCCTCGCTGATCGACGCCGAAGGTATCCGTCTGGCGCTCGAACACCACACCTGGCTGTCGATGGACATCTACAACACCGATTTTACCCAGGCGACGGGCACGCAATACGGCACCACCGAGGACAACCTGCGCAAGGACCGCGAGATCGGTCAGCTGCAACGCGACAATTTCCGCGCCGCCCATCGGGCCGGGGTGGGAATGGTGTTCGGCACCGACGCCGCCCTCTTTCCGCACGGCCTGAACGCCCGCCAGTTCGCGGTCATGGTTGAATACGGCATGACTCCGGCCGAGGCGATCCGCAGCGCCACCT
Source organism: uncultured Brevundimonas sp. (assembly GCF_963974615.1). Classification (GTDB taxonomy): domain Bacteria; phylum Pseudomonadota; class Alphaproteobacteria; order Caulobacterales; family Caulobacteraceae; genus Brevundimonas. Next base: position 29,418 of record NZ_CAXBDH010000019.1, read on the forward strand.
GGAACGCCGCTCAGGCCCTGGGTCGCGAGGCCGACGTCGGGGCCATCGTCGTCGGTCGCTATGGTGATCTGATCGCCGTGTCCGGCGACCCTCTGGCCGACGTCCGGATGCTGGAAACGGTGCCCGTGGTCATCAAGGGCGGTGACGTCGTCCGCGACGCTCGCTGAGCGGACTCAGCCGATATAGATCCGCGGTACCCGCGGCGTGACCGAGGTCAGCAGCTCATAGGCGATGGTCCCGGCCGCAGTTGCGGCCTCGTCCAGCATCCGGTTGGCCCCGAACAGCTCGGCCCGGTCGCCGACGGCGACGTCGGCACCGGTGACATCGACGGCAATGACGTCCATCGACACCCGGCCGACGATCGACCGCAACGCCCCACCCAGCCACACCGCGCCCCACGGGCTGGTGCTGCGCAGCACCCCGTCGGCATATCCCGCGGCGCAGATGGCGATCCGCCGGGGTGTGTCCGCCAGAAATCCGCGCGAATAGCCGACGCTCTCGCCCGTCGGCACCTCGCGCACCTGCAACACCTCGGCACTCAGCGTCGCCACTGCTCGCAGGCGCGCGTCGGGTCGTCCCTCGGGTCCACCGCCGTACAGACTGATCCCGGGGCGCGCGGCGTCAAATCCGTAGTCCGGCCCCAGAAAGGCTCCGCCCGAATTGGCGAAGGAGCGGATCACCCCGGGATAGCGACCGACCACAGCGGCGAAGGCGTCGCGCTGGGTCCGGTTCATCGGCTCCAGTGGATCGTCGGCACAGGCCAGATGGCTCATCACCAGGTCCAGCCCGTCGAACATGTCCGGGGCCTCTTCAGGCCGGAAGCCTAACCGGTTCATACCGGTGTCGATCTGCAGGCCGCAGGCCCCGCCGCTGGCGGCCCGCCAGGCGGTCAGCTGCTCGCCGTGGTTCAGGACCGGTCTCAGGTCGGCCGCGATGAGGTCCCCCGCGGTCTCGCCGACACAGCCGTCCAGCACATAGATGACCGGCTCAGCCCCCAGCGCCTCGCGCAAAGCGAAGCCGCCAGACGCCCGGGCCACAAAGAAGGTGCGCGCCCCCTCGGCCAGCAGCCGCCGCACCACCGGCACGGCGCCCAACCCATAGGCGTCGGCCTTGACCACCGGATGCACCGGCACGCCCGCAGCCGCTTCCAGCGCATGAAAATTGTGCGCCAGCGCGTTCAGGTCGACGGACAGTGTAGTGGGCGAGGGCATTATGGGTTTATGCCGCAATTTTTGTGCAGCGCACACCGGAAAACGCCGGACCTACTCCGGGATGTCGCGGAAATTGGAGTAGCGGCCGTCCTTGGCCAGATTGCCGAAGCGGGTGGTGTCGGCGTCGAAGCTCAGCTTGACGATACCGATCGGGCCATGGCGTTGCTTGCCGATGACGACCTCGGCCTGGTGCTGCAGGATGTCCATGTCCTCCTGCCATTTCAGATGTTCCTCGGTGCCTTCGCGCGGCTCGGTCCGGCCCAGGTAGTAGCTCTCGCGATAGACGAACATCACGCAGTCGGCGTCCTGCTCGATCGAGCCGGATTCGCGCAGGTCGGACAGCTGCGGTCGCTTGTCCTCGCGTTGTTCGACCTGACGCGACAGCTGCGACAGGGCCAGGATCGGCACGTTCAGCTCCTTGGCCAGGGCCTTGAGGCCGCCGGTGATCTCCGACACCTCCTGCACCCGGTTGCGCTGGTTATTGCCGTCGCCGACGGTGATCAGCTGCAGATAGTCGACGATGATCAGGTCCAGACCCTGTTCGGCCCGTTTCAGGCGGCGCGCCCGGGCCGCCAGTTTGGAGATGGCCAGACCGCCGGTGGCGTCGATGTACAGCGGGCTCTCGCCGATCTCGATGGCCGCGTCGCGCACCTTGCCGAAGTCAGAGGCGTCGATCTCGCCCTTCCTCAGCCGGTCGGACGACACGCCCGACGCGTCGGCCAGGATACGCATGGCCAGCTGTTCGGCGCTCATCTCCAGCGAGAAGAAGGCGACGACACCGCCGTTGACCGTCTTGCGGCCCTCTGGCGTCGGCTCCCAGCGATAGTTACGGGCGACATTGAAGGCGATATTGGTCGCCAGCGCCGTCTTGCCCATCGACGGACGCCCGGCCAGGATCAGCAGGTCGGACGGGTAGAGCCCGCCCAGTTTCTGATCCAGATCGTCCAGATTGGTGGCCAGACCGGCCAGCTTGCCGTCGCGCTGATAGGCTTCGCCCGCCATCTGAACTGCACCGGCCAGGGCCGCGGAAAAGCTGACGAAACCCGACGACGGCTTGCCGGTCTCGGCCAGCGAATACAGCGACTGCTCGGCCTGTTCGATCTGGTCGATGGCGGCCCGCTCCGGATCGGGGGCCTCCTTCATGATGTCGCCGCCAATGCGAATCAGGTCGCGGCGCAGGGCCAGATCATAGACGACCCGGGCATAGTCGGCGGCATTGGCGGCGGGCGGGGCCCGGTCGACCAGATCGGCCAGATAGCGCAGCCCGCCGAACTCGGCGAAGGCCGGATCCTGCTTGAACCGCTCCATCAATATGGTCGGCTCGGCCAGCAGGCCCTGGCGGATATGGTCCTCGATCGCATCGAACAGGCGATTGTGGAACGGCTCGTGGAAATGCGACCCGCGCAACCGGTCCGACAGCCGTTCGAACACGGCGTTGTCGAACATCAACGATCCCAGCAGGGCCTGTTCGGCCTCGAGGTTGTGCGGCATCGAGGTCGGGGAAGAGCTCTCGGCGGGGAAGGGAGCGAAGGCGTTCATCGGTTAACGCTTAGACTCGCCCTGCGTCTAAAGCGGACGGAAATCTCGGTTCCGGATCAGATGAACGGGGACACCTCTGTGGACGGTCGGTTCAGGCCGGGCAGGGATGACTTTCGACCATCCATTCGCGGATGGCCTGGGTGACGCTGATATTGCGCCGGGCGGCCGGAACGGCATTAAGCCGCGCCATCAGATGGTCGGAGTTCACCGCCACCCGCTCGGGCATGCAGGTGGCCGGGCGGCGGCCGGCCGCACGGGCGGCCACCTCTTCCGAGCGGACCGTCTGGAAGGCTCCCTTTACCTCGTTCATCAACCGGCGGGTGTCGGACCGCAGCAGGGCGGTCGGATTGCGCGGAATGCCGGCCGCGGTGGTGAGGAACTGCTGCACCGTCATGCCGTCGGCGCTGGCGGCGCTGGCCACCAGACTGACGAACAACGCCAGCATCAGCGATGTCTTGCGGACCATGACTTCCCCCTTCGGATTACGATCCAGAATGGCCGTCAAACCATGGCCGAACTTGGGCGGGATTCCCCGGCGCATTCGGGCATGAAAAAGGGCGCACCTGCGAAGGTGCGCCCTCTTCATCTTGCAGTCTCAGTTTGGTCTAGGCTTCCGAGCCCAGACCGTCCTGTTGACCGGCACCGCCGGCGACCATGTCGCGAGCCTGTTCGAGGGCCGCGGCGCGGTCCTCGTCGTAGGCGGCCTTGATGACGTCTTCACCAGCGGCCTGACGCTCGGCCTCTTCGGCCGAACGCGCGATGTTGATCTTGACCTTGACCGAGACCTCGGCGTGCAGGCGAACCGCCACCTCGTGGACACCCAGGTGCTTGATCGGCGTGTTCAGCACGACCTGGCTGCGCTCGACCTTGCCGCCTTCGGCCGAAATGGCCTCGACGACGTCACGACCGCCGACCGATCCGTACAGCTGACCGGTCTCACCGGCCTGACGGATCATGACATAGGTCTGGCCGTCGATCTTGCTGCCGATCTTGCCGGCCTCTTCCTTGTTCTTCTCGTTGCGGGCCTCGATGGCGACGCGTTCGAGTTCGAAGGCTTTCAGGTTGTTGGAGGTCGCGCGACGAGCCTTGTCACGCGGCAGCAGGAAGTTGCGGGCGAAACCGTCCTTGACGGTCACGACATCGCCGATGGCGCCGAGGTTATCGACGCGCTCGAGGAGAACGACCTTCATTACTTCACCACATAGGGCAGGAGGGCCAGATAGCGGGCGCGCTTGATGGCCTTGGCCAGTTCACGCTGCTTGATCTGGGAAACAGCGGTGATGCGCGAGGGCACGATCTTGCCGCGTTCGGAGATGTAACGCTGCAGCAGCTTCACATCCTTGTAGTCGATCTTCGGCGCGCCATCGCCCGAGAACGGGCAGACCTTGCGGCGACGATAGAAGGGGCGACGGCCGGCAGCACCGGAACCGGCAGGGGTGCCGGGGGTCACGGGGCCGCGGGCGGGAGCAGTCGTATCGGTCATGCTGCGCTTTCCTTATTCGGCTTCGGCGACGGTGGCCACGGGGGCCTCGTCATTGCGCGGGGTGCGTTCGCGTTCACGTTCGCGCTCGCGTTCACGGCGGGCCAGCAGCGGCGACAGCTCGAGATCGAGCTCCTCGACGCGGACGGTCAGCCAGCGCAGCACGTCTTCATTGATCGACAGCTGACGCTCGACCTCGGCCATGGCGGCGGGCGGGCAGTCGACGGCGAGCAGCGAATAGTGCGCCTTGCGGTTCTTTTTGACCCGGTAGGTCAGGTTGCGCAGACCCCAGTACTCGATCTTGGCGACGGAACCGCCGCCTTGCTCGATCAAGCCCTTGATGGTGTCGTTCAGCGCTTCGGCCTGTTGCGCGCTGATATCCTGGCGCGACATGACCGTGTGCTCGTAAAGAGCCATGCGGTAGTCTCCCTTGTGGGCGTCGGCGTGGAACAGACCGGGTTAAAGTCGGATCCCACGATGGCTCCTGCAGCGGCGGCCGGGATGACTTCCCGAACCCTTTGATGTTCCGCGACAGGACCGAAGCCCTGGAAAGCGGGCGCATATAGGGGAAAAGGCCGGGCAGGGCAAGGCGTTCGCGGGGCTCAGAAGCTGCGCCGCACCGAGAAATAGGCCTGGCGGTTGCCGCCGGTCTGCGAACGTTCGGTATAGACCGGTGACCCCCGGTCGCGCGGCGCATCAAACAGCACGAATTCGTTGCCGTAATCGCCGCTGATGAACAGGCCCGCAGACAGGCTCAATTTCGGGTCGGGCCGGTAGCTGATGCTGGCATTGAAATTGGGATCGGTGCGGAACCGCGACAGGGTGCTGGGGGCATAGTTCCTCTGGTCCTGACCGCTGGAGGCACTGACGCTCCAGTTGATCCGTTTGGCGACCAGATTCTGACTCAGCCCCAGTGACCAGCCGAACGGCTGGTCGCCGCCGACCCGCCGGTTAACGAAGGTCACGGGGTCCTCCGTATCCGACCAGCGCAGGGTCACCTGTGCCGACAACAGGCCGCCGGTCAGGCCGAAGCGGTCCAGCGGCTGGCGCGTCGACAGGCTCAATTTGTCGCGGCTCGCCTCGCCCACATTGCGGGTGATGTTGTACGGGCGCGCCACCGATCCCCCGAGCGGGATCTCATAGACCACCACCGTCCCCAGCACGTCATCCTGCCATTCGTGAGTATATTCCGCGACATAGGACCCCTGGCGGTCGAACAGCCGCTCATAGCGTGCGCTGGCCTGCCACACCTGCCCCGGGCGGATGTCGGGATTTCCGCGCCCGAAGATGCCGGTTTCAAACGCGGCCGAGGCGGTGAATGCCCCGAACGACAGCTGATCGACGCTCTTTTCCAGTTTGAAATTGAGAGTTTCGCGCGGTCGCGGGGTCCAGGTCGCGGTCAGGCGCGGCTTCAGATAGCTCAAACGGGTCTCGGCCGACCCGGCGCTGCCCGCGGCGGTGATGCGCGAGGTCTCGTAGCGCAGGCCGCTCTCGAAATTCAGGTTTGCCCGCGCCGCCCAGGTTGCGGTGACGAAACTCTCCGTCCGCAATTCCTCGACCTGGGTGTCATCCCCGGCCAGCCGCAGCGGACTGTCGTTAAAGGTATAGCCGGTTTCGGTGTCGACCCGGTTCAGGGCCACCTCTGACCCTGTCTCCAGGCTCCATCGGCCCCTTGGCGGGAATTTCAACGCCCCCGACAGGATGCTTTCACGCGAAAGCTGTTGGGTCAGGGTGTCCGAGGTGAAGCGGGGCGTATCGTAACGCCCGCTGTTGTCGCTGTCGGTGACTGACTGGAAGCCGACCAGCTCGAGGTTGAGGCCGCGCGGCAGGCTGCGGGTCCAGCGCAACCCCGCTTCGCCCCGCCAACGGGTCGAATCGCTGTTGCTGCGCTCCTCACCACCGGGAATCACCAGGGTATCCAGGCCCTGATAATCGCTGCTGTTGTAATTGATCAGGACGTTGGCCCGGATCCGTCCGCCGCCCAGAGGGCCCTCATAAACACCGGTGGTCTCGCCTGAGGTGAAATCCGCCGCCGCATCGCTCTGGGCCAGAAAGAACAGGGTTCCGTCCGGCCGTCGGCGTTCGCGGACATTGGCAATGTCCTGTCCCCCGGTGGACAGCCGGATTGACCCGTCCAGCGACCGGCCGTCGCGCTGGCGCTGCGCCTGTAGATTGACGCTGGGTTGCAGTCGCAGGTCGTCGGTGATGTTCAGACTGGAAGACACGGCACCGGACACGCCCGCATCCGGTTTGCGAATCACATTGGCGACCACCGACTTGCCCTGCATGTCGATGCCGCCGACCCCGGCCCGCACGATTTCGATTCTCAGAACCTGGGCGGCCGGAATGCGCGACAGCACACTGGCCAGGCTGTCGCTACGCGTCGGGGGCCGTTCGCCGTCGATCAGCACATTGCCCGCCGTGCCGGCAAAACCGCGGGCGCTTGAGCCGCCGTCGAACTGGAATCCGGGTATCCGGCCGAGCATGTCCAGCGCCGTCACCGGCCGGTACTCGGCGAAATAGGCGGGAAGATAGGGGGTGACGTTGGGATCGGCCGTCGCTGCGGTCGGGGTCGGCTGGGCCGCGGCCGGTGCTGCCGGCCCGACGACCGACGCAAATCCCAGCAGGGGCGCGCCAAGCGCCAGGGCGCGACCGAAACTGCTGACCATCTGCCGGAATCCCGCCCCTGTTGCGTGGCGGCGGACTTTAACGGGTATTGTGTTCAAGTTTCGGCCACAATCTGTACGATTTGTAAGCTGGCTGTGATCCGGGTCCTACCGCTTGCCGCTTCCCGAGGTTCGTCCTATCGCTGCCGCCTTGATTCACGGCCCGGAAGGACCCCGCATGACCCTCGCCCTCCTGTTTCCCGGACAAGGCAGCCAGTCGGTCGGCATGGGCGTGGCCCTGGCCGACGCCTTCGCCAGCGCCCGCGAGGTCTATGCCGAGATCGACGACGCGCTGGGCCAGAAGCTGTCGGTGCTGATGCGTGAGGGGCCCGAGGACCAGCTGACCCTGACCGAGAATGCCCAGCCCGCTCTGATGGCGGTGTCGCTGGCCGCCGTGCGGGTGCTGAAGGTCGAGTTCGGTATCGACATTGACCGCGCGGCCCTCGTTGCCGGCCATTCGCTGGGTGAGTATTCGGCCCTGTGCGCCGCCGGGGCCCTGTCGCTGGCCGACACCGCCCGGCTGCTGAAGCTGCGCGGCCAGGCCATGCAGCGCGCTGTGCCGGTGGGGGCAGGGGCCATGGCCTCGCTGATTGGGCCCAAAACTGACCTGGCCCTGGCCGAGGCGGCGGCGAAAGCCGGCTCCGAGGTCGGCGTCTGCGTCGTCGCCAATGACAACAACGCCGGCAATATCGTCATCTCGGGCGACAAGGCCGCCGTCGATCGCGCCATCGAAAAGGCCAGGGAACTGGGCGCGCGCGCCATTCCGCTGAACGTCTCGGCCCCGTTCCACTGTCCGCTGATGCAGCGCGCCGCCGACGAAATGGCCGAGGCCCTGTCCGGGGCTACCCTGCTGGGGCCGCGCGTGCCCGTGGTCGCCAATGTCACCGCCCGTCCCGAGACCGACCCCGAGACCATCCGCCGCCTGCTGGTCGAACAGGTCACTGGCCGCGTGCGCTGGCGCGAGAGCATGGAGTGGATGGCGTCCGACGGCGGCATCACCCGCTTCGCCGAGATCGGCTCGGGCAAGGTCCTGACCGGCATGGCCAAACGCATCGCGCCGGATGCCGGGAGCACGGCCCTGAACACGCCGGAAGATCTGGAAGCGTTCGCGAAGAGCTTTTGACTTCCCTTCTCCCCTTGCGGGAGAAGGTGTCAGCCCCGGACCCGGTCCGGGGATGACGGATGAGGGGTCAAACCGGCCGGACCGGATGGGCTCCTTGAACATCAACCGCAGGGGTTCGTGAAACCCCTCATCCGGCCCTCCGGGCCGCCTTCTCCCGCAAGGGGAGAAGGAAGGGAGCACTCAATGTTCAATCTCACTGGCAAGACCGCCCTCGTCACCGGCGCGACAGGCGGCATCGGCGGAGCCATCGCCCGGTCCCTGCACGCCCGGGGCGCGACCGTGGTCCTGTCCGGCACCCGCGAGGCGGTGCTGCAGGATCTGGCCAAGGAGCTGGGTGAGCGCGCCTTCGCCGCCGCTGCCAACCTGTCGGACCCCGACTCGGTCGACGGCCTGATCGCCCGCGCCGAGGACGTCGCCGGGGCCCCGCTCGACATCCTGGTGGCCAATGCCGGGATCACCAAAGACGGCCTGCTGATGCGGATGAAGGACGAGGATTTCCAGTCGGTCCTCACCGTCAATCTGGAATCCTATTTCCGCCTGTCGCGCGCGGCGATGAAGGGGATGATGAAGCGCCGCTCGGGCCGGATCATCGGTATCACCTCGATCGTCGGCGTCACCGGCAACCCGGGCCAGACCAACTATGCCGCCTCCAAGGCCGGCATGATCGGCTTCTCGAAATCCCTGGCCCAGGAGGTCGGCAGCCGCGGGATCACGGTGAATTGTATCGCCCCCGGCTTCATCGCTTCGCCGATGACCGATGTGCTGAACGACGCCCAGCGCGACACCATCCTCAAGAACATCCCGGCCGGCCGCCTTGGCACCGGCGACGAGATCGCCGCCGCCGCCGTCTATCTGTCCTCGGACGAAGCCGCCTATGTCACGGGGCAGACGCTGCACGTGAACGGCGGCATGGCGATGATCTGACTTTTTTCCTTCTCCCCTGCGGGGGAGAAGGTGGCCCGTCAGGGCCGGATGAGGGGGATGCCCGACGTAAATTCCCTGCATCCGGGTCACCCCGACAGCCCCCTCAACCGAGCGGCTCCGCCGCCCACCTTCTCCCCCGAGGGGAGAAGGACGACTTTCGGAGACGACCGTGAAAATCCTGCGCATCCTCGCCACCATCCTCAGTGGCCCCCTGCTGCTGATCGGCCTGATCTGGGTGCTGCAGGGCCTCAACATCCTGCCGGGCAGCTTCATGACCGGTCAGATCATCTGGGCCGTCTATGGCGCGCCCCTGGCCCTGGCCGGCGGGGGGCTGGTATGGTGGTTGAATCGGGGTCGACCGTAGGGCGAAGTCGGCATCAAACCGGGTTACCGACTCTTCCCCACGGTCACGGCTGTGCTAAAGGGCGGTGACGCAACCGGCTGTGCAGCCTCTTTGGGCTTGCGCGACCGGCGCTGTCGTGGGACGGCAATCGCTAAGACAAACGCTGGTGCTGCGGCACCATAATGAAGGCAGAGACCCCATGTCCGATACCCTGGAACGCGTTCGCAAGATCGTCATCGACCATCTGGACGCTGATCCCGAAAAAGTGGTCGAGAAGGCCAGCTTCATCGATGACCTGGGCGCTGACTCGCTCGACAACGTCGAACTGGTCATGGCTTTCGAGGAAGAGTTCGACATCGAGATCCCGGATGACGCCGCCGAGCACATCCAGACCGTCGGCGACGCCGTGAAATTCATCGACGGCAAGCTGGCCGGCTAAACCCGTCCGACTGACGGTTTCAGTGGCCGCCGTGGTGCGCCCCTAGCGGGGCCGCCCGGCGGCCATTACTGTTTCTGGGCACGGATTCTGTTGAAGGAGCGCCCATGCGTCGCGTTGTAGTCACCGGACTTGGCCTGCTGACCCCGCTGGGTTGGGGTGTTGAGCATAATTGGCAGGGGATTCGCGACGGCCGTTCGGGCATCGGCCCGATCACCAATTTCGACGTCGAGGGCTGGGGCTGCACCATTGCCGGCGAGATTCCTTCGGTGGACGGTCGCGGTGGCGGCGCGCCCGGGCAGCCGGGAGTGTTCGACCATGAACAGGTCATGTCGCCCAAGGACCGCAAGCGGGTCGACGACTTCATCGTCTATGCCATCGCCGCGGCGGACGAGGCCCTGGCAGACGCCGGCTGGAAGCCGGAGAGCGCCGAAGACCAGGAACGCACCGGCGTCATGGTCGGCTCCGGCATCGGCGGCCTCGGCCCGATCGCCGACACCGCCATCATCCTCAAGGAACAGGGCCCACGCCGGGTCAGCCCCTTCTTCATCCCCTCGGCCCTGATCAATCTGACCAGCGGCCAGATCTCGATCCGCCACGGGCTCAAGGGCCCGAACCACTCGGTCGTCACCGCCTGCGCCACCGGGGCCCACGCCATCGGCGACGCGGCGCGGATGATCGCCCTGGACGACGCCGACGTCATGGTGGCGGGCGGGGCCGAAAGCTCGATCGTGCCGATCGGCATCGCCGGCTTCCTGGCCTGCAAGGCCCTGTGTACCGCCTTCAACGACACGCCCGAAAAGGCCAGCCGCCCCTACGACAAGGACCACGCCGGTTTCGTCATGGGCGAGGGGGCCGGGATCATGGTGCTCGAGGAATACGAGCACGCGAAAGCGCGCGGCGCGAAGATCTATGCCGAGGTCGTCGGCTACGGTATGAGCGGCGACGCGTATCACATCACCGCCCCGTCCGAGGACGGCGAGGGCGGTCTGCGGGCCATGAGGGCGGCGCTGAAACGGGCCGGGATGCAGCCGTCTGACCTCGACTACATCAACGCCCACGGCACCTCGACCATGGCCGACTGGATCGAGTTGCGCGCCATCGAGCGGCTGGTCGGTGACCATGCGAAAAACCTCGCCGTGTCCTCGACCAAATCGATGACCGGTCACCTGCTGGGGGCTGCGGGCGCGATTGAGTCGATCTTCAGCGTGCTGGCCATCCGCGATCAGATCGCGCCGCCGACCATCAACCTCGACAATCCCGAGCACGAGACCGCCATCGACCTGGTCCCGCACAAGGGCAAGGCCCGCAAGATTGATGTGGCGATGTCCAACAGCTTCGGCTTCGGCGGCACCAATGCCTCGGTCATTTTCCGGAAGGTCGACTAGATGGCGCGAGGCGGCAGGGTTCCCGCGGCACCGGGTGGGCGATCCGGCCTTATGGTCGGGTTGCTGGCCGCCTCGGCGACCTTCAGCCTGTTCCTGATCGCCGCCCTGTTCTGGGGCTGGAGCGTCTTTTATGCGCCGGGGCCGTCGGCACCGGCCGGGGACACCACCGTGGTCACCCTGCCCAGCGGTTCCGGGGTTCCGGCCATCGCCGCCATCCTGAAACAGGCGGGCGTGATCCGCTCGCCGGACATGTTCAAGGCGGCGGTCAGCCTGACCGGAGCCGACCGCAAGCTGCGCGCGGGCGAATACGAGGTACCGTCGCGCACCTCGCTGCGCTCGGTCATCATCCTGCTCGTCGAGGGCCGGGTGGTGCGCCACTATGTGACCCTGCCCGAAGGCTGGTCCTCGGCCCAGGCGGTGGACATCCTGATGCGCCAGTCCGTGCTGACCGGCGAGCCCGAGACCCCGCCCGAGGGCAGCCTGTGGCCCGACACCTATGAAATCAGCCGCGGCGAGCCCCGCGAGGCGGTGATCGCCCGCATGCAGCGCGCCCGCGACCAGAACCTGGCCCGGATGTGGGAGCTGCGCAGTCCCAATTCGGTGGTCCGTTCGCCGGAAGAGGCCATGATCCTGGCCTCCATCGTCGAGAAGGAGACCGGTATCGCCGCCGAGCGTCCGCGCGTCGCCGCCGCCTTCTCCAACCGGCTGCGGATCGGCATGCGGCTCGAGAGCGACCCGACCATCGTCTACGGAATCACCCGGGGGCGTCCGCTGGGACGCGGCATCCGCCAGTCGGAACTGCAGCGCCAGACCCCGTGGAACACCTATCAGATCGACGGTCTGCCGCCGACGCCGATTGCCAATCCGGGCAAGGAGGCGCTGGCCGCCGTACTCAATCCGCCGCGCACCGACGAGCTGTTCTTCGTCGCCGACGGCACCGGCGGCCACGTCTTCGCCCGCACCTATACCGAACATCTGGCCAACGTCGCCCAATGGCGGGCGATCGAACGCCAGAAGGCGGGCCTGCCGCCCGAACCGATCGCGCCCGCGCCGCTCGAGTCCGTCCCCGACGGCCCTGTGGTCCCGCCGGGGGCTGCGGTGATCACCGTCCAGCCCGCCCCGGCCCTGCGTCCCGCCCCGGCGACCCGATGAGCGATCTGTCGGGCATGACCGGCTTCGGCCGGGCCGACGGGGCCCTGCACGGCTGGACCTGGGCGGTCGAGGCGCGCTCGGTCAACGGCCGCAATCTCGAGGTCCGCTTCCGGGGTCCCCCCGGCTTCGACAGCCTCGAGCGCGTGGCCAGGGCGGCGGCCCAGGCGCGGTTGAGCCGCGGTCAGGTCACCGTCGGCATCCAGGCCAAACCCGACGACAGCGGCACGGCGACCGTGCGTCTCAATCCCGAGGTGCTGGCCCGCTATGTCGCCCTGGCCGCAGATCTGGTGCGCGACGGGGCCGCCCCGCCCACAGCCGACGGCCTGCTGGCCCTGCGCGGGGTGCTGGAGACCGCCGAGCCGGACGCCGACCCCGAGGCCCGCGCCGCCGTCGAGATCGCCATGGCCGCCGCGATCGAAGCGGCCCTCGACGCCCTGAAGCTGTCGCGCGACCGCGAGGGCGGCCAGCTGCTGCCGGTGATCACTGGCTTCATCGACGACATCGAGACCCTGATCGCCCGCGCCACTGAAGAGGCCGGGGCCCAGACTGATACCATCCGCGAGCGCTTCGCCCGCCGCATGACCGAACTGGCCCCTGACGCCCCGGGGCTGGATGAGCGCATCTATCTGGAGGCGGCCTCGCTCGCCACCCGCGCCGACGTGCGCGAGGAGCTGGATCGCCTCAGTGCCCACCTCGCCTCGGCCCGCACCCTGTTACAGCAACCCCCCGCCGGGCGGAAACTCGACTTCCTGATGCAGGAATTCATGCGCGAAGCGAACACACTCTGCTCCAAATCGGCTACGACGCCGCTGACTGCCGTGGGACTCGCGCTAAAGGCGGTGATCGAACAGCTCCGTGAACAGGTCCAGAATGTCGAATGAACGCACGCCCCGCCGGGGTGTCCTCCTGATCGTCGCCAGCCCCTCGGGGGCCGGCAAGACCTCGCTCTGCCGCCGGCTGATGGCCGATCACGGCGGTCTGGAGCTGTCGGTATCGATGACCACCCGCGCCATCCGCCCCGGCGAGGTCGCCGACCGTGACTATCATTTCGTCGACGAGACCGAGTTCCAGCGCCTGATCGACCAGGACGCCTTCCTCGAATGGGCCGATGTGCACGGGGCCCGCTACGGCTCGCCGCGCGCCCCGATCGAGCGGGCCCTGTCGGCCGGCCGTGACGTGCTGTTTGACATCGACTGGCAGGGCGCGCGCGACATCGCCGCCCAGTGCCCTGAGGACGCCGTGCGCGTCTTCATCCTGCCGCCCAGTCTGGAAGAGCTGCGCCGCCGTCTGGTGACCCGCTCCCAGGACGCCGAGGACGTCATCGAACAGCGGATCCAGAACGCCAAGGGCGAGATCGCCCACTGCGACGACTTCGACTATGTCTTCGTCAATGACGACTTCGACCGCTCCTATGCCGAGCTGGCCCATATCTACCACGCCGAACGCTCGAAACAGTCGCGCAACACCTGGCTCCAGGGCTACCGCCGCGCCCTGCTGAACGAGGCGGTCTAGAGCAAAATCGGTCAGGCCTGATGAGCTGACGGGCGGAGCAGGACGGCCGTGGCGACCAGGGCGGCCAGCGCGAAGATCCCGCCGGCGACGAAGGTGGCGGCGGGGCTCCACATCGACCACAGGGCCCCGGCCAGCACGCTGGCGATCAGCAGGGTCACCCCGGTCGCCAGGTTGAACAGGCCGAAGGCCGTGCCCCTCAGCCGCGCCGGGGCCCGGTCGGCGACCAGGCTGGACAGCACCCCCTGGGTCAGCCCCATATGCAGACCCCACAGCCCGACCCCGACCAGCACCCCGGTCACCCCGGGGGCCAGGGCCAGCACGGCGTCGGCGACGATCAGGGTGACCAGTCCCACCACCAGCAGCCCCTTGCGCCCGATCCGGTCCGACAGGATGCCGGCCGGGGTCGAGACCACGGCATAGACGACATTCATCACCACCAGCACCAGCGGCACCAGCATCACCGCCAGACCGGTGTCCTGGGCCCGCAGCACCAGAAAGGCCTCGCTGAACCGGGCCAGGGTGAAGACCGCGCCGATGGTCACCACGATCCAGAAGGCCTTGCCCATGGCGCGCACCTCGCTCCAGCGGATCGGCACCCTGGCCGCCCCCGTCGGGTCGGCCCGCTCCGGCTCGCGCACCGCGAACACCAGCACCAGCACGGCGATCGTGGCCGGGACGATGGCCCAGGCGAAGACGGCGCGGATGTCATTGGCCAGCACCAGCATCAGGCCGATGGCGATCAACGGCCCGGCGAAGGCCCCGACCGTGTCCAGCGACTGGCGCAGGCCGAAGGCCGCCCCGCGTGCCTCGGGGGCGGTGATGTCGGCGACCAGCGCGTCACGTGGCGCCCCGCGGATGCCCTTGCCGACCCGGTCGACGAACCGGGCCCCGAACACCTCGAACGGCGTCACCGCCAGCGGAAACACCGGCTTGGTCAGGGCCCCCAGCCCATAGCCGACCACGGCCAGGATCTTGCGCCGCCCCAGCCGGTCACTGAGCCAGCCGGAAAACACCTTGGTGATCGAGGCCGTCGCCTCGGCCACCCCCTCGATCAGCCCGACCAGCAGGGCGCTGGCCCCCAGGGTCCCGACCAGAAACACCGGCAGCAGGGCGTGGATCATCTCGGACGAGATATCCATGAACATCGACACAAACCCCAGGGCCCAGACCCCGCGCGGCACCGCCTTCAGATTCTTCAGCACCGTCGATCTCCGCCTGTAGTTGGAGCCTGTAGCAAGCCCCGGATCGACTTGACCAGTCCGGTTTCCGCGGCCCTCCCCTAAAGTCTCCGCCAGCCTTAACCCCGCCCCGCCGATCTCCCCGGTTAGCCGTGTGGTGATGCCGCGCGCGGGGGTTGCGGGTCCGCTCTCCTTCGGGTTGACGGGTCGCCCACGAACAGTAACACTGTTCGGCGACTGGGGCGTGGAGGCGGGTGACGCAGATGCAGGTCGATCGGTCTGGCAGGCTCTTCAGGATTCTGTTCGCGTTGGCCGTCCTTGGTCCGATCAGCGGTTGCGCTTCCCTGCGGGGAGAGCCAGCCGCGATTTCGGCTCCGGCCAACTACGACGACACGACCGTGCTGCAACACTACACCTCACTCCGGGACGAGGCGGCCCGCGTCGATTACCGAAACGAGGTCGCCTACCGCTGGATTGCGGTCTCGGATGCGGAATTTGCCGCGTTTCGCCATGCCCTTTCGCGCGAGATGAAGGGCGTCAACCTCGGCTCTGATCTGGCCGTTCTGGTGATGAACGGCGCGGCCGCTGTGTCAGGAGCCCAGGCCGCGCGTGCGCTGGCCGTGGGGTCGGCGACGGTTCTCGGCGGAAACGCAACGTTGAACCGCGAGGCCTTTCTCGATCAGAGCCTCGCGACCGCGTTGACGACCGCGCAGGCAAGCCGCACCCGGCGGCTCACAGAGATCAGGCGCCGACTGGTTCGGGACACGGCGCGACAGTATCCGCTTGGCGACGCGCTGATCGACATTCGCGGATTGAACGCCACGGCCAGCATCAACAATGCATCTGCGCAGATGGCGGCCGCTGCGGCGTCGGATCTGGCCGAAGCCAACGAGCAGGCAGGACGGGTGGTTTCGATCCCGCTCGCTGAAGCGGACGTCCACGCGGTGCGGGCGGCTTTCTCCGCATATGTGGTTACAGAGACCGACGTCGGGAAGCTCAACCAACTGGCTGGCGTGCTGTCGGCGGATCCGGATCCGAACCTGCGTCTCTATCAACAGAACATCATGGATGCCTACGCCCAACGGGTCGGGGGGGACCGGGCGGCGGTGAATCTGCTGGCCCCGGCCCTGAAGATGATCACCGGAAGGGATTTCAAGCTATGAGTCTGCCCCGGACCTACGCCGTGTCGGATAATCTGACGCTTGAAGAGCTGGAAGTCTGGATCAACCAGATGGAAGATATCGCCGTGTCGAAAAGCACGGCGATAAAGGCAGGCGGGTCGCCCCCGTTGACTCAACTAACCGTCGATCTCGAGCAGCCCAAGCCGACGCAGCGCGCGCGCATCCAGCTGGAGCACGTGCCCGGCGACGCGGTCATCCATGGCCAAGCATATGTCTCGATGGAGAAGAAGGACGTCTCCATCACCCGTTGATCGAATCCGATAGGGTTCGCCCGTGCCGGGCGAACCGCTTCACGCCTGACAGTGAATACGGCCCCTACCCCAACGCTCCCGCCAGTCTCAAAAACCCCGCCCCGTCGATCACCTCGGCCCGCGCATCCGCATCGACCCCGGCCGCTTCACACAGCGCCGCGCCGCCCAGTTGCTTCAGGCTGGAGCGCAGCATCTTGCGCCGCTGGCCAAAGGCCGCCGCCGTCACCGTCTCCAGCCGTTTCAGCGTGGCGCGGTCGGGCCGGTCGGGGCGGGGGATCAGATGCACCACGGCGCTGGCCACCTTGGGCGGCGGGGTAAAGGCCGCGGCCGGCAGATGCATGACGATGCGCGCCTCGCACACGGCCTGGGCGATCACCGCCAGCCGGCCGTAGGCGTCCTCGCCGGGGGCGGCGACGATGCGCTCGGCCACCTCCTTCTGGAACATCAGGGTCAGGGCCACCGGCAGCCACGGCCCGGTGATCCATTTGATCAGCAGCGGCGTGCCGACATTGTACGGCAGGTTGGACACCACATGGGCCGGCCCTGCGACCAGCGCCGCCTCATCGACCTTCAGCGCATCGGCCTCGACCGTGACCAGCCGCCCGGGGCCCCCGAATTCGGGCCTGTCCAGTTCGGCCAGCAGCGGCAGGAAGCGCGGATCCTTCTCGATCAACACCACCTGGCCCGCGTCGCTCTCCAGCAGCGCCCGCGTCAGCCCGCCGGGCCCCGGCCCGACCTCGATCACGCCGCGCCCCTCGAACGGCCCCGCCAGCCGCACGATCTTGCGCGTCACATTCAGGTCCAGCAGGAAATGCTGCCCGAAACTCTTCTTGGCCAGCAGCCCGTGGGCGTCGAGCGTTTCACGCAGGGAGGGGAGGTCGGTCATCGGGAGGATTGGGTCCGCATCACCGCTGCATGACGGTGTATCGCCTCGAGCACAACATTCGGATTGCGCAGGAAGGTCTCATTGCCGAACCGCAGGACCGTGAAGCCGGCCCCGGCGAGGCGGGCGTCGCGCTCGGCGTCCGCCTGTTCGCGCAGGCGATGGACCCCGCCGTCCAGCTCGATCACCAGCTTCAGTTCCGGGCAGGCGAAATCGGCGACCGCTCCGGCCACCGGCATTTGTCGCCGGAATTTCAGCCCATCGATCTGCCGGTTGCGCACCAGCGCCCACAGATGCGCCTCGGCTCCGGTCATCCCCTGCCTGAGCTTTCGCGCCTGCCGCGTCCTGACGCCCGACTGGAACATGCCCGCCAATCTAATCCTTCTCCCCTCGAGGGAGAAGCAACCATGTCAGTTTGGCGTGGCGGTCCAGGG
>NZ_CAXBDH010000020.1:0-40856 GCF_963974615.1 uncultured Brevundimonas sp.
AACTGGAGCGAAATCTGAGCCGAGTTGGACTGCGTCCAACTCAACCGATTTTGCTTTAGTAGGGCCGCTGCGCCACCCCGGCCAGGGTGCCCAGATGGATGACCGTCAACAGAACCACCGCCGCCGACAGGATCATCAGGAACCGCCACGGCATCAGGCGCGGACCACGCCGGATGTCCGGCGGCCGGGCCCCGCGCCATCCGGCGAACAGGGTCAGGGCCAGGGCGGCGGCGAGCAGGGTCAGGGTCACGGTCAGGGTCACGCGTCAGCAGGTGGGCGACGCCGGGATCGGGCGCAAGGGCCAATTCCTTGCCGGGAAGTTAATCTTCACCTCTGGTTAACCACGATCAGGCGACAAATCGGCAGGCGGGTGACGCTTTCCACAGGAACTTGGCCCGCCCCCTACATCTTGGGGTTAACCATGCGTTTACACCCCTGATCTGGACGTCTAGCGTTCACATCTAGAGGTCGGGAGGCGAATCAGTGAGCGCAGCCGCGCCGTGGAGCGTAAAGGGTATCGAGCCCAAGGCGCGTGAGATCGCCAAGGATCTCGCGCGGCGCTCCGGCATGACGCTGGGCGAGTGGCTCAACACCATGATTCTCGAAGACGATGACGGCGAAGAGGGTGTCGTGCCGCTGGCACGCCGCAGCCACGCCGCTGACACCGTTGAGCGCCGCGGGCGCTATCGTCGGGTCGATGACGCCTATACGCCGTCGTATACGCCCCCCTATTCGCCGCCCGAGGAGTCGCGGGATCGTCTGAGCGCCTCGATCGACGCCATCGCCGCCCGTCTGGAAGCGTCAGAGCGTCGCTCGACCGTCGCCATCCAGGGGGTCGACCAGGCCGTGACCGGACTGGTGCGCCGGCTCGAGGGGCAGGATCAGGCGGGGGCCGCTCACAACCGCCGCATCGACGACATCGCCGAGGAACTGCGGGAGGGCCACAAACGCCTGCGCCACTTCGAGCAGGAAGTCGGTCCCCGGACGCTCGAGACCTTCGACAAGGTCGAAACCTCCATCGGGGCCCTGGCCGGGCGTCTGTACGATATAGAGGAGCGCCAGCGCACCGGCGTCAACGAGCTGCGCCAGCGCATGGAACAGCTGGAGACCGTCGCCGGTCCCGGCCCGGGCAGTGATCTGCTGGCGACCGTGGCTGCGCGTCTGGATGCCGCCCAGGCCTCGACCGGTGAGGCCCTGCGCGGGCTTGAGCGGTCGTTCGCCGGCCTCGACCAGCGTCTGCGGGCCGCCGAAACCCGGGCCGAGCCGGAGAGCAGCCGCGAGGCCGCCCGGTTCGAGAAGCTGGCCGAAACCCTGACGCGCCAGATCGAGGCCAACCGCACCGACATGATGCGTCGGCTCGATACCGCCGAGACCGAAGGCCGTATGGCCCGGATCGAGAAGGCGGTTACAGCGATCGGCGAACAGGCCCGGACCTCGGATCAGCGTTCGGCCCAGGCGGTCGAATCGATGGGCCGCGAGGTGCTGCGCATCGCCCAGAATCTGAACGGCCGGATCGGCAAGGTCGAGGCCGACGTGCCCGGCCAGCTGGCCCGTCTCGGTGACCAGCTGACCAAAAAGGTCGAGAAGGACATGGGGCGCTATGTCCAGGTCGTCGATCAGCGGCTGGTCAGTTCGGACGATCGTCACGCCCTGGCCCTCGAGAAGCTGGGCGGTGAGATCACCCGTATCTCCGACCGGCTCAGCGACCGTATCGCCCAGTCCGAGCGCCGCTCGGCCCAGGCGCTTGAAGATATCGCCAAGCGAATGGCGGACAGTTCCTCGACGATCGAGCAACGCTATGACCGGGCTTCGGGTGAACTGGCTGAGCGCATGCGCCTCAGCGAGGAACGCACGGCGCGGTTGCTGGTCGAGGCGCGCGACAGCATGGAGCAGCGGGCCAAACCCGTTCCGGCTCCGACTCCGGCTCCGGCTCCGCCCCCGGATCTGGCGTCGAGCCTGGCCCAGCCCGACTGGCGGGCCGACGTCTTCAAGGACGACGATTTCAGCAGCGATTTCGATGACGGCAACGGGTGGTCGGACCATGCCGCCGCCGGCGATCCCGCGCCCTTCCCCGGTGCTGTGGCCGCCGCTGCCCCGCTCGGTTCTGCCGTCGCTGCTGAAGCCGTGCGCGACCCGGTTCTGCTCGCGCCCGAGGCCGAGCCCGAGGTCGAGCCTGAGACACAGCCTGCCTCCGAGCCGATACTTCCGCCGGCTCCGGAGGCCGTCGCGGTCCCGTTCGGCAGCCCCGCTGGGACGGCCCCTGTTTCGGTCAGCTTCGGCGGGGCCGATGTCTCCGATGCGCTTGAGGTGACCGCGTCCGTGCCTGTTACGGAGGCTCCCGCCGGCTTCGCGGATGTCGATGAGGATTTTGCCGCAGAGACGGATTTCGTTGATGCCCGGGCCCTGCGCGCGGCGGCGGCGGCCGGTCGTGCTGCCTCGACCCGCCAGACCATCGATGCGGCCCGTGCCGCCATGGCCCCGCCGGCCGTCGAGGAGCCCCCGCGGGCCGGCTTCGGCCTGAAGCGCGGCGGCAAGTCCCGGCTGCAGGAACGACTGGACAAACAGGCGGCGCGTGACGGCGGTACCGTCCGCAAGGCGCTGGGGGCTTCGGCCGCCGCCGTCCTGCTGACGGCCGGCGGATTTTACGCCTATGGCGAGCTGACCGGCGCGGGGATGGTCCTGCCGCAGTTTTCGCTGGGCGGCACCAGCCCGTCGACGGACGCTCCCCTGCTGGCCCTCGCCACGACCCCGACGGCCCTTACGCCCGCCACGCCCGAAGAAACGGCCGAGCTGGCGACCCTTTATGCCACCGCGGTTGAGCAGATGGACGCGGGTGATACCGGCGGAATCGAGACCCTGACCCGGGCCGCCAGCCTCGGCTATGCGCCCGCCCAACTGCATCTGGCGGGCCTGTATGAGACCGGTCAGGGGGGCGTGACCGTGAACGCCGAGGAAAGCCGGCTGTGGGCCCGACGCGCGGCCGACGGCGGCGACGCCCGGGGCATGCATGCCTACGGCATGTATCTGTTCGACGGGGTCGGCGGTGCGCGTAACCGTCGCGAGGCCCTGGACTGGCTGCTGAAGGCCGCCGATCGCGGTCTGGTCGACAGTCAGTTCAATGTGGCCCGCATCTATGAGAGCGGCGACGAGGGTGTGGCCGCCAATCCGGGTGAAGCCTACAAATGGTACCTGATCGCGGCGAATGCGGCCGATGCCGATGCGCGTGACGCGGCGGCGCGGCTGGAGCCCCGCCTGTCCTCGACCGTGCGCCGGACGGCCCGGACCGCCGCCGCCGCCTTCCAGGTGGAGCCTCTGGCCTGAGTCACCGCTGGATTCTGACGAATTCCGCAAGCTATTGCGTGCAACGGGTGGTGATGACCCTCCCGGACCACTAAGAGATTTTCACCGTCGCCTTCCCGGCGCCTAGCGTTCGTTCCAGCCGAAGGCGCGTCCTTTGGATATCTATCTACCGATTGCCGAGGTTTCGGTAAATTGGCCGTTCCTGGTGATCCTGGGCGCGGTCGTCGGCTTTGTGTCCGGGCTGTTCGGCATCGGCGGCGGCTTCCTGATGGCCCCCATCCTGGTGTTCATGGGCATACCGCCGACCGTGGCCGTGGCCAGCCAGGCCAGCCACGTCGTGGCCTCCTCTACCTCCGGCGTCATCAGCTATTCCAGCCAGGGCTTGGTCGACTACCGTATCGGCGGCATCATGGCGGCCGGTGGCGCGCTGGGCGCACTGCTGGGTGTGGAATTGTTCCGCTATCTGAGGCTGCTGGGACAGGCCGATCTGGTGGTGGCCCTGTCCTATCTGCTGTTCCTCGGGGCCATCGGCTCGTTGATGCTGAAGGAAAGCCTGACCCAGATCCTGCGCCGCCGCCGCGGCGAGACCGCCCCGCGCAAGGAACGTCGACGGCCGATGTGGCTCTACGGCCTGCCGTTCCGCATGCGCTTCCCGCGCTCGGGTCTGTACATCAGCGTCATCCCGCTGATCGGTCTCGGCAGTTTTGTCGGTGTGCTGTCGGCCATCATGGGAGTCGGCGGCGGCTTCATCCTGATCCCGGCCATGCTCTATGTGCTGCGCATGCGGGCCAGTGTGGTGGTTGGTACCAGCCTGTTCCAGATCATTATCACCACGGCCCTGACCACCATCCTCCAGGCCGGACGCAACCAGACGGTCGACATCGTCCTGTCGTCCCTGCTGTTGTTCGGGGGCGTGGTGGGGGCCCAGTACGGCGCGCGCCTGTCAGGCCGGTTCCGCGCCGAGTCCCTGCGCGCGGCCCTGGGGCTCATTGTCCTCGGCGTAGGCGTCTATATGGGGCTGGAGCTGTTCGTGCGGCCCGGTGACATCTTCAGCCTGGCTCCGGGAATCGCCGGATGATGGTGCAAGCTCTCCCGCCGCAACTGCCCGCTTTCGAGGCTCCGGCCCCGGAGCGCTCGGTCGCGACCCAGCAGGAGTTGCGTGTCGCGGCGGCCCTGACCGAGGCCCGGGTCAATGTCGACTCCAGTTTCCGCGGGGCCTCGATCGTCCTGTATGGCGCGGTGTTCAATCCAACCGACCGGCCGGCGGATGTGGTGGTGGTGGTGCGTGGTCCCGACGCCCCGCTGCGCCTGGTCAAGAAATCCCGCACCCTCGGTGTCTGGCTCAACAGCCGGCCGGTGCTGTTTGAGGGGGCACCCGGCTTTTACATGACGGCCTCGACCCGGCCATTGGGCGATATCGCCGATTTCGGTCAGCTGCGCCGTCTCGGTGTCGGGGTCGATCACCTGCGCATCGACGCCCCGCAGGAGGCCAGCACGGTGACCCGCTACGGGGTGCGAGACGTGGTCATCAGCCGGTTGGGCGAAGACTATCTGGACTGGCGCCGCGCGGTGATCCGCCTGCGCGAGGCCGCGGCCCTGTACGATACCGATCCGCACGGCGTGCAATTCGTCGACAAGGGCCTGTTCCGCGCCGAGGTCGACCTGCCGACGGTCGCCCCGACGGGTCAATATTTCGCCGAGGTCTGGCTGTTCCAGGACGGAGCCCCGCTGTCGGTTTCCAACCTGACCCTGACGGTTGAGAAAGTCGGCATCGAACGGGACGTCTATGAGTTCGCCCAGACCCGTCCGTGGATCTACGGTATTCTGTGCGTGATGCTGGCGACCTTCACCGGCTGGGCGGCGAGCCGGATCTTCCGGCGCAACTGATCCATCGCGGGCGCGCTCAAATCAGTCGCCCGATTTCAGTCTGTCCGTCAGATCTGCGGCCAGATCGCCCCGATCGACCACCTCGACCCGGTCCAGACCCAGCCAGCGGGCGGTCAGACGTAATTCCTGCGCCAGGGCTGTCGGCGTCTCTGACGTCGCATCCGGTTCGCGCCAGGCCGCCTGGACCCGCAGGATACCGGTCTTGCGATCAGCTTTCAGGTCGACCCGGGCGGTGATCGCCTCGTCCTGCAGGAAGGGCAGGACATAGTAGCCGTGTACCCGCTTGTGGGCCGGGGTGTAGATCTCCAGCCGCACCTTCACCCCGAACAGCCGTTCGGTGCGCTCTCGGAACCAGATCAGATTGTCGAACGGTGACAGCAGGGCCCGGGCGGCGATGCGCCGGGGCTTGCGACAGGCCGGGTCCATGAAGGCCGGTTTGTCCCAGCCCTCGACCGTGACCGGCACCAGCTCACCAGCCTCGACCAGTTCGCCGATCCGGGCCCGGGTATCGGCCAGGGGCAGGCGGAAATAGTCGCGCAGGTCGGCGGCGGTGGCCACGCCCATGGCCTGGGCTGACAGGCGAACCAGATCACGCTGGGCCCCGGCCTCGGTCGGCGTCGGCTGGTCCAGCACCGCGGCGGGCAGGGCCCGTTGGGTCAGATCATAGACGCGTTCGAACCCGCGTCGGGTGGTGGTGGTGATCTTGCCGGACCAGAACAGCCACTCCAGCGCCCGCTTGCCGTCGGACCATGACCACCAGCCCGGCGCGCCGCGCGGACCCGTGGCGAAATCCCCGCCGGTGACCGGGCCGCGCTTTTCGATCTCGGCCAGGATGCCGTCGATATAGTCGCGTCGCTCGCGCCCGAACCGGGCCGTGCCACTCCACAGACCCTCGCCGGCCTCGGCCCGGGCCATGCGCCAGCGAAACAGGGGCTGGCTCTCCAGCGGCAGCAGCGAGGCCTCATGGCCCCAGTATTCGAACAAGCTGGGCGTTCGACCCCAGGCCTCGGCCTCGAGGGCCTCGCGCGGATAGTGACCGAGGCGCGAAAAGGCGGGCAGATAGTGGGTGCGGCTGACGACATTGACGCTGTCGATCTGGATCACGCCCAGATCGCGGGCCGTCTTGCGCAGATGGCGTGCCGAGGCCGTGTCGGGTCGGGCGACGCCGAACCCCTGGGCCGCCAGGGCGATGCGCCGCGCCTGGGCGGCGGAGAGACGCACCGGCCCGGCCACACCGGGCCTATCGGGCCGCGAACTCGCTGAGCGCGTCGATGACGGCCCGGTTCTGGTCCTCGGTGCCGATGGTGATGCGCAGGCAGTCGGGCAGGCCGTAGCCGCCGACGGCGCGGACGATGATGCCCTTGCCGTTCAGATAGTCATTGGCGGCGGTGGCGTTGCGGGCCTCGTCCGGGAAGCGGACCATGACGAAATTGCCGGCGCTGGGCATGACCTCGAAGCCGAAGCCGCGGATGGCCTGGGTCAGGCGCGGTCGCCAGGTCTGGACCAGATCGCGCGAGGCCTTCTGGTGGGCCTCGTCGCCGAGGGCGGCGGTGGCGGCCTCAAGCCCGGGCACCGAGACATTGAACGGCAGGCGAATGCGGTCGACTGCCTCGGCCACGGCCAGCGGCGCATAGCCGAAGCCGATGCGCAGGCCACCGAGGCCGTGGATCTTCGAGAAGGTGCGGGTTACGACCAGATTGGCGGCGTCACGCGCCAGCGGGAAGGCGGTCTCCCAGTCGGGCTCGACCACGAATTCGGCATAGGCCTCGTCGACCACCAGCAGGATCGAGGACGGCAGGGCCGCATGCAGGCGACGGATTTCCTCGCCGGAATTGTAGCTGCCGGTCGGGTTGGACGGGTTGGAGACATAGACGAAGCGGGTGCGCTCATCGACCTGTTCCAGCAGGGCATCGACCTCGGCCTTGTAGCCGGGCTCGGGGGCCAGCTTGACCTCGGCCTGGTTGGCCTTGGCGCTGATGCGATAGGCAAGAAAGCCGTACTGGCCGGTGACGATATTGTCGCCCGCGGTCAGATAGGTCTGGTTCAGCAGGGCGAACACCTCGTCCGAGCCATTACCGAAGATCAGCCGCTCGGGCTCCAGTTCGTGATGCTCGGCCACGGCGGCGCGCAGTTTTGTCG
This sequence comes from uncultured Brevundimonas sp., assembly GCF_963974615.1. Lineage (GTDB taxonomy): Bacteria > Pseudomonadota > Alphaproteobacteria > Caulobacterales > Caulobacteraceae > Brevundimonas. The sequence continues at coordinate 7,327 of NZ_CAXBDH010000020.1, forward strand.
CCCGGCCGTCCGGGTACAGATGGATGTTGGCCATGGCGGCGGCATAGGCCTCGCGTGCCTTCTCGCCGGCCCCGAGCGCATTCTCGTTCGACGACAGCTTCATCGGTTCGGTGATGCCCGCGATGGCCGACTTGCCGCCGACATAGGGGGCGATGTCGAGGATGCCGGGCTTGGCGATCGGGCCCCGGAGCGCGGAGGCGGCGGTCGTGTCGTCGGTCATGGTCGTCCTCGAGTTCAGAATACCGGAGCCGCGCCGATGATACCGGCGAGGGTGCCGGGCGCACCGTTCAGGCGACTGTCGTCGGCCTGCACATAGCCCGCCAGTATGAACAGCTTCAAGCCGCCTGCCGCGATCAGGGGGGTGGCGGCCAGTCCGGCCTGACCCAGGGCGGTGACGATTTTGGCGTCACCCTGCCCGCTGTCACTGACCCAGAAGGTCCGGTCGTCGCCGGTCGGGCCGGAGGGACGACGGTCGACCATCAGGGCCAGCGGACGGCCGTGGCGGTCGTCGGGCAGGGCAGCGGTCACCCGGAGTTCGGGCTGGGCCAGCAACCGGCCCCACCAGGGCCGGTCACCGGTGAGGTCGATCAGGGCCCGGTGCCCGTTCCGGACGGCCGTCAGCGCCGTCTCTGGGTCGGTGGCGAGCCGGGCAGACAGGCCGAAGCGATCGGCGGCCAGGGTCCGGGCGACACCGCCCCAGATCGTCAGCGGCGGTGCGGTGGCGGCCTCGAGGCGTCCCAGCAGGGCCCGCAACAGCGGAACCTCATCCGGCGCGATGTCGGCCAGCTGTTCGCGCAGGGCGATGGCCTCGGCGTCCGGGGTCGTGCGGGCCCCGGCGGCGATCCGGGCCCGGGCGGCAGCGATCAGGGCGTGATCCAGGGCGTCGCGGGCCGCGTCCCGGTCGGGCTCGATCAGCATCAGAACAGTTTCGGGGCCGGTGACAGGGCGAAGGGGCCCACCCAGGTGCGGCCGTCGCGGAACACCAGCGGCAGATTGATCGCCGAGGTCTCGCCCGTCAGCGCCGTCGCCGTGGCCGCCCCGGCCGCGGCGGCCCGGTCGACGCCGGTGACTCCCGAACGGGCCAGTCCGGCGAGGGCCGGCAGGGGCTTGTCGGCGATCAGGGCGACAGTGCCCTGCAGGCGGCCGTTCGTGTCGATGGTCAGGACATCGCTGGACAGGGTGGCGGTGCTGACTCCGGCCTTCAGTTCGCCACGTACGGCGGTGAAGCGTCCGCCCGCATCAGCCCAGGTTTCGAGATCGCCGAGTATGGCCCGACCCCGCAGATGATCCGCGCCCGCGATCGTCGTCTCGATCCAGCCCTCGACCGGGCCCTGGACGGCAAGACCGTCGAGCAGGCTGCCCGGACGGGCGCGGGCGTCGGTCAGGCGGAACAGCACATCAACGTCCGCGCTGGTTGCCGCCCCGTCGACCAGATGGGGGCGGGCCTCGATCTGCAGCTGTCCGGCGCGCAGGATCGGGAAGGGTTCGGCCCCGGGGTGGGGGGTGAAGACCGGCTGGTCCAGCTGAATCCGCAGGTCGGGGAAGCGCGCCTTCAGGTGACTGACGCTCATGCGCAGGGCCTGGCCGCGTACCGCCATCTTGCTGTGGTCGGCCCGGGTCAGGACCAGACCTTTGGGGGCGATGAGCACCCATTTGTCCGGATTGTAGGTGCTGGCCTCGGCGATCAGGGACGGTGCGGACACGGCGCGACCATCGGGGGCCGTCACCGTGGGATAGGCGACGGCGATCCGGGTCCGGAAGGGCCAGCCTGTGGTGGTGATCCGGCCGTGCCCGATCTCCCAGCCCGCCGCCCGCATCTCGACCGCGCGGGCCTCGATGCCGCTCTCGATCTGATGAGTCAGGTAGAACCACCAGCCGGTCCAGGCGACCAGTACGGCCAGGGCGATCAGCAGCGGGGTGTACAGGCCCTTGCGGCTGTGGCGGAGGATCGGCGGGGGCACGGTCATGTCCGTTCCGTATCAGCCGACCACGGCCAAAAAAAGCGTGTCGGTCACCCTTTTGCCGCTTCCGGCCGGGGCTCCAGAAATCCGCTGACCGTTTCGACGGCCTCGGCCAGACCCATGCGTAACACCTCGGTTCCCGGAGGCAGGCCGGCGAACAGCCGGGTCGGGGTGGCGGCGTCCAGCATCACGAACACCCCCTTGTCGTCGCCGCGCCGGATCAGCCGGCCGAAAGCCTGGGCGATGCGGGCCCGGGCCAGGGCGTCGTCATAGGCCCGACCCTGCGCCCCCTGTCCGCCGAACCGTTCACGCCGGGCCCGGTGCAGCAGGTCCGGTCGCGGCCACGGCACCCGGTCGAAGGCGAGGATGCGCAAACTGCGGCCCGGCACATCGACCCCGTCGCGCACCGCGTCTGTGCCCAGCAGACAACTGTCCTGTTCGGCCCGGAACACATCGACCAGCGCCCCGACCTCGAGCGGATCGACGTGCTGGGCATAGAGGGGGATGCCCTCGCGGGCCAGATCGGGCCCCAGCCGTTCATAGACGGCCTTCAGCCGGCGGATGGCGGTGAACAGGCCCAGACCGCCGCCCCCCGCGGCCAGGAACAGCTCGCGCATCGCCGCCGCTGTCTGGCGGGCGTCGTCCTTGATCAGGTCGTTGACGACGATGACCCGGCTGTGGGCCGCATAGTCGAACGGGCTCTCGACCTTCAGGGTCCGCGCCGGTTCGATCAGCCGCGCCGCGCCGGTGCGCATTCGGGCCATGTCGAACGGGTCGCCGTCCCCGGTCGTCGCCAGCGGATCGGACAGGGTGGCGCTGGTCACCAGCACGCCGTGGGCGGGCATGATCACCGCGGCCTCCAGCGGCACGGTCGGGTCGATCCAGTGACGGCGCAGGGCCACGTCATGGATACGACCGAAGGCGGCCTCGGCGGTCAGCCAGTCGACGAAATCGGGGTCAGCCTCGTCGCTGCCCTCGTCCAGCGCCGCCAGCATCGACCGCCAGCCGGGCAGGGTCATACGCGCGCGGCGGTCGAGACCCCGCAGGGCCCCCTCGATGCGGGCGCGCTGCGATCCGTCCAGATCGGCCGCCTCATCGTCCAGCACGTCTTCCAGATGCCGCGACAGGGCCAACAGCGGGGCCTCGACGGCGGCCAGGGCCTGGGCGGCGGCGCGCGCGGCCTCCAGCACCGGTTCGGTCACCGGCCGCAGCGCGCATTCCAGACCGAACTCCGTGCCGCCCGCGCCGCCGTCACCGGCCCGGGCCCGCAGCTGTTCCAGCGCGGCCAGCAGGAAGGTCTCGATCGGCCCGATCGGATTGACCTCGCCCGAAGCCGGGGCGATCCGACCCGACACCCCTTCGCCCGGCAGCTGGGCCGCGGCCCGCACCGCATCGTTCAGGGCCTTCTGCGCCGCCTCATTGTCCGCGCACAGATCACCCAGCCGCTGCTCCAGCCCGCGCCCGCGCCGCCCCCGCCCTTCGGGCCCGCGGATCCAGCGGCGCAGCTCGGCCGATTCCTGGCCCGACAGACAGGCGGAAAAGGCGCTGTCGGCGGCGTCGAACAGATGGTGGCCCTCGTCGAAGACGATCCGTTTCAGCGCCGCCGTCTCGCCGTCCTGCTTCAACCCCCGGGCCGAACGGGCCCCGTCGAACGCCGCCTGGGTCATCACCAGCGCGTGGTTGGCCACGACCAGATCAGCGCGGCGGCTGGCGCGGATGGTCTTTTCGACGAAGCACAGCCGGTAGTGGGGACAGGCCGCGTGGACGCATTCGCCGCGCCGGTCGACCAGATTGGCGGCGCTGGCCTGCTGGCCCGATCCGACCGCGAACAGGCCCGGCAGCCAGCCCGGATAGTCACCGCCGGTCATGTCGCCGTCGCGTGAATGCAGGGACCAGCGCGCCGCCAGCGCCATGCCGATCAGGTCACCGTTGCCCAGCTGGGCCGCCTGAACCATGTCCTGCAGGTTCAGCAGACACAGATAGTTCTCACGTCCCTTGCGCACTACGGCCTTGCGCTTGCGCTCGGCCGGGTCGGGCCAAAGGGCGGCGCTCTCGCGGTCGATCTGGCGCTGCAGGGCGCGGGTATAGGTCGAGACCCAGGCCGCCCCCTGATTGCGCTCGGCCCACAGCGAGGCCGGGGCCAGATAGCCCAGCGTCTTGCCGGTCCCGGTCCCGGCCTCGGCCAGCAGCATGCGCGGCCGGCCCTCCTCGTCGCGCGGCGAGAAGGCATAGGCGGCCTCGGCGGCATAGTCGGACTGGGTCGGACGGGTCTCGTCCAGACCCGAGGCCTGCAACAGCTTTTCCAGCCGGATACGGGCGGACTCAGAGTCGACGGGGGCGGACCCGGACTCGCCACGCGGGGCCTCATCCTCCCACTCGGTCATCCGGCTCCAGACATCGAGGCCCGAGCCGCGATACTGGCGCGCCCGCACCGGCTGGTGCTGCAGCGCCCCCGACACGCGCTCTCCCCAGGCCCAGCCGGCTTTGGACAGGGTCTCGATCAGGGTCATCGCGTCCTCGCGCCGCGGATAATCAGGCCCGGCCAGTTCGCGCAGCAGGGCGTCGGCGGCGTGACGCAGGGCCACCGCCTGGGCCTCGGCCCCCTTCGGTTCGCTCATGCCCAGCGCCAGGGCCAGCCCACTGGGCGACGGGGCGCAGAACCGGGCCGGTCGCACAAAGGCGAACAGCTCCAGCACATCCAGCAGATCGGTCGACCGCGGCGGCGGGGCCAGACCCAGCCGCCGCGCCGTCAGACTGGCATGGGCCACCATCACCGGACCGCCGGTAAAGACCCCTTCGGCCGCCCCGCGCCCGATCTTGCGTGCCCCGTCGGCATCGCAGATCGCCCCCGCGCCCGGCGGTATGGCCAGGGCGGGCGGCAGCACCAGCCACGGCTCCGCACCGGTGACGGCGGGGTGGGCGGCGGCGGCGATGACGGATTCGTCGGACACGCACCACAGATAGCGGGTCGGCGGCTGAAACGGAACGGGAACATGCGGCAATGGTCCCTTCACTGACAGACCGGGCCGCACCAATTTGTGTTGTCTTCAATATTGCGTATTTTGAAGACGAAACAGGAGGTGACCATGTCCCGCACCACCACAATGACTGTCCGGCTCAGCGGCGCGCTGAGCGAGTTCGTGGCCTCGAACGTCGGTGAAAACGGGGCCTATGAGAACATCAGCGAATATGTGCGCGACCTCGTCCGCCGTGACATGGACCGCCGCGAGCAGGAGGCCTTCGATCGCCTGAAGGCGGAGCTGACCCAGGCCTTCGCCGCGCCGGAGTCATCCTATGTCGCCTTGACCGCGGCCGAGGTCATCGCCCGTAATCGGACCTGACCGGGTGGCCGCCGTCCGCGTCCAGCAGGCGGCCTCGCACCGTCTCGACGCCATCTATCGCTACACCCGCGACCGCTGGGGCGAGGCCCGGGCGGAGCCCTACATCACCGGCCTGTTCGACGCCTTCGGCCGGATCGAGACGCATGGCGTGGCGTCCCGGCCGATCCCCGCCGCGTTCGGCGTGGACGGCTATGTCTTTCGCTACGAACGCCACCTCGTCTACTGGCGACATCTGTCGAACGGCGACATCGGCATCGTCACCGTGCTGCACGAGCGGATGCACCAGATCGGCCGGTTGCGGAAAGATTTGGGGCTTTAGACAGCGCCTTTGTGCATCTGCGCGCATGTGGAGAAGACGCAAGTCTAATTCCGGGTCACGTCTTCGCCGCATGAGGTGCAGGTGCGGCCCGGAAACATTCCGTAGCCTGTGACCTCACGGTCGCCGACAATCATCTTTGGCCGGACCAGTGGATGATCGCAGTAGGGGCAGACGAACCATTGGCCGACGACCAGCGTCACCAAGGCACTCACCCCAAAAAGCAGGTACCAGAACGGGCCGATGACCGACATGATTTGGCCGGCGAACCCCATGATGATCGCCATCCAAATGAGAGCGATGGTCAGGAACGCATAATAGTTAGAGCGCACGTTCCGCGCCCTTTGACTGGCCTGGGCTCTTCGCCAGCAACGCCCCCGACGCCGCCTCCAGCTCCAGCTCCAGCCGCGCCATGAACACATCCCGCTTCAGGCCCGCGGGGATCGGCGGCAGGAACTCATAGACGATCGTGCCCGGATAGCGCCGGAAGCCATGCGCGGGCCAATACACCCCCGAATTGGTGGCCATCGGGGTGCAGGGGCAGTCGAGGTCGCGGTACAGGGCGGCGATGCCGGGCTTGTAATCGGGCGCGGCCCCGACCGGGGTGCGGGTGCCTTCGGGGAAGATCAGCATCTGCCGACCCTCGGCGAAGCGGTCGCGGGCCTGGCGCACCATGGCCTTCAGCGCCTTGGCGTGGGCCGAGCGGTCGACGGCGATCATCTTCGTCTTGACCGCGAACCAGCCGAAGAAGGGCAGGGGGGCCAGCTCCTGCTTCATGATGAAACAGTTGTCCGGCAGGATGGCGAACGGGGCGATGACGTCCAGCATGCTCTGGTGCTTGCCGGCGATCAGGGCGGCCCCGACCGGGCGATACTCCAGACCGCGGAACTCGACCTTGACCCCGGCGATCCAGCGCAGGCCGAACAGGCAGAACCGGGCCCAGTTGCGGATCACCCACATGGCCGGGCGATAGGGCATCAGCAGCGCCGGCGACAGGCCGACGGCGAACACGGCCAGCGACAGGTACAGCCAGACGACGAACAGCAGGGAACGCAGGGTGGTCACGGGGTCGCCGTCGCCGGTTCGTCGGTCGCGGTGTCATCGGCCGGGGCCGGATTACCGCCCAACCGGTGCACCCCGGCCCGGGTCAGGGCAGCGAGATATTTCATATATTCCAGCGTCATGCGCCGGGCGGTGACTGCGGCTCGCCACCAGCCGGAATCATCCAGCGACGGCGTCGAGACGGCATGGGGGATCAGCGTCACCCCCGGCGCGGCCGAGCGGATCTCCACCAGGCTACGGGGCATGTGATAGTCCGAGGTGACCACGATCAGGCTGTCATAGTGTTTGGACCGGGCCCATTCGGCGATCTCGCGGGCGTTGCCGTTGGTGTCTTCGGCCTCGAAGCCCAGGTCGACACAGCAGTTGAACAAACGGCTGGAGCCCGGCGTCAGGGCCCGCAGCTCCTGGCGGCGCACCTCGCGATTGACCCCGGAAATCAGCAGGCGCTGGCCCTTGTCCTGTTCCAGCAGACGAATGGCGACATTGACCCGTTCGGCCGAGGGGCCGGTCAGGGCCACGATGGCGTCGGCCCGGGCCGGGTCACCGGCCGGGGTCAGATTGTGCACCCGGTCGGCGAAGGCGAACAGGCCGACCAGCCAGACCAGCACCAGAATCGCGATGAGAGTCAGAAACTTCATGGCCCTTCCTAACGCCGCTGCCGCAGGCTCGCCAGTGCTGTGATCCGCGCCGCGACCAGCGCGACCGTAGCCGCCAGCACCGGGCATGGCGAGAGCAGCAGCAGATCGCTCCACGCCAGGGGCAGGGCCGGGCTGAGACCGCCGGCTCCGCCCAGTCCGCGCAGCCCCGCGACCAGTAGGGCGGCGGCGGCGGCCCCGCCGGCTCCGGCTCCGGCGGCCAGCAGACCGAATCGCTTCTGGTACAGCCAGGCGATGGTGCCGTCGGCGGCCCCGTTCAGGCTCAGGGTCTCGATCACCGGCCATTGCGCTGCCAGGGCCGCGCGGGTGGCATAGGCAATGGCGGCGGCGGCCGCAGAGGCGGTCAGCAGGAAGGCGGCGGCGGCCAGCAGGCTGATGATCATCGCCGCCCGCTCGACCTCGCCGCGCCACAGGCTGTGATCGTCGACACTGGCGTCCAGACCGGCCTCGGCCAGGGCCCGGCTCAGGGTCACGGCGCTGGCCGGAACCGTGGGGTCCAGTCGCACCGTGACCAGATAGGGCAGCGGCAGGTCGGGCAGGATGGCGTCGCCGATCCATGGCCGCAGCAGGGCCTCGGCGGTTTCGCGGTCCATGGCCTCGGCTTCGGCCACGCCGTCGACCCCGGCCAGGGTCTCGGCGGCGCGCGCGGCGGCCCCGGCCCCGGTCTCGCCGACGCGCGGGCGCACCTGAACTGTGGCCTCGGCCCGTAACTGACCGGCCCAGCCGTGCGCCGCCCGATCGGCCGAAGTGGCTCCGACTGCGGCGAGGCAGGCCAGAAAGCACAGGATGGCGATCACCGCCGCCAGCCAGGGCTCGCCGGCGCTGTCGCGCGGCAACAGATTCGCGGGACGGCGGGTGAGACGAGCGATCATGCGCCGCTCCCGATCAGCCGACCCCGGTCCAGCCGCAGGATGCGGGCTCCGGAACGCGCGGCCAGGGTTTCGTCATGGCTGGCGATCAGTACGGTCGTGCCCAGCCGGTTCAGCGCCTGGAACAGACCCAGTAATTTCTCGCCCATGGCGGCATCGACACTGCCGGTCGGTTCGTCGGCCAGAATCAGTCCGGGGTGGGCGACCACGGCCCGGGCGATGGCCAGCCGCTGTTTTTCGCCGCCTGACAGGGCCGGTGGCCGGTCGGCCATACGGGCCCCGAGCCCGACCCAGTTCAGCATTTCCTCGACGTCGGCGGCGTAGTCCTCGGGCTTGAGTCGGGCCAGACGCAGCGGCAGGGCGACATTGTCGAAGGCGCTCAGATGGTCCAGCAGGCGGAAATCCTGAAACACGACCCCCGTGCGTCGCCGGATTGCCGGGACCGCGCTGCGCGGGATATGGGTGACGTCCTCGCCGAACAGGTGCAGCCTGCCGGAAGTCGGCCGCTCGGCCAGCGTCAGAAGTTTGAGTAGCGATGATTTTCCAGCACCTGAGGGGCCGGTAAGGAAGTGGAAAGAGCCACGGGGCAGAATGAGGTCGACGTTCCGCAGCACGCCGGGCGCGTCCGCATAGCCGAATCCCACGCCCTCAAGGCGGACGGTTTCGTCAGCGGTATCGATTTCGGCGGCGCGACGGTGCGATTCGGGCATAGGCTACTTATAGGAACGGGGCGTGACAGCGCCTCGACGGGAGGGGGCTCAAAGCCTCGCAGTCAGACCACATGATACTGACCTGCCCGTCCTGCGCCACCAGCTATTTCACCCCTGACGAGGCGATTGGCCCCTCGGGCCGTCGTGTGCGCTGCAAGAGCTGCGCCCATATCTGGCAGGCCAGCCCCGAAGAACCGCTGGATCTGGACGCCGGCCCGACCCCGGAGCCGGTCGCTCCGCCGGTCGCCAAACGCGAAGTCCCCGTCGAATCCCTGGCCGAAACACCGGCCCCCGAACTGCCCAAGGCCTTCCGGGCCCGGGCCGAGCAACAGCGCCGGCTGCGCCGTGCCGCCACCCATGGCGTAGTCTGGGCCGGGGTCGCCTCGGCCTTCGCGGCCCTGCTGACCGCCGGCTGGCTGTTTCGGGTCGAGGTGGTCGACCTCTATCCCCGCGCCGCTGCGGCCTATGCGGCGGTCGGAACCCCGGTGAATCCGACGGGTCTTGAGTTCGAGGCCATTTCCGCCCGCACCGGGCCGGACTCGCCGGATCAGGTGCTGGTGTCCGGCGCGCTGCGCAATGTGCGGGCCCGTGAGGTCATCGCCCCGCCGGTGCGCCTGTCCCTGCTGGATGCCCACGGGGCCGAAATCGGTCATGCCGTGGTGCGCATCGACGCCGCTCCGGTCCTGCCCGGCAAGGTGCAGGGTTTCGCCGTCCAGATCCCTGATCCGGGGGGCAAGGCCGCCGGGGTCGATGTGATCTTCCTGTCGATGGACGAGGCGCGGCCCGTGCCGGTGGTCCGGCCGGTCAATGTGCCCCATACCGCCCGCCCGCTGCCTTCGGCCGACGAAGGTGGACTGCGTCCGGCCCTCGGCCCGATGCCCGAGGCCGTCGACCTGCATCCCGTCGATGCCGTGGCCGTAAGCGACCCTCACGCACCGGCTACGGAGCCCCGCCAACATGGCTGATGCGACCCCGGCCCAGCCGGTTGAACCGACCCTTCTGCTGCCCGAGGCGGATATCCAGCGCATCGTCACCGAACTGGCCGCGCGCATCGCCCCGGTGATCGATGACGACACGGTGGCCGCCGTGCTGCTGACCGGGGGGCTGTGGTTCGCCGCGGACCTGACCCGGGCCCTGGCGCGAGCTGGCCGCAACGTTCATTTCGATGCCCTGTGGCTGGCCTCCTACGGCGACGAACAGTCCAGCCGTGGACGGGTTGAGGTGCGGGCTCCGTTCCAGCGTCCGATCGCCGGCCGCCGGGTGCTGATCCTCGATGACGTGTTCGACACCGGCCTGTCACTGGCCGAGGCGGTGCGCATCACCCGCGAGGCCGGGGCGGCCGAGGTGCTGACCTGTGTGTTCGCCAAAAAGCCCTGGCCCCTGCCGCGCGCGCCCGAACCGGACTTCGTCGGCTGGGAGGCCCCGAACCGGTTTCTGGTCGGCTATGGCCTCGACCATGCCGGGGCCCTGCGCGGCCTGCCGGACATCTGCGCCCTGGACTGAACCGGCCAGACGCCGACCGGGTTTCAGAGCCAGTCGGCCCTCGGTTCGCGGGCCAGCATCTCGTCATAGGTCGGACGGACCCGAACCACGGCCCAGCGATCTCCATCAACCAGCACCTCGGGCACCAGCGGGCGGCTGTTGTATTCCCCGGCCATGACCGCCCCATAGGCCCCGGCCCCCATGAAGACGACCAGGTCCCCCGCCTGCAACGGCGGCAACGGCTGGTCGCGGGCGAAGGTGTCGCCGGTCTCGCACACCGGACCGACGACGTCATACGGACGGCTGTCGCCCGCGCGCGGGCGCACCGGCAGTAATTCATGCTCGGCATCATAGAGGGCCGGACGCAGCAGGTCATTCATGGCCGCGTCCAGCACCAGAAAGCGGCGACCGTCGCTGCGCTCATTTACCTGGATGACCCGGCTCAGCAGCACCCCGGCATTGGCGGCCAGCAGACGGCCCGGCTCGAACGCCGCCTCGACCCCGAGACCGTCCAGCACCCGGGCGGCCATGGCCACATAGTCGGCCGGTGACGGCGGCACCGTGGCTGCGCCCGAATAGGGCACCCCCAGACCACCCCCCAGATCGAGGCGGCTGACGGTCAGGCCCCGGGCTCGCAGGGTCAGGGTCATCTCGCGCAGCACCCGGAACGCCGCCTCCAGCGGCTCCAGCGTCGTGATCTGGCTGCCAATATGACAGGCCAGCCCCACCGGGGTGACGTGGGGCGACTCTGCGGCCCGGGCATAGAGGGCCAGGGCCTCCTCGACGGGCACGCCGAACTTGTCGGTGTCGCCACCGGTGGTGATCTTGGCGTGACCCCCGGCCCCGATGCGCGGATTGACGCGGATGGCGATGGCGGGGTTCGCGGACCGGGCCTCGGCCACGGCGATCAGCCGGTCCAGCTCGACCGCGGATTCGATATTGATCTGGCGCACGCCGACGTCGATGGCAAAGGCCAGTTCGGAGTCGGTCTTGCCCACGCCCGAGAAGATGATCCTCTGGGCCGGGATACCGGCCGTCAGGGCCCGGCGGATCTCGCCCTCCGAGACCGTGTCCGCGCCACAGCCCAGCCGGGCCAGGGTCGCCAGCACCGACAGATTGCTGTTGGCCTTGACCGCATAGGCGATCAGCGCCTCGCCGAGGGCGTCCGGCCAGGCGTTGGCGGCGTCGCGCAGCAGGCCGTAGTGCCGGCGCAGGGTCGCGCTGGAATAGACATAGGCCGGGGTGCCGACCGCAGTGGCCAGGGTCTCGAGCGACACGCCCTCGGCGTGCAGTGTCCCGGCGATCAGGTCAAAATGATGCAAGGCCTAGCGGGGACCGTCATAGGGGCTGCTGCCCGGACCGCCGTCGATCGGGTTCTCACTGGGCGGACGATTGATCGTCGCCGGCTCGGGCAGGGTCTTGCCGCGCGCGTCGGGCAGGGCGCGTTCGGTCTGGCGGGCAGGCGGGGCCTCAAGGTCGGCGATGCGGCCGCAGCCGGAGACGGACAGGGCGAGAAGGGCGATCGCGCCCGACAGGAGCAGTCTGGTCATGACAGGCGGGTCTTCCATTCGGCGATGCGCGCACGGACCTGTTCCGGCGCTGTGCCTCCAAAGCTCTGGCGACTGGCGCAGGAAGCCTCAGGGGTGAGTACCTTGTAAACCGCTTCCGTGACGCCGGGTTCAAGCGATTGCAGTTCGGTCAGCGAAAGTTGCGACAGGTCCACACCCAGGACCTCGGCCCGCTTCACCGCCGCGCCGGTCACATGGTGCGCCTTGCGGAACGGCAGGTTCAGTTCACGTACCAGCCAGTCCGCCAGGTCGGTGGCGGTCGAGAACCCGGCCCCGGCGGCGGCGCGCATGTTTTCGGTGTTGGGCTGCAGCACCGCGATCATCGCCGTCATCGCCGCCACGGCCAGGTCGAGGGCGTCGAAGGCCTCGAACACCGGCGGCTTGTCCTCCTGCATGTCCTTGGAATAGGCCAGCGGCAGCCCCTTCATCACCGTGCTCAGGGCCACGAACGAGCCGATGATCCGGCCGGTCTTGGCCCGGACCAGTTCGGCGGCGTCGGGGTTGCGCTTCTGCGGCATGATCGACGAGCCGGTGGTCAGGTCGTCGGGCAGGGTGACGAAGCCGAACATCGGCGTCATCCAGATGACGATCTCCTCGGCCAGCCGCGACAGATGCCCGGCGCAGATCGAGGCCGCGGCCAGGCTTTCCAGCGCGAAGTCGCGATCCGACACGGCATCGAGGCTGTTGCCCATCGGGCGGTCAAAGCCCAGTTCGGCGGCGGTCATGTGGCGATCAACGGGAAAGGGCGACCCGGCCAGGGCCGCCGCGCCGAGCGGGTTCTCGTTCATGCGTTTGCGGGCATCGGCGAAGCGCGAGGCGTCACGGCCGAACATCTCGACATAGGCCATCAGATGGTGGCCGAAGGTCACCGGCTGGGCCGTCTGCAGATGGGTGAAGCCGGGCATCAGGTCGGCCGCATGCTGTTCGGCCCGGGCCAGCAGGGCGCGTTGCAGCCCCTCAAGCTGGCTCACCGTGCCGTCGCAGGCGTCGCGGACCCAGAGTCGGAAGTCGGTCGCCACCTGATCATTGCGCGAGCGCGCCGTATGCAATCGGCCCGACGGCTCACCGATCAGCTCGGCCAGCCGTGCCTCGACATTCATGTGAATGTCCTCATAGGCGTCGCGGAACGGGAAGGAGCCGTCGCGGATCTCGCCCTCGACGGTGTCGAGACCGGCCAGGATGGCGGCGGCGTCGGCGGCGGCGATGATCCCCTGTTTCTCCAGCATGCGGCAATGGGCCCGCGACCCGGCCAGATCCTGCTGCCACAGGCGTTGGTCGACCCCGATCGAGACATTGATGGCCTGCATGATCGCCGCGGGCTTGGCGTTGAAGCGCCCGCCCCATAGGGTCTGCCCCTTGGCGCGCCCTTCGGAGGGCGGGGATGTGTCGGGCAAGGTGGACATGAGCGGCTCGAAGAAGACGGGATGGGCGGTTGCGGCTGCGGGTCTGCTGATCCTCGGGATCGGCGGCGCGGGTCTGCTATACGCCAACAGGGGCATAGTCTTCAAAGCCCCGGTTGCGGCGGCGGCCGCGAAGAGCGACCTGGCCCGCTTCGCCACCGGGCCGCTGGCCCGGCTCGAGACCCCGGCGACGCTGGTTCAGGCCCCGGACGAGGTGTTCAAATCCCGCGGCGGCGCGGATGTTCATTTCGCCGATTTCCGCGGCAAGGTGGTGGTGGTCAATCTCTGGGCCATGTGGTGCGCGCCGTGCCGCACCGAGATGCCGACCCTGGCCCGGCTGGCCGAACTCTATGCCGGGCGCGATCTGGTGGTGCTGCCGGTCAATGTCGACACCGGCCCCGACGCGATCGCCGACGCCACCAGTTTTATCGACGTCCACGAACCCCTGCCGCTCTACAACGATCCGGAATTCCGGCTGCCGTTCGTGTTTCCGGGCAAGGGCAAGATGCCCCAGACCATCCTGCTGGACCGTCAGGGCCGCATCCGCGCCGCCTTCGCCGGTGAGGCCGACTGGGCCGGACCCCAGGCCCGGGCCCTGATCGACGCCCTGCTGGCCGAGGAAGGCTGAACGCCCGCCCCGACCGACAACAGGTGTCTACTGCTGCGGCGTGGGCGCGGTGGCCCCCGGGCGGCCTTCGGCGGCGGCCTCGGCCTGATTGGCCTCCAGATGGTCGGCCACATTGCCCGCGCCGGACTCGACGGCCTGGGCGGCCTTCATGGCCCCGCCCTCGATGACCTCACCGGCGGCGGCGGCCCCTTCCTGGATCTGGGTGCCGGCCGTGGCGGCAGCGTCGGCGGCATTGTCAGCGGCCGCCTCGGTATTGGCCTCGGCCTGGTTCTGATCGGCCGGCGTGCAGGCGACGAGGCCCAGCGACAGGGCGGCGGCGGTGGCGGCGAGGGTGGCGATACGGATGGACATGGAATGCTCCCGGAGCAGGTTGAACCTGCATCGGAAACGCGGCGCTACGGCAACGGTTGCGCCGGTCGGGCCGGGGGTCTTGAGGAAATGGTGGCTGGAGGCGGACTTGAACCGCCGACCTGTGGGTTATGAATCCACCGCTCTAACCAGCTGAGCTACCCAGCCACTATGCCTCGACCTCCCGTCGGCCGGGGCCGGCGCGGGAGAGGCGTGCCTATATAGAGGGCCGGGCGCGGGTTCAAGTCGTCGGACGTCTATAGGGTCGGGGTCCCGCCGCGACGGGATCGTGACCCGGACGTGAAGGCGCGGTATTGACGGGTCGCTCCGGCTGTCCGCGTCTGTGAAAAGGGAAGAGCCCATGCGTCTGACCGTCCTCGCCGTCACCCTTGCCGCCGTCGCCTTGGCCGCCGCCTGCCGGGCTGGCGACGCGGCACAGGTCGCGCCCGCGCCCGGTGCGCCGGTCGAGACCCGCCCGGCCAATGCTCCGGATCAGCAACCGGCCTTCCCAGGACAGACCCGGGCCCCGGGAGTTCGCACCGAAACGGCAATGAGCCATACGGTGATCGCCGCCGGGCTGGAGCATCCCTGGGGCCTGGCCCTGCTGCCCGATGGCCGCTGGTTGGTGACCGAGCGGCCGGGACGGCTGCGGATCATCTCCGCCGACGGCGGGATCAGTACCCCGGTCGCCGGCTTGCCGGCGGTCGACGCCCGGGGGCAGGGCGGGCTGCTGGATGTGGTGACCGGGCCGGACTTCGGCACCGACCGGATGATCTACTGGAGCTATGCCGAAGCCCGTGACGGCGGTAATGCCACCAGCGTGGCGCGCGGCCGGCTGTCCGGCGACGGGTCACGGGTCGAGGGAGTGCAGGTCATCTTCCGGGCCCTGCCCGCCTATGACGGGGTGCTGCATTTCGGCTCGTCGCTGGCCTTCGATCCGCAGGGCTATCTGTTTATCACCCTGGGCGAACGCTCTGACGCACCGATGCGGCCCCAGGCCCAGGATCTGGCCTCGCACATGGGCAAGACCATCCGCATCCATGCCGACGGCTCGGTGCCGACCGACAATCCCTTTGCCGACCGGGCCGGAGCCCTGCCGGAAATCTGGTCGCTGGGACATCGCAACGTCCAGGGCGTGGCGACCCAGCCCGGCACCGGGGCCGTGTGGACGATCGAACACGGCGCGCGGGGCGGGGATGAGGTCAATCTCGACCGTGCGGGGGCCAACTATGGCTGGCCCGCCGCCGCCTATGGCATCGAATACCGCGGCGGGCCGATCAACGCCGGATTGACCGCGCGCGCGGGCACTGAACAGCCGGTCTATTACTGGGATCCGGTCATCGCCCCCGGCGGCGCCACCTTCTACGACGGAGCCATGTTCGCCGGCTGGCGCGGCAATCTTCTGGTCGCCGGCCTGAAGGAAAAACACATCGCCCGGCTGGTGATCGAAAACGGTCGGGTGGTCGGCGAGGAGCGGTTGCTGACCGGCCTGGGCGAACGGGTCCGCGACGTCGCCGTCGGGCCGGACGGGGCGGTCTGGGCCATCACCGACGAAGAGGACGGCAAGCTGGTCAGGCTGGCCGTCCCCCGGTGAGCTAGATCAGGCAGCGACGCCGGCGTCACCGTCGAAGGTGGTGGTTTGCGCAGGTTTGCCCGACTTGAAGCGCGCGGTGGCGGTCTTTTTGTGGGCGCGCATGTCGTCGGCCAGGGCGTCCATGTCCAGACCCGCCGAACGCGCCTGGCTGAACATACCCTCGACCCGCTTCTCTTCCTCCTCGACGTGGTGTTCGATCATCTCCGACAGCACCTTGACCTTGGCGTCGTAGAATTTCTCATCCGGGCCGCCGGCCTCGATCTCGTTGATCAGCACCTTGGCCGCGTCGTGCTCGACATAGGCCTCGTCGACGAGGTCGTCCTCGATCTGGCCGCGGCAGGCCGGATAGAAGACCTCTTCCTCGATCGCCGTATGCACCTTCAGCTCAAGGCAGATGGTCTCGGCCAGGGTCTGCTTCTTCGCCTTGCCGGAGGCGGCCTCGAACTGTTCGAACAGGTCTTCCACTTTGCGGTGGTCGGCCTTCAACATCGCAATCGCGTCCATCTCTTCATATGTCTGGGTCATGGCCTCGTCCTTGTTGGGGATACTGACCCGATAAGACGCGGACCCGCATGACCGTTCCTACGGCCACGCTAGCTGAGAGTCGTTCTCGACAGGGCCCGGTCTCGCCGGGTTTTGGGGACAAAATACTTGACGTTGACGTAAACGTAGGGTTCTTGACGGGCACGCTCCAAACCGTTCGTCCCGTTCGTCGCCCGGCATCGAGAGCCGGGCCGGGGACCCCAGCCAAGAGAGACGCCCCATGGCCGAAGCCTATATTTATGATGCGGTTCGCACCCCGCGCGGCAAGGGCAAGAAGGACGGCTCGCTGCACGAGATCACCGCCCTGTCGATGGCGACCCAGGTGCTGGAAGCCCTGCGCGACCGCAACGAACTGGACACCTCCAAGGTCGACGACGTCATCCTCGGCTGCGTCTCCCCGGTGGGTGAGCAGGGCGCCGACATCGCCCGCACCGCCGTGCTGACCGCCGGCTGGGCCGAGACCACCTCGGGCGTTCAGGTCAACCGCTTCTGCGCCTCAGGCCTCGAGGCCGTGAACATGGCCGCGGCCAAGGTGAAGTCCGGCGAGGCCGATTTCGCCGTCGGCGGCGGTATCGAGGCGATGAGCCGCGTGCCGATGGGCAGCGACGGCGGGGCCTGGCCGGTCGATCCCTCCAGCGCCTTCCCGACCTATTTCGTGCCCCAGGGCGTCTCGGCCGACATGATCGCCTCGAAATGGGGCTTCAGCCGCGACGACGTCGACGCCTATTCAGTCGAGAGCCACAAGCGGTCGGCCCGTAGCTGGGAAGAGGGCCGGTTCAAGAATTCGGTCATCCCGGTCAAGAATCAGCTCGGCCTGGTCCAGCTGGATCGTGACGAGACCATCCGTCCCGGTACCGACATGCAGACCCTCGGGTCGCTGAAGCCGTCCTTCGCCATGATGGGCGAGATGGCCTTCGATTCCGTGATCAACCAGCGCTACCCCGAGGTGGCCCGCGTCAATCACGTGCACACGCCGGGCAACAGCTCGGGCATCGTCGACGGCTCGGCCGGGGTGCTGATCGGCACCAAGGAAGCCGGCCAGGGCGCAGGCCTCAAGCCGCGCGCCCGCATCCTCGGCGCGGCCTCGATCGGTTCGGAGCCGTCGATCATGCTGACCGGCCCCGAGTTCGTGGCCAAGAAGCTGCTCGCCAAACTGGGCATGCAGTCGACCGACATCGACCTCTATGAACTGAACGAGGCCTTCGCCGCCGTGGTGCTGCGCTTCATGCAGGCGCTCGACGTCGACCACGACAAGATGAACGTCTGCGGCGGGGCCATCGCCATGGGTCACCCGCTGGGCGCGACCGGGGCCATGATCACCGGCACGGTGCTGGACGAGCTGGAACGCTCGGGCAAGTCGACCGCCCTCATCACCCTGTGCATCGGCGGCGGCATGGGTGTCGCCACGGTGATCGAGCGGGTGTGACCGGGATGGGGCGCGTCAGCTCGATCGATCAGGAATTCGCCGCGGTGACGGATCACTGGTCGCCGCGCGTCGTTGCGGACCTGAACGGCCAGAGCGTCAAGGTGGCCAAGATTCAGGGCGATCTGACCTGGCACGCCCATGCGGACGAGGACGAGCTGTTCCTGATCTGGAAGGGCAGCATGGTCATTGAATATCGCGACCGCCCCCCGGTCCGGCTCGGTGCCGGGGACGTCCATGTCGTGCCTCGCGGCGTCGAGCACAATCCGGTCGCGGACGAAGAATGCTGGGTGGTTCTGTTCGAACCCTCCGAAACCAAACACACGGGCGATGTCGTGATGTCGAAGACGAAAACGGTCTCGGCCCAGCGCATTCACCTCCACCATCAAGTTGACGGGAACGCATCATGAGCCTCGAAAATTTCAAAATCGACGTCGATGCCGACGGCATCGCCCTGATCACCTTCGACGTTCCCGGACGGTCGATGAACACCCTGACCAGCAAGGTCATGGCCGAGATCCCCGAGTGGGTCGAACGGGTCAGGACCGACGACGCCATCAAGGGCGCGGTGCTGACCTCGGGCAAGACCACGGGCTTCTGCGCCGGGGCAGACCTCGGCGACATGGCCGGCGGCATGCTGGCCGGCGGTTCGCTGCAGGAGGCCTACGATGCCGGCTGGAAGCTGAACGCGGCCCTGCGCGCGCTGGAGACCTGCGGCAAGCCGGTCGCCGCGGCCATCACCGGCCTGGCGCTGGGCGGCGGTCTCGAACTGACCCTGGCCTGCCACTACCGGGTGGCCGGTGACGACAACAAGATCCAGCTGGGCCTGCCCGAGATCAAGGTCGGCCTGTTCCCCGGCGGTGGCGGCACCCAGCGGCTGCCGCGCCTGATCGGCGTGCAGGCGGCGATGATGGCCATGACCGAGGGCAAGTCCTTCCGGCCCAACGACGCCAGGGGCGCGGGCATCATCCATGAGGTCGTGGCCAAGGGCACCGAGGTCGAGGCCGCCAAGGCCTGGATCAAGGGCGGCGGCAAGGCCGTCCAGCCGTGGGACGACAAGAGCTTCAAACTGCCCGGCGGTGGTCCCTACCATCCGGTCGGGATCCAGAATTTCCTCGTCGGCAATGCGATGATCCGCAAGCAGACCTACGGCAACTATCCGGCCGCCACCAATCTGATGAAGGCCGTCTATGAGGGCGTTCAGGTGCCGATGGACGCGGCCCTGCGCATCGAGACCCGCTATTTCATCAAGACCCTGATGACGCCGCAGGCCCAGGCCATGATCCGCTCGCTGTTCCTGTCGAAGCAGGAGCTGGACAAGGGGGCCGTGCGCCCGGCCGGTCAGCCCAAGTCCGATCCGAAGAAGGTCACCGTCATCGGGGCCGGCATGATGGGCGCGGGCATCGCCTTCGTTCAGGCCCTGGCCGGGATCGAGACCATCCTGATCGACCGCAGCCAGGAAGACGCCGACAAGGGCAAGGCCCATGTCGAGGAACTGCTGAAGAAGCGTCTGTCGCGCGGCCAGATCACCCAGGACAAGTTCGACGCCCTGCTCGGATCGGTCACCGCCACCACCGACTACGACCTGATCAAGGGTTCGGATCTGGTCATCGAGGCCGTGTTCGAGAACCGCGAGATCAAGGCCGACGTGACCAAGCGCGCCGAGGCCCAGCTGGCCCCGGGGGCGGTGTTCGGTTCCAACACCTCGACCCTGCCGATCACCGGTCTGGCCGAGGCTTCCGTCCGTCCCGAGGACTTCATCGGCATCCATTTCTTCTCGCCGGTCGACAAGATGATGCTGGTCGAGATCATCCTCGGCGAGAAGACCGGCGAGGCGGCGATCGCCAAGTCGCTCGACTATGTGATGAAGATCCGCAAGACCCCGATCGTCGTCAACGACGGCCGCGGCTTCTACACCTCGCGCTGCTTCGGCACCTATGTCGCCGAGGGCATGGCCATGCTGGAAGAGGGCTATGCCCCCGCCCTGATCGACAACATCGGCCGCATGACCGGCATGCCGCGCGGTCCGTTGGAAATGCACGACGACGTGGCCCTGGACCTGTCGGTCAAGATCGCCAAACAGACCGCCGAGGATCTGGGCGACAAATACCAGCCGCTGCCGGGCTCGCACATCGTCCAGAAGATGGTCGAGGAGCTGGGCCGCTACGGCCGCAAGAACGGCAAGGGCTTCTATGACTATGACAGCAAGCCCAAGGTCATCTGGCCCGGCCTGGCCGAGCTGGCCCCGGTCAGGATCAATGACTCGACGCCCGAACTGGTCGCCGACCAGAAGCAGCGCCTGCTGTACCGTCAGGCCGTCGAGGTCGCGCGCTGCTGGGAAGAGGGCGTCATCGACGACCCGCGCGAGGCCGATGTCGGCGCCATCCTGGCCTGGGGCTTCGCGCCCTGGACCGGCGGCCCGATCACGATGATCGACCAGACCGGTCTGAAGGAATTCGTGGCCCAGGCGGATGACTATGCCGCCCGCTACGGCGACCGCTTCAAGGTGCCGCAACTGCTGCGCGACATGGCCAAGAAAGGCGAGACCTTCTACGGCAAGTTCGCCGGAGCGAAGAAGGCCGCCTGATCCGATCCATCCTCCCCGTCGCGGCGCGGCGGGGAGGGGGGATGCTGCGGGGCCCCCTGTCTTGCGGAGGCAGGGGGCGGGGTCGGTGAATGGCCGGTTTCAGGCGTCCACCACAAGTCCGGTATCGACCCAAGTCGGACGTCAGGGTGCGTCAGGCAACACCATTGCAATGGGCAGAAAGAATGCGGCGGCTTTCATAGTCGATTGAAAGCGTCACGACCGAACAGCCGCCGTCGAAAACGACGGGAAACGGCTCGTCAATGTGGATGTCGCGGCGACCACGCTGCAAAGCCTCCGCGGATGGCTGTGGGGTTGGCCCCAAATCTTCCATGCCGTTCGGGGTGTACCGGGAGGTTCGCCAGTCCGATGGATGCGGCTCGACCGGAGGCGCAAAAACCGCTTCGACAATCTGACGCCCATCCCTCTCGATCATTCGATAGTAGCGAGCATATTCGGCGACGGGCTTCGGAGCGCCGCCTTCCAGGTGGGGCGTGGCGTTCAGCGCCACCTTCAGATCGAGCGATGCTTCCAGCTGTTGGGCCCAATCGCGGGTCAGAGCTGAAGGTTGTGCGACGGCGACTTGCAGGGATGCGAACGCCGTCAGAGCGCCCAATAGTGCGGCGGCAGTCAGGGGTTTCATCCGCCGATCAAAGCGCGCCGCCGCCCATAGCGCAAGTCAGCTATGCCGATTTGCCGATTGACCACTCTCGACCCGTTCTTGATGCCGGCCTTGCCCGAACGGTACCGATTGGCAGTTGTCATCCCGGAAGCGCCGGAGGCGCTGTCCGGGACGCTTGAGTGAAAGAAATTAATCCTCCCGGAAGCGGCGTCAGCCGCTTTCCGGGAGACAGGTCAGGATCCAGCGTGGCGGAACCCGTCTCCCGGACAATCGCGCCGCGATTTCCGGGAAGCCCCGAACACGGGGATCACACCGTCCCGGATCGCCGCTTCGCAGCGTCCGGGATGACAAGGTGAGCCGACCTTTGGGCGTGTCGATTGACCGCTTTCGACGCTGCTTCATCACCCACGTTTCATCTCCGAAGATAAAGTTAGTGTGTTGCGTTCACCGGTTGAGCCACCCCTACCGGACATTCCGCGCGTCCGCTCACCGGCCCGCGCCCTGACCACCGGACCCGCCCGCTCCCGGCCTTGGCCCTAGATCACATCCAGCGGCTGTTCCGACGTCGGCGGCGGGAAGGCGCGGTCCAGGGCGGCGATGTCCTCGTCGTCCAGCTGGATCTCCAGCGCCGCAGCATTCAGCTCGACGTGCTCGACCGTGGACGCCTTGGGAATGGCGATGATCCCCTCCTGACGCAGCACCATGGCCAGGGCGATCTGGGCCGGGGTGGCGTCGTGGCGGTCGGCGATCTGCTGCAGCACCGGTTCGTTCAGCAGCTTGCCGCGTCCCAGCGGCGAATAGGCCATCACCGGCATGTCGCGGGCCCGCGACCACGGCAGCAGGTCGAACTCGATGCCGCGCGAGCCGGGGTGATACAGGACCTGATTGGCCGCGCACTGGTCGCCGCCCTCCATCCGCATCATCTTGCGCATGGTCTTCAGGTCGATGTTGCTGACGCCCCAGCGCAGGATCATGCCCTCGTCGACCAGTTCCTCGAAGGCGGCGATGGTCTCCTCCAGCGGATGGCGACCCTCCCAGTGCAGCAGATACAGGTCCAGCCGGTCGGTCCCCAGCCGCTCCAGCGACTTCTCGCAGGCCAGCATCATCTTCATCTCGCTGGCATTGTCCGGCTTGACCTTGGACACCAGAAACACCTCGTCGCGCCGCCCGGCGATGACCTCGCCGACCAGCCGTTCGGAATTGCCATTGCCATAGATCTCGGCCGTGTCGACCAGGGTCAGGCCCAGGTCGAGGCCGCGCGACAGGGCGCGCATTTCGGCGTCGCGGGTTTCAGGATGGTCGCCGATCTCCCAGGTCCCTTGGCCAAGGATGGGAACGGCCGTACCGTCAGGAAGCGATGTCAGGCGGGTCATGTCCGGCACAAATCACAATGCCGCGCCCGGCGCTACTCCCCCGGAGGTCCGATGCAGACGAGACGGTTGAAAACCGACGGCCTGACCCAGCAGATCCTCGAGGCCGGGACCGGTCCGCTGGTGTTGCTGCTCCACGGCTTCCCCGAACTGGGCCTCAGCTGGCGTGCCCAGGTCGAGGCTTTGGCGGCGGCCGGCTATCACGCCGTGGCCCCCGACATGCGCGGCTATGGCGGCACCGACAAGCCGGGCGAGACCGCCGACCACACCCTGCTGCATCTGGTCGGGGACATGGTCGATCTGGTGCGGGCGCTGGGGGAAAGCGAATGCGTCGTCGTGGGGCACGACTGGGGCGCGCCGGTGGCCTGGCACTGTGCCCTGCTGCGACCCGACATGTTCCGCGCCGTCGCCGGTCTGTCGGTCCCGTTCCAGCCGCGTCGCCCCAATGGCCGGCCGACCGAAACCATGGCCGCGATGGGTCGGCGGGCCGGACTGGGCGATATCTATATCCTGCGCTTTCAGGCGGCCGACGCGCACCTGGCGTTTGATGCCGACCCGGCAACTGCCCTGCGCAAATGCTTCTGGAGCTATGACGGTGCTACCGCACCGGAACACCGCGCCACCGGCCTGCTGCCGCCCGGCGTCAGCATGCTCGAGGCCGTCCCGGACCACGCGGCCCTGCCGCCCTGGCTCAGTCCCGACCATTTCGCCGACTATGTCGCCGCCTTTACCGCCGGTGGATTCAAGGGGCCGCTCGACTGGTACCGCTGCCTCGACCGCAATTGGGCCCTGACGGCCTTTGTTCAGGACGCCAGGATCACCGTGCCCGCCCTGTTCCTTGTCGGCGAGCTTGATCCGGTTCGTCGCTATGCCGGCGCGCATGAGGCGACACTCGGCGACTGGCTTGTCGACCTGCGCGGTCGGCATGTGCTGACCGGTGCCGGTCACTGGTTGCAGCAGGAACGTCCGGTTGAGGTCAACGACTACCTGCTCGGCTTTCTGCGCGACTTGTAATCAGTTCAATCGACAGTGAAAAATCCGACTTCTGCGGCCAAGCTGTCTGTATTTGCAGACGTTTCTACTGCGGTGCTGTAAGACTTCCTAAAGTCCGGTGATTTACCTGTGAGGGTAGTCCAGTTTGGAAGAGGCATGTGTCCAGTCCGGTTTCGATCGTCAGCATCAGCACCTCGCGCCGCGATCAGATTGACCGGATGGCCGAGGCGGGGCTGATCCGCGAGGGCCGGGTCTTCACCCTGTCACTGGCCCCGATCCGCGAGCAGCTTGGTTCGCGCTGGGACACCCGCAGCGACCATATCTGGGACGGAGTCGAGCGCGCCCTGTTGCGCAAATTGCCGCCGCCGGATGTGTTTATTCGTCTGGATGACATCACGGTTCTCGCGGCCATCGCCTCCAGCAGCGGCTATGACGCCCAGGTGACCTGCACTGAGGTGCTGCGTTCCGTCCTCACCTTTTTTCTCGGCCGCAACGCCGACGAGGACGTTCAGCTGGCCCGGGTGTCTGACGTCAGCGGCGGCCAGCTCAGCTGTGTGCCGGTCGACCCGAGTGCGCCGCCCCCTCGACCGGCTGCGGTTCCCCCGGTTTCCCGGGCCGGGGCGACGGCTTCGGAAGCCACGGAAACGGATTGCACACCGGCCAGCTGGACGCCACCGCTGGCTGGCCGCAGCTATGCCACGCCCTTTGTCACCGCCAAGGGCGAAGCCATCCCCATGGTTATCGACGTCACCGCCGTGTGGCGGCTGGATGGCGGCGGCATCGCCGCCTATGCCCTGCGCCGTCGCCTGCCGCACAGCCTGGGACCGTTGAGCGACGCGGATCGCGAGGCCATCGACCTGGCGACCTTTGCCCGTCTTAATGAGCTGCTGGTCGAGTACCAGAATGAGGGCGGCATGTTCGCCCTGTTCGTGCCGGTGTATTTCGAATCCATCTCGGCCCGCCGTCAGCGTAACAATCTGGTCGGACGCAGCGCTGGTGTGGTCGACGTCATGCGCAAGGCGGTCGTGCTTGAAATCGAGGATATGCACGCCGGTCTGCCGACCGGGCGCGTCGGCGAAGCCGTCTCCCTGATGCGTCCCTTCGTCCGGTCGATGATGGCCCGCGTCTCCGAACCGGCCATGGTCGAACGTTTGATGAGTGAATACGCCTTTACCGCCCTGACCGCTGACGGTGCACTGCACCGTCGGGGGTTCCGGCGGCTGTCGCGTCTGCTCGACGCCATGCGTCGTCGTAGCCGCAACATCCTGCTCCATGAGGTTCCGCATGAGGCCGAGGATACGGTCCGCGCGGCGGGCGTCAGCCATATCACCCTGCCGGGCGAGGATGATCGTCGTGACGGCCGTCCCGAATCGACGCCCTGGGTGTCTGAAGATGATCCGTCGCCGGGCGAGGCCGACTGAACCCGACCGGCCTAGACCGGATCAGTAGGTTCCGGCGTGGCCGGGGTCTCGGGCAGCGGAATGAATTCGTCGCTGTCGCCGTCGGGCAGCTTCATCCGTCCGGCCTTCCAGTCGGCCTTGGCCTGATCCATCCGGGCCTGTGACGAGGCGACGAAATTCCACCAGATCAGCCGCTCGCCCACCGGTTCACCGCCCATCACCATCACGGTCGACGGGATGATGGCCCGGATGGTCGGTTCGGCCTGGGGTTCCAGCACGATCATCTGGCCCTCATGGAAGCGGCGGTCCCCGACCTCGATCTGCCCCTTGGCGACATAGAGGGCGCGTTCGCTCATGCCACCGGTGCCCTTGCCGGGCGGCGGGGAGGTGCGCACACCCGCCTGCATTTCCCAGTGGACATAGAACAGCGGTGACGAGGTCTGCACTGCCGCCTTCGCCCCATAGGCCTCACCGGCCACCAGCCGGGCGAACAGGCCGCTGTTCTCATAGGAAGGCTGGTCGATTTCGTCGTGATGGTGAAAGGCCGGATCGGCATCCTCGCTCTCATCGGGCAGGGCGATCCAGGCCTGCATGCCGTGCATCGGGCCACCGGTCGATCGCTTCAGCGGATCGGTGCGTTCGGAATGGACGATGCCCTTGCCGGCGGTCATCCAGTTGACCTCTCCGGGGCGGATGGCCTGGGTCACCCCGGTATTGTCGCGGTGGATGATCTCGCCCTCGAACAGATAGGTCAGGGTCGACAGGCCGATATGCGGGTGCGGGCGGACATTGATCCCTTCGGCCCCCGGCGCGAATTCCGCCGGTCCCATCTGGTCGAGGAAGATGAAGGGGCCGACCATGCGCCGCGCATGAAAGGGCAGGATGCGACCGACCTCGAACCCGCCGAGGTCCTTGCGCCGGGCGTCAATCACCATTTCGATCATGGGGGGCTCCTGTGCCGGGACTCAGCGGAACCATGATCGTCGGGTCCGGCGCGGCCGTCCAGTCCCCCGGATCCGGATTCAGGTCACGTGCGGCGTGACCAGCCCCAGCGGCAGGGCCGTGATGTCCTTGACCCCGCGGGTGACGATATGGCTCTCGCAGTCGGAGACAATGCCCAGGCTCAGCAGCTTCTCCCGCAGGAACCGGTCGAAGGCATGCATGTCCGAGGTGATGATCCGCAGCACATAGTCCTCGCGGCCGGTGATGGTGGCGCACTGCACGACCTCGGGCCAGGCCCCCACGGCGGCCTCGAACACATCGAGGTTTTCGCGTGACGGCAGGCTCAGCTTGACGATGGCATAGACCTCGAAATCCAGCCCCAGCATGGCGGCATTGAGCAGGGTGACCCGCTTGCGGATGAGACCGCTATCCTCCAGTCTCTTGATCCGACGCCAGCAGGGAGACGCAGACAGCCCGACCCGTTCGGCGATGTCGGCGACCGAAAGCCCGGCGTCCTGTTGCAGGATGTCGAGAATGCGAGCGTCGACGGGGTCTAGTTCGTCCGCCAAGGTGTTTCTCCCAATGGAATTATGACGCAATAAAATACCCGAAAATGGCCTTGTGCAAGGTCAAAATTGAGCGAGCCATTGGTCGTGTCTCATGCTAAGGGGCGCGCTAAGAGGAAACGCGGTCGGTTCAACCAGGCGGCAGGATAGATGACGAAGAACACCCAACCACTGTCGCTGCGCGTGCCGGAGCCGTCGGGCCGGCCGGGAGATGCGACCGATTTCAGCCACTTGCAGCTGGATGCCGCCGGGGTCGTGGACCGGCCCCAGGTCTCGACCACCCCCTATGAGATGCGTGACCACGCCTTCCGTCTGATCCGGGTGCTGGACGACGATGGTCAGGCCGTCGGCCCGTGGAACCCGCGTCTGGACGCCGACACCCTGCGCAAGGGGCTCAAGGCCATGATCCTGACCCGCGCCTTCGACGACCGGATGCATCGCGCCCACCGCCAGGGCAAGACCAGCTTCTATATGAAATGCACCGGGGAAGAGGCCATCGCCGTCGCCCAGGGCATGATCCTGTCGCGCGAGGACATGGGCTTTCCCACCTATCGTCAGCAGGGTCTGCTGATCGCTCGCGGCTATCCGCTGGTGGCGATGATGAACCAGATCTATTCGAACGCGTCCGACCCCATCAAGGGCCGTCAGCTGCCGATCATGTATTCGGCCAAGGACTACGGCTTCTTCACCATCAGCGGCAATCTCGGCACCCAGGTGCCCCAGGCGGTGGGCTGGGCCATGGCCAGCGCCTACAAGGGCGATGACAAGATCGCCATCAGCTGGATCGGCGACGGGGCCACGGCCGAGGGCGACTTCCACAACGCCCTGACCTTCGCCAGCGTCTATCGCGCCCCGGTCATCCTCAACATCGTCAACAACCAGTGGGCCATCAGCTCCTTCATGGGCATCGCCGGCGGGCTTGAGACGACCTTCGCCTCCAAGGCTATCGGCTACGGCCTCCCGGCCCTGCGTGTCGACGGCAATGACTTCCTCGCCGTCTGGGCCGCGACCCAGTGGGCCGAGGAACGGGCCCGCACCAACCAGGGCGCGACCGTCATCGAGCTGTTCACCTACCGTGGTGCGCCGCACTCGACCTCGGACGATCCCAGCCGCTACCGCCCCGCCGACGAGCACGACAAATGGCCGCTCGGCGACCCGATCGCCCGGCTGAAACAGCATCTGATCGCGCTCGGCGAATGGTCCGACGACCAACAGACCGCCGCCGAGGCCGAGGCCGTCGACCAGGTCCGCGCCGCCGGCAAG
Source organism: uncultured Brevundimonas sp. (assembly GCF_963974615.1). Lineage (GTDB taxonomy): Bacteria > Pseudomonadota > Alphaproteobacteria > Caulobacterales > Caulobacteraceae > Brevundimonas. The sequence goes on from NZ_CAXBDH010000020.1 coordinate 34,968, forward strand.
GAGTCCGAGGCCATCGGCACCCTCGGCCAGTCGCGCCCCTCGGTGAAGACGATGTTCGAAGAGGTCTATGCGACCGAGGACTGGCGTCTGGTCGAGCAACGCCGCGAGGTCGGGGTCTGACCATGAGCGACAAAGCCAATAAAGAGACCGCTGCCGTGCAGCCCCAGATCACGCCCATGAACATGATCCAGGCGCTGAACTCGGCCCTGCACGTGAAGATGGCCGAGGATCCGAACGTCCTGTCGTTCGGCGAGGACGCCGGCTATTTCGGCGGCGTGTTCCGCGTCACCGACCAGCTGCAGCAAAAGCACGGCCTGACCCGCAGTTTCGACGCCCCGATCAGCGAATGCGGCATCGTCGCCGCCGCCATCGGCATGGGCAGCTACGGCCTGCGTCCGGTGGTCGAGATCCAGTTCGCCGACTACATCTATCCGGCCTATGACCAGATCGTCTCCGAGGCGGCCAAGCTGCGCTACCGCTCGGGCGGCCAGTTCACCGCCCCGATCGTGGTGCGTTCGCCCTACGGCGGCGGCATCTTCGGCGGCCAGACCCACAGCCAGTCGCCGGAAAGCCTGTTCACCCATATCGCCGGGCTCAAGGTCGTCATTCCGTCAAACCCCTATGACGCCAAGGGCCTGCTGACCGCGGCCATCGAGGACGACGACCCGGTCATCTTCCTCGAGCCGAAACGCCTCTACAACGGCCCGTTCGACGGCTGGCACGAGAAGCCGGTCAGCCCGTGGAAGACCCAGGACCTGGCCCAGGTCCCGACCGGCAAATACATCGAGCCGATCGGCAAGGCGCGGATCATGCGCGAGGGCAATGACGTCACCATCCTCGCCTACGGCACCATGGTCTGGGTCTCCCTGGCCGGGGCCGAGCACGCCGGGGTCGACGCCGAAGTCATCGACCTGCGCACCCTGGTGCCGCTGGACATCGAAACCATCGAGGCCAGCGTGAAGAAGACCGGCCGCTGCGTCATCGTCCACGAGGCCCCGAAGACCTCGGGCTACGGCGGTGAGCTGTCAGCCCTGGTGCAGGAGCGCTGCTTCTATCATCTGGAGGCCCCGATCGCCCGGGTCACCGGTTGGGACACCCCCTATCCGCACGCGTTCGAATGGGAATATTTCCCCGGCCCGCAACGGGTGTCCGACGCCTTGAAATCCGTCATGTCTGGCCAAAACACGGGGGCGCGCTGAGATGGGTCGTTTCGTCTTCAAACTGCCCGACGTGGGTGAGGGCACCGCCGAGGCCGAACTGGTCGCCTGGCACGTCAAGGTCGGTGACACCGTCGCTGAGGACCAGATCCTCGCCGACATCATGACCGACAAGGCCACGGTCGAGCTGACCAGCCCGGTCGCCGGCACCGTCACCGCCGCCCACGGCGAACCCGGCCAGCAACTGGCCGTCGGCTCGCCGCTGGTCGAGTTCGAGGTCGAGGGCGCGGGCAATTCCGGTGAGGTGCCCGCCTCTTCTCCCTTCCCCCTTGATGGGGGAAGGGCCGGGGATGGGGGTGACACTGCATCCGCGTCGACCGCCGCCGCCGAAACCGCACCCGCCGTCCCCCCCACCCAACCCTCCCCCATCAAGGGGGAGGGCTCGAGTGGGTCCGCCCCCGGCGCCAACCACATCTTCAAACTGCCCGACGTCGGCGAGGGCACGGCCGAGGCCGAACTGGTCGGCTGGCATGTGAAGGTCGGCGACACCGTCGTCGAGGACCAGATCGTCGCCGACATCATGACCGACAAGGCCACCGTCGAACTGACCAGCCCGGTCAGCGGCACGGTCGTCGCCCTGCACGGTGAACCCGGCCAGCAACTCGCCGTCGGCGGCCCGCTGGTCAGCTTCAAGGTCGAGGGCAGGGGGAACATTGTCGCGTCCGCCGCCTCTGCTCCCTTCCCCCTTGATGGGGGAAGGGCCGGGGATGGGGGTGACAGTGCCGCCAAACGGCCCGCCGCTGCCCCCGCCGCCTCCAGCGCGAAACCGGCCACCGCTTCCACCCCCACCCAACCCTCCCCCATCAAGGGGGAGGGCTCCCGGAAATTGTCCGCCCGCAACCAACGCCCCCTCGCCTCCCCCGCCGTGCGTGACCGGGCCCGCGACCTCGGTATCGAACTGCAGTTCGTGCCCGGCTCCGGCCCGGCCGGACGCATTGAGCACGGCGATCTGGACGCCTTCGTCGCCTCGGGCGGTCGCGGATCGTCCGGGTCCGGATCATCGACCGGATCGACCTATGCCCAGGCCGACGGCACGACCGAGACCCGCATCATCGGCATCCGGCGCAAGATCGCCGAGAAGATGGCCGAGTCCGTGCGCCGCATCCCCCACATCACCTATGTGGAGGAGATCGACGTCACCGCGCTCGAGGACCTGCGCGCCCACCTGAATGCGACCAAGACCAGGGACCAGCCCAAGCTGACCCTGCTGCCCTTCCTCGCCCGGGCTATCATCCTGGCCCTGCGCGACCAGCCGACGATCAACTCGCACTACGATGACGAGGCCGGCGTCCTGACCACCCACGCCGGAGTGCACATCGGCATCGCCGCCCAGACGCCGAACGGCCTGATGGTGCCGGTGGTCCGCCACGCCGAGGCCCGCGATCCGTGGGACACGGCGCTGGAGATCGGCCGCGTCTCGACCGCGGCCAAGGACGGCAGCGCCAAGCGCGAAGACCTGACCGGTTCGACCATCACCATCACCTCGCTGGGCACCCTGGGCGGGGTCATCCACACCCCGATCATCAACCACCCCGAGGTCGCCATCGTCGGCCCCAACAAGATCGCCGAACGGGTGGTCGTGAAGAACGGCCAAATGGTCGTGCGCAAGATGATGAACCTGTCGTCCAGCTTCGATCACCGCATCGTCGACGGCCACGACGCGGCGGTGTTCGTGCAGCGGATCAAGGGCCTGCTGGAGCACCCGGCGACGTTGTGGATGTGAATGAAGACCCTTCTCCCGGTGGGAGAAGGTGGCCGGGCGAAGCCCGGCCGGATGAGGGTTTACGGTGCCGATGATCGACCTCTGTAACCCCTCACCCTCCCACTCGCTTCGCGAGTGGGCCCCTCCCTCTCCCGCCGGGAGAGGGGTCAGAATGGCGAGCAAGACATGACCCAGACCCTGAAAACCAAAGTCCTGATCATCGGCGCCGGCACCGGTGGCTATGTCGCGGGCATCCGCTGTGGCCAGCTGGGCCTCGAGACCGTGCTGGTCGACGGTGGTGACGGCCTCGGCGGCACCTGTCTGAACGTCGGCTGCATCCCGTCCAAGGCCATCATCCATGCGGCCTCGAAATTCGAGACGGTGGCCAAGGCCGCCAGCGGCGGCACCCTGGGCATCACGGCGGCCAAACCGGCGATCGACCTGGCCCAGACCACGGCGTGGAAGGACGGCATCGTCAGGAAGCTCAACAACGGCGTCGCCGCCCTGCTGAAGAAGTCCAAGGTCAAGGTCATCAAGGGCTGGGCCGAGTTCACCGACGCCAAGACCTGCACGGTGAAGACGGCCGAGGGCGACATCACCATCTCGGCCGAACACGTCATTCTCGCCACCGGCTCCGAGCCGGTCGAACTGCCGTTCCTGAAATTCGGCGGCGACGTCATCTCCTCGACCGAGGCCCTGTCGCTGGACAAGGTGCCCGGCAAGCTGGTCGTGGTCGGCGGCGGCTATATCGGGCTGGAACTGGGCATCGCCTTCCGCAAACTTGGCGCGGACGTCACCATCGTCGAAATGGCCGACCGCCTGCTGCCGCTCTACGACAAGGCCCTGACCGATCCGGTGCAGAAATGGCTCGAGAAGCACGGCGTCGACCTTTACCTCGGCGCGAAAGCCGGGTCGTTCGAGAAGGGCCAGCTCAACGTCACGACCAAGGACGGCAAAGAGATCAAGCTCAAGGCCGACAAGGTGCTGGTCACCGTCGGCCGCCGCCCGCGCACCCAGGGCTGGGGACTCGAAAACATGGGCGTGGCCATGGCCGGGCCGTTTGTGAAGATCGACGAGCGCTGCGCCACCTCGATGAAGAACGTCTGGGCCGTCGGCGACCTGACCGGCGAACCGATGCTGGCCCACAAGGGCAGCGCCCAGGGCGAGGTCGTCGCCGAGATCATCGCCGGGCGCGCTCAGGCAGCGAGCGGCCGCGCCGCGAGCGCTAGCGCCCAGGAAAAGACCTTCAACCCCGTCACCATCGCCGCCGTCTGTTTCACCGAGCCCGAGATCGTTTCCGCCGGCCTCGGCCCGCTCGACGTCGAGGGCCGCGACGACGTCATTCAGGCCGTCTTCCCGCTGGCCGCCATCGGTCGCGCCCTGGCCATCGAGGCCGGCGACGACGGCGGCTTCGTCCGTGTGCTGGCGTCCAAGTCTGACCACCGCCTGCTCGGCGTCCAGGCCGTCGGCCAGCACGTCGCCGAACTGTCCAACAGCTTCGCCCAGATGCTGGAGATGGGCGCGGTGCTGGAAGACGTCGCCGGCATTATCCACGTCCACCCCACTCTCGGCGAGGCCTTCCACGAGGCATCCCTGCGGGCGCTGGGACACGCCATTCATATCTGAATGGACCGCGGTCGTCGGCCCTGCGGGACCTCCCCCCCCTCCTTTGCTGTCGTCATCCCGGGGGCGCGCAGCGAACCCCGGGACCCAGCGGCGCGCGGAGCGCGATCTGTTCAGGCAGGGACCGTGCCGCCACGCCCTTCTCCCCTCGAGTCCCCCAAAAGCTGTCGTCATTCTGCGGCGCTCGCAGAGCGACCGGAGAACCCAGCGGCGCGGTCGCGTCAGCGATCGCGAAATCTGTCCACCGCATCGTGCCGGACCCTTTCGCGCTGCCGCGCGCCGCTGGGTCCTCCGGTCTCGCCCCCGCTGACGCGGGCGCTCGCCGCAGGATGACGACAGCGGGAGAGTGCAACAAACCCCGATCATCCCCGCGACCCGAAGGGCGGCGCGTAGCAGCCAGGGCGGGGACCCAGTGCTGTCGTGAGGCACCGGGTTTCGGGTAGGGAGCGGATCACGCGATCTGTATCTAGCTCCGGTTGACAAACTTGTCGGCCTCTCGTCCCTTCCGGGCGGGGTGATCCATGAAGCGATACAAAATTCTCGGCCTTGCGGCGCTCGCGGTCGGCCTGATTGTCGGTGTTGGCTGGGCGACGGTCGATCATTGGGCGCTACCGCTGGAGAACCGGATCTGGCCACCGGATGAACATGGGGCTCGGCCCTATGAGGTGGTTTCCGAAACCGCCGTCCATCCCTATCCCGAGGCGAAGACGGTTCGGCTGTTCGTCCAGACCGATGACCCCTCGTCGGACGGAGACTGGCTCGAACCGCAGGGCCGCCCCCTGAGCACCACCCAGAGGGCGGCGTTTGAGGCGACCCTGTCGAAACGGTCAAGCCGGGGAGGCGCGGTGGATGCCTGCTTCATCCCGCATCACTTCTTCCGCTATTACGACGATGTGGGGACGCTGGTCGCTGAGATCAGGGTCTGCTTCTGCTGCAGCGGTGCGGACGCCTTTCCGGCGCTGTTCCCGTTCGAGGGGGGCGTCTTCCTGCATCCCTACAGCAATAGCCTGAACTACGACCGCGAACGACTGGGAGCGCTGATCCGCAGTTGGGGTCTGCCGTCTGACGTCTGGTGCCGGGAGCGGGCGGAACCTCGCTGACGTCCCGGAGCGCTGCCGCTCGCCGCGCGATCTGTTCAGGCACGGACCGTCCCTCACGTCCTTCTCCCCTTGTGGGAGAAGGTGGCTCGCAGCGCGAGACGGATGAGGGGGCTGGTTCCGCCGCCGCCCCGTCAACGATCAGACTCAACCCGCTCCAGCCATCGTGCCCCGGACAGAGCCCCCTCATCCGGACGGCTCCGCCGCCCACCTTGTGTGTTGATCGTCTGATAGTCTGGCTTTGATCCGG
>NZ_CAXBDH010000021.1:0-38616 GCF_963974615.1 uncultured Brevundimonas sp.
CCTTCGCCACTGGTGTTCTTCCGAATATCTACGAATTTCACCTCTACACTCGGAGTTCCACATACCTCTCTCACACTCAAGACACCCAGTATCAAAGGCAGTTCCAGAGTTGAGCTCTGGGATTTCACCCCTGACTTAAATATCCGCCTACGTGCGCTTTACGCCCAGTAATTCCGAACAACGCTAGCCCCCTTCGTATTACCGCGGCTGCTGGCACGAAGTTAGCCGGGGCTTCTTCTACGGGTACCGTCATTATCTTCACCGTTGAAAGAGCTTTACAACCCTAGGGCCTTCATCACTCACGCGGCATGGCTGGATCAGGCTTGCGCCCATTGTCCAATATTCCCCACTGCTGCCTCCCGTAGGAGTTTGGGCCGTGTCTCAGTCCCAATGTGGCTGGTCATCCTCTCAGACCAGCTACTGATCGTAGCCTTGGTGAGCCTTTACCTCACCAACTAGCTAATCAGACGCGGGCCGCTCTAATGGCGATAAATCTTTCCCCCGAAGGGCACATTCGGCATTACCACCCGTTTCCAGGAGCTATTCCGAACCAAAAGGCACGTTCCCACGTGTTACTCACCCGTCCGCCACTAATCCCGAAGGATCCGTTCGACTTGCATGTGTTAGGCCTGCCGCCAGCGTTCGCTCTGAGCCAGGATCAAACTCTCAGGTTGAGTTGACTATCTGACTAAAGCAGACCGACCCGAAGGCCGGTTGGCATTAGTTCTACGTATTTTTGACGAGAACCACTTCGCTGATCCGTAAGAACCAGCGACATGGTTGTATCTTTTCAAAAAGACCGCAGAGTGTCAGTATCGTCGTAATAACCCCGAAGGGTCATCGCTAGGACACCGCCGCCTGCGTTTCTCTTTCCAAATCAACGATTTCAAAGACCAGAGCCGGAAGTTTCCGACCCCACCATTTAGCGCCGGGTGACGGCGGAGGCGGCGATATAGTCGCCTCGGTATTTGGTGTCAAGAAGTTCTTTCGAAGAACCCCCCTTACCGGCCGCCCCGAAAGGCGGCGGAGGCGGCGATGTAGTCGCCTCCGTTTTCCGCGTCAAGCAGTTCTTTTTAAAGAAGAACCTCTCTCAGCAAAACCGCCCCGGAGGGCGGCGGAGGCAGCTTCCTAAAGAAGGCCGACCTCCGTGTCAACCGGGCCTTTCAGCCATTCCGCAAATCCCGAAGCCGAAACTTCAAAATCCACGCAAAACCGTCGGAGGGAAGCAGCGAGGCGACCCTCTAGATCGTTTCCGACGATTCGATTGGAGCGCGGAGACTAGTTGGAAGCGTCTGCAGAAGCAAGAAGATTTTAACTTCTCTTTCCTGTGGGACCTGGAAGACCTTTGCCTTCCCGGCCCCGGCGGCCAGCCCGTCTCCGAGCGAGGTGGCGATATACGGACGAGGCCTTTTGTCTGCAAGCGTCTTTTTCGATTCCGGCCGGGTTTCTCACCGAGTCCGGTTCACCGAGCGGGGGCTGCAGGTCGCCCGCCCAGCACCCCACCAGCTAGCCCGCCGCAATATAGGTACGAAGGCTTTCAGCCTCGTTGGTCGCCTCGGCAATCTGGCATTTGACGACGTCGCCGATCGAGATGACACCACTCAGTCGGCCATCCTTAAGGATCGGAAGGTGGCGGATACGACGATCTGTCATCCGCTCCATCAGGACCGCCACCGTCTCGGCCGGCTCCGCGAAGACCACGTCCCGCGTCATATAGTCGGCCACGGTCCGCGTCAGGCAGGCCTGACCATCACGCGCCACCGCCCGCACCACGTCCCGTTCCGACAGGACACCAACGACCTGCCCACCGTCACATACGATCAGGGCCCCGACACGTCTGAACTCCAGCTCGGCACAGGCCTTGGCGAGGGTCAGGTCGGGGGCGATCGAGAAGACCGCACTCCCCTTGTCCTTGAGGATCTCGGTAACCAGCATCGGGCGGCTCCTTACTCTCTATATAGGGACGGCCGCGGCAGGCCGCTTCCTGATCAGGATCGCGCAGGTCAGCGCGGGAAGCAAATCACGTCGGTCGTCTGCCAAAAAAATGTGCGACCGGACCGATGGCCACAAGTCCGAACAGGAACCCGGCCGCATGGGCCTCCCAGGCGATTCGTGCACCTTCCACACCGGGGGCGAATCCAATGAGACCGGTGGCGGCGTTGATCAGCATGATCACAACAGCGCCCGCAAGAACACGGCCGTCGCTCAGTGGTCGCAGACTGCCGTCCTTTCGGCCCAACAGCCGCAACGCCGCCCCAAGCAGGCCGAATACGGCACCAGAAGCTCCCACAATCAGATCATCGCTGCCCAGATGGAACAGGGAATAGCCGATCAGGGCCACGACACCGCACAGGGTATAGAAGAGAATAAAGAGCGCTGCCCCTCGAAAGCCGGGGAACAGGCGGGCGACCGGAGGGCCGAAGGCAAGGGCGCTGACGGCATTGGCCACGACGTGCCCCCAGCCCCCGTGCAGTAGCATGGCAGTCAGCACCCCTGGCCACCAGTCGCCGTAAACCAGAGACGATGCCCGGAAGGCATAGGCGAGACCGCCATCCGGTAGTCGCTGCTGCACCAGGAACAGGACCGGCATCGAAAGAACAAGCAGCACCGCCGTTAGCGGCGCGTTGAAGATCTTTTCGCGGGGAGGGCCGTCGAATCGGCCATGCGGCAGCTGCATTCCCCCAAATGCGCAGCCCCCAGCACAATCTCAAGTGCTTCTTAATAACCCTATCCCATTTTGGCACGCGGGTTGCATACCGATCCGCAAACCCAGTTCGCGCACGGAGCGCCGTAATGTCATTCTTTCGGATGAAGATCGCCATGGTTGCCGTTGCCGTCGCCTTTCCCGGCGTCGCCGCGGCCCAGTCCACAGGACCGTCGGGTACGGCGGCCTATCAGGCTGGTTACGGCGGGGCCCGCTACACGACCGCGAGACCACAAACCGGGTCGACGCGAGACACCAACAACAATCGCCTGATCGTCAACGGCATCATCCAGAACGGGGCCAGTGCCTATTCCAGTGCCTCAGGCGGAGCCGCCTCCAGCTTCAGCGGCATCGGCGGATCGGGCACGATCGGCGGCTCAACGGCGATCGGTAACAGCCTCAACGTCGTCGTTCAGGGCAATCACAACACCGTCATCGTCAATTCCCGCCAGATCAACACAGGGACCGTGACCGCAGGCACGGTGCTGAACGGTACACTGAGGTTTCCATGACCCATCGCTTGCGTCGATTTAGGACCGCAGTCACCGCTTGCGCCGTAACGGCGCTGCTGTCGGGCTGTATCTCGGCGACGGCGAATCCGGCCGGGCTCTATGCCACACCGATCGGCAATGCGCCGGTCACCGCCAACCCGACCCCCTATTCCACCGCCCTTTACTGCATGGCCGACTATGCCCGGCGCTATAATCTGCCATCGCCCCGCATGGCTGTCGGCCGGATCAGCGACTATACCGGCACGGTGTCGGCCGACGGGGGCCGCCAGGTCACCGGCGGAGCCTCTCTGATGGCCGTCTCGGCGCTGGCCAAGGCCGGGGCCCGCATCGTTGAGCGCTATGACACTTCCGTTTCGGAGCTGGAGCTACGCTACGCCAATAACCGCCTGATCGGCGATGACGGTGCAGGCGGGACCGAAGACCAGCAATACCGGCGCATCCTGGCCGGCCAGGTTCCGGGATCCGACTTCTATGTCGTCGGCGGTATCACCGAGGTGAACTACAATATCCGCTCCGGCGGCTTCGACGCCGCGGGCGGCCAAGCCTCGTCCAACACTCCGTTGTCCGTTTCCTTCACGGGCAAGACCTTTGTCATGAATATCGCCATCGACCTGCGCCTCGTACAGACGACGACGCTCGAGGTGGTGGATGTCGTCTCCTATCAAAAGCAGATCATCGGCCGTGAGATTTCCGCCGGGGTCTTCGACTTCCTGAATGGCAATGTCTTCGATATTTCCGCCGGTGAGGGTGGCTTCGAGCCGGTGCAGCTGGCCGTGAGGGCTCTGGTTGAGCGCGCCACTGTGGAATTCATGGCCAATCTCTACGGCGCGCCGGGCCCGGAAATCTGTCTCAACGCCTCAAACGACCCCCTCGGCGGCACCGTCGGCCCGACCGGCGGCTACTATCCCGCCTATCCCAATACGGACACCAACAATGGCCAGACTCGCTCGGATCCGTCTCGCTGGCACGATCGCCGCGACGGTGCTGTGCGCCGCAGCCGCTACTGAAGCTGCCGCGCAGGACGGCACGGTCGTCCTCAACAACCAGATCCAGCTGGGCGACGTCGTCGCGGGCCAGACGCTGAATGTCGTCGACGCTGACGATCAGGTCACCGTGTCCACCTCGGCCCAGGGCAACAGCTTCTCGGGATCGGTCGCCAACGCCTCCATCACCATTGATTCGACCCAGGACATGCAGGGTGATGCCGTAGCGACCACCGACATGACCCTGGACGGCGACACTGCTGGCTATCTGTCCGCCACCACCCAGGCCGGAGGCAATTATCTGGCGGGAAGCGCCACCAATGCCGACCTGCGTGTCGACGCTAGCCAACTGGTCACCGGCGGGGAGGTCGCCGCCAACTCGACCATTACCAACGCGTCGGCCCGACTGCTGGCAGGAGCGGCCGTAGAAACCTCGGCCATTGGCAATACCGTCGCTTTAGCCGGTGAATATGCGACGGTCAGCGGCAACATCAGCCAGGACTCTGCGGCGACCATCCGGTCTTCGAATTTCGCCGCGACCCAGTACATCCCGGCCCCGGCCAGCTTCGGCAGTGAGGCCATTGCCAATACCGTCGCCGTCAACAGCGATACCGCCTCCAACCAGAGCTTCTACGCCCGCCAGCGCTCTACAGGTGATTTGATCGAGGCCGGAACCAGCGCCAACGCCGGGAACGCCTGGGATCTGGCCGCCCGAGCCCGCGCCAGTGGTAACCAGGCCAATTTCTACAATCAGGGTGGAGCGCTGATCGCCGAAACCGATCAGGCCAACAGCGCCGAGGTTCGCGCCACCGCGATCGCCACGGCCTACGATTTCGGCGCGGCCCGGGCCAGTGCACGTGGTGCCGGCAATGAAGTCTCGGTCGGCAACAACGACGTCTATGTCGAGATCGACAACAGCCAGTTCAACTCCGGCGGCGTCGATGTCGCCGCAACCTTTTCGGGAACCAACGGATACGACGTCTATGTCGGCGCGGACGCCGTCGGGAATTCCGTGACCGGCTACGCCTGTTCCGAATGTCAGGGCTTCATCAATGCCACCAATTTCCAGACCAATGACGGCTCGGTGACCGCCACGGTCAATACGACAGTCGCCGGCTCGGGTCGCGCCGTCATCACCGGGGCCAATGCGATCGGCAATGCCGCGACCTTCTATGTCTCGGTGCCCGGCCCCTAAGACAAGGCACTCGAGGGTGCGATTTTCCACCTCCAGTTTCAACCCATGGGTGACGTGCCCAGGGAAGCCCCCTAAGGATATTGGTTCCAGTTCTGTCGTGTGTGATTCCTCGTGAAGGCGCACACCCCTTCCCGGAGCCTTTCATGCGATTTACCCGCCGACTGCTTCTCCTTGCGGCGTCCAGCACCCTGGTGCTCTCGGTCGCGGTGCTGCCCGCGGCAGTTCTGGCCCAGACACAGGTTCAGCCGTCAGATCCCTGGGCCCAGTCGGCCAGTGATATCCCGGTCGATTCCAATGTCCGTTTCGGGGTTCTGCCCAACGGCATGCGGTATGCGATCCTGCACAATGCCACGCCGCCGGGTCAGGCCAGCCTGCGCCTGCGCATCGACGCCGGCTCGCTGTTCGAGAACGACGACCAGCTCGGCCTGGCCCACTTCATGGAACATATGGCCTTCAACGGCACGACCAATATCCCCGAGAACGACCTGCTGCAGATCCTCGAGCGTCTGGGCCTGGCCTTTGGGGCCGACACCAACGCCGGCACCGGCTTCGACGAAACCTTCTACCGGCTCGAACTGCCCAACACCCGGGACGAGACCGTCGACGCCAGCCTGCGGATCATGCGCGAGCAGGTGTCCGAGGCTCTGATGGCCCCGGCAGCAATCGACGCCGAGCGCGGCGTCATCGTCGGCGAGGAGCGCACCCGGAACACGCCGCAACTGCGGGCCCAGAAGGCCCAACTGGCTCTGCTGGCCCCCGGCCAACGGATTTCCAATCGCTTTCCGATCGGCGATCTCGAGATCATTCGCAATGCGCCACGCGAGCGCTTCGTCGATTTCTACAACGCCTACTACCGGCCTTCCCGTGCGACGATGATCGCCGTGGGTGATTTCGACGTCGACGCGATGGAAGCCAAGATTCGCAGCGCCTTCGAGAGCTGGACGCCGAAGGCAGCGGATGGTCCCGAGCCCGACCAGGGCACAGTCGCACCGCGCCAACCGGAAACCTCGATCCTCGTCGAACCCGGCACCCAGTCGCTGATCCAGCTGAACTGGATCAAGGCACCCGACGTCGATCCCGACACAGTCGCCGAACGCCGGGAACAGACCCTGCGGGGCCTCGGCCTGGCCGCTCTGAACCGCCGCATGGCGGAGATCGCGCGGGGCGACAATCCGCCGTTCCTTGGGGCTGCCGCAGTTTATGCCAGCCTGGTGCAAAGCCTGGACCGGACCGTCCTGCTGGTGGCCTTCAACCCCGGCGGCTGGAAGCCCGCCCTGGAGCGTACCGAGCAGGAACAGCGCCGTCTGATCCAGTTCGGCATAACCGAGGCCGAACTGCAGCGCGAGATCACCGAATACCGGACCGGTCTGGAGAATGCGGTCAACGCCGCGGCCACCCGGGTAACCCCTGCCCTCGCGGGAGCCCTGCAGGGCTCTGTAAACGGCGACACCGTCTTTTCCACGCCTGCGACCAACCTGACGCTGTTCAATGCGGCGGTCGCCGACCTCGGCGTGGACGAGGTCAATGCTGCGATCCGCACCGCCTTCCAGGGCGGCGGCCCGCTGGTGCTGTTCACCTCACCGGTCGAGGTCGATGGCGACGCGGAGGCGGTCACAGCCGCACTCAACGCCTCGCGCGAAGTGCCGGTAACGGCCCGCGAGGCGGCGGCCGCGATCGCCTGGCCGTATGACACCTTCGGCGCGCCGGGCACGCCCGCCGAACGGTCCGAGATCACCGATCTCGGTGCCACTCTGGTGACCTTCACGAACGGTGCCCGGCTGACTGTCAAGCCCACGACCTTCCGCGACGAACAGATTCTGGTCAGCGTACGCTTGGGACAAGGTCTGCTGAGCCTGCCCCGCGACCGGGCCGGAGCCATCCGCGCCGCGAACGACGTCCTCACCGCCGGCGGTCTGGGCAAGCTGACCGAAGACCAGCTGGAGCAAGCGCTGGCCGGCAAGGTCTATTCGGCGAATTTCGCGATCGACGAGGACTCCTATCAGCTGTCCGGTGCCACCCGGCCGTCCGACCTGCTGCTGGAGATGCAGCTGCTGGCCGCCTATGTCACCGACCCCGGTCTGCGCCCGGCCCCGCTGGAGCAGTACAAGAGCCAGTACCCGACCCTTGTGGAGCGGAGTCGGTCCAGCCCGGGCGGCGTGCTGGGCCAGGAGATCGGCAGCCTGCTGGCCAGTGGCGACAAACGCTTCGCCAACCCGGCTGTCGTAGAGGTCGCGGGCTGGACTATCGAGGATGTTCGCAGCCAACTGGCCGCTGCCACGGCGGACGGGCCGATCGAGATCGTCATGGTCGGCGATGTGACCGTTGATGACGCGATCGCGGCCGTCTCAGCCACCTTCGGGGCCCTTCCTGCCCGACCGGCAGCAGTCCCGAAGCCTGTCGGCAGCGATGAGGTGTCCCTGCCGGCACCGACGAGCCGGCCGATCAACCTGACCCACACCGGCCCCGCGGATCAGGCCATCGGCATGGTTCTATGGCCGACCGTCGATGCGGTGAACGACCGCACCGAATCGCGGCTGGTCTCAACCCTGAATGATGTGGTCCAGCTTCGTCTCAACGCCGAACTTCGCGAACGCCTGGGCATCGTCTACTCGCCATCATCGCAGGCATCATCCTCAACGGTGTACCGGGACTACGGCTTCCTGCTGACCCTGGGGCAGGTGTCACCCGAGTCTCTCGGCCAGTATTTCGAAGCCATCGACACGATCGCGGCCAGCCTGCGGAACACGCTCGTCACCGAGGACGAACTGAACCGGGCGCGTCGCCCGGCGATCGAGGCTCTACGCCGCAGCCAAGCCGGCAACGGTTACTGGCTGCGGCAGCTCCAGGGGCTCCATGACGCGCCTGAAAATGCTGAGCAGATCCGCACTGCTGTCACCGATATCGAAGCGTTCACGCCGGCCGATGTACAGCGTGCGGCGCAAGCCTACCTGAAGTCCGACCGGGCCTGGCGCGCTCAGATCACGGCGGAATCCGCAGCGACGCCGGCCGGGCAGTGACGAAAAAGGCCCCGGTCCTTGCGGATCGGGGCCAGTTACGTGTCAGGTTCGTCGATGGAGATCGACGGTCATATGATGCGGGATCGCGGATGACCCCGGGCTGAACAGCCGGTTCAGAACACCCGGCCGCCGACGCCACCGTCGAGAGTGATGCTGGCACCGGACACGGCGAGGCCGGAGGTCTGGACCACCTCCTCGCGGTATTCAGTGTAGGTTTCCTCGCGGAATATGGTCAGGATCTTCACCCCCGCGCCGTAGCGGCGCAGCAGCGAACGTTCATTGCAGTCGCGCTCGGGCTTTTCCGGACGACATTCGATATTGCCGCCGCGGCCGTGCCACAGGGCCTCGTGCTTGCGGCAGCTCATGGTCTCGCCGTGGTCGAAGCGAACCTCGCCCTCATATTCGGCAATGGTGATCTGCAGCCAGGTCCCGGCGAGGCAGCGGTAGAGTTCGCCGTCATAGTCTTCATAGACGTCGCGGTCAGGGCGAACCTGAGAGGCCGGGTGCGGCACGCTGCGGTCGTCGATGCAGACAGCCTGAATGACCACACGCTTCTGGAAGCGACGCGTCGCGGTGAAGGGCACGCGGATGACCTGGGCCGCCTGCCCGCCCTCGACGGTCAGGCCGGAAATCGTCGTCGGATAGGGCTGGTCGACGGTGACATAGGCCCCGCCCCCGCCCTGGACGTAGACGTTGGAGCCGGACCGGGCACGGGCACTGGCACTGGCATTGGCGTTGACATTGACGTTCACATTGACGTTTCCGCCCCCGCCACAGCAGGGCGGCGGCGGCGGCAACTCGCAGCACGGCGGCGGTGGCGGTGGTGGCGGCGGTGGCTGACAGCACGGCGGCGGCGGCGGCGCGCAGCACTGGGCAGCCGCACTGTCGGCGAACGCCATCAGGGCGAACGCGCCCAGAAGGGGGGGTAGCCAGGTCTTGATCCGCACCCGCATGGGCTGGACTCCCGATCGTCTTAGATACGCCGGCCAAGCAAGAAACGGGCCGATCCTGCCCCCATCACACCCGCAAAGCCTTTCGTTTCCGTTGCCACCGGCCAAATCGCGCAACGGCCCCATCCTTGCGGCGGGAGAGTCGGAGGCCGGAGCCATGTTCCATTCTGACACCCAGACCCTGATCGACCACTGGACCCTTCTGGCGGAGGGGACCGCGATTCCCGCACGGGCGGCGTTTGATCCGACCCGGCTGGGACTGCTGCTGCCCCGCACCTTCATGGCCGCCCGACACGAGGGCGATGCCGTTTTCCGTCTGGCCGGCGGCTGGATCGAACGCTTTCACGGCCGGCCGCTCGGAAATACGGGCTGGCTGCCGCTGTGGAACGCCGACAGCCGCGCCCTGGTGGCCGAAAGTATCGCCCGGACCTTCCGCGAGGCACGTCCGGTCATCATCGTCGCCGAGGCCGGAGACGTCGAGGCCCCGCTGGAGATCGTTCTGGCCCCCCTGCGCGGGCCGGACGGCGTGCCGGACCGGCTGCTGGGTCTGTATGTCCCCGCCACCGCTGAAGGGCGCGAGTTGGTCGAGGTCGAGAGCCTGAAGGCACGGGTCGCCGTCGGGGTCGGCGAGGTGCGTCGGGCCCCCTTGAGTCTGGCCGCCGTGGACGGCCGCCGGATCGCCTAGCGGGTCGGAAAAGGCTCGGGTTTTTCTCCTAAACCGGTTTCAGGTCGCGGACATAGCGCCGCCAATTCTGGACATAGTGGGCCGCGGACGCCTTCAGGGCCTCGATCTGACCCGGCTCCAGCTGCCGCACCACCTTGCCCGGCTGGCCCATCACCAGCGAGTTGTCGGGAATCACCTTGCCCTCGGTGATCAGGGTGTTGGCTCCGATCAGACAGTTTTTGCCGATCTTCGCCCGCCCGAGCACGACCGCCCCGATGCCGATCAGGGTGTTGTCGCCGATTTCACAGCTGTGCAGCATGACCATATGGCCGACGGTGACCCCGTCGCCGATGGTCAGGGGCTCGCCGGGATCGGAGTGCAGAACACTGCCGTCCTGGATATTGGTATCGCGACCGATGGTGATGGGGTCGTTGTCACCCCGCACAATAGCGCCGAACCAGACACTGGCACCGGGCTTGAGAATCACGTCTCCTATAACGGTCGCATTGGGCGCGACCCAGTATTCACCCTGCGGGGGGAGCTGCGGTGTCTTGTCCGCCAACGCATAGACTGTCATCAAAACATAGCCTTATCTGAAACGATTGGGGGTTTAAGCCTTCGTAAACCACGTTAGCATCAGGGTGTAGATGCGATTCGAGGTCGCCATTTCGGCCCCGAATCTGAAGCCGGATCAAGCCCGGTCCGGTCAAGCCCAGGAGGACGCGCGTGACGCGTTCCGGTCGACGGCGGGCATGCCCGCTGGAAGAAGCTCCTTCCTCCGATCCGGACGGCTGCATTGCATCCTCTGTCCTGTTTGAATCCCTGTTTGTTCGAGGCGATGCTTTTGCGGCATCGCCTTTTTTCATGCCCTGGAGGCGCCTGTGACCAAACGTGCCGCTATGCGACGTCAGTCCAACCGTGAAGGTGTTCTGGATTCCCGCCAATTCCAGGAGGACGCCAGGGTTCGAAGGCTTCCCGACCACGCCGGCTGGTCGCCGCGCCCCTCCAATGACGATCGGGACCAGGCCTATCTGAAAACGTTGAAGCCCAAGTCCGAGGGCCAGACCGAGCTGATGACCGCGATCGACGCGCACAATCTGGTGCTGGCCCTGGGGCCGGCAGGCACGGGCAAGACCTATCTGGCCGTAGCCAAGGCCGTCGAGGCCCTGGAGGCCGGAACCATCGGGCGAATCGTCCTGTCGCGTCCCGCCATCGAGGCCGGCGAATCGATCGGCTTCCTGCCCGGCGACATGGAGGACAAGCTGGCCCCCTATCTGCGGCCCCTCTACGACGCCCTGTCCGACCGGCTGAGCATGAAGCGGGTCAAACAGCTGATGACCGAGGGTCTGATCGAGATCGCCCCGATCGGCTTCATGCGCGGCCGCACGCTGAACAACGCCTTCATCGTCGTCGATGAGGCCCAGAACTGCACCTATATGCAGCTGAAGATGCTGCTGACCCGGCTGGGCTGGCATTCGACCATGGTGGTCACCGGCGACCCGCAGCAGTCCGACCTGCTGCCGGGGATCTCGGGCCTGACCGACATCGCCGACCGTCTGGCCCCCCTGCCCGACATCGCCGTGGTGCGGCTGGCCGAACGCGACATCGTCCGTCATCCGCTGGTCGCCAGCATGATCGGGGTTCTGTAGCCGGTCACGAACATCCTTTCCTCCGGATCCGCAGGGTCCGGGGGAAAGGCCCCCGCCCCGGATCAGACATGGGTCATCAGCCGCAGCCGGTCCGGCGGCGGGAATGGAAGGGCGGGCAGAGCGCCGGGCCTTCGCCCGGTTGAACTTGAACAATACCGTTTCGACGAAGGCTGACGCTCCGCGTGGCGAGTTTTCAGGAGCTTGCGTCCGGTGGCGGTATTTAGCGCCTTACCGCAGCGCCCCTGACGGGCGGGTCCTGCTTGCGACAGAATCCCCGGACCGGATGCGTATCCCCCGCACCCCTGACCCCGCTTCTCCACTCCCGCCGCACGCCAGGTCGCAGGCCAGGCGGCCCTTCCTTGCGACGGGACGGACGGAGGATGGCACGGGGCTGGAGGGAGGCGGGAAGATTGAGTGGAGAAACGGGCAAGGCGTTGCGGGGCAAGGGATTGGGGAGCCTCGATAGGGGGATTGTTCGCAAACACCTCCCCCCCGCTGTCGTCATCCTACGGCGAGGCGCAGCCGAGACCGGAGGACCCAGCGGCGCGCGATAGCGCGATCTGTTCAGGCACGATGCGGTGGACAGATTTCGCGATCGCTGACGCGACCGCGCCGCTGGGTTCTCCGGTCGCTCTGCGAGCGCCGCAGAATGACGACAGCTTTTGGGGCGCTTGAAGAAGGCGGCGCGCGACAGCGCAAAAGGGTCTGGCACGGTGGGAGGGTGTCACACTCGCTACGCTCGCGTGCCGCTGGGTCCTCCGGTCTGCGCCGCAAGCGGCTTGCCGGAGGATGACGACAATTTAGAGAGGGTCGGAGGTCGTCCAGCGCGGATCATCAACCGGATACCAGTCGGCGGCGAGGTCCATCCAGTCGGGGTTGTCGGCCTCGATCAGGGCCAGTTTCCAGTCCCGAAGCCAGTGTTTGATACGCTTCTCACGGGCGATGGCCTCGACCACCCAGGCGTGGCGCTCGAACCAGACCAGACGGGTGCAGCCGTGGCGTTTGGTGAAGCCCGCGAACACTCCGGTGCGATGCTGCCAGACCCGCGTACCCAGATCGGCCGTGGCCCCGGTGTACAGGGTGCCGTTGCGACCGCTGGCCAGGATGTAGGTGGCAATGAAGAGCCGATGCGTCCCCATGAGCGTACATCAACACAACTCAGAGCTGTTATCCAGCCCCCTTGTCGCTCAGTGGTTCGCGGCGGCGGCTTGGGCGGCGTCGGCCTGTTCGTTGCAGCGGCGGCCGGCGTAGAGGCCGTTGAGATAGTACCAGCGGTTCCGGGTCGCCAAGGTCTCGGCCTCGCGGCGGTCGCGGTCGGGTTTGGTCAGGACGTCGGCTCCGGCCATGACCAGACCGGCACCGGGGATCAGCAGCGCCGCCCCGGACCGGGCGACGCCACCGAGGGTACCGAACAGTCCGCCGTCGGGTTCACCGCCCATGGTCTGGCTGAGTTGGGCCGCTTCTTCGGACATCTGCCTGCAGGTCAGGGCCGAATCCGCGGCGCGGATGATGGGGGCGGGTCCCTCGGCCACGGCGTCCGGGGGTCCGGCGACCTGGGCCCCGGCGTCCTGGGCCATGGCGGCTCCGGACAGGGCGAGGCTCAGTCCGGCCACGCCGGCGATCAGTTGATATTTCATCATGGTCTCCATTCCACCCTGTCAGATGACAACGGGGTGGCGGGCGAACAGGTTGCCTTGAGACTGAAATCAGGTGCGGACGGTGGATTGACGACTCTTTTTATTCCGTTATCGTGGAAATATGGAATCATTACTGGCAATCCCGGCCTTCGCGGCCCTAGCCCAACCCACGCGTCTGAATGCCTTCAAGCGGTTGGTCGAGCACGGCCCCGGGGGTATGGCCGCCGGAGAGCTGGCGGACAGACTCGGCGTGCCGGCCAATACGCTGTCGGCCCATCTGAATGTGTTGTCCCGGGCCGGTCTGGTCACCTCCGAACGGCGCAGCCGCTCGATTCTCTACCGAGCCAATATCGAACAGGTGCGGGCGTTGGTGCTGTTCCTGCTGGCCGACTGCTGTGGCGGCGAGGCGAAGCGATGCGCGCCGGCGCTGGCCGACCTCCTGCCCGACTGCCCCTGAGAGAGTCATGGACATTGTCATCTATCACAATCCCGCCTGCGGAACCTCACGCAACACCCTGGCCTTGATCCGACATGCCGGGATCGAGCCGCACGTCATCGAGTATCTGACGACGCCACCGAGCCGGACCCTCGTGAAACAGCTGGCCGCGCGCATGGGGCTGACGATCGGGGATCTTCTGCGCGAAAAGGGCACGCCCCACGCGGAACTGGGGCTGGAAGATCCCGCCATGACCGACGACGCCCTGCTGGACGCCATCGCCGCCCATCCGGTGCTGCTGAACCGGCCGATCGTGGTCGCACCGAGCGGTGTTCGTCTGTGCCGGCCATGCGAGGTGGTGCTGGACCTTCTGCCGGAAGGTCCGCTGAGACCCTTCGCCAAGGAGGACGGTGAGGTCGTTATCGACGCCGACGGCAAGCGGGTGACGCGATGACCGCCGGGTCGACGCCACGGCGACTCTCCTTCCTCGACCGCGGGCTGACGCTGTGGATCTTCCTCGCCATGGCCCTGGGCGTCACCCTCGGCACGCTGGTGCCCAGCCTGGCCGGCTGGATCGACAGCCTGTCGGTCGGCTCGACCAACATCCCCATCGCCATTGGCCTGATCCTGATGATGTATCCGCCGCTGGCAAAGGTGAAATACGAGGCCCTGCCCCGCGTCTTCGCCGACAGGCGCGTGCTGGCCCTGTCCCTGTTCCAGAACTGGGTGCTGGGTCCGGTGCTGATGTTCGCCCTGGCGGTGATCTTCCTGCGCGACCAGCCGGAATATATGACCGGCGTCATCCTGATCGGGCTGGCGCGGTGTATCGCCATGGTGCTGGTGTGGAACCAGCTGGCCCGGGGTGACAATGAGTATGTCGCCGGTCTGGTGGCCTTCAACTCGATCTTCCAGATCCTGTTCTTCAGCCTGTACGCCTGGTTCTTCCTGACCGTCCTGCCGCCGGTGTTCGGCCTGCAGGCCAGTGTGGTGGACGTCAGCGTGTGGACGATCGCGGGGGCCGTGCTGGTCTATCTGGGGCTGCCGTTCCTGGCCGGTTTCGTGACCCGGCGCGTGCTGATCGCCCGCAGGGGGGCCGACTGGTACGAAACCCGGTTCCTGCCGCGTATCGGGCCCATCACCCTGATCGCCCTGCTGTTCACGATCGTCGCCATGTTCAGCCTCAAGGGCGGTGAGGTGGTGGCCCTGCCGCTGGACGCCCTGCGAATCGCCATTCCGCTGACGATCTATTTCTTCGTCATGTTCGTGGTCAGCTTTTTGATGGGGCGGTTGATCGCGACCGACTATCCGCGCACCACCGCCCTGGCCTTTACCGCCGCCTCGAACAATTTCGAACTGGCCATCGCCGTAGCCATATCGGCCTTCGGCCTGGCCTCACCGGTCGCCTTCGCCGCCGTCATCGGGCCGCTGGTCGAGGTACCGGTGCTGATCCTGCTGGTGTCGGTGGCCCTGTGGCTGGGTCGCCGGTTCTTCCCGGCCACGGCTCCTGCCGTCGACCCGAAATAAGCCCTCGCCTCAGGCCCGGACGGCACCGAGGGCAGCGTCGATGCCGAGGGTGGTCAGGGCGGTGGTGGCGATCTGCCGGGCGTTGAGGCCCGCGGTCGCATACATGGCCGCCGGACTGTCCTGGTCCTGGAAGACGTCGGGCAGGCACAGGGTGCGGATCTTGAGCCCGGCGTCGAGCGCGCCCTTTTCGGCCAGCAGCTGAAGCACGAAGGCCCCGAAGCCGCCCATGGCCCCCTCCTCCACCGTGATCAGGGCTTCGTGCTCGCGGGCCAGACGCAGGATCAGATCGGCGTCCAGCGGTTTGGCGAAGCGGGCGTCGGCCACGGTGACCGAGACCCCACGCGCGGCCAGCAGGTCGGCGGCCTTGAGCGATTCCTCGAGCCGGGTACCCAGCGACAGGATGGCCACGGCCGTGCCCTCACGGATGATACGGCCCTTGCCGATCTCCAGCGGGGCGGCCAGCTCGGGAATCTCGACCCCGACACCCTCGCCGCGCGGATAGCGGAAGGCGCTGGGCCGGTCATCGATCTCGAGGCTGGTGGCGATCATCGCGGCCAGTTCCGCCTCGTCGGCGGCGGCCATCAGCACCATGCCGGGCAGGGCCCCCATGAAGCCGATGTCGAACGACCCGGCATGGGTGGCCCCGTCGGCCCCGACCAGACCGGCGCGGTCCATGGCGAAACGGACCGGCAGCTTCTGGATGGCGACATCGTGGACGACCTGATCGTAGCCGCGCTGCAGGAAGGTCGAATAGATGGCGCAGACCGGCTTCATGCCGTCAGCGGCCAGGCCGGCGGCAAAGGTCACCGCATGCTGTTCGGCGATGCCGACGTCATAGGTGCGGTCGGGGAAGGCCTGACCGAACAGGTCCAGACCGGTGCCCGAGGGCATGGCGGCGGTGATGGCCACGATCGACGGGTCGCGTTCGGCCCGCTTGATCAGCTCGGTGCCGAACACCTTGGTGTAGCTGGGCGCGTTGGAGACGGCCTTGGACTGTTTGCCCGAGACCACATCGAATTTGGCCACCGCATGCAGCTTGTCGGCGCTGGACTCGGCCGGAGCATAGCCCTTGCCCTTTTGCGTCACGACGTG
The DNA here is from genome assembly GCF_963974615.1 of uncultured Brevundimonas sp. Taxonomy (GTDB): domain Bacteria; phylum Pseudomonadota; class Alphaproteobacteria; order Caulobacterales; family Caulobacteraceae; genus Brevundimonas. The sequence continues at coordinate 16,364 of NZ_CAXBDH010000021.1, forward strand.
GACCAGCACCGGCCGGTCGTCGATGGCGGCGGCGTTCTTGAGGATCGGCACCAGATTGGCGAGGTCATGGCCGTCGATCGGGCCGATGTAATAGAAGCCCAGCTCCTCGAAGAAGGTGCCGCCGGTGATCATGCCACGGGCGTATTCCTCGGCCTTGCGCGCGGCGTTGCGGAACGGGCGCGGCATGTGTTCGGCCACCGACTTGCCGAAGCGGCGGAAATTTCGATAGGCCCCGCCCGAGACCTGCTTGGCCAGATAGGCGCTCATGCCGCCGACCGGCGGCGCAATCGACATGTCGTTGTCGTTGAGGATGACGACCAGCTGTTTGGTGGTCTCGGCGGCGTTGTTCATCGCCTCATAGGCCATGCCGGCCGACATCGAGCCGTCGCCAATCACGGCCACGACCTTGTTGCTGTCGCCCTTCTGGTCGCGGGCGGCGCAGAAGCCAAGGGCCGCGCTGATCGAGGTCGAGGCGTGGGCCGCGCCGAACGGGTCGTATTCGCTCTCGCTGCGCTTGGTGAAGCCGCTGAGGCCACCCGGCTGGCGCAGGGTGCGGATGCGGTCGCGACGGCCGGTCAGGATCTTGTGCGGATAGCACTGGTGGCCGACGTCCCAGATCAGGATGTCCTTGGGCGTCTCGAACACATGGTGCAGGGCTACGGTCAGCTCGACCACGCCGAGACCGGCCCCCAGATGGCCGCCGGTGACCGAGACGGCGTCGATGGTCTCGACCCGCAGCTCGTCGGCCAATTGCCGCAGCTGGTGCGTGTCGAAATTACGCGTGTCGGCGGGGATATGGACAGTGTCGAGAAGCGGCGTATCGGGCATTCGGGGACCTTGCGACCCAGGGAAGACTATCTACAAACCCGCTTTAGAGCATTTCGCTGCCGGTCGGGTCGACTCTCGTTGAAAAATCCATGCAGAACCGGTGCATCTAGCGCGCGCACCCGGTCCCGGCGAGGGTCCATAATGTCGCTCCGGCCCATGATCCGGGGGTCAGTCGGGCGAAAGCTCCCGGGCCAGCCGGGTCGAGTCCCCGCGGGTGGATAGCCAGATCAACGCATCGGTCGCCGCCTCGATCAGGCGCTCGAGCCAGCGGAAACCGGGGCCGGCCCGATTTTCCACCGCATAGGCGATGTGCGTGACCTCCTCGGCCCGGATGTCATCAATCACCTTCCGCAGTTCGTCGTCATGGCCTGAGGCCCAGCGGATCTGATCATCCAGGTGGCGGTGAACTGTTGTCTCAACCGCTTGGGTGCAGGCGAGGATGGCTTCGCGTCCGAGGATGCCGGTGAGCAAGCCGAGAACTCCACCGCCGACGCCCCAGATCCACATCATCCGGCACGGCTTGGCCTCGCGGGACGGCATCAGGTCGCGAAATTGGCAACGGTGCGAACGTTCATGGTCCAGAGCCTCGCGGAGAAACGGAAGCAGGTCCGGCGCACGCAGGCGGGCGACGGCGATCTGGACGCTGTAGATGTTGATGGCCCCGTGCTCACCCCCATGATTGACCCGCAATATTCGGGCGGCGATCGAGGTGTTGAGCGCCACGCGATTCGGCTCCGCGCTTCAGGACTGGCGCTTCAGCACGAAGTCGACGCTGGCCTTGAGAATTTCGGCGTCGTCACCGAACGGATCGAGGTGGGCGCGGGCCTGATCGGCCAGGTGGGCGACCCGGTGGCGGGCCGCCTCGACCCCCAGCAGGGTGACGAAATTGGTCTTGCCGCGGGCCGCGTCCTTGCCGCCGGCGGCCTTGCCCAGCAGATCCTCATCGCCCTCGACGTCGAGCAGGTCGTCGACGATCTGGTAGGCCAGACCGATGTCGTGGGCGAAGCTGGTCAGGGCCTGACGGTGCACATCGCGGGCGCGGGCGATGATCAGCGGGATCTCGAAGGCATAGGTGAACAGGGCCCCGGTCTTGAGCCGCTGCATCCGGGCCACACCGCCCAGATCGTCGCGCACGCCCAGCAGGTCGATCATCTGGCCGCCGGCCATGCCGCGAGCCCCCGAGGCCAGCGACAGCCGCGCCGCCAGTTCGCAGCGGATGGCCGGATCCTCGTGGGTGTCCGGATGCAGGACGATGTCGAAGGCGGCGGTCTGCAGGGCGTCGCCGGCGAGGACGGCGGTGGCCTCGTCATAGGCCCTGTGCAGGGTCGGACGGCCGCGGCGGACGTCGTCGTCATCCATGCAGGGCAGGTCGTCATGAACCAGGCTGTAGGCGTGGACGCATTCGAGGGCACAGGCGGCGCGCAGTACCGAGCGTTCCTCGATCTCGAACAGATTGGCCGCCTCAAGGGCGAAGAAGGGCCGCAACCGCTTGCCCGGACCGAGGGCGGCATAGCGCATCGCCTCGGTCAGCCGGACCTCGGGCCCATCGGCGCGCGGCAGCAGTTCGTCGAGGGCGACGGTGACCAGATCGGCGACATCGGCGACCCGGTCGATGACCGTCTGCGCGGACGAATTGGCGGCGCAGGGGATGAGCGGAGGGTGTTTCAGAACAGCCTCCCGCCGAGCGGAACATCACGGTCGACGCCCAGCAACACGACCTCGCCGGTCGCGTCGGGAAAGCCCAGGGTCAGGACCTCGGACATGAAGGGACCGATCTGGCGCGGGGCGAAATTGACCACGGCGGCGACCTTGCGGCCGAGCAGTTGGTCGGGGGTGTAGTGACGGGTGATCTGGGCCGAGGATTTGCGGGTGCCGATCGCGGGGCCGAAATCGATGGTCAGTTTGAAGGCGGGCTTGCGGGCCTCGGGGAAGGGATCGGCGGCAATGACCTGGCCGACGCGGATATCGACCTTGAGGAAGTCATCAAAGGCGATGCGATCGGCGACCGGGTCGGTGGCCATCAGCCGAACTCGGCCGGCTCGGCACCCTTTGCCTGACCGTCCGGACCGACGACGATCTTCTCGACACGCAGCTGGGCCGCCTTGAGCCGGGATTCGCAGTGGGCCTTCAGACGCGCGCCTTCCTCATAGAGGGTGATCGACTCCTCGAGCGGGGCCTGACCCGACTCCAGCCGGGAGACGATCGCCTCCAGCCGGGCGAGGGCGTCCTCGAAGCTGAGATCGGCGGGGATGGCGGCGGCTTCAGTCATCGGACCGTTCTACAGGACGCGACGGGCGCGCCAACCCCGGAGAGGGTGTCTCCCCGTTCAACGTTTCTCGTAGCGCCGCTGGGACCAGTATTTGAAGCCCTGATTGTGCGCCAGACGCCAGCCGGCGGCCTTCAGTCGCCCGCCGACCATATGGTTGAAATAGCCGTGGGCGAAGACCAGCACGTCCTCGCCGGTGGTGGCGCGGGCCATCAGGGTCCGGGCCGCCTGTTCGGCGCGGGCCTCGGCCTGAAGGCGGGTTTCCTGGCCCTCATGGTGGTTGAACACATGCCACCAGAAGCGGGCCACCACGCCCCAGTATTTGGGCGGCAAGCGGAACCAGTCGGGGAATTCCGGCGGCGGCAGGGGCGCTTCGATGAACAGGGCGTCGACCATGACCTCGCGGCCATCGGCGACGGCGGCGGCTGTTTCGCGGGCCCGTAGACGGGTCGAGGCATAAATGGCTCCGGCCCCCTGGGCGGCGGCGACCAGTTCGGGCGGCGGGGTCTGACCGGCCAGCAGGCCGCCGTCCTCGTAGCGGGCCCACCAGTCACGGTACTGGGTCGCGGAGATCCGGCATTTGCGCGACAGGGCCGGCTCGCCGTGACGGGCCAGGATGATGGCCCCGGGACGCAGGGACGCCGGGTCCGCAGCAGCGGCGGCAGCAGCCGACGGGGACGGTTGTGGAGCGGGGTCTGAATCGGAAATGGCAGCGGTCATGGTTCGAGGGACGGGCGGCGCGGTCGATACACCCTGGGTCGTCCCTATTCCTCCCCCAATGCCTGAACATGGGCGACCGCGGAACGGCCCAGCCCTTCGAGGTCGTAACCGCCCTCGAGCGAGGACACAACCTTGCCGCCGCACGTCCGGCGGGCGACTTCAAGCACGGCGCGGGTGGCCCAGGCGAAGTCGTCGGCCTCCAGCGACTGGTGGGCCAGAGGATCGCGGCGATGGGCGTCGAATCCGGCCGAGATCAGAATCAGCTCCGGCGCGAACGATTCGAGGGCCGGCATCAGGGTGTCGGCGAAGGTCGAGCGCCATGATTCGCGAGCCGCATGGGGCTGGACCGGGGCATTGACGATATTGCCGAGACCGGTCTCCGACGCCGCTCCGGTGCCCGGGTACAGGGGCGACTGGTGGATCGAGGCGAGGAACAGGCTGGCGTCATTCTCAAAGGCCGCCTGGGTGCCGTTGCCGTGGTGGACATCGAAATCGACCACGGCGACGCGGGCGAAGCCCTCGCTTTGCGCCACACGGGCGGCGACGGCGACATTGGAGAACAGGCAAAACCCCATCGGCACGTCCGGCTCGGCGTGGTGACCGGGCGGGCGGACGGCGGCGAAGGCGCGGGCGGTGTCGCCCCGGGCCACGGCGCGGACGGCGTCGATCACTGCCCCGGCAGCCAGACGACCGGCGCGGACGCTGCCGGGAGACAGGAGAGTGTCTGCGTCCAGCGCGGCCAGTCCCTCGACCGGGGCGGCGGCGAGGACACGGGCGACATGGGCGGCGGGGTGCAGCCGCTCCAGATCGGCGACGGCGGCTTCTGTCGCTGCGTGGCGGTCGCGCGACAGGCCGGCGGCGTCGAGGGCATCCAGCACCGCCTGCAGCCGCTCGGGCCGTTCGGGATGACCCGCACCCGGCCGGTGGTTGATCATGTCGGGATGGGTGAACAGGGCGACGCTCATGGGGTGAGGTTACGCACCCACGGTGACAAACAACACCCGCGCAGTTCGGTGAAAGGTGGGACTGGAGGAATTGGGGTTGAGTCGGGCCGTTCATGGGGTGAAAGCGAACCATGACCGATGTTGTGATCCGCCCCGCCCGCCCTGAAGACGCGCCCGCCGTCGCGCGACTGGGACAGACGACTTTCGTCGAGACCTTTGTCGAGGGGTTCGGCATTCCCTATCCGCCGGCCGAGCTGGAACCCTATCTGGAGTCCTCGTTCGGCCTGGCCACCACCACCGCGCGGATGGCCGACCCGGCCGAGGCCTGGTGGGTGGCCGAGGTGGACGGCACCGTCGTCGCCTTCGCCCAGACGGGCCCCAACGCCCTGCCCCATCCGGACGGTCGCCCGTCCCACGCCGAACTGAAGCGGCTGTATGTGGCCAGGTCGGCGCAGGGACTGGGGCTGGGCACCAAATTGCTGGCGGTGGCGCTGGACTGGATGGCGGCCAACGGCGACGGAGCCGAATGGATCGGCGTCTGGAGCGGCAATCTGAAGGCCCAGAAACTGTACGCCGCCTATGGATTCGAGAAGGCCGGGGAATATGAGTATCCGGTCGGCAGCTGGCGCGACCGGGAGTTCATCCTGCGGCGCGGATAGTCTATACTGGGGCCATGACCCGCGATGAACTGCTGATCAAGCTGCGCGACCTGAAGCCCTGGCTGGCAGAGCAGGGCATCGTCAATGTGCGCCTGTTCGGTAGCTATGCGCGCGACGAGGCGGGGCCGGACAGTGACGTGGATCTGCTGGTGGACATCTCCAAGCCGATCGGTTGGGACTTCTTCAGCCTCAAGGACGAAATCGCCGCCCGATTGGGTCAGAAGGTCGACATGTGCCCGGACGACGGCATGAACAATCCGTACATTCGTCACTCTGCGATGCGTGACGTCATTGTCGTCTGATCGTCCCGATACCGTGCTGATCTCGGAAATTCGCGAGTCTGTCTCGCTGATCGAAGGCTATGTGTCAGGGCAGACACCCGAAACATTCCGCTCGGACATGAGGACTCGTGACGCGGTCTGCATGCGCCTGATCGTCATCGGTGAGGCAGCGAACCGGCTGACGGAAGCGACCCGGGCGCGGATTCCCGACCTGAACTGGCGCGGGATGGCCGGGCTGCGCCATATGCTGGCCCATGACTATGGCTCCGCCAGCCCTTCGCTGCTCTGGAGCATCGTGATCGGCAGCTTGCCCGCGCTTGCCGTGGCCCTCACTCACCTCCCCGAAGACTGATGCTGCTTCCCTTTTTCACCGCGCTTCGTGACGCCCGGGTTCCGGTGTCGATGAAGGAATGGCTCCATCTGATGGAGGCCATGGACCATGATCTGGCCGGACGGCAGGTCGAGAACTTCTACCACCTGTCGCGGGCGGTGCTGGTCAAGGACGAGAAACACTATGACCGGTTCGATCAGGTGTTCGCCCGGGTGTTCAAGGGCGTCGAGACCGTGGGCGCGGGCGAGGACCTGACCACGGCCATTCCCGACGACTGGCTGAAACTGCTGACCGAGAAATACCTCAGCGACGAGGACAAGGCCGCGATCGAGGCCATGGGCGGGTTCGACAAGCTGATGGAGACGCTGAAGCAGCGTCTGGAGGAACAGAAGGAGCGGCACGAGGGCGGGTCCAAATGGATCGGCACCGGCGGCACCAGCCCGTTCGGCCACGGCGGCTACAATCCCGAGGGGGTGCGCATCGGCGGGCCGGGCAAGCACGGCCGGGCGGTCAAGGTCTGGGAGAAGCGCGAGTACCGCAATCTGGACGACACGGTCGAACTGGGCACGCGCAACATCAAGGTGGCCCTGCGCCGGCTGCGCCGCTTCGCCCGGGAGGGGGCGGCCGAAGAGCTGGACATGGACGCCACTATCGACGGCACGGCGCGCCAGGGCTGGCTGGACATCCATATGCGGGCCGAGCGTCGCAATACGATCAAGGTGCTGCTGTTCCTCGATATCGGCGGCTCGATGGATGGCCATGTGAAGCTGTGCGAGGAGCTGTTCTCGGCAGCCAGGACCGAGTTCAAGAACCTGGAATTCTTCTACTTCCACAACTGCCTCTACGAGGGGGTGTGGAAGGACAACCGGCGCCGGCACGGCGAGAAGATCGCCACCTGGGACCTGCTGAACAAATATCCGGGCGACTGGCGCGCCATCTTCGTCGGCGACGCCACCATGAGCCCCTATGAGGTGACCATGCCGGGCGGTTCGGTCGAGCACTGGAACGAGGAGGCCGGGGCCGTCTGGCTGAAGCGGGCGACCCAGCAGTGGGACAAGGTCGCCTGGCTGAATCCGGTGGCGGAACGCTACTGGAGCTATTCCGCCTCGGTCTCGATGGTGCGCGAACTAATGGAGGAACGCATGTTTCCGTTGACCATCGACGGCCTCGACAAGGCCATGCGGGCGCTGACCAAATAGGCTGCCTCCGATGCGGGGACAGTTGCCCGCTGCGGCCAGCCCGGGAGCAGCCGGACCGCAGCGGTTGACCGTTAATCAGTGCTTGTTGCTGTCGCGCAGGGCGTCCTTCATTCCGCCGACGGCGTTCTGGACCTTGCCCTCGACCTGGTCGGCGCGGCCCTCGGCCTTCAGCTTTTCGTCGCCGGTCAGCTTGCCAGCGGCTTCCTTGACGTTGCCACCCATGTTCTTGGCGGCACCCTCGATGCGATCATGATCGGCCATTGCGTGTCTCCTGTCAGGGGTCGCCCCAGCGGCGACCGGACCAAGACAGCGGACAGATCAGGCTGACGTTCCGAAAGGCACCGCTTGAACCCGCGGGACCCAGCCGCATCAGGCGGGGACGAGCACCTCGGCCAGATGCTTGATCGTCACCGTGCGACCCGGTCCCGTGCAGACCGTCTGCTGCGACTCAAGCTGCCGGACCAGGGCCTCAACGATGGCCGTGCCCAGGCCACCGCCCGACGCGTTGGCCACCGGTGCGGAGGTGCCGACGCCGTTGTCGGCGACGGTCAGGGTCCAGGCGTTACCCTCACTGGCATAGAGAACCGTAACGCGGGCGTCAGGTCGATCGTCGGGAAAGGCGTATTTGATCGAATTGATCACCAGTTCGGTGACGATCAGGCCGAGACTGACGGCCTTGTCGGAGCCGATCAGGCCGTCATCGGCCTCAACCACAATGGCGATCGGTCGGCCCTCACCGATCATTGAGGACGACAGACTGCCGCACAGCTTGGTCAGATAGGGACCGACGGCGATCTGGTCGACACCGCCGGTCGCATGCAGGTGGGACTGGACCTCGGCGACCGACAACACCCGCTGATGGGCGTCGCGCAGATGGCCGCGCGACTCCTCGGAGGTCACCTTGCGGGCCTTCAGCATCAGGATGCTGGCGATGATCTGCAGGCTGTTGACGACGCGGTGCTGCATCTCCCGCAACAGGGTCTGCTGTTGCTGGAGCAGATCCTCCGTCCGCTCGAGCAGCAGTTCCTTTTCGCGCTCGATCACCCGGCGGGCGGTGATGTCGGTAAAGGCCAGCAGGATCGTCGAATTCGGGCTGGTTTCGTAGATCACCTTGCGCGCGTTGAGCAGCATGGTGCGGCGACCGACGCCGGGGAAATCGTGATCGACCTCAAACCCGTCCATCGCCACCCGGGTCGGGATGATGGTTTCCAGCAGCTCGCGCAGGGCCGGGATGTTCCACTGACCGTCGCCCAGGTCATAGAGCAGGCAGCCCATCGTATGTTCGGAATCGACCTTGAAGATTTCGTAGAAGGCGCGGCTGGCGGCGAGGACGCGCAGACCGCCGTCAAGCACGAGGAGCGGTTCGTGGATGGTATCCACGATCGCCTCGGCAAGGGTCTGGGCGTTTTCAATGCCCGGGATCGGCTTGGTAATCACGCAGATCGAATCCGGCCCGGGCACGAAAAATTCCGCAGCCAGCCGCTCACCTCTACACGACGCGGACGCGGGTACCAGACAATCCTTGTAACCTCGCAACTCCGGATCGGATCATTCCGGCCCGGCGAGGGTCGATGTCAGACGGCTCGGCGCAGCCAGCGGGTCACGGCCCAGGCGTGGGCCTCGTGACGTAGTGCGGACAGGGCCGCGAGCGGATTCAGCCAGACCAGTTCGTGGTCGGCCTCAACCCGGGCCGCGGGGTCAAAGCCGACCTGTTCGGCGATCCAGACACCGCCGCGGTTGTTCAACGGTGTGCCGTCGGTCTTGCGGAAATACTGGGCCACCTCGACCAGACGCGACACGGGTCGCACCGTCATGCCGGTTTCCTCGATGAATTCGCGCACCAGGGCCCGGGCTTCGGTCTCATCGCCGTCCACGGCTCCGCCGGGCAGGTCATGATAGCTGCCCTGCCCGCGATCGACGCGGACGCAGGCCAGTCGCGCCTCATGGAAGACCAGGCCAAAGGCCGTCGGGCGCTCCCTGTAGTCGAGAGACGGATCACGAACGCCGAATTGAAGCACAACAGGGTCCTGCGGTCTAAAACGTGGAGAAAACTCCCGGTGAATGACCGGGGCGGCACCGTACAATAGTCCGGGCTACAGACTGTCGGTGTGCGGGTATAGTCGCCCGACAGGTGAAACCCGGTCCCGCCGGGGACATTGATCTGTTACGGTCAAGCTAACTGTGTAGGGGAGCGTGAAATGATCTGGTGGTGGTGGATCCTGCCGGCGGTGGTCGGGGGGCTGGGCCTGATGCTGACGCTGTTCAGCCTGGGCAAGCTGTTCAGCGGACGAATCCTCGGGGGAGGCCTGGGTACGATCGGCGGCGGCGGCATGATCGCGGTGGCGGCGATCGCGGCCCTGACCGGCCTTAACGTCCAGACCTATGCCCGGCTGACCCATGAACGGCCGGTGGCGACGATCGAGCTGAAACAGCTTGGACCGCAATATTTCGAGACGACCGTATCCCAGCCCGGATCGGATGAGACCCAGCCGGGTCGTTCCGACGTCTATATGCTGAACGGCGATGACTGGCGGATCGAGGCCCAGGTGCTGAAGTGGAAGCCGTGGGCCAATGTCATCGGGCTCGACACCCAGTACCGGCTCGACCGCCTGTCGGGTCGCTACCAGAGCATCGACCAGGAATTGAACAGCACCCGCAGCGTCCACGCCCTGTCCGGCGGTGACCGGCCCACGACCCTGCCCGGCAACATCACCCTGCCGTGGAAGATCAGCGTCTGGGACATGGCCCGGCGCTATCGGCGTCATGTCGATGCGGTCGACACCCTGTACGGCAGCGCGGCCTATATGCCGATGGCCGACGGGGCGAAATACGAGGTGTGGATCAGCCAGTCCGGACTGGTCGCCCGTCCGGTCAACGACGCCGCCCGCAACGCGTCGTCCGGGGGCTGGACCCGGGTGGAATAGACAGAGCGCACCGTCCTGCGGGCCAGCCCCGGGATCAGACCGTGCCGATGGTCCGCAGACGGGCGCGGGTGTGGACCTCGTTCTGGCTCATCACCACCGTCTGGCCGCGGAAACGTTCGATGATCGAACGCACATAGGGGCGGACCTGCGGGCCGGTCAGCAGCACGGCGCTCTCACCGGCCATAGCGGCGCGTTCGAACACGTCGCGGACGGCGCGGATGAAGTCCTGCAGACGCGACGGAGCCATGGCCAGCTGCTTGTCCTCGCCCTGACCGACCAGGGCCTCGGCGAAGGCCTGTTCCCATTCCGGTGACAGCGTGACGATGGGCAGGGCCCCGTCCTCGCCCTTGTGCTGCCAGCACAGCTGACGGGCCAGGCGGGTGCGGACGTGTTCGACCAGGGTGGTGACCGAACTGGTGTGGGGGGCGGACTCGGCCAGTCCCTCGAGAATGGCGCCCAGATCCCGGATCGAGACCTTCTCGCGCAGCAGGGACTGGAGCACCCGCTGCAGGGTGGTGACGGTGACGACCGAGGGGATCAGTTCCTCGACCAGCTTCTTCTCTTCCTCACCCAGCTCTTTCAGCAGCTTCTGTACCTCGCCGTAGGACAGCAGTTCGGACATGTTGTCCTTGAGGATCTCGGTCAGATGGGTGGTCAGCACCGTTGAGGGATCGACGATGGTGTAGCCGCGGAAGGTGGCCTCCTCGCGCAGGCTCTCGTCGATCCAGGTGGCGGGCAGGCCGAAGGCGGGTTCCTTGGTGTGCTCGCCCGGCAGTTCGACCTGGCGGCCGTTGGGGTCCATGGCCATCAGACAGCCCAGACGCACCTCGCCCTGGCCCGCCTCCATCTCCTTGATACGGATGGCATAGCCCTGGGTGCCGAGCCGCATGTTGTCGAGGATGCGCACCGACGGCATGACGAAGCCGTATTCCTGGGCCAGCGAACGGCGCAGGGCCCGGACCTGATCGGTCAGGCGGCGGCCCTCCAGATCATTGATCAGCGACAGCAGGGAATAGCCCAGCTCGATCTTGACCTCGTCGATGGTCAGGGCCGTGCTGATCGGTTCCTCGATATCCTCCTTCGGACCGGAGGCGGTCGCGGCCGCGGCCAGCTGGGCCTCGGTCTGCTGGGGCTGGAGCCGCTTGCGCCCCAGTCGCCAGGCCATAAAGCCGGTGCCGAGGGACAGGGCGGCGAACGGGAACAGCGGCATGCCGGGGATGACGCCAATCAGCAGCGCCGCGGCGGAGACGACGCCGAGGCTGACGGGATTGGTGGCCAGCTGGGCGACGAAGGCCTTGTCGGCGGTGCCCTCGACACCGGCCTTGGACACGAGAAAGCCGGCGGCGATGGAGATGATGATGGCCGGAACCTGGGTCACCAGACCGTCGCCGATAGTCAGCTGGATATAGGCATTGGCCGCCTCGCTGGCGGGCATCTGATGCTGCAGCACCCCGATCAGCATGCCGCCGATGGCGTTGATGAAGGTGATGATCAGACCGGCGACGGCATCGCCACGCACGAATTTCGAGGCACCGTCCATGGCCCCGAAGAAGGTCGATTCCTGCTCCAGCTCCTTGCGTCGCAGCTTGGCACCGGCCTCGTCGACCAGACCCGAGGACAGGTCGGCGTCGATGGCCATCTGCTTGCCCGGCATGGAGTCGAGGGTGAAGCGGGCGCTGACCTCGGCGATGCGGGTCGAACCCTTGGTGATGACCACGAAATTCACCACCAGGATGATGGCGAAGATGATGATGCCGATGATGAAATTGCCGCCCATCATCAGGGAGCCGAAGGCCTGGATCACCTCGCCGGCGGAATTGTGCCCTTCGTGACCATGAGTCAGGACCAGCCGGGTCGAGGCCAGGTTCAGGCCCAGCCGGAACAGGGTCGAGACCAGCAGCACGGTCGGGAAGATGGCGAAGTCGAGCGGCCGCTTCATCATCACCGCAGTCATCAGGATCAGCACGCTGGAGACCAGCGAGATGGCCAGCAGCATGTCGAGCAGGAATTTCGGCACCGGCAGGATCAGCAGCAGGATGACGCCCATGACGCCGACCGCCATGCCGACCTCGCCGCGCGCGAACCAGCCCAGCATATCCTTGCTGCTGGGACGGGCCATGCCGTCCTTCATCATGATGGGGGTGTCAGTCATATCCGAGCGACTTCAGGGCGATTCGGGTGGCGTCGGCGATGACGGCGTCATTGGCCGCGCCGGAGGTTGTCGGGGTCGCATGATAGTAGGCGGCGACGATTACCGGCTGGCCGGTCGGCGGATAGAGCAGGCCGATGTCATTGGTCGGCCCATAGCCGCCAGTGCCGGTCTTGTGCGCCACGCGCCAGCCTGCCGGAACTCCGGCCTTGATCCGGTCGACACCGGTGGGCGAGGCGAACATCCAGTCCAGAAGACGCGCCTGCGATCCTGCATTCAACGGCGAGGCGGAATCGAGGAAGAGGCGTTGGAGATTGGCGACCGACCGGGCCGGAAGGATGGTGTCCTTGTCGCCGTCCAGCCGGTTCATTTCCGGCTCGAACCGATCCACGCGGGTGCTGTCATCACCGATGGAGCGGTAGAAATTCCGCATGGCCTCAAGTCCGCCGTTCGTCTTGAGCAGCAGGTTGGCGGCCGGGTTGTCGCTGACCTCGACCACGGCCTGCATCAGGCGATCCACGCTGAGACCGGTGCCGACGGCGGGCCCGGTCACCGGAGCGTGTGAGACCATGTCGGCCGCCGTGACCGGGATCCGGCGGTCGGCGGTTTCGTGGCCGTCCTGAATGCGGATCAGGGTCGCCGCCGCGAGGTATATTTTGAAGGTCGAACAATAGACGAACCGCTCATCGCCCCGCCAGCCGAGGCTGCGACCGGTGTTGGTATCCAGGGCGACGAAGCCGAGGCGACCGCCATCGCGAGCCTCCAGCGCCGACAGGTCAATGGCCGCCATCGCGACCGCAGGCCGCGGCGGCTGGACCCCGGGTGCCGCTTCGGGCGCAGCCTGTTGTGAACAGCCCATAACGCCCAGCGCACCGAGGCCGGTCAGGACGCTTCTACGGTCCGACCCTGTGCTCATAATCAGGCCGCGTTGCCGGAGGCGGCGATGCCGGACTGCGGGGCCGGAATGGCCGTGCCGTCATCGGAATATTCGTTGAGTTTGTTGCGCAGGGTGCGGATCGAGATGCCGAGGATGGTGGCCGCGTGGGTGCGGTTGCCGAGGCAGTGCGACAGGGTGTCGAGGATCAGTGTCTTTTCCATTTGGGCCACGGTCTGACCGACATGGGCGCGGGCCACGGCGTCGGCGGTCTGGGCGGCGCGACCGGCGAAGCCCGCGTCCCCGGTGACGCCGTCGGCACCCGTCAGCGGCTGGCCGTCGGGCAGGCGGATGGCGTCGACGTCGATCTCGGTTCCGGTCGCCAGCAGCACGGCGCGGTGCATGGCGTTCTCGAGCTCGCGGACGTTGCCGGGCCAGCGATGACCGGCCAGGGCGCGGCGGGCGTCGGCAGCGATCGGCCGCACCGGCACGCCATTGGCGGCGGCGTATTTCTTGACGAAGAAATCGGCCAGGGCGGCGATGTCGCCGGGCCGTTCGCGCAGCGCCGGCAGACGCAGATTCACGACGTTCAAGCGATAGAGCAGGTCCTCACGGAAGGTGCCCTCGCTGACCGCCCGGCCCAGATCGCGGTTGGAGGTGGCGATGATGCGGATATTAACCGGCACGGGCTTGGTGCCGCCAACCCGGTCGATGACCCGCTCCTGGATGGCGCGCAGCAGCTTGGCCTGGAGCCGGGCGTCCATCTCGCTGATCTCATCGAGCAGCAGGGTGCCGCCGTCGGCCTCCTCGAACTTGCCGATGCGACGGGCCACGGCCCCGGTGAAGGCCCCCTTCTCGTGGCCGAACAGTTCCGACTCCAGCAGATTGTCGGGAATGGCGGCGCAGTTGACGCTGATGAAGGCGCGCTCGGACCGCTTGGAATTGGTGTGCAGATACCGGGCCATCACCTCCTTGCCGACGCCGCTTTCGCCGGTGATCAGGATCGAGGCTTCGGACCGGGCGACCTGGTCGGCCAGCATGACCACAGCCTTCATCGACGGATCAGCCGAGATCAGCGGGCGGTCGTCATCGGCCACGGCGGACAGGACCGCGGCGATGAGGTCGGCCTCGGGCGGCAGGGGGATGAATTCCTTGGCCCCGGCCTTGATGGCGGCGGCGGCCTCGGCCGCATTGGCATCGATGCCGAAGGCCACGACCGGCACATGGATGCGCTCGGCGTCATTGGCGGCGATCAGGGCCCCGATGTCGAGGTTGTAGTCGACCATCAGCAGGTCAGCCCCCTGCCCGCGCCGGAGCTGTTCCGTCGCCTGGTCGATGCGCTCGACGTGCTGGACCTTGGCCCCGTGGGCCATGGCCATCTTCACCGCCGACGCCAGCTGGCCCGAGAGCCGTCCAACCACCAGAAGCCGCATGGGTCTTCTCCTCTAATCTCTACTTGCGGGGATCCAGCGACCGATCAGGCGCTGGAATCCTCGGTCTTGATGATTTCCGTCATGGTCACGCCGAGGCGGTCGTCGACGACGACGACCTCGCCGCGCGCGACCAGACGGTTGTTGACGAAAATATCGATGGCTTCGCCGACCTTGCGATCGAGTTCGAGCACCGAGCCGTTATCCAGCTTGAGCAACTGGGCCACGGTCATGTGGGCCTTGCCCAGCACGGCCGAAATATTGACCGGTACGTCGAATACGGTGGCGAGATCGGCGGCGGTCTTCTGACCATCCTCCTCAACCGTCGCGACGGCGGTCGACTCCGGAAACTCCTCGAGGGACAGATCATCAGTGGCCATTACAGGGGCCTCCCGTCAGAAAGGGTTTCAGCATGGCCCGCCTCGGCCGCGAGGGCCGAGGCGAGGGCCTCGGACATACGCTCGTAAACCGCGGCGGGATCGAATTCGGCACGTCCGTCAGCCCATTCCAGCTGGAAGGCGGCGACCGCCAGCTCAGGCTCGTCGCGAAAGGCCACCAGACCGGAGAAACCGGCGTCGGTGCACAGACGCTCCATCCGCTCCCGCACGGCGTCATCGAGTCCCCCGGTCCGGATGACCAACCGCGGCGAGGCGTCGATTTCCTGGCCCAGAGCCTCCAGTGCCGCCTGCAGGGCCCCTTCGGGAAAACGGTCGAGAGCACCGGCGGCGATGACGCGCGCGGCCACCAGAGCCAGATGCGAGGCCTGCTCGCGGTGGGTCTGGATCAGGGTGGTCAGGGCGGGCACCCCGGACGACAACGCCTCGCCAATGGCGGAGATGGCCGCGGCCTGAAGGCTCTCGACTTCCTCGAGGGCCGCCTGCCGTGCCTCGAGCTTCGCCTGGGCCAGCAGGGCGTCGACCTCGGCCGGCGTGTAGGCGCGTTTGGTCGGCCGGAAACTCGACGGCGTGACCACGACACCGCCGACGTCGAACTCGGTATCGAAAACATAGGGACGGGGGGCTGCGGGATCGGTCATGTCAGTAAATCAACTCGTCGTCGGTGCCCTGGCCGACCAGCATGATCTCGCCCTTGGCGGCGAGGTCCTTGGCGATCTGGACCATGGCAGTCTGGGCCGCGTCGACGTCCTTGAGGCGGACCGGCCCCATCGACTCCATGTCCTCGCGCATGATCTTGGAGGCGCGTTCGGACATGTTGGAGAAGAACATTTCGCGCAGACCTTCCGAGGCCCCCTTCAGCGCCAGCCCCAGCGAGTCCTTCTCGACAGCGCGCAGCAGGGTCTGAACCCCGCCCGGGTCCAGCTTGGACAGGTCTTCGAACACGAACATCAGGGCGCGAATGCGCTCGGCCGCCTCACGATTGCGCTCCTCCAGGGCACCGATGAACCGGGCCTCGGTCTGGCGATCGAAACTGTTGAAGATGTCGGCCATCAGCTCGTGACTGTCGCGCTTGGACGTGCGCGCCAGGTTCGACATGAATTCGGTGCGAAGGGTCTGTTCGATCTTGTCGAGGATGTCGCGCGCCACCGGCTCCATCCGCAGCATCCGCTGCACACATTCCAGGGCGAAATCCTCCGGCAGGGAGGTCAGCACCCGGGCGGCATGGTCGGGTTTGACCTTGCTGAGGACCACGGCGACGGTCTGGGGGTATTCGTTCTTGAGATAGTTGGCGAGGACCGCCTCGTTCACATTGCCGAGCTTGTCCCACATGGTCCGGCCGGCCGGACCACGGATCTCCTCCATCAGGCCGTCGACCCGGTCCGGCGGCATGAAGGCCGCCAGCAGGCGCTGGGTCTGTTCGAAACTGCCCATGACCGAGCCCGACCCGGCCATGCCGGAGACGAACTCGACCATCAACTCCTCGACCGCACTCGAGGCGACCGTGCCGAGTGAAGCCATGGCCTGGGAGATCTCCTTGACCTCCTCCTCGTCCAGCGACTCCCACAGGCGGGGATGGTCCTCGCCCAGGGCCAACAGGATGACCGCAGCCTTTTCCGGCCCGGTCAGCTTGTTGGGGTCCTCGATGACCACCTTTTTGCCGGCCGCGCGTGCCATCAGCCTTCATGCACCCAGTTGCGGAGGATCGAGGTCGATTCATCGGGGTTACTCTCGACGAAATCCGCGACCATCTTCACCGATGACGCCTTCACCTGTCCCTCGACGCGCGCCATATCCAGACGCTTTTCCATGTCGGACGGGCCAGTGATCTGGGGCACGCTATCCGCAGCCAGGGACGTCTGCAGGGCCGCCACACCCCCCGAAGCGGAGAGCGCGGGCATGGAACCGCCGCCGCCCGCCGTCTTCAGCAGCGGTCGCAGCACGAAGAAGATCAGCAACAGACCGGTGATCAGCAGCACCAGCAGCTCGACCCCGCGCATGATGTCATTCTTGGTGAAGTCCAGCAGGGAGGACCCGGCCTCGGTGCCCCCGACATCACTGACGTCATGGGTGAAGCCGACATTGAGAACCTCGATCTTGTCGCCCCGGGCCTCGTCGATGCCGACCGCGGCGGCGACCAGGGTCTTGATCTGGTCAATCTGTTCGGGCGTACGGGCCGTATAGGTGGGCGGGGCCTTGCCGTCGGCCGAAGGGACCCGCACATCATCGACCACAACGGACACGGCCAGCTTCTTGACCTCGCCGGCCTCCTTGATGGTCGTCGTGGTGGTGCTGGAAATGTCGTAGTTGGTGGTCTCGGTGTTGTTGGTATTGGTCGAGCCGACCGGCGTCGTGGTTGGAGCCTGGCCACCGGGAATGTTGTTGGTCGCGGTGGCACCGCCGTCCGAGGTCCCTGAGGTGTCTGAGGATTCCGAGCCGTTGGTCGAGGTCGAACGCACCACCTGACCGTCCGGATCATAGCGCAGCTCCTGGGTCGTGGAGCGACTGTGATCGATATCGGCGGTGACCTGGACCCGGGCGGAACCGACACCGACAACACCCTCGACGATGTCCTTGATCCGCGCCTGCAGCAGGGCCTCGGTCGAGTTCTTGGCGTCCTGGGCCGAGGCCGCGTTGAAACCGTCGGCGCTGCTGCCCGCGGCCAGGGTCCGGTTGGCGGTGTCGGTCAGGGTCACCTTCTCGGGCTTCAGGTTCGGCACCGATGAGGCCACCACATTGCGGATCGCCTCGACCTGGCTGCCGGTCAGGGCACCGCCGCTGACACCGACCACCACCGCCGCCGTCGGCTCCACACCGTCCGACTGGAACAGTTCGCGGCGCGGCATGGCGATCTGCACCCGCGCCGAGGTGATGCCGCGCATCGACATAATGGTGCGCGACAGCTCGCCCTGAAGCGCCCGCTGTTCGTTGAGGTTCTGCTGGAATTCGGTCTGGCCCAGCACAGACTGGTTGTCGAACAGCTCGTAACCGACCGAGCCCGAGGTCACGAGACCCTTGCCCGCCAGCATCAGACGCGCGGTGCCGACGTCATCCCGGCTGACGAAGATGGTCGAACCGTCCCCCCGGGACGCGTATTTAATGCTCGCGCTGTCCAGGGCGCTGGTGATTTCCGACGCTTCGCGCAGATCCAGGTTGGAATAGAGCAGGGCATCCGGGGCCTGGCCGATACGCAGCATGATGGCGACAAGCACCGCCGCGACGCCGGCGGCAACGCCCAGCACCACGGTCAGTCGACCAATTCCAAATCTCTGCAACGCCGCCGAGAAGCCGCCCACGCGTCCCCACCCAATTTACTGACGGGAGACCGAACACGCCCGCTAGGCAGAAACTGCCGCCTGCGTGGTAAACGGCGCGTTAAGGTGCGTCAGTTGGATGGACTTTTCCCGCTGGTGGGCGGGATAAAGTGCGCCAGATTCAATATGGAGCGTAATCCGGCCCCGGATGGACGACGTCGATCGGGAGGGCGGGGTCGTCCTATGCGGCCCGGCGCTGGGCCGCCTTGAGATCGGACGCCGCATTGATGCGGGCCTCGGCGATGGCGGCGGCGATCTCGTGGGTCGGACGCCGTTCAGACACCGACCGCTCCAGGATCTCCTCGAGGGTTTCCATCAGGCGGCTGAGCTTGGTCTCGACCCAGGCCGGGTCATAGGCGGTGCCGGCCTGGCGGGCGCGCAGTTCGGAGGCGACATTGATGATGCCGCCGCCGTTGATGACATAGTCGGGGGCATAGAGGATGCCGCGCGCGAACAGCTCCTCGCCGATCTCGGGCGTGGCCAGCTGATTGTTGGCGGCCCCGACCACGGCCTTGACCGTCAGCCGGTCCAGGGTCTGCGGGTTCAGCGTCGCGCCCAGCGCGCAGGGCGCATAGATGTCGGCCTTGACGTCATAGATGGCGTCCGGCGCGACGATCTCGGCTCCGGTGCGGGCTGCGACCTCTTCGAGCAGCGCCGTATTGACGTCGGTCATGACCAGTTTCGCGCCGGCCGCGTACAGCTTGTCGGCCAGATAGCCGCCGACGTGACCGATACCCTGGAGCGCCACCGACAGACCGGTCAGGTCATCCTGGTTCCACAGCCGGCGCGCGACGGCCAGGGTCGAACGATACACGCCCTCGGCCGTGACGGGACTGGGATCGCCCGAGGCTTCCGGTCCGTCGTTCAGACCCAGGACCCAGGGCGTGACCGCCCGGGCCGCGGCGATATCCTCGACCGAGACGCCGACATCCTCGGCCGCATAATAGATGCCACCCAGCGTATCGACGGCACGGCCGAAGGCGGCGAACAGCTCGGGCGTCTTCTCGGTGCGACTGTCGCCGATGATGACTGACTTGCCGCCGCCCATCTCCAGATCGGCGACCGCGTTCTTGTAGCTCATGCCCCGTGACAGACGCAGCACATCCTCGAGCGCCTCGGCGCTGGAGTCATAGTTCCACATCCGGGTGCCACCGACGGCGGGGCCGCGCGCGGTGGAGTGGATGGCGATGATCGCCTTGAGGCCAGTCTTTTCATCAAAGAAGGCGTGGACGCCTTCATGGTTCGCAAAAGACGGAGAATCGAAAAGGGTCATGCTCACTGCGTCTCATCCCGGGCATTATTCTTGTTGCGGGCCAAATACCCTCAGGATGACGCGGCGGCAAGCATGACCGTCGGCCTCAACGGTCCGGGTCGGCCTGCAAATGCGGCAGGACCCCGGTGGCCCCGGACGGCAGGGGGGCCGCGGGATCACGCAGGGCCGCGACGACGTCGGCATAGACCGTGACCGCGCCGAGATCGCGGTCCAGCAGGTGCCAGCCATCGGGATACCAGGCCGTACGCAGGGTCGGCGACCCTGTGGCCCGTTCCAGTGCGCGGCGCATCGGCCCGGGGGTGACGATCTGGTCATGCGCCCCGTACAGCAGCAGGGTCGGCACCCGGGTCTCGCCCAGCCGTTGCGAGGCCGTCTCCATCAGACTGACCAGGCCGGACAGGGTGTCGAAGCGGGTCGCCAGGATGCTGTTGGGATCGCGGCCGTTGCGGATCAGTTCCAGCATGTTGTCGGAGGCGCGGATGTCGCGGACGGCCCACTCGGGCGGTTCGACCGCGCGGTCGCCGAACAGACGTGAGGCAAACCACAGGCTGGTGCCGTTGAGCCAGCCCTGGCTGGACCAGCCCCACACCCCCGGGGCCAGCAGGATCAGCCGGTCGGCTTCGGGCGGCTGGTCCGAAGCGAAGGCGGCGACCGCGATCGACCCGCCCATGCTCTCGCCGACGACGGCGACGAGGGCGTGGGGATGACGCGCCCGGACGAGGGAGACGACCGTGCGAAGGTCGGTGGTCAGCGTCGCCTCTCCGGCCCAGATCCCGCGACCGGGGCTTTCGCCGAAGCCGCGCTGGTCATAGGCCCAGGTCTCGATCCCCTGCTCGGCCCACCACGGACCGGCAAGGCGGAAGGCGGCCCGGGAATCGTTCATGCCGTGCAGGGCGATAATCACGGCCCAGGGTTCGCCGTCCGCCGGCGACCAGCGCAGATACGGCAGACGGGCTCCGTCCTGCACGACGAAGGCTCCGGACCGCCCGGCAGGCGCATCCTCGATGCGCGGCCCTGTAAAGCCTGCCGGCGGGGTCAACGGCGGCTGGACATAGGGGGTGGCGCAGGCCGCCAGCGTCAATGCCAGGCACAGGACAGACAGGCGTCGGATCATAAGGCCAGGATCTCCCTTACACGTTGCTGCAACCAGGGCAGGATTTCCGTTTCGAACCACGGGTTTTTCTGCAGCCAGGCCGTGTTGCGCCACGACGGATGGGGTAGCGGCAGGATGTCAGGCGTGAATGTGCGCCACGCCCGCACCGTCCCGGTCATGCCGGATTTCGCCGCATCGCCCAGCGCCCAACCCTGGGCATGACCGCCGACCAGCAGGGTCAGCTCCATACGCGGCAGGGCCGCCAGCAGTCGGGGTCGCCACAGCTCGGCACAGCGTCGCGGCGGCGGATAGTCGCCGCCCTTGGGTGCCGTGCCGGGATAGCAGAAGGCCTGGGGAGCCACGCCGATGCGCGGGTCGGCGTAGAAGGTCTCGTAATCGACACCCAGCCACTGGCGCAGCCGGTCGCCCGAGGGGTCGGTGAACGGCAGGCCGCTCTCGTGCACCCGTCGCCCCGGGGCCTGACCGCAGATCAGCAGCCGGGTCTCGGGAAAGACGTGCACCACAGGGCGCGGCGTGTGCGGCAGTTCGCCGAGACAGGCGCGGCAAGCCCGGATGTCGTCGAGGACGGCTCCGAGATCAGGATCAGGCGAAGTCGTCGTCATCCTCATCGACCACCGGCGGCAGGGCAGCCAGGGCGGCAGCCGTTTCCTCGGGCGTCGGCAGACGCAGGCGGATCACACCCTTGAAAGCCGTCGGATCAACCACCTTGCCCTTTTTGGTGATGGTCAGCTTGCCCTGACGCATCAGGGCCAGCGCGCAGTGCCGCACCTTGGGCAGCATGCGCTGCCACTGCTCGGGCTGTAGCTCCCTGGCCACTTCGGACGGCTCGATACTCTTGCCGCCGACGCCTTTGGGGTCGGCCCTGGCCAGTTTTTCGAAGATGGCGCTCTCGATCGGATCGTTCATGAGGTCTATATGCTGCACTGCAATAGCGGAAAGAAGGCGGAGTAAGGACTATGGTCGCGAAAGTCACGGTGAGCGAGGGCGAGTTCGCCGGATGGCAGATGTACGACCTGCACGGCACCTTCGACCAGACGGTGGGGCCCTTCTATTTCCGGCCCGACACCGACGGCCGCATGCGCTGTGCCTTCCGGGCCGAGGCCAAACATATGAACGCCGGCGACCGGATGCACGGCGGCTGTCTGATGACCTTTGCCGACATCGCCCTGTTCCAGATCGCCTATCAGGAGATGGAGGGCCGCAACGGGGTCACCATCCAGCTGGATTCGACCTTCATCGACGGGGCCTATGTCGGTGAGCTGATCGAGGCGACCGGCGAGGTGGTGCGCGCCGGCGGGTCGCTGATCTTCGTGCGCGGCCAGATCACCACCGGCGATCGCACGCTGATGACCTATTCCGGCGTGATCCGGAAATTCACCGACCGCAGCTAGACCATTTTTGTTTCAGGTCGAATCGACCTGAAACAAAAAAATGGTCCCGGTTCAAACTGGAGCGAAATCTGAGCCGAGTCGGACTTCGTCCAACTCAACCGATTTCGCTCTAGATGTGAGCTCTCAATAGGTTGTCCATCCGGTCCAGGCCGGGGAAGCTG
>NZ_CAXBDH010000022.1:0-34935 GCF_963974615.1 uncultured Brevundimonas sp.
AGCTTCCCCGGCCTGGACCGGATGGACAACCTATTGAGAGCTCACACCTAGAGCGAAATCGGTTGAGTTGGACGCAGTCCAACCCGGCTCAGATTTCGCTCCAGTTTGAATCTGGACCATTTTTTGGATTCAGGTCGATTCGACCTGAAACAAGAATGGTCTAGGCGAACAGCCGCAGCTCCGGCGGGGCGTATTCCATCGGCCGGCCCAAACGTCGGCGCAGCGCATAGTCGACCGCTGTCTGGACCGACGCTTCATCAGTGGGTTTGGCCAGAACGCCGATCGTGCCGGCCACGCCTTGATGAACCATGCCCGGGTTGGCGGTCATGAACAGGACGGTTACGCCCCGCTCCTGGCCCAGTTCGCGACCCAGCTCGATACCGGTGGGACCGTCCGACAGGTGGATATCGACCAGGGCCAGATCGACCTCGGCCGCACTCGCCAGCTCGCGCGCAGTGCGGACGTCCGCCGCCGTACCGACGACCTCATGACCCAGGTCCTCCAGCACGAAGCGGAGTTCCATGGCCACCAGGGCCTCGTCCTCAATGATCAATATGCGTGCCGACATAGCCGTAAAATCGATAACCTCAACTATTTGCGATACTCTTCAAACGGTAACGTCGCTATCCCGTTGGGGTTTCCGGTCCACAGCCTTATGCGACAATTTGCGCCGCCCGCCGTCGCGACAGGGCCGTCGCCGGCAGGTCGATGATCATCTGCAATCCACTGGCTCTCCAGTCGCGTTCCAGCCTGCCACCCAGCTGTCCCTCGACCGACAGGGTCGCCAGCGATGAGCCGAAACCGGTTCGCGTCGGCTCACCCTCAACCGGCGGCCCGCCGCGCTCGGTCCAGGTCAGAATGAAGCGATCCTCCTGCCGTCGGGTGGTCAGCTCGACCCGTCCGGCCTCGACGGACAGGGCCCCGTATTTGGCGGCGTTGGTGGCCAGTTCGTGAAACAGCAGGGCCACCGAGGTCGCGGCCTGGTCGTCGAATACCGCATCGTCTCCGGTGATCACGATCCGTGACACCCCGGCGCTGTCGGCATAGGCCCGGAACAGGGAGTCCAGAAAGGCATGCAGGGTCATGGTGCCGACACTCGGTCTCGACGTGTCCGTATGCGGACGCACGAACTCATGGGCCCGACCCAGGGCGTTGATACGGGTCCGCAGCGAGGCGGCGAACGCCTTGGCTTCGGGGAATTGTCGTGCCGACAGCGCCACCAGGGCCGAGACCACGGCGAAGATGTTCTTGATGCGATGGCTCAGTTCCTGGCTCAGCAGCTCCTTAGCCTGGTCCATCCGCTTCATTTCGTCGATGTCGGTGCAGGTGCCGAACCAGCGCACGATCTCGCCCGCCTCGTTGCGGACCGGCATGGCCCGGCCCAGGGCCCAGCGATAGACGCCGGAATGGTGCCGCAACCGGTATTCGATCTCATAGGGATCACCGGTGGTCAGGGAATGGCACCACAATTCCCAGGCCCGGGCCTGGTCCTCGGGATGGAACATGTCGTTCCAGGCCTCGCCATCGGTCGAACCGACCTCCATGCCGGTGAACTCGTACCAGCGGGCATTATAGTAGTCGTGGAATCCGTCCGGCCGGGTCGCCCAGACCATTTGTGGCATGGAGTCGGCGATGGCCCGGAACTGCGCCTCGCTTTCGGCCAGGGCCGTCACTGCATCGGCCAATTCGGCCTCGCGCGCCTTGCGATCGGTGATGTCGACGGCCACGCCGGGAAAGCGATTCGGCGTGCCGTCATGGTCACGATAGACCTGTCCGCGCACCAGCACCCAGCGCAGCGGCCGTCCCGGCACGGCCAGCCGGTATTCGCTGACATACAGGTCACCACTATCCAAAAGGGCGACGATCTCGTCGCGGGCCCGGTCGGCGTCATCGGGATGCAGGGCGCGGTTGAAAGTCGCCAGCGGAGCTCCGGCCAGACCGATCGCCGGGTCGACGCCGTACATCTCGGAAAAGCGCGCATCCGCCACCAGCCGGTCCGTGGCCACGTCCCAGTCCCAGGCCCCGACATATTCCGAGGCTTCCAGGGCGCGCCGGGTGGTCTGTTCGCTCTCTCGTCGTTCCTTCAACGCTCGCCGCAGTTCCAGAAGATTCATCACCTGACGGGCCAGCATCGTCAGGGCGTCGGCCTGGAATTCGGTCAGGCCCTGCGGACGGGGCCGGGTGTCGATCACACACAGACTGCCCAGCGGCAGCCCCTCCGGCGTCACCAGCGGCGCACCGGCGTAAAAGCGGATGTGGGTGACACCGGTGACCAGACCGTTGTTCCTGAAACGCGGGTCCGTCGTCGCGTCACGCACGACCATCAATTCGTCGCCGCGCATGGCGTGGTCACAGAAGGATACGTCCCGACCGGTCTGGGCGGCCTCCAGGCCGATCCTGGCCTTGAACCACTGACGATCCGCCGCGACCAGACTGACCAGTGCCGTCGGCGTGTCGCAGATCCGTGCCGCGAGGGTCGCCAGATCGTCGAACTCGGCCTCGGCGTCCGTGTCCAACACATCATAGACATACAGCGCCGCCAGGCGCTCGGCTTCAGTCCAGGGCTTCGGCTTCGTCACTTCGTCTCTGGACACAACTCGACCTTGCAGGGGCGAAAAACGCCTCGGGGTATAGGGTAATGCCGTTATAGCCTAACCGTTGCAGTCGTCGCCCGCAGGATCGAGCTCAGCGCCCGGGACGACCGATTTCCTCGACCGCCATCACGGTCACGCCGGGCGGCACGGCGGCGACCCGGGCAGGTGGTACCGGAGCCTCGAATTCCGCCAGCCGAGCGTTGATCGTGGCGATCTCTTCCTTGCTGGGCTGACGGCGGCCACCGAGCGAAGCGACCCCGACCACCCGGGTCTGACCGTCGATCTCGACCGTACGCAAGGCATTTCCGTCGTTCGTGCCGGCCGCATTCGTCATCAGGGCCGGCTCGAACCGGGGCCGGGCGAAGCGGGCCTCGTCGATGCGCGGCTCCCGACCGGCATAGGCCTGGCTGAAAGCGGCCGTCTCTCCGGCAGGGCCCTTCCAGCGATAGAAGATGTGGGCCCCGATCTGGGTCAGCTTGTTCAGTGTGGGAGCCCACCATGGCCGGACATAGTCGGCATGATAGTGGGTCGCCGTGCCGACATCGGCCGCCACATATCCGTTCAGTGACCGCTGGGCCACGGTGTGGGCCCGTTTCCAGGGCTCGCTGGCCGGACCTCGCGCCAGGGCCCCGTCACAGGTAAAGCTGAACTGGCAGCCGGTGACCCGCTCGGCACCCTCGTACACCACGCCGCAAACCGAATTGGGATAGTTGGGGTCGCGCACCCGGTTCAGAACCACCTGGGCCACAGCCTCCTGCCCCGCGGTCGGCTCCAGTCCCGCTTCGTAGTAGATCGCCTGGGTCAGGCAGCGCAAGGCGCGGTCGCGATCCGCGACAGACGCCGTCCGAAAGGCGAAGGCACGGGCCGGCCGGAGCAAGTTCAGGGCGGCGGGAGCTGCCGCGTTCAACCGGTGCGCTTCCAGGCCTGAAGTCCCCAAATCCAGCCCCGGCTTGCCCGCCAGGGCCAGACTTTCCCAGCCCGGCGTCAAGCCAAGCAGCGCCACATGACGGGCGTTCGGATCATGGCGGATCGCCAGGGCCAGCTGGGCCGGGTCCATCCGGGCCGACATCGCCGCCAGCCCCCGGGGACCCAGATCACCGTCGGTGATCCGCGCCACCGCCTCGGCCTGCCGGTCGATGTCGGGGCGGGGCGTGGAACTGGCGGCCATGGCGACACCGACGACGGCCAGCGCCACCGGGGCAGCCGCCACCAGTCTGCGCGCCGGCCTCAGCGCCAATGTCCAGTCGAAAGGGTTCACGTCCGCATCCGTCATCGTCGGGCATCATACCCGACTTCAACCCTAATCCCGCTTGGCGGCGCTTTTCAGGCGAAGAAAGCCGCCCCGCGCGAGGTAACATCAGGCCCTGCGGCCACATCAGGGCATGATCCGATCTAGCGCACGCCCAGCGTCGACCGCAGCATCCAGGCGGCTTTTTCACGCGCGCCGCCGGTACGTTCGGATTTCGTCAGACCGGTATCGATAGTGGCTGTCATACTTGCTCCCTTGACGGAAATGGTGCCATTCAGACTTTGAGAGTTGGGGGCCCGGCGCTCGCTCGCCAGGGTGGGGAGACCGTTTCCCCAATCAAAGGAACGCAAGTCCCGACAGGGTGTTGCACTGTGTCGCTTGTTAAGGGCGGGGGCCGAATGAGCGTCACGACGCTCCTCAAACGAATTGTGGATACCGATTCCGGCATCGCCCGGATGGCCCGTCTGCGCCCGCAGCCGGGCTGGGTGAATACGTTGATCGGACTCGGTTCGATGCTGGCGATGCTCGGTGTCTGGTCGACCATCACCATCGTCTCCGGCCACCAGACAGGCATGCTGATCCTTCTGCCCGCCGTCATCCTGGCGGCCCTCGCCGGAGGACGAACAGCGGGCTTCGTGGCCACGGCCGTCGCCCTGGCCGGCGGCTGGACCTTGCTCCGTCTGCAGGGCGTCGAGGTGGACCTGATCCGTAGCGCGGGTCCCGTCGCGCCCGTCGATTTCGTCATCGTCGCCCTGTTTTCCACCGTCGTTACGGCCGCGTTGCGCAAGACCCTGCTGCGCCTCGACGCCACGTTCGAGGACCTGCGGACCGCTCGCGCGCTCGGGGGTGACCCCGAGAGTCGGCTTGAGATCATCAACGAACATGCCCCGGTCATGCTGTGGATGAGCGATACAAAAGGCCGCTGCGTTCACCTGAACCGGGCCCAGAGGGAATTCTGGAACGTCACTGGCGAGGTCGAGACCTTCGACGTGATCGAGACCGTTCACCCGGATGACCGCGACCGTGTTCGGCAGGCTGCGACCGACGCCTTCAGGCTTCAGGTGCCGTTCGAGACCGAGGCCCGATTCCGCCGCTACGATGGCAGCTGGCGCACCCTCCTGACCCAGGCCCGGCCCCATCACCACAGCGACGGGACCTTCCAGGGCATGATCGGCGTCAATGTCGACGTCACGGAGCATCGCCAGATCGAGGCGGCCCTGCGCGAGAGCGAGTCCCGGTTCCGCCTGATGGCCGACAAGGCCCCGTCGCCCGTCTGGCTGACCAATGCCACGGGCGAAGTCGAATTCGTCAATCAGGCCCTGGTCGAATTCTATGGTCGGCCGGCGGATCAGATCCTGGGAGGAGTCTGGCGCGAAACCGTTCATCCCGACGACCTCGCCGAAGTCGCGGCCCACCAGGACGCCGCACGTCCCTACCGTCTGCCCTACGGGTTCGAAGCCCGTTTCGCCGATGCGAACGGTGACTGGTGCTGGATGCGGGTCGCGGTCAATCCCAGGCTGGACACCCGGGGCGGCTTCCTCGGCTATGTCGGTATGTCGTTCGACATCACCGACATCCGCGAGTCCAACGCCCGCCTGGCCGCCAGCGCGGCCGAACGGGACGCCATCCTGGGACAGCTGGCCGAAGGGGTGATCGTCACCGACCCCGAGGGCCGGATCACCTTCATCAACGACGCCGCCCGGCGTCAGCACGGTATCGAGGCCCTCGGTACGGGGCCGGATGACTACGCCGAGACCTATCAGTTGTTCACCGAGGACGGCCGACCCTATCCGTCCGAAGAATTGCCACTGACCCGCGCAGTTCGAAACGGCGAAATCGTCACCGGTGCCCGTTGGCGCATCCGCCGGCCCGACGGCAGCGAAGTGGTCGCCGTCGGCAATGCCCGTCCGGTGATCGGTGACGACGGCATTTCCATCGGCGCGGTGCTGACGATGCGCGATGAGACCGCCCGGGTTCAGGCCGAAAACCTCCTGACCGAATCCGAAGCCCGTTTCCGCACCGTCGCAGACAGCGCGCCGGTGTTCATCTGGATGACCGACCCGGAGACGCGGATCACCTTCGCCAACAAGCGCTACCAGACCGTCTTCGGGGTCGACGTCGGCGAACTGATGGGAGCCCGCTGGAAGAAGCTGGCCCATCCCGACGACATCGAGCCGTTTTCGAAAGCCTTCATCAAGGCCATGAAGGGCCACCACCGGTTCGAGGGCATGCTCCGGATCGATCACAAGAAACTGGGTTTGCGCTGGTTACGTTGCGAGAGCATTCCCCGCTTTGATGCCGCCGGTGTGTTCCGGGGCTATGTCGGAGCCAGCCTGGACGTCACCGATTCCAAGCGGGCCGCAGACGACCTGAAGCGTATCAATGAACTTCTGGAAGAACGCGTCGGCGAGGCTCTCGCCGAAAAAGCCAAGGCCGAAGCCGATCTGATGCATGCCCAGCGCATGGAGGCGGTCGGGCGGCTGACCGGTGGCGTGGCCCATGACTTCAATAATCTGCTGACCGTGGTCATCGGGGCTCTGGACATCATCCTGCGCTCGCCCGACGACGCGACCAAGCGCAAGAAGCTGGGCGAGGCCGCCCTGGCCGCCGCGCGACGCGGCGAGGGGCTGACGCATCAGCTGCTGGCCTTCTCGCGACGCCAGACCCTGCGTCCCGAGGCGGTCGATCTCAACACCCTGATCCGCGAGAGCGAACCCCTGCTGCGCCGGGCCGTCGGCGAGGCGATCGAGTTCAAGCTGAAACTGCGTCGCGGCGGGGCCCGGGTCAGCGTCGATCCGGGTCAGTTCGAGGCGGCCCTGCTCAACCTCGTGGTCAATGCCCGCGACGCCCTGGGCGACAAGGGCCGGGTCATGGTCCAGACCCACTCCTGCGCGGTCAAGGCCGATGAGATCAGCGAGCTCGTCCCAGGGGACTATGTCTGCATCACCGTATCAGACACGGGATCGGGCATGCCCCCCGAGGTCATCGCCCGGGTGTTCGAGCCTTTCTTCACCACCAAGGCCGTCGGCAAGGGAACCGGCCTGGGTCTCAGCCAGGTCTATGGCTTTGCCCGCCAAAGCGGTGGCACGGCCCGGATATCCTCATCGGTGGGTAAGGGGACGGACATCCACATCTATCTGCCACCGCTACGGGACCGGACGCAGGTCCTGGCCGAGCCTACAACCGGCCTTGCGCGCGCCATGCCCTCCGGGCGACGGTTGTTACTGGTCGAGGATGATGTCGGCGTCGCCGCGGTGGCTGTCGAGCTGCTGCAAGCACTGGGCCTGATCGTCCAGGCCGTGGAGACAGCCCCCGAGGCGCTCAAACGGCTCAAGGTCGAACGCTTCGACGTCATGCTCAGCGATGTGGTCATGCCCGGCGGAATGACAGGCATCGAACTGGCCCGGACCTGTGCCGCCGACTATCCCGAGATGCGGATCATCCTGACCTCGGGCTATGCGGGCGATGATGTCGACGAGGCGCTGACCGATGCGCCCTGGCCGTTCCTGCGCAAACCCTATTCGGCCGATCAGCTCAGCCGGATACTACAGGATCCCGCCCCGGCCGACGGGGGAGAGCCGCCGGGCTGAGGTCGGGCCTTTTTCGCGGAGCAGGTCTAGAGCGAAATCGGTTGAGTTGGACGCAGTTCAACTCGGCTCAGATTTCGCTCCAGTTTGAATCTGGACCATTTTTTGGATTCAGGTCGAGTCGACCTGAAACAAAAATGGTCTAGCGCTGCCGCGCCTTGCGGGCGGCGTAACGGGCATCACGGGCCGCCTTCTGGTCGGCCTTGGACACGGCCTTGCGTTCCTTGCGGGCACCGCGCTTCTCGGCTTCCATCGCTTCCTCAGCCTCACGTTCGGCTGCCAGACGCACAGCTTCCTTTTCGGCGCGCTCGCGGCGTTGCTCGGCCTTCACCAGTTCATGCTGCTGGCGCAGGGCTTCCTTTTCAGCGGCACGTTTGGCCGCCAACTTGTCGAATTCGGGGTCCTGCACCGTCGCCTTGGGCTTGAAGCGGGCAAGCAAGGCCTTCTTGGCTTCCTGCTGGGTGGCGATACGGTCGGTGAAGGCAGTCTGTTTCAGATCTCTCATGCGGAGGTCAGCAATTCCCAAACTAATGATTGGCGGCAAAATGGCCGCAGACCGGCGAGCGACGCTCAGCCGGCGGCGTGCCTAAGCGGAAATCGTGGCAAAAATCAAGGTTGGGGCAAAATTTCTGCCCCGCCGTAAACACCCGAACACCCCCGCCATCACCGGAAACACCCTTTCGGAGCGTTTCCGGCCATGGGTGACGAACGAACTAGTTCGGCTTGTCTGTCTTGGCGATCACAGCTCCGGTGGCGGCACCGACCACGGCACCAACCGGGCCGGCGACGACGGCTCCGGCTACAGCCCCGGTAGCAGCCTTCTGTTCGAGGGTGGTCCCGCACCCGGCCAGGGCCAGGCCCAGGGCGAGAACGCCCGCAAGGGGGGCAGATAAGGCGGTCAATCGAATCATGATGGTCTTCCTGTGAAACAGTAGAGCTGGAACGTGTCGCCGGGGTTCTCGGTTCCGTTCCACAGAAATCGTCGTCACCCTGAAGTCACGCATGGCAACAGGCTGTGCACCGCACAATCATCGCCTGTGAGTGGTAAAGGTTGCGCAGAACATATCCTGTGGGGAGAATTCAGTATTCGGACCGCTGACTTGGCCTCAAATTAGAAACGTCGGAGAGGGGGCCTGGCCGTTCTCATCGCCATGCGGCAGAATGCTGCACTGCACCCAAATATTGCGAATCAACCACATTGACGCCATAAACGGCTGGCTTAAGGCGCGTCCCCGGCAGTTGGTTCCTTACTGACCGTCGGTATCCGGCGCTGGACCGCGACTTGCTTGGGTAGGTCGACCAGTACCGAATTGAGAATTTCAGGGGCGGCATTGCGCCCTGCTGAACAGGTTCGAGCCTTTGTCGCATTTCTCACATCAGAGCGTATCTCTGCGCGTCGAACGTGCGGCCCGGATCCGGCCCGCCACGGCAGCAGCAGCATTTGGCGTTCTTGTGGGATTGACTGTGGGCTGCGCCTATCTGGGCGGATCGGCCGCAAAGGCGACGACCGTTCGGGCACAGGCTGAACGTATCGAGGGCGCGACCTCGGCCGGATTTACCGAAGAAGCTCTCGCCGCGGCGGCCGGTGGCCTCGACGCCAGCGCCCTGACCATCGCACGCCGCCATGACCCCTATACCGTCGCCGGCAGCGCCCAGCGTGACCGTCAGGCCGAGCTGCTCACCGCGCGGCTGGAGCAGCTCCGCAACCAGCCGGGATCGAATCTCCGCCGGGTTAGCCTGACCTCGGCCAGTCCCGCCGCCCGGCCGTTCCACCTCGGCAATGCGCTCGATGAGTCCCGCGACCTCGAATGCCTGACCCAGGCCGTCTACTATGAAGCCCGCGGCGAAGGCCGCGACGGCATGCAGGCCGTGGCCCAGGTCGTGCTCAATCGCGCCCGCCATCCCGCCTTCCCCAAGAGCGTCTGTGGTGTGGTATTCCAGGGCGCGGCTCGTCGTAGCGGCTGCCAGTTCAGCTTCACCTGCAACGGCACCATGCATAATCCGGTGAACCGCGTCGCCTGGAACCGGGCCCGCGACGTCGCCTCCAGGGCCCTGTCCGGCCACGTCTATGCCGCCGTCGGCAATGCCACCCATTTCCACACCACCAATGTTTCGCCGCGCTGGCGCAATTCCCTGATCCGGGTCAACCAGGTCGGCAGCCACCTGTTCTATCGCTTCGGCGGCCGTTCGGGTTCCAGCGCCGCGTTCAACTATGCGGCCCGCCCGTCCAGCCCCGACGATCAGCCGCGTCTGATCCAGGCCAGCATGGATCCGGCCGCTTCGGTTCGCCAGGCCGGTCAGGCCGTGGCCTACAGCCTCGTCCTGGCCCAGGAAGGTCTGACCGGCTCCGCTCCGGCCCCGGCCGAGCCTGCCGTCACCGTGCGTCCCGTCCCGGCTCCGGCAACGACTGCAGCCCAGACCCAGGCCCAGTCTTCCACGACCCGACCGGCCCCTTCCGCTTCAGCGCGGCAGGTCCAGCCGGCCCCGTCGACTCCGACCACCCCAGTGACCGCCGTGGCCCAGGCTACGACGCAGCCGACCGCAACTCGCCCCGCCGCCTGATCCTTGCCGCCGCAAGGCGACGCGAACGGCGGCATCTTCCAGCGAATCAATGACGGTTTCCCGGTCCTCCGCAACGGAGGTCGGCCCGACCCTTGCAGCCAGACGGCCTTCAGGTCCCGCCGTGGGACACAGGTCGTCGAGTTCATGTCCGCTGTCGCCCAGCCCGTCTGCCCGTCCAGCGCCTCCCGACCGTCCGCGATCCGGGGTGGAGCCCTCGATGCCTTGCGTTTCGTTGCGGCCCTGTTCGTGGTGGTGTTCCATTTCGGCGACGAGGCTCCGGTCGCGCTGGCGACGCTGCACGACTTTCTCGGGCGCGGTTACCTGGCCACCGACTTCTTCCTGATGCTGTCCGGCTTCGTCCTGGCCAAGGCCTATGGCGACGCCGTCGCCACCGGCAAACTGTCGCTGGGACGCTTCTGGGCCCGCCGGTTCGTGCGCTGCTACCCGACCCATATCATCACCCTGGCCCTGCTGGCCGCCATGGTCGGCACGGCAGGTCTGCTGGGGCTGGCTTCCCATCACCCCGAGAATTTCCAGTGGTCGGGCCTGCCTGCCCAGGTCCTGCTGCTGCACGCCTTCGGTCTCGGCGGCGGACACTGGAACATCCCCAGCTGGACCATCTCGGCCCTGCTGATCTGCTACGCCTTCTTTCCGATGCTGTGGCGACGGATGCTGCCGATCCGGCGGCCGGGCACGGCCCTGGGTCTGGGTCTGTTCATCCTCGTCGCTGCCAACCTGACCAGTCTGGCCGTGTTCGGCACCCAACAGTTCGACCTGCCGTTCCAGTGGGCCTTCTTTCGCGCCGCGCCGCTGTTCCTCGTTGGCCTGACCCTGGCCCGCGCGGTCCAGACTGCGGCCTGGAGCCCGGTGATGGCCCGCAGCCTCGGCTTCGGCGGGGCCGCGGTCCTGCTGGCCAACGCCGCCCTGTCCGGGCCGGACATGATCAACATTCTCGCCATCTGCGCCGTCGTGCTGGGCTGCGGAGCCTCACCGGTGACCCGTCCTCTTCCCGGAGCCGAATGGGGGGCCCGGGTCAGCTTCAGCCTGTTCATGATCCACACCCTGACCGGCGCGATCTGGTTCGGCCTGGTCATCCCCCGGATCCTTCAACAGTTTCCAGCGATTGCCGACGGAAGCTGGCTGGATTGGGGGCTATGGTTCGGGGGGCTGGCCTCGACCCTGATCGCGGCGACCCTGTACCATCACTGGATCGATGCACCGCTACAGCGGCGGCTCAATGGCCGTCTGTTCGGCCCGCAGGCCGGGCCGCGCTTCAGTCTGGCAACACGTCCAGACCGATATCCAGCGCCGGAGCCGAGTGCGTAAGCGCCCCTACCGAAATCACATCGACGCCCGTCTCTGCGATCGCCTTCACCGTCGACAGATCGACCCCGCCGGAAGCCTCCAGTGTCACCGGCCCGAATGGACTGGCGGCCCGCCGACGTACCGCCTCTGTCAGGTCCTCGAGGCTGAAATTGTCCAGCATGATCACATCCGGCGTTTCGGCCAGGGCCTGATCCAGCTGCTTCAGGCTGTCGACCTCGACCTCGATCTTCATCAGGTGGCCGACCGCCGCCCGGGCCCGGCGCACGGCCGGGGCCACCCCGCCGCACACGGCGATGTGGTTGTCCTTGATCAGAATGGCGTCATCCAGTCCGAAGCGGTGATTGACGCCACCGCCACAGATCACCGCATGTTTCTCCAGCGCCCTCAGGCCCGGTGTCGTCTTGCGCGTGTCGGCGATCCGCACCCGCGTGCCCTTGACCGCCTCGACATAGGCCCGGGTCAGGGTGGCGATTCCACACAGCCGCCCCAGCAGGTTCAACGCCGTGCGCTCGGCCGCCAGAAAGGCCCGGGCGTCTGCCTCGACCTCGGCCAGCACCGTCCCGGCCGCAAAGGCTTCGCCGTCGCGCAGCAGCAGGGTGATGCTCGCCTTCGGATCCATGGCCAGCACCGCCAGCCGCACGCAACTGATCCCGGCCAGCACGCCCGGCTTGCGCGCCGCGAACACCGCCTTCATCCGGACCCGTTCGGGAATACAGGCCTGAGCCGTGACATCGCCGGCCCGGCCCAGATCCTCGGCCAGGGCCAGACGCACCACGGGGTCGATCAATAGGTCCGGCAGTTGGCGGATCATGTCAGGGCGGCCTCGGTCTGGAACAGGGCGTCAGGCAGCGCCCGGGAGGGTGTCGGGTCCGCCGCCTGTGCCCTGCGGATCCGGGTGTGGACGGCGGCGGCCGCCGTCTCCGGATAGTCGGAACGCCAATGTCCGCCGCGGCTCTCGTGCCGGGCCAGGGCCGCCTCGGCGATCAGGCGCGCGGCCGCCACGGGCAGGGCTCCCGGCCAGGCGTCGTCCAGTCGGTCGATCAGGGCGATCAGCGTCTGCAGACCCGGCGCGTCGCGCACCACCCCGGCATGATCGCTCATCGCCTGCCGCAGCTCGTCCAGCGCCGCCGCCGGCAGCTCGTTCGTCGCCGTCAACGGCAGGGTCTCGCCTGTTTCCCGGGCCTCGCCTACCGCGGCCCTACCCGTGCGTCGTCCGAAGGCGGCCGCTTCCAGCAGGGAGTTGGACGCCAGCCGGTTGGCCCCGTGCACCCCGGTCGCGGCACATTCGCCCACCGCATAAAGCCCCGGCAGACTGGTGCGGCCGTCGGCCCCGGCGGCGATCCCGCCCATGTGATAGTGCGCCGCCGCGGCCACCGGGATCGGCGTCTCGCGCGGGTCCAGTCCGGCGCGCATACAGGCGGCGAACACGGCCGGAAACGCGTGCGGAAACTCGGCCCCGATAGCGGTACGGGCGTCCAGATAGGCTCCGCGCCCGTCGCCACGCGCCGCATGAACGGCCCGGGCCACCACATCGCGCGATTGCAGGTCGGCATCGGCCGCCGGGCCCAGCAGGAACCGTCCGGCCCCGTCGATCAGGCGCGCGCCCTCGCCACGCAGCGCCTCGGTCGCCAGCGGCATGGGATCGAGCCCGACATCCATGGCCGTCGGATGGAACTGGACGAACTCCGGATCGAGAATTTCCGCCCCGGCCCGCCAGGCCAGGGCCATGCCCTCGCCCTTCAGGGCAGCGGGTGTGGTGGTCATGGCGAACAGGCCACCCGCCCCGCCGGTCGCCAGCACCACGGCCGGGGCCATGACCTCGACAGTCCGCTCTCCACGCACGACGCGAACGCCCCGCACCCGTCCGGTGGCGTCCTGGATCAGACCGGTCAGCCGACCGTCTTCCCAGACCTCGATATGATCCGCCGCGCGTACCGCCGTCACCAGGGCCGACAGAATGGCCCGCCCGGCTCCGTCACCGCCGACCCGCGCCACCCGCGCCGTCGAATGGGCCGCTTCCAGACTGACCTCGAAGCCGCCAGCCGCATCCCGGTCGAACGGGGCCCCCAGTCCGGCCAGCCACTCGACGGTCTCGCGTCCATCCCCGGTCAGGATTCGCGCCGTCTCGACCTCGACCAGTCCGGCGCCCGCCGCCTCGGTATCGGTCGCATGCAGGGCCGGGGCGTCGCCAGCGGACAGGGCCGCTGCCACCCCGCCCTGGGCCCAGGCCGAGGAGCAGGCTTCCAGCAGCGGCGCGGGCGTCACCACCAGCACCTTGTGCGGGGCGGCTTCCAGCGCCGCCGACAGACCCGCCAGGCCGCCGCCGACGATCACCGGTCCGTCATGGAACTGGCGACTCACCGGCTGACTCCCAGATAGGCACGGCTGATATCCAGCGCCCCGGACAGGGTCCCGTCGCCGAGGGGGATCAGGGCGACCAGACCCACGCCGACACAGGCGACGGCGGTGACCAGAAACAGGCCGACGCTGAACCCGGCCTCGCGCCAGCTCAGCGTGCGCCCTTCCGGTCGCCAGGCACCGCGGCGCAGATGACCGATCAAGGCCAGACCCAGAAACACCGCGAGAATAAACCGGCCGCTGAGCAGACCCCACAGCACCACGATCAGCCCCATGGCGATCATGGCCCCCATCTCGACCATCGGATGAATGCGGGCCAGCACCGGCCCCAGGGCCCGTGAGCCGTCCAGCGGCGGGGCCGGGGCCAGGTTGACCAGATTGATCGCCGCGATCACCGCCGCGCCCAGCAGCCAGCCGGTCCCGCCCAGCGCCAGATAGAGGCCGAAGAAGGGAAGGGTCGCCAGCAGACCGAAGGCCGGACCGGCCAGCGACACCTTGACCCCGTCCCACTCGCTGCTCGCCATCCTCTGACCGCGCGCCAGGCCGCCGAAGAAGGGAATGATGTAGATCTTCGCCGGACCCATGCCGTAGCGGTTCATCGCCAGCACATGGCCGTATTCATGTACCAGCAGCCCCCAGATCGCGGCTGCGGCCACGATCCAGCTGCCACTGAGATACCAGATGAAGCCACCCAGCAGCGCGGTCGAGATCAGGGCCCAGACCAGCGACTGACCCTTGTCCAGCGGCGACCCGGACGCACGGGCGGGCGCATTTGTGTTCGCCGTGACGCCGGGCGCGGTGGCCGGCTCCGGCTTGGGATCCCAGGGGCCGGGGCGGGGCGTGTGGTTGTCTGTCATCCCGGGGACGTGGCCTTTTCCGACCGCAGCCACAAGGCGAGCAGGGCGAGAAGCCGCAGGCTGCGCCTGTCGATCATGGTCACCAGCCGGACCGGCGCGACATAGTGCATCAGATCAACTCCACGGCGACATGGTGGCGGGCCTTGACCATGTCATAGCGCGCCGGAACCGCCGGCGGCGGCAGATCGACCATCCGCTGCACCGCCCGCTGCGCCGGGGCGATCATGGCCTCGGGTACGGTGACCTCGAACTGCATCTTCAGCAGGCAGTCGCGGATGTTCTCCAGCGTGATCCGCTTCATGTGCGGGCACAGGTTACACGGGCCGATGAACTGGACCCCCTCGACCTCGCCGGCGACGTTGGCCGCCATCGAACATTCGGTCAGCAGTACCACCTGTTTCGGGCGGCGCGCGGTGACATGGTCGATCAGGGCCGCGGTCGAGCCGGCAAAGTCCGAGGCGGCCAGCACGTCTTCAGGGCATTCCGGATGGGCCAGGATTTCCGCATCCGGATACGCCGCCCGCATCTCGGCGATGTCGGCCCCGGTGAAGCGCTCATGCACCTCGCAGCGGCCCTTCCAGGCGATGATGCCGATGGGGGTCTGGGCCGCGACATTGCGGGCCAGGAATTCGTCGGGGATCAGGATGACGCGATCGACGCCCCATTCCTTCGCCGCCCATTCCACCACCTGCACCGCATTGGCGCTGGTGCAGCAGATGTCGGTCTCGGCCTTCACATCGGCGGTAGTGTTCACATAGGTGACCACCGGCAGGCCCGGATAGCGTTGCTTGATCAGCCGCACATCGGCCCCGGTGATCGAGGCTGCCAGCGAACAGCCGGCGCGCAGGTCCGGGATCAGCACGGTCTTTTCCGGACTCAGGATCTTTGAGGTCTCGGCCATGAAATGCACGCCGGCCTGAACGATCACCCTGGCGCTGGACCGGGCCGCCTCCTTGGCCAGACCCAGGCTGTCGCCGACATAGTCGCCGACCCCGTGGAAGATCTCGGGCGTCATATAGTTGTGGGCCAGAATGACGGCGTCGCGCTCGCGCTTCAGCCGGTTGATCTCGACGATCAGCTCGGCCTGGGCCGGCCACTCCATCGGGGTGACGAAATCCTTGACCTTGTCCCAGACCGGCGCGGTCTCGCGCGCCGTGGACTCCGAGAGTCCGAACATCCGGGTGTCGTGGCCGTCCACCATATCCGCCTCCTTGCGGGACTTATGCTCAAAGTTAGCATAAGCTACTCCAATGTAGTCCCGTGAGAGACGAATGCAAGGGGTGAAAGGCGTCAGATCAGCGTCGCGCCCTCATGGGCCAGCAGCCAGCGTTTGCGCTCCAGTCCCCCGGCATAGCCGGTCAGGCTGCCGTCGGCCCCGATGACCCGGTGACAGGGCACGATGATGCCGACCGGGTTGGCCCCGTTGGCCAGCCCCACGGCCCGCACCGCCTTCGGCTTGCCGATCGCCGCCGCCAGCTGGCCGTAGCTGCGCGTCTCTCCGGTCGGAATCGCCCGCAGCGCGGCCCACACCTGGCGCTGGAATTCGGTACCGCCGGTGCGCACCGTGAGCCCGTCCAGCGCCCGCCGGTCGCCGCCGAAATAGGCGTCGATCGCCGCCCGCACCGCGGCCGGGGCCCGTCCCGGGGTCAGCACCACCGGCCCGTAATGGCGCGTCAGCAACCGCATCAGCCGGTCCTCGAAATCGTCGAAGTCCAGCGCCCGCACAGCCCCGTCGCCGTCGGTGACCAGCAACAGTTCGCCGACCGGCGTGGTGATCCGGTCCAGGGTCAATTGTTCAGGCTGCCTGGCGGCCATCGGTCGTCTCCATCTGATCCAGATCAGTTTCGTTGATGCCGGCGAGCGTCAGGTGCAGCGCGCCATAGGCCCGCCACGGTCGCCAGCCTTCGGCCCGTCGCCGCAGGGCCGGCCCGGCCCCGTCCAGACGGTCACTGGGGGCGTCGTCGCCGGTGTCGATCCAGTCGCCCGCCAGCCGCAGACCCGGCCGCGCCGCGACCAGCGGGGCCAGCAGCGCATCGACCGACAGATCGCGGGCGATGGCCTCCGGATCGGCAGACAGGTCGAACACCCGCCGCACCCGCGCCAGCACGCCCGGCAGAACCTTCAGGTCCCCGGCCTCGACCGTCACCGTCAGCCGCCCGGGTGCGGCCGGTTCGACCGCGACCTGCCCGCCCGTCCCGTCGATGTCCGGTGTCAGCGCCCGCGTCCAGCGTGCGCCCTCGACCGTATCCCCCCGCGCCGCCAGGGCCGCCATCAGCGCACCGAGGTCACAGGGCAGTCGGTAGGCCAGGCTCAGCCTCACGCCGCCATCCGAGGGGCGCTCGGCCCGACGTCGCAGGGCCGAGGGCGGACGGGCGTACAGGGTCTGGAAGGTCTCGTTGAAGCGCCGCACGCTGCCGAAGCCCGCGGCATGGGCCACCTCGGCCATGGTCAGGTCGGTCTCGTGCAGCAGGGCCTTGGCCAGCAATACCCGCCGGGTCTGGGCCACACTGACCGGGGCCGCGCCCAGATGCTGACGGAACAGCCGCCGCAGCTGACGCTCGCCGACCCCGAGCCGCCCGGCCAGGGCGTCGACGTCACTGTCGTCCAGTGCCCCCGCCTCGATCAGGGCCAGGGCCCGGCTGACGGTGTTGGAGGTGCCACGCCACGCGCCCAGGTCGGGGGCCGTTTCGGGTCGGCAGCGCAGGCAGGCCCGAAACCCCGCCTCTTCGGCCGCTGCCGCCGTGGCGACAAAGCTCATGTTCTCGCGCTTCGGTGTCCGCGCCGGACAGACCGGACGGCAATAGATCCCGGTCGTCTTCACACAGCCGAAGAAGCGCCCGTCGAAACGGACGTCGCGGGTGACGACAGCGCGATAGCAGGCGTCCTGATCGAGGGGCGGCGGCGTGTCCATGACCCCAGACTGAACCCTCGCCCCGCCGATGTCTCGCGGTTTTCGGACATGGATGGGCGGGGATGGCGAACACCCCCGCCCGACCGGTACCGTCGTGGTCTCAGCCCCGCACCAGCCGCCAGGTCGCGGTCAGCATCTCCCAGATCAGGCCCAGGGCGATGAGCGCCAGACCCCAGCTCAGGACCATGGCCAGGTCCTGGCTCATATCGGTCAGGGTACGGCCGTGCAGGCCCAGCCAGGCCAGTCCGTCATGATCCCACACGATCGGCACATAGCCCTCGATGCGGGTGCTCTCGCCGTCCAGGGTCAGGGTGAACCAGTGGCGCGCCTCGAAGATCAGATGCGCCAGCCACAGGCCGCCCGCGGCCACGGCGATCTGGGCCACCGCCAGCAGCCGCACCGCCTGCGGTCGCAGCAGGCCGAACAGGTCGCTTGCCATTCGTGCCAGCACATAGACCAGAATGGTGGTGTGCAAC
Organism: uncultured Brevundimonas sp.; assembly: GCF_963974615.1. Lineage (GTDB taxonomy): Bacteria > Pseudomonadota > Alphaproteobacteria > Caulobacterales > Caulobacteraceae > Brevundimonas. The sequence goes on from NZ_CAXBDH010000022.1 coordinate 17,921, forward strand.
GCCGCCCAGATCGGCCCGCCGCTGACCACGGACTCGGCCCCGTCGACACGGATCTGCATCAGGCCGGGGGCGTAGATCAGACCGGTCCACCAGGCCGCAAACAGACCGTTGGCGACCAGCGACAGCAGATGTTCGCTGCCCGGCCAGGCCCGCCCCCCGCGCCGCGACCAGCCGCGCCCCGACCAGTTGAGGCCGGACCCGGTCCAGGCGGACTTGCCCCCGCCCTTGCTCCCATCGTGGCCCCCGTCCTGGCCCAGGCCGCCACTCATGGCCGCGCTCCAGATCGCCGGATCCGACAGGCCAAAAGCGCTCAAATCCTTGACCCGCCACTGGGTCAACCATTTCGGTCGCAGGCCGTAGTGTTCGACGACCGCCGCGGCCACCGTGGCCACCCCGATCAGGGTCAGGCCGCTGCCGATCAGGCCGTTGATGGCCTGGCTGATGGCCTGGGCGATATCCTCGGGGCCTGTCAGCACCCGCACCAGCAGCCCCAGCGCCTGCACGGCCAGCAGGATCAGCAGCCCGGCCTTGACCCCGAACAGCCAGTAGGGAAACAGCTCGGGCCCGACCAGCGCGTCCGGCCCCTTGCGATAGCGCGCCGCGACGACCAGCGGATGGCCGATCTCGTGCAGGATGTCCTCCTGCTCGTCCCCGGTCAGAGGCCGGCCCAATTCCTCTTCCCGGGCCTCGAACCGGCTCAGGATCAGGTCGCGCAGTTCGGCGATGATGTCGGCGCGTTCGTCAGCGGGCAGCTGCGCGGCGACGGCGTTCAGATAGCGGTCAATCATGTCCATGTCGGTTCCCCCGGCGTTCGGATTTCAATGTTCAAAGAAGCTTGTCGAGCGAGGCGTTGATGCCGCGCCATTCGTCGGTCAGGGCGGCCAGCATGGCCGTGCCCATCGGCGACAGGACGTAGAAACGCTTCTTGCGCTTCTCCTCCTCGCGCCATTCACTGCTCAGCAGCCCCTGGCTCTCCAGCCGGCGCAGCAGCGGATAGAGGGTGCTCTCCTCCATCTCCAGCCCGTCGGCGGCCAGGGCCTGGCGCAGCGTATAGCCGTAGCGTTCGGTCCTGAGGCAGGCCAGCACGGCCAGCACCAGCGACCCGCGCCGCAGCTCCAGCCGCATGGTTTCAAACAGGTCGGGATCGACGGCCATTCCAGTCTCCACTCACGTCACATAGTGTGTGCCGTACAGTGTATGCCGCATACTGTACGAGGGAGTCAAGCCGAACGTGACCGGGCCGGTCAGTCTGTCAGGAAGAACAGGGCCTCGACCGTGGTCCCCAACGCCCGCGCCAGCGACAGGGCCAGGGTGGTCGAAGGCACGAACACGCCGTTCTCGACCGTATTGATGGTCTTGCGCGACACCCCGGCCAATCCGGCCAGCTCGACCTGGGTCAGCCCGGCCGCCGTCCGCGCCGCCTTCAGGTGCGTGCCCAGTCGGGGATCAGCCAAGACGCTCGGCCTTGCGTTCCATAAGAACGAAATGAACCGCCGCGGCCTGGACTCCGATCGCCAGCACCAACGGCATCAGGGTGACGGCGATCTCGACCCGCCACAGGCCGGTCAGATACAGGGCGGTCGCCCCACCCAGAATGACCAGATAGCCCAGTGAAAGGGCATCGCGGCGATGGATCTGGGTCTGTTCGTCGTCCAGATGACGCCGCATCTTCGGGCTTGGCCGGGTGCCTATGCCGGCGAGCGTAAGACCCAGAATGATCGGGAGCAGGCCGGCGATGGGGGCCATGATCCAGGGGGTCCAGTTTCCCGGCCCGACCTGTCCGGTCGTCACCTTCCATGCGGCGCTTCCGCCGTAGATCAACATCAGCATCATCGGGAGCATCATGTAGAGCAGGCCATGATTGCGGTTACGCTGCAGCCTGTCGCCATGCGCCTCCCCGGCCAGTAGCCGGTCAGTGGTCAGGTCCGGTTGCGCCCGGCGCAGCACCTGGACCGATACCGCCAGAGCCATCGTCGACAGCACAAGGCCCGTCCAGAGAATCCACACTGGAAAGGGAACCTCGTCGGGAGGGACCAGCGCCAGCACCAGACCACTCGCCAGCGCGAAACCCGCCCCCAGTGACAGGCCGGCGACGCCGAGAACATAGCGCCTCTGCCGGTCGTGCTCGGCCCGCACCAGCGCCCGGTCGTCCAGCGGATCAGGAGCTTCAAGCATCGCCCGCCTCCGCCTGATGGTCCAGCCAGGCGAACCGCAGCCCCGCCGCCGCGCCGCTGCCCATCAGCACCGCCGGAAAGCCGATCATCGCCAGCTCCGGCCGCCACAACCCGATCAGATACAGCCCGCTCATCCCGGCCAGCAGCACCAGAAACCCCAGCGCCATGGCCCGTCCGCGCCACTCGCGCGTCAGCTCGTCCTCCAGCCATTTGCGGTCCCGTCGCGACCCGCCGTCCCAGCCCATCACGATCAACGACACCATCCAGGCCATTAGTGCCGCCAGCGCCGCGAACATCAGGTCATGCCGGTCGCCGGTGCCCTGCGTGACCCGCCAGACGGCCAGGGTCGACACGATCAGCATCCCCACCGTGCCGAACGACAGACCGACCAGTTGTCGCGCCCGCGCCCGCTGCGTCCGGTCGCGCCGGGTTTCGCGCGCCCTGAGCGCCTGCCGGTCCGCGCGGGGCCGCCACGCCGCCAGCACGGTCACGGCCCCGCCGACCATCAAGGCCAGCCCGCCCCCGAACACGGCGTCATCGTGCGGGCCGAGCGCGTCGCCCGCCGCCACCGTGACACCCAGCGTCAGCAGGCCCAGCGTCGTCGCCGTCAGACCCGCCATCTCGAGCCTGCGCCGCCCGCGCTCGCGCCGCATCAATCCATCACTGTCCATCTGCACCCTCCGTGTCACCCTGAGGTTACATATCACCTACAGGTTACACGCGGTCAAGTGGCAGATCAGGCCTCGCTCAGCCCGCCGTCCCCTCGCCCTGGCTGACGATGCGGGTCACGGTCAGGTCAGCGGTGACATTGCCGACGGTGCGGAAGATGTCGGGGATGACCTCGACCGCCAGCAGCAGGGGCAGCATCTCCAGCGGCACCCCCATGGCGATACAGATCGGGGCGATGCTGGCGAAGAAGCTGATCTGGCCGGGCAGGCCGACCGAGCCGATGCTGATCAGGATCGAGGTCAGCATGGCCGCGATGATCTGGCCCGCCGACGGCTCCAGCCCGAACAGGTGGGCGCAATAGATGACCACGGCCAGATTGGCGACCGGACTGGTCATGCGGAACAGGGCCACCGCCAGCGGCAGCACCAGACCGGCGGTCTGGCGGCTGACGTCCAGCTCGTCGACCGCGCGCTCGACCATGACCGGCAGACTGGCCAGCGACGACTGGGTCGAGACCGCCACCACCTGGGCCGGGGCCACGGCGCGGGCGAACCGGGCCAGGCCGACCCGGCCGAACCCCACCGCCAGCGGATAGCAGATCAGGATCATGCCGATCACGCTCAGCGACACGATGGCCACATAGTGGGCCAGGGTCCCGGCCGCGGCGACTCCGGCGCTCAGCCCCACCCCCATGGCCAGGGCGAACACCCCGACCGGCGCGGCCAGCAGCACCCAGCGCACGATGACGATCATCGCCTCGCTGATCGCCTCGAACAGGGTCACCAGCGGCACCTTCAGCCGGTCGGGCAGCCGCGTCAGCGCAAAGCCGAAGAAGGCGGCGAACACCACCAGCCCGAGGATGGCGTCCTCGGTCGCGGCCCGCAGCACATTGGACGGCGCGATGGTCTTGACGAATTCCGAGAACGGGGCGACCGCGCCGATATTGTCCGGGGCCGACGGAATCCCCGCCAGCAGCCGCGCCCCGCCCGCCGGATCGATCGGCCACAGCGCCAGCAGTCCATAGGCCGCCGCCACCGCATAGACGGTGACCGCCGAGATCAGCACCAGGAACCAGACCAGCGCCCGCCGCGCCAGCCGCCCGGTATGGGCCGCATCGGAAATCGAGGCGATGCCCACGACCAGCAGCGAGAACACCAGCGGCACGATGGTCATGCGCAGGGCGTTCAGCCACAGCTGCCCCACCGCGTCGATCATGCCCGTGGTCCCGGTCCCGCCCGGAATCCCCCAGACCTCCGCCGCCGCCCCCGCCGCCAGCCCCAGCGCCAGCGCCGCCAGCACCCGCACACTCAGCGACGACAGCAGGGCGCGCATACGGTTCGGCGGCGGGGCGGCAACAGAAGACTGGGTCATCCCCCGACGCTAGCGGGGCCGGGGGCTGACGCAAACCGGAAAAGCAGACACATCCCCTCTCCCGGCGGGAGAGGGGCGGGGGTGAGGGCTTACGGTGCCGCCGCTTTCGCACCTCCCTTCTCCCGTTGGGAGAAGGTGCCCCGAAGGGGCGGATGAGGGCCGGCCGGCACCGATGGGCCACCCCCCGCTTGCAACGCGGACGCGAACGGGGCGAAGTGGGCATCTGCGAGGGGATATTCATGGCCGCTGACTTCGACGCCTATTTCAAAGCCCTGGCCGCCACCCCGGTCGGCACCAAGACCGAGCATTCTGATCGCGGCGCGCTGGAACGCCTGCTGAACGAAGCGGCACAGGCGGCGGACACCAAATTGGCCGTCCAGCACGAACCCAAGCGTGACAAGGGCGGCGGCGGCTCGCCCGACTATATGATCAAGCGCGACGCCCGCATCGTCGGCTATGTCGAGGTCAAGACCATCGACGAGGCGCTGACGAAAATCATCCGCAGCGACCAGATCAAGAAATACCAGAAGCTCTCCGACAACCTGCTGCTGACCGACTATCTGGAGTTCATCTGGCTTCGGAAGGGCGAAAACCCGCAGCGCGCCCGCCTCGCCCACAGCGACGACCTGACCGGTCGCAAGCTGGCGCTCAAGCCGGACAGTATCGATCAGGTCTCCAAACTGCTGCGTGCCTTCTTCTCGACCGCGCCCCAGAACATCGGGCGTGGCCATGACCTTGCCGTCGAACTGGCCACCCGCGCCGCCCTGCTGCGCGACTTCCTGACCGAGGAACTGATCCGCCAGAAGAACGAGGACGACAAGGGCCGTCTCTATGCGCTGTACGGCGCGTTCCGGGATCAGATTTTCCACGACCTCGACGCCCGGGCCTTCGCCGACGCCTTCGCCCAGATGCTGGCCTATGGCCTGTTCCTGGCCCGCCTGAATGCGGGTGTCGGTGTCGAGGTCCGGCTGGACAATGTCCGCCGCTTCATCCCGGGCAGCTTCAGCCTGATCCGCGAACTGGTCCGCTTTCTCGAAGAGATGGAAGAGCCGGAATATCGCCCGTCGCGCTGGGTCATCGACGAAATCCTGTCGATCGTGAACGGCATCGACCTGGCCGCGATCCACAATGACCTCAGCTTCCGCGCCCGCAAGGCGATCAGCCGCAAGGTCAAGGCCGGGGACGAGGAGGAGCATCGCCTGTTCGAAAAAGACCCCTTCATCTATTTCTACGAGGACTTCCTCAAGGCCTACGATCCGGCCATGCGCAAGGGCCGGGGCGTCTACTACACCCCGCCGCCGGTGGTGAATTTCATCGTCCGCGCCATCGACGACATCCTCAAGGACACCTTCGGCATCGCCGACGGTCTGGCCGACCACAGGAAGGTCACCGTGCTGGATTTCGCCTGCGGCACCGGCACCTTCTTGCTGGAGGTGTTCGAGCGCATCTTCGACACCATCGGCGGGCCCGAGGCCGGTCGCGCCGACGCCATCGTGCGCGAGCACCTGACGAAGAACATCTACGGCTTCGAATATCTGATCGCGCCCTACACCATCGCCCATCTGAAGCTGTCGCAATATCTGCGCGACAAGGGCCATCCGCTGGACGATCAGGAACGGCTGCAGGTCTTCCTGACCAATACGCTGGAACCGGTCGAGCCCCAGGGTAATCTGCTGATGCCGGCCCTGGCCGAAGAGGTGAAGGGGGCCCAGGCGGTCAAGGACAAGCCGATCCTCGTGATCACCGGGAACCCGCCGTACTCGGCCGCGTCGAAGAATAAGGGTGCGTGGATCACCGCCGCTATCGAGCCCTACAAGCAAGTCGACGGTAAGCATTTCGGCGAGCGGAAGCATTGGCTCCACGACGACTACGTCAAGTTCATCCGCTTCGCGCAGATGAAGATGGACGACGTCGAAGAAGGCGTCGTCGGCATCATCACGAACAACTCCTGGCTCGACAATCCGACGTTCAGAGGGATGCGCCAGTCTCTGATGACCAGCTTCGATCAGATCTATGTTCTCGACCTGCACGGCAGCCTGAAGAAGAACGAAACGGCTCCTGATGGGTCTTCGGACGACAATGTCTTCGACATTGAGCAGGGCGTGTCGATCAGCCTATTCGTAAAGAAGCGCGGTAGCGAGCAAGGCATCTGGCGGGGGGATGTGTGGGGCAAACGTCTCACCAAATATGCTTGGTTGGCCGAGGCAACGTTAGACACCGCCTTTCCCGTGGTGGCCTCACCGCAATCGCCTTACTACTTCATGAGAGCTGCTCAAGACGAAACGCTAGTTCGCGAGTACGACTCCTTCACCGCTATCCGCGACGCCATTCCCCGATATGTTTCCGGAATAGTGACAGCCCGCGACGCGCTCACCATCGGCTTCACGAAGAAGGAGTTGGACGCGACGATCTCGGAATATCTCACTGGGCCCGCCCAACCTGCACCCGCAGGTCCACGAGCCTGGGATGCAGAGGGTGCAAAGGCTGCTCTCCTGGCCGACTCTACTTGGCGCCAGAACCTTGTTCCCGTCGATTACCGCCCCTTCGATCAGCGCGTGATTGCCTATGATCGTCGCCTCACGGATTGGGGCCGTTGGGACCTCATGCCAAACATGGTCGGCGACAATATCTCATTGAATCTGAGCAAACAGGTACGGGGAAACGAACCTTGGCGTCACGTCTTGGCCGGCTCAAACCTGTTCGAGCACACCTACGTTTCAAACCGAAGTTCCGAGATCGGGTACTGCTTCCCAATGTCGGTCGACGGGACGGAAAACCTCTCCCCCGCCTTCCGCGACTACCTCGACGGCCGTTATGGCGAGCACTACGATCCCGAGCAGATTCTCGGCTATATCTACGCCGTCCTGCACGCCCCGACCTACCGTGCCCGCTATGCCGAGTTCCTGCGCATCGACTTCCCGCGCATCCCCTTCGCTGAAACGCCGGAACAGTTCGAGACTCTGTCTGCCCTCGGCTGGGACCTGATCCAGACCCATCTACTGAAGACCGTGCCGCGCTCCAGCCCGCGTCTGGGCGACTATACGGGCAAGGGCGATCACACGGTCGAGTCCGTCATCTATTCGCCGGACGAGGCGACGGTCTGGATCAATCCAAAGCGCACCCAGGGCTTTGCCAACATCCCCCAGGTCGTGTGGGACTTCCACATCGGCGGCTATCAGGTGATCGACAAATATCTGAAGAGCCGAAAGGGCCGCACCCTGAACCTGGACGAACAGACACAGGTCGGAAACATCGCCGAGAGCCTGAATTTCACCCTCGCCCAAATGGCGAAGATCGACACAGCCTATCTGGCGGCGTTTCCCACGCAATGACCCCTCTCCCGGCGGGAGAGGGGATAACTTCACGGCACCGCTCGCGCGTTACCGGCGGTTACGCGATACTGGAAACGAATCGTAGCCACGGACCTCACCATGGGCACTGCTCAAGCCGAAATGTTTGACCTTCCTCAGGGGGACCTGTTCGGCACCCCGGTCACCCCCGCCTATGTCGTGCCGCACGCCATCGCGGTGAACACCCTGCGCAAGACGCTGGCCCTGCTGAGCAATGCCGAGCGCTGGCCGTGGGACCCGGACATGAAGACCGCCCGCATGGACCGGACCGTGCCGAAACTGCTGGCCGTGTTGCCGCCCGACGAGGCCGATGACTGGCGCGGCCGGATTGCGGCCGAGGCGACCCGGCTCGACGCTGCCGCCTGAGCCCCCCCGCAACCTTCCCCGCCGCATCCCGTTCTGTCCGGTAGCTCCCGTTCACCGGAAAGATCTGCCATGACCGTCGCCTCCCGCACCCTGACCGCCCTGGCCGTCAGCGCCCTCGCCCTGTCGGCCGCCGGCGCGGCCGCGGCCCAGACCCCCTATGGCTCGACTCCCCGCTATGATCCGTACGGGGCCCCGTCGGGCAGTTTCACCAGCTCGTGCCGCGATGTGCAGCGGCTGGAGAACGGCTATATCTCGGCCCAGTGCCGCACCACGGACGGCTTCCGCTGGAGCACGATCCGCGCCGACGACTGTCGCGGTGACATCACCAATCGCGACGGGGTGCTGAGCTGCTACGGCGCGACGGCGCGCACCGGCCCGCTGTATCCCGACGACAGCCAGGGCGGCTACAACAGCGGCGTGCCGGTCCAGAACGCGCCCGGCGGGGTGCTGGGCTCCATCCTCGGGGCGGTGTTCGGCGACAACTACGGCCAGAGCCCGGGGCTGGAGGACGACTGGAACCGCGGCCGCCGGCCGACGGCCGAGCACAGCGCCGCCCTTGAGGCCCGTATCGACGCCGGGCTGCGCGACGGTTCGCTGGATCGCGGCGAGGCGGCCCGGGTGCGGGCCGACTTTGACGCCCTGGTGCGGCTGGAAGATCGCTATGCCGCCGACGGTCGCCTGACGACCGATGAGCGCAACGAGCTGCGCGGCCGCTATGAGGCCCTGTCGAGCCGCATCGGCGATCAGGGCCAGTACGGTCAGATTTATGGCTGGCAACCGCTGAGCGAGGTGCGCGATGACTTCTTCGCCCGGGTCGACACCGCCGAGCGCGCGCGCCGCCTCAGCCGCACCGGGGCCACCCGGCTGCGCGCCGATTTCGATGCCCTGGTGCGGGTCGAGTCCGACTATCGCCGCGACGGCATCAGCGACCGCGAACGCGAGACCCTGACCACCCGCCTGGCCGAGCTGAACCGCCGCATCGGCGACGGCGGCGGCTATGGTTCCGGTAACAGCTACGGCAACGGTTACGGGGCCGACCCGCGCGCGATCCAGATCGAGGCCCGCATCGCCGCCGGCGAACGCAACGGCAGCCTCAGCCACAGCGAGGCCGACCGGCTGCGCGCCGAGCTGAACGACCTGACCCGCCGCTGGGCCGAGCTCGAGGTCCGGGTCAACCAGGCGCGCCGCTGAGCCGGCCGTCTGCCCCCCCGCCCTTGACGCCCCCGCCCGGGGCCTCACACTGACGGCATGCTGCCTGACCTGACCGCCCTCGAGAGCACCCGGCTGATCAAGCTGGGGCATATCTCCCTGACCCTCGGCGGCGTGCTCAGCGCCCTGGTGGTGATCGTTGTGGCCGTCGCCCTGGCCTGGCTGGTGACGCGCGGCATCCGCAAGCTGCGCGTCCGGGCGCGGCGCGCCACAGGGGCCCTGTATCTGCTGGAAAAGCTGGTCGGCTACGCCATCATCGTCACCGGGGTGATGATGGCCCTGTCGACGGCGGGGCTGAACCTGTCGTCGCTGGCGGTGTTCGCCGGGGCCATCGGCATCGGCGTCGGCCTCGGCCTGCAGGGGGTGGTCAAGGAGTTCGTCTCCGGCCTGTTCGTCATCTTCGACGGCATGGTCTCGGTCGGCGACTATGTCGAGCTGGAGGGGGCGCGCGGCGTCATCGCCGAGATCGGCCCGCGCGCGACCCGCATCCGCAACAACGACAATATCGACGTGGTCGTGCCCAATTCGAAACTGATCGAGGGCACGGTCACCAACTGGACGCTGAAGGGCGACACCCGCCGCATCCACATCCCGTTCGGCGTTGCCTATGAATCCAACCGGGCGGCGGTGCGCGAGGCCGTGCTGGCCGCGGCCCGGGCCAGCCCCTTCACCCTGCCCGAGACCGAGACGCGCAAGAGTCAGGTCTGGCTGACCGGCTTCGGCGACTCCAGCCTCAATTTCGAACTGCTGGTCTGGCCGACGCTGGACGCGGTCAAACGCCCGGCAGCCATGCATGCGGCCTATACCTGGGCCATCGCCGACGCGCTGGACGCCGCCGGGATCGAGATCCCCTTCCCCCAGACCGACCTGCGCGTGCGCAGCCTGTTCGGCCATGCCGGCGACGACGGGCTGGACGTGATGGGGCTGAAACGCCCGCGTCCGGCCCCGCGCCCGGCCGCCGCCGCCGCCCCCACCGCCAATGACGCCGCCGAGGAATTGTCGCACCCGGCCGAGCCCCCCACGCCCGAGACCGGGAACGGAGACGCGGACGAGTCCGCCTGATCGCCCACTCCCCACTGGCACCGGCGGTCGCCGCGCACTAGGTTCTGTTCATGAACCGTTCCTCGACCCCCAAGGCCCGCGGCCCCGGTGACGCTCCGCTGAAGAAGCCGGTCCACACCCCGGCGAAGAAGTCGGCTGCCGCGCCGATGTTCGCCCCGGTGACTGGCCCGCGCCTGACCCCGGAAGAGCCACCCGGCGCGCCCGGCGACTGGGCCCCGCACCGGCCCGACCGGCCCTCGGGCCGCAAACACATCCCCTTCCGGCTGGAGACGCAGTACACCCCCGCCGGCGACCAGCCCGCCGCCATCGCCGAACTGGTGGCCCAGGCCGGGACCGGCGAGCGCGATCAGGTGCTGCTGGGCGTGACCGGCTCGGGCAAGACCTTCACCATGGCCAAGGTGATCGAGGCGACCCAGCGCCCGGCGCTTATACTTGCGCCAAACAAAACACTGGCGGCGCAGCTTTACTCGGAATTCAAGTCCTTTTTCCCAGATAATGCCGTCGAATACTTTGTATCATATTATGATTATTATCAACCTGAAGCATACGTTCCTCGCACTGATACTTATATTGAAAAAGACAGCAGTATAAACGAGCAGATCGACCGGATGCGGCATTCGGCGACGCGGTCGATTCTGGAGCGGGACGATGTGATCGTGGTGGCCAGCGTCAGCTGCATCTACGGCATCGGCTCGGTCGAGACCTATACGGCCATGACCTTCAGCCTCAAGGTCGGTGGCCTGATCGATGAGGCCAAGCTGCGCGCCGACCTGATCGCGCTGCAGTACAAGCGCAACGATCTCAATTTCGACCGCGGCATGTTCCGCAAGCGCGGTGACACGGTCGAGATCTTCCCCGTCCACCAGGAAGATCGCGCCTGGCGCGTCAGCCTGTTCGGCGACGAGATCGAGTCGATCCACGAGTTCGACCCCCTGACCGGGGCCAAGACCGCCGACCTGACCGAGATCACCGTCTATGCCGCCAGCCACTATGTGACCCCGCGCCCGACGCTGAACCAGGCCACCCACGGCATCAAGGCCGAGCTGAAGGCGACGCTCGACTGGATGCTCGAGAACGGCAAGCTGCTGGAGGCCCAGCGGCTGGAACAACGCACCCGCTTCGACCTCGAGATGATGGAGGCCACCGGCTCGTGCGCCGGCATCGAGAACTACAGCCGCTGGTTGACCGGCCGCGCCCCCGGCGAGCCGCCGCCGACCTTCTTCGAATACATCCCCGACGACGCCCTGCTGTTCGTCGATGAGAGCCATGTCACCGTCGGCCAGATCAACGGCATGTTCCGCGGCGACTACCGCCGCAAATCGACCCTGGCGGAATACGGCTTCCGCCTGCCCAGCTGCATCGACAACCGGCCGCTGAAATTCGAGGAATGGGAGGCCATGCGCCCCCAGACCGTCTTCGTCAGCGCCACCCCCGGCCCGTGGGAGATGGAGCGCACCGACGGCGTCTTCGTCGAACAGGTGATCCGCCCCACCGGCCTGATCGACCCCCCCGTCGAGATCCGCCCGGTCACCTCGACCCTCGGCACCGGGGCCGCCCACAACCAGGTCGATGACGTGATCGACGAGGTCCGCGCCGTGGCCCGCGCCGGCTATCGCAGCCTGGTCACCGTCCTGACCAAGAAGATGGCCGAGGACCTGACCGAATACATGCACGAACAGGGGGTGCGCGTGCGCTACATGCACTCCGACGTCGAGACGCTGGAGCGGATCGAGATCATCCGCGACCTGCGGCTGGGGGCCTTCGACGTGCTGATCGGCATCAACCTGCTGCGCGAGGGGCTCGACATCCCCGAGTGCGGCCTGGTCGCCATCCTCGACGCCGACAAGGAGGGCTTCCTGCGCTCCGAGACCGCCCTGATCCAGACCATCGGCCGCGCCGCCCGCAACATCGACGGCCGCGTCATCCTGTATGCCGACCGCGTCACCGGCAGTATGGAACGCGCCATCGCCGAGACCGACCGCCGCCGCGAACGCCAGACCGAATACAATGTCGCCCACGGCATCACGCCCGAGAGCGTCAAACGCGACATCAAGGAGATCCTGGCCAGCCCCTATGAGAAGGACCGCGTGCTGGTCCCGACCACCGTGGCCGAAGCGGCCCGCCCCTTCACCGGCGCAAACTTCCAGACCGCCCTGCGCGACCTCGAAGGCCGGATGCGCGAGGCCGCCTCAAACCTCGAGTTCGAGGAGGCCGGCCGCCTGCGCGACGAGATCAAGCGCATGAAGATGCTGGATCTGGAGTTCGCAAACGAGGTGATGACCGGGGCCGGGGAAGCGGTGGATCGGTCGGCACCCAAGAAGTGGCGGGCGGATGCGGCGGCCGAGGCGCAGGAGCGGTTCCGGAAGGGAAGGCTGTAGGGGCAGACACCCCCCTCTCCCGGCGGGAGAGGGCTTGCGCGCACGACGGCTCAGCCGTCGTCCTGGCGCGCAAGGGTGAGGGGTTCCGGGGGAGCAGCGGAAGAACACAGTCTTCGGTCCTCGACATCATCCGGAGAGCGCGAGATTGCCGGACTTTTAGTGGGTGCGATTTCACCCCAAGGAAGACCTCATCTCGACCCGCGACCGCCTCGGTTGAGAAATCTTCGTAATCCGACCTAAGCTAGACAAAATTCCCCTCGGGAGTCGCCTATGCCCAAATTGTCGAAACTGGACTGGGACCTAATCAACGCTCGCATTCGGAGCGTCGCTACCCAGCACCAGCTAAAAAATCCAGCGGCGGGGTTACTTTGGCTGGCATTGCAGCAGTATTTTCCAGCACAAGACACTGCGTTCCAAGAACTCATAACGGACGGTCCCGATGACCGCGGTGTAGATGCCATTCATCTAGTTGGCGACGACGACGCAGTAACCGTGTATATTTTTCAGTCAAAGGCTAGAGAAAGCATCGACGGAACAATAAAAACAATAAATGTCGATGAGGTATTAAAGACAACTAGCTTTATATCGCAGCTAATAAATAAGTCGGAAGATCTCAAGCGTTGCGGTAATCTTCGGCTCCGAGAGGCAATAGAACGAATATGGGGTCTGCACGAGGCCGGAACCTACTGCTCTTACGAATTGGTATTCGTTTCCAATGACAGCGGGCTCGGCGAAGCCGCGAAGGCCAACCTGAAGAGCTTCACCGCAGAACACACCCAAGTGCGATTCGCCCAATACGCAGCACTCGACTTAATTCGCGACCTCAGCCGCTCGCGAAAAGAAGCGGAGGACGGCCAGCTCCAAGCCATCTCAAAAGAGATTTTTGAACGATCAGATGGTGATATTCGTGGTCTCGTTGCCAACGTTGATGCACGTTCACTAATCGCCCTAATAACCGACAACGACAACCTCACGGTTAAGAGACATATATTCGACGATAACCTTAGAGTCTACCTAGGATCAAATTCTGGCTATAACGGACAAATCGTTGAAACAGCCACATCTACATCAGACAGTCATTTATTTTGGTATTTAAACAACGGAATAACTATAACCTGTCGAGAATATTCTTATAATAAGGGCCATCCAAATCCTATAATATCAATCCGTGATCTTCAGATCGTAAACGGAGCCCAAACATCGCACTCCCTTGTTGAAGCCGCAAAACAAGGTGGAGACTCTCTAGAAAACGTAGTTGTTTCCGTAAAAATATATGCGACCGGAAGAACAGATATTGCCGAACGAGTTGCAGTAGCAACAAATAGTCAAGCGCGCATTCACGGCAGAGATTTGCGCGCTAATACGCCGATAATGAAAAAATATGAGACTCTATTCCGTGAAAGAGAAATATTCTTTGAACGGAAACGCAACATGCATGCAGACAGACCCGACAGCCAGCGCCTTGACGCGCTGAAACTGGGTCAAATTATCTTATCTTACGTTCTGAGGGAGCCAGATAGCGCTAGAACATCTTCAGATGCCATTTTTGATTCGCGCTTTCAGTCAATATTTAATGATAATAACGACATTGACGAACTAGTCAGACTAACTCAGTTTTATTCTAAAATAGAAACTCTACGAGATGAGGTTTCTGCCAAATACGGGGACCACATTGAGAGTAGCGGCGATCTTCAATACTTAATATTTGGTCATTGGTATATACTTTTTGCTGCGCGTCTCATTTTAGCAAAAGGCAATGCGCCGTTCCCTGATGCAGAGAACGACGACAAACTGCTCAGAGAAGCAATATCGGTGGTAGCTCGGGCGTGCGACCAAACCAAACATGTCGCGCACTATCAGATGTTTAGAAGTGCGCGAACGAAAGAAAAAATTGCCGCAGAGATTAGCGGAAAGCAGTTGGAGCTATTCGTAAATTCTTAAAAGCGACGCACTTGGCTCTGCGCTATTGTTCCTAAACGGTGGTCGAGATCATTTGATTGATATTTTACCAATCTCCGATTGGTAGCGGCATAAAGTCGGTTGGAGCACGCTCCTCTTGAAAGGGGCGCCCCATGCCCAAATTCACCATCCTCTCCCGCGTCGATGCCTACGTCGACTACACCGCCGAGGTCGAAGCCGACGATCTCGAGGAGGCCGTCGATCTCGCCTATGACGGCGACCCCTCCGTCAAATGGCAGGAGCAGGGCGTGACCGAGTTTGACGCCCGCCATGTCGTGGCCCTGGATGCCAACGGCGACGAGATCGACTCCTACGCGCGCGGCAAGGGCTGACCCCCACGCCCCTTCCCGCTAAGGTGGGTACATGGGGCACGAGGACGACAATCACTGGTGTGACCTGGGGTTCGCCGAACCCGCCGTCGTCTACAAGGGTCCGACCCAGAATGCCCGTGTCCTGTCCGAGGGCTGGGTCGCGGCGCAGGTGTTCTGTCCCGGCTGTGGGGCCGACCGGCTGGACGCCCTCCCGAACAACGCACCCGTCGCCGACTTTGCCTGTCCCGCCTGCGCCGAAGAGTATGAGCTGAAGGCGGGCAAGGGCGCGCCGGGCCGCAAGATCGTCAACGGGGCCTTCGGCACGATGACTGCGCGTCTGGCGGCGCGGAACAATCCCAATCTGCTGGTCATGGGCTATGACGGCGCGGCCGGGCGGGTCACCGACCTGATCGTGGTGCCCAGGCATTTCTTCACCCCGGCCATCATCGAACCGCGCAAGCCGCTGGGCCCGCTGGCGCGGCGCGCCGGCTGGCAGGGGTGCAACATCCTGATCGGTCAGGTGCCGCTGGCCGGGCGCATCCCCCTGATCCGCGACAGTGTTCACCGGCCCAGGGCCGATGTGATGGCGCAGTGGCGCGCAACCCTGTTCCTGCGCGAGACCAGCCAGACGGCGCGCGGCTGGTTGCTGGCCGTCATGGGGGTGGTCGAGGCGATCGGCCGCCCGGAGTTCAGTTTGGCCGAGGTTTATGCGCAGGAGACGCGGCTGGCGGCCCTGTATCCCGGCAACAACAACGTCCGCCCCAAGATCAGGCAGCAACTTCAGGTGCTGAGGGATCGGGGGTGGCTGGCGTTCAACGGGCGGGGGCGGTACCGGCGCACGGACTGAACCGGTTCCACCGCGTCCCTTCTCCCCTTGTGGGTGGAGGATCGGTCACATCGGAACCTCACCCGCCGCCCGGGGGTTTTCTGCGGACGGCGCGCGCCGGCGTCGCAGATGGGAGACCCGAGATGACCCCCGACATGGACCCCGTGACCAAGCCCGGCCCCGATCACGGCCCCGGCCATGGCCAAGGCCATAGCCCAAATCCCGGTCACGGCATGAGCTATCGCCGGTTCGCGGTGATGATCGTCGTCGCCACAGGGGTGATGTTCGGCCTGATGTACCTGAACACCTATGCGATCGAGCACGCGCGCTTCAGCCAGACCCGGGCGTGGATGGCCGTGGTCATGGGGGCGACCATGGCGGCGGTCATGCTGGGCTTTATGTGGGGTCAGTATCGCGACCGGCGGCTGAACCTGATCATCGTCACCGCGTCCGTGCTGGTGTTCGCCGGGGCCCTGGGCCTGGTGCGCAGCCAGGCCACGGTCGACGACGTGTCGTGGATGCGGGCCATGATCCCGCACCATTCGATCGCCATCCTGACCAGCGAACGGGCCCGGATCCGCGATCCGCGGGTGCGGCAGCTGGCCGACGGCATCATCAAGGCCCAGCTGCGCGAGATCGACGAGATGGAGGCCCTGATCGACGATCTCGAGCGCAACCCCACCCCGTCCGGGGCCCCGCTGCTGCCGCCCTACCGTGACACCGGCGCACCACCGCCACCCCCGGCGGGGTGAGGGGGACTGCGGCCCGGCGGCCACACCCGCCGGCTTGAGATCGTGCCCCGGGAACGCTCGCGCCCTTGCCCCGTTTATTCCGCCAACGGAGAGACGAATGCCCCAGACCCAACACACCCGTCCTGATCTGCGCCTCGTCGGCACCGAGGCCGAAATCTATGACCTGATGCAGCCGCCGCGGACCACGGCCGATCGCGTGCGCCGCCTGCAACAGGAGGCCCGCGCCCTGGCCGTCGAACAGGTCGAGGCGCTGGAAACCGCCCTGACCGCGGCCGCGGACCTGGCGCGCGAGATCGCCGACGGCGGCGACGCCTATCCGGTCGGCACCCGCGAAATGGCCTCGCGCCTCGCCACCGACCTGCCCGCCCGCGCCGGCAGCCTGCGCGCCGTCATCGAACGCAGTCGCTGATCCTGTTCCTTCTCCCCTCGTGGGAGAAGGTGGCTCGCGGAGCGAGACGGATAAGGGGGCTGCCAGCCCGCGACTCACCGGCGGACACTGAGCGAACTCAAACACCCCCTCATCCGAGCGGCTGCGCCGCCCACCTTGTGTGTTGATCGTCTGATAGTCTGGCTTTGATCCGGGATGCC
>NZ_CAXBDH010000023.1:0-34757 GCF_963974615.1 uncultured Brevundimonas sp.
ATCAGCAGACTCGCCCTCGCCGAGGACAACCTGTTGAGGCTCCACAGCTAGAGCGGAATTCGGGACATTTTCCGGAGCCGGACTGAACCCGCCAAAGGCGGGAACACTAACCGGTGGCGCGGACCGCGGAGCTGGTCAGGACCGACTCCATGCCCGCCAGCAAGGCAGCAGCGGTGATCGGCTTGGGCAAATGCAGATCGGCACCCGCCGCGAGCGAGTCCTCATAATGCTGACGCATGGCATTGGCACTCAGCATGATCACGGGTGTGCGCGGACGGTCCGGCCGGGTACGTTCAAACGCGCGAATGGCCCGGGTCGCCTCCAGACCATCCATCACCGGCATCTGCATATCCATCAGAACCAGGTCGAATTCCCCGTTCTGAAAGGCCGCCAGCGCCACCGCACCGTCCTCGACCGTGTGAATACTGCTGACCTGCTCCGCCAGGATCAGCTGAACCACCCTCTGATTCACCGGATGATCCTCGGCCAGCAGAACCCGCGGACCATCCTGTGCGGTCATACTTTGTGCCGGACTCAACGCCACATCGACGACCTCAGCTCGTCGGGCATCATGCTCCGCCAGCGACCGGGTCCGCGACAGGGGGATGGCGACCCGGAACAGACTGCCCTGCCCCGGCTCGGACTCGACCTTGATCTCACCACCCATCAACTCGACCAGGGACCGGCAGATCGACAGGCCAAGGCCGGTACCGCCGAAACGACGGGTGATCGACTTGTCCGCCTGGCTGAAACGCTGGAACAGGGTAGCGATGAACGCCTGGTCAAAACCCACACCCGAGTCCTGGATCTCGAAGATCAGAAGGGCCATGCCGGGCTCGGGGTGATCATCCTGCACCTCAACCCCGACCCGAACCTCGCCGGCCTCGGTAAATTTGACGGCGTTGGACAACAGGTTTCCCAGCACCTGTTTGATGCGGGTGCTGTCACCCAGAAAACCCCCGCGGGCCGTCTCTCCCCGGTCGACACGGAACACCAGACCCTTGCTCTCCGCCCGGATCCGCATCATCTCGATCACGCCGTCGATTTCCGCGCCGACATCGAAATCGTGAATCTCGATGTCCAGCTGTCCCGCCTCGACCTTGGACACGTCCAGAATGTCCGAAACCAGCCGCTCCAGCGTGACGCCGGACTGTTCGATCAGATCGACCATTTCGCGTTGACCGGGCGTCAGATCAGTCTGACTCAATGCCGCCGCCACGCCGATCACACCATTCAGCGGCGTCCGGACCTCGTGGCTCATATTGGCCAGAAAATCGGATTTGGCCTGGCTCGCCATTTCGGCGGAAAGCCGGGCGGCTGCCATCTCCCCCTCGGTCTTGGTGCGTTCAGTCACGTCCCGTGCCACGGCGAAAATTCGCTCGCCCGAACGCCTGGCCCGCCATTCCAGTTGTCGGTAGCTGCCATCGCGATGGCGATAGCGATTGACGAACCCCACGACCTCGCCGTCAGGTTCCTGCAGGTCCAGCCGTGCCATATGCGCCTGCGTGGCCTCCACATCATCGGGATGGACCAGCGGCAGCAGAGGTGACCCCTCCAGCTCGTCCAGTGGATAGCCGAGCACCGCCTCCCACGACCGGTTCAGCTTAACGAAGCGACCCGACAGGTCCCGCACACAAAGCATGTCCAGCGAGACGTCGAAAAAGGTCGCCATATCCCCCGACGGATCTCCCGCCTCAGCAGTCATATCGGGTGGGGGCGTCCATGACATCAGGGAGAAATCCAACCAGAGGAGGTTAAGCGAACTGTGGTATATTGCACCCGGGAGGGTTAATACAGCCTTCAGGGGTTCAACAATTAATCCTGTGGTTGTGGAAAAGTCTCCCAACCCTCTGGATTAATCGGGGTCAGACTGGCGGGGCCTCCGGCTCCAGGGGGCCGAACTCTCGCCGGAATGCCGCCTTCAGGGCCGCGTCCGCCTCATCCATCGTGGCCAGAACGCCGAGATCGACCAGACTGGTAACCCCGTGCTCGGCGATACCGCAGGGCACGATACCGTCAAAATGTCCGAGGTCCGGCTCTACGTTCAGACTGATCCCGTGAAAACTGACCCATCTGCGGACCTTGACGCCGATGGCGGCGATCTTGTCCTCACGGCTCCAGACCGCACCATCATCTGTCAGACCCCGACGCTCGACCCAGACCCCGACACGACCGTCGCGCACCCCAGCCTCGACCCCAAAGTCGGACAGGGCTCCGGTCAGCCACCGTTCAAGCCCCCTGACAAAAGCGCGTACGTCCCGGCCGCGCCGGTTCAGATCCAGCATCACATAGGCCACCCGCTGTCCCGGACCGTGATAGGTGAACTGTCCGCCCCGGCCGGTCCGGTGGACCGGAAAGCGGCCTGCATCCAGCAGGTCGGCCTCCCGACTCGACACGCCCGCCGTATAGAGCGGGGGATGCTCCAGCAGCCACACAAGTTCCGGGGCCTCGCCGGCCGCAATCGCCGCCACCCGTGCCTCCATCAGGGCCACGGCCGAAACATAGTCGACCAGACCGGATGACACGGCCCATCCGACCGGGACCCCATCTGCGGGAATCAGTGAGGAAGCGCCGGAGCTTAACGTGTGGGAAAGCATGAGCCCTCAATGTGACTCTCGAGGGCCTCATGCAAGATCAACCGTCCGCCCAGACTACAGTTCCAGAGTACGCCTTGAGCCAGATCGAAGCCGTTGATGTTGAAATTTCGGTGGTTCTGGGTCGCTCTGTGCTGCCCATGAGTCAGCTGCTGCGGATGGGCCGTGGGGCGGTGATCCCGCTCGACGCTTCGGAACATGACGAGGTCTGGATCCTCGCCAACAATCATCCGGTGGCCCGCGGCGAGATCGAAATTCGCGAGGACCGCATCGCCATCACCGTGACCCGCACCGCCGACCTCTTCGACTTTATGGCCGGGGCCGCCTGATCCCGGACCACGCCCGAAAGGCCCGACCTTTTCGATCCGGCTCGACCGTGGGCTCAACGGACACAGCGAGCGGCGGATCAACAGGAATCGCCTCTTCCCTTTCCCCGATCTCTCCGCTATTGCCCCCGCTCCGATGCGAGCGGTCGTGGCGGAATTGGTAGACGCGCAGCGTTGAGGTCGCTGTGGGGCAACCCGTGGAAGTTCGAGTCTTCTCGACCGCACCATCTGGCTAAACAAGGCGACTCATCGGCTTTATCCGGCTGAACCAATCAGGGAGGCAGACACGTGAACAACACGGACTCCGCCACCTTGAGCCGGATCAAGAACGATGACGCCGTCATCGAGGACCACGCGGCCCTCGATGAAGACTATGTGCTGACGGCGACCTTCGTCGAGAAGGTCGTCGACGCCGCCGACGACGGCGACGGCCTGCGTCTGCGCTCCCTGCTTGAAGACCTGCATCCGGCCGACGTCGCCGATCTGATGGGCTTCCTGACGTCGGAGCACCGCGGCGTAGTCGTGCTCTGGCTCCCGCCGGAGCTGCTCGCCGAAACCCTGCCTGAGCTCGACGACGGTATTCGCGAGGAAGTGCTGGAGCGGGTCCCGCACCTGACCCTGGCCGAGGCGCTGCAGGAACTCGACTCCGACGACGCCGCCGCCGTGGTCGAGGACCTGGAGGACGACCAGCGCGAGCGCGTGCTGGCCGCCATGCCCGAGACCGATCGTGCCGCGATCGAATCCTCACTGGGCTATGATGAGGATTCCGCCGGCCGTCTGATGCAGCGCGAGGTGATGGCCGCGCCCCAGTTCTGGACCGTCGGCGATACCATCGATCATGTCCGCGGCCAGACCGACGATCTGCCCGAACTGTTCTTCGACATCTATGTCGTCGATCCGCTGAACCGCCCGGTCGGCGGCGTGCCGATCAGCTGGCTGCTGCGCGCCAAGCGCGATGTGAAGCTGTCGGAACTGATGGAGCCGATCAACGAGATCGCCGTCGACACCGACCAGGAAGAAGTCGCCTACATCTTCGAGAAATATCACCTGATCTCGGCCCCGGTCATCGACACGGCCGGTCGGCTGGTCGGCCAGATCACCGTCGATGACATCGTCAACATCATCCAGGAAGAAAACCGCGAGGATATTCTGCGCCTCGCCGGTGTCAGCGACGAGGGCCGCGACGGCAGTGTCCGGGACATTGTCCGTTCCCGCATTCCCTGGCTGGTGATCAATCTGGGAACCGCGGTGGCCGCCTCCATGGTCATCGGTATCTTCCGGCGCGAGATCGAGACCCTGGTGGCGCTCGCCGTCCTGATGCCCATCGTCGCCTCGATCGGCGGCAATGCCGGAACCCAGGCCCTGACCGTGGCCGTGCGTTCGCTGGCAGCGCGTGAACTGACCGCGGCCAACGCCCTGCGTATCGTCCGTCGCGAGGTGATTGTCGGCCTGACCAACGGGGTCACCATCGCCATCCTGCTGGCCGGTATCGCGGCGATCTGGTTTGGCAAGCCGCTGCTGTCCCTGGTCATCGGCATCGCCGTAGTGGTGAACCTGTTTGCCGCCTCGCTGGCCGGGACCCTGATCCCCCTCGCACTCGACAAGCTGGACCGTGACCCGGCGGTTTCGTCCCCGGTCTTCGTCAGCTGGATCACCGATACGGTGGGCTTTTTTGTCTTCCTGGGCCTTGCGGCCATGGTCCTGATCTAACACTTCAAGGACGCGGCCCGTCGCTTGCTGGTGTTCCGGTCGGGCGATGGCGCCCGTCTCGATTTGGGTCAGTCTGTTGTCCGAAGTGACCACGAAACGCATGAAAGTCTCCCGCGAGGGCGTCGTCCTCATCAAGAGCTTTGCCGGCTTCCGTTCACGTGCCGTCCAGTGCAGTGATGGCCGCTGGCTGATCGGCTACGGCCATACGGCCTCGGCCCGTCAGGGTCAGACCGTCTCGGAAGCCGACGCCGAACTGCTGTTGCAATATGATCTGATCCCGGTGGTCCGGGCGATCAACACCGGCGTACCCGCAGCTATCAACCAGCATCAGTTCGACGCGCTGGCCAGTTTCGCCCTGTCGATCGGAGTCGATCGGTTTCTCGGTTCGGATGTCCTTCACCGCCTGAATGCCGGACTGGCCGACCAGGCCGCCGACGCCCTTATCGGCTGGCCGGAACCGACCCCGCCTGACACGGTCTCGCGGCGCCGGGCTGCTGAACGCGCCCTGTTCGTCGCCGACCCGGCCCGGCCCATCCACCTCGTCGACCTTTTGTCCGCCCCCCTGCCCGTCCCGTCGGAGCCAGGCCGCGACAGCGGCCTGCCCACTCCGGTCTCGAGCATCGCGACCCGCGCGGCTGCAGTCGCCACCCTGCTGGGAGAAGCAGAGCCCATCGAGCCGCAACCGGTGGACACCGGAAACACCGGTACCGATGACGATACGGCAGCACCGACCCTCGCAGTGGAAACCGCGCCAGCGGTTACAAACGCGCCCGCTGTGATCGCTTCTGTGTCCCGACCATCGATGCTGTTCCAGCGCTATACGCCCTATGGCAGCTCAATCATCGGCCCCCTGCCTGGTGTGGTCGGGGCTCCTGTCGCACCACCCCTTGCCGGGACGGTGACCGAAACGCCCCCGGCCCCGGAACCCGAGGTCGCACAACCTGATCCGGCCCCGGCTCCACCTGCTGCCGGGCCGGTCAGCGAGACGGTGGCAGGCGGAGCCGACCCTGTCGAACCGGCCTCGGTTGCACCGGCTCCGGTCGCGCCGGCCCCCGCTGAATCCGTCCCGGTCGATCCGGCTCCGGTCGTCCAGCCGTTCGGGTCCCTGTCATCCGGCACCACCTCCGGACCCGTACTCGTGCTCACGCCGTCGGCCGAAGAGGGAACCGCGACTGACTCCCGCCCGGTCTGGCCGGACGAACAGCGTGTGGTCCCCGTGGCGAACCAGGAGACGCTTTTTGATGACGTGCCGGCTTCGCCCGTCCTGCGCCATGAGGTGCGGCAATCCTCACCCCGCCGGTTTGACTGGAGTCAGACCGGAGCCTTCGTGATCATGGGCGGAGTCGGCCTGGTGGCCAGCGCGTCTTCGGCGGCCGCCTTCCGCTTTGCGCTGGAACATCCGTCGCCGATGGGCGAGACCACCGTTGTCGCCTGGGTACTGGCCGTTATCGGCGGGATTTGTGTCGTGGTGTCATCCGTCAATCTGTACGGCCTGTTGGGGCGGTCCCGGACCGAATAGACTAACGCGCGCGACGGCTTTGCGCGCCGGCTCGCCCGGTGCTACGCCCCGCGCATGAGCATTCCCAACGCCCCCCAATCCATGGAATTCAACCTCGGCGAAAATGCCGACATGATCCGTGAAACGACCGCCCGCTGGGCCACCGACCGGCTGGCCCCGATCGCCGCCGAGGTCGATGAAACCAATACCTTCCCCCGTCAGCTGTGGCCCGAAATGGGTGAGCTGGGCCTGCATGGCATCACCGTCGAGGAAGACTATGGGGGCCTCGGCCTGGGCTACCTCGAGCACGTCGTCGCCATGGAAGAGGTGTCACGCGCCTCGGCCTCGGTCGGCCTCAGCTACGGGGCCCACTCCAACCTGTGCGTCAACCAGATCCGCCGCTGGGGCACCGAGACCCAGAAGCGCAAATATCTGCCGAAACTGATCTCGGGCGAACACGTCGGCTCCCTGGCCATGTCCGAGGCAGGATCGGGTTCTGACGTGATGTCGATGCGCACCCGGGCAGACAAGACCGGCGACCGCTACGTCCTGAACGGGACCAAATTCTGGATCACCAACGCCCCGTCAGCCGATACCCTGGTGGTGTATGCCAAGACTGATCCAGAAGCAGGATCAAGAGGTTGCACCGCCTTCCTGATCGAACGCGGCATGAAGGGATTCAGCGTTTCGAAAAAGCTGGACAAGATGGGCATGCGCGGCTCCGACACCGCCGAACTGGTGTTCGAGGACTGCGAGGTCCCGGAAGAGAACGTCATGGGTCCCGTCGGCGGCGGGGCCGGCGTGCTGATGAGCGGTCTCGACTATGAGCGCGCTGTGCTGTCGGCCGGACCGCTGGGCATCATGCAGGCGGCGCTGGACGTGGTCCTGCCCTATGTCCGCGAACGCAAGCAGTTCGGCAAGCCGATCGGCTCATTCCAGCTGATGCAGGCCAAGGTCGCCGACATGTATGTCGCTCTCAACTCGGCCCGGGCCTATGTCTATGCCGTCGCCCGCGCCTGCGACCAAGGCAAGACCACTCGCTACGACGCCGCCGGGGCCATCCTGCTGGCGTCGGAGAATGCGGTGAAGGTGTCGCTCGAGGCCGTCCAGGCCCTCGGCGGGGCCGGCTACACCAAGGAGTGGCCCGTAGAGCGCCTCGTCCGTGACGCCAAACTCTATGACATCGGTGCCGGTACCAACGAGATCCGCCGCTTCCTGATCGGGCGGGAATTGCTGGGCAGCTAGAAGGCGCAAACGCCCCCCCCTACCTTGCCCGATGTGTCATCGCGGCGGATCGCCGCGAACATACGGTTTCATCGATCAAGACAGTGGCGCCGGGGGGCTGTCGGCCCTACCTGTGGCACCCGCAACATCCGCCAGGATCAATAATCCGCCCATGACCTCCGTTTCCATCATGCCGCCAGAAGCCCGGCGTACACTTGCGGAGGTGATCGAGAGCCTGGGCCACGGCGATGAGCCGCAGCTGAGCCTCGCCGAGGTCGTCGAGGGGTTTGGCGAACGCGCCTTCGGGGCTCTGATCCTGGTGCTGGCGCTGATGTCGCTGTTCCCGTGGCCGCCCGGAGGCAAGGCAGTGTTCAGCGCCCCGATCATGCTGCTCTCGCTGGAACTGGCGATACAGCGTCAGACGGTCTGGCTTCCGCGCTGGCTGCTACGGATCTCCGTCAGTCGCGCCGCCTACCGCAAGGCCAGTGGCGGCCGGGTCCTCAAATCCATCCGGGCGATCGAGGCGTTGAGCCGTCCGCGCCTTCCGGTCCTGACCGGCGAGACGGCCGATGTGATCACCGGCGCGATCTGCTTCGTTCTGGCGATCATGCTGGCCCTGCCGGTGCCGTTCGGCGACATGCTGCCGGCCTTCACCATCGCCATCTTCGGGCTGGCGATCACCCAGCGCGACGGTCTGGCGGTTCTGATTGGCGGAATCGGCACCGTCGTCTGCGGTATTTACATCGTCCTGGTCTGGTCCGCCGTCGTCGCGATCGTCTCCGGCATTCTGAACTGGCTCCAGAACCTGATCTGAATTGGCCGGCCCCTATGGAAACGCCGGAGAGGTTGCCCCCTCCGGCGTCCCTGTCGTCCTGAACGCATCAATTGCGGAACAGCGACAGAATCAGTTGTGGCGACTGGTTGGCGATGCTCAGCGCCTGGACCCCGAGTTGCTGCTTTGTCTGCAGCGACTGGAGCTTGGCACTTTCCTTCGCCAGATCGGCGTCGACCATATTTCCGACCCCCGCTTCCAGCGCGTCCGTCAATTTGCCGACGAACGAAGTATGGGTTGAGAGGGCCTTCGACTTGGTCCCGAGGCGCGCGAGCGCGCTCGAAACGGCCGTAATGGAATCATTGACCGCAGTCAGCGAGGCGACAGCCTTCGTCTGGGTGTCGACTGCCTGTGTTGCGGTCACGGACACGTTGGTCGAGCCCAACGCCATGACTTCAGGAGCCACAGTGATGGTGGACGTCCCCGATGCGTTGGCCAGAGCGCCAAATCCAGTCGCCCCCGTTTTCAGCAGGTTTACCCCATTGAATTCGGCATTGGCGGACACACTGGCGATCTGATCTCGCAGCGAAATGAAGTCCTCGTTCAACGCGGACCGCGCCGATGTCGTCAGCGACAGGTCTGTCGCTGCCAGTGCCTTCTCCTTCATCTGCAGCAAGAGGTCAGAGACCGTCTCGCCTGCCGCCAGAGCCACATCCACCGCGGAAACCCCGCGATCGAGTGACTGTTTCACCGCACCCAGTGCGCCGACCTCGGCTCGCTGGCCCTGGGCGATTGCCCAGATGGCCCCGTTTTCCTTGGCGCTGGAGACCTTCTTTCCGGTGTTGATCCGGTTTTGAGTCACGGCCAGTTCGGCGTTGGTCGCATTCAGGTTCTGGAGCGCGATCATTGCGCCCACGTTTGTATTCACCGAAGAGGTCATCAACGGGTCCTTCCATTCTGGAGGGTTGAGGAACGGCCTTCTGGCCGGGGAACCGGTTCTGTTCCGCAGGCATCCAGAGCAAGAAAAAGGCCGACGCAAATCGCGCCGGCCGTTCTTTGTTTTCTGATACTTAGCTCATACCCGGACCACAACCCGGCAACTACGACCCGGCACGATTACGCCGGAATTGCCTAGTCACGAGATGCGATCAGGCCGCGCTCGGAACCTCGGTGGCCAGGCCCTGCATAATCATGCGGTTGATATCGATCAGGGCGTCGAAATCATCCTCGCCGCGCATGATCTCCGACGAATGGCGACCGACGAACAGGCTGATGGAAATGATCTGGGCCCGCAGCGGCTTGGCCATCGTGTTTCCAGGGTCGCTGCAATCGGTCGCCAATGCTGACCAGAGGCGGCGATTCCAGTCCAGGGCATCGATACGGGTGGCCACATCCGACTCGTCGACCGTCGCCGCGTGCATCAGGGCGCGCGTCACCTGGCCGAACAACCGGTATTCCATCTCACGAGGGGTTTCAGCCCTCGTGGCTGCGGTCTTGTACGCCTGATGGGACATTCCCCAGCCTTTGCTCTTCGTATTCAACCAGTTTTCGGGCCGCCATCAGGGCCTTGTAATATTCACGCGCCAGAACGTGACGCGATGCCGAAATACACTCGGCCATGGCCTCCGGATTACGCGTGGCCCCCATGAATTCAGACAGTCTCAGCGTAAATTCGTCCAGCAGTGTCGGTGCCGCGCCCTCGTCCAGATACATCATCATCACAGGGAAATAGATGCGCTTGGCCGGCGTGGTGACTTCACTGACCTGCATGATGTCCTTCTCGCGAAGGACGCTGGCCTTGTTCTGCAGGATCAACACACCGCGACGGTCGCCATTTTGAACGACAGCCCCGTTGAGCACGAATTTTTCGCCGGGCTTTAAAGACAGCTTGAGCGGCATTCCGGAGGTCTCCAACAGTCCCGCGTGGCCAGGCTAGCGGCCTAGGACCCAACAGAAGTTAAACAGGTGTGGTTAACCATGTCTTGTACGGCCCATATCACCACGGAACATCGCACGCCGGACAGGCGTTGTCCCTGTGCAAAAGGAGAGGGCCATGCCGGACCTGACCGAACCACCGGACGAACAGGACCAGTCCGAAACCTTCGATGAAACCCACATCGACGATGAGGGCAACGGCGACCTTCTGCTGGATGAAGACGGGCCGGTGCTGGACGTCACGCGGGCGGACGGTGACGGCGACGATGAGGACGACGAGTCCGTCGCGGACGCCCCCGATTCCGACCGGGATTTCATTTCAGGCCGGATCGAGGCTGCGGCAGACGCCCTGCTGGGTCTCGTCCCCGGCCGTTCCCGGCGATCGGAAGACGAGACCGACGACGACCCCGGCCAGGCCGACGACATCGAACTGGTCTACGCCGGCCTGATGCGCGAGCAGCGCGGGGCCCAGGCCAGCGCCGCCCACTGGGAGGCGCGTCGCCTCGACGACGATGACATCTCAGCCCTTGGGTACGGACCCGACAGTGACCCCTTAAACCTGGACAGGACCATCATGAGCCAATCCCCCCCCCACCATCCGACGCCCCGCGAGGACAACGATCCAGACACCCCGCATGCCCGGCGTGGCCCGCGCGAACACGGCAAGCCCGATCAGCTGCGCGAAGACGAACGCCGCGCTGAAAATCGTCAGGAAGCCCTGATCGATGAAAGCATCGAGGAAACCTTCCCGGCCAGTGATCCGCCGACGCCCAAACACATCACCTGAGCCGGCCGGTCGAAACAGATCGTTGTGAACCCCCCGCCGCATCGGCTAGGCCTCTCCTGAATTCTTGCGGAGCAACCGATGCAGCGGCCGACCGACCGATTCGAGGGCACCTCGAACTATATCGCCACCGACGACCTCAAGATTGCGGTCAATGCTGCCGTCGCGCTCGAGCGTCCGCTGCTGATCAAGGGCGAGCCGGGCACCGGCAAGACGGTTCTGGCCTATGAGATGGCAAAGGCCCTCAATGCGCCGCTGATCACCTGGCACATCAAATCGACCACCAAGGCCCACAATGGCCTCTACGAATATGATGCGGTGTCGCGGCTGCGCGACAGCCAGCTGGGCGACGAACGCGTCCACGAGGTGCGCAACTATCTGAAACCCGGCAAGCTGTGGGAAGCCTTCACCGCGCCGGTCCGCCCCGTGCTGCTGATCGACGAGATCGACAAGGCCGACATCGAATTCCCCAACGACCTGCTGCAGGAGCTCGACCGGATGGAGTTCTTCGTCCACGAGACCGGTGAGACCATCCGCGCCGCGGTCCGGCCGGTCGTGGTCATCACCTCGAACAATGAGAAGGAACTGCCCGACGCCTTCCTGCGCCGCTGCTTCTTCCACTATATCCGCTTCCCCGACGCCGAGACGATGACGGCCATCGTCGATGTCCATTTCCCCGGCATCAAGCCGCGGCTGGTGTCCGAGGCCCTGAAGACCTTCTACGAGATCCGCGACACCCCGGGCCTGAAGAAGAAACCCTCAACCTCGGAACTGCTGGACTGGCTCAAACTACTGCTGGTCGATGACGTCGATCCCGCCACCCTGCGCGAACAGTCGCCGAACCGGCTGATCCCGCCGCTGCACGGGGCCCTGCTCAAGAATGAGCAGGACGTGCACCTGTTTGAACGCCTCGCCTTCCTGAACCGGCGCGAAGGGGTCCGGCCGGGCAGCTGAATTCCGCCACACGGCGGCTTTGACCCGGACACACCAATTACCGCGATTTCACTGGATTGAGTCCCGGAAACGCTCAGGATAGGGGCCTGAACAGGAACCGCCGATGACCCAGCGCCCCCTCTTCGTGATGATCTGCGGCCTGTCCGTCCTGACGGCGGCCTGCGACGGCGAACGCTCGGTCCGGATTACGAGCAGCCGCAGCGACGACAGCAGGGCTCACGGCGTGCTCCGGGTCATTGACGCCCTGCAATGCCCTCAGACCATGGGCAGCCTGACCCGC
This sequence comes from uncultured Brevundimonas sp., assembly GCF_963974615.1. Taxonomy (GTDB): domain Bacteria; phylum Pseudomonadota; class Alphaproteobacteria; order Caulobacterales; family Caulobacteraceae; genus Brevundimonas. The sequence continues at coordinate 12,078 of NZ_CAXBDH010000023.1, forward strand.
AAGGGTTCGGCCCATTCCGGCGGCCTGGTCTGCAGCTATGGCGGGCCCAAGGGGGCCGAGGTCAGCCTGCATCTGGTTCGGCTGCAGGACGAGCCGGTCGACGATATCCTGAAGGCCTTCGAAACCCGTCTTTCGGCGGACATGCCGCACGCCAGGGCCTCGCTACGGGCGGGCGAGGCTGAAGCCGGGATCGAAACTGTCCCGGCCGAAGCCGGTGCCACAGCCGGGAGCACATCAGTCGAGGCCCCCGGGATGCGCATCCACAGCCGGGGCGACGTCGCAAACGTCCGCCTGCCGGGACTGAACATCCAGACCGACGGCGACAAGGCCAACATCCGCATTGGCGGCCTCAACCTCCAGGCCAGTGACGGATCGGGCAATGTCGATATCCGCTCGGGAGATGACAGCGTCAGCATCCAGGCCCATGAGGACAGCGCCGAGATCCGCACCAGCGCCGGCGGCGATTCGGTCCGGGCCAGCTGGATCCTGACCGACAACCAGTCGTCCAACGACAGCTGGCGACTGGTCGCCTATGAGGCCCGCGGCCCGCGGGGCGGCCCGATCGTGGTGGCGACCGTCCGCTCACGCGACGGCCGGCGCGGCCGGGTTTTCGAAGATGCCCGCGACCTGGTCGCCCTGAATGCGGGTCGATAAGGCGGGAATCCACCCTCTGCCCTTGATCACGACGCGTGGATGGGTCACCTGACCCTGCCCAACCGAGCAGGATTCCCGACCTTGGCCGAGCGCCCCAGAGCCACACCCTCCAGCAAGGCCCCGCGCGCATGGCAGCGGATGCTGTCCGGACGCCGTCTCGACCTGCTGGATCCGTCACCGTTCGACATCGAGATCGAGGACATCGCCCACGGCCTGGCCCGGGTGGCGCGCTGGAATGGCCAGACCATCGGCGAGAACGCCTTCTCCGTGGCCCAGCACTCCTGCGTGGTTGAGGAGATCGCCGCCCATATCAAGCCGGGCCTCGAGCCGAAATGGCGACTGGCAGCCCTGCTGCATGACGCCTCGGAATACGTGATCGGCGATATGATCTCGCCGTTCAAATCGGCACTGGGAGTCAACTACAAGGCCTTCGAGGCCCGGCTGGAAAGCGCCATCCATGTCCGCTTCGCCCTGCCGCCGAAAAGCCCGGTCGCCATCAAGACCCTGATCAAGAAGGCCGACCGCGCCTGTGCCTTCTTCGAGGCGACCCAGCTGGCCGGGTTCGAGCGGGCCGAGTCCCTGCGCCTGTTCGGTACCCCGCCGGCAGGGTACGACCTGATCATCGACCCCCTGCCCGCCTCGGTGGCCCAGGCCCGCTATCTGGAACGCTACCGCGTGCTGGCCGAGGCCGTAGGCATCCTGCCGGCCCCTGATGCCTGGCATACGGAGTAATCCGGATGGCGGCGGGCGATCCAGGCGTACGCATCAGCCTTTCCGCCGTCGTCATCGCGCTGCGCGAGCGCACCGCCTGCGTGCTGACGACCCGGGGCGACGACGGTCTGGCCGCCCTGCCCTTCGGCCCGTTCGACCCGGTGCGCGACCGGACTTTTGAACTGGCCCTGCGCGCCTTCGTCACGGCCCAGACCGGTTTCGGGCTCGGCTTCGTCGAACAGCTCTACACTTTCGGCGACGCCGGCCGCGAGGCCCCCCGGGCCACGCCTGGCCCCGATCACGGCCGCGAGGTCTCGATCGGCTATCTGGCCCTGACCGCCGACGCCGCCGGGGTTCCGACGGCCGACGCCCAATGGACCCCGATGCTCGACTTCTTCCCGTGGGAGGACTGGCGTCAGGGCCGGACCGCGGCAACGACCGCGATCCTCGAGGCCCTTCAGACCTGGGCCGGCAGCGATGCCCGTCGCCTCGCCCGCATCGACAGCCTGTTCGCCCTCGGCCCGGCCCACCGCTGGAACGAGGGCCGGGTGCTGGAACGCTACGAACTGCTCTATGAGGCCGGACTGGTGGCCGAGTCCGCGCGCGACCACGATCACCCGCCCCTGCCTGTGCCGACCGGCCGGGCCATGGCCTCGGACCACCGCCGCATCCTGGCCACCGGCCTGGGGCGGCTGCGCAGTAAGCTGAAATACCGCCCGGTGCTATTCGACCTGATGGCCGAGGCGTTCACCCTGTCGGACCTCCAGGCCGCCGCCGAGGCCGTCGCCTGCCTGACGCTGCACAAACAGAATTTCCGCCGCGGCGTCGAACGCACCGGACTGGTCGAGGCGACCGGCCGGCTGTCGACCGGCACCGGCGGGCGCCCGGCCGAAATGTTCCGGGTGGCCCGCGGTGACCCCCAGGGCGGCGAGGCCCTGGGGCTGCCTCTCCCGGCTCAACGTTGAGGCTACGGACTTTTTCTTGTCCCGGAGCGCTTGCGGCCCGGCCCGGCTGCCATTAGAGAAGCCCCTCGCTCGACCAAGCGACTTTCGACCTCGCGGAGAGGTGGCAGAGTGGTCGAATGTACCGCACTCGAAATGCGGCGTGCCCGAGAGGGTACCGTGGGTTCGAATCCCACCCTCTCCGCCACCGATTTTTTCGTTATATATCAATAACTTAACCGCATCGCGGTCCACGCCCGAACGCCGCCATTCCCGGCGCTCGAACTGGTGCGATCGCGCGGTATTGCGCGCCTGTTCGGCGGCGAATGGGGCGGAACGTCCGGTCGGCGTCTCTGCCGGTCGAGGATCCGGTGGAGTTTCCCTGCTAACAGGGAAAATAACAGGGAATTCTTCCGATCGGAATCGCCGTGATCCCGGTCCCGGTCATGCTCAAAGCCCCGCGCGGCCGGACTTTCAGCTCAACCATGATGCACTGACCCCGGCTGCAAGCAGGGAATTTTTCCACACGGATCAGGGAAACCTCTCCCCGGGAGGCCGCAGACGAATCGGCGCTTCAGACGCTCAGCAGCCGGCGTTGATCGTCCCAGCAGAGCGGGATCGGCGCGCAGCGCAGATCCTCCAGGCAAAGCCCTGACCTTTGGCGGCCCTCGAGCATCGCGACCTGCAGGTCGGGCGCGAACCAGGCGAGCCGCACCAGGGTGCGTTCGTGGACCGAGGCCGGTGCCTGCTGCATCACGCTCTGCGCATCGGATGCGGTGTCGAGGATGGCGTGGGCCCGCTTCAGCCCCTTGATCAACGGCTGGCTCAGCTGGCTTCGCCGGGGTGCCTCCCCGCTGAGCCAGGCGCGCCCGCCGCGGAACTTCAGCCGGCGCGGGATGTGCACCCAGACCGCATCCTCGGTCTTGTCGATGCGCTCGCCCTCCCGAAATCAGGCGAAGCAGGAGGTCGGCTGCTGGAACGACAACCGGGCCGAGACCTCACTTCCGCCCTGCCGACGACGGGAACGGGCGATGCTCCGTTTCCGGCAGATGATCAGCGCCGTCCACAACCCCCTCCACCACGATCGCCACCGGATCAGACGAGAGACATACACGGCCCAACCCTCGGCCGCCCTGGCGGAGTGGACGACGCTTGCCGGACAGGCTCTGCGTCTCCCGGCCTATCTACGGCTGGTGGAGACAAGCTGTCGTGGGACTGACAGTATCGCGGTGCACTATCGGACGGATGCGTAACTGTTGACTGCAGTCCGGTAGCGCTCGTGCTCGCGGGCGGTCATGCACCGGGGTGTGGTCCAGGCCGGGTCGGACGGGCGGACCGACAGAACCTCGCGGGCGGTGACAAACACCGGGGTGGCTCCATGTTCCCGGGTGAACGCGCGGCGGGTGGCGGCGTCTGTGGCGCAGATCAGAACTGCCCGCACAGGGGTGCGCGCCTCCGACTGACCAGTGGGGTCGGCGCTGGCCATTCCCGCGGGAAGAGCCGCGGCGGCAAGGGCGGTAAGGCCGACAAGAGGGATGAAAACGCGCATCAGTCTCTCCCGAACACGTGAAACAGTCCGAAACAGGAGGAATAATGCGCTCTTCCTCATCATTGTAAAGGTTATGCGACGAATAGATGTATAAGACTTGACGTTCCGTCTGTGTTCAGACGATTCCGGGTGTCAACTTACGCAGATTCCGGACGCCAAACCGCCTTCGACATTGAGGGTCGCGTCAGCGTTTTTGACCACGCCGAGACTGCAAAGAGTCAGGTGGTGGTCTGTCTCCAGGCCCGACAGCCAGGTGAACAGAGGCGCGGAACGGACGCGCGACAGCTTGAAGCCAAGCTGGCCAGAAGAGCTCATGGCCGTGACGACATCCAGACCCGCCGCCTCGGAGGTGCGACGGATGAGGGGCTCCAAACCTTCGACCGGAGGCGGGGCCGGGGCCGTAACCGGACCGAGGGAGACGATAGCCGCGCGCACCTCGACAAGCGTGACAGCGGCGGCGGCGGCGCGATCCGCAGCTGTGGTCCTCCAGGCCAACACCGGCCGCACCAGCCCCAGCCAGACGACGATGGCCAGCAGCAGGGCCGCCATGACCATCAGCATGCGGCGCTCCCGCAGGGTGCGTCCGCTCCACCAGAGCTCGAAAAGGGCGAGGTATCGGGTCATCGGACACTCCCGATCGTGATGTCACTGACGATGCGCCCCCTGTCGTCAAGGGTGCTGGTTTCAGTGACCTGCAGGCCGTTGGCACGCATAGCTCGAGCAATCAGTTGCATATCCTGATAGTCGGTGTGGGCAACGCTAGCCTTCATACCCACCTCCGGGTCGATGATCAGCAAGTCCAGCTCAGCACCCTCGACGCCTTCGACGGCCGCGAACAGGGCGGCGGTTGCGCCGATGACACCACCGGGCGGCGGGGCGGTCAGCACACGCTGGCGCAGAGCCTCAATCGGATCGGGTCGGGCAGCTAGCTCCGGCGCGACCCGGGCGATTTCGGCGTGCGCGCTGCTGACGTCAGCCCGCGCGGCCGTATCGTCCCGGGCGGCGGCCGCAGCGACGAGGACAAGCGGCGACACCATGAGCAATCCGGCGAGGCCCGCAACCAGCGCCCAGTCACGCCGAACGGTCCCGCGCGTGCGGTCCAGAGCCGACAGGAGATCGATCGGCAGCACCAGGGCGGCCTCGATCAGCGACCGCTCAACCTCCCCCGGGTCTCTGATCGGCTCGACCCGGCGCGGGTGGGCGACCAACTCGACCAGATCGGGCTGGACGCTGGCGGCGAAGCCCCGGCCCCGCAAGGCCATGGCCGGTCCGAAGGCGACGGCGTTGAGCCGGTCATCCTCGTCAGGCTCTGGGACGGTCATGACGTCCGGCACAATAGCATCGGCGCATACGCCCAGCGCATCCAGATAGTCAATCCAGGCCTGAAGCAGGGACAGGCCAACCACGGCGACCAGTCGGGGCTGGCCCGCCGCGGGAACGGACCCCAGAGCCACCGCGAGTCGGTCAGCCGGCACCGCGACTGTGTCCTTCAGCATCCACAATGCGGCGGCGCGTTGCTGGGCCAGGCCTCCGGCCGGGAGGTCGAGCCAGCGGATTGTGGCCTCCACACCAGGCACCACGGCCACGGTGCGCATCGGCTCGGGCCGCTCGACAGCGTCAAGTTCCAGCACGCCACGCTCGCGCACCCTGCCGTCCGCGATCACCAGATAGGGGGCGGGTTCGGTTCCAAGGCTCGGAATCAGGATCAGGCGGATCGGTTTCATTCTTCGGGGGTCCAGCGTTGGATCACGGTGCGCACGCGGCCGTCGGAGCCGGCCTCCAGCAAGGCAGTGCGGACGGTATGAGAGCCACCCAACTCGACATCGACCCGCAGGTCGAAGAAGCGGGTCAGAACCGTGATCTGTTCGCGCGCCTCCGGGTCGATCTGGAGCGTCGCCAGCGCCGACTGGCTCCAGAAGGCGGTGACATCAGGCCAGCCGTCGCGCGGGCGGGCGGCGATAACTGCCCTGGCCCGCTCCGGCGTGAGCGCGCCACCGGTCAGCATGGTCAACAGCGGTGCCTGTTCCGGCGTCAGGGTGTTCACGTTCAGGGGTGACAGGCGCGAGGTCGGCAGGGCGCAGACCCATGGCCGCAGGCGGCGGTAGGTCTCGGCGTCCACCCCCCTGACCGCCCGCAGCTCGCTGACCTCGGCCAGCATCACTCCGCCGGTGCGATAGGGCTTGGCCAGTCCCGCGTAGGCCCCGTCCTCAGCTCCGAGCGGCAAGGGCGCTGTGTCGGCGTCCAGCCAGTCCGTCAGGGCCGCAGCGATCGCCCGCATGCGACTCTCGGGCGCGCCCAGCGCTCGGCCCAGGGTGCGGAATTGGGCCGCACCCTGGGGGCGGGCGATCAGGTCCTCGCCGAAGCCGAGCACAAGGCTGTTCAGGTTGAAGCAGGCCTGGCCGTCGGTCACCCTGGCGGTAATGGTGCCGCCGTCGACGGGGAAGCTGACGACCCGACCATTCCACGCGGGTTCGAGCGGCGTGCGGGCGGGGCCTGCGGCCACAAGCTGCCTGATCTGGCCACGAGCAAGAGTTTCGGCCCCGGCAGCGTACCACTGGGCCTGGCTCTGGATTTCAACATTGGTGGCGCGCCGCACCGAGAAGCGCACGTCATCAAGGATGGCGACTGCGACCACCGACATGACGGCGACCAGCAGCAGGACCGTCAGCAGGGCCATACCCTCGCGATCGCGACGTGAGCCGCTCATCGGCCGCTCCCGACGAGGAACAGCTGGTCGAGGCGACCGTAACCCTTGACCGTCATGACGATGCGCACCGCGTCCGGCAGCGGGCGGTCGGTGCTGGAAATGAAGGCGGGAGCCTGCTCGCCGTCCCGGACGAAAGCCACAGTGACGTCGCGCACACCACGGTACAGGACCTGCGGCGGGCCAGGCCGAGCACCGTCGATATGGCTGGAGACGCGCCGTTCGAGGCGGTCGTCAACGACACGGTATTCGACCCGTTGCAGCGATGCCCGCGGCTGTTCGTCGGGGTTGCTCCAGCCCGCACGGGTCAGGGCCAGGACGGGATCACCCGGGGCCGCCGCGCCGGCAATCGACTGGGGCATGGGTCGGCCGGTGGGGCCGCGCGCGCGACGCGCCGTGGTCTGTCCGAGGTCAGCGCGCAGCAGGCTGCGCGTGCGTTGCAGATCACCAACGCGGTCGCTGGCAGCCTTGATCGCGAACCGGTTGTCGATGGAGACTCCGAGCACTGCCGCGCCCGCCGCCGCAAGCATGGCGAAGATCATAAGCGAGACCATGACCTCGACCAGGGTGAAACCTGCGCGCGCCCTCACGACGGGTGAGGCCTGAACAGGGTGCGCTCTGCGGCCTGGCCCTCGGCGTCGCTGACTCGAACGTCGACCCTGAGCATCCCCCCGACATCGGTAGCGCTGACCGTGCGGGTCCAGCGCCAGCGGCGACCGGCCAGATCGACCTGGCCCGCACTCGTGCCTTCCCCGAGCGACGGCGCGATGGCCGCCTCGACCGCCAGATTTTCGGCGACGACACCACCGAGAGTGCGCGTCTCGACGCGCGCGGCCGAGCGGGTGTTTTCGCCCGTGAGGTTGAGCAGGGCCATGGCAGCGAGGCCGAACACAGCCAGGGCGACCAGCATTTCGATCAGGGTGAAGCCGGCGCGGTCAGTCATCGACACGCACCTCACCGGCACCGTCGACGGCCACCGTGCGGCGCTTGCCATCGCGGGCCAGGGTCAGCTTTACCGGCTCGGCCACCCCCGTCGGATCGAAGACAAAGCGGGCCCCCACCTCCGGTCCGAGGGCGGTCCCCGCCTGCCAGGCCTCCGGACCGAAGGGCCCGTCCGACAGGGTCGACCATGCGCGGCCGTCGAAGACCGTGAAGGCGTAGCCCGTGCGCGTGACCGCGACCGCGACCGGGCGGTTGGACAGCACGGCCTCGTCGCGCGCGCGCGACAGCCGGGCAGCGAACCGCTCGGCCTCGACACCGACAGCCGGCCGCGGATCAGGCACCGCCAGCACCACAGCACCGGCAGCGATGCCCAGAATGGCGACCACCATCAGCAGCTCCACCAGGGTGAAGCCGGCGCGCGCTCCCTTTGCCCTATCGCGCCGCGCGCGGCGCGCCGCTGCTTGAGGGCGCTCGGCGCTCATGCAGCGAGAGACTGTGTCTCGAGTGATAGCGCCCACAAGGCCCACAAGGATGTCAGGCCTGCCAGTTGCCCAGATCGGCGTCATTGCCCTCGCCTCCTTCCTTGCCGTCGGCACCCAGCGAGAAGACGTCGAACTGGCCACCGTGTGCGCTGGGGCGGCGATAGCCATAGGGATTGCCCCAGGGATCCTCCGGAAGCCGGCGCACATAGCCGCCCGGACGATACCGGTCCGGATTGGCCAGCCCGGCCGGGGCCGCCACCAGCGCCTGCAGGTCAGTCGGAAAGTCCAGGTTGTCGAGGCGGTAGGTTTCGATGGCCTGCTCAAGGGTGGAGATGTCGGCCTTGGCCTTGCCGACCATGGCGCGGTCCTGGCTGGGCAGGACGTTGATCGCCACCACCGTCGCCAGCAAGCCGATGATCACGATCACCACCATCAGTTCGACAAGCGTGAAGCCCGCCCTGTTGTGGGCGCTACCGCGTCGCGCGCGGCGCAACGCTGCTTGAGCGCGGGTCGTCCTCAAGAAACGAGCCGCCGCGCGGCGAGTGTTAGGACCAAAAAACATGTTCAACTCCGTCACCCCATCGCCAGGGTGTTGATCTGAAGGATGGGCAGAAGGATCGACAGGACGATCAGGGCGACCACGCCGCCCATGATCACGATGATCGCCGGCTCCAGCAGGCTGAGCATCACCGCCGTGAAGGTCGAGAATTCGCGTTCCAGATAATCCGCGGCGCGCTCCAGCATCGGCTCCAGCCGGCCGCTGCTCTCGCCCGAGGCGGTCATGTAGACGAGGATCGGCGGGAAGACGTCGGCCCGGCGCATGGCCGCCGACAGGCCACCGCCCTCGCGCACCGCGTCGGCCATCGTCTCGGTCGCCTGACGTAGCCGGCGGTTGGACACGGTCCGCCCCGTGATGGTCAGCCCCTCCAGCACCGGCAGGCCGGCGGCGATCATGGTCGACAGGGTGCGGGCCATCTTCGCCCCGTGCAGGTCGCGGGTCAGCCGTCCGACCAGCGGCAGCCGCAGCAATGCGGTATCGGCCTGTAGCCGGATCGCCGGATTGCGCAGCAGGGCCGCGCCGATGAGGCCGCCCGCCATGATCACAACCGCAAGCAACCAGCCCCAGTCACGCATCAGGTGCGAGACGCCGATTACCAGCCGCGTCAGCAGCGGCAGGGTCTGGTTCATGCTGTCGAACTGATCGACCACCTTGGGCACGACGAAGGTCATCATCGCGCCGATGACCCCCAGCGCTACGACCGCCAGCACGATCGGATAGACCAGAGCGGTGACCACCTTACCGCGCACGACCTGATCACGCTCAAGGCCGTCAGCCAGCCGTTCGAGAATCGGCTCCAGCGAACCCGAGGCCTCCCCGGCCGAGACCATGGCCCGGTACAACGGCGGAAACGCCTGGTCCTGCAACGCCATGGCGTCGGACAGGCGGCGGCCCTCCATGACTCCGGCATGGACCCCGTCCAGGACGCGGCGGACCGCCGGACGGTCGGCCTGCAGCGCGATGGTGCGCAACGCCTCTTCGATCGGTGCCACCGAGACCAGGGTGGAAAGCTGCCGAGTCGTCAAGGCGAGGGTTTTGGGCCCCAGCTTCGCCGTTTTGCGCGGACCCGGCTGTTCAGAGCGGGTAGCTGGCCCGCGCGCGCGCGTCACTTCCAGCGTCATCAGCCGACGCCGCTCCAGAATGGCGCGCACGGAGCGCTCGTCAGCGGCGGTCAGGGCCCCGGTGACGGTCCGTCCGCCCTCGTCGACCGCGACATAGTCAAAGGCCGCCATCAGGCCGCGACCTCGTGACCGGCCGCTTCGTTATCGACGCTCGCCGTTTCCTGACGGGTGACGCGCACCGCCTCCTCGACCGAGGTGACGCCCTCCAGCACCAGGGCGCGAGCCCGCTGGGTCAGGGTGTCGGATCCGGACCGGGTAAAGGCGGCGGCGTTGACCGCATCCTCGTCGGCCTCGGCGGCGATCAGACGGCGCACCCGGTCATCGACGCGGATGACCTCATACAGGCCGACCCGGCCGATATAGCCAGTGTTCTGGCAGTGGGCGCAGCCCTGCGGCCGCCAGATCCGCGCGCCGGGTTCAACCCCGGCCAGCCGGGCCGTGGCGGTATCCGCAGTCTCGGGTCGTCGGCATTCGCCACACAGCCGCCGGACCAGCCGCTGGGCCACGATCAGGCGCAGGGTCGAGGCCAGCAGGAAGGGCTCGACCCCCATGTCCCGTAGGCGGGTGATCGCGCCGGCCGCGTCATTGGTGTGAACGGTCGACAGCACCAGGTGCCCGGTCAGCGAGGCCTGAACCGCGATGCGCGCCGTCTCGACGTCGCGGATTTCGCCGACCATGACCACGTCCGGGTCCTGCCGCAAAATGGCACGCAGGCCGGCGGCGAAGGTCATGCCGACCTTGGGGTTCACCTGGGTCTGGCCGACACCGTCCATAGCGTATTCGACCGGATCCTCCACCGTCAGAATGTTGCGTGTGGCATCGTTCAGCAGTGACAGCCCGGCGTAGAGTGACGTTGTCTTGCCCGAGCCTGTCGGGCCGGTCACCAGGATGATGCCGTTCGGCTCCTTCAATGCGCCCCTGAAGGCGTCCAGCGCCTCGGCCGACATGCCCAGCCGGTCCAGCGTCAGGCCCGCCTGTTCCTTGTCCAGAATGCGCAGCACCACTCGCTCGCCCGCGCGCGACGGCAGAGTCGAGACGCGGACGTCCAGCGTTTTGCCGCCTAGGGTCAGGGGGATGCGCCCGTCCTGCGGCACACGCTTTTCGGCGATGTCGAGCCGGGCCATAACCTTGATGCGCGACACCAGCAGCGGCGTGATCCGGGGGTTCAACGACAGGGTTTCGCGCAGCACGCCATCCACGCGCATGCGTACGGTCAGCGCCGTTTCGAACGGCTCGAGATGGATGTCCGAGGCACCGGTCCGTACCGCCTCTGCGATGACGCCGTTGATCAGCCGGATCACCGGGGCGTCGTCGGCCGTGTCCAGCAGGTCCGCGGCGGCAGGGATGTCGTCGATCAGGCTTTCCAGCCCCGACGGCATGTCCAGATCGTCGCCGTCAGCGGCGTTCAGATGATCGCCGGCGTAGACTTCCGACAGTTGGCGATCAAAGGCGGCCTGACCCAGGGGTTCGACGCGCAGTGGCCTGCCCAGCGCCCGCCGGGTCTCGATCAAAGCCGACGGGTCCGCCCCCTCGCGCAGGCCCACCACCGCAATATCCCCGACCTCGAGCAGGATCACGCCCTGGCGCTTGGCGAAACCGTAGGGCAGCGTCGGATTGATCAGGGTGATCATCGCGGGCCTCAGCCTTCCGGACTCGGCTGGACAGGCGACAACGGGGTGACGACCACCTCGCTTGCTGGCGCAATCACGCTCGGCGCGGCCGGCGGCTGGGTGCGCATATAGTCGCGCAGCATCTCGTCCAGGCTGGGTTCGACACCGGGAGCGTTGGTCAGCTGCTGCTGGCGCATATAGCCCCAGCGATCGGCGGCCAGCGCCTGAGCATCGGCAGGACTGCGGATGATGGTCGGGCGGATGAAGACCATCAGATTGGTCCGCCCACGCTGGTGCCTGGTCGAACGGAACAGCGCCCCGACATAGGGGATGTCACCCAACCCCGGCACCTTGTCGGTCGACAGTCGGTCGTTCTGGTCCAACAGGCCACCGGCCACGGCGATGTCGCCGTCATCGACCACCAGGGTCGTCTCCAGCTCACGTTTGTTCAGCACCAGATCGCTGGCCGAGTGGGTCAGGACACCGTTGATGCTGGACACCTCCTGACGCAGAAACAGGGTAATCGAGCCGCCGGCGTTGATTTGCGGCCGCACGATCAGCTTGACGCCGATGTCCTGGCGTTGAGTCGTGCGGAAGGGGTTGGAGTTACCGTCCAGCAGGGTTTCGCCGGTGGTGATCGGCACCTCCTGCCCCACCAGGATGGTCGCCTCCTCATTATCCAACGTCATCAGCGACGGCGTCTGCAGCAGGTTGGAACCCTCGTCCGACTTGGCCGCATTGATGATAAAGCCGAACAGGCCGTTGCCTATCCGCCCCCCGCCACCACCGACGAAGCCGTTAGCCCCCAGCAGGGTGTTCAGGGCCAGATTCTGCAGCTGTGTGCGCAGGGGGTCGGCGCTGTCCAGCTGCCCCGCCGCCGCTCCGCCCGCGAGCGGGACCAGGGGCGCGGCGCTACCGGAATAGTTGGTCAGGCCGACCGGATTGCCGTCCTCGCCTGCCAGCAGCCATTGCACCCCCAATTCCTTGACCGCGTTGTCCGAGAGCTCGGCTACAATGGCCTCGATCAGCACCTGCTGACGGCGCTGGTCTAGCTGGCGGATCACCTCGGCGAGCATCCGCTGGGTATCGGCCGAGGCCGAGACGACGAGGGCATTGGCCCCGGGGAAGCGGGCGATGGTGGCGCGCTGGCCTGGAACCGGATCACGCGAAGGCGCGACTGTGGAGGTTTCGCCCGCGGCGGCCGGGTTGGCGTTGGCGCTGGCGGCCGTGACCGGCTGACCGACAATCTGCTGCAGCACCGGCAGCAGCTGTTCGGCATTGGCGTGCTGCAGGAAGATGACCTTTACATCGTCGGCGGATTCCGCGCGGCGGTCCAGATCCTCGATCAGGGGGCGTATACGTGCCATGGCCGAAGGATCGCCGCGCAGGACGATGGAGTTGGAGCTCTCGACCGGGGTCACCGAGACCATCCCCTGCCCCGGCTGGCCGCCCGGAGGGGCCAAAACCGACTGCAGTACGGCTGCGATCTCGCGGGCCGAGGAGTTCTCCAGGGTGATCACCTCAAAGGCCGCACGGTCGACGTCGATCCGCCCGACCAGCGCGCGGATTCGCACCAGATTGTCGGCGAAGTCAGCGACCACCAGGCTGTTGCCCGCTGGGTTGGCGAGGACCTGGCCTTGAGCTCCGACCAGCGGACGGATGGTCTCGGCGGCCGAGGTGGCGTCGATGTTGCGCAGCTGAAAAACCTCGGTCGAGAAGCGCTCGTTGCCGACGGTGGACGGGCCCTGGGCGGCCCCCTGCGCCGGGCTGATGCGATAAGCTCCAGAGCCGGTCGGGGTAACCACAAGACCATTGGCCCGCAGGGTCGACAGGAAGACCTCGAACAGTTCTGTTCGCCCCAGCGGCCGATCACTTGTTACCGTCACCGTTCCGGTGACGGCCGGGTCGACGATGAAGGTGCGGCCCGTGGTGCGGGCCACGTCCTGAATGAAGGCGCGGATGTCCGCCCCCTGGACGTTCAGGGTTTGGCGGGCGGCGGTCTGGGCCAGGACGGCGACCGGGGCCATCAGGGCCGGGCCGGCGAGGGTGAGCGCCAGGACCGCCGAAACGGCGCTACGGGTTAATCGGTTCACGAGCCGGTCCTTATGGTCGTCGTCTGCACCGCGCCGTCGCGTTCAAAGCGAATGCGGGCACCGGTGCTGCTGGAGAGTTGCCGGCGGAGCGCAGCGAGTTGAGCCGGTCCGGTCAGGTCAGTGTCATTGACCGACAGGATCACATCGCCGGGCTGCAGGCCCGCGGTGGCCAGTGCCGAGCGGTCCGCGCCGTCCGAAATGGTGAAACCGTTCAGGGCCAGACCTTGCATGCGCGGGCGCAACGCTCTCATCAGCGGAGCCGCATCAACGACCGGCCCGGTCGTGGCGGCGACCACGGTAGTCGTGGTCGGGGTCACAACCTGGGGGCCCGGTGGGGGCGGCGGGGGCGGCGGAAAAGCCCCCATCGGGGCCTCGGTAAAGACCAGACGAATAATCGCGGCTCCGCGCGCCATGGTCACATAGTCCATACCGACCGACTGGAGGATCAGACCAGGCTCAATCTCTTCGCCGAGGCCGACCGAGACCTGGCGACCATCGGCAAAACCGATAATGGCCGAGCCCCCGTCCGTCCCGCCGGCGCGAACGCCGAACAGGCGCATCTGGCTGCTGCCGGAGGCAACCTCGCCGTCGAGGCTGCTGTGGCTTCCGGTACGAAAGAAGGCGTCGAACCGCTGGAAGACGGAGAGGTCAACGGGAGCGGCTGACACGGCAACACTGACGGACGCTACGGCGGGCCGGGGCTCGACCAGCGTCCAGACCAGTCGCCCGGACTGAACCAGCAGGGCCGCGACCAATGCCAGTTCAAGAGCGGTCCGCAGCTGCCGCGGCCGCGCGCTCAACGCCTCCGCAGCCTGTACGGCCGTTGAACTCAGAGTGCGAAAAATGCCGATCAAGGTGAACACGCCCGACACGACCACAGGGGCCAGGGACGCTCTTAGACCAATCGTCCGGACCCGGCCTCACGGGGACATGACACCCCGGACAAACAAAGAAGACAGTCGATCTGCTTACTGAACAATATCCGGGGACCAGCCACAGCGACCAGTCCCCGGACGGGGTCTAGAAGCGGGCGGTCAGGCTAATCGAGGCACTGGATCCGAGAGCGTAGTTGTTGATCAAAATCTTGTTGCCGAGCTTCTGATATTCGTCGAATTTGGTCTGTAGCAGATTGCGCAGCTCCAGGGCGAAGCCGAGGTCCCGGTCCATCACGGTGAAGTCCTTGCGATAGACGAAGTCGAGGAAAACCCCCGGGTTCTGGATGTAATCCGGCTCGCGACTGCCCGCAGCGCCCGCACCGCGGGCCGTGATCCGCTCGCTGACGTAGTTGACGATGATCGTCGCCTGCGAACGGTCGGTGTCGTCTTCCCAGCCCAGCTGAACGTTGGCGACGTGTTCGGACTGACCCTGCAACCGACTGCCGTCCTGAATGAAAAAGGACGCCTGTTCCGGTGCCCCGGCTCCGCCCAGCGACAGAACCGTGTCACCGGCTCCGACCTGAACGCTGGAGTCGGACCAGGTGTAGTTGGCCTGGACCAGCCAGCGCTTGTTGGCGATGAAGGGTGACGGCGAGTCGATGAAATCGAAATATTTCTTGAACTCGATCTCGGCCCCGAAGATCCGGGCCTTGGGCGCGTTCAGAAAGCTTTGCTGACGCTGGTTGCCGACGTCGGTGATGATCGCTTCAACCGGCTTGTTGAGGTCCTTAAAGAACAGGCCCGCCGTCACATACTGCTGCCGCGCGAAATACCATTCGTAGCGGGCGTCGATGTTCAGGATTTCGGTATCGACCAGATAGGGGTTACCGATAAAAGTCCGGTCGCTCTCGGGGTCCGTATAGGACTGGGGAGCCAGTTCACGGAACTGGGGCCGGCCGATGGTCTTGGATATACCGAAGCGCAGCTGCTGGTCCTCGGCGAAATTCCAGGTTGTCGTGAGCGAAGGCAGATAATACTGCTCCGCGATCTTCGTCGCTTGAAACGGGGCCGAACCGCCAAACACGTCGCTCGGCGTGACGCTCTGTTCGCCATCCTCAAAGCGCAAACCAACTGTGGTCCGCACCAGGGGGATGATCTCGGCGTCCACCATCGCATAGACGGCATTGACCTTCAGGCTGGCGTCATAGGCGCTGGCCCCGTTGCTGCCGGTGACCTCACGCAGTTCCAGCGTCGTCGGATTGATGTTGAAATCCGAAAACAGATAGTCGACCCGCGATTGCCGCTGGTCGGCGGTTAACGACCCGACGGCCGCGAACTGCAAGTCACGACGCTCGGCGTCCCGAGTGTTGTCAAGGATGGCGAAACCGGCGCTAAACACCGCTTCGCGATAGTCCGACAGCGGCAGGGTATAGCTGAGGTCAGCCCCACCGGAGAGCACTTCGTCGTTCAGTTTGCTAAACGAGATCAGGTTGCCCTGGACGTTATGGATGAAGTTGCCGCTGCCATCGACGCCATAGACGAAGCGGCTCTCATACGGCGCATCCCGCGAGGTGATGGCATAAGCGGTGCGCCAGTCGACCTGCAGCGCGCCATCCATGAAGGTATGGGCACCTGTCAACTGGCTGGTAAAAAGTTCGCGGACGAACCACTCTGTATGGTCGTCGCGAACGACATCACCGCCGGCATCGAAATCCGGGCCGGAGCGCGAGCGCGCCTCCTTGGTCGTGTTCCGGACGTAGAAATTGGTCCACTTCAGCTCATGGTTCTCGCCCGACAGGGACAGGCCGCCGAGGAAGTTGAGCTGAACGTCGTTGCGGGTCGAATCGACAACCTTGTTGCTGGCCGGAATCAGGACACCCGCCGAGAACTGGCCTTCCTGCTGGGTGGCCTGGCGCGTGTCCCAGCTGTTGCTATAACTGGCGACACCGATGACACCGAGGGTCCCCAGGCCGGTCCCATAGGCATCGCCGCCCGAAACCTTGACGCCGAAATCGACGGGAATGGCGTCCCTCTGGAGCAGGCGCAGCGGCGCGTTGACCAGAGACTGGCCCATATGCTGCAGCTCGGAGGCCGTATAGTTGACCCCGCTGATCTGGCGGCCCGAGGCGAAGGCGTCAGCGATCGAACGCGGCACGTCACGGGTGCCGTCATCGAAGCCGGTGAAGTCGGTGCGCGACCCGAAATAGATCAGGCCGTCCTTGCCGGTCGTTTCCGAATTGACGCCCACCGACGCGCCCATATTGAGGAAAGGTGAAGTCGGCGCGTCAATCGTGCGCAATTCGACCACACCACCGCCGAACTCACCAGGGAGGTTGGCGGACCAGGTCTTCTGGACCGTGACGCCGGCGAGGATGTTGGAGGGGAACAGGTCCAGCGGCACGACGCGCTGCAGTGGCTCAGGACTGGGCAGGGGCGATCCGTTCAGCAGGGCCGAGGAATAGCGCTCGCCGAGACCGCGGACATAGACGAACCGGCCCTCGACCACCGACAGGCCTGTGACGCGCGTCAGGGCGGCGGCGGCATTGCTGTCGCCCGTGCGCTGAAGGTCCTCAGCGGTTAGGAAGGCCGCGACCTCGGAGCTCTCGCGGTTGGGCTCGGGGATGTAGCGGCCGAGCACGACCACCTCGTCGACGGAGGTGGGCTGGTCCACCGGTGCCTGGGCTGCGGGCACTGCGTCCTGGGTCTGGGCCATGGCCAGGCCAGGCGCGATCAGCGCGCTGCTGGCCAGGAGGACCCCGCTCAGGGTGAGGGAAAATTTGATCATGATCTGCGCCTTGAAGGGGTCAACGGGAAACGTGAAGGTCGGTGGCGGCCCCGAAGGGCCGCCACAGTCTCCCGTAATCAGCAGGTCTTTCCGGCGGTCAGACCGCAGGTCCAGCCCTGGTACCAGGTGTCAGCCGCGTTCTGGACGGCACCGATGTAGGTGGTGGTCTGGAAGAAGCCGTAGGTCGGTGCGGTCGGGGTCACGGCGTTTTCATTGGCACCGTTGATGAAGGTCAGGACCTGGTTAGTGAGGGTCACGCCGGCCGTCGGAGCCGTCAGGGTCGAGGTCCCCGCTTCGGTGTTGTTCGTGCCCGCCGTGAAGATGGCCTGCGAGCCGAAGCCACCGGCGCGGTACGGACTGGCGCAGGACATGAACACCGAGTTGAAGGTCGGGGCGCTGGTCTGCGTATCGGCATCGTGGATATCGAGGCAGGACGAGGCCGAGCCGGTGACGTTGGTGAACACCGAGTTGATGATCGTCGGCTTGGTGCCGGTGTCGAAGTGGGCGACCGTGTGGGCGTTCGTCGGTGAGTTACGGCCGACCAGGGTGAAGTTGGCGATATTGGGCATCGAGATGTAGCGGGTCGCCAGCGGGGTGGTCTTGGGGGCTGCCGAGAACTCGAAGCCCGCGCTGCGGCTGGTGGCGTTCGGGGCCCGCTGGGTGACGATGCCGAACTGGGCCCCGCCGCGCCAGCCGGTGTCGGTGTCCAGACCGTCATCGTCCGCGCCGTTGATGACGATGTGCTTGAGGTTGACCATGCCACCGAAGATTTCGATGCCATCGTCGGAGCTGTTGTAGGACTGGAAATATTCGATCGAGGTGCCCGAGCCGACGCCGGCCAGGGTCAGGGCCTGGAGCTCGTTGCCGGTCGAGATTTCAAAACCGGAATATTTGACCTGAACATATTTCAGTCGGCCCGAGCTGTCGGTCGGGGTGTTGCCGCCGAAGAAGGCGCTGGTGCCCTCGACCTGGCCGGTGCAGGTGACCGGGGCGGTCAGCTGGCAGTTGGCCTGGGGCGCACGACCGGCGAGCACGATACCGCCCCACTGACCCTGGGATTCCAGGGTGGTGGTGCCCTCGACGTTTTGGCGGCTGGTAAAGATGATCGGGGTGGTCGCCGTGCCTTCAGCGAAAATCTGCGACCCGCGGTTGACCAGCAGATAGTCGCCGCCGCTCGAAGCGAAGACGGTGACCCCCGGCTCGACGGTCAGGATGCCCTGGGCGCTGCCGGCGGTCGGTGCAGCCGGGTCGATACCGCGATCGGTGCCGACCTCGGTGCGGCCGCTAATGGAATAGATGGTGCCGGCGCGCAGCGGCACCGTCAGATTGCCGAGAATCTGTTGCGGCAGCTGACACACCCGCAGGGTGTTTGAAGCGATCGTGCCGACATTGGAGAAACCGGTCGGACAGTCGACCGCCGCGGTCCCACCACCACCACCACCGCCACCGCCACCGCCGCCACCGCCGCCGCCCGTGCCGAAGTCACCCTCTCCGGGCGAGGCGACCTCGGCAGACCCACAGGCCGCCACGGTCAGGGCGCAGGCGGAAACCGCGAGCAAGGTTTTCAGTTTGAAGCCGGTCATCGTTTTCCACCGTGTTCTGGTCCATAGGAACATTCGGCAGGAGATCAGGCGCGCTGCCTTGATCACGGCGACGCATCACCCCCTGCCCGAGGCCTTGGTTAGAAGGCGATCAACGCTGAACAGTGACGGTTGGGGTGCACGTCTGTGAAGTTGTCTTGGCTGTTTGATGAAAGACCATTCCCGCACGGCGGGATCGTCATAATCGGCAGTTGGCACGGCCGCGCTGGGGATTTGCAGGGACCGCCATGTCCCGCTACGGCTCGGCTTTCGATCGGGGGCAGGTGATGATTGACGTTGCGCCACCCATCCTCGCTGCGCTTTTTGCGGGGCTCGGCCTTATCGTTGGAAGCTTCCTGGGACTGGCCAGCCTTCGCTTCCCGGCCGGCGAGAATATTGTTCGCGGGCGTTCGCGCTGTGGCGGCTGCGGGCGGGAGTTGTTGCCTTGGCGGATGATTCCACTGGTCAGCTACGCTCTCGCTCGGGGACACTGCCATGACTGCGGGGCCTCGATCCCCGCGCGCTATCCTCTGATGGAAACCACCTGCGCGTTGATCGGCATCTGGGCAGCGCTGAGTCAGCCGTCGCTAGCCGCCGCGGCCGCAACGGCTCTGCTGGGCTGGCTGTTGCTACTGATCGCCGTGGTCGACGCCGAACATTTCTGGCTACCAGACCAATTGACCCTCCCCCTTTTGGTCATGGGAGTGCTGGCGGCCGCTTTCCTTGAACGGATCACAGTTCTCGACGCGGTAATTGGAGTCTGCGCCGGTTTCGCGGCTCTATGGTTGATCGGCCGGGCCTATCGGCACCTGCGAGGTCGCGAGGGATTAGGTGGCGGCGACCCCTACCTCTTGGCGGCTGGCGGTGCCTGGGTCGGCTGGCTTGGCTTGCCCAGTGTTCTTGTCTGGGGGGCGACGGCCGGACTCAGCGTGATGGTAGCGCGAATGCTGCTGAAACAGCCGGTATCGGGCCAGGATCGAATGCCTTTCGGCTCCTTCCTCGCGCTTGGTATCTGGCTGACTTGGCTTTTCGGACCGCTTGGTTTTCCCCGCTGAGCGGACGCACTGCCGGCAAAAATTCAGGCGAACAACACAAATCTGCGTTGCAGCTGCGCTCGTCACCGGGCGGACCCCGGGGCATATGGCGACGACACCGGCCCCGGATCCGAACGACCGCCTCATCTCGGTGACAACGGCCCGTCGGGTGAGCCACGGCGTCGGTGCGCGCGCGACCATCAGGCCTTGGCGGGGGACGTTTTATCGTCAGTCTGCCAGCACCAACCCTGTAGAGCGCGTCGTTTGCGACACTTTAGCCGCCGAAACGTGACTGTCTATTCTGCATAGCCTTACAGAAGGCGATATATATATATCATCATACTGCAATGGTCATCACTCACAACTGATGGATGCCGCGGTCTCTCCGGGGACCATCCGGGCTGGAGTGGCCATGAAAGCAGACGGATGTCGAAGCTCGCGATAGGGAAAGGAAATGCGGCGCTCTGGTTCGGCGCGTCAGCGTCTGACAGTCCCGAGCAGTTCGAAGCCGAAGCACGGCGCTACGCCGAATCAAGAGGGTTCCGCTTTGGTCCCATGTACGGGCACGTCGAGACGGGCGACCAGCGGACCCGGCAGACCGAGCTCGAACGCTTGGTGAACGACGCCCGCGCGGGCAGGGTAAACTTGGTGATCACGCAACGACTGGATGCATTGGCAGAAAGCGCGACCGGACTGATTGCCCTGGCGAACCAGCTTCATGGCATGGGGGCCGGCATCGCGTCACTGGGCGATCAAATCGACACAACTGAATTGGCAGCGCGCCCCTTTCTTCCGGTGGCGTTCGCATTGGGACGTCTGAAGGCAGAAGGCGATACAGCAACCGTGCAGTCCCTTGGGCGGGAGCGGCAAAACCGCAAGACAGAGACACCGGCCCCCTTTGGTTATCGCTGGCGCAACAGCATTCTTGAGCCCCACCCGTATGAAGCTCCTGTACGTTCTGTGCTCCATGTTCTGTTCACGGAGCACAAAAACCCGAGAACAGTAGCCCGCCTGCTAAATGAGAGGGGCTACAGACTGCGCAGTGGCGTTCGTTTCTCCGCAACGCGGGTCGTGAGCATACTGACCGATCCGGTGGGCAAGGGAATCTATCGCGGCAACCACTACCGACGCCGCAATCGCAGAGCCACTGAACAAAGAGCTGCCGAAACTGAGGCTGTAGAAATCGAACCCGTAGTAGCGGCAGAATTGTGGAATCGTTGCATCATGATCCTCAATGAGCAGAAGGCTTTAAAGGCCGAAGAGCAGAACTATCCGCCCAAACTCGTTGCCGAGCGTCGGTCGGACAGCTAGCGTGGCCGCACGGTCGAATTGACTAGTCCCCTCCACCATCTCGATGACTGGACCGAGGCAATCGACCTCATGGTAATATGGTGCTGGCAGGTTAATCGACGAAGTCGAAAAGCCCCCGCCCCACTCAGGTCAGGCAACCGTAGCCGACCCGGCCGGTGCAAATGCCGGAGCTCCAGTCGTTCGAGCGCTGCCCCGTAGGAGCCCAACCCATCGGTCGTGATCATCTCCGGCTCAGCAGAAGGCGGCGGACGAGCCTCAGGATCGCGCTTGTGTCCCGCCGGCGCTGAACACAAGGTCCAGGTCTCGCCTTCATCATCGACCGCGCGCCACAGATACATTCACTTTCCGCCGATCGAACTGACCATTTCATCGAGATGCCAACGGGGCGACGGAACCGACCGGCGACACTTCAGACGCCGCGCGATCAGCAGTCCGAACTTGATTGTCCAGCACCGGACTCTCTCATAGCTGACGTCAATTCCGCGCTGAGCCAGAAGGTCCCCAACATCCCGAAAACTCAGGCTGAAGCGGAAATAGAGCCAGATCGCATGGTGGACGACGTCACCGGGAAACGGTGGCACTTGAACGAGAGCGGCTTTACGAAACTCATCCCCATCTGCGGTTTACGGTCGACCTAAGTGGAGACAAATTGCCGTTGGACTGACAGCCCCGCCACCGATTTAGTCGGTATAATTCAACAATATAATAGAAAACGATTTCTGCCCGAACGCCGCCACTCCCGGCGTTCGAACGGGTGCGATCGCGCGATATTGCGCGCCTGTTCGGCGGCGAATGGGGCGGAACGTCCGGTCGGCGTCTCTGTCGGTCGAAGATCCGGTGGAGTTTCCCTGCTAACAGGGAAATTAACAGGGAATTCTTCCAATCTGAATCGCCGTGATCCCGGTCCCGGTCATGCTCAAAGCCCCGCGCGGCCGGACTTTCAGCTCAACCATGATGCACTGACCCCGGCTGCAAGCAGGGAATTTTTCCACACGGATCAGGGAAACCTCTCCCCGGGAGGCCGCAGACGAATCGGCGCTTCAGACGCTCAGCAGCCGGCGTTGATCGTCCCAGCAGAGCGGGATCGGCGCGCAGCGCAGATCCTCCAGGCAAAGCCCTGACCTTTGGCGGCCCTCGAGCATCGCGACCTGCAGGTCGGGCGCGAACCAGGCGAGCCGCACCAGGGTGCGTTCGTGGACCGAGGCCGGTGCCTGCTGCATCACGCTCTGCGCATCGGATGCGGTGTCGAGGATGGCGTGGACCCGCTTCAGCCCCTTGATCAACGGCTGGCTCAGCTGGCTTCGGCGGGGTGCCTCGCCGCTGAGCCAGGCGCGCGCGCCGCGGAACTTCAGCCGGCGCGGGATGTGCACCCAGACCGCATCCTCAGTCTGGTCGATGCGCTCGCCCGCTTGCAGCACCCGGGCCGGGCTGGACGCCTGGCGGCGCGACTACAACGAAACCCGGCCGCACTCGAAGCTGGGATGGCTGACCCCGACGGCCTACGCCAGGACGCTAACCGGACAGATCGGCCGGCCTGCTGCAAACCCAACCAATCACGGCTCAGATCAACCAAGGACTCTCGTTATGGCTGGATGAGAAACGGGGTCACGTCACTTGCCAAGTCGTTTTGACTGGGTGGAAAGCCATTCCGGGACAAGTCTCGACGCACCTGTCCCGTCGCCTCGCCCACGCCGACAATACCGATATCGTCGGACTCGACCAGCCGGAC
>NZ_CAXBDH010000024.1:0-32785 GCF_963974615.1 uncultured Brevundimonas sp.
CCAGCTTCCCCGGCCTGGACCGGATGGACAACCTATTGAGAGCTCACATCTAGCGCGTGGCGGCGGCGTCGTCGCGCACGATCACGCCGTCCTTCATCACCAGCCGCACGGCCTGCACCGCGGTGATGTCGCGGGTCGGGTCGCCCGCCACCGCGACCAGATCGGCCAGCAGGCCGGGCCGGATCGCGCCGAGCCGGTCGTCGACGCGGAAGATGCGGGCATTGCCCGAGGTGGCGGCGATCAGGACGTCGGCGGCGGGCATGCCCGCGGCGGCCATCAGCAGCATCTCGCGGGCATTGGTGCCGTGGCTGTAGACGCCGACGTCGCCGCCCATGCACAGCGTCACCCCGGCGGCGCGGGCGGCGGCGAAGGCGCGGCGCTTGGCGAGGACGTTTTCGGGCGCGGGTTCCTGACCGTCCCAGCCGCGATAGCGGGTGATGGCGTCGGTCGCTGCCAGGGTCGGGCACAGGGCCACGCCGCGGTCGTGCATCAGGCGGAAGATCTCGGGCGTGCCGGCATCGCCGTGTTCGAGGGTGTCGGCCCCGGCCAGAATGGCGCGGCGCATGCCCTCGACCGTGCCGGCATGGACCGACACGGTGCGTCCGGCCGAATGGGCGGTCTCGACGGCGGTGGTCAGTTCGGCCTGGGAAAAGGTCGGGCGGCTGGGCTCGCCCGGGCCCCAGCGATAGTCGGCGTAGAGTTTGATCACATCGGCGCCGGCCCCGATCTGGCTGCGCACGACCCGGGCGATGTCGGGGCCGTCGGCCTGTTCGGCCCCCAGCGGGGTGGTGAGGCCCGGCTCGAAACCGCGCGGGCCATAGGCCCCGGTGGCGACGATGGCCCGGCTGGCGATCAGCAGGCGCGGGCCGGGAACGATGCCCTGGTCGATAGCCTGTTTCAGCCCGGCATCGGCATAGCCGGCCCCCTCGGTGCCGAGATCACGCACGGTGGTGAAGCCGGCCATCAGGGTGGTGCGGGCCGAGACCGTGGCCCGGGCGGTGCGCAGGGCCAGCGGCTCGTGCAGGACCTGATCGTCCCAGCTGGTCTCGTCATAGGGGTGGAGGAACAGGTGGGCATGGCCCTCGATCAGGCCCGGCATCAGGGTCAGGCCGGGCAGGTCCAGCACCACGGCCCCGTCGGGCGCGACCAGATCGGGACCGGCCGCCGCGATCCGGTTGCCGCGCACCAGCACCGACCAGCCTTCGTGCGGGCGGGCCTCGACGCCGTCGAAGACCCGGTCCGGGCGCAGCAGGACGACAGCCTGGGCGGGGACATGGGCAGGGGCTTGAGCCTGGGCGGGGGCGGTGCCCAGCAGGACGAGAAGGAACAGAACAAGACGCATGGTGGGGACCCCGGTTACCGACGGGGCACTGAAGCGCGACCGGGGCGGGGGGGCAAGGCGTTCGGTGCAACCGTCAGGGGCCGGCCGGATCGGCGTCATCACCATCGCCATGATCGGGGCGTGCGGCCTGCAGGGCCATGGCCTCGGCCCGCAGCAGGGTGGCGGAGACGATGAACTCGCTCGGGTCGGGCCGGTCACCGGCCCTGAGGGCGGCGACGAACAGGGCTTCGCGCGGGCCGTGGGGTTCGGCTTCACCCCGCATCAGCATCTCCAACCGGGCCCATTGCAGGGCGCGGGCGAACAGCTGGTCGCGGCGACGGGGACGGGGGGGACGCGGGCGCATGGCGGTCTCCTGATCTTGAGTCGTGCGGCGGCGACCTGCGGCGCGCGGCGACGCAGGGGCGGGGAGGGCGCGGGGCTGCCGGGCCTCGCCCGGAGCGGAGAATAAAAACCGTTTCGACGAGGATGACGCCCCGCGCAGCCGTTTTCCACGCGCCCACCGGTTGGCGGCCCTGTTCAGGCCTGGCCGGACCGTCCCGTACCCGTTGCCGGGCGCGGGGGTCGGGGCGGAGGTGCCGGTCAGTGCCGGGATCGCTCCGCCCTCGGGCCCGCGGCGAGCAGTGAACGGCATCCCGCGCCGTCCAAGGGACCCCCGGAGTTATCCGCCCCCGGGCTTCATCGCTCGACCACAGCCCCGCCGCCGTGCGGGCGCTGGATCCGACGCCCTCCCCATCGGCGGGGATGGAGGCAGACTGGCACGGCGGCTGGACCAGGGCGGGTTTTTAGGGGGCGTGGAGGGGAGGGAGTTGAATTGGTTGGGGAAGGGGGTGGGGAGGTGCGCGGGTTTTGGGGAAGGATGTGGCGGTTTTGGGGGGGCGGCTGGGAGGGCGAGGGCGTCGCGCGCTGGGAGTCCGGCAGCGCGATCAGTGCGCCGGCGATCTGTTTGCGCCGATTGCCGTCAACGGGCTCGCTCATAGTCCCCCCGGAAGGTCACGCCCATGCCGTACTGGCCCAGCTCGCTGTCCTCATCGACGATCAGACGCCCGTCTTTGAAGGTCAGCTGGATCCAATGGCGCTCCGGATGAAACTGTGGATCTCCCTCCAGAATGACGCCGTCGCGCAGGTCGGCCAGGAAGGCGAGATCGCCCATGTTCGGCCCACCGGGCCGATCCAAGCCCACTAGGGCGAAGCCAGTGACCGCATAGCGCGCGTTGCCTTCCATGCTGTCCTGTACCGGCGTCAGGGTCAGTTCGGCTGACTTGATGCCGTTGCCGCTGCGGATCCAAGTTCCGGCGATGGGATCTTCCGCCGGAAGTACGACGTCGCCGAAGCGGACCGGCAGCCGGAGATAGTCCTCCAGCCGCGCATAGAGCTCCTCACGATAAGCGCGCACCTCGCCCAGCGTCAGGCCTTTGCTCTGGCTGGTTCGACTGTCGTAGGCGTCGTGGTGCTCAAGGCAGAGGAAGGCGAGATTGTCCTCGCGATTGTCGTCGCGCTTCTGGTTGAGGTGAGCAATCTGGCCGGACTGGGGGAAAAGGTCGCGGTTCAAACCAAAGCACAGACAGCAGCGCCGGCGCGAACGCACCAGCACCCGGGTCAGCACCTCATCTTTGATCGGCGGTCTGTTCATCCCTCGATTGTGGCAGGATACAACGGCCAAGCCGAGTCGGTCGGCGTGATGGAACGAAGATGGCGGACTGGTCCAAGGAACGCGGCGTCGCCGACGAAATCCACATCGACCAGTTCATCGCAACGGTCGGCGGCGAGCGTGTGGATCAACGGTTTCCGAACGCGGCCTTTCCGAACGCCGACTACATCTTCGCCAACGAGAAGGTGCTGATCGAGCTGAAGGTGTTGGAGACCGAGTTCGGCGACACCGACGCCCTGAAAGCGAGGGAGGCGAGGCTTATGCGCGAGGTGGCGCAGAAGTTCAGCGTCGGGGCGATCTTGCGCGGAGAGTCGAAGTTCAAGCGCTATTGGGCCGAGGCCAGGTGGAACCACTATCGGGTTCCGCTCGGCCGGATCACCGAGAAGGCCAACCGCCAGCTGCGCGAAACCAAGGCCGCTCTCGGCGAGGACGGCTATCGCGGCCTACTTTGGCTCGTGAACGACAACTTCCGGGGCATCGGGACGGATCTGGCTTTGGGGCTCCTGCTCAGCACGGTCGGGCACCGCAACCCCCATGTGGACGGGCTGGTCTATGTGACCAACCACTATGTGGACTTCCCCGGCGACGACTTCGCCCGCTTAGTCTGGGCACCGGCCTACGCCGAGGGCGTGAGCCAGGACTTGGTGGACTTCGTCGACCGTCTTGGGGCGGCGTGGTTTCAGTTTCAGGAGGGCGTCATAGGTCAGATGGACGACCGTCAATCCGGGCCTGACATCTCGCTTCGCGGTGCCCGGCCGATCGTCTGAAGTCGTCAGATCGACGACGCCCCGAACACGCCGAGCTACTGCACCAGGCCGTAGAGATCGGCCACGCCCCAGTGGCCTCTGGGCGCACGCCGTCCCGGATCACCGCTGCGCGGCGTCCGGGATGACAAGGGGTTCGGACCCCCTTTTAAATCCGTCATCCTCGGGCTTGTCCCGAGGACCCATGGTTCAGCGGTTTCGACCTTTGGATCAGGGAATGCCGCTTGAGGGCGCGAGACGTCAGCCGCTGGTGCGGTCGTGAAATGGGTCCTCGGGACAAGCCCGAGGATGACGGGTGGGGGGGCGTTTGGCGGGGAGTCACCACCCCAGCGCCGCCTCGCCCCTGAGGATCGCTTCGGCCTCCGACGTGTGTTTGGCCCCGGTGCGGTCGTGCAGGACGAGGGCGGGCAGCAGGCGCAGCGGGACGAGGCCAAGCCTTGATCGACGTTTACCCTGCTTGAACGCTGCAGCGGCGATCCGGGACGCTTGAGCGCCCGAATTTGATCCTCCCGGAAGCGGTGTCAGCCGCTATCCGGGAGACGGGTCAGGGTCCAGCGCGGCGGTCACCTGTCTCCCGGACAATCGCGCCGCGATTTCCGGGAGGTCCTGAACAAGTGGAGCCCGCCGTCCCGGATCGCCGCTCTGCGGCGTCCGGGATGACAAGGGGTCTGGACCTCCTTTTAAATCCGTCATCCTCGGGACAAGCCCGAGGATGACGGGTGGGGGGAGCATGTTGAGCGGGGGCTCCGGGGGGACCCTTCGGGGTTTTGCGCGCCGGCGCGGCGTGCGTTATTGTCTTCCAGCTGACAGGGAACGGAGGGCCCGATGGGCAGGGTGCGTGTAGCGGGGTTCGGCCTGTCCATCGACGGTTTCGGAGCCGGGCCGGAGCAGAGCCTTGAGCATCCGCTGGGCAGGCGGGGCAAGGAATTGCACAACTGGTTCTATCCGACCCGGACCTTTCGCGCGATGTTCGGGGAGGACGGCGGGACCGAAGGCGTCGACGATCGCTTCGCCCACGCCTCGATGGACGGCTTCGGGGCCTTCATCCTGGGTCGCAACATGTTCGGCCCGATCCGTGGCGAATGGCCGGACGAGGTCTGGAAGGGCTGGTGGGGGGACAATCCCCCGTATCATGCGCCGACCTTTATCCTCACCCACCACCCCCGGGCAGCGATCGAGATGGAGGGCGGCACGACCTTCCATTTCGTCAGCGACGGGCCCGAGGCGGCGCTCGCCCAGGCCAGGGCCGCGGCGGGCGAGCGGGACGTGAAGATCGGCGGGGGCGTGTCGACGGTCCGCCAGTATCTGCAGGCCGGCGCGATCGATGAAATGCATCTGGCCCTGTCGCCCGTCGTTCTGGGGCAGGGTGAATCCCTGTTCGCCGGCCTCGACCTGCCGGGGCTCGGTTATCGGGTGACCGAGGCGGTTCCGACGGAGCGGGCGACCCACATTGTGCTGACGCGCTGAACCCCCGCCCTCCTCACCACGCCAGCGCCGCCTCGCCCCTGAGGATGGCCTCGGCCTCGGGCGTGTGTTTGGCCCCGCTGCGGTCGTGCAGGACGAGGGCGGGCAGCAGGCGTAGCGGAGCCTTGCCGGTCTTGATGGCCAGGACCAGCACGCGTTTGGCCGGTTCGTCGGCATAGGGCTGGACCGGGCGGATGGCGAAGGCGCCGGCCCCCGGGGCCAGCAAGGCCAGAATGTCGGCCAGACGGTCGGCGCGGTGGATCATCACGATACGGCCGTTCTCGCGCACGGCCTTGAGCAGGAAGCCGGTCCAGGCGGTCAGGCCGTCGTCGGCCATCCAGGCCCCCTGTTTGCCGGGGGCGGGGGCGCGCAGGGCGGCGGGGTCGTCGAAGAAGGGCGGGTTGGAGACGGCCCAGTCGAACGGGGGACAGTCGAGGGCGCGGAAGCCGGCGGCGACGTCGCCGGTCAGGAGGGTGGTGCGCTCGGCGATGTTGTTCAGGGCGGCGTTGTCGCCGGCCAGGGCGGCGGCGGCGGGGTCGCGCTCGAGCCCGGTCAGGCGGGTGCCGGGACAGCGGGCGGCGATCTGGGTCAGGACGGCGCCGGCCCCGCAGCCGGCCTCGATCACCGACTGGCCCGGCGTGGCGGGCACGGCGGCGGCCAGCAGGGCGGCATCCATACCGGCGCGATAGCCCCGGGCCGGCTGGCGCAGCCGGACGCGACCCCCCAGCAGGGCGTTCTCGACGATCTCGGTGATGGCGGTGTCTGTCGGTGCGACGGTCACGCGGCTTGACCCTTTATGGCGCGATCATCATTGTGCGCCGCAGTGCTCCGGGGCAAGGCTGCGGCTGGATTTCAGGCGCGATTCTCCCCGTATCCGCCCGCTTTGAAGAGTTCTGCCTTGGACGCTGTCACCGCCGCCGCTCCCCGTTCGAAGGGTGACGTCGAGCCGCTGGTTCGGCTGTCGGGCCCCGACATGGCGGCTGTCGACGCCCTGATCATCGAACGCATGCAGAGCCAGGTGCCGGTCATTCCGCTGCTGGCCGACCATCTGGTGGCGGCCGGGGGCAAGCGGCTGCGGCCGATGCTGACGGTGGCGGCGGCGCGGGCGACCGGGGCCGACGGCGACATCGCCGCCCCGCGCAAGCTGGCGGCGGCGGTCGAGTTCATTCACACGGCCACCCTGTTGCACGACGATGTGGTCGACGCCTCGGACATGCGGCGCGGCAAGGTGGCGGCGCATCTGATCTGGGGCGCACCGTCCAGCGTGCTGGTCGGGGACTTCCTGTTCGCCCGGGCCTTCGAGCTGATGGTCGAGACCGGCCAGATGCGGGCGCTGGGCATATTGGCCCGGGCCTCCAGCGTGATTTCCGAGGGTGAGGTGCTGCAGCTGACGCGGGCGCATGACCTGAACCTGGACCACGAGACCTATCTGCAGATCATCTCGGCCAAGACCGCCGAACTGTTCGCCGCCGCGGCCGAGGCCGGGGCGGTCGGTTGTGGGGCGAGCGAGGCGCAGATCGCGGCGTTGCGGGCCTATGGGCTGAATCTGGGGCTGGCCTTCCAGCTGGCCGACGACGCGCTGGATTACGGCGGGGCGTCCGAGACGCTGGGCAAGAACGCGGGTGACGACTTCCGCGAGGGCAAGGTGACCCTGCCGCTGCTGCTGGCCGTGACCCGGACCCGGGGCCACGAGAGTGCCTTCTGGGAGCGGACCATCACCCGGGCGGAGCGGACCGGGGACGATTTCCACCGGGCGCGGGAGCTGGTGATCGGCTCGGGCGCGATCGGGGCGACGCTGGACATGGCCGGCGACTATGCTGACCTGGCCCGGAGCGCGCTGGAGGTGCTGCCGGACAGCGACTGGCGCGCGGCACTGGAACAGCTGGCCGATTTCGCGGTGTCGAGGGCGGCCTGAGACGGGCGGTCAGCAGGCGATGGCCTCGACCTGTCCGTCGGCGGCGAAATCCAGCAGTGGTCGGTCACGGGTCATCAGTCTGCATCCGGTGGCGCGGGCGGTCGCGGCGATGATCCGGTCGGCCGGGTCGCGCAACGGTGGGCCGGGTAGCTGGGACGACGCGATCAGGATGTCCGGGGTCAATGCAGCGAGGTCGACGCCGAGGTCCAGCACCCGTTCAAACCAATTCAAGGGCGGCAGGCTGAGAGCAAGGCGTCCTTTGGACACCAGGAGGCCGATCTCCCAGGCGGTGATCGGCGAAACGAGGACCTGGGTTCCGATCGCCTGCGCTTCCTGAAGCGCCGCCTCAGCCTCCGGCCTGAATTTCGAGCCTGCCTGGAGCCAGATGATCGCACAGGTGTCGAGCAGGATCGGTCTGGCGGTCACCGGTCGGCATCCCAGATCTCGCCGGTCGGGGCCGTGATGTCCACGCCCTCGGGAATGGTCACCGTCCCGCCGAGCTCTGCGCGAATACGATCCAGAAAGCCGAGACTGCGCGCGGGGCGCGACGTGGCATTGGCGGATGCCGGGGCGGTGTCGGACTTGCGGAACACCAGCCGGCGCGACCCCATGTCGACACGTTCCGTCACATAGCCGGCGGCCAGCCAGGCCTTGGTCATCACGTTGTTGGACGCGTTGTTGCTCCACCAGGCGCGGAGTCCACTCGCCTTCTCGGGCAGAGGAAAACCGAGAACCCGCTCAATCTCGCTGAAGCTCATCGGCACCTCCTGGTCGCGCTGCGCGGCGAGGAACTGGGTCAGGGGTTCGTATTTGGACATGCCCGCCTCCTTGAGTGGCGAGCCCATAAAAACACACTGTGTGTGTTACGTCTAGAGTGTGTGTTTATCTCAGGCCGGCGCAGAAGCGCTGGATGCGGCGGCAGCCGTCTTCAAGCACCGCCTCGCTGGTGGCGTAGCTGATGCGGAAATAGGGCGACAGGCCGAAGGCCGAGCCCTGGACCACGGCGACGCCCTCGGCGTTGAGCAGTTCGGTGGTGAAGGTGTCGTCGCTGTCGATGACGACGCCGCCGTCGGTGGTCTTGCCGATCAGGCCGTCGATCGACGGATAGACATAGAAGGCCCCCTCGGGTGTCGGGCAGCGGATGCCGGTGGCCTGATTCAGCATCGAGACGACGAGGTCGCGGCGCTTCTCGAAGGCCTGGCCACGTTCGGCGATGAAGTCCTGCGGTCCGTTGAGGGCCTCGACGGCGGCCCACTGGCTGATCGAGGAGGGGTTGGAGGTGGTCTGGCCGGCGACCTTGCGCATCAGGTCGATCAGGGGCTTGGGTCCACCCGCGTATCCAATGCGCCAGCCGGTCATCGCATAGGCCTTGGACACGCCGTTGACGGTCAGGGTGCGGTCGTAGAGGTCGGGCGCGACCTGGGCGATCGTGGTGTAGTCGAAATCGCCGTAGGTCAGGTGCTCGTACATGTCGTCGGTCATGACCCAGACATGGGGGTGACGGCGCAGGACGACGGCGAGGGCTTCCAGCTCGGCGCGGGTATAGGCGGCGCCGGTCGGGTTGGAGGGGGAGTTGAGGATCAGCCATTTCGTCTTCGGCGTGATCGCGGCCTCGAGCACCTCGGGGCGCAGCTTGAAGCCGTCGGCCTCGACCCCGACGACGGCGACGGGCTCGCCGCCGGCCAGCAGCACCATGTCGGGATAGCTGACCCAGTAGGGGGCGGGGACGATGACCTCATCGCCCGGCGACAGGGTGGCCATCAGGGCGTTGAACAGCACGGCCTTGCCGCCCGGGGCGACGTGGATCTGGGCCGGGGTGTAGGTCAGGCCGTTCTCACGGGCGAATTTGGCGACGATGGCGGCCTTCAGCTCGGGCAGGCCATCGACGTCGGTATATTTGGTCTCGCCGCGCTGGATGGCGGCGATGGCGGCCGCCTTGACGTTGTCGGGGGTGTCGAAGTCCGGCTCGCCCGCGCCGAGGCCGATGATGTCGCGGCCCTGGCGTTTGAGCTCACGCGCCTGGGCCGTGACGGCGAGGGTGGCCGAAGGCTTGACGCGGGACAGGGCGAGGGACTGCAGGCTGGACATGGACGCTCCGGACGATGGCGACTGTTCTTACGCAGTTGCGAAGGCGCGATCAAACGCGACGATCTCGCGATCCATCCGGAGGGGTGCTAAGCGCTGCAACCATGCGGCGGCTCATTGATTTCCTGCTGAACATGGAGGGCCGTCGCTGGCGAACCCTGCTGGCGACCGTGCTGTTGTTCGCAGGGGTGGCGGCGCTGTTCGCGTTCGGCAAGACCCAGCTGGGACTGGGAGCCGAGGCCCGGCTGGAGCTGTGGCTGAACGGGTTCAGCGACAGTCCGTGGGGCTTGCCGGCGACCGTGGTGGTGTTCGTGGTCGCGGCCTTTGTCGGGGTGCCGCAGTTCCTGCTGATCGCGGCCTGTGTGGTGGCGTTCGGGCCGTGGTCAGGATTCGCCTACAGCTGGATCGCGACGGTGGTCTCGGCAGCGGTGACCTACTGGCTGGGGCGCGGACCGACGGCGCGGGCGGTCGAGCGGTTCGGTGGCCGCACGACCATGCGGCTGAAGCGGTTCGTGGGCCAGAATGCCTTCTATGCCAGTTTCATGATCCGCAATGTGCCGTCAGCCCCGTTCATCGTGGTCAATATGGCGTTCGGGGCGACTCGGGCGTCGTTCGCAGGCTTTCTGGCCGGGTGTGCCCTGGGGGTGCTGCCGAAGACGGCGCTGGTGGCCTTCTTTGGCGGGTCGTTCATGAGCGCGGTCAGCGGTGACGGGATCTGGACCACGGCGATTCTGGCCGGGGTGGCGGTGGTGTGGCTGACGATCATGCTGGGGGTGCGCGAACTGGTGAAGCGGCGCGAGGATCGGGCGAACTAACGGAAACCGCTCTTGTTGCAGATGGAGCGAAACCCTATTTGCCTTGTTATCGTGAACCGTCAGGAGACTCCCGATGCTCAAACTCTATTATTCCGCAGGTGCCTGCGCCATGGCCTCGCATATCGCGCTCGAGGAAAGCGGTGCCGACTATGAGGCGGTCGCGATTGACCTGGGCAAGGGCGAGCAGAAAACTCCCGAATATCTGGCGATCAACCCGGCCGGGGTGACTCCGGCCCTCGTCGTCGACCGTGGTGTGATTACCCAGAACGGCGCGATTTTCACCTATCTGGCGCAGAGTTTTCCACACAGGCACCTGGCTCCGGTCGAGGACATATTCGAGATGGCGCGATTTAACGCCTTCAACGGGTTTCTGGGTTCGGCGGTTCATCCGGCGTTGGGCAAGGTGCTGTTCAGCCGTCCGCCGCTGGAAGGCGACGCCCGGGCCGAGGCCGTCGAACTGGCGCTGGGCAAGCTTCAGCTGGTCGAGGACAGTCTGCTGGAAGCGCCCTGGGTGTTCGGCGACGCCTTCACCCTGGCGGATGGATATCTGATGGTGTTTGAGCGCTGGGCGCGTCAGGCAAGGTTGCTGGACACAGGGCGCTTCCCCGGACTGAACGCCCATCTGGACCTGACCCAGGCGCGTGCCGCCGTTGGCCGGGTGCTGGCCGCCGAGGGTCTGGACGCGGTCTGAAGCGGGACTGTGGGGGGCGATGTCGAATTCGTCATCGTTCGCATGGCGCGGGAATGTCATCGGGGCTTGTAATCCATTGCCCATGCGGGCAAACGAACCATCAGTCGGCTAGGCGAAGACGATCGATTATGTTGTGCGTATGGGGATGCGTATGGCGGGGTGTCGCTGAACTGGACTGACACTACGATCGCCCCTCAGGCCTGAACCAGACGGTATCCCGCGCTCATGTTTTCACCTCTCTTCGGCATGATTTCCAACGACATCGCCATCGATCTCGGTACGGCGAACACGCTTATCTACATGAAGGGCAAGGGTATTGTTCTGAATGAGCCGTCCGTTGTGGCGCTCAGAAATGTTGGTGGTCGCAAGATCGTCCACGCCGTCGGCATCGAAGCCAAGCAGATGCTGGGCCGCACGCCCGGCCATATGGAAGCCATCCGTCCGATGCGCGACGGGGTCATCGCCGACTTCGAAGTCGCCGAGGAGATGATCAAGCATTTCATCCGCAAGGTTCATAACCGCAAGGGATTCGTGAATCCCAAGGTCATCGTCTGCGTGCCGTCGGGGGCCACCGCCGTCGAACGTCGCGCCATCAATGATTCCTGTCTCAACGCCTCGGCCCGCCGGGTCGGCCTGATCGACGAGCCGATGGCCGCCGCCATCGGGGCCGGTCTGCCGATCCACGAGCCGACCGGGTCGATGGTCGTCGACATCGGCGGCGGCACCACCGAGGTGGCCGTGCTGTCGCTGTCGGGCATCGTCTATTCGCGCTCGGTGCGCGTCGGCGGTGACAAGATGGACGAGGCGATCATCTCGTACATGCGCCGCAACCATAATCTGCTGATCGGCGAGACCACCGCCGAGCGCATCAAGAAGGACATCGGCACCGCCCGCATCCCGGCCGACGGCGAAGGCCTGTCGATCGAGGTCAAGGGCCGCGACCTGATGCAGGGCGTGCCGCGGGAAGTGCGGATCAGCGAGCGCCAGGCCGCCGAGGCCCTGGCCGAGCCGGTCACCCAGATCATCGAGGCCGTGAAGGTGGCGCTGGAAGCCACCCCGCCCGAACTGGCCGCCGACATCGCCGACAAGGGCATCATGCTGACCGGTGGCGGGGCCCTGCTGCGGGGTCTGGACGCCGAGATCCGCGACCATACCGGTCTGCCGGTGTCTGTGGCCGACGACCCCCTGTCCTGCGTGGCGATCGGCTGTGGCCGCGTGCTTGAGCATCCGCGCTGGATGAAGGGCGTCCTCGACTCGGCGCTCTGATCCGGGTCGGTCTTGAGAACCTTGTCATCTCAATTTTCGTACGGTTCCAATCCGCAGGGAATTTGCGATAGCCTGACTGCTTCAGCGGGGATCGTCCCGCTGATTCTCGCTCTTTACTAGAAGGCGCGCCGTGGCCTTTCGCGACGGACCGTTCGAGAGTTTGAAAGTGCCGCTGGTCTGGACCGCGGCGGCCGTTGTCGTGGCCGCCATGGTGGGGGCCGTCGTCCTGTTGATCAGTGACCGCCGTGATGTCGGCAACAACGCGGATTATGGCGCGGGGCGGTCGGCGACCGACACCGTAACCGGACCGGTCGGCGGCGTGTTTGCCGCCCCGGTTCGCTGGGCGGGGGCCGTCAGCAACTATGTCGGCGGTTATTTCTTCGCCGTTTCAGAAAACCGGAAACTGAAACGCCAGCTGGCCGACCTGCAGCCGTGGCGGGACCAGGCCATTGCGCTGAAAAACGTCAACGCCCGCTATGAGGTGATGCTGGGCGTTCGCACGGAGCCGCCGGTCGCCATGGTCACGGCGCGTTCGATTTCGGAATCGCGCGGGCCGTTCAGCAATGCGCGCCTGATTGATGTGGGCAGCAGCCAGCAGGTCAGTGTCGGCAACCCGGTCATCAATGAGCATGGTCTGGTCGGTCGAATCGTGGGGACCTCGCCCCGGGTCAGCCGGATGCTGCGCCTGACCGACGTTGCCAGCCAGACTCCGGTCTTGATCGACCGCAGTGACGCCCGCGCGGTGCTGGCCGGTGACGGCAGCGACAATCCCAGGCTGGAGTTCGTACGCGGCGTCGGCTCGATCCAGGTCGGAGACCGGATCCTGACCTCGGGTGACGGCGGCGGTTTCCCGCGCGGACTTCCGATCGGCGTGGCGGCCAAGGGCGTGGACGGATCCTGGCGAGTGAAGCTGTTCAGCGACCGCGGGGCGATCGACTATGTTCGCGTTCTGCTGTTCAGGGACTTTGGCCAGCTCGTTGAGACCGATGACCTGAACGCGCCGCCTTTGGCGGGGCTCATCAACGCGCCGCCCCCGTCTGCGGCCCAGGCTGCGGCCATTCGGGATTCTGCCGCCCGCCGCGCCGCCGCCGAAGCCCGGCAAACCCCGACACCGGCACCTGCAACTGCACCGGCAACACCCCCCCGCCCGGCCCCGCCGGTCGCGACCCCCGCCGCGACGGTGGCCCGGACCGGCTCTACCCCGACTCCGACCCAGGCCGCAGCCGACAGTCGTCCGCCTGCGACCGTACCGCCTCCGACGTCTCGCCCGAGGACGTCCGGTCCACGTCCGTACCAGCCTGCGTCGCCGGCGACCCCGTCGACCGAGCCGCAGACGTCACCGCCCGGAGCTGACGGGTGAGACGCTCGATGGCGGTTCGTGTGGTGGGGCCGATGCAGTGGATCGTCTATCCTGCCCTGTTGTCGATTGCCGCGACCGTGGTCCTTGGCACGCCGGTCGAGCTTTTCGGCCTGAACCTGCCGGAACCCGTTCTGCCTGTGGTTCTGGCTTTCGCCTGGCCGTTGATCCGCCCATCGATCATGGCCCCCGTCATTCTCATGGCCCTGGGGTTGTTTCTGGATGTTTTCTGGTTCGGCCCCCTGGGTCTTTGGGCGCTCGTCCTGTCGGCCATCTATGGCATCGTGCTGCTGTCACGCAGTTTTCTGCTGGGCCAGGAAACCACCGTCCAGTTTGTCTGGTACGCGACCTGTACCGTTCTGGCCTTCGTTCTGGCCTATGTGATCGTCAGTCTGAAAGCGGGCAATGCCCCGAGCATTCTGGCCCTGCTCGGGCAGATCATACCGACGTTGCTGCTGTTTCCCGCCGCCCACTGGATGATCGAGCGCTTCGATGACGGCGATGTGCGGTTCCGATGAGCAGCGAACCGTCCATCTTCTTCTCCGATGTGAACGAGCGGCAGGGATCCTTCCTGCGACGCACGTTTGTGATGGGGGGACTGACCACCCTGGGCGTCGTCGCGCTGATCGGGCGGCTGGCGCAGTTGCAGGTCGTGCAGGCGCAGCAGTATGCGACCATGGCCTCGAACAACCAGTTCAATTTCCGCCTGGTGCCGCCACCGAGAGGTCGCATTCTCGATCGCAACGGCACCGTCATCGCCGGAAACCGCCCGAGTTTCCGGGTGCTGGTGGTGCGGGACGAAACCAAGGATCTGGACGATACGCTGGACCTGCTGGGTCAGCTTCTGCCGGATACGCTGGAGCGCCGCCGGTCCATCATCCGTGAGGTCAACGCCGCGCCGCGATTTTCACCGGTGCCTGTCAAGAGCGACCTCAGCTGGGAGGAGTTCGCCCGGGTCAATCTGTACGCCAACGAGCTGCCCGGTGTGATGGCGGACATGAATGAGGCCCGCTACTATCCGTTCGGCGGCTCGTTCGCCCATGTCGTCGGCTATGTCGCGAAGGTCTCGGATCGCGATATCAAGGCGATCCGAGACCGTGGCGAGGACCCGCCCCAGCTGCTCTATAATCCGGGTTTCCGCATCGGCCGTCAGGGCGTCGAAAAGGCGCTGGACTCCGATCTTCGCGGCGAGGCCGGCGGCACCCGTGTCGAGGTGGATGCGCGGGGGCGGGTGGTCGGCGAGGACGTCGGCGGATCGCGCGCGGCCTTGCCCGGCAAGGACGTCGTTCTGACCCTGGATGCGGATGTTCAGAACCGGGCGCTGGAGGTGTTTGGCGAGGAGTCCGGGGCCTGTGTGGTGATGGACGTCCGTAACGGCGACATCCTGTGCATGGTGTCGGCCCCGTCGTTCGACGCCAACCTGTTCGTGAGCGGGGTCCCCAGCAATATCTACAGCGCGCTCAGGGACTATGAGCGCAAACCCCTGCTCGACAAGGCGATCGGTGGCGTCTTCCATCCCGGTTCGACCTTCAAGCTGACGACGGCCCTGGCGTTGCTGGAGGCCGGCGTGGACCCCAAGGAGCGGGTCGTGTGCACCGGGGGTTACCGGTTCGGCAACCGCACCTTCCGTTGCTGGAAGCCCGACGGCCACGGCCCGCAGGACATGCACAACGCCATCAAGAACTCGTGCGACGTCTATTTCTACCACCTGTGCAATCGGGCGGGCGTCGACGGCATTCAGGAGACGGCGAAGAAGATCGGCTTCATGCAGACCTATGACATCGGGGTCGACAACCAGAAGGAAGGGGTCATTCCCAGCCAGGCCTGGAAGGCGCACTACAACCGCAACAACCCCAATCCGGAATCGCGTCGCTGGTTCGCCGGTGAGACCCTGTCGGTGGCGATCGGGCAGGGGGACGTCAATGTCACGGCCCTGCAGCTGGCCGTCATGGTTTCGCGCTTCGCCAACGCCCGCAAAGCCTTGCAGCCCCGTCTGATCAAGTCGATCGGCGGCGTCGAGCAGAAGGGCAATGAAGATATTCCTGACCTGCCGTTCCCGCGCGAGCACCTTGAGGTGGTGCGTCAGGGCATGATCGCGGTGGCCAATGACGTCTCGGGCGGGGCCTATCGCCAGAGCCAGCTGGGTCTGGGCGACATCCAGATGGCCGGCAAGACCGGCACGGCCCAGGTGCGCAGCTATGACAACGTCAATCGCAAGAGTTCCAGCGTCGGCTGGGCCCTGAAGGATCACAACCTGTTCGTCGCCTTCGCGCCGATCGACGAGCCGCGCTACGGCGTCGCGGTGATCGTCGAGCACGGTGGCCTGGGGGGGGCGACGGCGGCGGCTCCGCGTGCCCGCGAGATCATGCGCACGACCCTGCTCAAGGATCCGGATATGATCCAGCGGATCCAGCGCCCCCTGCCACTTGAGCCGACCGGCCCTGAATCCGTCGACAGCGACATGGTCGAGGGAGTCGCCCCGCCCGCTCCCCAGGACGTCGCTCCCGTTGCCTCGACCCCGCGCCGGACCGCCGCGCCGACCGCCACCTCCGGACCCCGTCCCTATCTGTCGGAGCCGCGATGACCTCTTCGGCTCTGACCCGTCCCGGCGAGCGCGACCGTTTCGCGGTCAAATTGACCCAGATCGACTGGCGTTTCGTCGGCCTGCTGTCCGTCGTCGCCGGCATCGGAGCCCTGATGCTCTATTCGGTGGCCAAGGGCTCATGGGACCCCTGGGCAGCCAAGCATCTGATCCGCTTCGGCGTCTGCCTGGCCATCATGCTGGGCCTGTCGATGGTCAGTCTGAAATACTGGTTCGCCATGGCCTACCCCGTCTATCTGGTGGCCCTGCTGATGCTCGTGGGAGTCGAACTGTTCGGCTATACGGCCATGGGCGCGACCCGCTGGCTCGATCTGGGGGTGACCCGAATCCAGCCGTCCGAGATCATGAAGATCGGTCTCGTTCTGGCGCTGGCCCGCTGGTATCACGGGGCCTCGGCGCAGGACGCCAGCTTCTCGTGGAAACTGATCTTTCCGGTCGGGATGATCGGCGCACCCTTCCTGCTGGTGGCGCACCAGCCTGATCTGGGCAGCGCCATGTTGATCGGCCTGACCGGGGCGGCGATCATGTTCGTGGCCGGACTCAGCTGGAAGATCATCGTCACCGCCATCGGGGCCATGATGGTGACGGTGCCGCCCTACATCATGTTCGGCATGCATGATTACCAGCGCAACCGGATCCTGACCTTCCTGAACCCGGAGGGGGACCCGTCCGGCAGCGGCTACCACATCATGCAGTCCAAGATCGCGCTCGGCTCCGGGGGGCTGCTGGGCAAGGGCTACGGGCTGGGCAGTCAGAGCCAGCTGGAGTTTCTGCCGGAAAAGCACACGGACTTCATCTTCGCCGCGGTCTCCGAGGAGTTCGGCTTTGTCGGCTCCTTCACCGTCCTGGCCTGCTATATCGCCATCATTCTGATCGCCTTGAGGATTTCGTCCCTGTCGCACAGCCATTTCGGGCGGCTGGGCGCGGCGGGCATGACGGCGACCTTCGCCCTCTATGTTCTGATCAACGGGGCCATGGTGATGGGGCTGGCTCCGGTCGTCGGCGTGCCCATGCCGTTGCTCAGCTATGGCGGCACGGTGATGCTGACGGTGATGATCGGGTTCGGTCTGGTGATGGCGGCGCGGGTTCACCGCTACGCCGAGCTGCCGAAAGGGCACGGAATCTTCTGACGCCACAGCCCGTCCGGCGGGCGAGCGGGTCGTGAAGACCAGCCTCTAGACCATTTTTGTTTCAGGTCGAATCGACCTGAATCCAAAAAATGGTCCAGATTCAAACTAGAGCGAAATCTGAGCCGAGTTGGACTGCGTCCAACTCAACCGATTTCGCTCTAGCGTTCGAGGGTCGCGGCCCAGTCTGTGGCGTTGATCAGACTATCGATGATGCCGGGCTCGGACGATGCATGACCGGCGTCGGGAATGATGTTCAGCCGGGCTTCCGGCCAGGCGCGATGCAGGGCCCATGCGCCGGACAGGGGCGTGACGACGTCGAAACGCCCCTGGGCGATCCATGTTGGAATGTGGCGGATGCGACCGATATTGCGGAGCAACCAGCCGTCTTCCGGCAAGAAGCCGCCGTTGGTAAAATACCAGCATTCGATCCGGGCGAAGGCGACGGCGAATTCGGGTTCGGCGAATTTCTCGGGTCGACTCGCGGGTCCCTGCACGCTGACGGCCTCGCCCTCCCAGCAGGACCAGGCGATGGCGCAGCGTTCCCGCTCGGCCTTGTCGTCACCGGTCAGGCGTTTGTAGTAGGCCCCCATCAGGTCGTGACGCTCGTTTTCCGGGATGGGAGCCAGGAACCGTTCCCAGGCGTCGGGGAAGATCATTGAGGCCCCGTCCTGGTAGAACCAGTGCAGCTCCTTGCGGGTCAGCAGGAAGATGCCGCGCAGAATCAGACTGACGACGCGTTCCGGGTGGGTGATGGCGTAGGTCATCGACAGGGTCGATCCCCACGAGCCCCCGAACACGACCCAGCGATCAACCCCGCAGCGCTCACGCAAGCGTTCGATATCGGCGATCAGGGTCCAGGTGGTGTTGTCGTCCAGTGAGGCGTAGGGCCGGCTTTTGCCACAGCCACGTTGGTCAAACAGGATGATGCGGTATTTCGCGGGATCGAAATACCGGCGCATCCCGGGGCTGACTGATCCACCCGGACCGCCGTGAAGCACCAGGACCGGCAGACCCTGCGGATTGCCGCACTCCTCGTAATAGATCTCATGCTCGCCGTCCGTTGCCATCCAGCCCGAGGCAAAAGGCTCGATCTCGGGATAGAGTTCGCGACGGGGTGTTTCGGGCACTGGGAAAGCCATACAGGAAAGGATCTTTCAGCGTGACAGGTCAGTCGTTGAGAGAATGAGGCCGTAAAACGGCATAAGCGAGCAATAGCCATCCTGCAACCATCAGCGTCCCCCCGACCGGGGCCATCATGCCCATAACGGTCAGGCCCGCGAGAGCAATCAGGGACAGGGCCCCTGCAAATATGAGCCCGCCGGCGGCCGCCAGCCAGCCGGCCAGCAGGATGCGTCGGTCCCGGCCTTGCGGGGACCAGCCGGCGCAGACCAGGGCCAGTAGCGCGTGAACCAGCTGATAGTGCGCCCCCGTGCCCAGCAGCGCCTTGGCGTCCGGCGCAACTCCGTGCGCGGCAAAGGCCCCGATTGCGACGGCAAGGGCCCCGTTGAGGGCCGCGAACACAGCCAGGGCGCGGTAGGAAAACATGAAAAACCCTAACCCACGTTGGCATCGGAGTCTGCTATCGCTGCGACCATGACGTCCGCGCACCGTATGGCCCTGCACTATGTGTTGCTCTTCGGGGCCACCGGGGTGAGCCTGCCGTTCGCCGGACTGTGGTTCCGGGCCCAGGGCCTGTCCGGCGCGGAAATCGGCACCCTGCTGGCGGCACCGATGCTGGCCCGGCTGATGACCGGTCCGGCCATCGCCGTCTGGGCCGACGGATTCAGGGCCCGGCGCACTCCCATTGCCATTCTGGGCCTGGTGGCGGCGCTCGGCTATGCGGCCACCGGACTGGTCGAGGGCTATGGGCTGTGGGCCCTGTGCTGGTTCGTCGCGGCCAGCGCGGCGGCGGGGATCATCCCGCTGACGGATGTTCTGACCCTGAAACTGGCCCGGCGCGAGGGGTTCGCCTTTTCGGTGCCCCGGGGGTTTGGATCGGCGGCCTTTGTCATCGCCAATGTGGTGATGGGGGCCCTGCTGGTGCAGGCGTCGGTCGATCTGGTGATCATCTGGGTCGTGATCGCGGCCCTGCTCATCGCCGGGGTGGCGGCCGTGGTGGTGCCGCCCGAACCGGTCGACACGGTCGGTCTGCAACGCCGGGCGGACCGGTTCCGGGGCATGGGGCGGCTGGTCGCCGACCCGGCTTTCATGATCGCGATCTTCGCCATCGGTGCGGTTCAGGCGGCGCACGCCTTCTACTACGGATTTTCAGCCATCTTGTGGAAGGCGCAGGGGATCGCCGAGAGTATGACCGGCCTGTTGTGGGCCTTTTCGGTGGTGGTCGAGATCGGCTTCATGTGGTGGGTCGAGCCGTGGCGGCGACGTGCCGGAATCGGGCCGTGGACCATGCTGCTGATCGGGGCGTTGGCGGCGGTGGTTCGCTGGACCGCGATGGCCTTTGCCCCGCCCCTGTGGCTGCTGTGGCCGTTGCAGGCGATGCATGCGCTGAGCTTCGCCGCCACCTATCTGGCCGGGGTCGAGATCGTCGAGCGGTTGAGTCCGGCGGGCAGCCAGACGGCGGGCCAGACCCTGAGTTCCGTGCTTTCGGCCGGGGTTTTGATCGGACTGGCCACCGCGCTGGCGGGGCCGCTGTACGACGCCTATGGTGCCGGGGCCTATCTGGCGATGGCCGGGCTGGCTCTGATCGGGGCGGTCGCGGCGTTCAGGGTGCGCCAGACGCTGGTCCGACAGGCCTGAGGGGCCCTTTAGGTCTGGGTGGAGCGGGGCAGGGGCGACAAATGCCGGGCCATGGTCGCGGCGGCGGTCTGCACCCCGCGCTGCAACTCGGCATCGGAGACGGTCGCGGGGGCCCGGATCAAGCTGACGGCCGGACTGTCCGCGCCATCCGGCAGATCGGACAATATGCGGTAGAGCAGATAGTTGCCGGCATCGTCCTCGTAGTCGGACGAGGCCTGGGCCGTCAGTCCGGCCTCATTCATCGCCTCGACGATCTCGGCCACGGGGGCTGTGGCGCGGGCGGAACAGGGGCCGG
The DNA here is from genome assembly GCF_963974615.1 of uncultured Brevundimonas sp. Taxonomy (GTDB): domain Bacteria; phylum Pseudomonadota; class Alphaproteobacteria; order Caulobacterales; family Caulobacteraceae; genus Brevundimonas. The sequence goes on from NZ_CAXBDH010000024.1 coordinate 20,132, forward strand.
TCAGGTCAAGTCGCGCCGTCCCGTCCAGCGCGCGGTTTTCGGCCCGCATCTGGATACGAAAGGCGTCGCCGTGCCGGGTGCGCCCGACCAGAAGAAGCGCACGACAGCCGGGCTCCATCAGTCGGGCCGTGAGGGTGGACGCCAGGGTCTGGGGGTCAGCCGCCGCGACCGGTATCGTTCGGCCCCCGACCGGGTCCCATGGCAGGCCAGACGAGCCGTCGACCGGATTCCAGCCGGACTCGGAGACGTCATAGGCACAGATGACAATCGCCGGTCTGCGGTCGGGCACGGTCTCGGCGTGGGTGTCGAGCATGAGGTTGCTAACATGTGACAGTTGCGTGACGGTGTCCTTAATGCAGGACTTTCGTCAAGCGCCATTTGAGGCCGACACGCATTTGCCGTCAGGCGAGATCGCCCACGGCGGCGTCGAGCAGCATGTAGGCCCGGCCACCATCCGAGGTCAGCAGCGCCAGAACGCCGGGCGCATCGCCGTCCCGGGCGCGATCCTGAAGCCTCTGACCGAAACCCCGGACATAGTCTTCCGCGTCGGCGCGAAGTTCGGCATCGCCCAATACCCGACGGGAGACACTGCGCACGGCCGCCGGCGCGACCCGCCGAACGATCTGCCGCGCCCGGTCGGGGTCCCGCGCGGCGATGGCCTGGCCGGACTCTTCGACCCTTGCCTTTGGAAGCAGGGCGTTCGGATCGACTCCCATACGCCGAATGGCGGCGATGACCCGTTCGGTCAGGGCCTCGAACCGGGATTCGGACTGCGCGTCGTCGGCGATGGCCGGCATGGCGGGGGTGTCGAGATCGAGCGGCTGTTCTTCCGCCCCGATGTCTTCAAGGTCGCTCCAGCCCAGACGGTCAATCGGAGATGTGGGCACGGGTGTCTTGATGGTCGGTTCAAGTCTGAGACGGCCCCGAAGGCCGAAGCCGCGGCCTTCTTCAGTGCGGGAGGGTTTGCTGCGCGTGGACTCCACCGGTTCCGGTTTGTCGGCGGCGGCGGCGGGCTCCCGCCGTCGTGGGGTGGGGGCGTCACCGGACACGACGCCCATCAGGCGAACGGCTTCGGTCAGCATTTCGTAGTTGCGGCGAACCCGCTCCTGGAAGCCGGCGTCCAGCGCTTCGGTGTCGGCGGCGGCCTTCTTCGAGGCATTGGACAGGGCGGCGAGCCCTTCCTCGACCGAGGTGCGAACGGCGTCGACGCGCTTTTGGGCTTCTTCGGGCAGTTTGTTGGCCCGCTCATCGAGTTCGCTGATGGCCTCGTCGATCTGGGAAAAGGCGGCGTTCATGCGTTCGACCGTGGCCTCGAGACGCTCGACCGCCCGTTCTGCGGCCTCATCGACCAGTCCCACCGTTTCATCGACGACGCGGCGCGCGCCGTCGATTCTGGCGTCGGCGGCCTGGTCGGCCTTCTGCGCCGCATCGAACAGGGCCTCGCCCAGACGATCCGCGCGAACCTGGGCCTGGGTGGCAGCATCCCCGGCGGCGAGACGGGTCTCCTTGGCCGTGGCCTGCATGGCGGACAGGGCCCGGCGGGTTTCGTCGACCATGACGTCCCGCGCTTCGGCGGCCAGGGCCTCGAAACGGTCGAGGGCGATCTTGGTCGCGTTGTCGAAGCCGTCCGCTTCGCGCTGGGACATGTCGACCAGCGCGCGGAACTGGTCCGTGGCGGCCTCGACCAGTTCCTTGATCGAGGCACTTGAGGTGGCCGAGGTCTCATCGAGTTCCGTGGCAGCCGAGCGGGCCGCGGACAGTTGTTCGATCAGCTGCGCACGCTGGCTCTCGACCTGGGCCGAGAAGTCTTCCTGATCGGTCCGCAGGGCATAGGCGGCGGTGACCAGGGCCGCGCGTTGCTGACCCAGACCGGCCTCAACCGACTGGATCTGTTCGGACACGCCCGTGCCCGCGTTTTCAAGGCGGAGGGTCTGGCGGGACAGGTCGTCCGCGGCGGCCCGGGCCGCGTCCTGGGCCTCGCCGGCGGCGGCAGCGAGATCGGCGGCGCGGGCGGCGAGCGCCGCCTCGGCTTCACGCAGCTGGGTCTGGGCCAGGTCGGACGCGTCGATGACCATGCGCGACTGGCGTTCCACGGCTTCCAGAACGCCCGCAGCCTGAGTGTCCAGCTGTGCACCGAGCGCCTTCATGCTTTCCCGCTCACTGCCGAGTTGTTCGGCGAGCTGGCGGGCCGTGCGGACGGCCGTATCCGCGGCCTCGTTGAGGCGGACGGTTTCCTGGGCCAGGGCTTCGCGCAGCAGGGTCATGTCGTGGCGGGACCGTTCGGCCGCCAGCGACGCCTGATCGATGTCGATGCGCAGGGTGTTCAGCACTTCGCCGGTCTGCTGGGCGGCGAGTGCGGTGGGCGCGACCAGGGCTTCGGCCAGTTTGCGGGCGCGCCGGGTCTCGAGCGCCAGACTGGCTCCCTGTCGGACGGCATGGGCCAGCATCAGGGCGAGCCCGGCCGGGGCGAGGGCGATCAGCGCATAGACGGCGATCCTCAGCGGGTCGACCGCGGCGTTGCCTGATCCGAATTCGAAGGCCAGCCATGAGGCGACGCCGGCGATCCAGACGGTCGAGGCGATGCCCGCGACCAGATAGGCATAGCGGCCCGACGGTACAGCTTCACCGGATGTGGAGGTGGGGGTCGGCGGCGCGGGCGGTGGCGGCGGGGCGTAGGCGACCGGGGCCGCGCCGGCCGGCATGCTGAAATCAGGTGACGCTTCGGGGGCCTCCTCGACCGGGGGCTCATTCTGTTCGTCCCGTCCGGCTGTCAGGCGTTTCTCCTGGGCCAGGCGGCGACGGCGGCGTTCGGACATCGGGCGCTGAACCTTGCCGTTCGATTCGGGTTCGGTGCTGGAGTCATCTTCCGACGCCGTGTCGTCCGTAGCGGAATCCGTCGTCAGCGTTGTCTCCGGAGCGGGGACATCGTCGGCAGTCAGATTCAGCGGCGTTCGTTTGGGCGACTTCATGGGGCGGCGATCTCGATCACGGGTCGCGGCGGCGGCGCGCGCGAACTCGCGACCCTACCGGCTTAGGCAGGTCGAGCAAAGGCGGCGCGGTCAATTCCCCTGACGGATTTGTGCCCGATCAGCAATCAAGGCTGGGGACAGGGGCGGCTGTAATTCCAGTGGCGGGTTTATCTGCGCAATCGGCGGTGCGGTGGATTTCGCGATCGGCCTGGCGCGGGGTGTGCAAATCCACGCCGAACTGGGCCAGGGCCACGGCCGCCAGAAGGGCCAGAAAGCCTGCGATCAGCTCGATTATCACCTGCATCGCCGACCTCCCCGGTTCAGAAGCAACGAAACCTTATGCGCCCGAAGGAGCTTTCAGACAATCTTCCATCCGTGGAACCCGGATCGTTATTGACCGTCAGGGGCCGCGCATGGAACGGGTGGGGTCGCAAGACGCCGGGGATGGCCCCACATCCAAACGTCATCGGAATCGGTCAGGCTGGCATCATGCACGACAAGACCACGGTCAATCATAGTACCGTGCTGGTGCCGGGCCAGAATTGCTGGCGCGTGGATACCGCCGCCCGGTTTTCGGTGCTGATGGAGAATGAAGCCTATTTCGATGCGTTGAAGTCGTCCCTGAACAAGGCGCAGCGTTCGATCGTGATCCTCGGCTGGCAATTCGACCCCCGCACCCGACTGGACCCTGAATCGCGCTTTGGCGACCGGCAGGCCGAGATCGGTCACCAGCTGAGGATGCTGGTCAAGTCGAAGCCGGATCTGGATATACGCCTGCTGATCTGGAAATCGCCGCTGTTGATCGCCGCGTCCCAGGGGTTTTATCCGCATCGGGCCCAGCGCTGGTTCCAGAAGCGTCTGGTCGAGTTTCGCCTCGACTCGCCCGGCCCGATCGGGGCCTGCCATCATCAGAAGGCGGTCATCATCGATGACGCCGTGGCCTTCTGCGGCGGTGGTGATATCTCGACCGACCGCTGGGACACCAGTGACCATCTGGACGATGATCCGCGGCGGTGCCAGCCGTCAGGCCTGATCTCTCCGGCACGACATGAGGTCATGTGTGTCATGGATGGACCGGCGGCCAGGGCGCTGGGGGATCTGGCGCGCGAGCGCTGGTTCCGGGCCACGTGGGAGCGGACCGTTCCCGATGATGTGCCCGGCGATCCATGGCCGGATGACGTGGAGGTCGACCTGGTCGACACGCCGGTCGCGATCACCCGCACCGAGCCGAAATGGCGCGGTCGGGCCGAGGTTCGGGAGAACGAGGCCCTGCATATCGCGCTGATCGAACAGGCTTCGAAGTTAATTTATTTTGAGAATCAATATTTTACGTCGCCGTTAATTGCTGAGGCCCTGGCCCGGCGGTTGTCTGAACCGGATGGCCCCGAGATTATTCTGGTCTCGACCGGGGGCAGCCCCAGCTGGTTTGACCGTATGACCATGGATACAGCCCGCTCCGAGGTGCTGTACCGGCTGGAAAATGCGGACATATACAATCGCTTCTCGGCCTTCGCGCCGTTCGGCGAGGCGGGCGGGCGGATCATCGTTCATGCCAAGGTGTCGATCATCGACGACCGGCTGCTGCGGATCGGCTCGACCAATCTGAACAACCGGTCCCTGGGGCTCGACACGGAGTGTGACGTGACGACGGAGCCGGGGACGGAAGAGGGCCGGGCGGCCATCGCGACGTTCCGGCATCGCTCCATCGGCCATTTCATCGGTATCAGCGCGGCGGAGTTCGCGGCGGCCGAGGCGGTGATGGGCTCTACGGGCGAGGCGATCCGACGGTTCGATACGGATCGGATGCACGCGCTGGGTGCCGCGCCGCCGTCGCAGGTCGAGCGGTTTATCGCCGAATGGCAGTTGGGGGACCCGTCGTCGTCCGACGATGCCTGGCGACCGTGGCGACGCCGAAATCCGTCGCAGAGAAGCGAATCCGGGCAGCTCAGCGACCTGAGGGAACGCTAGGGGGTAGGGTCGCGGGCCGCGTCGGTCCGGATTTCGAAATCCACGACCAGCGGCAGATGATCGGACGCCATCCGGGCCAGGGGTGAAAAGGGGGCCGTGATCGAACGGACCACGATCTCGGGGCTGGCGAAGCAATGGTCGATGCGGACGGCGGGGAAGCTGGACGGGAAGGTCTTGATTGTCGGCTTCAGTCCGAGTGTGCGCTGGACGTCGGGGAGACGTCGGGCAAGGGCCTGATAGGGGCGCGTCAGGGAGGTCACATTGAAGTCGCCCGTCAGGATGGTGGGGCCGGTGCATTCGGGGTGGCCGAGCCAGCCGCGCCCGTTCAGGGCCGCAGCCTGAAGCCGTTGTTCCCGCGGGATGAGACCGAAATGGGTGTTGAAGACATTCAGGGTCACGCCCTCGATTTCGATGGCGGACCAGAGCGCGCCGCGCGGTTCCAGACCCGGGATCCCCTTGAGGGTCGGCAGCGCGGCCGATTTGACCAGGCGCTCGGGATGGTGCGTCAGGATGGCGTCGCCATAGAGCTCGGCCTCAACCTGCATGGCGGGGTGGAAATGATGGGTCATGGCCAGTTTTTCGGCGATCAGCCCGGCCTGGTCAGTGAAGCCTGTCCGGGCGCGGCCCACATCCAGCTCCTGCAGACAGACGATGTCGGGCTCGTGCTCGGCGATGACCGCGACGATGCGATCGACATCGAGGCGACGATCCACACCGACGCAGCGATGAACATTGTAGGTCAGCAGGCGGGCCATGGAGTCCTTGGCGTGGAGCTGGGTCATTTCCGGGCGGAGATGACCCCGGGGGATGTTCGCGTCTGACTGTGTCCGTCAGAAGCCGAAAATGCGCCCGATTCAATGTGGAGCAAAATCCGGGTCCTGGCTGGCGGGTCAATCAGGGCCGTTCTGGTCTAGCGCGGGGATGTGACGGGTCAGATAATGACCAGTCGGTCCGCGATCTCGTTGGGATTCTTCGGCCCCGGTGGAAAATGCTCCGCCAGAACGGCACCACACAGGCCTATAGCGCGCTCAAATCCATCGACCGGCGTGCCTGCTTTCATGCCTCGGATCAGGGTTTCCGCCGTATCGGCCCAGACGTCGCTATCGACCCGGGCATGAATGCCCTCGTCGGCGACCACCTCGACCTGATGATCCGACAGTGCGGCGAAGATAAGGATACCGGTGCGACCCTCGGTGACGTGCAGACCGTGGGCGAGAAACTGCTGCATGGCGGCATTCCGGACCCGGGTCCGTCGAATGCTGGGTGGTGTCACCCACCGCCTGACCGGCGGTATCGAGGTCAGCAACAGGACCGTCAGGAAAATCGCAGCCTGCACAAGAGCATAGGCCGCCAGGGTTCGGCCGGTGTTTATGTCCAGTGCCGCCCGGTGGGCGATTTCCCAGCCCCCGCCGAAGCCTGGAAACCAGGTGGCGTCGAGCCCGAAGGGAATCAGGGTCAGCGGCAGAACCAGCGCCGCCGCCGCCGCCCACCCCAGGGAGATGTCGCGATAGGAGGAGACCTCGCGCGCCAGCACACAGAAGATTTCGCCCGAGGTCGCCGTTTCCGCCGTGCTGATGGCGGTGGCGATGCGGGCCTGATCGGCCGGAGTCAGATCCATCACCATCCTCCTGATGCGCCGCCGCCACCGAAGCCGCCGCCGCCGCCGCCAAAACCGCCGCCAAATCCACCGCCGCCGAACCCGCCGCCGGAACGCCCGCGTCCACCGCGCGCGCCATTTCTGAGTGCTTCGGATGCCGCCCAGATGAGGATCGGCGCGAGACCATTGCCTCCCCGGCGACGCCGTCGACCGCCGGATCGCGCGGCACCGATCAGTGTTGTCAGCAACAACAGGAAGACAGCGCCGATCACCATGATCGCACCTACGGGTATGCCGGGGCGGGGCGGTGTTGCCGCTGCCGCCCGGGCCCGGGCCTCGACCGGATCAAGCCGTAGCTGGGCGTCGATGGCGGTCACACCATTGGTGATGCCGGTTTCGAAATCTCCGGTCCGGAAGGCCGGCAGGATGTCGTTCTGGATGATCAGGGCCGAAAGGGCGTCGGTGAGGACGGGCTCCAGTCCGTATCCGACCTCGATGCGAACCTTGCGTTCATTGGGGGCGATGATCAGCAGCAGGCCGTTGTCGGTATCCTGTTGTCCGATCCCCCAGGCGCGACCCAGCTGATAGCCGTAATCCTCGATCTCTCGACCCTGCAGGCTGTCGACGGTGACGACGACCAGTTGATCGGTGGTGTCCCGTTCGAGCGCGGCGAGGGTTTCGGTCAGCCGGGCTTCCCCCGCCGGGGAGATCAGCTGGGCCTCGTCGACGACCCGGCCGGACAGGGCCGGGAAGACGGGGGCGGACTGGGCCAGGGCGAGGCTCGCCGACGCCAGCCACAGGGCCAGAACGAGCAGAGTCGACCCGAGGCCGCGCTCCGTGCCGCCGATCTTTGTTGGTGCGCGGGCCGTCAACGTTCGGGCGCTGTCGGCGGCGGGCTGCCGGGCAGGACGTTCGGGGGACGGCCCCCGGGAACGGCGGGGGCCAACGCATCGAAATTCACCGTCGGTGGATTCTGGGCTTCCGCAGAGGCGCTGAACAGGGGCATCGGCTCGGACCCAGACTGGAAGGTCCTGGCCCAGATCACCGTCGGAAAGGTGCGCAGTGACGTATTGTAGCTCTGCACCGCCTCGTTGTAGTCGCGCCGGGCGACGGCGATGCGGTTTTCCGTGCCTTCGAGCTGGGATTGCAGCGCCAGGAAATTCTGGTTGGACTTCAGGTCGGGGTAGCGTTCGACCACCAGCAACAGGCGTGACAGGGCCTGGGACAGTTCGCCCTGCGCCGCCTGATAGCGGCGGAAAGCGGCCGGATCGTTCAGGGTTTCAGGCGTGATCGTCACGCTGGTGGCACGGGACCTGGCCTCGATCACCTGGGTCAGGGTGGTGCGCTCCTGGATGGCGGCCCCCTGCACGGTGGCCACCAGATTGGGGATCAGGTCGGCGCGCCGCTGATACTGTGACTGCACATCGGCCCAGCGCGCCCTGGCGGCTTCCTGCTTGGTGGGAATGGTGTTGTAGCCGCAACCGGCCACGGCCGGCAGGACGATGACGACAGCCGCGAGGGCCTTCGCGTGGGGGCTGATCCGGATCATGGGTGTCTCCTGGACGCGACGTCTGGCGGTCGCTCGTTGCGTGGACTATCCCCGCAACCGCCTGTCGCTTCAAGCGTCGAGACGCTCGGGCGTGACCCCGGCCGCGCGACAGGCGGCCGTGTAGGTGTTGGCCAACAGACAGGCGATGGTCATCGGGCCGACGCCGCCGGGAACCGGTGTGACGTACTGTGCGACGACCGCAGCCTCATCGAACGCGACATCGCCGACCAGACGGGTCTTGCCCTCGGCCGCCCTGGCCGGGTCGCGGGCGGGCAGGCGGTTGATGCCGACATCGATGACGGTCGCGCCGGGGCGAATCCAGTCGCCGCGGATCATTTCGGGCCGGCCGACGGCGGCGACCAGAATATCGGCTGTGCGGCACAGGGCGGGCAGGTCGCGCGTTCGCGAGTGGGCGATGGTGACGGTGCAACTCTCGGCCAGCAGTAGCTGGGCCATCGGCTTGCCGACGATGTTGGAGCGGCCGACGATCACGGCATTGAGCCCGGTCAGGTCGCCCAGGGCGTTTTTCAGCAGCATCAGGCATCCCAGCGGGGTGCAGGGGACCAGACCCGGCAGGCCGACGGCCAGACGTCCGACATTGACCACGTGAAAGCCGTCCACGTCCTTGTCCGGATCAATCGCCGCCAGCACGGCCGCGGTATCGATGTGGGACGGCAGGGGCAGCTGGACCAGAATGCCGTGGATGCCGGAGTCGGCGTTCAGGGTGGCGATGAGGGCCAGGAGATCAGCCTGGGGGGTCGTCTCGGACAGGCGATGGGTATCCGAGCGCATGCCGGCGGCCTGGGTCCGTTCGCCCTTGTTGCGCACATAGACCTGACTGGCCGGATCCTCACCGACAATCACCACCGCCAGGCCCGGCTTCAGGCCATGGGCCGACTGCAATCGTGCCGTTGCGGCCGTGACCCGTTCGACCAGCCCGGCAGCGAAGGCCTTGCCGTCGATCAGGGTCGCGCGGGAGGGCTCGGCGGTCATGCGGCGTTCCTGGTACAAAAGTCGATCTGAAGGGGGCGATTTACAGCCCCCCCGGTTCGGCGTCTATGATCGGCCTCGAAACAAGGGGGATCCCATGCGCCGTTCTACCATCGCAGCCACCGTCAGTATCCTTGCCCTTCTGGCCGTATCCGGTCGAGCCGTTGCCCAGGAGCCGATCCGGATCGGTGACCGGGTCAGCGGTGCACTGACGGCCGAGGACGCCGTCGCGCCTGATGACGCCTATCGCTATGACGATTACCGGTTCACTGCCCGCGAGGGCCAGCGGCTGGAAATCACGATGCAGTCGTCGGAATTCGACACCTACATCGGTCTGTATGAAGCGGGGCAGACCGAGGAGGAAATTCTCGGCGACGATGACGGTTTCGGACAGGATACGGATTCGCGGCTGCGCTTTGTTGTGGACGGGTCGGGTGAGTACCTGCTGAGGGCGCGGACACTGTCGGGGCTGGACGGCGGGGCCTATACGCTCGCGCTCAGCGAACGGCCGGCGGCCGCGCGTGCGCCCCGACCGACGGCGATCCGCCTCGGCCAGGCCCGGTCGGGTGCGCTGACGTCCGGCGATCCGGAAACGGATGACGGGGCCAATTATGACGCCTACCGGTTCCGCGCCCGTGCCGGCGATCGCGTCGGGATCAGCCTGAATTCCGAGGATTTCGATCCCGTCGTCCGGGTCGGGCGGATGAACGGCAACACCTTCGATCAGCTGGCCGAGAACGACGACGGTCCCGGCGGGTCGCTGAACTCGTTCCTGATCTTCACCGCCCCCGAGTCGGGCGAATACATCATCCGGGCAACGCCGCTGACCGCCGGGGGCGAAGGGGCCTATGATCTGAGCCTTGCCGAGGTCCCGGAAGCCGGTCCGGCCGAAGCCATCGATATCGGCTACGCGATCCAGGGTGAGCTGACTGCGACCGACGGACTGAACGATTCCGGGTTCCGGGTCGACAGCTATCGCTTCACCGGTCGTGCGGGCCAGCGGATCGAAGTGACGATGGATTCGGACGTCTTCGACACCTATCTGGAACTCTTCGGTTCCGGCGGCCCGGACGGTGTGCCGGTCAGTCTGGCCGAGGATGACGACGGCGGGGCCGAGGGGACCAATTCCCGCCTGATCTATACCTTGCCCGAGGACGGGGACTACCGGATCGACGCGCGCGGTTTCTCCACCGACTCGGAGGGAGCCTACACGCTTGAGCTCAATGAAATCGAACCGGAGCGGGCCCCGGTGGCGCTGGAATTCGGAACGACGGTCGAGGGGGCGATCGACGCCGACGATCCCCGGGACCTCGAGGATCGCGGCTATGATTCCTACGTCTTCAGCGGATCGGAAGGCCAGCGGGTTCAGGCGATCATGCGGTCGGGTGATTTCGACACCTATCTGGAGATCGGCAAGGTCGGCGGTGAGTTTTCAGCCCTGTCGAGCGATGATGACGGTCTGGGCGAGGGGACGGATTCGCGGCTGAATTTCATCCTGCCGGAGGCCGGGGACTATGTCCTGCGTGCCCTGCCGCTGGGGTCGGAGTCCGAAGGGCTGTATTCGATCGAACTGATCGACCGCGGGCCGCAGCCGGAGCCGGGCAGCATCCTGATCGGAGCCACGGCGCGCGGCACGCTCAGCGACAGTGACGCCATCGCCGAGGACGGCAGTTTCTATGATGCCTATGTCGTCCACGTGAAAGAAGGCGACAAGCTGGTCATCACCCTGGTGTCGAATGAGTTCGACTGTTTCGTGCTCATCGGTCGCGGTGGTGGGGACGAAGCGTTCGAAAACCTCGGCTCGGACGATGACGGCCTGTCCGACACCAACTCCAGGCTGGAATGGACGGCCCCGTCCGAAGGCAGTTTCGAAATCAGGGCCGGCAGTTTCGGCCCGGCGCAAACCGGGGCCTATGCCCTGACGGTCGAGCGTCAAACCGAGCGGCGCTGACCGGGGGCCCGGGAGCGGAGCGCTCTACGGGCAATCGCGCTCAGCTGGAGGGCAGCAGGGTTCCGGCGAACGCCCGGTAGCGGCCGTCCCGCACGCCGTCCGTCGCGCGGGCGATGTCGGGGGCGAAATAGTGGTCGCTGCCATAGGCGGCGGCCGCCTCGCGGACGATGGCGTAAACCTGTTCGAGATCGGGTGACGAGGTCAGGGGACGGTGGAATTCGATGCCCTGGGCGGCGGCCAGCAGTTCGATGCCGACGACGGCGGCCGCGTTCTCGGCCATGTCCAGCAGGCGGCGCGCGCCATGGGTAGCCATGGAGACATGGTCCTCCTGATTGGCGGAGGTCGGGACGGTGTCGACGCTGCACGGATGGGCGACCATGCGGTTCTCGGCCACCAGGGCGGCGGCGGTGACCTGGGCGATCATGAAGCCGGAGTTGAGGCCGCTCTCCTTCACCAGGAAGGCGGGCAGGGCGCTCATGTTCGGATCGACGAGGATCGAGGTGCGGCGCTCGGACATATTGCCGATCTCGCACAGGGCCATGGCGATCTGATCGGCGGCGAAGGCCACGGGCTCGGCGTGGAAATTGCCGCCCGAGATGACGTCACCGTCGTCGATGAAGACCAGCGGATTGTCGGTCACGGCATTGGCCTCGCGCGTCAGGGTGGCGGCGGCATTGTTGAGCAGGTCGAGGATGGCCCCCATGACCTGGGGCTGGCAGCGCAGGGAATAGGGGTCCTGGACCTTGGAACAGTCATGGCGATGGCTGTCGCGGATGGCGCTGCCGGCCATCAGGGCGCGCAGGCGTTCGGCCACGACGATCTGGCCGGGCTGGCCGCGCAGGGCATGGATGCGGGCATCGAACGGGGCGTCCGACCCTTTCAGCGCATCGACCGACAGGGCGCCGGCGGCAATGGCGGCGGCGAACACGCCTTCGGTGGCGAACAGGCCGGCCAGGGCCAGGGCGGTCGAACACTGGGTGCCGTTCAGCAGGGCCAGACCTTCCTTGGGGCCGAGGGTCAGAGGCGCGAGACCGGCGCGGGCCAGGGCGTCGACCGCGTCGAGGGTTTCGCCCTTGTGGCGGGCCTCGCCGACCCCGATCAGGACGCAGCTCATATGGGCGAGGGGGGCGAGGTCGCCCGAGGCCCCGACCGAGCCCTTGGCCGGGATGCAGGGCAGGACGTCGGCATTGACCATGGCGATCAGGGTCTGGAGCGTGGCGCGGCGGATGCCTGAGGCCCCGCGCGACAGGGAGGCGATCTTCAGCACCATCATCAGACGGACCACGGCATCGTCGAGATCCCGGCCGACGCCGCAGGCATGGCTGAGCACCAGGTTGCGCTGCAGGGTCTCGAGGTCTTCCGGGGCGATCGAGGTGTTGGCCAGCAGGCCGAAGCCGGTGTTGATGCCGTAGACGGTGCGCCCCTCGGCGACGATGGCGGCGACCGTGGCCGCCCCCTTGTCGACATTGGCCCAGGCGGCCGGGGTCAGGTCGACGGTGCACGGGCCGTCGAGCACGGCGCGCAGCCGGGCGAGGGTGAGGGGCGTGGTGCCGAGGGTGAGTTTCATTTGCTGATCCTCTCCCTTCCCCCTTGATGGGGGAAGGGCCGGGGTTGGGGGTGCGGCGGGCCC
>NZ_CAXBDH010000025.1:0-31814 GCF_963974615.1 uncultured Brevundimonas sp.
CAGCTTCCCCGGCCTGGACCGGATGGACAACCTATTGAGAGCTCACATCTAGCGGTCGGTACGGAATGGCCGGGCGAGCATATCGGTGAGGGTGTCGGATTGCCGCGTGGCCGCGATCCAGACATCGGGCGAGGCTGCGCTTTCGAGCGCAGCATCAAAGGTGCGGCGCATGCTGGCTGTCTCGAAACTGAGTCCGCTGCCGAGGTCCGAGCTTCGCGAAACCGAGGCTACGTCCAGTGGCAGATCGGCTCCGGCACAGAAGGCGGCGGCGACACTGATGGCCTGCCGATATGAAAAGCGCAGCATGGTGTCGAAGCTGCGGATGGCCACGGCAGCGGCATTGCTCGCAGTGGTCTGGGGCGCGGGCTCCAGCACCATGTTGACGATGATATAGACCCGACCGCCGCGTAGCCTGCGGCCCACCTGTTTCCAACGCAACAGGGCGTCTGGCAGCACAAACAATGGCGCGGCGACCCCGCCGTCGACATGCATTTCATCATAGGCCTGTCCGTCTGTTTCGCAGCGGATCATGCGGGGTGGAAACAGGCCGGGCAGACTGGCCGAGGCGGCCAGAATGGTGCGGAACAGGCTCAGGGCCGCGTCTTCCATCCCGGCGGCCTGCCCCTGGGTGGCGATGGCTCCCATGTCCCAGATACTGGCCTGCTGCCGGTCCAGGTCGGTGGTGGCGACGAACAGGCGCCGTCCGGTGGCATGGGCCCCGGCCACGGCCTTGAGCACGGTGTCGTCGATGAAGGGCTCGATCAACCCGTCCAGCGCCCGGGTCGGATACAGGCCGGCACGACGCCCGGGCACCAGTCCCAGAAGACCCAGCCGCCGCTCGGCCCCGCCGCCGGTGAAGGCCTCGGTCAGCCGGTCGTCCCAGTCGGGGCCGAGGAAGGCGAAGGGGGCGATCAGGGCTCCGGTGCTGACCCCGGTGACGATGGCGAATCCGGGCCGCCGTCCGACCCGCGTCAGCCCGACCAGCAGTCCGGCCCCGAAGGCCCCGCCGGCCGCACCGCCCGATACCGCCAGAATGTTGATCGGCTCACGCGCCCACGGCATGCGCGGCGGGGCGATGTGGTCGGCCGCCTCGGTCAGGGCCTCATGCGCCTGGGGGGCCGACAGTCGCACATTGTGGAAGCCGACCGGCTCCCCGCGCACGGCGGGAGGCAGTGTCCGGGTCGAGCGAGGACGGCGGGTTGGCTGACGAGGGGACATGGGGCAGTCATGCCCCGGCGGGGACGGAACGGAAAGGGGGCGGCAGGATCGCAGAACGGACGGTCCGGTGACGGGACCCCCGCCGGGGGTCCCGTTCCGACAGGTCTAGGCCGCCGGTGCGGGCTTGATCAGCAGGGCGTCGATGGGCTGGATGACGCCGTTTTTGGCCAGGTCCTCACTGCCGGTCAGATGGGCGCTGGCCCCGTCCGGCGCGGTGACGACGATGGCGGTGCCGTCACGCGAGAAGGTCAGCAGGGTGTCGGCCATGGTGCGCATCTGAACGATACCGGTGCCGCCGGCGTCGATGGCCGCACCGATGTCGGCCCGGGTCAGGGCCCCCGGTACGATGTGGGCCCGCAACAGGGCCGCGGCCTGGGCCCGCATCGGCTCGGTGGTGAAGTCGGCGTCGCTGCCGGCCGCAGTGAAGGCGGCGTCGGCGGGCGCGAACACCGTATAGGGACCGGTGCCTTCGAGCACGTCGGACAGGCCGGCATTGGTCAGCACCCGCTCCAGTGTGCCGAAGTCACTGTTGCCGTGGAGGGTGGCGGTCACCGTCCGGGACGAGGGCTCGGCGGGGCCGGCGTCGGTCTTGCCGTCACCGCAGGCGGCCAGGGACAGAACCGCGAGGGGCACCAGGGCCCAGTGTACATAGGTCGTCATCTTGGTGTCTCCGGTCGCGGGATCAGGTGAGAAGCTGGATGACGGTCTGGATCAGGCGGGTCTTGGGATCGACCTGATAGACGTAGCCGTCATTGTAGCGGTACTGGCTGGCCGGCGTATCGGCATACTGACCCCGGTAGGCGTAGGGCACATTGTAGACGTCATAGCCGGCCGGCATCGGCTGACCGACGGTCGGGGTCTGCCCGGTCAGGAGGGCGACGACCTGGCTGATGGCCTGGGTCTTGGGGTCCACACCGTAGACGGTGCCGTCGGCGTAACGATAGTCATTCCGGGCGTTCAGGCCGTAATAGTTGGCCAGGTAGGTGGGCACGGGCTGATAGTCATACTGACCTGGCCACGGGTTGCCCGCGGACAGGGCTCCGCCCAGCGCCGGCATATAGCCCAGAAGCGAACCCTGACGGTTCAGACGATACAGATAGCCGTCCTCGTAGCGGTAGTTGAACTCGTCGTTGCGTGTGTTCCACAAGGAATCGAAGCGGGTACGGGTGCTCATTCTGCGCGCCTGGCCCGGCGGCAGACAGCCATTGTCCTTGCGGGCCAGTCCGGGCGGGCAGCCGTTGATCAGGCCACGATTACGATCGTGGCGCAGCATCACGACGGGTCGGCCATCCTCATGAGACATCTCGACCCGACGGTCGTCACGGCGTTCCATGGCCCGTTCGCCGCGGTCGTGGTCGCGGTCATCCTCGCGGTCCTCGCGGTCTTCGCGTCGCGCCTCGACCCGGGCGTTGCGATGGTCGTCGCCGCGGGCCGCCGGTCGAGCCTGGTTGTCGCCGCGATCGCGGCCGGGATTGGCACCCCGATCGTCGTCGTGACTCTCGCCGCGATCCTGATTGCCGCGCTCGGAGCTCCGGTCGCCCTTGTCGTGGTCGCTGTTGCCGTGGCCGTTGTTCTGGGCGGCGGCAACTTGCGGCAGACCCAGAGTCAGGACGAGTGCTGTGGTGAGGGGAAGAAGCCTGTTCATCGGAAGCTCACTGGTGGACCATCGAATACAATATCGATCACAGGCCCAACGTGCTCGCGACCCCGGCGGTTCCGGCGGTGGAGCTGATTGCCCGTCGTCATCACGGTCGCGCCGGTGACTTCATAATGTCGTAATCGTGCACGCGGACCAGTCATGCAACGGACAGTCGACCTCGACCGGAACTCGACTGGCGGTTATTGATGGAGCCGGATCCATAAGGGTTGAATATGAAATGCCGGATCGCCTGATCAATCTCGACGTCGAATTGCTGAGGGCTTTCGTGACCATTCACGAGACCGGGACCTTTACCCGGGCGGCCGAGATGCTCGGGCGAACCCAGCCCGCGATCAGCCTGCAAATCCGGCGACTGGAGAGCCAGTTGCGGGTTCCGCTGTTTGACCGGGGCGGCAAGACCGTCACATTGAGCGGCGAGGGCGCGGCCTTTCTGCCCCAGGCCCGGAAAATGCTCGGTCTCAATGATGAGATCGTGGCCACGCTGGGTGACGGTGATCTGGAAGGTGAAGTCCGCTTCGGGGCCCCCGAGGATATCGCCACACGATATCTGCCGGGCATTCTCGGGGCTTTCACCCGCAGTCACCCACGCATAAGGCTGACGATCAATTGCGACTATAGCCCCAATCTGCTGGATCTGATGTCACGGGGGCAGCTGGACCTGGCCCTGATCAAACGTGAACCGATGGGCCCGGCCGTGGGGGTCAGCGTCTGGCGCGAACCGCTGGTCTGGGTCGCGCTGGATCGGGCGCAGGCCGAGGTGAGCCCGCTGCCGCTGATCGTGGCTCCGGCCCCGTGCATCTATCGCAAGCGTGCGTTGGCGGCGCTGGAGTCCGCAGGGTTGCCATTCCGGCCCGCCTATACCTCGGCCAGCGTGGCGGGCCAGATGGCCGCGCTCAAGTCGGGGCTGGGCGTCGGTGTGATGCCGGCGGCGATCGTCCCGCGGGACCTGATGATTCTGGGGGACGCCCTGCCGGAACTGGCGGATGGCGAGATCGCCCTGGTCACGGCCCGTGGGGGCGGCACCGGCCCGACCGCCCTGCTGGCCAAGGAGGTGTTGCGCAATCTGGAGCGAAGACCTCCGGCTTCATGAGCAGCGCTTATAGACCGTATCAGCAAAGCTGATTGGTCAGGCGGGATTACAGCGGTCATTGAAGCTTGTGCCGCGCACAGCTGCCGCAGTCATTGCATGATCGTGATTGCGGAAGGTTCAGGGTCGTTCGACGCCGGATCCCCACCGGACACATGCCGGGCCGGCGTCGAACACTCACCTGATGGATCCGGCGCTCCCCAGATCTGCTCCCTGTTCAGCCCTGCACGCTCCTTCACCAGCTCGCGCTCCGCGCGTGAAGGCCTGCATCTCGCGCACCGCACAGTCGGGCGCGGTCAGCAGGATGAAATGGGGGGCGTCCTCAACAGTGACGAAACGGACCGGGCCGGCGGCGCGGAAGCGGTCGGCGTGGGCGCGGGCTCCGGCGAGGGGCGTTTTGGGATCGAGGTCGCCCTGTAGAATGAGCACCGGCGGCAGGCGGGACGGGGAGGTCCCGAAGGCGGCGTCGCGGGGATAGGCGAAGCCGGCCCCGCCGGCCAGCTGGGTCGGCAGACTGCTGGTGAACAGCAGGTCGGCGGCCTCGGCGGCGATGTCGGCGCGGGTAAGCGCGGGGCGGGCGTTGTTCTCGGAGGCCGAGATGACGGCGACCAGTGGAATAGAGGACGAGGCACCGACCGCGGCGAAAGGGGCCATCTGGGCCTCCAGTCGAGCTTGGGCCGCCTGCAACGGGACTGTATCCCCGGCGCGGACGCCGGCGATGACCGCCGGGATCAGGGCGCGTGCGTCGGGGCTGTCCAGCAGGCTGCCGAAGAAGAGTTTGGGCTGTTCGCCCGGGAACTGGGCGGCCAGGGCAGGATCGTTGACGACGGCGCGCATCATCGCCTCGGCCGAACCGCCGAGCCGGGCGCGGCAGGCGGTGTCAGCGTCGCAGCGGGCCAGCATTTGCCGCCCGACGGCGTCGACGACCTGCGAACGATGGCTGAGGTCCCATTGGCCGTCGCCCTCGGGCGGGACCAGCGAGTCGAGAATGATGCCGTCGAGACGGGCGGGTGGAGCCACGACCATGGTCCGCAGCACCAACTGGGTGCCGTAGGAGACGCCGTACAGGAAGGTTTTGCCACCACCGTCATGGCGGGCTATCAACCGGCTCAGATCATGGGCGGCGTTGGTGATGGTGAAGGCCTGGGGCCAGGCAGCGCGCGATTCCAGCAAGCCGAAACAGGTACCCCATTCTGCTCCCGCCAGCTCACGCCCCCCGGCGGAAGCCTCAGACTCGTCCTCGGGGCAGACGCGACTGGACGCGCCGGTCCCACGATGGTCGGGCACCAGCAGGTCATAGCCAGGGAAGGCGCTGCGCAGGCGGTCGATCAGGGCATAGAAGCCGGCCCCCGATTCGCCCGGCCCGCCGGCGACCAGCCAGACCTGACCCAGACGGCGACCCTCCGCCGGGAATTGGCGCACGAACAGTTCGGCCTGATCTTTACCGGGGTCGGCGGCGTCATAGGTCAGCGGAGCCGGGGTCAGGGCGCACAGGGACCCGGCCAGGGCCGGATGGCTGCCGGCGTCGGCGCAGGGGGTAAATCCGCGTTCGGCATTCATCGTCCGGGGAGTCGTGGCACAGCCGAGAAGGGACGCCGCAACCGCCGCCAGCAATATGAAACGCATGAGAAATCCTCCGCCTAGAGCGGCAGTCTCACAGCTTCGGACCGGCGGGTCAGGTTAAGTTTCGCTCATGGTGTTGGTCGCGAGGCTATTCGAACTCCACCAGCACATCGTCCGCCGCCACCGGGTCGCCGGCCTTGGCCGACACCGTCTTGACCACGCCGTCGTGCTCGGCCTTGAGGATGTTCTGCATCTTCATGGCCTCGATGATGGCCACCGTTTCGCCAGTCTTGACCTCTTGGCCCGGGACCACGGCGATGGAGACGACCAGGCCGGGCATCGGCGACAGCACCAGTTTGGAGGTGTCGGCGGCGACCTTTTCGGGGAGGCGGGCATAAAGGTCGGCGATGCGCGGAGGCATGACCCGGACGCGGGCCTTGGTGGCCCGGGTGCGGATGTCCCAGCCGTCGGCGACGCGTTTGATCTCGGCGGTGAAGGGGGCGTCGTCCAGCACGGCGCGGAACTGGGCCAGGCCGGGCCGCCAGTCGATTTCGCTGAGGCGCAGCAGGCGGTCGCCGTTGTCGACCTCGAGGATCAGGGCCTCGTCGTCGTCATAGCCGAGGCTGACGGGGACGGGCTCGCGGTCCAGCTGGACAATCCAGTCGATGCGGTCGGACGGGTCGCCGGACTGTTCCGAGACGATCTCGTGCATGGCCATGCCGGTGGCGACCAGGATGTCGCGCTGCAGCGGTCCGGCCGGGATGCCGTGAAAGCCGTCGGGGAATTCGTCGGTGATATAGGCGGTCGACAGCTCGCCCGAACGGAAGCGGTCCTGATCCATCACCGCGGCGAGGAAGGGGACATTGTGGCCGACGCCGGCCAGATGGGTGTCTTCCAGCGCGCGCGACATGCCGGCCACGGCCCCGGCCCGGGTCGGGGCCCAGGCGCACAGCTTGGCGATCATCGGGTCGTAGAACATCGAGATCTCGTCGCCCTCGCGGACGCCCGAATCGTTGCGCACGACATAGGGGCCGCCGGGGCCGGTCTGTTCGCCTTCCTCAGGCTGGTCATAGCGGATCAGGCGGCCGATCGAGGGCAGGAAGCCGCGATAGGGGTCCTCGGCATAGATGCGGCTCTCTATCGCCCAGCCGTCGATCTTCAGGTCGTCCTGACCGAAGGCGAGCTTTTCGCCGGCGGCCGAGCGGATCATCTGCTCGACCAGATCGACGCCGGTGATCAGCTCCGTGACCGGATGTTCCACTTGAAGACGTGTGTTCATCTCAAGGAAGAAGAAGGACTTATCCTGACCAGCGACGAATTCGACGGTCCCGGCGCTGTCGTAGTTGACCGCCCGGGCCAGGGCGATCGCCTGTTCGCCCATGGCGGCGCGGGTCTTGTCGTCCAGCAGGGGAGAGGGAGCTTCCTCGATGACCTTCTGGTTGCGGCGCTGGATCGAGCACTCACGTTCGAACAGGTGGACGATATTGCCATGCTTGTCGCCCAGCACCTGGATCTCGATGTGGCGCGGATTGACGATGAATTTCTCGAGGAAGACCCGGTCGTCGCCGAAGGCGTTCAAGGCCTCGGCCTTCACCGCGGCGAAACCCTCGGCCATGTCGTCGTCGGAATGGGCGACGCGGATACCCTTGCCGCCGCCGCCGGCCGAGGCCTTGATCATCACCGGATAGCCGATCTCATTGGCGATCTGGACGGCGTGGTCGGTGGTCTCGATCAGCCCCATATGGCCCGGCACGGTCGAGACCCCGGCCTCGGCAGCGAATTTTTTGGAGGTGATCTTGTCGCCCATGGCCTCGATGGCGCGGGGATTGGGACCGATGAAGGTGATGTTTTCGGATTCGAGGCGGCGGGCGAAGACCGGGTTCTCGGACAGGAAGCCGAACCCGGGGTGGACCGCTTCGGCCCCCGACTGACGCACGGCCTCGACGATCTTGTCTTCCAGAAGATAGGACTGGGCCGCGGGCGCGGGACCGATCAGGATGGCTTCATCAGCCAGTTCAACCGCCAGTGAGCCTGCGTCCGCCTCGGAATAGACCTGCACGGTGCGGATGCCCATGCGTTTGGCGGTCTTGATGATGCGGACAGCGATCTCGCCGCGATTGGCGATCAGGATCTTTGAAAACATGCGATTGTCCGAGGCGCGTTCTGAAGTGAACGTGATCTTTATGTGAAGCGACCGCCCCGATTAGGACGCGATCGCTTGGGAGTAAACCGGTTCGGGTATTCGCCCGGACAGGGATCGGGCTTGGCAAGGCTGCTCCTGATCGGCTTTAACTCGCCCCATCTTCCCGCGACGCTTCTGGAGTCCAGATATATGCACCGCCTACTCACCGCCTCGACCGCCGGTCTCGCCCTCGCCCTTTGTGCCGGATCGGCCCTCGCCCAGGATTTCCGGGCACTGGCACGTCAGGACCTCCACGCGGCGCATGACGCCCTGCGCGACAATCATCCCGCGGCCGTGCTGCCGGGACCGGCCAGCCAGCCATTCCGCAGCTGGCTGGACGCCGGCCTGACCGATGCCCTGAGCAAGGTCGACCAGATTAACAGTGGCGACAGCCACGCCTATCTGATGCGCTATTATGCCGCCGGATTCCGCGATTCGAATATCGAGATCACCCCCACCTTCGAGGGCATGGGTCCCTATTTCGCTACCAGCTGGCCGGGGATCACCACGGGATGGCGGAATGGTGAATATGTGGTCACCTATGTGAAGCCGGGCGTGCGGCGTGCACCGCCGGTCGGGGCGGTGCTGGTCGAATGCCAGGGCAAGACTGCCGAAGAAATGGCGATGGCCCGCCTGGACCGCTGGGAAGGTGACCTGACCACCGAGGCCGGCCGGGTGCGCAGCGCGCCCTATCTGCTGTGGAACCGTAACAACCAGTGGGCCGGTGGCGTACCGGTGGCCTGTAAATTCAAGGTGGGTAACCGCCGGCCACGCGATTATACCCTGCCCCGGGAAACTGCTGACAAGGCAAGCATCGAGGCGGCCTACCGCTCGACTGTCTACATGCCGGGTGAGGTGCCCCTGGCGGTTGAGCAGGTCAACGGCCGGCCGTGGGTGCATGTGCATTCCTTCGCCGACAGCGCTGGCTGGGATGCTTTCAACGCCGCCATCGAGGGGCAGGTCGCCTCGTTGCATGGCCCGCAGGGTTTCGTGCTGGATCTGCGCGGAGCGTCGGGCCAGTCCTATAATTCGACGACGCGCGGTTATGGTCTGGCCAATCGCATCTGGACCCCGGAGTTCACCGTCAGCCGCCAGCCGGCGGCCGGCGAGATCACCTATCGCGCCACGCCGGGCAACCGTCAGTGGTTCGTCGATACCCTGGGCCGGATGGAGGCGGATCCGCGCTTTGTCCAGGAAAGCATGCCGGTGATCGAGGAAACGCGCTCGGTCATCGCCGCCTTCGACGCGGCCCTGGCCAGTGGTCAGCAGACCTTTACCCTGGCCGGACGGCCGGCTGTGCCGGACACCGGTGCCGCCAACCCGGTTCAGGGGCAGGTGGTCGTGCTGGTCGACAGCGGCTGTGCCGGCGGTTGCCTCGACACGCTGGACCTGCTGACGCGACTGCCCAATGTGCGGCTGGTCGGGGCCACCACGGCGACCGATTCGATTTTCATCGAGCGCACTGATTTGCGGCTGCCGTCCAACTATTCGGACCTGAGCTACGGCCACAAGGCCTGGACCTCGCGCCAGCGCGCCAACAATCAGCCGTTCACCCCGGCCGAGGGCCTGGTCTACCAGGGCGATCCGGTTGATGAGACCGCTGTCCGGACCTGGGTCGGCACGCTGTTCTAGGCTGTTATGCGTTTCGCGCGGCTTGAGCGCGGAGATCGAACGAAAGTCGGGCCGGACGGGGTGGAACCCTCGTCCGGCCCTTCCCATGTGTGAACCATGAGTGAAACCGACGCCCCCCGGAATGCCCGCCACTCGGCCTCTGGCCTTGATCTGGTGCCGCCCGACGCGGCCGAGCGCGCGGCGCTGGAAGCCGATCTGACGCTCGAGGAGAAACGGGTGCTGCTGGCCCACGGCACTGAGGCACCGTTCTGCGGCACCCTGCTGGGTGAGAAACGACCGGGTGTTTTCTGCTGCCGCGAATGCGGACTGCCGTTATTCCGGGCCGCGACCAAGTTCGAGAGCGGCACCGGCTGGCCCAGCTTCAGCGAGCCGGTCGACCCGGATCATGTGACCGCGGTACGGGACGTCACCCACGGGATGGTGCGGATCGAGACGCGTTGTGCCCGCTGTGACAGCCATCAGGGCCATGTGTTTTCCGACGGACCTCCGCCGTCGAGTCAGCGCTATTGCATCAATTCGGTGGCCCTGACTTTTGTGCCCGAGGGCACGGCCCTGCCGGACCCGTTGGGGCGCGGCGACGGAATCGCCTGACCTTGGCCGCAATCGGGGCTAGGATGGTCAGTGTCCAGGAGCCGAGCCCATGGTGATCGCCACCCTTTTTGTCGCCGCTGTCCTCGCCGGTGGTCCCGATCCCGACGGTGTGGTCGCGACCGCGCCGGTGACGATGGTTCAGCTGGACGCGACGACAGTCCCCGAAGTCGGGTCGCCCGCCGCTGCGGTTCAGGCGGCGGCACCGCACGGCCTGACGACCGATCAGCAGGTTTCGCGCTGGGTGGCGGAGCGAACCCCGGAAGCGCGGCCCTTCGCCCTGACAGACGGGGGCGGCCCCGTCGATGATCGCCAGATGCACGGCGTGGTCAGTGTAGGGATCGGTACCGGCGACTATCGCGACTATGCCGTGGGGGTGTCCCTGCCGGTAGGAGAGAACGGGCGTCTGGACCTGACCTACCGTCAGGTCGAGAACGGCTGGCCCGTCTATGGCTATGGCTACCCGGCCTATGGCGAGGGTTATTCCGTCTTCGGATCGGAGAGGCAGGCTGATGATTGTTCGTTCAGCGAAGCAGTATCCATACGTCGACCCGGTTCGACGTCCATGATCGGCGATCGCCGCGTCAGTAACGATGATCGCCGGTGCCGGTCCCGTGTCCCGGTCGCCCCGAAACGCTGAGGTGAAGACCGGAATGACAAAAGGCCCGACCGTGAGGTCGGGCCTTTGTTTCGCAGATGGTGCCGCCGGGGGGAATCGAACCCACGACCTCAGCCTTACCAAGGATGCGCTCTACCACTGAGCTACGGCGGCGAAATCTGAGGAAGCGGCCGTATAGCTAAACCACCCCCGGGGGGGAAGCCCTCTTTTCCCGGGCTTGAACAAAAGTTTCGCCGGGCCTCTGATGGCAACCATGTCCGAGCCCCCCGACGAACCTGCTGAAACCGTTGTCCCGACGGCCTCTGTCGAGAAGACGGCCCGCGCCGCTCGCCTTGCGACGGCCTTGCGCGACAATCTGCGTCGTCGCAAGGCGGCCGCGCCGCCTCGGCCCGCCCGGGATCGCAACTGAAAGTCATCACCTCGGTTCAGCGAGGCCTTTCGCTCTGACCAGCCTCCGGGCTAGATAGTCGACCCCCGGCGCCCCCGCGACGGGCGTTTCAAGGATCCAATGGACAGTATCGCCATCCAGGGCGGCAATCGGCTGAACGGGACCATCCCCATCAGCGGTGCCAAGAATTCCGCGATCAAGCTGATGGCGGCCTCGATCCTGACCGACCAGCCCCTGCTGCTGACCAATATGCCACGCCTGGCGGACACCAAATTCCTGGGACAACTGCTGCGCCAGTTCGGCGTCGAGGTCACCGAGCGCGACGGGGCCGACGGGCAGGAGACCCTGTTCCACGCCCGCGAAATCACCTCGACCTTCGCCCCCTATGATCTGGTTCGCCAGATGCGGGCCTCGTTCAATGTGCTGGGGCCGCTGCTGGCCCGTACCGGTCATGCCAAGGTTTCTTTGCCCGGCGGCTGTACCATCGGCGCGCGGCCGGTCGATCTGCACCTGCAGGCCCTGACGGCTTTGGGCGCGGAGATCGAGCTGGACGAGGGCTATGTCACCGCCTCCGCTCCCAACGGTCTGACCGGAGCCGAGATCGAATTTCCGTTCGTTTCGGTGGGAGCCACCGAGCATGCGCTGCTGGCCGCGGTGCTGGCCACGGGCACGACCGTGCTGCGGCGTGCGGCCAGGGAGCCGGAGATCGGTGATCTGGCGCGCTGTCTGGTGGCCATGGGCGCGAAGATCGAGGGCATCGACACCGATGTGCTGACCATTACGGGCGTGACGGCGCTGGGCGGCACGACCTGGTCGGTGATTCCGGACCGAATCGAGATGGGCAGCTATGCCGTCGCTGCGGCCATGGCCGGAGGCGAGGTGCGGCTGACGCGCTCGCGGCCGGGCCTGATCGAGGCCCTGATTGCGCGTATGGTCGAGGCCGGGGTGGAAGTGATTCCGACCGAGGACGGGGTCATCGTTCGGCGCGACCCGGCCGTGCGGCTGAAGGCGGTCAATGTCACCACCGAGGTCTATCCGGGTTTCGCCACCGATCTGCAGGCGCAGTTCATGGCGCTGATGACCTTGGCCGAGGGCGAGAGCATCATTCACGAGAACATCTTCGAAAACCGTTTCATGCACGCGCCGGAGCTGATGCGGCTGGGAGCCGAGATTTCGGTCCACGCCGGTGAGGCCCGGGTTACCGGAGTCGAGGCCCTGCACGGGGCCCCGGTCATGGCCACCGATCTGCGGGCCTCGGTCTGTCTGGTTATCGCCGGACTGGCGGCCCGGGGTGAGACCACGATCGGCCGGGTCTATCATCTGGACCGCGGCTTCGAGCGGCTGGAAGAAAAGCTGAGCGCCTGCGGGGCCGATATCCGGCGAATCGGAGGAGACGGTCATGAGCACTGACGACGCGTCGGATCCCGCATCCTTCCCACCCTTGCGGCTGCTGGCGGCTGATGGCGAGGATCTGCAGATCATGTCGGCGGCGCTGCAGGATGCGATCCTGCGCCCGGGCGACGTCGTCTGGAATGCGGGTGCCCGTACCGTGACTATCACCCTGTGCCGTTTCTGCTGGGAATGCGGGGGTACCCGCGTCAGGACCGCGATGCAGTTCGGCGATGTGCTGGCCGTCAAGAGCCGGGGTCTGCCGCGCGCCCGCGACGCTGCGCTGGAGTTGCTGGCCGTCGACTTCCTGCCCGATGAGGCTCCGGGCGGGCGAGTGTTGCTGATGTTCGCCGGCGGCGGTGATCTGCGGATCGATGTGGAATGCCTGGACGCCGTGGTGGCCGATCTGTCCGAGCGCTGGCCGGCGCGGATTGAGCCGATCCATGAGGACGACCTGCCGACCGCCGTGGTGCAGCCATGAGTGACGCGCACCGGCTGGCCTCGGTCGAGCTGGACGCAGCGACCCTGCCGGCGGCGACGGCCGAGATCGAGCATGAGCGCCGTGTCGCCATCTTCGATCTGGTCGAGAAGAACAGTTTCGGGCCGGCCGGAGGGCAGGGTGGTCCCTATGCCTTGACCCTGTCGTTGCAGGACAGCCGTCTGGTGTTCGACATCACCGGCCCGGATTTCGCCCGGGCTCATGTCCTGTCCCTGACGCCGCTGAAGAAGGTGCTGAAGGACTATCTGATGATCTGCGACAGCTATTTCGAAGCCTTGCGCGGGTCGTCGGCCAGTCAAATCGAATCGGTCGACATGGGCCGTCGTGGCCTGCACAACGAGGGAGCCGAACTGCTGAAGGCGCGGCTGGATGGCAAGATCGCCATCGACCATGAGACGTCCCGGCGGCTGTTCACCCTGGTGACGGCGCTGTATCGCCGCGGCTGAACTCGACTAACCCGACGTTTTGGTGCATGAGGCGCCCTCTTTTCGGCTCACACTCCGCCCGGTGTGGGCCCCGAACCGTATTTTCAGGGCGCGAGAGGCCGCATGGCTAAGGAAGAACTGCTCGAGTTTCCCGGTGTCGTCAGCGAACTGCTGCCGAACGCCACGTTTCGTGTGACGCTCGAGAACGACCACGAGATCATCGCCCACACCGCCGGCAAGATGCGCAAGAACCGCATCCGCGTCCTGGCCGGTGACAAGGTGCTGGTCGAGATGACGCCCTATGACCTGACCAAGGGCCGCATCACCTATCGCTTCAAATAGGGGCGGGGCGACATGCCCGCCTCCGGGGTCCGCCCCGACCTGATCCTGGCTTCGGCCAGTCCCCGCCGCATAGAGTTGCTGGCCCAGGTCGGGATCGTGCCCGACCGCGTCGACCCCGCCGACATCGACGAAACCCCGCTGAAGGACGAGACGCCGACGCGTCTGGCCGTGCGGCTGGCTCGGACCAAGGCGGCCGTGGTGGCTGCCCGGTCGCCGGGGGCCGTGGTGGTGGCTGCCGACACCGTAGTGGCTCTGGGCCGTCGCCTGCTGGAGAAGGCCGCCGACGAGGCTGAGGCGGCCCATTTCCTGCGTCAGCTGTCCGGTCGCAACCATCGGGTCTTCACCGCCGTGGCGGTGGCCGCCGGGGACAAGCTCATCAGCCGGGCGGTCGACACCCGCGTCAGCGTCAAATGCCTGTCCGAGCCCGAGATCGCCGCCTATGTCGCCTCCGGCGACTGGCGCGGCAAGGCCGGAGGTTACGGCATCCAGGGGCCGGCAGGAGCCTTTATCCTGCGCATCGTCGGCAGCCATCCGGCGGTCATGGGCCTGCCCCTGCCCGAGACGGTCAACCTGCTGTCCGGCATGGGCTGGCGGCGGTCGTGAGCGCGGCGGTCGAGGTCTTCCTCGACGCCATGCCCGGCGAGACCCGGGGCATGGTCTATCGGGACGGTCTTCCCGAACATCTTCTGATTCAGCGCGACAGTGACGTGCCGCAGCACCGGCTGGGCGCGCGTTGCGTGGGGCGTGTCACCGAGGTGGCGGCCGGGCTGCGCGGGGCCTTCGTCGACCTGGGTGCGGGTGAGCCGGCGGGCTTTCTGCCGCTGGGGCGCGAGGTCGCGGTGCGTAACGGAGACCGGATCGAGGTCGAGGTGACGGCCGAGCCGCGCGACGGCAAGGGGCCGGTACTGCGCCGGACGGGCCCGGGGGAGGGGACGCCGCGGCTGCTGCAGGCCGGCCCCGATGTGGCCGCGCAGCTGGCTGAGCTGGCTCCGGGCGTGGCAGTCCAGACGGGACTGGCGGCGATCGCGGCGGGACGCGAGGCGGCCGAGGTGGCGCTGGGTGTGACGACGGTGGTCCCGGCGATCGGGCTGGACCTGGCAGTACAGCGCACCCGCGCCCTGGTCGCGGTCGATATCGATCATGCGCCGGTGGCCGGGCGCGACGCGCGCAAGGGCCGCGAGCGGGCCAATCGCGAGGGACTGGTCCAGGCGGCGCGGCTGATCCGGCTGAAGCGCTGGGGCGGTCTGGTGGCGGTGGACCTGATCGGCACCGGCCAGGACGGGGACATGATCCTGCGCACGGCCAAAACTGTCTTCGGCGGCGATCCGGCGGTGGTGATCGGCCCGGTCAATCGCTTCGGCGTCCTGTCGCTGTCATTGCCGTGGCGACTGCGGCCGATCGAGACTGTGTTGGGCCGGACGGTCGAGGACCGGGCTCTGGACGCCGTGCGGGCGCTGCGCCATCGCCTGCTGGAAGATACGGCGACGCCGCGGTTTACTGCCATCTGTGCCGCCGACGAAGTCGCCGTCGCTGCCCCGCTGGTAGCCCGGCTGGGACCGCGCGCCGCGCTGCGGGTCGAGCCCGGCCTGGCCCTCGGGGCCGCGCGGATCATAGAGGACTGACCATGGCCAACTGCCCGATCTGCCGCCAACGTCCGGCGGTGCCAGAATACAAGCCGTTCTGCTCCAAGCGTTGCGCCGACCTGGATCTGCAACGCTGGTTCACCGGCGGCTATGCCATACCGGCCGGTCCCGAGGGGTCCGCGGAGGACGAAACCGAACCCGAGTGATCTGGGCGGGGCGGAGGACTTCGGGCTCAGCGCCCGGTTCACTCTAAACCCCTATGGACACCCCCGGCGGCCTCGCCTATAGACGCCGCTCCCGCGAGCCAAAGCGCGCGCCTGGGTAGCTCAGTTGGTAGAGCAGCGGATTGAAAATCCGCGTGTCGGTGGTTCGAATCCGCCCCCAGGCACCACTTTTTTCAGCACAAGACAATATTCCCCTCTTTCGGGGGTCTGGCCGATGTTCCCTTGTTTGTCTCCCCGGGGTTTTTCCCGACCTCCGACGCATGTTTTCCGGTTCACGAGGGCCTTTCACAGGGCATGAAAGCGGAAATAGGGACCTGAAGAATATTTAATCATTTAAAGTGCAGTTTGCCGGCTGTCGTGCACCAGCCTGCGAGTTTGCCCTTTGTTGCATTCGTTTCGAATCGTCGTCCTGGCTATTGTTTTCATGGCGATTGCTGCCGGGTCTGCGTCCGCGACGATGGTGGACGCGTCCGACCGGGCGCGCGATCTGGCGACGACGGTCGAGGCCCGCGCGACCCGGACCGATTTTGCAGCCCTGGAACGTTTCGGGGTCGCGGCCCAGAAGATGCCGGGCCGGGAAGGGCTCAATCGTCTCTATCATGTCGCATGGTTGTTCCAGACCCAGTCGGAAACCGAGAAATCCCGTTTATGGAATGAACGGCTGGCCGCGGCCGCAGCCCGGGAAAATGACCGGCGCTATATGGTCGTCGCCCGGATCAACACCCTGGCTGCTCGCTATACCCAGGGCGACGCGACCGTTATTCCCGAACTCACGCGCATTCATGAATCAGAGGTCGACTGGTTTACCCGGGCGCATGCCGCGAGGCTGCTGGCGCTGACGCTGATTGATGACAGCCGTACGGGGCAGGCGCTGAGACTTCTGGCCGATGCCGAGTCGGAAATTCCGTTGTCCGGACCCCAGGTCGACACGGCTCATGCCGGCGTGTGGGAAATCGTCGGTCTCGGGCTGATGCAGTTGCATGACTACGAGGGCAGCGCGGCCGCGTTTCATCGGTTTGAGGTAGAGTTCGCCAACCCCCAATATCCCCGCCCCGATTTCGACAGCGTTTACAACCTCGCCAAGCTGGCCTCCCAGGGGGGCGATTTCGCAACAGCGGACCGTTTGTTGGCCGCTCATCATCGTCTGTCGGTTAGGTCGGGTCTCGACAGTCTCGTGCTTTGGGACGCCGGTCTCTGCGCCCGAATTGCGAGCGACAAGGCTGACCCCGGTGCGGTGCTGAAATGCCTGGAACCGGTGAGCACAACATTACAACGGGCGACAGCCCGGGAGATCGGCCTGCTGGCGATGCGGGCCGATGCTCTGGCCCAGACGGGCGATTCGCGTGCAGCGAGACGCGATCTGGAGGTCGCGAAACGACTCAGCGCATCCAGTGCTGAAAATCCGGAACGGCAACTAAACCTGAGTCGTGTGGAAGCGTCGGTGCTGTTCGCCGAGGGACACTCCCAGCAGGCTTACGCCCGGCTTAGGGACTATGGGCAGCATGAGAGGATTTTATCCGTCCAGCGTTTCGGCAGCGGCATGCACGAAGTCACGGGCAATCTCGAAGCCCAGCTGGCCAGCCGCCGGGCCGCACTGGTCTCGGCCACGGAGCTGGCTGCAGCCAATGCCCGCATGCTCGGTTTCGGACGATGGGTGACTTTTCTGGTCGTCATTCTGCTGGCCACACTCCTTTCGGCATTGATCTGGCAGCTTCGTCAGGGGCGACGACTGAAGCGGGCTACCAGAATCGCTGACGAGGCCAACCGGTCGAAGACGGACTTTCTCGCCAATATGAGCCACGAGATCCGGACGCCGCTAAACGGGGTGATCGGCATTAATGCGGCCCTGGCCAGAACGAAGCTGACTGATGAGCAGGCCGGAATGGTCAAATTGATCGCGACGTCCGGGGAGACGCTCGAGATTCTGCTGACCGATGTCCTCGATCTGGCGCGCATCGAGTCGGGGCAGGTCGATCTCAAGTCGGAGTCGTTCGATTTCGAGGACTGTTTGCATAATGTTGTCGCCCTGTTCGAGCCGGCTGCGCGCGAAAAGGGTCTGGACTTCAATCTGATGATCGAGCCGGCGGCGACCGGGGTGGTCGTCGGCGATGTGGTGCGGGTCCGCCAGGTGGTTTGCAACCTGTTGTCGAATGCCGTGAAATTCACCGGCGAAGGGCATGTTGAACTCAAGGCGGGCCGACTGACGGACGGTCGCCTGTTTGTGACCGTGACGGATACCGGCATCGGCTTTGATGCCGGGGTCAAGGCCCGGCTGTTCCAACGGTTCGAACAGGCCGACGGCTCGATCACACGACAGTTTGGGGGGACCGGTCTGGGACTGGCAATCTCACGGACCCTGGCGATGGCTATGAACGGTTCGCTGGATGTGGAGTCCGAACCCGGTCGAGGATCATGTTTCACCTTCACGCTGGATCTCGCGCGGGTTGGAGACGCCGTTGCCACGGCATCCGAGACGGTGGTCGCGGTGCCGGCCCTGACATCCAGTGAGCAGGCGCGTTCTCCGAGGGTGCTGCTGGCCGAGGATCATCCGGTCAATCGCAAGGTTGTCGAGTTGCTGTTCGATGGGACCGGCGTTGACCTGGTATGTGTCGAAAACGGTGCCGAGGCGGTGGCCCTAGCCGAAATTGAGACCTTCGACCTGATCCTGATGGACATGCAGATGCCGGTGATGGACGGTTTGACGGCGATACGCGCCATCCGCGCACGGGAGGCCCTGACGGGGGCCTGTCGCACGCTCATTAACACGCTCAGCGCTAATGCCATGCCCGAACATGCGGGACAGGCGATCGCTGCCGGAGCTGACGGTCACCTCACCAAACCGATCGCGGCCGAACAGCTTTATGAAGCCCTGGCCAGGGCGCTTGCCGTGCAGCATGATCGACAACGTGCTGAAAATGATGCCGGAGGGACCGATTTGGACATCAAACAGTCCCAGGTCGATCGTGTGGCCTAGAGCGCTTCGGCGGTTGCCGAAAATTCGAAATCGAAGCCAGGATTGAGGCCAGATCCAGGGTTAGCCATTTCAGCTTTCGTCCAGTGTACGAAGCGGACGTGCGCGACCGCTGGTTGTCCCGGCTCGATATGACATGCATTCGCTGGAATCGGAGGATGGAGTGTGCGCAATCGCCTGCAGGGGGAAAAGCGTCTATCCGCACTTGACGCTCCGGTACGGGTTCTTCAAAGGAGCCTGACCGCTTTCTTTGCGAGCGGCCGAATGTCCGAAAGTGTGTTACTGGAAGACAGTCGTCACCGCCGTCGGAAGTCGCAAGGCAACCGGATGCGTTAGAAGGCGTTTCGCAGTTCTCGGTCCAATGGCCGAAACTGCAGACGAAAATTTTCACTGGGTTCGACCGCGCTCGTGGCGACGATCCTTTAGCGTTTCACGAGTCAGACCAAAGCAGGAACTGGCGAACTATGCTCGATTGCAAAATGAAGAACACGTTTCTCGCTCTGGCCGGCGCTGCCGTGCTCATGGCGGGTTCCCCCGTCCTCGCGCAGGACGCGGCCCCGGCGACACCCGTAGCGGCAGCAGCCCCGGCGGCTGACGCAGCGGCTCCCGCGGCAGCTCCGGTTGACGCAGCCCCCGCAGTCGATCCGGCTTCGGTTGGTGAAGCGGTCGGCGGCGGACACGGCAGCAGCATCACCCCGATCTCCATGTTCATGGACGCGGGTATGGTGGTTAAGGTCGTGATGATCGGCCTGGTTCTGGCTTCGGTCTTTTCCTGGACCCTGTTGCTCATCAAGATGTTTGAGTTCGGCGCTCTGGGCCGCACTACGGACCGCTTCCTTGAAGCCTTCCGCACCGCCCGCACGATCGCTGACATGCGCCGCGTCGCCACTTCGGACGATTTCGACGGTAATCCGCTGGCCGACATGGCCGCCGCGGCCACCGAGGAAATCGAACTGTCGCGTCAGGCCGGCTTGAGCGTCACCGGTGATCACCGTGACTCGGCCCTGCTCCGTGCCCAGACCGCTGTTGCGGCTGTCCAGGCCGGTCTCGCAGGTCGCCTGTCCGGCGGTCAGCAGTTCCTGGCCTCGGTCGGTTCGACCGGCCCGTTCGTGGGTCTGTTCGGTACCGTTTACGGGATCATGAACTCCTTCATCGGTATCGCCGAGTCCAACACCACCAACCTGGCGGTCGTGGCTCCCGGTATCGCCGAGGCGCTGCTCGCCACCGGTATCGGCCTGTTCGCCGCTATCCCGGCGGTTATCTTCTACAACTATTTCAACACCCGTATCTCGGCTTACGGCACGCGGTCTGACGGCTTCAACGCCGAACTGATCAACGCCATCTCGCGTCAACTCGACAAGGGAGCGTAAGACGGATGGCCGCCAAGCTTTCAGGTTCCGGCGGCGGGAAGTATCACGTCGAGGCGAACGCCGAGATCAACGTCACCCCTTTCGTTGATATCATGCTCGTTCTCCTGATCATCTTCATGGTGGCGGCTCCCCTCGCCACCGTGTCGGTGCCGGTGACCCTTCCGCAAGCCGTCGCACCGCCTGCGCCAAATCCGCCGAAGCCGATCTTCATCTCGATCCAGGATGACGGCGATGTCTTCATCGGCGATTTCAGATCGGACGTCGGCAGCCTCGGCGCGGACCTGACGGCCCAGATTGGCCGTAGGAGCCCCGCTGACGAGCGGATATTCATCCGCGCGGACCAGCAGACACGGTACGGTGACTTCATGCAGGTCATGAACGCTCTTCAGGACAACGGCTTTTACAGCGTTGCCCTGGTCGGCGAAGACCAATCATTTTAGAGGTCGGTCGAGAGTATGACAGCTGAAACCCACGCCCATCGCGATCCGATTCTGGATCCACCGCGGAAAAAGAAAAAGGGCCTGTCTACAGGCGCACTGATCGGCATTGGTATGTCGGTTATGTTCCACCTGCTGGCCGGTTTCTGGCTCTACAACGAGAAGTTCAAGTTGAAGGAATTCAACTACAGCGACGACGCCGTCGATGTGGAACTGATCGAACCCGCGCCGCCGCCACCGCCACCGCCACCGCCGCCGCCGCCGCCTGACACGCCGCCTCCGCCCAAGCTTCAGGTGCGCGAGCCGGTGATCAACACCCAGGCCCCGCCGCCGCCGGTTACGTTGCCGATCGAGCCGACGAAGAAGGAAGATCGGGTCGAGTACAGGGGTCCCCCTGTGATCGTTCCCGGACCGCCGCCTCCGCCGGCACCTCCGGCACCGCCGCGTCCCTCGGTGATCACCAATGTGCGTTGGGACAGGCCTCCTCGTCCCACCGCCGCGGATTTTCCCGATCGCGCTTTGCAGCGGGAAGTCAGCGGGTCGGCAACGGTTGAGTGCACCGCCCGGCCCGATGGCCAGGCCTCTAACTGCCGGGTGATTAGTGAAGAGCCTCCAGGTTACGGGTTCGGTCGAGCTGCTGTACGTATCGCCCAGCGCGGACGACTGTCGCCGCAAACCGTGGATGGTGCTGCCGTCGGCGCTACCTTCCGTGTGAGGGTCCCCTTCAACCTGGGTGACTAAGCTATCGGATTGCAAAAGAACGCCCCGGAGCTCGCTCCGGGGCGTTTTTGTTTGTGCGACTGGAAAAGACAGGGAGCCACAGCGAACCTGAGGCGTTAGCCCTGTTCAATTCCCGGAGGACCATCATGAACTCATCGCGCCTGGCCTTGGCTGCCGCCCTTTCCGCCCTGACCCTGTCCGGTTGCGCCTACAACGAAACCTTGGGCCGCAATCAACTTGTGATCGTTGATGACGCCTCGTTGAACCGTCAGGCTGACGCCGCATGGGCTGAAGCCTTGCGCACCCAGCCGGTTTCCCGCGACGCGGCCCTGAACACACGCGTTCGGCGGGTCGGAGACAGAATCGTTCGGGCAGCGGGACTCGGGGACAGCAACTGGGAATACGCCGTCTTCGTCAGCGACAGCCCCAATGCCTTTGTGCTGCCGTCGCACAAGATCGGAGTCAGCACCGGGTTGCTGGCCCTGGTCCGCAATGACGACCAGCTCGCCACGGTGATCGGCCACGAGGTCGGTCACGTGGTGGCCCGCCACGGGGCCGAACGGGCCTCCAGCAATGCGCTGGGTGGCCTGGTCCAGGGTGTAGCCGGGGAATATGGCCAGACCGCCGGCGGTCTGGCCGGCGTGTTTACCCAATACGGCTTCCTGTTGCGCTATTCGCGGCGCGACGAGCTGGAGGCCGATCGCCTCGGCGTGGACTATCTGGCAGCCGCCGGCTTCAAGCCCTCGGAGGCCGTAGCCCTGTGGCGGTTGATGGCGGCGCAGCGTCAGACTTCGGTGCCGGAATTCGCCTCGACCCACCCGTCAGACGCCTCCCGCATCGCCGCGCTGGAGCAGTATATCGCCAGCCGCGGCTGGAACTGACCCGACCCCTGGCATAAATCCCGACCCGGTCGCTTGATCGGGTCGGTCAGGCCCGCTAGAGAACGCCCCTCGCGTCGATAGCGCCGCCTTAGCTCAGTTGGTTAGAGCGCCGGTTTGTGGAACCGGAGGTCCTCAGTTCAAGCCTGAGAGGCGGTA
Organism: uncultured Brevundimonas sp.; assembly: GCF_963974615.1. GTDB lineage: Bacteria > Pseudomonadota > Alphaproteobacteria > Caulobacterales > Caulobacteraceae > Brevundimonas. The sequence continues at coordinate 21,935 of NZ_CAXBDH010000025.1, forward strand.
CCATCGACAGCGCATGCCGAGGGGGTTTCCGGCCATGATCGATGTGCCCCCGATTTGGGATCCCCGACAGTACAGTCGTTTCGAGTCCGAGCGGGATCGAGCGGCGCATGATCTGCTGCAGCGTCTGCCGGATGATCTGAATCCTCGCGTCATCTGGGACCTGGGCTGCGGTGCCGGTCAGCATGCGGTGACCCTGAAAGGTCGTTACCCCGAGGCCGTGGTGCAGGGGCTGGACAGCAGCGCCGCGATGCTGGAGCAGGCTCGGACGCGTTCGACTGACATCGGCTGGAGACAGGGCGACATCGTTGACTGGGTACCGGACCGGCCGGTCGATCTGATCCTGGCCAATGCCGCGCTGCATTGGCTGCCTGACCATGAGGGATTGCTGGCGCGGTTGGCCGCCACCCTCGCGCCGGGTGGCGTGCTGGCGGTGCAGATGCCGATGGCGCACGAAACCCGCCATCATGTGCTGATGCGCGAGGTCGCCTCCCGGGAACCCTGGGCATCCCGGCTGGCGGGGATTGGAACCATAGCGCCGTTGCTGACGCCTGAGGCCTATTATGACGTGCTGGCACGGAGCTGTTCGACCGTCGATATCTGGTCGACCACCTACCTCCACGTCCTGATCGGCCCGGACGCGGTACTGGAATGGATGAAGGGCACGGCGCTGCGACCCTGTCTGACGGCACTGGACGGCACGCCTATGCGGTCGGCTTTCCTTTCGGCCTTCGCCGCGGCGCTTTTACCGGCTTTCCCCCCGCGCGCAGACGGGATGACCCTGTTGCGGTTTCCACGCCTGTTTCTTCTGGCGCAGAAGCGTTGATCAATTTGCGGCGGCGCAAGTCAGTGACCGGCCCTTCGATACCCGCCAGCACGGCCTTTGTCGCGGTATAGCCGGCAGTGGCCGCCGGCTCGAAAGCTTTCCAGTCGCGAATGTCGACTCCTTCGGGCGTCGGCTGGATCAGCACATCGGTCGCGGCGCGCGACTGTTCCAGATCGGCCTCTGAGGTCAAGGTCGCGGCTCGCATCAGGACCGAAACGATCGGCGGGCCGCGCTTCCAGGCCCCGGAGACGATCAACTCCCAGATTGAGGGCGGATTCTGCAACAGGACAGGGTCGACGCCGCGGGTGCGCGAGACGTCGCTGCCGATGATCGGCCCGGCATTCATCTGTCGCATGACATCGGCCGGGAAATTCTTGAGTACGGCCCCGTCGACCAGCACCTGACCGTCAATCACCACCGGGGGCATGACGCCCGGAATGGCGATGCTGGCGCGCATGGCCAGTCGCATCAGACCGCGACGATGAACCTCGATTCGTCCCGAGGTGAGATTGGTCGAGACGGCGAAGAAGGGGCGCACCAGATCGGCCAGGTCGACGTCGCCGTAGGCCTCTTCCAGCAGGTCGGCGACCTTGGCCGCGCGGGTCATGGCGATGATCGGAAAGGTGATGTCCGCGAGCGGGTCACTGTCGACGAAGGCCCGGCAGATGCGGGCCTCGAGTTCTTCCTGCGACCAGCCCAGCGCCGGGCCGGCGGCGACGATGGCCCCCATAGACGAACCACCGACGAAATCGATGGGGATGCTCGCCTCGTTCAGCGCCCGCAACACACCGACATGAGCATAGGCCCGGGCCCCGCCGCCGGAGAATACCACGCCGACCGCCGTGCCGGTCACTACCCGGGCAATCCGTTCGGCGTCGGCGGCGACTCCCTCCATTACATGGAACCAGCGGCCCGGCTGAACTGTGTCGAGCCAGATGGCCGTATTGGCCGGCCGGGTCATGCGAGGATCCCTGAGCAGGATCAGGTCGGTGCGCTGCTGGGCGTCCAGTACGCCCTTGTGGGGTAGGGGACGGGTCGGTGGGGCCAGCAGGGTGTTGCCGACGATGAATAGCCGGTCGACCTGGCGGGCGCACAGATTGGCCCAGGTCGCCTCTTCGGATTCGGCGGCATAGAGGACGAAGTCGTGGGTATCCTCGACGCGTGAGAACCACTCCGACGCCGAACTGAGCGCAGAACTGTCGATGACCTGACAGGTGAAATCCTGACGTCGGATCGCCGCGGCCACCTGTTCGACGAAGGCACGGATCGGACGGGGCCGGGCGGCGATGAAACCGAATACGCTGGGCTCACCGCCGCCGGCGGTACGATCGCGGGCGCGCTGGATCATCAGGCGCGACAGTTCGACCATCAGATCGGGTTCGGTACGCGCCGCCTCGAAGAAGGCCTCGCGTGGCAGGGCGACCATCTGGGAGTCGCGCAGGGCCACGACCCCGGCCGTGTGCGGTGTTCCGGCCAGCATGGCCATTTCGCCGACCGGTTCGCCCGGACGAATGACCCCGACGAGATTCGGTGGTTGGCCCTCTTCGTGGCGAAACACGCCGAGACGGCCCGAGCGCAGCAGATACAGGGTGTCAGACGGGTCGCCGGCGTTGAACAGGGGTTCGCCGCCAGTCAGGGCGAACCAGCTGGCGTGGGTATTGGTACCGCCGTCAAAGATGCGGTGGAGGGCATGTTCCAGCCGGTTGGAGCGGGTCGGAGCCATGACCTCAGTTAGCGCCGATTCGCTTATGCCGCGCCTGCTTTTGCGAGGACGGCTTCCCCGGAACGATGAACCGACCTAAACCAGCCTCATGCCCAAGCTGACGTCGGCGGTCGATCCGCACAGTGCGGCCTTCAAGGCCCTTCATGCCCATAACAGCGCCCTGGTCGCGGAGCTGCGCGACAAGGTGGCCAAAGCCGCCCTGGGCGGGTCCGAGGCCAGCCGCGACCGCCATGTGAAGCGCGGCAAGCTGTTGCCGCGGGACCGGGTCGAACGGCTGCTGGATCCGGGTTCGCCCTTCCTTGAGGTCGGCCAGCTGGCCGCCAACGGGATGTATGGCAACGACAAGGACCCCGACGGGGCTCCGGGTGCGGGCATGATCTGCGGTGTCGGCCGCGTTTCCGGTCGCGAGGTGATGATCGTCGCCAACGACCCGACGGTGAAGGGCGGGGCCTATTTCCCGCTGACGGTGAAGAAGCATCTGCGGGCCCAGGAGATCGCCGAGCAGAACAATCTGCCGTGCGTCTATCTGGTCGACTCCGGCGGGGCCAACCTGCCGCACCAGGCCGAGGTCTTCCCCGACCGTGACCATTTCGGCCGTATCTTCTTCAACCAGGCGCGGATGAGCGCGAAATCGATCCCGCAGATCGCCTGTGTCATGGGCTCCTGCACCGCCGGCGGGGCCTATGTGCCGGCCATGTCGGACGAGAGCGTCATCGTCCGCAACCAGGGCACCATCTTTCTGGCCGGGCCACCGCTGGTGAAGGCAGCGACGGGCGAGGTGATCTCGGCCGAGGAGCTGGGCGGGGCCGAGACCCACGGGCGCAAGTCCGGCGTGGTCGACTATGTGGCCGAGAACGATGAGCACGCGCTGGAGATCGTGCGCACCATCGTCGACAGCCTGAACACGGTGAAGCGGGTCGAGATCGATGTACGTGAGCCGAAAGCCCCGGTCTTTGACGCTGACGAGCTGTACGGTCTGATCCCCGACGACGTGCGCGCCCCCTATGATGTGCGCGAGGTCATCGCCCGTCTGGTCGACGGCTCCGAGTTCGACGAGTTCAAGGCCCTGTACGGCACCACCCTGGTGTGCGGCTTTGCCCGCATCTGGGGCTACCCGGTGGCCATTCTGGCCAATAACGGCGTGCTGTTCTCGGAGAGCGCGGTGAAAGGGGCCCATTTCATCGAGCTTGCCTGCAAGCGGAAGATCCCGCTGGTGTTCCTGCAGAACATCTCCGGGTTCATGGTCGGCGGGAAATATGAGGCCGGCGGCATCGCCAAGGACGGGGCCAAGCTGGTCACCGCTGTCGCCTCGGCCGAGGTGCCAAAATTCACCGTCCTGATCGGCGGAAGCTTCGGGGCCGGCAACTACGGCATGTGCGGCCGGGCCTTTGCGCCGCGCTTCCTGTTTACCTGGCCCAACAGCCGGATCAGCGTCATGGGCGGGGAACAGGCGGCCTCGGTGCTGGCCACCGTCCACCGTGACGCTGACAGCTGGACGCCCGAGCAGGCCGAGGCCTTCAAGGCCCCGGTGCGCCAGAAATACGAGGACGAGGGCAATCCCTACTATGCCACGGCGCGGCTGTGGGACGACGGGGTCATCGACCCGGTCCAGACGCGCGACGTTCTGGGGCTGGCAATTTCGGCCTCATTGAACGCGCCGGTGAGCGAAACCACCTTTGGCGTGTTCAGGATGTAGAGACTGCCCCTCTCCCGACCGGGAGAGGGATTATATGAGGATAGGCTATGACCGACCGCAAGACTCCCACCGAAGCCGACCTCAATGCGCTCGACGTCACCGACGCCGAGGCGGCCAAGATCAATGCCATCGTCCATCCGCTGCTGACCGATCCGGCCCCGGACGCCGATGACCGGCTGGTGCAGATCCGCTCGACCGCCACGGGCTTCGTCTTCATCACCATCAATCGCCCGGCCAAGAAGAACGCCTTCGACGCCCACACCATTGCCGCCCTGCACGAGGCGTTCGAGACCCTGCACGGGGCCGACCACATCCGCGCGGTCTTCATCCGCGGCGCGGGCGGCACCTTCAGCGCCGGGGCCGATCTGCAATGGATGGCGGATGCCTCCGGCTGGTCCGAGAGCGACAATCGCGAGGACGCCATGGGTTTGGCGAAGATGCTGAAGGCGCTGCACGACATTCCGGCCCTGACGGTGGCGATCGTCGAGGGCGCGGCCATGGGCGGCGGAGCCGGTATCGTCGCCGCCTGCGACATGGCCGTGGCCGTCAGGGGAACCAAGTTCGCCTTCTCCGAGGTCAAGCTGGGCCTGATCCCGGCGACCATCGCTCCCTATGTGGTCGAGGCCGTGGGCCCACGCTGGGCCCGGGCCCTGTTCCTGACGGGCAATCCGTTCGACGCGGACCACGCGGCCCGCATCGGCCTGATCGATTCGGTGCTGGCTGACGCCGATGCCATCGACGGCTACATCTCCTGGGTCGCCGAGGGTCTGGGCAGCAGTGCCCCGGGGGCCATGGGCGAGGCCAAGCGTCTGGTGCATCACGTCGCCGGTCATCGCATCGACCACGCCCTGATGGAGGACACGGCCCACCGCATCGCCAAGGCTCGCGTCTCGGTCGAGGGCCAGGAGGGCGTCCGCGCCTTCCTCGACAAGCGCAAGCCGCGCTGGGCGGAGTGACAGTGGCGCGGGCGGAAACCGCACGCTAGGAACGGCTCATGTTCAAATCCGTCCTGGTCGCCAATCGCGGCGAAATCGCCTGTCGTGTGTTCCGCACTGCCCGTCGCATGGGTATCCGAACCATCGCTGTCTATTCCGAGGCTGACGCGAAGGCCCTGCATGTGCGCGAGGCTGATGAGGCGGTGCTGATCGGCCCGGCGGCGGCGCGGGAGTCCTATCTGGACGCGGCCAAGGTGCTGGCGGCAGCGAAGGCGACCGGGGCCGAGGCTATCCACCCCGGCTATGGCTTTCTGAGCGAGAACGCCGACTTCGCCGAGGCCGTCATGGCCGCCGGTCTGGTGTGGATCGGCCCGCCGCCCGCGGCCATCCGCGCCATGGGGCTGAAGGATGCGGCCAAGAAACTGATGATCGACGCGGGCGTGCCGGTCACCCCCGGCTATCAAGGCGAGGCCCAGGACGTCGCCACCCTGACCACCGAGGCCGCGCGCATCGGCTATCCGGTGCTGATCAAGGCCGTGGCCGGCGGCGGCGGCAAGGGTATGCGCAAGGTCGACCGGGCCGAGGATTTCGCCGACGGCCTGGCCAGCGCCCAGCGCGAGGGCCAGTCGTCGTTCGGCGATCCGCGCGTGCTGATCGAGAGCTACATCACCCGGCCGCGCCACATCGAGGTTCAGGTGTTCGGCGACACCCATGGCACCGTGGTCCACCTGTATGAGCGCGACTGTTCGCTGCAGCGGCGCCACCAGAAGGTGATCGAGGAGGCCCCGGCCCCCGGCATGGACGCCGCCACTCGCAAGGCCGTGACCGACGCCGCCGTGCGCGCGGCGAAGGCCGTGAACTACGAGGGCGCGGGGACCATCGAATTCATCGCTGACGCCTCGGACGGGCTCAAGGCCGACCGCATCTGGTTCATGGAGATGAACACCCGGTTGCAGGTCGAACACCCGGTGACCGAGGCCGTAACCGGTGTCGATCTGGTCGAATGGCAGTTCCGCGCGGCGGCGGGCGAGCCCGTGCCGCTGAAGCAGGCCGAGATCAAGTTGAACGGCTGGGCCATGGAGGCGCGATTGTATGCCGAGGACCCGGCCAACGGCTTCATGCCCAGCATCGGGAAGCTGGAGCATTTCCGCCTGCCCGACGACATCCGCATCGACACCGGCGTGGAGGAGGGCGGCGAGGTCAGCCAGTTCTACGACCCGATGATCGCCAAGCTGATCGTCCATGCCGGGACGCGGGAAGAGGCGGCCGAGGTTCTCGCCGAAGCCTGCAGCGAGGTCGAGGTCTGGCCGATCAAGACCAATGCCGCCTTCGCGATGAAATGTCTGGAGCACCCGCGCTTCGTCAGCGGGGATATTGATACCGGATTCATCGCCGCGGAGGAGGCCGAACTGGCCGCCGAGCCCCTGTCGGCCATGGGTCTGGAAGACGCGGCCCATTATCTGAGGACCGACGCGGAACCGGACGCGAGCGAAGACCCCGGCAGTCCCTGGGACGGCTGGAACGGCTCGCTCGGATTCCGGGCCAACGCCGCTGCTACGACGCATCAATATCTGGTGGTCAACGGCGAAGGCCGGGCGGCGCCGATGCTCGACGCGCCTCATGCGGTCATCAGCTATCTGCCGCTGACCGATGGGGTCGGCGTTGCCTTCGAGAACGGCTCGGCCTTCGAGGTTCGCGCCTTCGCCCGTGCCGGAGCCGGGGGCGGGGCGGCCTCCGACGGCTCCCTGCGCGCCCCCATGCCCGGCAAGATCGTCGCCACCCCGGTCAAGGCCGGGGACGCGGTGACCAAGGGGCAGCCGGTCGTGGTGCTGGAGGCGATGAAGATGGAGCACGCCCTGGTCGCGCCGTTCGACGGGGTCGTGGGTGAGGTCGGCTTTGCGGTCGGCGATCAGGTCGGGGCCGATGCGGTGCTGGCGACGGTCGAGGCCAGCGCCTGATCGAGAAAGTTATCAAATACAGAAACTTATAAGATTTATCTGCCGACCCCTGTGATCGCGGAGGCTGAGTCGATTGGACTCGGTAAATACCGAGTCCATCGAGTGCAAGTCGCTGATTTTGACGTCCTTTATTTGCACGTCTTCGGACTCTATGAGTCCAACGGATTTAACCCTCTCCCGCCGGGAGAGGGTCAAACGGTGTTCTTCCTTGCGAATCCGAAATGGATGCTAAAGCCGGGCTCATGCCTCTTCATATCATCAAGCTCTGTGTCGGCGTGGCCAAGGTCGAGACGCTGGAACGGCGGGCCGCCAAGAATCAATGGTTGATCGTGCCGACGCGGATGACGCCGAAGCGCGCGACCGAGATCGAGGACGGCGGTTCGCTGTACTGGGTGATGAAGGGGTCGGTCGTCTGTCGCCAGCGGGTGCTGGACATCACGCCGGCGGGTGAGGGGAAGACCGGAGCGAAATGCCAGATCCGCCTGTCCAACGAGGTCGTGCGCACGGCCCCCCAGGCGCGGCGACCGTTTCAGGGCTGGCGCTATCTGGAACCCAAGGACGCGCCGCCGGACCTGTCGACCCTGGACCCCGGCGACCTGCCCGAGGACCTGGCCAAACACCTCCGCGAGATGGGGGCCTGGTAGAAATCCCTTCTCCCCTTGCGGGAGAAGGTGGCAGCCCTCGGCTTGCCGGGGGCTGACGGATGAGGGGTCACACCGGCGGCAGTGCGCGCGGCGGATGTCCATGTCTTTCAGGTCGGATCGACCCCTCATCCGACCTCGCGTCGCTCGGCCACCTTCTCCCGCAAGGGGAGAAGGATCATATTGACGCCGGACCCCGGTCGTGACCTTTGCCGCCTCCGATGTTCAGCCTGAGTCGCCCGACCCGTACCGCCATTCGCGACCTGCTGACCCTGGCATGGCCGGTCGTTCTGGCGCGCATCGGCATCATGACCATGGGGCTGACCGACGTCATCGTCGTCGGCAACTGGTCGGCGCGCGAGCTGGCCTACAGTTCGCTGGCCCTGGCCCCGGTCACTATTCTCGTGACCACGGCGGTCGGGCTGATGATGGGCGTTCAGGTGATGACCGCCCGCTATCTGGGCGAGGGGCGGCGGCATGAGGTCGGCGGCGTGTTCCGGCGTGGCGTGGCCTATGGGTTGCAGCTGGGCGTGGCGTCGATGCTGGCGATGATCGTGTTCGGCCCGTGGGTCATGCGTCACGCCGGTCTGGCCGACGGCCTGGGCGAGGGAGCCTCGCCGACCCTGATCGTCTTTGCCCTGTCGATGCCCGGCTATCTGGTCAGTGTCGCGGCGCAGTTCTTTCTTGAGGCCCTGCACCGGCCCAAGGCCGGGATGTGGGCCATGTGGGTCGCCAATGCCGTCAATCTGGTGCTGAACCTGGTGCTGGTACCGGACCTGCTGGGTCTGGGCATCGAGGGGGCTGTTGCCTCGGCCTGGGCCACCTTCGGTGCCCGCACCGCCCTGGCCGTGTTCCTGATCATCTACATCCTGCGTCTGCCCGAGGCGCGCGCGCTGGGCGTGTTCGAGCGCCCGGCCCGCAACCGCACCGCCGAGCGCGAACAGCGCAAGGTCGGCTACGGGGCCGGGTCCAGCTATTTCATCGAGGTCGGGGCCTTCGCCGCCATGACCTTCATCGCCGGTCAGCTGGGGGCACTGGAGACCTCGGCCTGGGCCGTGGTGCTGAACGTCACCGCCATCATCTTCATGGTGCCGATGGGATTGTCGGCGGCGGCCGGGGTGATGGTCGGGCGGGCCTATGGCGAGCGCGACGGGCGCGGCGTGCTGCGGGCCGGACTGGTCGGGATCGCGGTGGTGTCGACGATCGGTTTTGCGGTGGCCCTGATCGTCTGGCCGGGCGCGGGCCTGATCGCCAGCGCCTACAATCGCGATCCGGCCCTGCTGGCCGTGGTGGTGCCGGCTTTGGTGCTGACCTGCCTGTTCTTTGTGGCCGACGGAATTCAGGCCGTGGCCGCCCAGGCCAATCGCGCCGCGGGGGACGTCTGGTGGCCGACCATCATGCATTTCGTCGCCTATGGCGGGGTGATGATCCCGGCCGGCTGGTGGCTGGCGCATCAGATCGGCGTCAACGGACTGGTCTGGGCCATCATCATCGCCAGCCTGTTCTCGTCGGTGCTACTGACCGGGCGGTTCCTGCGGGTGGCGCGGCGTCTGCCGACTCGTCAGGTTGAAGCTTCAGTATTGCGCTGACCGGTAACCGGTGAGATAGTTGCGTTTCAAAACCCATAGGTGAAACGCCATGACCCTGCTGTTTCCTTTTCTGATCCAGATCACCCTGTCGCTGGGCCTTGTCCTGCTGCTGGGCAATACTCGCGTTGGCGCACTGAAGCGTCGCGAGGTGCGGCTGGCCGATGTCGCCGTCGCCAATGACGCGTGGCCGACCCGGGCACGGATCATCGCCAACCAGTACCAGAACCAGTTTGAGGCACCGGTGCTGTTTTATGCCCTGGTGATTATGGCCATCGTGGTCGGGGCCGACGGCCCGGTGATGACCGGCCTGGCCTGGGCCTTTGTCGCCAGCCGGCTGGTGCACAGTCTAATCCACTTGAACGGCAACAATGTGCGCCGCCGGTTTCTGGCCTTCGTTAGCGGGATCATGATCCTGATCGGCATGACGATTACTCTCGCCGTTTTCGCCGCGACCCACACCCTCTAGGTGTGGAGCCTCAACAGGTTGTCCTCGGCGAGGGCGAGTCTGCTGATGG
>NZ_CAXBDH010000026.1:0-28137 GCF_963974615.1 uncultured Brevundimonas sp.
GAAGGCGGCCGCACCGTCGGTGCCGGCGTCGTCGCCAAGATCATCGAGTAGTCGACCCTGGTCCGCTAACGCTCGCGACGCGGTCGCTCGCTGCATGAGCGCCCGTCCGGCCTCAGGCCGCGAGCCCTCCGCGAGGCGAGCATAGGCCCAAAAACAGAACCCCCGCCGGTGCAAACCGGCGGGGGTTTTTCTTTGTCCCCGGAACGCCATTGAACCGGAGCCGTTAGCTCTGCAGGAGCGTTTCGACCCCGAGGCGTGGACAAGGGAGGGTAGAATGTACAACGCAAGATACGAATTCATAGGCTGGGACGCCTTGATTCAGGTCTGGCTGCCGAAGGGGCTGGGCGCGCTGCTTATCCTCGTCGGCGCGTGGGCCATCGGCACCGCGATCAAATGGGCGCTGGCCAAGGGGGTCGACCGGATCCCGGGCGCGGCCAAGGCCAACCTCAGTGAAAACCCGAAACATTCGATCGGCAACAGCCTGGGTGATGTGGCCTTCTGGCTGATCCTGCTGTTCGGCGTCGTCGCTGCCCTGGGTGTGCTGAACCTGGGACAGGTCGTCACCCCGCTGAACACCTTGCTGAATCAGGTCGCGTCCTTCCTGCCCAGCATTCTCGGCGCGGTCCTCATCTTCTTCATTGGCTACATCGTCGCTACCCTGGCACGCCGGGTGACCGAAGCCGCCCTGAAGGCTGTAAGCGCCGACGCCTGGCTGGACCGGGCCGGTCTGGCGCGGGCCACCGGGTCGACCGGTGTGAGTACCGCCATCGGTACGTTGGTGTTCGTGCTGATCTTGATCCCGATCACCATTGCGGCGCTGGAACAGCTGAGCATTGAGTCCCTGACCGTTCCGGCCGTCGCCGTTCTGGCCACGGTCTTCGACGCCATCCCGCGGGTCCTGGCTGCCGCGATCGTTCTGGCCATCGGCTGGTTCATCGGTCGCTGGGTCGCCCAGGTCATCGAACGGGTGCTGCCGGCCACCGGATTTGACCGCAGCATCAGTGGCTTTGTCAGCCTGTCATCGGCCCGCCCCGAAGGGGCTTCGGCCGAGGTCGCCGCTCCCTATGCCGGTGACGTGACGCCGGCGACGGCGCGCGCCATGGGTGACAAGTCGGTGTCGCGTTCGCTGACCCCGTCGCGCATCGTCGGCCTGCTGGCCATGGTCGCCATCGTCGCCTTTACAGCGATAGAAGCGGCTCGCCTGCTGGAATTCGGTGCTGTCGCGGCCCTCGTTGAGGAGGTGCTGAGTCTGGCGGTGCGGATCGTGACCGGCGGTGTCATCATCGTCGCCGGCGTGATCCTGGCCGACGTTCTGAGCAATGCCATCAACCGTGGAACGGACGGGGCGGATCGCTTCGCCTCGACCATCGTGCGCTGGGCAACCATCGCCCTGGCTACAGCCATGGGTCTGAGCTTCATGGGCATTGCCGATGAAATCGTCATACTGGCCTTCGGTCTGGTTCTGGGTGCCGCGGCCGTCGCCGCAGCCCTGGCCTTTGGTCTGGGTGGACGCACTGCGGCCGGGCAGGTGGCCCAGTCGTGGGCTGACAAGCTGACCAAGGCCCCGAAGTCGACGACCAAGCCGCGCAGCCAGGTCTGATCGGCTACTGACAGGGCGGGCGGCCTTCGCAAGGGGCCGCCCGTTCTGCTGTCCGGTCGGGTTCGCCTGGCAGGTGACCTGGTACGGTTAAGGGGTTGCCTGTCAGGGGCAAGGACTTGAGCGCAACCGAAAACCGGCCTCTACGTTCGCAATCTGAACGTTAGGGATTTGGTAATCATGTTGCGTGCGCTTCGCATCGGTCTGTTCATCGGCACCCTGATCGGCATGTCCGCCTGTGCTGCGGTAATCCCGGGAAATGCCGATGTGCGCGGGCCCTACGGAGCCGTCGACACCGGTCCCCGCGGCTGAGATTCAAGGAAAACGTGGCGGAAAGCCGAAACCTCTTCTAATATCCCCCTGCGGACGCCGACTGTCGCGCCGCGCCGGTCTATCTCCTCCTAGATGTTAGCCATCGCCATCGTTGTCGTTCTGCTCCTCGTGGTGCTCAACGGCCTGTTCGCCATGACCGAGCTCGCGGTCGTCTCGTCTCGTAAATCCAAGCTGCAAAGCCGGGCCGAGCGCGGGGACAAGGGGGCACGTGCCGCCCTGAGGCTGGCCGAGGATCCGACCCACTTCCTGTCAGCGGTCCAGGTCGGCATCACTCTGATCGGTATTCTGGCGGGTGCCTATGGCCAGGCCACCATCGCCGGAGAGCTGGACAAGATTCTCGAGGCCCAGTTTCCGGCCCTGGTCGATTACACCCAGATTTTCTCGACCGCCCTGGTCGTGGTCTGCATCACCTATGTCTCGCTGATCGTCGGCGAGCTGGTGCCCAAACGTCTGGCCCTGATTTTCCCCGAGACCATCGCCGCCAAGATGGCCGCGCCGATTTCCAGCCTGGCCGTCGTGCTGAACCCGTTCGTGGTGCTGCTGACGGCCTCGACCTCGGCGATCCTCCGGATCATGGGGGTCAAGGACCGCGACGGCACCGATGTGACCCAGGAGGAGGTCGAGACCATCCTGGCCGAGGGCACGTCGGCCGGCCTGATCGAGCCTGAGGAACAGGTGATGATCGAGGAAATTCTGCGCCTGGGCGACCGGCCGGTGCGGGTGGCGATGACACCGCGCACCGATGTCTTCTGGGTCGCCCTGGCCGATTCGGCCGAGGTGCTGCGTGAGGAAATCCGGGTCTGCCCCTATTCCCGCATCGTGGTGGCCCGCGACGGTGATCTGGATCATCCGATCGGGGTGGTGCACAAGAAGGACTTGCTGGACTCGTATCTGACCAGCGGGGAGCTGGAGGTCGAGAAACACGTCAAGACGCCGGCCTTTATTCCGCAGTCGACCTCGGTGCTGAAGGCGCTGGAGATCCTGAAGGGCACCCATGTCCACATGGCTTTCATCGTCGATGAATACGGGGCCTTCGAGGGCGTGGTCACGGCTACTGATATTCTCGAGATGATCGCCGGCGACTTCAACGAGAGCCACGATGAGCCCACCGGCTTCGTCACCCAGCTGGCCGACGGCAACTGGATGGTGGACGGCCGCACCGACCTCGACGACCTGTGCGACATGCTGGGCGAGGATTTCGGCGAGAACGAGAGTTTCCACACCGTCGCCGGCCTGGTGCTGCACCAGTTGTCGCGGGTCCCGGGCGAGGGTGAGGTGCTGCAGCTGGGCCGGTTTGAGGTCGAGATCATCGACATGGACGACCGCCGGATCGACAAGCTTCTGTTCCGTCAGGTGGTCAAGGCCGAGGACGAGGCCCAGGCCAGGGCCGCCCGTCGGGACAACTGATCCGCGCCCCGGCCGCAATCGCCGTGTCCGGGGGCGGATTGCCCTTGAAAACCCGCCTCCGCTCGGGCATACGCCCCGGTCTGGCGAGGACCACGCGCCGATGGGGTGACCCACGGCGCGTTGTGCTTTGTCCGGGCACTACAGGAGTGTAGCTCAGCTGGTAGAGCATCGGTCTCCAAAACCGAGGGTCGTGGGTTCGAGTCCCTCCACTCCTGCCATTTCCCCCTGTTACCGCCGGATGGGACTTCCTATCTGAACGGGCAGGATCAAGAGTTTGAAGAGACGCTGAATGGCCAAGGCCAAGACCCCCGGCGGTCGTCGCACGATGGGAATGAAAACCGCTCCGGCGGCGCAGACGGTCGCAGTCGACACGCCGGTGCCGAAGAAGCGTGTCTCCATTCCGCAGTTCTTCAGCCAGGTTCGTGCGGAAGGTCGCAAGATCGTCTGGCCGAGCCGCAAGGAAACCTGGATCACCTCCGTGATGGTTTTCATCATGGTGGTCATCGCCTCGATCTTCTTCTGGGTTGTCGACGCCGGCCTGACCATCATTTCCCAATACGTCCTCGCTTTCGGCCAATAAGGAGACGCGCATGACTGATGCAGCGCCCGAGACCAAACCGGCCGCCAATCCGCGGCACAAATGGTACATCATCCACGCCTACTCGAATTTCGAGAAGAAGGTGTCCCAGCATATCCAGGACCAGGCTCGCCAGCAGGGCCTGACCGAGTGTTTTTCGGAAATCCTGGTGCCGACCGAGGACGTCGTCGAGATCCGGCGCGGTCGCAAGATCAACTCGGAACGCAAATTCTTCCCCGGCTATGTGTTGGCGAAGATGGAGATGACCGACGAGGCCTATCACCTGGTCAAGAACACGCCGAAGGTCACCGGCTTCCTCGGCGCGGCGGGCGGCACCAAGCCCCTGCCGGTGTCCGAGCGTGAGGTCCAGAACATCATCGGTCAGGTGGAGGAGGGCGTCGAACGTCCGAAACCCACCATCCGCTTCGACATCGGCGAGACCGTCAAGGTCATTGACGGTCCCTTCGCCAGTTTCGAGGGCCAGGTCGAAAGCGTCGACGAGGACAACGCCCGCCTGCGTGTGGCCGTGTCTATCTTCGGCCGTCCGACCCCGGTGGATCTGGAATACAATCAGGTCGAGAAGAACAGCGGCTAGAATCGTTCCCGGGCAGGACATCCGGGCGAGACAGGCGACACATCGGCGGCGGAGACATCCGCCACATCCGGTAAAGACGACACATATCGCAGCGGCGGTCCCCCGGGGCCGCCGTTTGCTTTTCCGGCCCGCCCTTGCTACACGCGCGCCTCGCTCCGCAGGGAGCGGTGCGGGTTCGCCCGCATAAATCCGTGGGAGGCAGCCATGCCGGACCACGGCTCACCGGCCCGGACTGAACCCCGGGTCACTCACAGGAGAGACCAATGGCCAAGAAAATTCTGGGCTATATCAAACTGCAGGTGCCGGCGGCTTCCGCCACGCCCTCGCCCCCGATCGGCCCCGCACTGGGCCAGCGCGGCGTCAACATCATGGGCTTCTGCAAGGAGTTCAACGCGCGCACCGAGAACGTCGGCAAGGGCACGCCCCTGCCGACCGTGATCACCGTCTATCAGGACAAGAGCTTCACCTTCATCACCAAGACGCCGCCGGCGACCTGGTTCCTGAAGGAGGCGACCAAGCTGAAGTCGGGCTCGAAGCTGACCGGCCGCGAAGTGGTCGGCAAGGTCACCCGCAGCCAGCTGCGCGAGATCGCCGAGAAGAAGATGAAGGACCTGAACGCCAACGATCTCGATGCCGCGACCAAGATCATCGAGGGTTCGGCCAAGGCCATGGGCCTGAACGTCGTGGAGGGCTGAGCACATGACCAAGCAAACCAAGCGTATGAAGGCCTG
Organism: uncultured Brevundimonas sp.; assembly: GCF_963974615.1. Lineage (GTDB taxonomy): Bacteria > Pseudomonadota > Alphaproteobacteria > Caulobacterales > Caulobacteraceae > Brevundimonas. The sequence continues at coordinate 5,241 of NZ_CAXBDH010000026.1, forward strand.
GACGGGCGACCGTGAAGCCAACCTGTCGTTCGCCGAGGCCATCAAGGCCGTCAAGGCGAATGCCACCGCCAAATTCGACGAGTCGATCGAGATCGCCGTCAACCTGGGCGTCGACCCGCGTCACGCTGACCAGCAGGTCCGCGGCGTGGTCAACCTGCCGTCGGGTACGGGCCGTGACGTTCGCGTCGCCGTCTTCGCCAAGGACGCCAAGGCGGCCGAGGCCCTGGCCGCCGGAGCCGACATCGTCGGTGCCGAGGATCTGTACGAGAAGATCAACGGCGGCTTCATGGACTTCGATCGCGTCATCGCGTCGCCGGACATGATGGCCCTGGTCGGTCGTCTGGGTAAGGTGCTGGGCCCGCGCGGCCTGATGCCCAACCCCAAGGTCGGCACGGTGACCCCGAACGTCGCGCAAGCGGTCAAGGACGCCAAGGGCGGTGCAGTCGAGTTCCGCGTCGAGAAGGCCGGCATCGTGCACGGCGGGATCGGCAAGGCCTCGTTCACCCAGGAAGCCCTGGAAGCCAACGTGAAGGCCTATGTCGACGCCCTGTCGCGGGCCCGTCCGTCGGGTGCCAAGGGTACCTATGTGAAGCGTATCAGCCTGTCCTCGACGATGGGCCCCGGTTTCAAGATCGATCCGGCTTCGCTGAACGCCTGACCGACCTTACCGGTTGAATGATTGCGGCGGCGGGGAGCGATCCCTGCCGCCGTTTTCGTTTGTGACGAATCATCCGGTGGCGGATGGTTGCTGTCGGCCTTCGCCGCTGTCGGCGCGGAGGGCGGCGGACGCCGACAGGACAGGATTGAATTGACCAAAAACAAGACCAACAAGATTTACCGGCGGGACCGGCGCCATCAGTTCGCGGCCCTGCCGTGGCGGACGGGCGCGCGTGGGCTGGAGATCCTGCTGATCACCTCGCGCGAGACGAAGCGCTGGGTCATCCCCAAGGGCTGGCCGATGAAGGACCGGGCGGCGCACGAGGCCGCGGCCCAGGAGGCCTTTGAGGAGGCCGGGATCCGGGGCGACATCACCAGCGAGCCGCTGGGCATGTTCCGCTATCTGAAACGGTTGAAGGGCGACAAGACCCAGTTGTGCGCCGTGGATGTGTTTCCGCTGCAGGTCACCGAGATCCTCGACCAGTGGCCCGAGCGCGAAGAGCGCGAACGGGAATGGGTGACGCCGGAGACCGCGTCACAGCGTGTGGATGAGCCGGAGCTCAAGGCCCTGATCGAGGCCTTTGCCTTTCTGAGCGCACGTCCGGCCGGCTGAGGTCGGTCCGAGGCCATGTTTTTCGCTTTACGGGATTGCCAGATCAGACACAACTCGAGAGTGTGACCCGGGAAGTAACGCATCGGGGGAAATTCAATGCGACTGACGGGGGTTACGGCACTGGTAGCCGTTCTGTGTCTGGCCTCACCGGCCGGGGTGGAGGCGCGGGAGATCCCGGCCCAGGCTGGGGAAACCACGGTGACCGCGCGCCAGCTGGCCCTGAGCCGTCGCTATATCGATCTGATACAGGGCGAACAGCTGCGGACAGCGATTCAGGCCATGGTGGAGGTCCAGGTTCAGACCGAGGGGCGGAACCTGCCGGATGAGGACCGGCGTTTCCTTACTGGTCTGACCGGTGAATTGGTCGGCGATCTGGTGCCGGCGATGATGGATCAGATGGTGCCGGTCTATGCCAACGGCTTTTCGGAATCCGAACTCGAGGCGCTGCTGGCCTTTTATGACACACCCGAGGGACGGACAATTATCGCCAAGACTTTTGAGCTTCTGCCCGTGGCCACCGCAGCGGTGATGTCAGTCATGCCGCGGATGTTTGACAAGATGGCGGTCCGGATGTGCGAACACTATGGCTGCGATCCGGTTGAGGTGCGGGCCGCGATGTATGCCGGAGCCGGTCTGCCGTCGCCGGCGGGGACGCCGGCCCCGGCCCGCCGTAAATAGCGACGGCCGATATCCCCGGGGCCGTTGATTTCCCCACGGTTCCCCTGTAAGAGCGCCGCTTCCCGTCACAGGCCCTGCCCGTGACGGTCCTGTCCGAGAACTTCGGGGCACGGGGGTCACCCGCGCCATAACTGCCAGAGGGCCCTCTGGTGCCGTGGGGAGATGGGGACGCAGACGACGCCAGACGCTCCGGGTTCCGGACGTCGGGGTTTGAGCATCCTTCGGACAATACGACCGGCCTGACCGTCTCGCAGCGATGCGCGGCGCTTTGGGACAGCAAAATCCTCGGATTTTGCTGAAACGTCTCGCTCGGCATTCCATAGGAATGCCGGGGCCATCGTCGGGAATAAGCCCGGCGGTGAATACCAGACTGGAGACCGCAATGGACCGCGCTCAAAAAGCCGAGTCGATCGAAACGCTCAAGGGCGTTTTCGCCGACGCGGGCGCCGTGGTCGTGACCCACAACCTGGGTCTGACCGTTGCGGAAATGGAAGATCTGCGTGGCCGCCTCCGCAAGGAGTCCGGCACGTTCAAGGTGATCAAGAATCGCCTGGCGCTCAAGGCGCTCGAAGCCGCTGAAGGCAGCGACTACCACGGCCTGTTCAAGGGTCCCGTGGGCATCGCCTATGCCAACGACGCGGTGACGGCCGCCAAGGTTACCGCTGAATACGCCAAGGCCAACGACCGCTTCGTCGTTCTCGGCGGCTTCATGGGTGACAAGGTTCTGGACGCGAAAGGCGTGGAGGTTCTCTCCAAACTGCCGTCGCTGGACCAGCTCCGCGCCTCGATTCTGGGCCTGCTCAACGCGCCTGCGACCAAGATCGCCGGCGTCGTGCAAGCCCCGGCGTCTCAACTGGCTCGCGTGTTCAGCGCTTATGCCGCCAAGGACGCCGCGTAAGCGGACCCGCCTCTTTCATCTCTGCAAACTCTCTACTGAAACCCAATCCTCCGAAGGAAACATCCCATGGCCGATCTCGCCAAAATCGTTGAAGACCTGTCCAAACTGACCGTTCTGGAAGCTGCCGAACTGTCCAAGCTGCTTGAAGAAAAGTGGGGCGTCAGCGCCGCTGCTCCCGTCGCCATGGCCATGCCGGCCGGTGGTGGTGCTGCTCCGGCCGAAGCCGCCGAAGAGCAGACCGAGTTCACCGTCGTGCTCGTCTCGGGCGGCGACAAGAAAATCAACGTGATTAAAGAAGTTCGCGGCGTTCGCTCGGACCTGGGCCTCAAGGAAGCCAAGGACCTGGTCGAAGGCGCTCCGCAGAACGTCCTCGAGAACGTCTCCAAGCAGATCGCTGAAGAGACCAAGAAGAAGCTGGAAGAAGCCGGCGCGACCATCCAGATCAAGTAATCTGGCCCGGTCCTTCGGGACCGGATCGCAAAACTTCAGCGGGCCCGGTGGGAAACCACCGGGCCCGTATGCGTTTGGACTGGCGACAGCCGCGATGGACCCCATCTGCGTAGCTCCCCCCGAACGAAGGACGCCCCCATGAAAATCCTGATGGTACTGACCTCGCACGATCAACTCGGTGACACCGGCGAGAAGACCGGTTTCTGGCTCGAGGAATTCGCCGCGCCTTATTATGCGTTGCAGGACGCCGGGGCCGACATCGTCGTCGCCTCGCCGAAGGGCGGGCAGCCGCCGCTGGATCCCAAGAGCGACGCACCGGACGCCCAGAGCGACGACACCCGCCGCTTCAAGGACGACGAGGCCGCGCAAAAGGTGCTGGCCAATACGGTGCGGCTGGACAGTGTGTCGGCCGGCGACTTTGACGCCGTCTTCTATCCCGGCGGCCACGGCCCGCTGTGGGACCTGGCCGAAGACAAGACCTCGATCGCCCTGATCGAAGCCTTCGCCAGGGCCGACAAACCGGTGGCCGCGGTCTGTCACGCGCCCGGCGTGTTCCGGCATGTGAAAGGTGCGGACGGAGCGTTTCTGGTCAAGGGCCGCAAGGTCGCCGGATTCACCAACAGCGAGGAAGAGGCCGTCGGCCTGACCGGGATTGTGCCCTTCCTCGTGGAGGACATGCTCAAGGCCAATGGCGGCGACTATTCCAAGGGGCCCGACTGGGGGTCCTATGTGGTCACCGACGGCAAGCTGGTCACGGGCCAGAACCCGGCCTCGTCGCGTGAGGCGGCCGAGGCCCTGCTGAAGCTGCTGTAGGTCTGGGTGGACGCGGGCGGTGGGCCAAGGCCCGCCGCCCATTCCGTCAACGCCGCCGGGGCGCGTAGATGTCGGCCAGCCGGTCGCGGGTGCCCTCGATGCGCACCAGACGCGGGTAGCGCAGGCCGTCGTGATAGTCGAAGGCCACGGTACGGAAACGGTCGCCGGACTTCAGCAGCAGCTCGAGCGGGGCGTCGGTGCCTTTGGCCGCGGTGACGGCGTCGCGCAGCGCCGCGGGGTCGGCGGTGGTGCCGTTGACCGCGACCAGCTTCCAGCCGGCCCCGATGCCGAGGCGAAAGGCCGGGCCGTCCCAGCGGATGTTGGCCAGGCTGTTGTCCGGACCCGACAGGGTGAAGCCCAGCGAATACTGGAAGTCGCGGGCCCAGCCGCCCTGGACCGACTTCTCGACCGGGGTCAGGCTGTCGACCCAGGTCAGACGCCAGCCGGCCCGGGTGATGCCGTCGAGCGGGGCGCGGGCGTCCGGGCCGACCGCGTCGAGCCGGTCGCGCAGGAAGCCGGCCCAGTCGTGCGGATAGACGGCGTTCAGCGCCGCGACCAGTTCGTCGAACGTATAGCCGCGCGGGGTGAAGACGCCGTCGTCGACGCCGAAGAAGGCATGGGCGAAATCGTCGAGCGATTTGCGATCGCGGGTGCCCTCGCGGATCAGGGTATCGGCATCGAGCCAGATCAGCTGGCTCTCGCGGTAATAGTCGCCGGTGCCGCGCATCCATGACGGATACTGGCCGGGGACGCGGTAGCCCAGCAGGTTGTGGTTGTCGGTGTCCTGCAGGGCCCGCCACTGACGGCCCGGCTGGGTATCGTAGAAGGCCGCGACCGTGGCCAGGTTGGCGATGGCGACATCCCGGCTGGCCAGGCCTGACCGGGCCGACAGCACATCGCCCCAGTACTGGGTCTGGCCCTCATAGACCCACAGCAGGGTGTTCTGGCTGGGCACGTTGTAGTTGGCGGTCAGCTCGTCGGCCGGGCGGCGGAATTTGCCGTTCCAGGAATGGGTGAATTCGTGCGGCAGCAGGGAGCGGCCGCCGGCGCTGGCGCTCCAGTCGGTGAAGAAGTCGGGACTGACGGTGTTCTCGGACGAACGATGATGCTCGAGACCGATGCCGCCCAGCTGGTCGGTCATGGCCACGAGGAACTCATAGTGGTCGAAATGGCGCGACCCGAACAGCCGGTCGGCCTGGCCGACGAGGTTTTCGAACAGGGCCAGCTGGTCGGCGGTCGGGGCGATGTCCGCGGCCTCGTCGGCGACGATGTTCAGATGGACGCTGTCACCGGTCGGGTCGATGTCGATCCGGCGGAAATGGGCCCCGGCGAACATCGGGCTGTCGATCAGGGTGTAGAGGTCGGTCGGGGCGAAGGTGGCCACGCCGTTCTCGAATGCAGTGGTGGTCAGGGCCGTGCCGTAGTTCCAGCCCTCGGGCAGGCGGATCGAGGCGGCGACCTGGATCTGGTTGGAGAAATAGCCGGCCGGATAGAGGATGGCCTTTTCCCACTCCATATTGACGATGGCCGGCGTCATGACGACGCGCCACTCGCTGCTGTCGGGTTGGGTCAGCCACTGGAAGTCGACGGCGATCTCGCTGACCCCGGCGGGGATGTCGAGATGGAAGGCATAGGGGTCGATGGTGTCGCGCAGCCATTCGATCCGCTGGCCGCCGCCGGTGACGGTGACGCCGGCCAGCAGCTGAATCGGGCCGGTGCCGGCGTGGTTGCCGGGCAGGTAACGCGGATAGAGCAGGGTCAGGGGTCCGGCGTTGACCGGCACGGTCTGGTGCACCGAGATGATGCGGTGCTCGAGGTCGGTGACGTCGGCCTGGTAGGTGATCACCCCGGGAAAGGGCCGGTCCTGCGGGGCCGGGATCACCGGCTGGGCCCGGGGCAGGGCGAGGGCGGCCTCGCGCGCATCGGTGACCCAGGGCGTGCCGGGACTCTGGGCCAGGGCGGGCAGGGCCGTCGTCGCCAGCAGCAGGGCAAGGACGGTGGCGGGGAGACGGATGTGGGACATGGACTCTCGCACGCAGGTTGATCAGGAGACGCGCCCGGACCGGCGCGGTGAGACTCTACGGTGGCGGGTTCGCGCCCGAGCGTAAAGCCTCTCCAGCGCGACGGGGCGAGCAGACCTAGCGCCGGCGCGGGCTGAACAGGTCGCCCAGCCGGTCCGGCGTGCCCTCGATCCGCTCGAGGTGCGGGTATTTCAGGCCGTCGTGCCAGTCGAGGGCCACGGTGCGGTAGTGGTCACCGTCCTTGATGATCAGGCTGATCGGGGCGTCGGTACCCTTGGCCGCGGTGATCGCCCGGGCCAGCACGTCGGCCGAGGCTGCCGCGCCGTTGACCGCGATGACCTGCATGCCGACGGCCAGTCCGGCGCGGAAGGCCGGGCTGTCCCACTGGACGCTGCCGATGCTGTTGGTGGGCGAGGTGACGATGCCCAGCGACCAGGCGAAGTCGCTGCGGCCGCGCTCGGCGTACAGCGTCTTCTGATAGTCGCTGGGGGTGTCGGTATAGACGAGGCGGTAGCCGCCACGGGTCAGGCCGTCGAGCGGAGCCCCGGGGCCGTGGCCGTCGAGACGGCTGCGCAGGAAGGTGGCCCAGTCGTGCTCGACCACGCCGTTCAGCGTCCGCACCACGTCGTCGAAGGTGTAGGGGTTTTCGCCATAGGCCCCGTCATCGACGCCGAAGAAGGCACGGGCGAAGTCGTCCAGCCCCTTGCGACCGCCGGTCTTCTCGCGGATCAGGGTGTCGGCGTCGAGCCAGATCAGCTGGCCCTCGACATAGTAGTCCTCGCTGCGCTGCCAGCTGCGCCAGCCGATCGGGGCCCTCCGGGTGATGATCGGATCATTGGTGGTGTCCTGCAGGGCGCGCCATGCGCGGCCGACCACATGATCATAGCTGGCGGCGTCCAGGGCCAAAGCGTCGAGCCCCTGCTGCTTGCTGTGCAGGCCTGAGCGCACGGCCAGGACCTTGCCCCAGAACTGGGTCTGGCCCTCATAGACCCACAACAGGGAATCCTGCAGCGGCACATTGTAGTTGGCGACGTTCTGGTCGGCCGGACGACGGTATTTGCCGTTCCATGAGTGTGTGTATTCGTGCGGCAGCAGGTCACGGTCGCCCAGCTTCGTCGCCCAGTCGGTGAAGAAGCCGGGGTCGACGCTGTTCTCGGACGAGCGGTGATGCTCCAGCCCGATGCCGCCGAGACGGTCGGTCATGGCCATCAGGAAATCATAGTGGTCGAAGTGGCGCGCCCCGTACAGGCGGTCGGCCTGCTGTACCAGCGCGCGCAGGATGCCGATCTGGTCGTCGGTCGGGGCGATATTGCCCGCACTGTCGGCGACGATATCCAGATGCACCGGCGAGCGGCCACCGGGATCGAGGTCGATGCGGCGGAAATGGACCCCGGCGAAGACCGGACTGTCGACCAGGACGTCGAGGGGAACGGGCTTGAAGGTGGTGGTGCCGCCGGCTGTCGATTCCGTCTCCAGGGCGGTGCCCAGACTCCAGCCGGCAGGCAGGGTGGCGCTGGCCTGCATGGTGATGTTCCGGCTGTAGCGACCGGCCGGATAGAGCAGCATTTTCTCCCACTGGATGTTGAGCATCTCGGCGGTCATGGTGATGCGGCCCTGATCGTCCGTAGTCGGCGACAGGTGCTGGAAATCGGCTGTGATCTCGCGGACTCCGTCGGGGACGACGATGTGGAAGGCGAGGGGGTGCAGGGTGTCGCGCACCCATTCGATGCGCTGGCCGCCCCCGCTGATGATCAGGCCCGCCAGTTGGGAGACCGGCCCGACCGGCCCGTGGTCGCCGGGCAGCCATTCGGGGAAATACAGGGTCATCTCGCCGGGACGTTCGACCGGGATGGTTTCACGCACCCGGAAGATGCGGCGGTTCAGGTCGGTGGCGTCGACGTCGAGGCGAACCACGCCGGGCCAGGCCAGATCACGCGCGGCCGGGATCGGCGGCAGGGCCATGGGCAGGGCCGGGGCCGCGACCGGCGGTGCCGTCTCGAGCCGGGCCTGGGCGAAGGCCGGTGTGGCGGACAGCAGTGCCAGGGCGCAGACGGAGACGGCGGAACGCGGGAACGACATGAACCGGAATCCTGACAGCCGCGGGTGCGCAGCAGGCGAGAGATCACGCCTGTTACATCGTAACGTCAAGGGGTGAGGCGATCAGTTCGCGGGCAGGACGGCCAGCAGTTCGACCTTGAACAGCAGGGTCGAGTTGGGCGGCAGTTCGTCGCCGCCGACCCAGCGTGAACCATAGGCCAGGTCTGCCGGGATGACGAACTGGAAGGTCTCGCCCTCGTGCATCAGGGCCACGCCCTCGGTCCAGCCCTTGATGACCCGGTTCAGCGGGAATTCGGCGGGCTCGCCGCGGGTGTATGAGCTGTCGAACTCGCGGCCGTCGATGAAGGTGCCGGCGTAGTGGACGCGCACCGTGTCGGTGGACGTGGGCTGGCGGCCGGCGGGATGGGCGCGGCCCTCACGGCGATACTGCAGGCCGCTGGCGGTGGTGGTCCAGCCGCGACGCTGGCCGTTCCAGGCCAGATAGGCGGTCTGGCCCGCATCCCAGTTTGCCTGGGTGGCCGGGCCCGTCGGAACAACCGGGGAGGGGGGCGTCGGGGCCGTGGCACAGGCGGCCAGGGCGAAGGTGACGAGGATCGGGGCGGTGATGAGGATGCGCTTCATGGGGTGACGCTAGCAGGGTCGGCGCGGAATTTGCCAGACTTCTCGACAGGGCCTTTATTTCGTCAGAAAAGCGAGTATACATCCCGGTTCCGCACAACTCTGATGAGTCCGCGCGAAAGCGCCGAGGCCTGGTCCGTTACCCTCCGACCAGAGCGAAGGCGCGCTCCTCCCCAAGGGAGCTTCACATTGCTGGTGCCCTGGTCCTGACGGATCGAGGGTGGGCACCAAGAAACCGAAGCCGCGACAGCGCACCCGTGCGCCGGCGCGGCTGTTGCTGCATTTGACGCAGGGTTCCCCGCTCCCCCCGGGCGGCACCCGTGCGAATTGGGAAACAAGAATGGCCAATACCACAGCCGGTCTCGCCCTGAGCGGTCAGATCGCCCTCGCCACGTCCTTCACCGGCAAGAAGCGCATTCGCAAATCCTTCGGGCGAATCCCCGAAGCGGTGAAGATGCCGAACCTGATCGAGGTTCAGCGCGCCTCTTACGAACAGTTCCTGCAACGCGACGTGGTCACGGGCCCGCGCAAGGATCAGGGCATCGAGGCTGTCTTCAAGTCGGTGTTCCCGATCAAGGACTTCAACGAGCGCGCCGTCCTGGAATATGTCTCGTACGAGTTCGAGCAGCCCAAATACGACGTCGAGGAATGCATCCAGCGCGACATGACCTATGCCGCGCCGCTGAAGGTCAAGCTGCGCCTGATCGTGTTCGAGGCGGACGAGGAAACCGGAGCCCGTTCGGTCAAGGACATCAAGGAGCAGGACGTCTACATGGGGGACATCCCCCTGATGACGGACAAGGGTACCTTCATCGTCAACGGCACCGAGCGCGTGATCGTCTCGCAGATGCACCGTTCGCCGGGCGTCTTCTTCGACCACGACAAGGGCAAGACCCACTCGTCGGGCAAGCTGCTGTTCGCCGCCCGCGTCATTCCGTACCGCGGTTCGTGGCTCGACTTCGAGTTCGACGCCAAGGACGTGGTCTATGTCCGCATCGACCGTCGCCGCAAACTGCCGGCGACCACCTTCCTCTATGCCCTGGGCATGGACGGTGAGGAGATCCTGCGGACCTTCTACGAGACCGTTCCCTACGAGAAGCGTGGCGAAGGCTGGGTCACCCCCTACAAGCCCGAGCGCTGGCGCGGTGTGAAGCCGGAGTTCGACCTGGTCGACGCCGACACCGGTGAAGTGGTGGCCCAGGCGGGTCACAAGATCAGCGCCCGTGCCGCCAAGAAGCTGGCCGACGGCGGCCTGAAGTCGCTGTCGCTGGCCGCGGACGCCCTGCTGACCAAATATCTGGCCTCGGACGCCGTCAATCATGAGACCGGCGAGATCTACGTCGAGGCCGGTGACGAACTGGACGCCGAGTCGATCGAGCTGCTGGAGACCAACGGCTTCACCACCATCGACGTGCTCGACATCGACCACGTCACGGTCGGGGCCTACATGCGCAACACCCTGCGGGTGGACAAGAACGGTGCCCGTGAGGACGCCCTGTTCGACGTCTATCGCGTGATGCGTCCGGGCGAGCCGCCCACCCCTGAAGCGGCCGAAGCGATGTTCAACTCGCTGTTCTTCGACTCGGAGCGTTACGACCTGTCGGCCGTGGGCCGCGTGAAGATGAACATGCGCCTCGAGCTGGACGTCTCGGACGAGATCCGCGTCCTGCGCAAGGATGACGTGCTGGAAGTGCTGAAGATCCTCGTCGGCCTGAAGGACGGCCGTGGCGAGATCGACGACATCGACAACCTCGGCAACCGCCGGGTGCGTTCGGTCGGCGAGCTGCTGGAGAACCAGTACCGCGTCGGCCTGCTGCGCATGGAGCGGGCGATCAAGGAGCGGATGAGCTCGGTCGATATCGACACCGTGATGCCGCATGACCTGATCAACGCCAAGCCGGCCGCGGCCTCGGTGCGTGAATTCTTCGGCTCCTCGCAGCTGTCGCAGTTCATGGACCAGACCAACCCGCTGTCCGAGATCACCCACAAGCGTCGCCTTTCGGCGCTTGGCCCGGGCGGTCTGACGCGCGAGCGTGCCGGCTTCGAGGTCCGGGACGTGCACCCGACCCACTACGGCCGCATCTGCCCCATCGAGACCCCGGAAGGCCCGAACATTGGCCTGATCAACTCGCTGGCCACCCACGCGCGGGTCAACAAATACGGCTTCATCGAGAGCCCCTACCGTCGCGTCAAGGACGGCAAGGCTACGGACGAGGTGGTCTACATCTCGGCCATGGAGGAGTCGAAATACACGATCGCCCAGGCCAACATCGCCCTCAAGAATGGCGAGATCGTCGAGGACCTGGTCCCCGGCCGGATCAACGGCGAATCCCAGCTGCTGATCAAGGCTGACGTCGACATGATGGACGTGTCGCCGAAGCAGGTGGTTTCGGTCGCCGCGGCCCTGATCCCCTTCCTCGAGAACGATGACGCCAACCGGGCCCTGATGGGCGCGAACATGCAGCGTCAGGCCGTGCCGCTGGTCCAGTCGGACGCGCCGCTGGTCGGTACCGGCATGGAATCGGTGGTCGCCATCGACTCCGGTGCCGTGGTCGTGGCCCGTCGTGACGGTGTGGTCGAACAGATCGACGGTACCCGGATCGTGGTCCGGGCGACCAACGAGCTGGATGCCGGCCGTTCGGGCGTCGATATCTATCGCCTGTCGAAGTTCCAGCGGTCCAACCAGTCGACCTGCATCAACCAGCGCCCGATCGTGCGCGTGGGCGATGAGGTCAAGGTCGGTGACATCATCGCTGACGGCCCGTCGACGGACCTGGGTGAGCTGGCGCTGGGGCGTAACGCCCTCGTCGCCTTCATGCCGTGGAACGGCTACAATTTCGAAGACTCGATCCTGATCTCCGAGCGTATCGTGCGCGACGACGTCTTCACCTCGATCCACATCGAGGAGTTCGAGGTCATGGCCCGCGACACCAAGCTGGGACCGGAAGAGATCACCCGCGACATCCCCAACGTCGGCGAGGAAGCCCTGCGCAACCTCGACGAGGCGGGCATCGTGGCGATCGGGGCCGAGGTCCAGCCGGGCGACATCCTGTGCGGCAAGGTCACGCCCAAGGGCGAGAGCCCGATGACCCCGGAAGAGAAGCTGCTGCGCGCCATCTTCGGCGAGAAGGCCTCTGACGTCCGTGACACCTCCCTGCGTCTGCCCCCGGGCGTCGCCGGCACCATCGTCGACGTGCGGGTCTTCAACCGTCACGGCGTCGACAAGGACGAGCGGGCCATCGCCATCGAGCGGTCGGAAATCGAACGCCTCGGCAAGGACCGTGACGACGAGCTCGCCATTCTTGAGCGCAACGTCTACGGCCGCCTGCAGCCTCTGGTCCTCGGCAAGAACGCCGTCTCGGGTCCCAAGGGCCTGGGTCGCGGTGTGGTCACGGCCGAGAAGATGGCCGACCTGTCGCGCGGTCTGTGGTGGCAGATCGCTCTCGACGACGAGAAGGCGATGGGCGAGCTGGAGGCCATGAAGGCCCAGTTCGAAAATGCCCGCAAGGCGCTCGACCGTCGCTTCGAGGACAAGGTCGAGAAGCTCCAGCGCGGTGATGAACTGCCCCCGGGCGTGATGAAGATGGTCAAGGTCTTCGTGGCCGTGAAGCGCAAGCTTCAGCCCGGTGACAAGATGGCCGGTCGTCACGGCAACAAGGGTGTTATCTCCAAGATCCTGCCGATCGAGGACATGCCGCACCTTGAGGACGGGACCTCGGTCGACGTCGTTCTGAACCCGCTGGGCGTGCCCTCGCGCATGAACATCGGCCAGATCTTCGAAACCCACCTGGGCTGGGCTGCGGCCGGTCTGGGCAAGCAGATCGCCGGACTGCTGGAGGCCTGGCAACAGGGCGGCCAGAAGCAGGCGCTGATCGACCACCTGTCGAGCATCTACGGCAAGGATACGCCGCTGCCCGACAGCGAGGACGATCTGGTCGAGCTGGCCCGCAACCTGTCCAAGGGCGTTCCGTTCGCCACCCCGGTGTTCGACGGTGCCCACATCGTGGACATCGAGGATCTGCTGGAGAAGGCGGGTCTGGATCGCTCGGGTCAGTCGGTCGTCTATGACGGCCAGACCGGCGAGCAGTTCAAGCGTCCGGTCACGGTCGGCTACATCTACATGCTGAAACTGCACCACCTGGTGGACGACAAGATCCACGCCCGTTCGATCGGACCGTACTCGCTGGTTACCCAGCAGCCGCTGGGCGGCAAGGCCCAGTTCGGCGGACAGCGCTTCGGGGAAATGGAGGTGTGGGCGCTCGAGGCCTACGGCGCCGCCTACACCCTGCAGGAGATGCTGACGGTGAAGTCCGACGACGTCGCCGGCCGCACCAAGGTCTACGAGGCCATCGTCCGTGGCGACGACAGCTTCGAGGCGGGCATTCCCGAGAGCTTCAACGTTCTCATCAAGGAAATGCGTTCGCTGGGTCTGAACGTGGAGCTGGAGAACAGCTGACTGACCGGATGAACCCTCCCTGCGCAAGCGGGGAGGGACGGTCGCTCGCTCTCTTCGTCTTTATCTAATTTCGCGGCCCCCGTTTCCGGGGTATCCCGCAGTAAGGAACCAAGATGAACCAGGAAGTCCTGAACATCTTCAACCCGCTCCCGGTCACTCCGACCTTCGATCAGATCAAGATCGCCCTGGCCTCGCCAGAGAAGATCCGGTCGTGGTCCTTCGGTGAGATCAAGAAGCCGGAAACCATCAACTATCGTACGTTCAAGCCCGAGCGTGACGGTCTGTTCTGTGCCCGTATCTTTGGCCCGACCAAGGACTACGAATGCCTGTGCGGCAAGTACAAGCGCATGAAGTACAAGGGTATTATCTGCGAGAAATGCGGCGTTGAGGTCACCCTGGCCCGCGTTCGGCGCGAGCGGATGGGCCACATCGAACTGGCCAGCCCGACCGCCCACATCTGGTTCCTGAAGTCGCTGCCGTCGCGCATCTCGCTGATGCTCGACATGGCGCTGAAGGACGTCGAGCGCGTCCTGTATTTCGAGAACTACATCGTCACCGAGCCGGGCCTGACCCCGCTGAAGCAGAGCCAGCTGCTGACGGAAGACGAGTACTACCACTACCAGGACGAATTCGGCGATGACGGCTTCACCGCCGAGATCGGTGCCGAGGCTGTGCGCAATCTGCTGATGGGCATCGACCTTCATGCCGAGGCCGAGCGTCACCGCGGTGAGCTGGCCGACAGTCCGTCGGAGATGAAGGCCAAGAAGGCGTCCAAGCGTCTGAAGCTGATCGAGGCCTTCCTCGACAGTGGCAACAAGCCCGAGTGGATGGTGCTGACGGTGGTGCCGGTGATCCCGCCGGAACTGCGTCCGCTGGTGCCGCTGGACGGGGGCCGTTTCGCCACCTCCGACCTGAACGACCTGTATCGCCGGGTCATCAACCGGAACAACCGCCTCAAGCGCCTGATGGAGCTGCGTGCGCCGGACATCATCATCCGCAACGAGAAGCGGATGCTGCAGGAGTCGGTCGACGCCCTGTTCGACAACGGCCGTCGTGGCCGGGTCATCACCGGTGCCAACAAGCGTCCGCTGAAGTCGCTGGCCGACATGCTCAAGGGCAAGCAGGGCCGCTTCCGTCAGAACCTGCTCGGCAAGCGCGTCGACTATTCGGGCCGTTCGGTCATCGTCGTGGGTCCGGACCTGAAGCTGCACGAGTGCGGCCTGCCCAAGAAGATGGCGCTCGAGCTGTTCAAGCCGTTCATCTATGCGCGCCTTGACGCCAAGGGCCTGTCGGGCACCGTCAAACAGTCCAAGCGCATGGTCGAGCGCGAACAGCCCCAGGTGTGGGATATCCTCGAAGAGGTGATCCGCGAGCACCCGGTCATGCTGAACCGCGCGCCGACGCTCCACCGTCTGGGCATCCAGGCGTTCGAGCCGAAGCTGATCGAGGGCAAGGCCATCCAGCTGCACCCGCTGGTCTGCGCCGCGTTCAACGCTGACTTCGACGGCGACCAGATGGCCGTGCACGTCCCGCTGAGCCTCGAGGCCCAGCTGGAAGCGCGCGTGCTGATGATGTCGACCAACAACATCCTGTCGCCTGCCAACGGCAAGCCGATCATCGTGCCCTCGCAGGATATCGTGCTGGGTCTCTACTACCTGTCGCTGGTCAAGGACGGTGAGCCGGGTGAAGGCAAGCTGTTCGCCAACATGGGCGAGATTGATGCCGCGCTCGACGCCGGTGTCGTGTCCCTGCACACCAAGATCAAGGCGCGCTGGACCGAACAGGACGCCGAGGGCAAGGTCGTGACCAGGGTCATCGACAGCACCCCGGGCCGGATGAAGCTGGGGGCGCTGCTGCCGCAGAATCCGAACGTCGGCTACCGCCTGCTCGAGAAGAACCTGACCAAGAAGGAAATCGGCAATCTGATCGACGTGGTCTATCGCCACTGTGGTCAGAAGGCGACGGTGATCTTCGCCGACCAGATGATGGGCCTGGGCTTCCGTGAAGCCGCCAAGGCCGGCATTTCGTTCGGCAAGGACGACATCGTGATCCCGGCCAAGAAGGTCGAGATCGTCGCTGAAACCCGCACCCTGGTCGAGGAGTACGAGCAACAGTACGCCGACGGCCTGATCACCAAGGGCGAGAAGTACAACAAGGTCGTCGACGCCTGGGCCAAGGCCACGGACCGGGTCGCGGACGAGATGATGGCCGAGATCGCGCAGCCGCGCGTGCTGATCAAGGGTCAGGCCCCGGACATCAACTCGGTGTTCATGATGGCCAACTCGGGTGCCCGTGGTTCACAGGCCCAGATGAAGCAGCTGGGCGGCATGCGCGGCCTGATGGCCAAGCCTTCGGGCGAGATCATCGAGACGCCGATCGTGTCGAACTTCAAGGAAGGCCTGACCGTTCTTGAATACTTCAACTCCACCCACGGGGCCCGTAAGGGTCTGGCTGACACCGCGCTGAAGACCGCCAACTCGGGTTATCTGACCCGTCGTCTGGTCGACGTGGCGCAGGACTCCATCGTCACCGAGGAAAGCTGCGGTTCGACCCGGGGCATCACCCTGCGAGCCGTGGTCGAGGGCGGTGACGTTCTCGTCTCCCTGGGCCAGCGGGTTCTGGGTCGCTATGCGGCCGAGGACATCAAGGAGCCGGGTGGCGAGAAGGTGCTGTTCAAGGCCGACACCTATCTGGAAGAAGAAGAGGTCGACATCCTCGACGCCGCCGGCGTTCAGTCGGTCAAGGTCCGTTCGGGCCTGACCTGCGAGGCCGAGGCCGGTATCTGTGGCATGTGCTACGGCCGTGACCTGGCCCGCGGCACCAACGTCAACATCGGCGAGGCGGTCGGCGTTATCGCCGCCCAGTCGATCGGCGAGCCCGGCACCCAGCTGACGATGCGGACCTTCCACATCGGCGGTACGGCCCAGGTGGCGGAGACCTCCTTCTATGAGGCGACCAACCCCGGGACCGTCCGGATCACGGGCCCGACCGTCAAGGCGGCGCACGGCGATCTGGTGGCGATGAGCCGCAACGTCGTGATCACCATCGTCGTCGACGGCAAGGATCGCGAAAGCCACAAGGTCCCCTACGGTGCCCGTCTGCGGGTGATCGAGGGTTCCGAGGCCAAGAAGAACCAGCGTCTGGCCGAGTGGGACCCCTACACCAGCCCGATCCTGACTGAAGTCGGCGGCGCGATCCGGTTCGAGGACCTGGTCGAGGGCCTGTCCGTCAAGGAAGAGACCGACGAGGCCACGGGTATCGCCCAGCGCGTCGTCTCCGACTGGCGGGCCAGCCCGCGTGGGGCCGACCTGCGTCCCGCGCTCGGTGTCACCAGCGGCGAGGAGTACGCCAAGCTGGCTTCGGGTTCAGACGCCCGTTACCTGCTGCCGGTGGGCGCGGTTCTGTCCGTGAACAACGGTGACCAGGTCAAGCCGGGCGAGGTCATCGCCCGCGTCCCGACCGAGGGTGCCAAGACGCGCGACATCACCGGCGGTCTGCCGCGGGTGGCCGAGCTGTTCGAGGCCCGTCGTCCCAAGGATTGCGCGGTCATCGCCGAGATGGACGGCCGCGTCGAGTTCGGGCGCGACTACAAGAACAAGCGTCGCATCAAGATCACGCCGGAGCCGGATGCCGATGGCAACCAGGCCGAGCCCGTCGAGTTCCTGATCCCGAAAGGCAAGCATATCTCCGTCCACGACGGCGATCTGATCCAGAAGGGCGACTACATCATCGACGGCAACCCGGACCCGCACGATCTGCTGCGTATCCAGGGCGTCGAGGCGCTGGCCGAGTATCTCGTCAACGAAGTGCAGGAAGTCTATCGCCTGCAGGGTGTGCCGATTAACGACAAGCACATCGAGGTCATCGTTCGCCAGATGCTGCAGAAGGTCGAGATCCTCGACTCCGGCGAGACCACCCTGATCCGTGGCGACACGGTCGAGGTGGCGGAAGCCGTGGCCGAGAACCTCAAGGTCGAGAAGCGCAAGGGCCGTCCGGCCATCACCCAGCCGGTCCTGCTGGGCATCACCAAGGCGTCGCTGCAGACCCGCAGCTTCATCTCGGCGG
This sequence comes from uncultured Brevundimonas sp., assembly GCF_963974615.1. GTDB lineage: Bacteria > Pseudomonadota > Alphaproteobacteria > Caulobacterales > Caulobacteraceae > Brevundimonas. The sequence goes on from NZ_CAXBDH010000026.1 coordinate 22,568, forward strand.
CGTCCTTCCAGGAGACCACCCGCGTCCTCACCGACGCCTCGGTCAACGGCAAGGTCGATACGCTGGAAGGCCTGAAGGAGAACGTCATCGTCGGCCGCCTGATCCCGGCGGGCACGGGGGCCTATCTCCGCAGCCTGCAGAAGGTCGCCAACGAGCGTGACGCCAAGCTGACCAAGGTTCGCGAAGCCGCGGTCGAACCGCTGCCGGCCGACCTGGCCCTGGAGCTGGAGAGCAGCGCGAGCTGATCTGCAGTTACGGACTGAACTGAAGAGGGCGGCCCCGGAAACGGTGCCGCCCTTTTTCGTTCCGCGGCGGCCGCTTTCGGAGGCGGATTGGGTCAGGTCGGACTTTCAGTCTAGGCTTCGTCCGGGAAGACGGCCCTGGGGGACTTGATGAAGGTGAAGCGTACGCTCTGGGTCGTTGTGGCCCTGCTTGGGATCACGGCTGTCCTGTACCTGCCGGCGAGCCTGTTCTTTCCCCGGATGCTCGGCTTTCCCTATCGGACGATGGCGGGGGAGACCCCGATATATTCCTCGACGCCTATTCCGCCCGAAATCCATGAGGTTGTCGCCCGGGCCGACGCCCGGGTTCGCGAGAGCCCGATATTCACCCCCGAGGCCTTGAGACACCCGATCTTCCTGACGGACGGAGGGGTTCGGTGGCGGCTGCTTTCATTGGGCGGCGGCGGTGCCTTCGGCCTGACCCGGCCGCTCGCCGGGCATATCGTGGTCAACCGTTCCAGCATTGCGAGCGACAGGGTGTGGAACGGTGCCTCCGTCGCCGGAAGTCGGACGCTGAGCGGCGTCATCGCCCATGAGCGGACGCATATGCTTGTCCGCGCCCACTTCGGTCTGCTTGCAGACCGTCAATTCCCGGTCTGGGCCATCGAGGGCTATTGCGACCACGTCGCCGGCGGCGGCACGCTCTCGGACGCCGAGGCCGCGCGGTTGCGGTCCGACGGCAGTCGGTCGCCCGCCCTGTTCTATTACGACAGCCGCAAACGGGTAGAGCAGACTCTCCGGGACAATGGCGGTTCGGTCGATGCGTTGTTCAGGCCGGCGACCCGGACCAGCGACCCGGACTGACGGCTCGAGTTGTCGCCGGCTGCCATCCGCCCCCGGGCAGCAGCCGGAGCCTGCGAAGGATTTTGACCTATTCCCGCGGCCCGTCGCGGCGGTTGGTGCGGATGTTTTCGGTCGAGTCCGGGCGCAGCGACGGATCGAGAAGAGCCCCGGCGACTCCCATGCCGAAATTGGAACCGGGACCGTCCTGGGGCCCGACCACGCCGGTGCCTCCGGCCAGCGGTCGACGGCGACGCTCATAGGCCGCCAGGGCCCGTGCGCCCTCGGCGGCGAACTGCGCATCGCGGGCCGGATTGCCACTGCCGGTGACCGGGGCCGCGCTCAGGGCAGCGGCCCCGAAGCGATCGTCGCAGGCGGTCTGTTCAGCCGGGGTCAACCGGCTGCGGCCCAGTCGACAGCCGAGCGATCCGGCCCGCAGATTGCCGACGGCACCGGGGAGGCGGGGGCGGAGCTGCCAGGCATCATCGATCACCGGTGCGCCGGGCGCGGGGAGGGCCAGACGCGGTATCGGGGGAGTCGGCGGGGCCTCGTCCTCCTCGGGTTTGCGTCGGGTGGCCGTGGCTGTGGCGGGTGCAGTCCGGACGGCGGTCGTCGTGCGTGGTGGTGGGGGTGTCGGCACCCGGACCCGTTCGCCGGGCAGGAGTGGGCGCGGCTCAAGCTGCAGCGGGATGAAGAGGCGCGGCAGATCGGGGCTGACGATCGCGACGCCCACGGTGGTCAGGGCCAGATAGCCGAGCACCAGACCGTGCAGACCCACGGAGGCGGCGACCATCGCCGGCTTGCGCCAGCGTCGGGGAAGCCCTGGTCTTGTGAGTCCGCCCGCCGCCATACCGTTCCCCGTCCCGTTGCCTGGACCTGAGCGGGAAACCATGGCGACTTTCAGGTTGTCCCGCCGATTTCCCGAACGGTGAGGTCGGTATCGATCGCGGCCGACCCTTGACCCCGTGGCGGTCAAAGCGTAAACGGCGCGGACTTTCGAGGGCTGACGGTTCGCCGCCGGTCCGGGATCGTGACAATCGAACGACCGGGCTGTTGCCCGCCGGAACGCCCGAAGCGCGCGTTCCGGCTTTTCTGTTTGTCGCGCGCCCGTCTCGAAATCCAAACCCCGGGGATCGTCGTCAGGCGGTCTCCAAAAGAAGGTATCCGAGGCGCTCCGGCCGAAAGGCACACGCCTCCATCGATTGAAAGAGACGAGTCTTAATGCCCACGATCAACCAGCTGATCCGCAAGCCGCGCCAACCCAAGCCGGTCCGCAACAAGGTGCCCGCCCTGAAGGGCTGCCCCCAGCGCCGCGGCGTCTGCACCCGCGTCTACACGACGACCCCGAAGAAGCCCAACTCGGCTCTGCGTAAGGTCGCCAAGGTTCGCCTGACCACCGGCATCGAAGCCGTGTGCTACATCCCCGGCGAGGGCCACAATCTGCAGGAGCACTCGGTTGTGCTGATCCGCGGCGGCCGCGTCAAAGACCTTCCCGGCGTTCGCTACCACATCCTGCGCGGCGTGCTCGATACGCAAGGCGTCAAGGACCGCAAGCAGCGTCGTTCGCACTACGGCACCAAGCGCCCGAAATAAGCGACCGCTTCACCCCATTCGCCGGTTTCCACCGGCCGTCCGACACCGATTTAGAAGGCCAACTCCATGTCCCGTCGTCACCGCGCCCAGAAGCGCGAAGTTCTGCCGGATCCCAAGTTCAAGGATCTGATCGTCACCAAATTCATGAATTACGTCATGTACGAGGGCAAGAAGGCCGTCGCCGAGAACATCGTCTACGGTGCTTTCGAGATCCTGGCCGACAAGAAGAAAGAGCAGGAGCCGGTCGTCACCTTCCACACCGCGCTCGACAACGTGGCTCCGGCCGTCGAAGTCCGCTCGCGTCGCGTCGGTGGTGCCACCTATCAGGTGCCGGTCGAGGTTCGCCCCGAGCGTCGCCGCGCCCTGGCCATCCGCTGGCTGGTCAACGCCGCGCGCAAGCGTGGTGAGAACACCATGACCGAGAAACTGGCCGCCGAGCTGCTGGACGCCTCGAACAACCGCGGCACCGCGGTCAAGAAGCGCGAAGACACCCACAAGATGGCCGAAGCCAACCGCGCCTTCAGCCACTATCGCTGGTAGGCGCCTTCAAAGCGCCCTCTAGAATCCCTATCTGAGACTATCCGGCGCGGGCGGTTTGAGCTAAATCGCCCGCGCTCGCTTACCCGCACAGACCGACATTTCCCGAGGGCGCGAAACGCGTCCTGAACTCACTTCAAGGCACGCTCTCATGGCCCGTATCAACAAGATCGAGGACTACCGCAACTTCGGCATCATGGCCCACATCGATGCGGGCAAGACGACGACGACCGAGCGGATCCTGTATTACACCGGCAAGAACCATAAGATCGGCGAAGTCCACGACGGCGCCGCGACCATGGACTGGATGGACCAGGAGCAGGAGCGCGGCATCACCATCACGTCCGCCGCGACGACCGCCTTCTGGAAAGAGAAGCGCCTCAACATCATCGACACCCCCGGACACGTGGACTTCACCATTGAAGTCGAGCGTTCGCTGCGCGTGCTCGACGGTGCCGTGGCCGTGCTGGACGGTAACGCCGGTGTGGAGCCCCAGACCGAGACCGTCTGGCGTCAGGCCGACAAGTACCGCGTGCCGCGCATCGTCTTCGTCAACAAGATGGACAAGATCGGCGCCGATTTCGACGCCTCGGTCCAGTCGATCCGTGACCGCCTCGGTGCCAAGGCTGTGCCGATCCAGTTCCCGATCGGTTCGGAGAGCTCGCTGTCCGGCCTGGTCGACATCGTCGCCATGAACGCGGTGGTCTGGGACAACGACGCCCTGGGGGCCAACTTCACTGTCGGCCCGATCCCGCCCGAGCTGGTCGAGAAGGCCAACGAGGCCCGCCAGTACCTGATCGACAACGCCGTCGAGCTCGATGACGAGGCGATGGAAGCCTATCTCGAAGGCACCGAGCCCAGCATCGAGGTGCTGAAGAAATGCATCCGCAAGGCTGTGCTGACCGGGGCCTTCTATCCGATCCTGTGCGGCTCGGCCTTCAAGAACAAGGGCGTCCAGACCCTGCTTGACGCCGTGGTCGACTATCTGCCGTCGCCGATCGACATTCCGCCGACGCCGGGCATCGACTTCCGCACCGAAGAGCCGGTCGTGCGCCACGCCTCGGACGAAGAGCCCCTGTCGGTTCTCGCGTTCAAGATCATGGACGACCCCTTCGTCGGCTCGCTGACCTTCTGCCGCATCTATTCCGGCAAGATGGAAACCGGCATGGGCCTGCTGAACTCCAGCCGCGACCGCAAGGAACGCGTCGGCCGCATGCTGCTGATGCACTCCAACGACCGTCAGGACATCAAGGTCGCCTACGCCGGTGACATCGTCGCCCTGGCCGGCCTGAAGGACACCCGCACCGGGGACACCCTGTGCGACCCGACCAAGTCGCCCGTCATTCTCGAGAAGATGGAATTCCCGGCCCCGGTGATCGAGATCTCGGTCGAGCCCAAGACCAAGGCCGACCAGGAGAAGCTGGGCGTCGCCCTGGCCAAGCTGGCCTCGGAAGATCCCTCCTTCACCGTCTCGACCGACCACGAGTCCGGCCAGACCATCCTCAAGGGCATGGGCGAGTTGCACCTCGACATCAAGATCGACATCCTGCGCCGCACCTACAAGGTCGACGCGACCATCGGCCAGCCGCAGGTCGCCTATCGTGAGAGCCTCGGCCGCAAGGTCGACATCGACTACACCCACAAGAAGCAGACCGGTGGTACGGGCCAGTTCGCCCGCGTCATGATCACCTTCGAGCCGGGTGAACCCGGTTCGGGCTTCGTGTTCGAGAACTCGATCGTCGGCGGGGCCGTGCCCAAGGAATACATCCCCGGCGTCCAGAAGGGCCTCGAGTCCATCAAGGACGGCGGCCTGCTGGCGGGCTTCCCGCTGATCGACTTCAAGGCGACCCTGACGGACGGCAAATACCACGACGTCGACTCCAGCGTGCTGGCGTTCGAAATCGCGGCCCGCGCCGCCTTCCGCGAACTGAAGGAAAAAGGTTCGCCCAAGCTGCTCGAGCCGATCATGGCCGTCGAGGTCGTGACCCCCGAGGACTACCTCGGTTCGGTCATCGGCGACCTGAACGGCCGTCGCGGCATGATCCAGGGTCAGGACATGCGCGGCAACGCCACCGTCGTGAACGCCTTCGTGCCGCTGGCCAACATGTTCGGCTATGTGAACACGCTTCGTGGCATGTCGCAGGGCCGCGCCCAGTTCACGATGCAGTACGACCACTACGAGCCGGTGCCGCAACACGTCGCCGACGAAGTGATCAAGAAATATTCCGCCTGATACCAACCCCTGCTTTCGGCGGACCTGCGGTCCGCCGGGGCCCCTGAAAACCCAAGGATAAGCCCCCTGCTCAGGGGACGGAGAGAAGAGAATGGCCAAGGAAAAGTTCGAACGTAACAAGCCGCATTGCAACATCGGCACGATTG
>NZ_CAXBDH010000027.1:0-15967 GCF_963974615.1 uncultured Brevundimonas sp.
CAGCTTCCCCGGCCTGGACCGGATGGACAACCTATTGAGAGCTCACATCTAGCGGGCGGGCGGTGTCCGCATCGAGCGGCTGGCGGGGACGCCGGCCGAGGGGGCGCGGGGGGCTCCGGCAGTCTGGCCGGGCTTCATGAATTTCACCAGCACCCGCTGGCCGATCAGCATCGGGGCGTCGCCGGTGGTGACCACGACCTCGACCACCCGCTCGTCGCTGCGCTGGGACGGATCGTCCGAGGTCAATTTGCGCGCTCCGAACACCGCGGCGCGGCGCAGCACGGTACCGACATAGATCTTGTTCGGATCGCCTTCAGCCGTGATCTCGACGGCCTGTCCCGGGCTGATGTTGGGAATGTCGCTTTCGACGATTTCGGCCCGGGCGATGCGCGGCGCATCCGGTTCCAGGTCGAACATGTTGGACACGTTCAGGGTCGAGGCCCCGGCCCCGGGATTGGCGTAGCGGCGCACGATGCGACCGTTCTGCGGCGAGCGGATGATGGTCAGTTCGACATTATAGGCGGCCTGGTCACGACGGGCCCGGGCCGTCTGGATCGCCGCCTGCTGGCTGGACAGGCGGGCCTGGGCCGTGGCGATGGCGTCGCGAGCCTGATCCATGCGCTGGGCCGCGACGAAATTGGTGGCGACCAGTTGATGCAGGCGATCGTATTCCCGCTGGGCGGTGCGGATTTCCACCTGGATCAGGCGCAACTGGCTTTCGGCCTGGGCCACGTCGGCGGCGGCGCTCTGCAGGGCCAGTCGGGGTTCATCGTCTTCCTGCCGGGCCAGAATCTGACCGGCGGTGACCCTGTCGCCTTCCTGAACCAGCACGTCACGGACGACGCCGCCGCGACGGGCCGCGATCTGGATGATACCGCCCTCGACGTCGACCTTGCCGTTGGCGATGGCGGCGTAGGGGCTCTCGACCCTGGTCGTCGCGGCCTGTTCCAGCTCGGCCTTCTTCGCCGCGCCGGCCTTCTGCATGAAGACGTAGCCGACAACGATCACGATGATCAGCAGCAGGCCGATCCAGAGCCACTTGTTCTTCAGAAAACGGGGCATGTCGTCAGTGTCCTTCGGATCGTGATTCAGTGCGACGCCAGGGTGGCGTCAGGATTGGGAATGCGGCGTTCATCGTCGATGATCTTGCCGTCCTCGATATGGATGACGCGATCGGCCCAGGCCTCGAGGCGCGGGTCGTGGGTTACGCAGATGACGGCGGCCCCGTGTTCGGTGGCGGCGCGGCGCAGCAGGCGGATGACCACCTGACCGTTTTCACCGTCGAGCGCCGAGGTCGGTTCGTCGGCGAACAGGATCTGCGGATCCTTGGCCAGGGCCCGGGCGATGGCGACGCGTTGTTTCTCGCCGCCGGACAGGGACGAGGGGCGCTGGTGCAGGCGCGGACCCAGTCCGACCTCCTCAAGGGCTTCGGTCGCCCGTTTCTTGGCCGCGGCGGGGGACAGGCCCTGGAATTTCAATACCACCTCGACCTGCTGCAAGGCGGTCAGGGCCGGGAACAGGTTGAAGCCCTGGAAGATGAAGCCGCAATTATCGAGGCGGAATTTGTCGATCCGGCCCGCGGACAATTTCCACAGGTCGTCGACACCGAGGGTGGCGACCTGGCCTTCCTCCGGGCGGAGAAGACCGGACAGGGCCGCGATCAGGGTCGACTTGCCCGAACCGGATGGTCCCATGACCATGGTCAGGTCGCCGTGGCGGGCGTCGAAATCGAGTCCCTTCAACACCTCGACATAGGTGCGACCGGTCTTGAAGCGCTTGACCAGCGCCTTGGCCTCGATGGCGAAATCGCCGTGCTTGCCGTGGGATCTGGTCGGGCTCATCGCAGCAAATCCGCCGGCTGGCTGTTCTTGAGAATGCCCATCGACAGGAAGCCCGACACCATGGCGATCAGGATCAGGCCGCCGCCGACGACGACCAGGAGGCCGAAGGGCAGGGCGATGATGACGGCATTGGATGCCGCCAGCAGGGAGACCAGCCAGGTCAGGCCGATCGCGGCGGCCACCCCGACGATGCCGACCCAGAAGCTGAGCTCGAGCACGATGCGGCGCAGCGAACCCATGCCGACCCCCAAGGCCCGCAGCGAGGCGAACTCCTTGATGTTGGCCATGATGGCCCCTCGCAGGGTCTGCCAGGTGATGGCGACGCCGATGACGGTGCCCAGCACCACACAGCCGCCGATGATGATGACGAGGATGCCTTCCTCGAACATCGCCCCGGCATTGGCGTCGGCCAGCTCCTGACGGGTCCAGGCCTTCCACTGGCCGTCACCCATGGCATTCAGCTGGGCGGCGACGAAGTCGGCCCGCGCCGGATTGCGCAACTTGACCATCAGGGGTCCGACGCGGGGACCGGTATCGGCCTGCCCCACCATGCGCAGGGTGTCGCGCGACATGACCACGGTCGACTGCATCATGTTGGGATAGCCGCGCAGCACGGCGACGACGGTCACGGTCTGGCCGTTGTACAGGGCCTTGTCGCCGAGCTTGACGCCGAGGGGCTTGAGCGCCGTCTCGTCGATGGCGACGGTCAGGGGCTGGCGCAGGGCGTCGATCAGCTCCTGGGAATAGTCGGTGGGGATGGTCACCGCGTCCGGGGTCGTGTCGATGATGCTGGCTTGGACGAATTTCATCCGGGGCGCGCCCTGTTTGGCCCGGTCGGCCTGGCTCATCGTCGGGTCGACGTCCTTGATGCTCTGGAAGGTGCCACCCGCGCCGTCCAGCGGCAGAACCTCGATCACCTCGGGGTGGTTGTAGGCCAGCGGAATGAAGCGGCGCGGCACCCCGGACGGTCCACCGATCAGGCTCTTGGCCCCGGGCTGCATGATGATGATGTCGGCGCTCGAACGCTCGATGGTCGCGGTGAAGCCCTTGCCGATGCCGATGAAGACACCGGTCATGGCCAGCACCAGCAGACCGGACAGGGCCAGGGCCATGACGGCGGCCATATAGCGGCGCCACTCGTAGAGAAGCGTGGAAAGCGCAAGCGACATGAACGGACTAAACCCCCTGACGGACACCGCTATCTGAAGCGCGCGGGCCTGAGGTCCTAGTTAAATCGGGGTAAGGCTAGGGTCCGGGAGGGCGAACCGGACCGTCCCCGATCCGTGATGGACAGTAGACGGCCCCCGTTCGGGGCGGGTAGTTATCGGTCAGCAGCCGTGATGATCCAGCATCCGGTGACGGGAGATTATTCAGATGTCGGTTCGTTCAATTCGCCTGATGAGTTCGCTGGCGGTCATCGGTGCCGCGACGGCGCTGATGTCTGCCGTCCCGACCCCCGTCCGGGCCGATGAGGGTATGTGGACCTTCGACAATTTCCCCATTCAGGTGGTGAACGACAAATACGGAACCCACATCGACCAGGCGTGGCTGGACCGGGTGCGCGGCGCGGCGGTGCGGCTGCGGGGATGTTCGGCTTCGTTCGTCTCGGGTGAGGGGCTGATCCTGACCAATCACCACTGTGTGGTCGGGTGCGTGCAGGACCTGTCGACGGCGGAAAACGACTACGTCAAGAACGGCTGGATGCCCGGCGTTCGTGAGGAGGAGGCGACCTGCCCCGGCCAGACCGCCGAGGTCCTGACCGACATCATCGACGTCACCGACCGGGTTCTGGGAGCCGGGGCGGGCCTTGAAGGGGCTGCGTTCAACGCGGCCCGGACGTCTGTGACCGAGGCGATCCAGCAGGAAAACTGCGCCGGCGACCCCAAGCTGACCTGTCAGGTCATCAGCTTCTATCGCGGCGGTCGCTACGCCCTGTACAAATTCCGCAAATATGACGACGTGCGGCTGGTGTTCGCGCCGGAGTTCCAGGCGGCCTTCTTCGGCGGCGACCCGGACAATTTCAACTTCCCCCGCTATGCGCTCGATGTCGGTTTCCTGCGCGCCTATGAGGACGGCAAGCCGGTCGAGACGCCGAACCATCTGACCTGGAATCCGAACCCGCCGGCCGAGGGCGATGTGACCTTTGTGGCCGGTAATCCGGGGTCGACGTCACGCCTGCTGACGATGTCGCAGCTGGAGCGGCTGCGGGACCAGAGTCTGCCGATCCAGCTGATCCAGACCTCGGAGTTGCGCGGCCGGTTGCTGGAGTATTCGACCTCGGGCGAGGAAGCCAAACGGGTGGCGCTCGACCCGATCTTCGGTCTCGAGAACCGGTTCAAGGTCTATTACGGCCAGTCAGGTGCGCTGACCGATCCGGCCTTCATGGCGCAGAAGCGGGAAGAAGAGGCCGATCTGCGGCAGCAGGTGGCGGCCGACCCCGCCCTGATGCAGCGCATCGGCGATCCGTGGGCGGACCTGGCCCGGACCCAGATCGCCGCGCGCGACCTGTTCCTGCCCTATTACCAGCTGGAAGCCCGCGCCGGCGGCGGCTCGACCCTGTACAGCTACGCCCGGTCGATCGTGCGCGCGGCCAAGGATCAGGCCCGCCCCGTCGAACAACGCCGGATGAGTGCGGCGGCCATCGCGGCGCTGAACCGCCGTCTGGCGGGTGAGGTTCCGATCTCGAATGATCTGGAAGAGATCTATCTGAGCTTCTGGCTGTCGAAGACCCGCGAATATCTGACCGTCGACAACGATCAGGTGAAGGCGCTGCTGGGGCGTGAGAGTCCCGAAGCCCTCGCCGAACGGCTGGTCAGCGGCACCCGCGTGGGCGACCCGGCCTTCCGCCAGTGGGCGCTGGCGCGGACCCCCGCGCAGCTGGCCGAGGCCGATCCGCTGCTGGCCTTCGTCCTGGCCAATGACGACGCGGCCAAGGCGATCGATGACCAGTGGTCCGCAGCCGTCGAGGCCCCGACTGCCCTCGCGGCCGAACGCGTCGCCCAGGCCCGGTTCGCGGCCTATGGCTCCAACCTCTATCCGGACGCGACCTTCAGTCTGCGTCTGAGCTACGGTCAGGTGAAGGGCTGGACCTATCGCGGCGTGACCGTGCCGGCCTTCACCTATATCGGCGGTCTGTACGAGCGGGCCACGGGGTCAGAACCGTTCAACGCGGCCCAGGGCTTCCTCGATGCCGAGCAGCAGGTGAACAAGGACACGGTCTATGATTTCGTCTCGACCAACGACATCGTCGGCGGCAACTCGGGCTCGCCGGTGATCAATGCCGCGGGCGAGGTGATCGGGGCCGCCTTCGACGGCAACATCCATTCGCTGGGCGGGTCGTACGGCTATGACGGCACCCTGAACCGGTCGGTGACCGTGTCGACGGCAGCGATCACCGAGGTGCTGCGCAATGTCTATCACCAGCCGCAGCTGCTGGACGAGCTGGGCGTCGACTAGACCGTCCCTTCTCCCTTGCGGGAGAAGATGTCAGCCCCGGCGAACGCCGGGGATGGCGGATGAGGGGTGAAACGCGCGACTTGCCCGGTTCATTCCTCACGTCTTTTATGAGGGAATAACCCCTCATCCGACCCGCTGCGCGGGCCACCTTCTCCCGCAAGGGGAGAAGGAAGGAGAAAACGATGCGCCTCTCACCCGTTCTCACCGCTGTCGCCCTGACCCTTGCCGCCGGTACCGCCGCGCGGGCCGAGGAGGGGATGTGGACTTTCGACAACTTCCCGATCGCCCGGGCCAATGCGACGCTGGGCACCAACATCGATCAGGCCTGGCTGGACCGGGTGCGGCTGTCGTCGGCCAAGTTCGGCGGCTGTTCGGCGGGCATCGTCTCGGCCGAGGGGCTGGTGATGACCAACAATCACTGTGTCGCCAGCTGTGTCGCCAATCTGTCGACCCAGGCCATCAACTACGCCGAGACCGGCTTCACGCCGCGCTCGCGTGAGGAAGAGATCAAATGTCCGGGCGGCACGGCCGAGATCCTGATCGATATCTCTGACGTCACCGCGCGGATGCACAGGGCGGGCGAGGGTCTGTCGGGTCAGGCCTTCACCCAGGCGCGCGACGCCGAGGCCGGCCGGATCGAGAGCGAGGCCTGTGGCGGTGACGCCGGTCGCCGCTGCCAGGTGGTGACCCTGTACCGGGGCGGTCAGTTCAAGCTCTACACCTACAAGAAATACAGCGATGTGCGTCTGGCCTTCGCGCCCGAGGACCGGGCCGCGACCTTTGGCGGCGACCTCGACAATTTCAGCTTCCCGCGCTTCGCCGTCGATGCCGCCTTCATCCGCCTGTACGAGAATGGTGCCCCGGCGGTGACCCCGGTCCATTTCGCCTGGAACGCCTCGCGGCCGGTCGAGGGCACGCCGGTGTTCGTCTCGGGCAGCCCGGGCTCGACCCAGCGGTTGCTGACCCAGGACCAGTTGATGACCATTCGCGACGTGGTCCTGCCGATGGACCAGCTGCTGGCTTCGGAGCTGCGCGGCCGGATGATCCGGTTCAGCGAGGAGAGCGAGGAGAACGCCTTCATCGCCATGGATCCGATCTCGGGCGTCGAGAACAGTTACAAGCGCGGACTGGGCCGGATGCGGGCCCTGATCGACCCCGCCTTCATGGCCGGTCGGGCCGACGCGGAGGCCGATTTCCGTCGTCGTGTGGCCGCCAACCCTGATCTGGCCACCACGGTTGGAGACCCCTGGGCCGCCCTGGCCGCCGTCCAGCCGATCCAGCGCGAGCTCTATCCGGCCTATGCGATGCTGGAGGGCCGGTCCGGCGGCGGCTCCAGCCTGTACAGCTATGCCGAGACCCTGGTCCGCGCGGCGATCGAGCGGGCCAAACCGTCCGACCAACGCCTGGCGGAATTCGCCGACTCGCGCCTGTCGAGTGTCGAGTCCCGGCTGATGGCCGAGCGCCCGGTCTATCCGTCGCTGGATCAGGTGCGGCTGGAATGGTGGCTGTCCAAGACCCGCGAATGGCTGACCGTCGACGATCCCCGCGTCCGCGCCCTGCTCGGCCAGGAGTCACCCGAGGGCCTGTCAGCCCGGCTGGTCGCGGGCACGACCCTGGCCGACCCGGCGGTGCGTCGCGCCCTGTGGCAGGGCGGTCTCGCCGCCGTACGGGCCTCGAACGATCCGATGATCCAGTATGCGCTGAAGGTCGACGGCCAGGCCCGGGCCGTTCGCGCGGACTGGGAGGCCCGGGTCGAGGCCCCGACCGCGCGGGCGTCCGAGCAACTGGCTGCCGCCCGGTTCGCCGCCTATGGCGACGCCGTCTATCCGGATGCCACCGGCACCCTGCGCCTGACCTATGGGCGGATCGAGGGTTCGGACGTGCCCGGTCAGCGCTGGGGTGCCTTCACCACCTTCGACGGCCTGTGGGACCGGGCCACCGGCGCGGCCCCGTTCGACGTCGCGCCGAAATTGCTGGCCGCGCGGGACCGGATCGACGGCACGACGGTGCTGGACATGGCGGTGTCGTCCGACACCATCGGGGGCTCGTCAGGTTCGCCGGTGGTCAATGCGGCCGGGGAGATCGTCGGGGCCAATTTCGACTCGACCGTGCTGAGCCAGCGCAATGCCTATGGCTATGATCGCAACGTCAACCGCAGCGTCATCGTCACCACCGGCGCGGTGACCACGGCGCTGCGGGATGTCTATGGCATGCAGTGGCTGGCGGCGGAGTTGGGGGTCGAGTGAGCGGACCGGCGGACCCGGGCTCAATCCGGGTCCGCCGTTACCGGATCAGAGCGCGCTCATCTCGCGCCGCGCCGTGTCGAAATACTGCCAGCCGGTCCAGACCGTGACCACGGCGGCGGCCCAGATCAGCACATAGGCAAAGGTCTGGAAGCCGGGCTGCCAGTCGAGGGGCAGGCCGAACCCGTCCCACAGCAGCACCAGCTGCAGGGCGGCCAGGGCGACCATCTGCAGGGTGGTCTTCCATTTGGCCAGCAGGGTCACCGGCAGTTTGACCGTGCCGGCCATGGTCTCGCGCAGGGCCGAGACGGCAAACTCACGGAACAGGATCAGGCCGCAGGGGATGGCGATCTGCGGCACCGAGCCCCAGGCCAGGACGCCGAGGATGGCCCCGGTCACCAGGATCTTGTCGGCGATCGGATCCAGAATGGCCCCCAGCCGCGTGGTCGCGTTCCAGCGCCGCGCCAGATAGCCGTCCACCCAGTCGGTCGAGGCCGCGATGATGAAGATCACGAAGGCCGTACGCCCGAGGCGGAATTGGTCGTCCGGGCTGAGATAGGAAGACAGCAGCGGCACGCCCTGTGGTGCGGCTCCGGCCAGGATCAGGAACATGATCACCCCGGCGAACAACCGGATGCCGGTCAGGATGTTGGGGATCGGGTTGACGTGCGGGGCGTGGGTCATCGGCATTTCCGGTCGGGGAGCCAGAGGTTTGCCATGGTTCGCCGGGGCTGGCGAGGGACTCAGCTGAGGGGTTCGAACCTCGGCTGGTCCGTCAACGCCCGCAAGACACCGTCGGCGATGCCGAAATGCAGGCCCGACAGCGTCAGCTTCCCTTCGGCTTCGCGCTCGGCGATCCAGGGGAAGGTGCGCAGGTTTTCCAGCGACAGGCGGACCACGGCTTCTTCGGCGGCCTGTTCGATCTGGTCGGGGGCGATGCCATCGGACGCCCGGCGGACGGTCTGGACTCCCTGTTCGACCCAGGGCGAGACAAAATCCAGGCAGTCGCTCGGCGCGCCCGACAGCATGGCGTTGACGCCCCCGCAATGGGCATGGCCCATGACCACGATCCGCTTGACCTTCAGCACCTTGACCGCGAATTCCAGCGCTGCGGAAACGCCGTGCAGGCCACCGTCCGGCTCATACTGCGGTACCAGATTGGCGACGTTGCGGATCACAAACAGTTCGCCCGGCGTGGAGTCGAAGATCGCGGCCGGATCGGCGCGACTGTCGGAGCAGGCGATGATCAGGGTGTGGGGTTCCTGTCCCTCTGCGGCCAGGGCGGCGAAGCGGTCACGCTGGGCCGGCCAGGTCGTGTCGCGAAAGCGACGATAGCCGGCGGTCAGTGCATCTTCGGTCATAAGCTCGGTTCCAGGACGAGATCAGGGTTTGTGAAAATAGGCGTGGATGCGTTCGGCGAGTGACTGGTTGATGCCCGCGACCTTGACCAGATCCGTCACCGAAGCCCTGCCGACTCCTTTGGCCGAACCGAAGGCGTGCAGCAATAGTTTCTTGCGCCCGGGGCCGACGCCCTCGATTTCGTCGAGCGGATTCTTCTTGATGTCCATCGAGCGACGGGTGCGGTGGGCCCCGTTGGCGAAGCGGTGGGCCTCGTCGCGTAACCGCTGCACATAGTAGAGGGCCGGTGATTTCAACGGCAGCATGAACGGCGGGCGGCCGGGCATGAAGAAGCGCTCCATCCCGGCGTCGCGATCCGGCCCTTTGGCGATGCCGACAACGGTGATGTCCTCGACCCCGAGGTCGGCCAGCACCGCCAGAACCTCGGCCAGCTGGCCGGCACCGCCGTCGATCAGCAGCAGGTCGGGGCGGACAACGTCCTCGCCCGCCGCCTCGTCCCGGACCAGACGGCCGAAGCGGCGGCGCATGACCTCGCGCATCATGCCGTAGTCGTCGCCCGGGGTCAGATCCTCGTCGCGGATGTTGAATTTGCGATACTGCGAGGTCTGGAAACCCTCGGGTCCGGCCACGATCATGCCGCCGACGGCGTTGGTGCCCTGGATGTGGGCATTGTCATAGACCTCGATCCGTTCGGGGCGGGCCTCGAGACCCAGGACCTCGCAGACTTCATCGAGGATTTTGCCCTGGGCCGAGCTCTCGGCCATCTTGCGGCCCAGGGCCTCGCGGGCATTGGTCAGGGCGTGGTCGACGAGGCCCAGCTTGTCGCCGCGCTGCGGCCGGGCAATGTCGACCCGGTGGTCCGACTTGAGGCTGAAGGCCGCTTCCAGCAGTTCCAGCTCGTGCGGCCGGACATTGGACAGGATCAGGCGTGGGACCGGCTTGTCCTCGTAGAATTGGCCAAGGAAGGCGGCGAGGATTTCCGGATCGGTGTCGGCCCGGTCGACGCGCGGGAAATAGGCCCACCCGCCCCAGTTCTGGCCGGCACGGTAGAAGAAGACCTGGACACAGGCCTGACCGCCGTCGCTGAACAGGGCGAAGACGTCGGCCTCGGCGATATTGCCGGCGTTGACCGAATTCTCCATGGCGATGGTCGTCAGGGCGCGGATACGGTCACGGGTTCGGGCCGCCTGTTCATAGTCCTGCACCTCGGCGGCGGCGGTCATCTCGTCCGACAGTCGATCGATGACGGCGCGCGACCGGCCCTTGAGAAAGGCCGAGGCCTCATCGACCAGGGCTCCATAGTCTTCCAGCGAGATCAGGCCGGTGCAGGGGGCCGAACAGCGCTTGATCTGGTGCAGCATGCACGGGCGGGTGCGGCTCTCATAGACGCTGTCGGAACAGGTACGCAGCAGGAAGGCCCGCTGCAGGGTGGTCAGGGTACGGTTCACCGCCCAGGTCGAGGCGAAGGGGCCGAAATAGTCACCCGGCCGGGTGTGGGTTCCGCGATGTTTCATCACCTGGGGGGCACGGTGGTCCTTGCGGATCATCAGTTCAGCGAACGACTTGTCGTCGCGCATCAGCACGTTGAAGCGGGGCTTCAGCCGTTTGATGAAATTGGCCTCGAGCAGCAGGGCCTCGGTCTCCGAGGCGGTGACCACCAGCTCCATCGACCGGGTCTGGGACACCATCAGCCCGATGCGCTGGGTGTGGAACCGGCCCTGGGCATATTGCAGCACGCGCTTCTTCAGGCTGGCGGCCTTGCCGACATAGAGGCAGGTGCCGTCCTCGCCGTACATGCGATAGACGCCGGGCTTGTCCGGCGCACGCCGGGCCTCGTCGCGAATCAGCTCGGCGGCGGTGAGCGCGGCGGATTCAACTGGCGCGTCAGGGACGGTCGGGTCGGTCATCCCGATTGATATAGGCTCAGGAACGCCGCACCAGAAGGACGCCGATCAGGACCAGGGCAACCCCGGCGGCGCGACCGAGGTTCAGCGGCTGTTTCGGCACACCCATGACGCCGAAATGGTCGAGCACCAGGCTGAGCAGCAGCTGGCCGGCGACCATCAGGGTGATGGTGGTGGCCACGCCAAGCTTGGGCACGCCCCAGGCCGCCGCGACGACGAAGATGGCTCCGTACAGGCCGCCGACCCAGGCGTACCAGGGCAGGGCCCGCGAGGCGGCCATGTCCGGGCGGGTCTGCAGGATGACAGCGAGGATGCCGAGCGCGGCCGTTCCCACGGCGAAGGAGACGAAGGCCGCATTCACCGGCGAGCCGACGGCGGTCATCATCTTGGCGTTGGTCGGAGCCTGAAGGGCGGTGGCGGCCCCGCCGAACACGACGGCGAGCATGGCGAAGAGCGAAGGGTTCATGGTGTTTCGCTAGCGGCGAATTCCCGGCGTTACCAGTCCGGATCGCTGGTCTCGCCCTCCAGCGCTTCCGCCAGCCGGGTCCGGGTCGCGCGGTGGGTGTCCGGCGGCAGGGCGTCGGGGGCAAACCAGCCGGTCTCGGCGATCTCGCCGTCGGGGGCGCGGTCGGTCAGGCTGAAGGTGTCGATGCGGTAGACCAGCACGTGATCGCCGGGAAAGAAGCGTTCGTTGGAATGGGCCGAAACCAGTTGCGGGCGGCCCTCGACGACCAGGCCGGTCTCCTCGCGCATCTCGCGGATCAGGGCCTGTTCCAGGGTCTCGCCGCGGTCGACACCGCCGCCGGGCAGCCACCAGCCGTGCAGATAGGTGTGCCGCACCAGCAGCACCCGGCCCTCGCCATCAACAGCCACGCCACGCACGCCCAGCGTCATGCCGCGCGTCATCCGCGACCAGGCGAAGAACAGCGGACGGGTGAAGGGCTCGACGCGGGTTCGCCAATTGCTCATGTCGCTGTGAGGATAGGCCGCGCCGGTTGCGCTTGAACAGGCGGGCCGGGCGCTTTATTGCGGCGCACGAACAGGAGTGTTTCCATGCTGGCTCTCGGTATCATCCTCGGCTTCATCGCCGTCATCGCCATCATCAACTACGTCGAGTTCGGCCGGATTGACTGACGCTCGCGCCAGTCACGGCGCGGCGCTGGTCACCGGCGGATCAAAACGGATCGGCCGGGCGATCTGCCTTGAGCTGGCTGCGGCCGGTTTCGATGTGGCGATTCATCATCGTGACTCTGCGGGTGAGGCCGAATCGGTCGCTGCGGCCGTGCGCGATCTGGGTCGGCGCGCGCTGGTGCTGGCCGCCGATCTGACCGACGAGGCCGCGACCCGGGCGCTGGTTCCGGCGGCGGTCGCGGGTCTGGGGCCGCTGACGGCCCTGGTCAACAATGCCTCCGTGTTCGAGGACGACCGCGTCGGGTCGCTGGATCGCGCCGTCTGGGACCGGCATCTGGACACCAATCTGCGCGCCCCGGTCGTGCTGGCCGAGGCCTTCGCCGCCCAGGCCCCGGCCGGGTCGGCCATCGTCAATCTGCTGGACCAGCGGGTGCTGAAGCCGGACCCGCGCTTCTTTTCGTACAGCCTGTCGCGCAATGCCCTGTGGTGGGCGACCCAGACCCTGGCCCAGGCCCTGGCCCCCGGTATCCGGGTCAATGGCGTGGGACCGGGTCCGACCCTGCCCTCGGTGCATCAGACGGCCGATGAGTTCGCGGCCGAGGCGGCCGGGACCCTGTTGCAGCGGCCGGGCCGCCCCGAGGCGGTGGCTGCCGCCGTGCGCTGGCTGATCGAGGCTGATCTGGTCACCGGCCAGATGATCGCCGTCGACGGGGGGCAGCACCTGGCGTGGCGCACCCCCGATATTCTGGAGTAGCGCCGTATGGCCTCGTCCCCCACGGTCACGCCGTTTCCGCTCGGCGGCACCCTGCAGCGCGAGGGGCTGAGCGTCTTCGTGCGCGGTCTGAAGCTGGACGTCGGTATCGGCGTCTATGATCACGAACACGGCCGACTGCAGACCCTGGTCATCGATGTGACGCTGGAGATGGGGCCCGTCGTGGTCGAGCATCTGGCTGACACGATCAACTACGAGACCGTGGCGGCCGCGGCCCGGGCCGTCGCGGCGGCGGGCCATGTCGGCCTGGTCGAGACCTTCGCCGAGCGGCTGGCCATGGCCTGTCTCGACGACCCCCGGGTGCGTCGCGTCGCGGTCCGGATCGAGAAGCCCGGGGCCCTCGACGGGGCCGAGGCCGCCGGTTGCGAGGTCGCCTTCAGTCGCTGACGGTTGCGCCGCGCGGGCCGGACCGTCATTGTTTGCCCCACACCAGAGGACCATCCGTTGGCCGAACCCGGCGATCCCATCCAGCCCGACCCCGATCCCGTTCCTGAATCCGGACCTGCCCCGCAGGACCCGGCCGGGATGCCGGAGACTGACGTTCCGGACACGGCCGAAGACACCCCCGAAACCGGGGAGGTCGCGGACGCCGGAAGTGACGCCCAAGAGGCTGACGCTCATGAAGCCGACGCCCATGTGGGCTTTGTCTCGGCGGCGTCGCTGACCGGTCAGGCCCGGGTGGCGGACTCCGGACCCGAGCCCGATGTGATCGCGCCGCCGGTCGAGTCGGGGTCGACCTTCGAGCTGTCGCCCCTGCCGCCGCCGTCACGACGACGCGACACCGGACCGGTCGAGGGGGCGATGAGTCTCTATGCCGTCTACGCCCTGATCCTGTTCAGCGTGCCGACCTTCGGCGTGGCGGCGGTGATCGGATTGCTGGCGGTGACCGGGCGGCCGGGCCCGGACGGGCCGTTGGCACGCAGCCATTTCATCTATCAGCAGCGGACCCTGTGGACGGCGGCGGTGGCGGCCCTGCTGGGCGGCATCCTGCTGGTGATCGGGGTCGGGGTGCTGGTGCTGTTCCTCGCTGCGGTGTGGATCCTGATTCGCGGCGCGGCCGGGGTGTGGCGACTGAAGAGTGGCGAGCCCGTCGACAATCCCCACACCTTGCTGATCTAGGAGCGCGCCATGTCCGCCGTCCCCCCCGAAGACCGTGCCCGTCGTGGCAGTGCGAACGGATCCGAAGGCAATGTCGCGGCCCTGGCGGCCTGGGTGCTGTTCATCCTGTCGATCCCCAGCGCCAACATTCTGGTGCTGGTCGGTCTGGTCGTGGCCTATGCCGGACGGGCCAATGCCACCGGCGTCGCCCGGGCCCATATCGAGGCCCAGATCGCGCTGTTCTGGTCGGTGTTCTGGTGGACCGTGGCCTGCTGGGTCGCCATCCTGGTCAGCGCCCTGGCCTCGATCGTCCTGATCGGCATCCCGTTTCTGATCCTGTTCGGCATCCTGTGGCTGCTGATCACGGTCTGGTTCACGGTGAAGAGCATCTTCGGCCTGCTGCGGCTGCTGCAGGACCAGGCCCCCTGATCGTCTGGACCGTTTTTGTTTCAGGTCGAATCGACCTGGATCCAGAAAATGGTCCAGATTCAAACTGGAGCGAAATCTGAGCCGGGCTGGACGTCGTCCAACTCAACCGATTTCGCTCTAGGGCCGGGTCGTCATATGGGCGGCCCCTTCGGCCATCTCGGCCATGTTGAAACGCATGCCGCCGGGCATCTCCATATCGCCGGGCTTCATGTCGGCGGGGCAGGCCCCGGCCCAGGTGCCGGTGGCCGTCATGCTCATGGTGCGGTTCATATGCGCCACCGGAGCCCCGGTGGTGGCCGAGGTCATGTGATTGACATAGCCGGTGGTCAGGTCGCCGGTCACGGCGCCGTCGGTGACGGTGCGGCCGCCGCCCATGGCCGTGGCGTCACAGACGCTGTGCACGGCAAAGCCGCCGCCGGGCAGGGCACGGGTGGTGCTTTCCTGACAGGCCCCGGCCGACTGGGAGGCCCCGATCACACTCATGCGCGACTGGATCGCCCGGTCGACACACATGCGGCTGGTGCCGGTCGCGCCGTCGCCGCTCATGGTGACGCGCCACAGGCCGGGCCGCAGGCGCGGGGCGGTGGCGCGGGCGGGCGTGGCCGTGGCCGGGGTCGCTGCCGCACCGGGTTCCGCCGGGACGGCCGCCGGGGCCACAGCGGCCGGGTCCGGTGCCGCCGGTTGCGGTTCCCGATTACAGGCCGTCAGGGCGGCGGTGGCGGTCAGGGTCAGCAGCAGGGCGGTGCGGGTCATGGTCGGGTGCCTTCGGGCGTCACGGCGGTCCTGTCGGGAACAGGACAGCGGCTGCGGGATTGGATAGGGAGAACAAGCCTACACCCGAAAGGTCCGCCGTCATGACCCAGTTCCAAAATGACCTCGCCGGGCACCGGTTCACGCAGGACATCGCCGACGCCGGCGGGGTCCTGCGCCGGGTCCGGGCCGACTACCGGCTCAGGGACGGGGTCTATGAGCTGTTGCACGTCGAGGCCGATCCGGCCCTGCGTGGCACGGGGGCGGCGGGGCGGTTCATGCAGACGCTGTCTGACCACGCCCGGGCCGAAGGGCTGAAACTGGCCCCGCACTGCGGCTATGCGGTGGCCTGGTTCAAACGGCATCCGGACGAAGGCGACCTGCTGGCCGCCTAGACCATTTTGGTTTCAGGCCGAATCGACCGGTTCGCTCTAGTGCAGGCGTTTCACAATGGCACGGATGGCCTCGGCCTTGGCCGGCAGGTCCGAGGCGAGGCGCGAAGCCATTTCGCGGGTGCCGACCGGATAGGCGTCGCCGCCGTCGGCGATTTCCGCAGCGATCTCGGCGGCGTCCTGCAGGGCGGTCTCAAGCGATTCCACCTGTTCCAGGGCCAGGGCGCGGGCCTCTTTCAGCAGGCTGCGCACGCGGGCGGCTGTGGTCTGTGAAGCCCCGCCACCAGTGTGTTTGAGCGCCGGGGGCGGCGCGACCGGGGCGGCGGCCAGCACCGCGGCCTCGACCGTGGCGGCGCGATCGATCCCGGCCTCGACGAGGCGCAGGTCGGGCTTGGTCGACGCCATCTTGCGGGGCGCCGTGATCCGGGATGAGGCCGCTTTGGCCATGGGAAGCTCCGTTCGTGACCGGGCCGGGGATCCGGCGATCAACCCCGGGTTCTGCAAGGGGCATGCCGGGGGCTGACACCACCTGCGTCTTCCTTCTCCCCTCGTGGGAGAAGCAACCATGTCAGTTTGGCGTGGCGGTCCAGGG
>NZ_CAXBDH010000028.1:0-14976 GCF_963974615.1 uncultured Brevundimonas sp.
CATCAGCAGACTCGCCCTCGCCGAGGACAACCTGTTGAGGCTCCACATCTAGAGCCCGGCCTTCGCCGCCGGGCGGGCACGGCTGGCCGCGAGCCAGCGGTTGAAATGCGTGAACGCCTCGGGCGGCTGGTATTTGATCAGACGGGCGAAATCGAGCCCGGTGACGGTGACCAGATCGGCCATGGTGAAGCGGTCGGCGGCGATGAATTCGCGATCGGCCAGATGCCGGTTCAGCGTCTTCATCATCTTCTCGGCCTCGGCCAGGTTATAGGTCCCGACCTCGGGGTTCTGCGGGCCCATCAGGGCCAGAGCCGGATGGGTGTGGCGCACGGCCATCATCATCGGATTGGCCAGATAGATCTCGCAGCGCCGGGTCCACATCTCGATCACCGCCTGTTCGCGCGCGTCGCGGCCGAACAGATTGGGCTCGGGATAGAGCGACTCGAGATAGCGGCAGATGGCGACGGATTCCGAAATACAGCTGCCGTCATCCAGTTCCAGCGCCGGAACATGGGCCAGGCCGATCCGGTTGCGGTATTCCGGGGCCTTGTGCTCGCCAGTCGCCAGATCGACCGAAACGATCTCGATGTCCTCGATGCCCTTCTCGGCCATCAGCCAGCGGACCCGGCGCGGATTCGGCGCGCGCGCGTAATCGAACAATTTCATGAGCCGATCCTCCGTTTTCTAACGCAACCCTATCAGCCGAAGATGCGGGCGGGCAAGACACCGACCACGGCGGCGGCCATCAGGGTGGCGAGGAAGCCGGCGAACAGGGCCTTCCAGACCATGCCCAGCACCTCCTCGCGCCGGTCGGGCATCAATACCGACAGGCCGGTGACGGTGATGCCGACCGAACCGATGTTGGCGAAGCCGCACAGGGCGTAGGTCATCAACATGCGGGTGCGCTCGCTCATGTCGCCGAGCGGCACCTTGCCCAGTTCGATGAAGGCGACGAACTCCGTCAGGGTCAGCTTGACCCCCAGCAGCCAGCCGGCCTTGCCCGCCTCGGACCATTCGACCCCGGTCAGCCAGGCCACGGGCATGAAGACCCAGCCCAGCAGACGCTCGACGGTGACGTGATCGCCGAACAGCCAGAAGCCGCCCAGCATCACATTGACCAGGGCCACGAGCGCGACGAACACGATCAGCACGGCCGAAATGTTCAGCACCACCATCAGGCCGTCGGCCGTGCCCTTGACGATGGCGTCGATGGCGCTGTCGTACTTCAGGGCGGAATCGTATTCGGCACCAGCCCCGCCGGCGCCGACGATCTCGGGCACGATAATGCGGGCCAGCAGAATCCCGGCCGGAGCCGAGACGATCGAGGCGACCAGAACATGGCCCGCCGCATTGGGCAGGACGTCGTGCAGAATCGCGGCATAGGCGACCATGGTCGAGCCGGCGACGGTGGCGAGGCCGACCACCATCATCAGGAATAGTTCCGAGCGGGTCAGCTTGTCCAGATAGGCGCGGATCACGATCGGGCTCTCGATCATGCCGAGGAAGATATTGGCCGCCACCGCCAGGGCCGAGGCCCCGCCCAGTCCCATGGTGCGCTGGAACAGGATGCCGAAGCCGTGGGTGATCCATTTCAGAATCTTCCAGTGCCACAGCAGGGCCGACAGGGCCGAGATCACCAGGATCATCGGCAGGACGTTGAAGGCGAAGGTGAACAGGGCCGGCTGGTTCTCGACGACGTAGGGCTGGTCGCCCCCGGCCAGATAGCCGAACACGAACTGGGCCCCCTTGGCCGAGGCGTGGGTCAGGCCGTCGACGGCCCCGGTCACCGCGGCCAGTACATTCTGCGATCCCGGAATGGCGAACAGGGCCAGCACCAGCCCCGCCTGGACGGCCACCGCCCCCAGTGCCAGCCGCCAGGGAAAGACCCGCCGGTTTTCCGACATGGCCCAGCAGGCAGCGATGATGACGACAAGCCCGAACAGGCTCTGCAGGTTCAGAAGGCTGAACATCAATGGATTCCCCCGTCCGGCCCCCGCCGGACGTCTCTGATCCGGTTGAACGCGAGCGCGAGCCATCTGGCAAGAGATGATCAATCGGGGCCTCATCGGCCCCCGCAGGATCAGTCGCCCCGCGCGGCCACGGCATCGGCTGCTTCGGCGATGGCGATCCAGACCCGGTCCAGATCCGGGGCGTCGATACAGTAGGGCGGCATCACATAGACGGTGTCGCCCAGCGGGCGGATCAGCAGGTCGCGGTCGCGGAAAAAGGCCAGCAACCACGGCCCCAGTCCCGACAGATAGCCGTCCCGTGCGCCATTGAAATCGACCGCCGCGATGGTGCCCAGCTGTCGATGGCGGGTCAGGGCCGGATGGTCGCGCAACCGGTCCAGATGCCCGGCCTGGGCCGTCCCGAGGGCGGCGATACGCTCCAGCACCGGCTCGTCGCGCCAGATGGCCAGGTTCTCGACGGCGACCGCGCAGGCGATCGGATTGGCCGTGTAGCTGGACGAGTGGAAGAACATCCGGGACCGGTCGGTCGAGCGGTGGGCCTCGAAGATCGGGCCGGTCGCCAGGGTGACGGCCAACGGCAGGGCTCCGCCGGTCAGTCCCTTGGACAGGCACAGGATGTCGGGCGTGACCCCGGCCTGTTCGCAGGCGAGACGGGTGCCGGTGCGGCCCCAACCGGTCATCACCTCGTCGGCGATGAACAGCACCTCGTGGCGGGCGCAGACCTCGGCCATGGCGCGCAGCACCGCCGCGGAATAGATCAGCATGCCGCCGGCCCCGAGGATCAGCGGCTCGACGATGAAGGCGGCCGGGGCCGGGTCCTGGCGGCAGAACGCCTCGAGCGCATCGATCGTGACCTGCTCCGCCCCCGGCGACGGAAAGGGGATGGTGGCGACGTCGAACAGCAGGGGCGCATAGGCCCGGTTGAACACGCCACGCTCGCCGACCGACATCGTGCCGATGGTGTCACCGTGATAGCCGTGCTGCATCGTCACGATGCGATGGCGCGGCCGGCCGGTATTGGCCCAGAAGCCCAGCGCCATCTTCAACGCCACCTCGACACTGGTCGAGCCGCTGTCCGAATAGAACACGTGACGCAGCGGCTCCGGTGTCATCGCCACCAGTTCCCGGGCCAGGGTTTCGGCCGGTTCATGGGTCCAGCCGGCGAAGATGATCTGGTCATAGCGTTCGCTGGCGCGGCGCAGGGCGGCCTGAAGGCGCGGATGGCTGTGGCCGTGAGTGATCACCCACCAGCTGGAGATGGCGTCGATGATGCGCCGCCCGTCGTCGGTGTGCAGGGCCGCCCCCTCGGTCCGAACCACCATCGGCACCGGCTCATTCAGGCCGTGCTGGGTGAAGGGCCGCCAGACCGGCGACGGGTCATCAACCCCGCTCACCGGAAGTCCGCCAGGTCAAAATTGGCGGCGAAGGCCTCGGCCAGACCGGCGCGGGTCAGGGGGTCCAGCCACGGCAGCCGGCCCAGCCGCCGCACCTTGCCCAGATCGGCGATCACCGTCTCGGAGCTGTCCATGGCGTCGCCGATGAAGGCCACCCCCAGCACGGGAATGTCGCGGGCCCGCAGCGCCTCAAGGGTCAGCAGGGTGTGGTTGATCGTGCCGAGAGCGGTGGTGGCGCAGACTACGACCGGCAGGCCCCAGCGCGCGAAGACGTCGGCATAGACGGTGGTCGGGTTCAGCGGCACCAGCACACCGCCCGCCCCCTCGATCACCAGCGGCCGGTCGCAGGGCGGCGGGGTCAGGGCCAGGTCATCGATATGCACCCCGTCCAGACGCGCGGCGTGGTGGGGCGAGGCCGGAGTGACCAGCCGCCAGGCCTCGGGCAACAGACGCTCGGGACCGAAGCCGGTCAGGGCCGCCACCGTCATAAGGTCGGTCGGTTCCTCAAGGCCGGCCTGGACCGGTTTCCAGTAGCAACCGTCGAGGGCTGCCGTCAGGGCCGCCGCAAACACGGTCTTGCCGATGTCTGTGCCGGTGCCGGTTACGACGAGGGTTGGCATCAGGGCGTTCCGGATGTCTGTTGCAACAGGGGTTCCAGCGCGGTGACCAGCGCCTCGACCGCCGCCAGATCGACATTCAGCGTCAGGGACAGGCGCAGGCGGGCGGTACCGGGCGGTACGGTCGGCGGGCGAATGCCACGGACGTCAAAGCCGCCGTCCTGCAGGGCCCGGGCCACCGTCATGGTGCGGGCCTCATCGCCGAGGACGACCGGAATGATCTGCGACCCCGTCGCCGCCACACCGAGACGGTCAGCCAGCAGAGCCCCGGCGGCCCGGGTCAGGGACTGCAGACGACCGCGCGCCGCGTCGTCCCGGATCAGGGTCAGCGACGCCCGCATGGCCGCCGCCATCAGCGGCGACGGGGCGGTCGAAAAGATGAAGGCGCGACCACGGTTGATCAGGAAATCGATCACCGTCGGGTGGCCACAGACCAGCGCCCCCTCCCCGCCCATGGCCTTGCCGCAGGTATGGAGGGTGACGACATTGTCCCGCCCCTGAAGGGCCGCCGCCAGGCCGCGTCCGCCGGGACCGAACACGCCCGTCGCATGGGCTTCATCGATCAGCAGCACCGCGTCGTGACGATCGGCCACGGCCATCAGCTCGGCCAGCGGTGCCTGATCGCCGTCCATACTGTACAGGCTCTCGACCGCGATCCAGATGCGCCCCGAACCGCCCTGATCACGCCAGTGGCCGATCGCGTCGGCGACGGCGGCCACATCATTGTGCGCAAAGGCGATCGCCTCGGCCCGCCCCAGACGCAGCCCCTCATGCACGCTGGCATGGATCAGGGCGTCGTGAAGCACCAGATCGCCACGCTGCGGCAGGGTGGCCAGAAGCGCCGTGTTGGCCGCATAGCCGGTCGAAAAATAGAGGGCCGACCCGGCACCGAAGAAGGCCGCGGCCTTGGCCTCGAGGGCTTCATGTTCGGGATGATTGCCACGCAGCAGCCGCGAACCGCCCGAGCCGACGGGCACTCCCCGGGCCAGGGCGGCGGCAACGGCGCGGGTCAGGTCCTCACCACCGGCCAGACCCAGATAGTCATTCGACGCGAAATCAATACCGCGCCGGGGCGCGAGCCCACGCCGCCGACCGGCAGCGCCAAGGCGGGTCAGGTCCGCATCATGGACCGGAAAGGCGCTCATGGTTCGGAGGGACCCCGGTTTCAGGTCTGGCGTCGCACCAGCCGGCCGTAGTCTTCCATCAGGCCCAGCGACAGCGCCGCCGGCTTGAATTTGTACTCGCCGATTTCACTGACCGGGGTGACCTCGGCGGCCGTGCCGGTCAGGAAGCATTCGCTGAAGGTCGACAGCTCTTCGGGGCGGATGTGGCGGACCACGACCTCAATCCCCTTGGCCGCGGCCATCTGGATCACGGTCTGGCGGGTGATACCGTCGAGGATGGCGTCGACCGGAGGCGTGTGCAGCACGCCGTCCTGGACGAAGAAGACATTGGCCCCGGTGGCCTCGGCCACATAGCCGCGCCAGTCCAGCATCATGGCGTCGGCATAGCCGCGCTTCTCGGCCGCGGTCTTGGACATGGTGCAGATCATGTACAGGCCGGCCGCCTTGGCCGCCGAGGGGGCGGTCATGGGATCGGGCCGGCGCCATTTGGCCCATTCCAGACGGATGCCCTTCGCCTTGGTCTCGGGGTCGAAATAGCTGGGCCATTCCCACACGGCGATGGCCACATGGGTCTTGTTTCTGGAGGCCGAAACGCTGACCGCCTCGGGGCCGAGGAAGGCGACCGGGCGCACATAGCAGTCATCCAGCCCCATACGGGCGCAGGTATCCTTGCAGGCGGCGTCGATCTCGGCCACGCTGTAGGGCAGGTCGAAATCCAGCATGTTCGCCGAGCGTTGGAGGCGCTCGGAATGTTCGGTCAGCTTGAAGATTTCACCGGCGTACATACGCTCACCCTCGAAAACCGACGAACCGTAGTGCAGGGCATGGGTCAGAACGTGCGTTTTCGCTTCCCGCCAGGGCACGAAATCACCATCCATCCAGATCCAGCCGTCACGATCGTCGAAAGGAACGAAGGCCATTGAATAACGTCTCCCGCGAAGAAGAGCGGTTTAGACCCCTCGAAGCCGCCGAGGTCAACGCCCCGGCCGGTCGAGAGTCGGCATGAGCGCGCATGAGTCGCGCCCGCACGGCCGTTCCGGTCCCATCGCCGGAGCCGGAGCCGGCCGTCATCTGTTGATCGCCGACGACGACGACCGCATCCGCGAACTGCTCAAGGAATATCTGGCCCGCGAGGGCTATCGCGTCACCGGGGCCGCCCATGGCGCGGCGGCGCGGCGACTGATGGAATTGATCGAGTTCGACCTGGTGGTTCTGGACATCATGATGCCGGGCGAGAGCGGCCTGGACCTGACCTCCTGGGTCCGCGGCCGGGCCGAAACCTCGAAAACGCCGGTGCTGCTGCTGACGGCAAAGGGCGAGGCGGACGACCGGGTCGAGGGGCTATCGCGGGGGGCCGACGACTATATGACCAAGCCGTTCGATCCCCGTGAGCTGGTGCTGCGGATCGAGGCCATCCTGCGCCGGACCGGCGGCAAGCCGCTGTCGCCGCGCGAGATCAAGCTGGGCCCGGCCATGTTCGACATGGAGCGGCTGGAACTGATCCGGGACGGTGTGCCCATGCGGCTGACCGAGGCCGAGGCCCAGTTGCTGAAGACCCTGGCGCTGCACGCCCACGCGCCGGTCGAACGCATCAATCTGTCGCCCGACAGCGCCGACATCACCGGCCGGGCCGTCGATGTCCAGGTGACCCGTCTGCGTCGCAAGCTCGAGGTCGACCCCAAGAACCCGCGCTATCTCCAGACCGTGCGCGGCGTCGGCTATATGCTGGCCCCCGACTAGACCGATGCGCATCCTGCCCGCCAGCCGCTGGCCGCGGTTCCTGAAGCGGCGTCTGCCGACCTCGCTGTGGGGGCGGTCGCTGCTGATCATCGTCCTGCCGGTGCTGATCATGCAGATGGCGGTGACCTGGATCTTCTTCGACGCCCACTGGCAGACCGTGACCGCACGCCTGTCGGAGGGGCTGGCCGGCGATATCGCCTGGGCCGCCGAAAGCTACAGCGAGGACCCGACACCGGAGACCCTGGCCGTGATTGCCGACCGGGCCCAGCGGGCCATGTCCCTGTCGGTGGCGCTGCAGGAAGGGGCCGTCCTGCCGAAGGAGCAGGAGCGGGGCCCGATCGGGGTTGTCGACCGCACGCTGGAACAGGCCCTGTCGGCGCGGCTGGACCAGCCGTTCTGGTTCAACACCACCCGCTATCCCGCCTATGTCGACATCCGGGTCCAGCAGGCCGACGGGGTCCTGCGCATCATCGCCCCGCGCGAACGGGCGGTGGCGACCCAGGCCCAGATCTTCGTGTTGTGGCTGACCATCGCCACCGTGCTGCTGATGTCGGTGGCGATCCTGTTCATCCGCAACCAGGTGCGGGCCATCGAGCGGCTGGCCGAGGCGGCCGAGGCCTTCGGTCGGGGCGAGACCTCGGTGCCGTTCAAGCCGCACGGTGCGCGCGAGGTGCGGGCCGCGGCGACCGCCTTCCTGGCCATGCGCGACCGGATCCAGCGTCACATCGAACAGCGCACCGCCCTGCTGGCCTCGGTCAGCCACGACCTGCGCACCCCCCTGACCCGGCTGCGGCTGGAGCTGGCCCTGGCACCGCCGTTCAAACGGGCCGGGGCGATGAAGGGCGACCTCGACGAGATGGAGCATATGATCGACGAATATCTCGCCTTCGCCCAGGGCGAGGCCGGTGAGGCCACCCAGACGGTCAGCATGGCCGAGCTGCTGGGGGCCGCCGGCGAGGACGCCCGACGCGCCGGCGTCGAGGTCGAGCTGGTCGTGCCCGCGGATCTGACCGCCACGGTCCGGCCCATGGCCTTCAAACGGGCCCTGAACAATCTGGCGGGCAACGCCGCCGTCCATGGTGAGCACATCCGGCTGTCGGCCCGCACCCTGACGTCGGGCGGGCTGGAGGTGGTGATCGAGGACGACGGCCCGGGCATTCCCGAGGACATGCACGAGGAGGCGTTCCGGCCGTTCTCGCGGCTCGACCCGGCCCGCAACCAGAACCGCAAGGGTGTGGGGCTGGGCCTGGCCATCGCCCGGGATGTGGTGCGGGGTCACGGCGGCGACATCACCCTGGGCCGCAGTGACATGGGTGGCCTGAGGGTCCTGGTGCGCCTGCCCGGCTGATCACGTTTTGCGGCGCGACGCTGGCACAGTGGCACCGGTGAGCGCATCCTTGTCCCGACAGTGCGAACATCGGAGGTCGCCATGCGTGGCTCTGTATTTCTGCTTCCCCTCGCCGCGGTTCTGGCCATCGCCACGACGGCCCAGGCCCAGCCGGCCGAAGTGCGGGTGACGATCGGTGCCGAACTGCAGGAAAAGGCCGGTGACCTGGGCGAACGCGACGTCCAGCGGCAGGCCGAAGCGCTCGTGACCGTCGTCAGTCGCGCCCTGACCCGGGCCGGGGCGCTGGAGGGCAGCCGGGTCGAGCTGGTCCTGACCGACCTGAAGCCCAACCGTCCGACCTACGAACAGCTGACGCAGAGACCCGGTCTCGATGCGCTTCGCAGCTTCAGCGCCGGCGGAGCCACGATCGAGGGCGAGGTGGTGACGGCCGACGGCCAGCACCTGCCGGTCCGCTATGACTGGTACACGAGCAACATCACCGAGGTGCACGGCTTCGGCACCTGGCAGGATGCCGACCGGGCCTTTGACCGGCTGGCTGCCAATCTGGTGGCCGGGCGGCTAGTGACCCGATAATTCCTCGGCCCGGGTCGCGGCGGCGTTGATCGCGGCCGTGGCCGGAGCGGCGACGCTGTCAGCCATGGCGTCCAGCCCGGCCTGGGTGGTGCCGCCGGGGGCCGCGATCTGGGAGACGAGGTCCGCCAGCGGGCGACCGGTGTCGGCACCCGACCCGGCCGAGCGCAAGGCCCCCCGGGCCAGGGCCTCGGCGGCGACCGGATCCAGCCCGGCGGCTTCACCGGCAGCGGCCATGGCCTGCACGAACGAATAGACGAAGGCAGGTCCCGAACCGGCGACGGCCGTGGCGGCGTTCATCCGGGCCTCGTCGTCCAGCTGAACCACGGTCGCGATCGGCGCGAACAGGGCTCGCGCCGCATCGAGGGCAATGTCCGAGCTCGAGGACAGGGCCGCCACGCCGCGGCCCTGAGCGACCGCCGTGGTCGGCATGACCCGGACCACGGGATGGCCGCTGAATGTCCCGGACAGGGCCGCGTCGGGGACCCCGGCCATCACCGACACGATCACCGTATCGGCGGGCAGGCCTGCGATCAGCGGGGCGACGGCGGCACGCCACATGGCGGGCTTGACCGCGATCACCAGAACACCGGCGTCGGCCAGGGCCTCGGGCGGCGGATTGATCCAGGCCCCACGGGCCCGGGCGGCTTCGGCCACGGGCTTGTCCGACGGGGTCAGGATGATCAGGTCGGCGGGATCCAGCGCCTCGGTCGCCAGCCAGCCCTCGGCGATGGCCGAGCCCAGCCGGCCGCAGCCCAGAAGCACGACGGGGCGGCGGCGGGTGTCTTCGATGTCTGCTTTGGCCACGGCGGGGCACTCCTGAATATGCCGCGTCCCGACGAACGGTCGGGACGCTTCAGGCGCAGGGCATATGGCTTCAGACCGTTCCTGTCACCCGCAGTCGGGCGCACGATCGTCTGATGGCCTAACGATCAGGCGTTGCCGAGAGTCTCGAACAGGCAGGCGTCGATGGCCTCCTGCGGTTTCCGGTTGCCCTTGAGCATGAAGGCGAAGGCCGGATGATAGCGGTCCGCCGCCTCGACCGCGGCATCGATCATCGAGGCCGCCTGGGCCAGGGTCGGGCGTTCGCCGTGCGGCAGGGCCAGCGAATGACGGAAGACGATTTCGCCGTCCTCGGGCCAGACCTCGAAATGGCCGAGCCAGGTGCGCTGGTTGACCAGGGCGATCAATTCATAGGCGGCGGTGCGGCGGCCCTTGCTGACGCGCAGATCAAGGGCGCAGCACAGCTGCAGGCAATCGCCCTCGGGACGCCAGGCGAACCACAGCTCATAGTCCTTCCAGTCCCCGGCCAGGGCAAAGGCGAGGTCACCGTCATCCGTACGATCAAACGGCAGATTCTCGGCGGTCAGCACATGCTCGACGACATCCAGCGGATCATAGGGAAGGTCGACCTCTTCGGGCCCAACAGCATTCATCGAGGGGTGCCAATCATTCGGGGCATGGCGCGCGACTCACGCGCCATCAACACACGGTAGTCGTGTTCGCAGATTCGGCTCAACTGCCTGCGTCCTGTGCGGGAACGGAGGCTGTGGACGTTCCCTTTCCAGGCTTCTTTTGTCTGGCTGCAGAGGATTTTGCGCCCTTCAACGCCGCCAGTTCGGCCCGCAGGGCGGCGACCTCGGCCTTCAGGACGTCGAACTCGTCGCGGCGCACCAGATCCATCTCGGCGGCCATCCTGTCGGTCTGCGACCGGAAGGCCGCCTTGGCCTCATCGCCCGCGGCCTGGGCCAGGCCCATGGCACCGGTGGTCAGTTTGGCGAACTCGTCGAGGATGGGGTTGCGGGTTTGCATTCAGGATATCTCCGCCCCGGAACCGGCGTCCGGGAGCCTGTGTGGGGGATGGTCCGCCCTTTATGGTGAACGAATCCTTTATGTCGCTGCGGCTTATGGCACCTATGGGGCGGAAGGGGGGCGACTGAAAACCCGCGACGGACGCGCTGACACTTGCTAAACGGCGGTGACAAACGGTTGCAGGAGGCCCCGTGCCCTTTCCCGAATTCGATCCCGTATTTTTCAGCATCGGTCCGCTGGATATCCGCTGGTATGCCCTGGCCTATGTCACCGGCATCATGCTGGGCTGGTGGTACGCCGCCCGGCTGGTGAAGAGCGTCGCCGTCTGGGCCCCGGGCAGGCCGCCCGTGACTCCGCTGCAACTGGACGATCTGGTGCTCTGGATCACGCTGGGCATCATCGTCGGCGGACGTCTGGGCTACGCCCTGTTCTACCGGCCGGAACTGTACGCAGAGATGTTTACCGGCATCGGATGGGAGCAGCGACTGGCCCTGTTCCGGGTGTGGGACGGCGGCATGTCCTTCCACGGCGGCCTGATCGGCGTGTCCGTGGCCATGATCGGCTTTGCGCGCCGGAACGGTGTCCGCCTGCTCAGCCTCAGCGACCTCGTGGCTCCCGTCGTGCCGATCGGTCTGGCCTTCGGGCGCGTCGCCAATTTCGTCAACGGCGAGCTGTGGGGCCGGGAAACGACCGCCCCCTGGGGCGTCAATTTCTGCAATAACCACGCGCGGGAAATCTACGGAGCGACCTGCCAGTATATGGGGGTCGGTCCCGGCGACGTGGTGCGCCATCCCAGCCAGCTCTATGAGGCGGGACTGGAAGGGATCGTCCTGCTGGCCATCCTGTCGCTGGCCGTCTGGAAGGTGAAGCTGCTGGCCAAGCCGGGCTATGTCACCGGCCTGTTCCTGCTGGGCTACGGCCTGATCCGGGTCTCGCTGGAGAATGTGCGTCAGCCCGACTTCGGACTCGATCACCTGCCACTGGGCCTGACCATGGGCATGATCCTGTCCGTGCCGATGATGCTGATCGGGGCGTGGCTGGTCTGGCGTGCCTGGAGCCGGCCCCCGGTCGCGCCCGCGGCCGACTGATGGCGCTGAAGGACCGGCTGGCGCGCGAGATCGCCCTGACCGGGCCGATGTCGGTGGCCGACTATGTCAGCCGCTGCCTGCATGACCCGCAGGACGGCTACTATGCCACCCGACCGGCCCTGGGCGAGGGCGGCGACTTCATCACCGCCCCGTTGATCAGCCAGATGTTCGGCGAACTGATCGGTCTGTGGGCGGTCGAGACCTGGCAACGGCTGGGCGCCCCGGAACGGGTGCGGCTGGTCGAGGTCGGCCCCGGCGACGGGACCCTGATGGCCGACGCCTTGCGCGCCGCACGGCTGGTGCCGGACTTCCTGCAGGCGGTGGACCTGATCCTGATCGAACCCAGCGCCCCGCTGCGGGCGATGCAGGCGAAGATGCTGGCCGACAGTGACGTGCATCCGCGCTGGGTCTCGGCCCTGGACCGGGTCGAGACCGACGCCCCGGTGATATTGATCGCCAATGAGGTACTGGACTGTCTGCCCGCGCGTCAGTTCGTGAAGACGGAGGACGGCTGGGCCGAGCGGCGCGTCGGCGTGACCGAGGCGGGCGAGCTGATGTTCGGTCTGGTCACCATCAGCGGCGGCTTCAAACGCCCCGGCTTCGCGGTCGAGCCCGGCCAGACGATCGAGATTTCGGATCAGCAGGCCGCCTTCGGCCGCGATCTGGCCCATCTGGTCAGCGCCGCCTCCGGGGTCGCGCTGCTGATCGACTATGGCCGGGCCCGGCCCGAGGCGGGCGATACGCTGCAGGGCCTGTACCGCCATCGCAAGGTCGATCCGCTGACCTCCCCCGGCGAGGCCGACCTGACCCAGTGGGCCGACTTCCCCACCGTGCTGGAGGCGGCCGTCCACGCCGGGGCCGACGTCACCGGCTGTCGTGGCCAGGGGGATTTCCTCAACCGGCTCGGGATCGAGGCCCGGGCCGAGGCGTTGAAGTCCAGCCGCCCCGACGCGTCTCCGGTAATTGATCGCCAGCTGAACCGGCTGACCGCCGACGATCAGATGGGCACCCTGTTCAAGGCCGCCGCCATTTTCTCCCCCCGATCCCTGATCGTGTCCGGCTTCGAGGACTGAAGGCCCTGCATCCTTCCCCCCTTGCGGGGGAAGGTGGGCGGCGGAGCCGCTCGGATGGGGGGAGGCGTTCAACGTGCGACCCGACGGACGCGGGGACGACGGTCGACAGGCCCCCATCCGTCTCGCTGCGCGAGCCACCTTCCCCCGCAAGGGGGGAAGGGTCTTCGTTGGCATCCTCCATCACCTCGGAGATCAGGGCCTCGGCCGGGCCGCCGCGTCCGCTGCGTCGCGATGATTTGATCATAGGCGCACGCTACGCCGGTTCCGGACGCAGGTCGGGACCGCGACAAGCGGGTGCGGGGCCGATATGAGTCGGGGGTGAGTGAAATTCTGACCCCCATCACCCATCCGCTGCTGACGCAGGCCGGGGTGCGCCACGGCTTCTTCACGCGGGCCGGCGGGGTCTCGACCGGACTCTACGAAGGACTGAACACCGGCATCGGCTCGCAGGACGACCCGGCGGCCGTGGCCGAAAACCGGCGCCGCGTGGCCGACTGGATGGGCGGAAGCGCCAATGACCTGGCCGCCTGCTACCAGATCCATTCCGTCGTCACCCGGGTGGCCGAGACCGGCTGGAAGGGTGACCGGCCCGAGGGCGATGCCGTGGTCACAGCAGCCCCCGGCGTGATCTGCGCCGTCCTGACCGCCGACTGCGCCCCGATCTTGCTGGCCGATGCCGAGGCCGGGGTGGTCGCCGCCGTCCATGCCGGCTGGAAGGGGGCGCTGGACGGGGTGGTGCACAGCGCCGTCGCCGCCATGCAGGCCCTGGGTGCCGAGCCGGGCCGGACGGTGGCCGTGGTCGGCCCCTGTATCGCCCAGCCCTCCTATGAGGTCGACACGGCTTTCATGGACCGGTTCACCCACCATGATCCGGGCTGCGAGCGGTTCTTCGCGCCCGGCGTCGCCACCGACCGCCGCCAGTTCGACCTGCCCGGCTTCGTGCTGTGGCGGCTGGAGCAGGCCGGGATCGGCACGGCCGAATGGACCGGGGACGACACGCGGGCGGATGCAGCACGGTTCTATTCGAACCGGCGGGCGCATCTGAACGGTGAGCCGGACTTCGGGCGGTTGATGTCGGCGATCAGCCTCTAGCCGACCTGGGCCAGCTCGGGCACGCGGGTGACTTCGCGCCAGGCCTGCGGGTTGGCCAGCAGTTCGCGGACCAGCAGGTTGTTGATGTGGTGGCCGGCCTTGACCCCTTCGTAGCGGCCCAGCAGGGGCGCGCCGAGGACGTACAGGTCGCCGATCGCGTCCAGCGCCTTGTGGCGTACGAACTCGCGTTCCATGCGCAGGCCGCCGGGATTGAGGATCTCGTCGCCGTCGATGACCACGGCGTTCTCGAGGCTGCCGCCGCGGGCCAGACCGGCCTTGCGCAGGGCCTCGACCTCATGGGCGAAGCCGAAGGTGCGGGCGGCCATGATCTCGGTGCGGAAGGTGTCCTCGTCGACGACGAAATCCACCACCTGATTGCCGATCACCGGGGTCGGGAAATCGATCTCGAACCGCATCTCATAGCGGTCACACGGCAGCAGGGCGGCGGTCTTGTCACCGTCAGCGACGCGGATCGGCTCGAGGATCTCGATATAGCGGACCGGGGCTTCCTGACGGCGGAAGCCGGCGCGGTCCAGCAGCTGGACGAATTGCAGGGCCGAGCCGTCGAGGATCGGCAGTTCAGGGCCGTCGACCTCGATCACGGCATTGGACACGCCCAGGGCACAGAAGGCGGCCATCAGATGCTCGATGGTCGACAGCCGCACCCCGGCGGCATTCTCGATCATGGTGTTCAGGCGGGCGTCGACGACAGCCTCGCCCGAGACCGGGATACGGTTGTCGCGGTCCTTGATGTCGGTCCGCACGAAGACAATGCCGGTGCCGGTCGGGGCCGGACGCACAGCCAGACGCACCCGCTGACCGGTGTGCACGCCCACGCCCGCGATGATCGCAGGGGCGATGGTCGTCTTCTGGTGATGGTCGTTTCTGACCGACAAACTCAAGCTCACTGATACCGCCGGCGACGTCTGCGCACGGAGTTTTACTCGCAGACCGTCTAGCGGCCCGGCCGCAAGTGCGAAATGAAAGTCGGGTTTCGGATTGTTTCGTTTTGGGAAACTCTTCGCCCGCGACACGAAGACGCCCCGGTGGCCAGAGGCTCCGGGGCGTTCGTTTAACTGAACCGAATCAAACGGCTAGACCATTTTTGTTTCAGGTCGAATCGACCTGAATCCAAAAAATGGTCCAGA
>NZ_CAXBDH010000029.1:0-10031 GCF_963974615.1 uncultured Brevundimonas sp.
TGCAACTCCAGCTTCCCCGGCCTGGACCGGATGGACAACCTATTGAGAGCTCACAGCTAGCCGATCCGCTCGAATACGGTGGTGATCACCCGCTGATAGACGTCGGTCAGGGCCGCGATCTCGGTCACCGGTACCCGCTCATCGATCTGGTGCATGGTCTGGCCGACGAGGCCCAGTTCCAGCACCGGGCACATGGCGCGGATGAAGCGGGCGTCGGAGGTGCCGCCGGTGGTTGAGGCCACGGGCCGGTGGCCGCAGGCGGCCTCGACCGCGTCCTGGACGGCGCTGATGAAGGGGCCGGGTTCGGTCAGGAAGGCATCGCCCGAGCACAGATGCTCCAGCTCGATCCTCTGGCCCGACGCGACCTGGGCCTCACCGGCCTGGATGTTGAGCCAGGCAATCAGCGCATCGCCGGTATGGGTCGGGTTAAAACGGATGTTGAGCCGGGCGCTGGCCTCGGCCGGGATGACGTTGCTGGCGTCATTGTCGATGGTGATGGTGGTGATCTCGAGGTTCGACGGCGGGAATTCGGGATAGCCCTCGTCCAGCACATGGTCGTTCAGCGCCGTCAGCAGTTTCGCCAGCACCGGGGCCGGATTGGCAGCGCGGTCGGGATAGGCGACGTGGCCCTGTTTGCCGTGGACGGTGATCCAGCTGTTCAGCGAGCCGCGCCGTCCGATCTTGATCATGTCACCCAGATGCATCGAGGACGACGGCTCGCCGACGACGCAGGCGTCGATGGTCTCGCCCTCGGCCATCAGGGTCTGCACCACCCGCTTGGTGCCGTGCAGGGCCGGGCCCTCCTCGTCGCCGGTGATCAGGAAGGACAGGGAGCCGGCCGGTTCCCCCTCGGCCAGCAGGCGCGAGACGGCGGCGATCCAGGCGGCGATACCGCCCTTCATGTCGACGGCACCGCGCCCGTACAGGATGCCGTCATGGATCTCGGCCTCGAACGGGGCGGCGGTCCAGGCGGCGGCCGTGCCGGTCGGGACCACATCGGTATGACCGGCGAAACACAGGTTGGGCGAGGTCGTGCCGCGCCGGGCATAGAGGTTCTCGACCCCCTCGAACGGCATGCGGCGGCAGTGGAAGCCGAGGCCGGTCAGCAGGGCCTCGATCATGTCCATGGCCCCGGCGTCGACCGGGGTCACCGACGGACGGCGGATCAGGTCGCGGGTCAGCTCAACGGGATCGATCAGGGCAGGGGGTGCGTCGCTCATGGTCCTATGCTTTACGGACATCGGACCAGCGCGAGAAGGGGTGGGCTGAAGATGCCGAAGATCGAGATCGATGCCGCCCCGACCGGGCACGGCACCGGCTATCCCGAGGAATTCGCCGCTCCGTGCAAGCCGCGCCGCCGCTGGCGGCTGGGTGACGCCGTCGGTCTGGACCAGTTCGGGGTCAATCTGCTGCGTCTGCCGGCCGGGGCATGGTCGAGCCAGCGCCACTGGCATGAAGGCGAGGATGAGTTCGTCTGGGTGCTGGAGGGCGAGGTGGTGCTGGTCGAGGATGACGGCGAGACGGTGCTGACGGCGGGCGATTGCGCCGGCTGGAAGGCAGGGGTGGCCAACGGCCACGTGCTGCAGAACCGCTCGGACGCCGAGGCTGTCCTGCTGGAAGTCGGCACGCGCACGCCGGGCGGCGACTCGGGCGACTACCCCGACATCGATATGGTTTTCCGCCCCGGCGGCTATTTCCATCGCGACGGCACACCGTACCCCAAACATGACCGACGTGACTGAGCCGTCCCCGCCGGGGGGCTCCGGCAGCGATCCGTGGAAGCTGCGCGACTTCCGCCTTTTGTGGCTGGGGCGTCTGGCCGCCGTGTTCGGCATCCAGGTCCAGTCCTCGGCCCTGTTGTGGCAGGTCTATGAGATCGCCCGGCGCGACCATCCGATCGAACAGGCCAGCCTGTATCTGGGGCTGGTCGGGCTGGTGCAGTTCCTGCCCATGCTGGCCCTGACTCTGCCGGCCGGCGAGATGGCCGACCGTCGTGATCGGCGCATGACGGTGATCGCCTCCATCTCGGTCGAGGCGAGCTGCGCGATCGCCTTCCTGGCCATGGCCATCCACGGGTCGCCACCACTGTGGGGCCTGCTGACCGTCGCCTGTGTGTTCGGGGCGGCGCGCGCGTTTCTGGCCCCGGCCAGTCAGGCCTTCCTGCCGATGGTGGTGGGGATGAAGGCCCTGCCCAAGGCCATCGTCGCCCAGTCGCTGGCCTTCCAGACCGGGGCCATCGCCGGCCCGGCCCTGGGCGGGGTCATCGTCGGTGTCTCGACCCCGCTGGCCTATGGCGTGTCGCTGGGCATGTTCGCGGTCGGGCTGGCGGCCATGCTGCTGATCCGCACCAGCGGCCGCCCGGTGCGGCTGAACGGACTGATCCGGCGCTGGGCCGCGGTCAAGGAGGGGCTGAAATACGTCTGGTCGACGCGCATCGTGCTGGGGGCCATCTCGCTGGACCTGATCGTGGTGCTGCTGGCCGGGGTGGCGCTGCTGACCCCGGTGTTCGCCCGCGACATATTGATGATCGGGCCCGAGGGCTTCGGCCTGCTGCGGGCGTCGTTCGGGGTCGGGGCCCTGGTCATGGCCCTGTATCTGGGGCGGTTTCCGATCCTGCGGCGCGGCGGCGTGTGGATGTTCGGGGCGGTGGCCGTGTTCGGCCTGTGCACCCTGATCTTTGGCCTGTCCAAGGTCGCCTGGCTGAGCGCCCTGGTGTTGTTCATCGGCGGGGCCGCCGACATGATCAGCGTCAACATCCGCCAGACCCTGATCCAGATCGCCACCCCCGATCACATGCGTGGCCGGGTCTCGTCGGTGTCGATGCTGTTCATCGGGGCCTCGAACGAGCTGGGCGAGGCCTATTCCGGCGTCATGGTCCGCCTGATGGGCCCGATCGGGGCGGCGGTATTCGGCGGGGCCGCCGCCCTCGGCGCGACCGGCCTCTGGGCCAAGCTGTTCCCGGGGCTAAGGAAGGCGGACCGGCTGGGGTAGGGGGCTACGCTAAAGCCCGCAAAAGGTGGTTCTCGGATCTATTGCCACTCGATCACCAGGGAGCTTTTTGCGTCCCGGCTGGCGGCCAGTACGACCGGGGTTGCCTGAGCAAGCAGAGTTGCCAACGCGTGATCGGTCGGCACCAGCTCACGCACAAACTCGAGTTCATCGCTCAGGGACTGGGCTTGAACACTGTCCAGGACGGCGTCCTCCTGAAGCAATGACAGACGGTGCAATTCATACGCTCGACCGAGCAACACGAGCCTTCGGAAAAGTCGTTCCGGCACTTGAGCTTCAAGAGCACCGCATTGGAGGCTGACCTCCACGTCGTCGGCGAACGCTTCCGCTTCCAGTCTATGCATGGATCCAAACCAATCGGAGAACTGGCAGCAAGGACCACATCTCCAAAGGGTCCGCAACGGTTCGATAGCCGCATTACGATCGCAGAACCGCCCCCCAAACCCTCACCAGGGCCGGAAATGCTTGCTCAGCTTCAGGCCCTGCTTCTGGTAGTGGCTGCCGCCCTCGCCGTAGAGGCGGGTCGGCTTTTCGGTCAGGGGCTCATAGACCAGCCGGGCGACGATCTGGCCGTGTTCCAGCAGGAAGGGGGTGTCGTGGGTGCGCACCTCCAGCACGCCGCGGGAGCCCGCACCGTGCGCCTCGTCGGTGCCGAAGCCGGGGTCGAAGAAGCCGGCATAATGCACCCGGAACTCGCCGACCGAGGGATCGATCGGGGTCATTTCGGCGGCCTGGTCGACCGGGATCTCGACATCGTCGCTGGAGGCCAGGATGTAGAATTCGCCCGGATCCAGCAGCAACTGGCCGCCGCGCAGGGTCAGCGGCTCCCAGAAGTCCTTCGGGTCGTGGCCGTCGATATGTTCCATGCTGACCACCCCGGCGTGACGACGACCGCGGAAGCCGACGATGCCGTCGGCGCTGCCGGACAAATCGACGCCGACGCTGCGGGTCTCCAGCTTGGGCGGTTCACCGGCCTTGAGCCGCAGCTGGTTCAGCCGGGTGCCGGGCCGCACCAGGATAGAAAAGGTCTGGGGCGCGATCTCAAGATACAGGGGGCCGTCATAGCCCTCGGCCACATCGTCGAACCGGGCCCCGGAATCGGTCAGCAGCCGCACAAACACATCGACCCGGCCGGTCGAGCTCTTGGGATTGGCGCGGGCGATCAGGCCCTTGGGCAGGGACAGTCGCTCCTGCAGGCGGGCGATATAGACGCAGCCCTTTTCCAGCACGAAGCCGCCGGTCAGGTCGACCGTATGCATCGCCACATCGGCGATCCGGTCCTCGACCTTGCGCAGGCCGGGCAGGAAGGAGGCCCGCACGCGCCAGGCCTGATCCGACAGGCGCAGGTCGAGACTGGCCGGCTGGACCTGGTCCGCGTCGAAGGGTGTGTCCGAGGTGATCGCGCCGCCGGCGATCAGGGCCTCTATGGACTGGCAGGGCAGGATGCCGGGGAGGGTGTTGCTGTAGGACTGCATGAGTCCTGCTTACACGTTTTTACGGCCTGTCTAACCCCCGTTATGCTTGACGTAGGCGCGCGCAGGGCGACCATGGGATCATGCATGACACCCCCGCCTATCAAGCTGAAACCGACGGGATCGTCGTCCGCGTGCGGCCGTCCTATCTGGCGGGTCAGTCCAACCCCGATCTCGGCCACTG
This sequence comes from uncultured Brevundimonas sp., assembly GCF_963974615.1. Taxonomy (GTDB): domain Bacteria; phylum Pseudomonadota; class Alphaproteobacteria; order Caulobacterales; family Caulobacteraceae; genus Brevundimonas. The sequence goes on from NZ_CAXBDH010000029.1 coordinate 4,666, forward strand.
GGTCTGGGCCTATCAGGTCGAGATCGAGAACCACAGCCCGGCCACGGTGCAGCTGGTGGCGCGCCACTGGATCATCACCGACGCCCGCGGCCAGGTCGAGGATGTGCGCGGTCCCGGCGTCGTCGGCGAGCAGCCGACCATCCCGCCGGGCGACAGCTATTCCTACACCTCGGGCTGTCCGCTGGGCACGGCCTCGGGCTCGATGGCCGGCAGCTATTCCCTGACCGATACCGAGGGCCGGTCGTTCGAGGCGGTCATTCCGGCCTTCAGCCTGGACGTCCCGGGCGAGCGGCGCGTGCTGAACTAGACACGGCCTCAAGCAGCCCGAAGGGCGGTAGGCCCAAGGAAACAGCCCGGCCTCAAGCAGCCCGAAGGGCGATAGGCCAAAAGAAAGCATGAGCCCCGAAGGGGCGGGGCGGGTGAGGGACTGCGTCAACCCGGATAACCGCAGTCCCGCCCCGGGTCCCGCCGACGCAAGGCCAGCGGGGCGGACGGCGGCTCTCTAGGAGCCTTTATTGTCGGTCGTTTGACCGAATTGCGATGGGCGCACGAAACCGGTCCGTGCGCCCATTCCGGGTGACCGCGGTCGTCGCGCTCAAGCAGCGCGAAGCGCGATAGCGCCCCTAGATATATCTACGCAGGCTGCGGGCCAGTTCGGTGGCCCCGTCCTTGTTGCCGCGGCGAACCTGGGGCTGGTAGGCGACCCGGGCGTGCTCGACGCAATAGACGCCTTCCGAGGCGCGGCGGCCGCAGAAGCTGAACTCGCGGGTCGAGGGGTCGCCGATCGGCCATTTGCACATATGTGCGCCCAGCGTCATCACCGTGGCCGTGCCGGGCATTTCCGGCGGACGCTCGGGCGTCGGCGGCACCGGGACGTTGGGGCGCAGCTGGGCGGCCTCGATGCGGCGCGGCGCTGACGGCTGGGCCGGAGCGGCCGGACGCGGCCGGGCGGCGCGGAAGGTGGTGCGGGCGGGCTGCGACGGCGTGGCGCGTCCCGACAGGCCCAGGCGGTGGACCTTGCCGATCACGGCGTTGCGGGTGACGCCGCCACCCAGTTGTTTGGCGATCTGGCTGGCCGACTGGCCTTCGAGCCAGAGCTTCTTCAATGCGCCTACGCGGTCTTCGGTCCAGCCTGCGGTCATGCCACCCTCCCCGGGGTAATCAGATCAATATCTAGGGGCGCCGGCTCCGTTTCGGGGTCAGCACCTACCACCACTTGTAAACGAGACGTTAACAGACGCAATATCTGCGAATCAGTGTGTCCACAGAAACCACATGTTGAATCGTCGGTATGTGAAACGTCCTGTGGACGGCCCGCCTTGCACCGGGACCTTGCCGGGGGCATCTGGCGGGGATGACTGATCACTCTTCCATGAACGCACTGGGCCGCCCGTCCGGCCTGCCGTCGCCCCGCCGCTATAACGGCGTCAACTGGATCGGGGTGCGCACCCTGTATCTGCGCGAGGTGCGACGCTTCTGGAAGGTCGGTGCCCAGACCGTGGCCGCCCCGGTGGTGACGACGCTTCTCTATATGCTGGTGTTCGTGGTGGCGCTGAAGGATGCGCGGCCGCCGCTGCACGGCACGCCCTTCGCCGAGTTCGTGGCCCCGGGCCTGATCATGATGGCCATCCTCAACAATGCCTTCGCCAATGCCTCGTCCAGCCTGATCCAGGCCAAGATCATGGGCACGGCTACCGACTTCCTGACCCCGCCGCTGAGCCCGCTGGAATTGACCGTCGGCTTTTCGCTCGGTGCGGCGACGCGCGGCATGGTGGTCGGACTGGTCACCGCGATCTGCGTCCTGCCGTTCGCGAAACTGGGCGTGAGCAATCTGTTCGCCATCATCTGGTTCGGCATTATCGCCTCCTTGCTGATGGGGATGCTGGGCGTGCTGGCCGGCCTGTGGTCCGAGAAATTCGACCACCTGTCGGCGGTGCAGAATTTCGTGGTCATGCCGATGACCTTTCTCAGCGGCACCTTCTATCCGATCGAACGTCTGCCCGAGCCGTTCCGCGCGATCAGCCATTTCAACCCCTTCTTCTATCTGATCGACGGCTTCCGGGCCGGTTTCATCGGCCACGCCGACGGCAGTCTGGCGATCGGCGTGGCGGTCAGCGCGGCCCTGACCCTGGCCCTGGCCGTGGCCTGCTGGCTGGTGTTCCGCTCGGGCTGGCGGCTGAAGAGCTGAGGCCTGCCGCGCTCCGGCGATGGTTAGAAGTTCCTTAGGTCTGCGAGCGCAGGCTGATGTGGTTCTTCTGCGGGGGCCGAGACCATCGATACCGATCTTCACATATCCAATCCGGCCATGGCCGCCCTGACCCTGCTGGCCATGGCCGTCGCGGGGGGGCTTGTCGCCGTCCTCTGGCTGACCCGGGCCCAAAGGCCGGCGGCGGATGGGCCGCGCTGGCTGACGCGGACCGGGGGGCTGGGCCTGATCGCCGTCTGGGTCGCCCTGGTCCCGATCAACGTCTGGAGTCACCGGGCCGGAGGCCATGATCTCTGGATTTTCGGTGCGGAAACCTTCGAAGGCGGCCTTGTCGAGACCCTGACCTTCATCTTCTACGCGTTGGCGATCGCCGTCTGCGGCCTGCTGTTCACCCGGGCGTCGCGGCTGTACGGGTCCGCCTCGGCCAGCCTCTGGCGCGTTCTCCTGGGGGTGATGGTTGTCTGCTTCGTGGTGATGATCGGCGAGGAAATGAGCTGGGGCCAGCATCTGCTCGGGTTCGAGACCCCGGCGGACCTGGCTGCGGTCAATCTGCAGGGCGAGTCCAACCTGCATAATCTGGTGTCGCCGCGTCTCTATGACGTGATCTACCAGGTCCTCGGCTTCGCCCTGATCCTGCTGCCCCCGGTCGCCTGGTTTGGGCTGCGGGGGCCGAACCTGCCCAGTCCGGTGCTGTTTCTCCAGGGCCTCTACACCGGCCCCTGGGTGTACAGTTTGCTGGCGTCGGCCGGAGTCCTGCTTCAGCACGAGGTGTTCGAGGAACTGGCCGAGATGGTGCTGGCCTTCGCCATCCTTTACGCGCTGGCGACGCTGGCCGTCCGGACCGCGCGGGGAACGAAGCCGACCTCTTCCTGATCTCCGTCTTCAGGGCTGCGCTGGTGTTGACTAACCCCGGTCTGCGTCCGACAAGACCGGACCCTGTTTCAGCGGTCCCGGCGCATCCTGCGGCGGGGCCGTCTCGCTTTTGGAGGTTATGCCTGTGTCCAGCCATCTGATGGGTGTCTACAACCGTGCTCCGGTTGAGGTTGAGCGCGGCGAGGGGGCCCGGCTGTATGCGGCGGACGGCACCGTCTATCTGGACTGCGTCTCCGGCATCTCGACCAATGCGCTGGGCCATGCCCATCCCAAGCTGGTCCAGGCGCTGAAGGACCAGGCCGAGAAGCTCTGGCACGTCTCCAACATCTTCAAGATCCCGGGCCAGGAGGCCCTGGCCGACCGGCTGTGCGAGAACAGTTTCGCCGACGTGGTCTTCTTCACCAACTCCGGCTCGGAGTCGGTCGAATGCGCGCTGAAGACGGCGCGCAAATATCATTCGGCCAACGGCCAGCCCGAGCGGATCGACATCTACGGCTTCGACGGTTCGTTCCACGGCCGCACCTACGGGGCCATCAACGCCGCCGGCAACCCGTCCTATGTCGAGGGCTTCGGCCCGCGCCTGCCGGGTTACAGTCAGCTGGTCTGGGGTGACCGCGAGGCGCTGGAAGCCGCCTTCAAGAGTCCGACCACCGCCGCCGTCATCATCGAGCCGGTCCAGGGCGAGGGCGGCGCGCGTGCCATCCCTGAGGAAGACCTGCGCTGGATGCGCGAGATGGCCGACGCCAACGGCGTGCTGATCATCTTCGACGAGGTCCAGTGCGGCATGGGCCGGACCGGCAAGCTGTGGGCCCATGAATGGGCCGGCATGACCCCGGACATCATGGCCATCGCCAAGGCCCTGGGTGGCGGTTTCCCGGTCGGGGCCTGTCTGGCCACGGTCGAGGCGGCCAAGGGCATGACCGTCGGCGTGCACGGCTCGACCTTCGGCGGCAATCCGCTGGCCATGGCCGTCGGCATCGCCGCCTTCGACGAAATCTCGAAGGCCGAGACCCTGGCCAACGTCAACGAGATCGCCGGCTATCTGAAGCAGCAGCTGCACGGCCTGCAGCAGCGCTTTCCCGACGTCATCGCCGATGTGCGCGGCAAGGGGCTGCTGATCGGCATCAAGATGATCCCGAACAACCGCGAATTCATGGGCTGGGCCCGCGACGAAAACCAGCTGCTGGTGGCCGGGGGCGGCGACAACTGCGTGCGCCTGCTGCCGCCGCTGATCCTGACCCGTGATGATGCGGCCGAGGCGATCGCCCGCTTCGAAAAGACCTGCGAGTTCGCGCGCGGCAAGCTGGCTGGATAGGGCGATGGTGCGCCATTTCCTCGACATCCACCGGCTGTCGGCCGACGACCTGCGCGGCATTCTCGATGACGCCCATGCCCGAAAGGCCGCCCGCAAGGGCTGGCCGAAGGGGCGGGTCGACGCCGACGCACCGGCCGTCGACCATGTGCTGGCGATGATCTTCGAGAAGAATTCGACCCGCACCCGCTTCAGCTTTGATGCCGCCATCCGCCAGCTGGGCGGGGCCGCAATCATCGCCAACGCCGGCGACATGCAGCTGGGTCGCGGCGAGCCGGTCGAGGACACCGCCCGGGTCCTGTCGCGCATGGTCGACGCGGTGATGATCCGCGCCAACAGCCACGAGGACGTCGAGCGCTTCGCCCGCGTCGCTACCGTGCCGGTGATCAACGGCCTGACCGACCGCAGCCATCCGTGCCAGATCCTGGCCGACCTGCAGACCATCGAGGAACAGCGCGGCCCGGTCGCCGGCAAGACCCTGGCCTGGGTCGGGGACGGCAACAATGTCTGTCACAGCTTCATGCATGCGGCCCCGAAATTCGGCTTCCGCTTCAATGTCGCCTGCCCGGCCGACTACCATCCCGACCTGCGCGACCTGGCCGTGGGTGGCGATCATGTGGCCCTGACCAGCGATCCGCGCGAGGCGGTGGCCGGGGCCGATGTGGTGATCACCGACACCTGGGTGTCGATGGGCGACGGCGACTATGAGGACCGGCTGGCGGCGTTCGAGGCCTATACGGTCGACGAAGCCCTGATGGCCACGGCGGCCTCCGACGCCGTCTTCCTGCATTGTTTGCCGGCCCACCGCGGCGAGGAGGTCACCGATGCAGTGATCGACGGCCCGCAGTCGCTGGTCTGGGACGAGGCCGAAAACCGCATTCACGCCCAGAAGGCCGTTCTGGCCTGGTGTCTCGCGGGCACCTAGACCATTTTTGTTTCAGGTCGACTCGACCTGAATCCAAAAAATGGTCCAGA
>NZ_CAXBDH010000030.1:0-7213 GCF_963974615.1 uncultured Brevundimonas sp.
GCCCAGCATCGACGCCGGGAGCTCAGCTGGTGGGACCGGCTGACAGGTGTGTTTCAATGAGTGTCGTCGCGACTGGCGTCAGGCTGTCCTTAACAGACGGAATTTCCCTGACAGCTCTGCGTCGGTATTTTGCGGTGATCATCCCGGCCAACTTGTTCTGGGAGTTCGCGCATATGCCGCTCTACACGATCTGGAACGAGGGCACTTGGGGTGAGATCGTTTTCGCAGCCGTCCATTGCACGGGTGGTGATATCCTGATCGCCATGAGCGCGCTGATGCTTGCCCTTATGCTGACGGGCCAGGGCTGGCCTCTGGTCGCCTCCACGCGGCGGTCTGTGACCGTCCTGACGGTGGTGTTCGGGCTGGGATACACGCTGTTCAGTGAATGGCTCAACATCGTGATCCGTGAGGCATGGGCCTATTCGGACCTGATGCCGATCATTCCGATCCTCGATGCGGGCCTGTCACCTGTTTTGCAATGGATGGTGGTCCCGCTGGTCGCGTTCTGGTGGGCCGTGTGGCCCTTCAGCACCGAGCGTGATGTATGATGGATATTTCCGGCATCGGCATTTTCGCGGCATTCCTGGCGGGAGCCATCTCTTTCCTATCACCCTGCGTCCTGCCGCTGGTGCCGGGCTACGTATCCTATATCGCGGGTCAGCCGGATTTGCGCACGACGCGGTCGGTCGGCTTGCGGGCGCGCGCCGGGGCGCTCGGGTTGAGTGCCTGCTTTGTCCTGGGCTTTTCGACGGTCTTCGTCGCCCTCGGGGCCGGGGCCAGCGCGCTCGGATCCCTGCTGCTGACATGGCGCTCCGAGCTCAACTTTCTCGGCGGCGCGATCATCATTCTGTTCGGACTGGTCATGCTGGGTGTCTTTCGTCTGGAGACGTTCTCGCGCGATACCCGTTTCAATCTCGACATTCCCGGCGGTCGCCCGTTTGGGGCCTACGTGCTGGGACTGGCCTTCGCCTTTGGCTGGACACCCTGTATAGGACCGATCCTCGGCGCGATCCTGACACTCAGTTCGACGTCCGGCGGCATGTCGGACGGCATCTGGCTGCTGTCGATCTATTCCGCGGGGCTGGGGGTGCCGTTCCTGTTGGCGGCGCTGTTCACCGACGCCATCGCCGCGCGGGTCAGGCAGATCGGCAAGGCCGGTCGCTGGCTCTACAAGGGCGCGGGTGTTGCCATGATCATCATGGGCATTGCCATCATGACCGGGCAATTGTCACGGTTTGCCTATTGGTTGCTGGGGACGTTTCCCTTTCTCGCGACGATCGGCTGACGAACCTCGAACCAGCTCTTGGCGCGATGGCTGGTAGGTGAGGATCATCTCCACCACTCAGCAAGGTCGTACACGCCGCGCCTCTGTAGAGGTCGCGGGGCCGTCAGCCGATCAGGTAGACCCGGATCGGCATCCAGATACCCATGACCATCATCATCAGGTTCTCGGTGAGCGAGACGAACCCTAGTGGCACGTTGCTGTCGCCCCCGACGCAGGCGCATTTCAACTCGCGCTTGTCGATGTACACGGCCTTGAAGACCGAAACCGCGCCGACGGTGCCGATGAACAAGGCCACGGGTGCCGACAGCCAGGTGAGCGCCCCGGCGACCATGAGGATACCGGCGAAGGCCTCTCCGAAGGGATAGAGATAGCCGTAGCGCACCCAGCGGCGCGCCAGCAGGTCGTAATTCAGGAACATGGTCGAAAAGCTCTCGACATCCTGAAGCTTCTGCACTGCAAGCAAGCACATCGAGATCGAGACGAACCATTCCAGCGCGCGCAGGCTGAGGATGGTTCCAAAGCTGTACCATGACAGGCCGAGCGCCATCAGAAACGCGACGGCAAAGATCGCGATCACCGGCCGATAGGAGGTGTCCGAGCGCTCGCTTTCCGGCGCGTCGAGGCCGAAATGGACCCGCAGATCGTCGTAGCCGCCAATCCGCTTGTCGCCGATCCAGGTCTGCGGCGTGGTCTCGACCCCGTGCTTTTCCATGAAGGCATCGGTTTCCTCGCGTGTCGTCAGGTGATGATCCTCAACCTCGTACCCTTCGCGTTCGAGCAGGTCCTTGGACTTCAGGCCATAGGGGCAAAGATGATCCGGCATGACCATCCGGTAGAGTTGGGCTGATTTCGATGCGTCATTCGGCATAGTGTTTCCTCCAGTTTCTGGTTCAGGCACCGCAACCGTAATATCCGCGATACCCTGCACGCAGACCGGACCCAAGTTCGAGAACGAGATCGGCGTCCTGCATTTCGCCACTATTTGCGTCCAATGTGCCGGTTCCGCTCGGCGCGCTCAACGCCACTGTCATGCCTTCCGTGCCCCAAGTGCTTCCGGCGTCGCCAGCCTCCAGCCGCACCAGATCGCCGCTGATCTTGGCGAGAGCTACACTCCCACCGTCGATGCGGCCCACCGCCAGCGCAGGCCTGCTTGTGGTGGTGTAGGTGAACGTGCACGCCGCGCCGCCGGGAAACATCTGCGCAATGTCCTCCGTAGTAAGAAATTCGAGGTCGAGAATGGCGATTTCCGGGGTTGATAGCGCCTCGTCAAGGCTCATGATCTGCGTCGGTCCGCTTTCTGACTGTGCCAGACTGTCACCGTTGGCGTCGATATCGTTCACCAGATAACGCATCTCGGCGATTTCCTTGTCCTGCGCATAGATGATCTCATCCGCCAGCTTGCGCACGCGCGGGTCCGAGATATCGGCGCGGCTGGAGGTCATGATCGCGATCGAGTGGTGCGGAATCATTGCCCGCATGTAGCTGGTGTCGCCCACCGTCACCTGGCTGCGGACCAGCCAAAGCGAGGCGGCAAAGACCACGGCGGCACCGATGAAGAAGGCGGCGTTAGCCATCTTGCTGGAATACATCGACAGCATGAAGCCCAGCATGATGATCGCCATGGTGGCACCCATCAGGAGAGCCATGTAGGCCCGCGTTTCCGACCAGAACACATGCGTCCAGAGGTAGGTATTGAGATACATCAGACCGAACATGACGACGGTAGATGTGGCGATCATCGCGAAAAAGCGGCCATATGACATGAAGTTGTCCTCTCTCGAAATCGTGAAGTCTAGAGGTGGAACAACTTTCCCGCGCTGGAATGTTCCGAAATAGCTGCAGCCAGTCGCACCTTGTGGGTGGCGCTGCCCGCTGCGGGACGTATCTAAGCCCGCTTAATCCGCTGCCCTGGCGGTCCGGGTCTTATCCTCTTCCATAGCCAGATCTGCGAGAATCGGACAATTAGGCCTGTGATCGCCAGCGCAGGCATCGACAAGGTGCGACAACGTCGCGCGCATCTCGGTCAGTTCTGCGATTTTCCGGTCGATCCGGTCGAGGTGTTCCTCGGCGATCTGCTTGACCTCCGCGCTGGCGCGGTCGGTATCGGCATAGAGTTTCAGCAGGCTCCGGCAGTCCTCGATTGTGAAGCCAAGCGCACGCGCTCGCCCGAGAAACGCCAGCTTGTGGACGTCGCTCTGCCGAAAGCTGCGATAACCGTTCGCGCTGCGCAGCGGCTCGACCAGCCCGATGTCCTCGTAGTAGCGGATGGTCTTCGCAGGAAGGCCGGACAGGTCGGCCACGTCTCCGATATTCATGATCGTTTTCTCCTTGTTTCATTCTGCCGGGAGGGGGGACATGCGGGGGGCAGTCGCGGCCTTCGCCGCGTCGTCCATCGCCGGGCGGACACGGCGCAGGCGCAGCGCGTTCGTCAGTACGAAGACCGAGCTGAGCGCCATTGCCCCAGCCGCCAGCACCGGCGACAGCAGCAGGCCCGACACCGGGTAGAGCAGCCCCGCCGCCACCGGAATGAGGGCCACGTTATAGCCGAAGGCCCAGAACAGGTTCTGGCGGATGTTGCGCATCGTACGCCGCGACACTTCCAGCGCGTTGACCACGCCGCGCAAATCGCCCGACATCAGCACCACATCGGCGGATTCGATGGCGACGTCGGTGCCGGTGCCGATGGCGATGCCCACGTCCGCATGGGCAAGCGCGGGCGCATCGTTGATGCCGTCGCCGACAAAGGCGATGTGCTGGCCCGTGCCGCGCAGATCGTCCAATGCCGCGACCTTGCCATCCGGCAGCACACCCGCGATCACATGGTCGATGCCGGTCTCGCGCGCGATGGCTTCTGCCGTCTCGCGCTTGTCGCCGGTGATCATGGCAACCTTCAGGCCCAGATCGTGCAGCGCCCGGATGGCTGCCGCGCTGGACCGCTTCACCGGATCGGCCACGGCGATGACGGCGGCAACGCGTCCGTCGATGGCGGCGTAAAGCGCGGTGCGGCCCCGTTCGGCCAGGCGGCGCTCTTCGTCGGCCAACGCACCGATGTCCAGCCCTTCGTGCGTCATCAAACGGTCGGCCCCCACCAGCACGTCATGGCCCGAAACCTCTGCCCGGACACCGTAGCCGGTGATGGAGGTGAATTTCTGCGCGTCGTGACGGGCAACGCCCTCGGCCTCCGCCGCCCGCAGGATGGCCTCGGCGATGGGATGTTCCGACTGCGCCTCGACCGCCGCGATCAGCGCCAGCACCTCGGCGCGGTCAAAGCCGTCGGCCAGCACCAGATCGGTCAGCTCGGGGCGGCCTTCGGTCACCGTGCCGGTCTTGTCCAGCGCCACCACATCCACTGTCGAAAGCTGTTGCAGCGCATCGCCCTTGCGGAACAGCACGCCCATTTCGGCGGCGCGCCCTGTGCCCACCATGATCGAGGTCGGTGTAGCGAGCCCCATCGCGCAGGGGCAGGCGATGATCAGGACCGAAACACCGGCGACCATCGCAAAGGACAGGGCGGGTGACGGCCCGGCCAGCAGCCAGACCAAGACGGTCAGGGCGGCAAAAGCCATGACCGCGGGCACAAACCACAGAGTGATCCGGTCGACCAGCCCCTGGATCGGCAACTTCGCCCCCTGCGCCTCTTCGACCATGCGGATGATCCGGGCCAGCGTCGTATCCGCCCCCACGCGCGTCGCGCGGAACCGAAAGGCACCGGAGCCGTTGACCGTCCCGCCTGTGACGGGGTCGCCCACCGACTTGGCAACCGGCACCGGTTCGCCGGTGATCATGCTCTCATCGACACGCGCGCTGCCTTCGGTCACCTCGCCGTCCACCGCGATCCGCTCTCCGGGACGCACCAACAGGATGTCGCCCGCAGTGATACGTTCGATAGCCACGTCCTGCGGCTCTCCGCCCACCACCACTCGTGCGGTCTTGGCCTGAAGGCCTAGCAGCTTATGGATCGCGGCCCCGGCCCGGCCCTTTGCGCGGGCTTCCAGCCAGCGGCCCAGCAGGATCAGCACGACAATGACCGCCGCCGCCTCGAAATAGACCGCGCGCGACCCTTCGGGCAGCAGCGCGGGCGCGAAGAGCGCCACGAGGGAATAGAGATAGGCCGCCGAGGTGCCGACAGCGACAAGGCTGTTCATGTCCGGTGCGCCCTTGAGCAGCGCGGGAAACCCGAGCGTGTAGAAGCTGCGCCCCGGCCAGAACAGGACCACGGTGGTCAGACCGAACTGGATCAGCCAGCTGGCCCGGTGGCCAATGGTTTCGCCGATCAGGCCATGCATCCCGGGGATCAGGTGCGCGCCCATTTCCAGCAGGAACACCGGCAGGGCGAGGGCCGCCGCCATAGCGGTCCTGCGGGCCAGCCTGCGCGCCTCTTCATCCTTGCGGGCACTCGTGTCTTCCCGCGCGCTGTCCTGCGGCAGGGTCGCGGGATAGCCTGCGTCAACCGCCGCCTTGAGCAGGTCGGCGACCACGACCGCGCCTTCGAGATAAGTCACCGTGGCGGTTTCCGAGGCCAGATTGACGTTCACGTCCAGCACGCCCGGCATCGCCGCCAGCGCCTTGTCCACCCGCCCGACGCAGGACGCGCAGGACATGGAGGCCACGTTCAGACGAACGCTCTGAGTCCGGACGGGATAGCCGATCTCTTCCAACTTCTCGACGATGTCCGAGATGCGCTCCGGCCCGTCGATCTGCGCCTGGGCCGTCTCGCTGGCGAGGTTGACGCGAACGTCGCTGACACCCGGCAGGCCGGAAAGCCCACGCTCCACCCGCCCAACGCAAGAGGCGCAGGACATGTTTTGAAGGGAAATTCGGACGTTGTGTGGACCGGACATGGAAATCTCCTGATTCTGATCCTCCGAGAGATAAGGGTTCCATTCGCTGGAAGGTCAACAGGTGCATCGAGAAATTTTTTCGGGCATTGACCTTCCCATAGGGGAACGCCCTAGGTAGCAGCAGCAAGAAGGAGATCGTGATGATCAGGTTCAGCGTGCCGGACATGAACTGCGGACATTGCACCGCGTCGATAAAGAAGGCCATTGTGACGATAGACCCACACGCGACTGTCACCTGTGACCTGACTGCGCGTTCCGTCGAGGTAGATAGCGCATTGGATGAAAGCGCTCTGAAGGCAGCGATTCACGATGCGGGCTACGGATCGGAAAGACTGACTTAGTCCCGTCAATTCCAGTCATTAAAGACATACTCCCTGCCATTTTCGCTTCTTCTGTCTGAATGGTGAACGTTGCTATGTACCTATTGCGCAACAGTTTTGAGCGCTTGCAGCGAGAATTCGCCTGCCTCGCTAGAATGTGCCAAACCTTCCCGCGCTGTAAGCGTTGACTAATTTGTCAAAACGTCCAAGTTTCCGTTCATGAGAATGCGTGTCGCCACTTCGGTATGGGTGAAATTCCTCACTTGCTTCGCTTTTGCGTTGGCGCTGGTTCTGTCTCCACCTTCTGCGGCACACGCGGCCTCGGGAATGCATGATGGTCAGCATTCTGGATCGATCAGCGCCCTTCTCAGCGAACCGACTGTTGGTCAGGGAACTGATATCCACGCCGACCACATGAAACACCCGGCGACAGTTGACGTGGATGACATATCCTCCGACATTGGTGAAACAGAGCATCAATCAACTCAGTGTTGTAACGGAATATGCATTTCTGTCGTCATTCCAGACGCAGACTTGGTATTCCCGGATCCTATTGCTGCGAAAGAATATATGATCCTGAGCGGTCAGACGCATTCCGTCGAAACATCAGGGTTTCTGCGGCCCCCTCGATTCCTGATCTGAAACGGCGCCCAATCCGGGTGTGAGCCTTGCGCAGACTCTGCGTGAGACATCGTTCATCAATCAGGATACCTTCATGAAAATTCATCTACTTATGGGGGCTTCGGCCCTCGGGCTTGGCGCATGCG
>NZ_CAXBDH010000031.1:0-6535 GCF_963974615.1 uncultured Brevundimonas sp.
ATCTGGACCATTTTCTGGATTCAGGTCGATTCGACCTGAAACAAAAATGGTCTAGCGTTAATCACCCAATTCGCCTGCGGACGCATCAGCAAAGTCGATCAGGGTGTGGATGGTCAGAAGACAGTCGGGCGTCTGTCCTGCCGCCGCCCTGACCAAGAAAAAGGCCCCGGATCGCTCCGGGGCCTTCTGATCTCTTGAACCGTAGCCTGGCTTACGAGGAGTAGTATTCCACGACCAGGTTGGGCTCCATCTTGACCGCGAACGGCACGTCGGCCAGCTCCGGCACGCGCACGACGCGGGCCGAGAAGCCACGGTCGCCCAGCTCGATGTAATCCGGCACGTCCCGCTCCGACGACTGCTGGGCCTCGAGCACCAGCGCCATGTTGCGCGACTTTTCCTTGACCTCGACGACGTCGCCGATCTTCAGGCTGTAGGAGGCGATGTTGACCTTCTTGCCGTTGACCGTGACGTGACCGTGGTTGACGAACTGACGCGCAGCCCACGGGGTCGGGACGAATTTGGCACGATAGACCGTGGCGTCCAGACGGGCCTCCAGCAGACCGATCAGGGTCTCGGCGGTGTTGCCCTTGCGGCGGGCGGCTTCGTCATAGGTCTTGCGGAACTGCTTCTCGGTCAGGTTGGCATAGTAGCCCTTGAGCTTCTGCTTGGCTTTCAGCTGCAGACCGAAGTCCGAAACCTTCTGCTTGCGACGCTGGCCGTGCTGGCCGGGACCGTAGGAACGCTTGTTAACCGGAGACTTGGCGCGACCCCACAGGTTTTCACCCATGGCACGGTCGATCTTGTATTTGGCGCTGTGGCGCTTGGACATTCTGTTCTCTTTATCATGATGCGGCCCGGCGCTTCCGAGATTGGAAGCACGATCTCAACGGCGGTCCACGCATCGTCCGTAGTGGATTCGCGCGCAGGACGGTGTCCGGCGCGGGAAAGCGGGGCTTATGAGTGACCGGGCCGCCGAAGTCAACGCAGCGATCGTCCCACACGCCGGGAAGCCGAAGTCGCCGCCCCGATCGCCCGACCAGGACGACCGGGGCGGCTCACCTCAGCAAGGATCGTTCAAAACCTGGATAAAGTAGGGCGTCTGGATGCCTTCCTTGTAGACGGTCCCCGCGCATGTCTGGCCCCAAGACCCCACCCATTGGGTGTAGCTTGCATCGGAGTAGTATTCATACTCCCGCCAATGGCTGGGCAGCGCCAAGGCAGGACCCGACGCGACGGCGGCCAGCGTGGCGATGGCGATAAAGCAGGAAATCCGCAGAGTTCTCATGACACCCTCCTTGTTAAAATCAGCAAGGTGAAGAAATGCATGGCCCAGAGCCAAACACAACCCTGAGGCGTAACAAATTCTTGCCAAGGATGTTTGCTAGGTTCCGGGAACCCAGACGAAGCCGTCGCCCTGCCGCCGGACACGGCCCAGGCCGGGGAAGGGGAAATGATAGGCATACAGGCGCAGGTTCTGCGACGCGGCCCGCTGCAGCAGGGCCTGACGGCTGGCGATGGCCGTGGTGGAATCGTCGTCGAAACCCATCGGCCATTCGGGCCGCTGCACCGAGATCACCGGATGATGCATGGCATCGCCGATATAGAGCAGCCGGTCCTCGCCCGAGACGATCTCGAAGCCGCTGTGGCCCGGCGTATGGCCCGGAATGTCCACGGCGGTAATGTTCGGGGCCACGACCTCGCCCGGGGCAAAGGTCTTCACCCTGGGCGTAATGGCCCGGACCAGGGCGGTCATGGCCGTGTCACCCTGCAAGGCGCTCCATTCTGCGGCACTGATGCGGATCGTCGCATTGGGAAAACGCAGGGCCCCGGCGGCGTCAACAAGGCCGCCGACATGGTCGCCGTGGCCGTGCGAGATCAGGACGTCAGTGATCTGGCCCGGCTCGACCCCGGCCGAAGCCAGGGACTGCACCAGCTTGCCGTCTGTGCCCATGGCCCCGCCGGCCCCGGTGTCGATCAGCACCTGCCGGTCGTCGTCATGGATCAGCAGGGGATCGATGAACAGATGGATCGGATCGCCCGGCAGGCCAGCCGCGGTCAGGACCGCCGACACCTCTTGCGGGGTGCGCCCCAGGCCGAATGTGGTGTTGTCATTTGGCAGATCCAGTGTGCCGTCCTTCAGCGCCACCGCCTCCAGCGTCCCGATATGGAAGGCGCGGATGTCGCTGACGGCGGCCACCGTCGGGGCGGCAGCGGGGTCGGCTCCGGCCTTGCCGTCTCCGGCCGGGGAACAGCCACTCAGAACGGTGGCCAGGATCAGGCCGGCGGTGGCGAGTTTGGCGTGAAAGGTCATGAGCGAAGTCCGGCTGCGGGAGGATCTGCGGTGACGCTGAGATAGGACGGCACGCCGGGACCGCCAGACCGTCGGAAGGCAAATCGATCCGACGGTCGGGCGGCGCGGGGTCAGGCGGCGGCGAAACGGGCGTTGACGGCGTTCCAGTTGACCACGGTCCAGAAGCCCTTGAGGAAGTCGGGGCGGCGATTCCGGTATTTCAGATAATAGGCGTGTTCCCAGACGTCATTGACCAGCAGGGGCGTGCCCTTTTCCGGGGCGATGTCCATCAACGAATTGTCCTGGTTCGGCGTATTGATCACCTTCAGCTTGCCGTCCTGCACGATCAGCCAGGCCCAGCCCGAGCCGAACTGGGTCGCGCCGGCGCTTTCGAAGGCCGCCTTGAAAGCGTCCATGCCGCCCAGATCGCGGTCGATCGCGGCCGCCAGTTCGGCAGACGGCGCGCCGGCATCGGCGGTCGGAGCCATCCCGTCCCAGTAGAAAGCGTGGTTCCAGTAGCCGCCACCGTTATTGCGAATGGCCGTGGGCAGGCTCGAGATGGTGGCGAACAGCGCTTCCATCGTCTTGCCCTGGGCGCTGGGCTCGGCGTCCACGGCCTTGTTCAGATTGTCGGTATAGGCCTGATGGTGCTTGTCGTGATGGATATGCAGCGTCTCCTCGTCGATCACAGGCTCCAGCGCGTCATAGGCATAGGGCAACGGGGGCAGGGTGAAGGCCATGGGGAGGCTCCTTGTCGATCCGAACGGGGACGCCTCATCTAGGAAGGCCCCCTGCTGAACCCAAGGCGGGACGGGTAAATTCGTTCCGGAATCGTCGCGACAGGGCCGGGTCAGACCGGGGGCAGATTATCCTTGAGACAGGCCCGCACCTGACGACGCAGCTCACCCGGCGACGAGGCCAGATCGATACCTTCCGCATCCAGCACCGCCTTGACCGCCGCGTCCAGCCCGTTAGGCAGGGCGGCGATGACCTTGATTTCGGCCTTGGGGTGCAGACACAGGCCCAGCTCGACGCACAGGGCCGAGAACATCGGCGTGTAGTCGGGGGTGGCTTCGGGGGTCGTGGTCATCGGCTGACGGCCTCCAGCCGTCGGGCGTGAAACGCCACATGGTCGGCGATGAAGCTGGCCATGAAGAAATAGGAATGGTCATAGCCGGGCTGCATCCGGATGGTCACCGTCTGCCCGACCGCGTCTGCCGCTGCCTGTATCAGCTCCGGCTTCAATTGCTCGACCAGAAACGGATCGGCGTCGCCCTGATCGATCAGGATGTCGTCATAGACACCGCGCGCCGCGCCGCTCTCCAGCAGCCGGGTCGCGTCATGGGCGTCCCAAGTCGCCCGGTCCGGCCCCAGATAGGCGGTGAACGCCTTCTCGCCCCACGGGCACCGCGACGGCGACGCGATCGGCGCGAAAGCCGAGACGCTGGTGAACAGGTCGGGATGGCGCAGGGCCAGGGTCAGCGCTCCGTGCCCGCCCATGGAATGACCACTGATCGAGCGGGTTCCCGTGGTCGGGAATTCGGCGTCGATCAGGGCGATCAGCTCACCGGTGACATAGGTCTCCATGCGAAAATGTGGGGTCCACGGGGCCTGCGTCGCATCGACATAGAAGCCGGCCCCCTGCCCCAGATCCCAGGCCGGATCATCGGCCACACCGTCTCCGCGCGGCGAGGTGTCCGGAGCGACAATGATCAGTCCGTGTTCCGCTGCGGCGCGATAGGCCCCGGCCTTGCTGGTGAAATTGTCCTCGGTACAGGTCAGGCCCGACAGCCAGATCAGCACCGGAAACGGCCCCTCGCCCGGCGGCACGAACACCGACAGGGTCATGGGGGTCCCGGTCGTGGCGCTGTCGTGCGTCAGGTAGCGCAGGGTGCCGCCGTGGACCTGATGCTGCTTGATGGTTTCCATTTCAACTCCTTGATCCCTCTCCCGGCGGGAGAGGGCGGGGCCCGCCGTGCAGCGGCGGGAGGGTGAGGGATTACGGTCGAGCCGGGACGCACCGTACCCCCTCACCCCTCCCTCTCCCCACGGGAGAGGGGTCTGAAAACTACCCCACCCGGTGCAGGGCGCAGATCTTGTTGCCGGACGGATCGCGCAGATAGGCCAGGTGCAGGGTGCCGAACGCGCCTTCGCGCGGGCCGGGCGGGTCCTCGATGGCGGTGCCGCCGGTGGCGACCCCGGCGATCTGGAAGGCAGCAACTGCGGCCGGATCAGCGGCAGCGAAGCCGATGGTGCCGCCGTTGGCGTGGCAGGCAGGCTCCCCATCCAGCGGTTTGGTGATGGCAAAGGCCCCGCGCGCCGTACGCCACCAGTAGCGACCCTTGTCGTCGGCCGTGGAAGGCGCGACGCCCAACGCCCCCAGCGCCGCATCATAGAATTTGCGCGACGCCTCGATGTCGTTCGCGCCGACGGTCATGTGGGTGAACATGGTGTCTGTCCTGCTTCCGGGTTGATGGAATAGATGTCGACGATTTCGCCTGTGCGTTCATCGCGCCAGATCACGCCCCTCGGCGCATAGTCATCGGGATAGCGGATGATTGCCCTGAAAGTCTCGTCCCAGTAATCGCCGCCGAGACGCTCCTCACCACCTGCGACCGTCTCTGTGTATGCGAACATCCAGCCCGGAGGTTCGGACCACAGCCGCAATCTTCGGGCCGGCGGACCCGGATGATCCGCCACAAAGGAAAACTCCGGCTGCTGCAGCTCGGCGTATGTGACTGCAGCCCCAAGCTCAGCCTCCGACAGCATGGGAAGCGAGCCCGGATATGCACCGCGCCGACGCCCGGCGTTCGCCAGTAGTCCTGCACTTCGGCGACCGTGAGAGCTGTCCCCTCAATATGGGGGGCTCCATTGAACTTGAGCGGGTCGCTGACAATCGGCCGCTTCATTCCAGGCCAGCTCCCATCAAAACACCACCACGCTGCGGATGCTCTGCCCCGCATGCATCAGGTCAAACGCCTCGTTGATGCGCTCCAGCGGCAGCGTGTGGGTGATCATCGGATCGATCTCGATCTTGCCGTCCATATACCAGTCGACGATCTTCGGCGTATCCGTCCGCCCCCGCGCGCCGCCGAAGGCCGAACCGCGCCAGACCCGGCCGGTGACCAGCTGGAACGGGCGGGTCGAGATCTCCTTGCCGGCCTCGGCCACGCCGATGACGATGCTCTCACCCCAGCCGCGATGGCAGGCCTCCAGCGCCTGACGCATCACTGTGGTGTTGCCGGTGCAGTCGAAGGTGTAGTCGGCCCCGCCGCCGGTCAACTCGACGAGATGGGCGACCACATCGGTCACCTCCTTCGGATTGACGAAATGGGTCATGCCGAAGCGACGGCCCCACTCTTCCTTGTCCGGATTGACGTCGACGCCGACGATCATGTCGGCCCCGACCATCTTCAGCCCCTGCAGCACATTCAGGCCGATGCCGCCCAGACCGAACACCACGCAGTTGGCCCCCGGCTCGACCCTGGCCGTATTGACCACCGCCCCGACGCCCGTGGTCACGCCGCAGCCGACGTAGCAGGCCTTGTCGAACGGCGCGTCCTTGCGGATTTTGGCCACCGCGATCTCGGGCAGGACGGTGAAGTTCGAGAAGGTCGAACAGCCCATATAGTGATGGATCGCCTGGCCCTTGTAGCTGAACCGGCTGGTCCCGTCGGGCATCAGCCCCTTGCCCTGGGTGCCGCGAATGGCGGTGCAGAGGTTGGTCTTGCGGCTGAGGCAGGACTTACACTGGCGGCATTCCGGCGTGTACAGCGGGATCACATGGTCGCCGACTTCGACCGAGGTCACGCCCGGTCCGACCTCGACCACCACGCCCGCGCCCTCATGGCCCAGAATCGAGGGGAAGATGCCCTCGCTGTCCAGCCCGTCCAGCGTATAGGCATCGGTGTGGCAGATGCCGGTGGCCATGATCTGAACCAGCACCTCGCCGGCGCGCGGCCCCTCCAGATCGACCTCGACGATCTCCAGCGGCTTCCTGGCCTCAAAGGCGACGGCGGCGCGGGTTTTCATGGGGCGGGCTCCATTCACGTTCCTTCTCCCCTTGCGGGAGAAGGTGGCAGGCCGCAGGCCTGACGGATGAGGGGTCATACCGGCGGCAAGGGTGTCGGGTCCAGCACCCGACTAAGGTTTAGAGGTCAGAGAGACCCCTCATCCGACCCGCTGCGCGGGCCACCTTGTGTGTTGATCGTCTGATAGTCTGGCTTTGATCCGGGATGCCCGTCT
>NZ_CAXBDH010000032.1:0-6371 GCF_963974615.1 uncultured Brevundimonas sp.
AGCAGGTCCCAAGGGTATGGCTGTTCGCCATTTAAAGTGGTACGTGAGCTGGGTTCAGAACGTCGTGAGACAGTTTGGTCCCTATCTGCCGTGGGTGTTCGAAGCTTGAGAGGATCTGCCCCTAGTACGAGAGGACCGGGATGGACATACCTCTGGTGGACCTGTCGTGGCGCCAGCTGCGCAGCAGGGTAGCTATGTATGGAATAGATAACCGCTGAAAGCATCTAAGCGGGAAACTAACCTCAAAACAAGGCTTCGCTGAGGATCGTGGAAGACTACCACGTTGATAGGCCAGGTGTGGAAGCGCGGTGACGTGTGAAGCTTACTGGTACTAATAATCCGATCGGCTTGATCGTTTCTCAGCAAAACTCATTCGATTTTACTAAAACTGACAATGTCTTCTCTCATCTTTATCTGTCCGGTTGACCTGGTGGTTATGTCGGAGATTCCCCACCCGATCCCATTCCGAACTCGGTCGTTAAGGTCTCCAGAGCCAATGGTACTTCGTCTCAAGGCGCGGGAGAGTAGGTCGCCGCCGGGTCTACCAGACAGATAAAGTTGAGCTTCTCGAACCCATTCTTCCTTCACAACATTCTCTTTCCATCTTTGTCGCGGGATGGAGCAGCCCGGTAGCTCGTCAGGCTCATAACCTGAAGGTCGTAGGTTCAAATCCTACTCCCGCACCCAAAGTTCAGAACCCCATGGCCCAGGCCGTGGGGTTTTTTTGATTCTGCCCCGGAGTGCTGGAACCGGCGGCGAAAACCGCGTACTCCGCCGCCTTCAACCGCCGCCGAGGGCCCATGACCACCAGTTTTTATGACCGCGTCGCCGCCGAACTCGTCGATATCGACGCCCAGGGGCTGACCAAGCCCGAGCGGGTGATCGCGTCCCGGCAGGGGCCGGTGATCGAGGTCGGGGGCCGACAGGTGCTGAATTTCTGCGCCAACAACTATCTCGGCCTCGCCGGTGATGAGCGTGTGGTGCAGGCGGGCATTGAGGCTCAGAACCGCTGGGGTGCGGGCACGGCCTCGGTGCGGTTCATCTGCGGCACGCTGGAAATTCACAAGACGCTGGAACGGGCCATCGCCGACTATCTCGGCTTTGAGGACACCATCCTGTTCGCCGCCGCGTTCGACGCCAACGGCGGGATCTTCGAGCCGCTGTTCGGGGCTGAGGACGCCATCGTTTCGGACAGTCTCAACCACGCCTCGATCATCGATGGTGTGCGGTTGTGCAAGGCCAAACGCTATCGCTTCGCCAACTCCGACATGGACGAGCTGGAGAGCCGGCTGAAGGAGGCCCGGGCGGCCGGGGCGCGCAATATCGTCATCGCCACCGACGGGGCCTTTTCGATGGACGGCTATATTGCGAAGCTGAACGACATCCGGGCGCTGGCCGACCGGTATGATGCCCTGATCATGGTCGACGACTGCCACGCCACCGGCTTCCTCGGCCCGCAGGGGCGCGGGTCCTATGCGCACCATGGCGTTGAGGTGGACTTCGTCACCGGCACCTTCGGCAAGGCGCTGGGCGGGGCCATGGGCGGCTTCATTTGCGCCCGGAAATCCGTGGTCGAGCTGCTGAAACAGCGGGCCCGGCCCTATCTGTTCTCCAACGCCCTGGCCCCGGCTGTGTGCGGCTCCAGCCTTGAGGCCATCCGCATCGCCAAGGGCGGCGAGGGCGACGCCTTGCGCACCCAGCTGACCGCCAATGCCGCCCGTTATCGCGCCGCGATGACCGAGGCGGGCTTCGATCTGCTGGCGGGTGAGCATCCGATCATCCCGGTGATGCTGGGCGACGCCAAGCTGGCCCAGACGATGGCGGCGCGGATGCTGGAGCTGGGCGTCTATGTGATCGGCTTCTCCTTCCCGGTCGTGCCACGCGGGTCGGCCCGGATCCGGACGCAGATGTCGGCGGCGCACAGCTTCGACCATATCGATCAAACCGTGGCGGCCTTCACGACGGCTGGTCGCGAACTGGGAGTCATCTGAATGGCCGATACGATGAAGGCCCTGGCCAAGACGTCGCCGACTGAAGGCCTCGATCTGATCGAGGCCCCGATCCCGGTCGCCGGTCCGGAAGACGTGCTGATCCGCGTGCATCGCACGGCTGTGTGCGGCACTGACATCCACATCTGGAACTGGGACGAGTGGTCCCAGAAAAACGTGCCCATGCCGATGATCACCGGCCATGAATTCGCCGGCGAGATCGTTGCCGTGGGCAAGGCCATCGACCGGCCACTGAAGGTCGGCCAGCGGGTCTCGGCCGAGGGCCATGTGATCAATCTGAACTCGGAAGCCGCCCGGGCCGGGCATTTCCATCTGGATCCGGCCACGCGCGGCATCGGGGTCAACCGCCAGGGGGCCTTCGCCGAGTTCGTCGTGGTGCCCGCCTTCAACGTTATCGAGCTGCCGGATGAGGTTCCCGACGAGATCGGGGCGCTGCTGGATCCGTTCGGCAATGCCGTGCACACGGCGCAGCAGTTCGACCTGCTGGGCGAGGATGTGCTGGTCACCGGAGCAGGGCCGATCGGCATTATGGCCGCCGCCGTCGCCCGTCATGCCGGGGCCCGGACCGTAGTCCTGACCGACATCAACGACTATCGCCTCGAGCTGGCCCAGAAGGTCGCGCCGGGCGTGCGCACGGTGAACACCACGCGCGAGGACCTGCACGACGTGATCCACGAGCTGGGCATGAAGGTCGGCTTCGACGTGGCGTTGGAAATGTCGGGGTCGCCGATCGCGTTCCGCCAGTGTGTCGACACCCTGATCATGGGCGGTGGCATGGCGATGCTGGGCATTCCTTCCAGGCCGATGGAGACGGACTGGGGCGCGATCATCCTCAAGGCCCTGACCATCAAGGGCGTCTACGGGCGCGAGATGTTCACCACCTGGCGCAAGATGCTGGGCCTTCTCAAGGCCGGTCTGGATCTGCAGCCGCTGATCACCCACCGCCTGCCCTATGACCAGTATCGCGACGGCTTCGCCGCGATGAAGTCGGGACAGTCGGGCAAGGTGATCCTGAACTGGGACAAGGCCTGAATCGTCGACAGGGCATTCCCTTGACCGCGGTCGCCGGGAAGGGGACGAGCAGGCATGAATTATCGCCACAGTTTTCACGCCGGTAATTTCGCCGACCTGGTCAAGCACGCGCTGGTGTTGTGGCTGCTGGAACAGCGTCAGGCTGGCGGGCCGGTAACGGTGCTGGATACCCACGCCGGTGCGGGCCTGTACGATCTGGCGGGGGACGCGGTGCGGTCGCGTGAGGCCGAGGCCGGTATCAACCGGTTGATGGCGAGCGGTGACCGTCCGCCGCTGATCGAGGCGCTGGCAGCGGCCGTGGCGGTGTCGAATCCGGACGGGGCAATCAGCATCTATCCGGGGTCGCCGTTGCTGGTGGCGCGGCGGCTGCGGTCGGGCGACCGTTATGTCGGCTTCGAGCTGAATCCGCCGGTTCTGGCACTGCTGGAAGACGTCCTGATCCCGTTCGCCGCAGCCGGGGCCCGCGGCGGGGACGGTTATGATCAGGTCCTGACCGAGGCGGCCGCGAGCCCGGGGGCCTTCGTGTTGATCGATCCGCCGTTCGAACAGCCGGACGACTATCACCGGGCGGCGGATACGGCGGCGGCGATCCTGCGCGCCGATCCGAAGGCGATGGTGGCGGTGTGGACGCCGATGAAGGACATGGAGACCTTCGACGGCTTCCTGCGCCGGCTGGAGCGGGGCGGCGCGGGGCGGGCGCTGGTGGCCGAGGCGCGGCTGCGGCCGTTGACCAATCCGATGAAGATGAACGGCTGCGCGATGGTGGTGCTGAATCCGCCGCCGGGAGCCGAGGCGGCGGCGAGCGAAGTCTGCGGCTGGGTCACCGAGCGGCTGGGCGAGGCCGGTGCGCGGGCCGAGGTCTGGATCAGTGGCTAGGCCGGGGTGATGACCGCACCCGGGTCGTAGAGGTGGGGTTCGAAGGTGGCGATGGTCATGACCGGTTCCATGGCGGCGGCGACGGCGGGGTGACGGGCCATGGCCTTCCATGCCGCGGCCGAGGACCAGACGGCATGGTTGGCCACGACCTTGCCGTTCAGCCCGCGATGCAGGGTCTGGGAGACGAAGCCGTCGAGGCCGGCCTGGATCCGGGCCATGGCCGCCAGATGATCCATCAGGGCATCCTGATGCGCTGGATCGCATTTGAAGACATTGATCAGGACGACGGGGACAGTTTCGGTCATGGTTGCGCCTTCTAGACTGTGTTTGCTCCGGCGTCTTCCCGTCCGGACAGCGAGGGAAGGCCAGGGACTCTGAATGACTCGAATCGCCATCCTGAAGACCGGCGCGCCGCCACCCGCACTGGTGCCTGAGCACGGCGACTATCCGGCGATGATCCGGACCATGCTGGGGACCGGTGTGGAGACCGAGACTTTCGATGCGCAGTCGGGTGAGTTCCCTGATGCCGACGCCTTTGATGCGGTGATCATCACCGGTTCGCCGTCGGACGCCTATGCCGATGTGCCGTGGATCAATGCCCTGCTGGACTGGATCCGGGCCGCCCGGGGACGGACCCGGCTGGTCGGCATCTGCTTCGGCCATCAAGCCATGGCGATCGCTTTCGGGGGACGGGTCGAAAAATCGAGCCGGGGCTGGGGCATCGGCCTGCACCGCTATGGGGTGACCGCGGAGGAACCGTGGATGGTGCCGACGGCACCGACGGTCGCGATCCTGGCCTCGCATCAGGATCAGGTGGTCGACAAGCCGGCTGAGGCCCGGGTGACGCTGATGAGTGACTTCACCCCCAATGCCGGACTGGCTTACGGCGACGACGCCATCAGCTTCCAGGGGCATCCCGAATTCACCCGGGCCTATGCCGGCGCACTGGCCGAAGGACGCCGCGGGCTGATCGACGAGGCCGTGGTCGACCGGGCACTGGACAGCCTGGAGGCAACGACCGACCGGCAGCTGGTCGGCGACTGGGTCAAACGGTTCGTCACCGGCTGATCACGGCCATTTCACCACCGGCGGCATGGAGCTGAGGATCGAGTCGACATTGCCGCCGGTCTTGAGTCCGAACATGGTGCCGCGGTCGTAGAGCAGGTTGAACTCGACATAGCGGCCGCGGCGGATCAGCTGTTCCTCGCGTTCGGCATCGGTCCAGGTCTCGGTCATGCGGCGGGCGACGAGACGGGGATAGATGTCGAGGAAGGCGGTGCCGACGTCGCGGGTGAAGGCGAAGTCCTTCGCATAGTCGCCGCTGTCGTGGTGGTCGTAGAAAATTCCGCCGGTGCCGCGCGGCTCATTGCGGTGGGCCAGCCAGAAATACTCGTCGCACCATGTTTTGAATTTGGCGTGCCACTCGGGGTCGTGGGCATCACAGGCGGCCTTCATGGCCGCGTGGAAATCGATCGTGTCCGGGGCGTCGGCATGGCGGTCGACATCCAGCACCGGGGTCAGGTCGCCGCCGCCGCCGAACCAGCTCTGCGTCGTGGCGATGAAGCGGGTGTTCATGTGCACGGCGGGAATACGCGGGCTGACCGGATGGGCGATCAGGCTGATGCCGGTGGCGAAGAAGCGGGGGTCTTCGGCCGCGCCGGGCACCGTCTTGGCGTAGTCGGCCGGGAAGGTGCCGTGCACGGTCGAGACGTGGACGCCGACCTTTTCGAACAGTCGTCCGTGCATCATGCCCATGACCCCGCCGCCGCCGTCGGGGCGGGTCCAGGGGGTGCGCACGAACCGGCCCGGCTCGCCGGGAAACAGGTGGTCGGGGGCCTGATCCTCGAGGGTTTCGAAGGTGCTGTGGATCCGGTCGCGCAGGGTTTCGAACCAGGCGCGGGTCTCGACCTTCTTCAGATCCAGCGGGTCGGTGTGTTGGGCGTCGCTCATGGTCAGGCTTGAACCATATCGGGGCGGTTGCCGCTACGGGGCAGGCAGCCGCAGACACGCGCGCCGGACGGCGACGCTATGGAAGGGCAGGCGGAGCGCCGGGCCTTCGCCCGGTGTGCTTTGTGTTTACCGTTTCGACGAAGACAGACGCTCCGCGTGGCGAGTTTTCAGCAGCTTGCGTCGGGTGGCGCTGTTGACGCCTTACCGCAGCGCCGCTGACGGGCGGGTCCTGCTTGCGACAGGAGCCCCGGGCCGGACGGGTATCCCCCCCGCCCCTGACCCCGCTTCACCACTCCCGCCACACGCTAGGTCGCAGGCCAGGCGGCCCTTCCTTGCGACGGGACCGGGGCAGGATGGCATGCGGCTGGAGGGGGGCGGGTGAATGGGCTGGAGAAACGGGCAAGGTGGTGCGGGGCAAGGGATTGGGGGGGAGAATCCGGAGAGTTTTTGTCCTTCTCCCCTCGAGGGAGAAGCAACCATGTCAGTTTGGCGTGGCGGTCCAGG
>NZ_CAXBDH010000033.1:0-5168 GCF_963974615.1 uncultured Brevundimonas sp.
TATCAGACGATCAACACACAAGGTGGGCGGCGGAGCCGCTCGGATGAGGGGGCTGGTGGGACCTGACTGGCTGACAGGATTTTTGCGGATACAGCCCCCTCATCCGTCTCGCGCTGCGAGCCACCTTCTCCCTCGAGGGGAGAAGGATGTGAGGGGGCGACCCTGCCTGAACAGATCGCGCTGTCGCGCGCCGCTGGGTCCCGGGGTTCGCTGCGCGCCCCCGGGATGACGACAGCAGAGGGGGTTCGCTGCGCGCCCCCGGGATGACGAAAGCTTTTGGGGGCCGGTTCGCTTTGCCAAAGCCCGGTCCCGTGCCACCGTTGCGGTTCGCTGTTTTGGAGGTTGCCATGATCCGTACCGCCCTGCTCGCCGCTGTTGCCCTGATGACGCTGGCCGGTCCGGCCCTGGCCCAGAGCGCCGATCCGGCGGGGGAGGCGCGGGTTCTGAGGATCCTGCGCACCACGCCGCTGATCGACGGGCATAACGATCTGCCCTGGGCGCTGCGCGAAGGCTTCGGCAATGATCCCCATGCGGTGGACCTGAGGGTGAATCAGGCCGCCACGGTGCTGCAGACCGACATCCCGCGCCTGCGGGCGGGCGGCGTCGGGGGGCAGTTCTGGTCGGTTTATGTTCCGGCTGATCTGACGCCGGTCGAGGCGGCCAAGGAGACCTTCGAACAGATCGACACGGTCAAGCGGCTGATCGCCGCCTATCCGGACGTCTTCGCCCTGGCGACGACCGCTGACGATATCGAGCGGATTCACCGGTCGGGACGGATCGCCTCGCTGATCGGCATGGAGGGGGGCTATTCGATCGATGATTCCCTGGCCCTGCTACGAGTCTTCCACGACGCCGGGGCGCGGTACATGACGCTGGCGCATTCCAAAACCACCAGCTGGGCCGACAGCGCCACCGACGCGCCGAAATGGGGCGGACTGAACCCGTTCGGCGAAGAGGTCGTGCGCGAGATGAACCGGCTGGGTATGATGGTCGATCTGTCGCACGTGTCCGAGGACACCATGCTGGACGCGCTGCGGGTGTCGGAAGCCCCGGTGATCTTCTCCCATTCCTCGGCGCGGGCCGTGACCGGACAT
This sequence comes from uncultured Brevundimonas sp., assembly GCF_963974615.1. Lineage (GTDB taxonomy): Bacteria > Pseudomonadota > Alphaproteobacteria > Caulobacterales > Caulobacteraceae > Brevundimonas. The sequence goes on from NZ_CAXBDH010000033.1 coordinate 1,095, forward strand.
AATCGCAACGTACCGGACAACGTCCTGGCCCGGCTGCGCGATAACGGCGGGATTGTCATGGTGACCTTCGTGCCGGGCTTCGTCAGCGAGGCCAGCCGGCTCTGGAGCATTGAGGTCGGGGCCGAGGTCGCCAAGCTGGTGCCGCCCCCGGCTGACCAGGCCGCCGCGGAGGCTGCCCTGCAGCCCTGGCTGGAGGCTCACCCCCGGCCCAATGCGACGCTGGCGGACGTGGTGGCCCATATCCAGCACGTGCGGGATGTCGCCGGCATCGACCACGTCGGCCTGGGCGGAGACTTCGACGGCACCGGCAGCCTGCCGGACGGGCTGGGCGGGGTCGACCGTTATCCGGCCCTGCTGGCCGCCCTGATGGCCGACGGCTGGAGCGAGGCCGACATCCGCAAAATCGCCGGTGAGAATATGCTGCGGGTCATGCGGGCGGTCGAGGCCGTGGCGGCGAGCAAGGTGGACGAGCGACCCGGTCTGGCTCGCCTTGCCGTTGATGACGCCGCCGACTGAGGCCTGTCAGCCGAGGATACCGGTCTGCCGCAAGCCCTCGAACAGACCGATTCCGGCGCTGACCGACAGGTTCAGCGAGCGGGCCTCGGGCCGGAGCGGAATCACGACCCGGGCGTCGACTGCAGTATGAACTGACTCAGGGACGCCTGACGTCTCGCTGCCGAACAGCAGGGTGTCGTCGGGTTTGAAACGGAAATCGTTCAGCGGCGTCGCACCGCGGGTGGTGAACAGCACCAGCCGTCCCGGACCCCGGTCGGCCTGGAAGGCGTCCCAGCCGGCGTGTCGGATCATGTGTCCGAGGGGGCCGTAATCGAGAGCCGCGCGTTTCATCGCCCGATCATCGAAGGTGAATCCGACGGGCTCGATCACGTGCAATTCGACGCCGAAACAGGCACCGAGACGGATGCAGGCACCGACGTTCTGAGGAATGGCTGGTTGAAAAAGGGCGAGACGCATTCTAAGGCCCTCATACGCGCGCCTTTGGGACTTGTCGCGACTCGAAATGCGACCGTTTCTCAGGAGGCGTGAGCAGCTTGCGGCGATGCGTCGCAAACTCGGGCCGGATACTGTCCAGCAGGGGTGGGCTAAGGTTTTCGTGCTGCGGCAACGGCGTCCCTATCGGGCGACGGGCGTGGCGATCGAGGAGTAAGACGTGACCGAATCGGTCGTGACCAACGATGGCGACGCTACCCGCCGCGACTTTATCCATATCGCCGCCGGCGCAGCCGCCGCCGGTGCGGGTGTGATGGTGGCCTGGCCGCTGATCAATTCGATGAACCCGGCCGCCGATACCCTGGCGCTGGCGTCGATCGAATTTGATGTGACCAAGGTCCAGGAGGGCCAGCAGGTCGTCATCAAATGGCAGGGCCAGCCGGTATTCGTGCGCTACCGCACGCCCAAGGAAATCCAGGAAGCGGTGACGACGCCGCTGACGGATCTGAAAGATCCGGAAACGGATGCGGCGCGGGTCAAGGCCGGTCATAGCCAGTATCTGGTGTTGATCGGGGTCTGCACCCACCTGGGCTGTATCCCGACCTTCGGGACCGGTGACTACGGTGGCTGGTTCTGCCCGTGCCATGGTTCGACCTATGACACCTCCGGCCGGATCCGTAAGGGACCGGCCCCCAAGAACCTTGTCGTGCCGGAGTACGCCTACCTCTCCGACACCCGCATCAAGATCGGCTGAGGGCGAGCCCAATGAGCGACCACGAATCCACCTACGTTCCCAAGACCGGCGTCGAGAAATGGCTCGATACGCGTCTGCCGATCATCCGCTTCGGTGCCGACTACATGTCGCTGCCGACCCCCAGGAACCTGAATTACTGGTGGACCTTCGGCGGCATTCTGGCCCTGTGCCTGATGGTCCAGATCGCCACCGGCATCTTCCTGGCCATGCATTATGTGCCGAACGTCGACCTAGCCTTCGCCTCGGTCGAGCGGATCATGCGGGACGTCAACAGTGGCTGGCTCATTCGCTATGTCCACGCCAACGGGGCCTCGATGTTCTTCATCGCGGTCTATCTGCACATGCTGCGCGGGCTCTATTACGGGTCGTACAAGGCTCCGCGCGAGATGATCTGGATCCTGGGCTGCGTGATCTTCTTCCTGATGATCGCCACGGCCTTCCTCGGCTACGTCCTGCCCTGGGGCCAGATGTCCTACTGGGGTGCGGTGGTCATCACCAATCTGATCGGGTCGATTCCGCTGATCGGCGAGCCGGTGCTGATCTGGCTGCGCGGGGGTCCGGGCATCGATAACGCGACGCTCAACCGCTTCTTCTCGCTGCACTATCTGCTGCCGTTCGTGATCGCCGGCGTGGTGGTGCTGCACCTGTGGGCCCTGCACGTGGCGGGCCAGAACAATCCGGTCGGGGTGCTGATCCCGAAGGACCGCCAGGCCAAGGACACCCTGCCGTTCCATCCGTATTTCACGGTCAAGGACGGCTTCGCCATCATCCTGTTCCTGATGCTGTTCGCCCTGTTCGTCTTCTTCCTGCCGGAAGCCCTGGGCCACGCCGACAACTATATCCAGGCCAACTCGCTGCAAACCCCGCCGCACATCGTGCCCGAGTGGTACATGCTGCCCTTCTACGCCATCCTGCGCGCCATCCCGGACAAGTTCGGCGGCGTGGTGGCCATGTTCGGCTCGATCGGTGTGCTGTTCATCCTGCCGTGGCTGGATACGTCCAAGGTGCGCTCGATGCGCTACCGGCCGACCATGAAGATCTTCTTCCTGATCTTCCTGGTGGTCGGCGTCGGCCTGGGCTGGTGCGGCGGTCAGCTGCCGGACGCCGAGGTGGTGCCGGGCATGCCCAGCTTCACCCTGTTCGACGGTCAGCTGAACAGCTTCCTGTGGCTGGCCCGTCTGCTCACCGCCTACTATTTCGCCTTCTTCCTCATCATCATGCCGTGGGTGGGTCTGAAGGAAACGCCGCTGACGGTGCCGCTGTCGATCTCGGAGCCGGTCCTCAAGCCTGCCGCCGTTGCAGAGAAGAAGGGCTGAGCGCGATGACGACCCTCAACAAGAACGTGCTCTCCATGCGCAAGACCCTGGTCACCCTCGTCGCCGCTGTCGGTATGCTGGCGGTCACGTCTCCGGCGCTGGCGTCGGGCGGGGCCCATCATCCGCGGTCGGGCGGGTTCAGCTTTGAGGGGCCGTTCGGCACCTTCGATCAGGGCCAGCTGCAGCGCGGCTACAAGGTCTATCGCGAGGTCTGCGCGGCCTGCCACAGCATGAACCTGATGCATTTCCGCAATCTGGGTGAGGCGGGCGGTCCGTTCTATGATCCGCATGCGGCCAGCCCGGCCGAGAACCGCTACGTCAAGGCCCTGGCCGCCCAGATCCAGGTGCCGGACATCGATACCGAGACCGGCGAGTCGATCATGCGCGACGCCACGCCGGCCGATGCCTTCCCCGCCCCCTATCCGAACGCCACGGCCGCGGCCGCGGGCAACGGCGGCGCGGCCCCGCCTGACCTGTCGGTGATGGCCAAGGCCCGCCACGGCGGTGCCAACTACATCTATTCGCTGCTGTCGGGCTATGAGGAGGCTCCGGCCGGTCTTCAGATCCGCCCGGGCCAGAACTACAACCCCTATATGGCGGGCGACATGACCCCGTTCTGGAACGGCGAAGGCCATGCGCCGGCCGGGGGCTTTATCGCCATGCCGCCGCCGCTGTCGGCCGGAATGGTCACCTATGACGACGACGCGCCCGAGACGGTGGACCAGTATGCCAAGGACGTCGGCGCGTTCATCGCCTGGGCCTCGGACCCGCGGGCGACCGAGCGCAAGCAGGCCGGACTGGGTGTGATGATCTTCCTGTTCCTGTTCGCGGGCCTGACCTACGCCAGCTACCGCCGGATCTGGAAAGGCGTGGCCCACTAGCCACTAGCCAGTCGCCGTTCCGACCCGGGACGACATGACCCGCCGGTGTTCGCGCCGGCGGGTTTTTCGTGCGCGCGACTGATCCTTTGTCGCATCGACAGGCGAGGAGGTGCGCCCTGGAGCAAAATCGGTTGAGTTGGACGCAGTCCAACTCGGCTCAGATTTCGCTCCAGTT
>NZ_CAXBDH010000034.1:0-4125 GCF_963974615.1 uncultured Brevundimonas sp.
TCCAGCTTCCCCGGCCTGGACCGGATGGACAACCTATTGAGAGCTCACATCTAGGTCACGGGGCTTTGCCGACGGGCCGCGCCCTCTCTATATGGGCGTCTCCCCGAACGTCTGGACTCCCATGGCCCGCATCCTCATCACCTCGGCGCTGCCGTACATCAACGGCATCAAGCATCTGGGGAATCTGGCCGGGTCGATGCTGCCCGCCGACGTCTGGGCCCGGTTCAAGCGGGCCCAGGGGCATGAGGTCCTGTATATCTGTGCCACCGACGAGCACGGCACCCCGGCCGAACTGGCCGCCGCCGCCGCCGGTCAGGATGTGCGCACCTATTGCGACGAACAGCACGAGATCCAGAAGCAGGCCGGCGAGGCCTTCGGCCTGAGCTACGACTGGTTCGGCCGCTCGTCCAGCGCCGCCAACCGGCGGCTGACCCAGCATTTCGCCGCCGCCCTCGAGGCTAACGGCCTGATCGAGGAACGGGTCGACCGGATGATCTATTCGATCGACGATGCCCGCTTCCTGCCGGACCGCTATGTCGAGGGCATCTGCCCCCACTGCGCCTATCCCAGCGCGCGCGGCGACCAGTGCGACAACTGCGGCCGCCTGCTGGACCCGACCGATCTGATCGAGCCCTATTCGGCGGTGTCAGGTTCGCGCAATCTGGAAGTTCGAGACACGCGCCACCTGTATCTGCTGCAGACGAAACTGGCCGATCGCATCCGCAACTGGATCGCCTCCAAGGCTGACTGGCAGACCCTGGCCCGTTCGATCGCGCTGAAGCATCTGGATGAGGGGCTGATCGACCGTGGCATCACCCGCGACCTGAAGTGGGGCGTGCCGGTGGTGGGCCTCGACGGCGGGTCGCGCCCGGGCATGGAGGGCAAGGTCTTCTATGTCTGGTTCGATGCCCCGATCGAATATATCGCCGCCACCGAGGAATGGGCCGAGGCCAACGGCCTGACCTGGCGCGACTGGTGGCGCACCGACGAGGGGGCCGACGACGTTCGCTACGTCCAGTTCATGGGCAAGGACAATGTCGCCTTCCACACCGTCAGCTTCCCGGCGACCATCCTGGGCAGCGGCGAGCCGTGGAAGACGGTCGACACCCTGAAGGCCTTCAACTGGCTGAACTGGTACGGCGGCAAATTCTCGACCAGCCAGAAGCGCGGCGTGTTTATGGACCAGGCGCTGGAGCTGCTGCCCGCCGACTACTGGCGCTGGCGGCTCACGGCCTATGGGCCCGAGCACGCGGATTCGGCCTTCACCTGGGAGGATTTCCAGACTAGCACCAACAAGGACCTGGCCGATGTGCTGGGCAATTTCGTCAACCGCATCGTCAAATTCACCGAGAGCCGGTTCGACGGGGTGGTGCCCGAGGGCGGTGAGCCGGGTCTGGTTGAGGCCCAGCTGGAGACCGACATCGCCGCCGGCATCGCCGAGGCCACGGCCCAGCTGGAGGCCATGGAGTTCCGCAAGGCGGCCCAGGCCATCCGCGCCGTCTGGGTGCTGGGCAATGAATATCTGCAGGTCGCCGCGCCGTGGACCGCGTTCAAGACCGATCCGGTGCAGGCAGCAGTGGGGGTGCGGACCGGCCTGAATCTGGTGGCCCTGTTCGCCCGTCTGGCGGCCCCGATCATCCCGTCCAGCGCGGTGAAGATCGCCGCCTCGGTGGGCGAGACCGACCTGAGCTGGCCGCTGGCTACCGATGAGCTGCTGGATCGGCTGCCGCGCGGTCAGAAGGTGGCAGCGGCAGAGGTGTTGTTCCGCAAGATCGAGGACGCCCAGGTGGCGGACTGGGCCGAACGCTTCGGCGGCGGCGAAGCCGAGGCCTAACCCGCCGGGACCGGCTCCGGCGCGGGTGCGACTGCGGGCGCAGCGACAGGGGCGAGCACCTCGACCGAGGGGGATACCGGTTCCACCTCATCCTTTGTTCCGCGACGGAATTTTTCGGCCTCCTCGGTCGTGATGTCGAGGAAGGCCGGGGCTGAGGCGTTGAAGGCGTCCATCCGGTCGGTGCGCACGATGATCGAGCGGGCTCCGTCCCACATCATGTGCAGGGCGACGTACAGGACGATGACCAGGCCGACATAGCCGATCCAGCGGTAGCGGTTCAGCATGCGGGCGATGAAGCTGGCGGCCAGACCCATCAGGGCGATCGACAGCAACAGGCCGAAGGCCATGATCCATGGATGGGCGTGAGCAGCGCCGGCCACGGCCAGCACATTGTCCAGTGACATGGTGACGTCGGCGATCATGATCTGGATCAGGGCCGCGCCGAAGGTCTTGCGCTTCAGGCCGAGGGCCTCGGGCGTCGGTCCGCCACCGTGATGCACCGACAGGGCCGCCTCCATCTCGACCGAGGCCTCGGCCTGATCGTGGGTGGCCTGCTCGCGCATCTCACGCCACATTTTCCAGCACACCCACAACAGCAGCACCCCGCCCGCCAGCAGCAGGCCGATGATGGCCAGCAGCTGGACGGTGATCAGGGCGAAGCCGATGCGCAGCACGACGGCCGCAGCGAGACCAACGAGGATGGCCTTGCGCCGCAGTTCCACCGGCAGGGCGGCGGCGGCCAGGCCCACGGCGATGGCGTTGTCGCCGGCCAGGACCAGATCGATCATCAGCACCTGACCCAGGGCGGTCAGTTGGCTGGCGAGGTCGGGGGAGCTGAGAAAGTCGAGCATGATGCGCTGTTAGGTCACTGAAGGCGGGCGGGCAAGGCGGGGGTCAGGACGGTCGCTGGGCCCGGGTGACTTCATACAGGGCCACGGCAGCGGCGTTGGAGACGTTCAGGCTTTCGAATCCACCGGGCATGGGGATCCGGGCCAGGGTGTCGCAGTGTTCGGCGACAAGGCGGCGGATACCGTCACCTTCGGATCCCATGACCAGAACCGTCGGCCGGTTGTCGAGCGCCTGTTCCAGGGTCTCATCCGAGGTCCCGTCCAGACCGACGGCGCGCCAGCCGTGCTCGGCCAGGGTTTCCAGCGCTCGCGACAGATTGGTCACCCGGGCACAGGGCAGGCGTTCGGTGGCCCCGGCCGAGGCCTTGGCCAGGGCTCCGGCGAGGGCCGGGGAGTGGCGGTCCTGGACGATGATGCCGCGGGCCCCGAAGGCCAGGGCCGAACGGAAGATCGCGCCCACGTTCTGGGGGTCGGTCAGCTGATCCAGCATGACGATGACGCCTTCGGCCGGTTCGGCGATATCGGCCAGGGCCACGCCTTCCAGCGGTTGGACCTTGAACACCAGGCCCTGGTGCACGGCTCCGGCTGGCAGCATCCGGTCAAGAGCCTGGAGCTCCATCACCTCGATCTTGTGACCGTGGGTCAGGTTGTCGCGCTCCAGCTCGAGTGCGCGGTCGGGACTGGCCAGCAATCGACCCATGCCCTGACGGGCGGGATTGGCCAGGGCGGCCAGCACCGGATGGCGACCCCAGACGAAATTGTCGCCGTCGACCTTGCCGCGCGACGGGCGCGGGGCTGCCGGGTTGAAGGCCTTGGTCGGTGGATTGGGGTTCCAGCCGCCCTTGCGTGGCGCGTCTGAGCCCTCCGGCGACTTGCCCCGGAAGCCCGGCTTTTTACCGGTTTTCCGGTCGTTGCGTTCTCGATTTTGCGACACTATAAGACGCCCTCCGATTTGGAGCCCTGAAGCTTTCGGGTCCGGCGCCCCCTCTATCGCAGGCGACGCCGGAGACCGAGTGCTTTTGTTGTCTTGACCACCGAAAGGTTGTCGAGGCGGTGGTCTGAACGGTTCGAAACGCGCGCGGGGGAATGTCCCGAGTGGCAAAGGGGGGGGACTGTAAATCCCCTGCGTAAGCTTCGCAGGTTCGAGTCCTGCTTCCCCCACCACGCGCTTTTCGAAACGACAGACAGGGTAATGATGAGGACCGGCTGCGAACGTCAACCAGGCGACTGGGCGACCGACACAGTCTCCGTGCGGGTATAGTACAATGGTAGTACAGCAGCCTTCCAAGCTGAATATGTCGGTTCGATTCCGTCTACCCGCTCCAGATTTTTTGAACTGAGCAGCAGCGCCCTCTCCATCACGGACCCGGGCCACCAGGAGTTTGGCGATGGCCAAGGAAAAGTTCGAACGTAACAAGCCGCATTGCAACATCGGCACGATTG
>NZ_CAXBDH010000035.1:0-3918 GCF_963974615.1 uncultured Brevundimonas sp.
ATTCTCAGTGACAATTTACGGGGCTACCGGGTCAGTTCTCAGTGACAATCAACACGCAGGGTCTTGTCGTCGTTCACCCAAGCCACCACGATGACCTTCGCATCGCTGTTGAACCGATAGAACAGCCGATACTGCTGGAAGAATTTCGCCCGGAACCAGTGCTTGCGGTGATCGCCGAGTGTGCCGCCTTGCCGGAAGGCGGCGGCACCCGGATCTGCCGGTATGGCCTCGGTGACCAGCTTGAAGATGGCGGCCAGCCGTTTCGTCGGGTTTTTCTTGCGCCAGGTCTTGGGATCGCGAGCCTTACGCGCCTCGACCTCCTCGACCAGCCCTTCGAGCTGGTCCAGAAAGAGTGGGTGCGCATAAATCGACCATCCATTCACGACAAGGGGCGCTTGGGCGGGCACGCTATCGCCGCTCATTCATCCTCGAGCGATAGCGGCGCATCGAGATCGACGTCAACGTCTCCGACCAGTGCTGCAAGACGGTCATGCAAAGCCCCATCGAACGCCCGAATGCGGTCCGGATGCGCCTTGATATCGGCCTCGACAAAATCGAGAAAGGCTCCGAGCACGGGATCTTCCTCGTCGCTGCGCACGGGCTCGATATAGACCCTGCCACTCGGCTCGGTGCAGTAACGAATCTGGTCGCCCTTGCCCAGCTTGAGCTGTTTGCGCACACCCGCCGGCACGGTCGTCTGATACCGATCCGTGAGTTTCGAGACATCTTGTGCGAGCGCTGTCATGGCAGTCTCCTGAAAGAAAGGGGGGTCTTTGCTGCCCGCGATAGGTAATGCATTTGCATTGCCTTGTCAAGACAAGCCGCAGGATCTGCTGTCGCCGGGCAGGTCGATGAACCGTCCGGCGCAGGACCTAATTTCGCCCCGCCAGGAACTCCGCCAGCACCGGGCTAGCCGCACCTTTCGCGGAGCTGAGCAGCTCCGAGCCCGCAAGCGAGGCCTTCGACAGGCGTACGAGCCCACCGGTTTCCTCGATGCGGTAGCAGCGGCGTTTTTGCCGCCCCCGCTTGTAGTGCGTCGCGGTGACGATCTGACAGGTACTGCCATCGGTGAGCGTCACAGGTGCTGCGAGCTTGATCTTGTCGCCTTCCTCGTAGTCCGGGATCGCAGCCCAGTCCTGGCAGCGCTGGCGCCAGGCATGAGCATAGCTGTCTGGGTCTTTCAGCTCGGACAGCAGGGCCAATAGGCTCAGTGGCGCGCGGGATTCGACCGGTCCCGCGCTTTCCTCCATGTCCTTGTAGCCCCAGCAGCCGTCATCATATCGGGTAAGGAATACGGCGGCGAAAGTGATGGAGCCATCCGCATCGGTGACATAGGTCGTGTCTTCGACAGGGGTGCCGTCGATATTTGTGACCTTTGCCGCCGCGTACCAGGTTGAGCCCACCTTGCAGGCCTTGACCAGTTCAGTTTTGCGCGTGTCGCCATGAGAGGTGCAGAGCCGGGCGATTTCCGCTTTCTCATCCGCGTAGGTTTTAACGCGGCCGTCGGTGTAGAAAAGCCATCCCATTATGCCGCCCTCTGGTCATCGATTTCCATCAGCGCATCGAGCGGCACGCGGTAGGGCTGCATGGCGTCGAAATCCTCGCAATTGCCGCAGTTCTGCACGATCGCGAAGGTGTCGCAGGCATCCTTGAGGATGACCCGGAAGGTGCCGCCGAGGCCCGAGGGCACCTCGTAGGTCCCGCCGATGAGATAGTCCGAGGCCCGGCGCACGAAGACGCGGATGCTGTGGCCATCGGTGGCGAGCCGGATCGCCCCCCGCCCCCGGTCGATGAGCACCTGCACGTCATCCAGGATGTCGGTGTAGAACTGGCCGGTCAGATCGCGAAACGCCATGCGGCGCTGCGCCATCCAGTCGGTATCACGAAACGGGTTCATGCCGTCGGCAAAAGCGAAGGAGGGATCGGCCTGCTCGGTGGTGACGATACGGGTGGTCGTGCCATCAATGCCGTTCGAGCGCAGATGCACGCCATTGCCGACGATGAGGATGAGGGCGGGCCGGTCCACGGGTCCGTTCCAGTTGGGCAGGAAGGTCTTGCAGGCGCGCGCATGGGCGATCTGCGCCGCGACAGCGGACGCAGAGAACTTGAGAATAGCCATGAGGATGTCTTTCGGTTGGGTGTGGGAGGGTCGACCCGCGCGGGGAATGCCTCGCGCGGGTCGCGTAAGGACTCAGGCCGCTTGCGCGATCTCGCTGTCAGGCTCGGGAGTTTCCGCAGCGGGCTCCGCCTCATCACAGGCGACACCGGCGGTCTGCATCATGGGCGGGCACCAGGCGGCCACGGCAGCGCGCTGCGCGTCCGTGAGCGTGGCGAAGGGCTCGGCGAAGAGCTTGTCACAAAAGGCGACGATCTCCTTCTTGCTCGACGAGGCCAGCGTCACCGCCTCCTGGGCGAGACCCAGATCCTCGCCGAGGATCTTCAGGAGCCAGGCCTTCTTGAAGCGGTTGAAGAGCGCCGCATTCGGCGTCCAGTGGGCGCGGATATCGGGCATGATCTCGATCTCGAACGCATGCATCAGGCTGTCGCGCGATCGGTCCCGCGCGAAGCAGGACTGCGTGGTGCTGGCGGTGGCATAGGCGACGAGCTTGGCCTTCTCGCCGGCCTTCAGCGCGCGAAACGCCGCAAACTGATCGGCGGGCGCGCGGCTGTCATCGAGCCAGGACAGATCAAGCGCATCATGCGCCGCCGCCACCTGCTCAAGCGAGGTCTCGTCGATCTCGTCCATCTTGGCATGGCTGCGGTATTCCTTGCGGGCATCGATCTTGATCGCCTGCGTGACACTCATGCCGCTGGCCAGAACGTCGCTCACCAGCTTGAAGAGCGTCAGATCGAGCGTGGCTTCCGGATGCAGCGCCATCGCGGCGCCAAGGGCCATGGCCCGCTCGGTCTTGAGGTCCTCAGCCAGCGAGGCTGGGTAGGTAATTTCGTCGGCGTCAAGGGCCTCTTCCCCGGTCGGGCTAGCCGAGGAGCCGCGCGCGCCCTCCTCTTTGACGGTGTCTTCCGGGCGGACGAGACCAACATGGAGCGTGATCTGCCCACCCTGCCACGACGCGATCACCCCGGACCGCGCGAGGTCCTCGGCGCTGTAGGCCTCCTGCAGATCGCGCGCTTCTTCTTCCAAAGCGTCCACGCGCTCGTAAAGGGCATTGTAGGCACCGTCCTCGAGCCCCTCATCCTCCATCTCGAGCTGCAATTTCTCAAGCTCGGCGGTGATCTCATCGATGCGCTTCTGGGCAGCCTCATCCGGCTCGATCGGGCCGGGATAGACGCGGCCGTAGTCGGCCATGGTCGCGTAATCATAGCGCACCATCGCATCGGCCCAGGCAAATCCCAGCCTCATACGGGCCTCTTCGGCAGCAGCACCGAGCTTCTCGAGCAGGATGGTCTCGACCAGCGCCGCATCCTCGAGCACGGAATGCTCTTCCAGAAGGTCAGCAGCGACGGCACCGCCGCGCGCTTCATAGTCCGCGCGCACGAAAGCTCCGATATCATCGCTGACCTGCACACCGCGGGATTTGAGCGCCTGACGGACCGTGTAGGCCTGTAGATAGCCGCCGTCTTTTGTGAGCGCCTCGAAGACCTCGCGCTGCGCCTCCTGGCTCGGGTGCTCGGCGAAGGCTTTCATCGTGTCGAGCGTGATCACCTTGCCCCGGGCCGCGGCGCGGATGTCGGGGTGGATAAGGCCATAGCGCAACCGGCCTTTCACGGCCGCCACCGTGGCGCCGAAGGTCTTTGCGATCGTCTCGGGCGTCTGGCCGTCGACCTCCATCATCCGGGCGAAGGCCTCGAACTCGTCGATGGCATTCATCGGTGCCTGGGTGATGTTCTCGGCGAGCGACAGTGCCGTGGTGACGTCGCACTCCTCAGGGACAAGGCGGCAGTCCACCTTGGTTTTCG
>NZ_CAXBDH010000036.1:0-3355 GCF_963974615.1 uncultured Brevundimonas sp.
CCATCAGCAGACTCGCCCTCGCCGAGGACAACCTGTTGAGGCTCCACACCTAGAGCGAAATCGGTTGAGTTGGACGCAGTCCAACTCGGCTCAGATTTCGCTCCAGTTTGAATCTGGACCATTTTTTGGATTCAGGTCGATTCGACCTGAAACAAAAATGGTCTAGACGTCGACGGCGGCGTCGAGGGCGTTTTCCTGAATGAACTCGCGACGCGGCTCGACCACATCGCCCATCAGCTTGGCGAACAGATCGTTGGCGTCTTCCTCGTGCTCGACCTCGACCTGGAGCAGGGTGCGGGCGTTGGCGTCGAGGGTGGTCTCCCACAGCTGTTCCGGATTCATCTCGCCCAGACCCTTGTAGCGCTGGATGGCCAGACCCTTCTTGCCGGCGTCGAGGACGACATTCAGCAGGTCGAGCGGGCCGCGGACGGTCGTGGTCTTGTCCTTGCGGCGGTACAGGGCGGGCGCGTCGAACAGGCCGTCGAAGGCCGTGGCCCGTTCCGACAGGCGGCGGGCGTCCAGTGAGCGGATCAGGGCCTCTTCCAGCACGATACGTTCGGTGACGGCGCGGCGCACGCGTTCGAACACCATGGCCCCCTGCTCACCGGGCGCACCGGACCAGTCGCCATCGCCTTCCTCGGCATAGAGGTTGAAGCGGACGGCGGCGGCGGCGGCCTTGGCGGCCGGGTCGACGCCGTCGTCGGCGAACAGGCCGGCGAGGGCCGACTGTTCGATGGCGAAGACCGGGGCGCGCTGGCTGAGACGATCAACCCCGGCCTTGAAGGCCTTGGCCTCGCGCACGAGGGACTGCAGGTCGAGGCCGGTGCGGCGCTCGCCGGTCGGCAGGTCCAGCTCGGCCTCGGATGCGCCTTCCTCGATGAGGTAGGAGTCCATCTCGGCCTGGTCCTTGAGGTAGCGGCTCTGCTTGCCCTTGGAGACCTTATAGAGCGGCGGCTGGGCGATATAGACGTGGCCACGGGTGATCAGTTCCGGCATCTGCCGGTAGAAGAAGGTCAGCAGCAGGGTGCGGATGTGGGCTCCGTCGACGTCGGCGTCGGCCATCAGGATGATCTTGTGATAGCGCAGCTTGTCGGCGTTGAAATCGTCGCGGCCGATGCCGGTGCCGAGCGCCAGGATCAGGGTGCCGATCAGCTCTGACGACAGCATCCGGTCGAAGCGGGCGCGTTCGACATTGAGGATCTTGCCGCGCAGGGGCAGGACGGCCTGGTTCTCGCGGTTACGGGCCTGTTTGGCCGAGCCGCCGGCGGAATCGCCCTCGACGATGAACAGTTCGGACTTGGCCGGATCGCGTTCCTGGCAGTCGGCCAGCTTGCCGGGCAGGGAGCTGATTTCCAGTGCCGACTTGCGCCGGGTCAGGTCACGCGCCTTGCGCGCGGCTTCACGGGCCGAGGCGGCCTCGATGATCTTGCCGACCACCTGTTTAGCCTCGAGGGGATGTTCCTCGAACCATTGCGACAGACCCTCGGTGCACAGGCCCTCGACCGCCGGACGGACCTCGGACGAGACCAGCTTGTCCTTGGTCTGGGACGAGAATTTGGGATCTGGCACCTTGACCGACAGCACGCAGGTCAGGCCCTCGCGGGCGTCCTCGCCGGTGAAGGAGACCTTCTCGCGCTTGCCCGCGCCGGAGCTCTCGATATAGGCGCTCATGACCCGGGTCAGGGAGGTGCGGAAGGCCGACAGGTGGGTACCGCCGTCGCGCTGGGGGATGTTGTTGGTGAAGCACAACATCGTCTCGTGGTAGGAATCGTTCCACCACAGGGCGAGATCAATCTCGATGTTTTCCTTCTTGCCCCGGATGACGATGACGTCCTTGAGGATCGGCGTCTTGGACTTGTCCAGATGGCGCACGAAGGCCTCGACCCCGCCCTCATAATGCAGGGTCTGTTCGACCGGGCTCGCCCCGCGAAGGTCGGCCAGCCGGATGACCACGCCCGAGTTGAGGAAGGCCAGCTCGCGCAGCCGGTGTTCCAGCGTCTTCAGGTCGAAATCGATGTGGGAGAAGGTGGTGACCGACGGATAGAAGGTCACCTCGGTGCCGCTGAGCACCTTGCCGTTGTCGCGCATCGGGGCATCGCCGACGACACGCAGGGGCGTGACGGTATCACCGCGCTCGAACCGCATCTGATGGGTCTGGCCGTTGCGGTAGATCTTCAGCTCGAGCCAGTCGGACAGGGCGTTGACCACCGAGACGCCGACGCCGTGCAGGCCACCGGAGACCTTGTAGGAATTCTGGTCGAATTTACCGCCGGCGTGGAGCTGGGTCATGATGACCTCGGCCGCCGAGACGCCTTCGCCCTCGTGAATGTCGGTCGGGATGCCGCGACCGTTGTCGGTGACGGTGACCGATCCATCGGAATTGAGAATGACCTGGACGAGGTCGGCGTGACCGGCCAGGGCCTCGTCGATGGCGTTGTCGACCACCTCATAGACCATGTGGTGCAGGCCCGAACCGTCGTCGGTGTCGCCGATATACATGCCGGGCCGTTTACGAACGGCATCCAGCCCCTTGAGAACCTTGATGGATTCAGCGCCGTAGGCGGCTTCTTCGGCGGTATCATCGTTGCGCGCCGTGTCGTTCTGGTCGGTCATTCAATCGTCCGGAGACGCGGGCACCGAAGGGGTCTGAACTACCGGACCCGGCCCGCCGATTTAAGCATTCGGGCGCTGACCGATTCAGGCCGCTCCCGTCCTGTGTTTATATAGGAATTCGCACGGAAAAAGCGAGCGGATACGGGGACGCCGGGGTGCGGCCTCCGGTCCGGCGGATGACGGGCAGCCGCAGGCCCCGCGCGCCGGTCCGGTGGCGGTGATGGAAGGGCAGGCGGAGCGCCGGGCCTTCGCCCGGAAGACTCTGATTTAACCGTTTCGACGAAGACCGACGCTCCGCGTGAGGATTTTCGACGAGCGTGCGGTCGGCAACGGTCTTACCGCCTAGCCGCACCGATCGCCGCGGGCGGGGCCGGGCCTGTGACCCGGTCCCGGAGCGGCCGGGGTATCCTCGCCCGACCCTGACCCCGCTCCCCCACTCCCGCCGCACGCCAGGTCGCAGGCCAGGCGGCCCTTCCTTGCGACGGGACGGGGCTATTATCGGTGCGGATGGAAGGGGGGTGGGAAGTTGGGGTGGAGAATGGGGCAAGGTGGTGCGGGGCAAGGGATTGGGGACGGGAATTCGGAGAGTGCGCGTCCTTCTCCCCTCGTGGGAGAAGGTGGCTCGCAGCGCGAGACGGATGAGGGGGATGGTTCCTGCGAATGCCCTGACAGCCGATTTGTCCCTGACAGCCCCCTCATCCGAGCGGCTCCGCCGCCCACCTTGTGTGTTGATCGTCTGATA
>NZ_CAXBDH010000037.1:0-2993 GCF_963974615.1 uncultured Brevundimonas sp.
GCGTCCTGCGGCTGCTCACCGCTGTCGATGAACGGGATGATCGAGAAGGTCTGCCCGCCGCGCTGTTCTTCGTTCTGCACGGCGTTGACGCGCAGGTCGCCATCAGGCGTGTTGATCAGCAGCGACAGGTAGTCATTGCCCGTGCGGCTGCTTTTGGCCATCCAGGCCGAGCCGACGCGGATCGGTGTGCCCCGGGGCGAGCTGACCTCGATCCGGTAATCGGGGTGGGTCTCCTCGGATTTGTAGCTGTTCTCGATCAGCATGAACTCCAGATCGAACATCATGTTGGCGATGTAGCCGGTGAAGGCGTTGTCGGCGTCCATGGCGGTGAGCTCGCCCGAGATCGAGCCGGATTTCATCAGGCCGTTCGAGACCAGTGGGATGATCTCGAATTCGCCGCTCTGGGCCGCGCGCGCCTCTTTCGTCTGCACCGCGTTGACCCGGAACGGGCCGAGGCCGACATCGATCTGCATCGAGATGTAGGGGTTGCCGCTGGTGTTGCCGGTCTCGTTCCAGGCCGTGCCGATGCGCACCTTACGGCCCGACTTGTTGATCGCCGTCACGTCGTAATCCGGGCTGCGATCGGACATCTTGGCCCGTGCCTCGAGCTGGATGGCGATGTCAAAGCGCGTCGAATGGATCATGCCGGTGTATTCGGCGGCAGCGGTCTCGGCGTTGCGGGTAAGGGTTCCTGCGAACATGGGATAGTTCCTTCTTGGATTGGCCGGTGCCTGACGTTCTTGCCAGCGCATCCGGGATTGCTTTTTCGACCCCTCCTGGGATCACAAACTAGAAAGCTCGCTTTCCTTTCTTCCCAACCTTCAGTTCAGCGCTGGCGCCTGAGAGACTGTGCCACCTCCCCGCCGGGTACGACGCCCCTCCCCTGCCCGTCTGGTCTCAGTTGGCTATCCTGGCGCTTCTCGTCGCCACCCTCCGGTCCAGCGATAAAGAACTCTGCTTCCTCCCCGTTCAACCGCTGCCCGCTCCGGTCGGTCAGCCCGATGGTGCTGCCGTTCGGCTCAAACGTAATCAGGTATTGGCCGAGGCTGTCCTTTTGCACGCGGTAGCCGGTGTTGGCCCAATGCACGGTCCGACCGGCATCGATGGCGGCTTTGATCTCTTCGAGTGTCATGATCGCCTCCGTGCCTATTCCGCTGCCACTGAAGCCACGTTCTGCGCGGCTGACGTTTCGGTTCCAACGATCCGGGCCAGAATGCGGCCCGTGTCGATCCCGTCTCCATGCGGCAGGAACACCCGCAGCTGGAAGGAGATGATCTCCGTGAAACACCCCATGGCCTTGAGACCTTCAATCATGCCCCGATCCGCACCACCCAGCTCGAGACGCATCTCGCCTGCGACCCGGCGACGGGTCAGGGTGAGACCCCGGCCCAGATCGACAGGTACGGTGGTGCCGAGGGCGGCGGTCAGCATCTCCTGCGGTGTTTGCGGGTTGGAGACGAGGAAGCGGGCGCGCAACGCTGCCGTCCCTTCCTCGCTCAGCGTGCGCCCGATCATGGCGGTCGCCCCGTCCGGCGTGACGCGGTAGATGCGCTCATTCGTGGTCGGGATGTCCTTCCAGATCGGCAACAGCATCCCCGTCAGCAGGTAGAGCTTGGTCGTGGTGGTTTTCGGCAGGGACGCAGCCTCTTCATCCCAAAGCCTTGCGAACTCAGGCCTTCCGATGTCTTCCCAGGCCGAGGACTCGAACCGCGTCTCCTCCAGATAGCTCGACCCGTTTGGCCGCACCACCTTGCGCATCAGCGTGACAATGTCCTCGTCATACATCTGCATGGGGCGCGCCGAGATGAGCGCCGCGCGACCGGAGGCGCGATTCACCATCGGCAGCTTGTCGGGATTGCGCGATATGGCCTCTTCGGCGCCCAGGACATACACTGGGTCCGTCACCTCAAGTCCGATGATCCGCGTCACGGCGCCGGATTTCGGGCAGGTCCAGAGATCCTCTGTGGAGACCTGCTCGATCTTTTCGCCACGCAGGGTTTCCACGCCGAGATCGAGCGTGCCCGCCGCGCGCGCCCGTTCAGTCTGATCGGCAATCCGGCGCATGAACTCGGCAAAGAGCGCGTTCTGCATGTGGATGGGAAGGGCAAGCATCCGGTTGAGAAACCGCTGGATCGGGGGAAGCTCCTCAAGGAGCACCCCGTCCTTGTCGATCAGTCGCAGGGCTGTCCAGTCGGCGAAGCTCTCGTAGCTCATCGCCTCAGCGCGCCCGGCGGCAAGATCGGCGAAATACCCACGCAGCGCTGCTCGCGCGATCGGGCTTTCGAGATTATCCTCCTCGCGGAACATGCCTTGCGAGCCGGTCTCGCGCTGGCCCTTCGTCAAGGCCCCCAGCTGGTCGAGGCGTTTGGCTATAGTTGAGGTGAAGCGTTTCTCGCCATGCACATCGGAGGTGCAGACCCGGAAGAAGGGCGCGCTGACCTGGGCCGAGCGATGCGTGCGGCCGAGCCCCTGGATGGCCGCATCCGCGCGCCAGCCGGGCTCCAGCAGGTAGTGCCGCCGCCGTTTCTGGTTCTTCGCCGTTTGCGCCGCGTGATAGGACCGGCCCGTGCCGCCTGCATCGGAGAAGATCAGGATATCCTTTTCGCCGTCCATGAAGGCTTGGGTCTCGGATGAATTGCTACTGGCGCTGCGCTTGTCGATGAAGAGATGGCCATCCTCGGCTTTGAGGGGCCGGATGGACCGCCCCGTGACTTCTGCCACGGCATCGTCGCCAAAGGCCCAGAGGATCTGATCCAGCGCCGAAGGGATCGGGGCCAGCGTCATCAATTCCATCATGGCCGCGTCACGCAAAGCGAGCGCCTCGCGCGAGACGACGAGCGCGCCGGTCTCATCCCGTAAAGGTTCCGCCACCATATTGCCGTCGATCTCCACGAGCTTTTGCGCATGAATCGGGAAGGCCTGTTCGAGGTATCCCAGCACGTAATATGCCGCGTCACCGTTATGCGGAGTTCGGGATTTCAACCTGTTGTTCT
>NZ_CAXBDH010000038.1:0-2112 GCF_963974615.1 uncultured Brevundimonas sp.
CCGCGTGGCAAGGTCAGGCTCCTCCTCTCGGCCATCACGCCCCCCCGCAAGCGCCGGGGCGGCTTATCTCCTCGGTCTCGCTTTCGCGTTCGGCTGGACTCCCTGCATCGGACCAGTGCTGGGCGCGATTCTGACCCTGTCCGCCGCCAACGCCACGGTCGCAAGCGGAACGACGCTGCTCGCCGTCTACTCGCTCGGCCTTGGCCTCCCTTTCATCTTGGCCGCTTTGTTCATGCGCGGGTTCATGGCGCGGATGATGTCGATGCGCCGTACTGGTCGGGTGCTCAAAATCGTCGCTGGTGGGGTGATGGTGGTGATGGGCATCGCCATGATCACCGGCCATCTAACCAGCTTTGCGATATGGCTGCTCCAGACGTTCCCGGCCCTCGGTCGGATCGGCTAACCCGGAGTTTAAAGGACATTTGGACATGCTCAGACTCGGCCTCCCCCTCGCCCTTGGCGGATTTTTCATTGATCAGGCGACGAAGTGGTGGGTCCTGAACCATGTAATGAACCCACCTCAGGTCATCCCCGTCACCGGCTTCTTTAATCTCGTGCTCGGCTTTAACACCGGCGTGAGCTTCGGATTGTTCGGCCAGGCGCCGGCTTGGCTCCTGATGGCGTTCACGCTCGCTATAGTCGCCGGCCTCCTTGTCTGGATCCATCGAAGCGACAGCCGCCTGACGGCATCCGCCCTCGGGCTCGTGGTTGGGGGCGCGCTCGGCAATCTGCTCGACCGGCTGCGGCAGGGTGCCGTGACGGATTTCCTGGATTTTTACATTGGCAGCTATCATTGGCCCGCCTTCAACCTTGCCGACGTGGCGATTGTCTGCGGGGGAGGGCTTTTGCTCGTGGAGAGCGTTCTGGCACGAGGCAAAACAAAAGCTCGAAATGCATAAACAGACGTTCTCGCCAGCGATCCAAAACTATCGCCGCAAATTTCCGAATACCCGCGATAACCCTACACTACTGCGCCGGCGCTGTCGGCGCTTTCACGGTGATCGTGCATCGCTGATCAGCGCCGGCCGTGCGCGCGGCCTCGGCGCATTGCCCGATCACCTCGGCGTTGTCGCGCACGAGCTGCGAAGAATCGGCCACGCCGCGCCAGCTTAGGGGATCGGCCACCCGCATCATGGTGACGCCGGCGTTCCATCGGTCCTGACCTATGACGGTCGCCGCAACATGAGTGTCGGCCGCAAACGGCAAGAAGCGCGGCAACAGCAAAATCAGGAATATGCCGACGAACAGCCCGACAAGGCCGGCCATCCCCATGCGGAAATCCTGACTTTTCCGGTCGTAGGCGCTTTTCGTGTGGGCGGCGAGGTTCCGGCCGGCGCGCTCGAGGTCGGACGCCTGCCGCTCGAGCTGCTGCGCGGCGGTGCGTATCAGGGCCTCGCCGCTGCGCTCGAGCGCGGCCGCATAGTGCTGCGCGCCCTGCTTGAGAATGGGGGATTGCTCAACGCCGTGCAGCCGCTCCGCAACAGTGTCGAGCGCCTGCACGAGCTGGGCGAGCTGGGGCTTGTAATCGGTCTGCGGCTCGATCTTGTCGAGCTGGTCGAAAGCCGCTTCCAGCCCGCGCCGCATCACGGTCATTTCCGCGCCGATCTGCGCGCCCTGCGTCTCGATCGTGCGCCGGAGCGCGTCGAAGGCTGCGGCCGGGTCGCCGGCGTCCTCGTCCAGTGTTTCCGGCTCGATTCCTTCCCTGTCGTCGTCCAGTTCCGCCATGATCTCCCTGCCTACATTCCCAAACCGATGCCCCGGCTAATCTGCCGGCTGCGTGTCATTTCCTCTTGCAGCTCGCGGGCGATGCTCTGGCCCCGGCGCAGCTCCTGCCCGATTCCAAGCTCCCGGCTGCGATTGCGCACGAGGGATTCCGCCTGCGGATCGCGTTCAAGGCTCTTGGCAAGGCCGCTCATCTGGTTTTCGACCTTGGCGCGGGCATCGTCGTGTTGCCAGCCGCGAAGCTCCCGGCGCTGGCCCTGTAGCTCCTGCCAGCGGTTCACAAACCGCTCGGCCCTGACATTGGGGTCTTGCAGCGCGGCGTTTTCGCGCTTCATCCCGTCGATGACATGAGCGACACGCTCCCGGCCGGAAAGCTCGGTCATGGCGCGC
>NZ_CAXBDH010000039.1:0-1877 GCF_963974615.1 uncultured Brevundimonas sp.
TTCAGGCGGCGAAGGCGGCGGCCGAGGAGGAACGGGACCGGGCGCAGGAAGAGGCCCGTGCTGCGCAAGAAAGGGCGGCCACGGCTGAGGCCCGGCTCCGGGAGGTCGATCAGATCATCGGCGATGCAGCCGCGCTGGCGGCGGAAGCGGCCGCGGCGGTGATCACCGGAGATCTGCGCCAGGGCGAGAACGGCCGCTGGACCACCGGGGAGAGTGCCCCGTCGGTTGAGCGCCTGAAGCCGCTCTGGACCCATCTGCGCCCCGCGATGGAGCGGGTGGCGCGCTGGTGGGACGGTGTCCGGGGGCGGGTCGAGGCGCTGCCCGAGCCGGAGCAGCAGGCGTTCTTCGATGAGGTCCCCCCGGAAGCGCCCGATGAGGTACCGGGGTTTTGATCCGGAAGGGTTACCACGGCCACCAGCGTCTTGCTGGTCGCGGCGGGCTCGTCAGAAGGGCCGTCACGCGCGCCTCGGACCTGTCCAGACGTTCCCGCAGGTCATCGATTGTCGCCTGCATCTGGCCGCGTTCCCGCTCCCGCTCCGTTATCAGGGTTTCTATCTGAAACCGAAGGTTTGTAGATTGTTCTTCACAGGGTTGCGTGTCGTTCGATAGGGTCGGTTGCGCAACTGTGGGGGGGAACACCCTATGCAGCTCAGATGGGTCGATCTGGTAGGGTCCGGATTCTGTACGGCACGCGCTTATAGACCCGCTTTTTATGGCTCTAAGGATCGTAGATTTTGCTTTCCCGGTCGCTTTCGCGGCTGTGCCTAAGGTGTGTTTCATGGGGGTTGCGTATCGTTCGATGTAGCCGGTTGCGCAACGGGTTTCTGGGTTGCGCGTTCAGATTCAAGCAACGCATAGGCGGCACGGGCCAAATCTCGCTCATTCCGGGTGATTTGGCGCCCCCCGGCCTCGAAAGTGCGTCCCGCACGATCGGCCCAAGCCTCTCGTTGGGCATCTGTCAGCCCGGTCCACCAGGTCTGGGCGGTGTCGTGTTGTGGGGTGTCTTCAAGGATTGGCGGTGCGTCGGAAGTGTCCTGCGTCTTGCGCCTCGCCCCGCTGTGGCGTTCGTTTTCCACGGCGGTTTCCGTTACGGCATGCGGGTCTTTCCAGTGCCAGTCGAAACGAACAGCATGGACCGACCGACCACGCTTTTCCGGGGTCATCTTCACGCTGACCGTGCCGTAGTCGTTGATCGCTTCAATTGCGGGGTCGAGAACCCGTGTTCGAAAGTCTGACCAACGATCATATGCCTTACGATCATCTACTCGCATGAGGGTCCTAAGTTCTGAGAGATCAAAAACCCAATATGGCCTGCCAAGGCGCTTTTTATCGGCCAGAATGGCATAGAGCTGCCGCCCATGTCCGGTGAGGCGGTGCGCGGCGGAGGCCTCTATCTTCGTGAAGTTGGCGGGGCTGCGCAGGGCATGCACCCCGGCCGGCGGGATCAGCAGGCGGGCCATGCTGCCGCCCTCGGTGATGTGCCATTCGGCCAGGACAACGGCGCCCCAGGGGTCCCCCCGGTGCTCCCCGGACATCTTTACTCCCGTCAGACGTTCCAGGCACTGCCGGAGCCAGACATTATCGGCCCGCCCGCCCTCGCCGCGCAGGCGTAGGGTGGGGATGTTCAGCCAGACCGCGTTCGGCACTGTGGCAGGTACGCGCTGTTCATCCAGGGCGGCGGCAATCTCCCACACCGCCGACACCATGGCCGGGGTCAGGAGTGTTTCAGATCGGAGCGCAATGGCGCTGGATGGCACGGTGATTTCCCTCATAAACAGACATTAATTCAGGCGTAAGTCTGTTGCAATACGTCTGTCGACCCCTCCCGCGTGTCTGTTCATACACTCCCGCGTGTCTGTTCATACACTCCCGCGTGT
>NZ_CAXBDH010000040.1:0-1816 GCF_963974615.1 uncultured Brevundimonas sp.
AACCCGTCATTTTCGGCGAGTTTTGCCGGTACGGGGATTTCGATGTCGAGGAGCATTTGTGCGAAGCCCTTGCCCTGGGGGTCGATGCGGACCGAGGCGATGCCGCCGCCGCCGAGGGACTCATGCAGCAGGAAGTTCAGCGCATGGCTTCCGGGCAGATCGAAGCGTTCGACCGGGCCGTTGCACAGGTGGGCGAAATAGGTTTTCACCGCGTCTTCGGTGAGGGCGGATCGGATGTAGGGCAGGTAATCGGGCTTGCGGGCCATGATACCGATATTGGCGATGTCGCCCTTGTCGCCCGAACGGCCCCAGGCCAGTTCGACCAGGCGCACCTTGACGGCATCGGGGCCCGCGTCGCGGCTGTCGGCCGGCGGCGTGGCGGGCGGATCAAGCCGCACCTCCCTGGTGGCAACGGTGACCGGCACATCCTTGCCATCGACCTCGACCGCAACGGGCGTGTCGGCCTTGTCCTGCAGGAAGGAAAACAGCCGCACCACCGGCTGTACCTTGGGCCGTCCGGCGTAGAACCCGGTCAGACCCTGCGCAGTGGAAATGGCCATTGGCGCGATTTCACCGGCAAAGATGTTCAGCGCGCTGCGCTCCTCATGTGCCACGCCGATCTTGAGCACCACTTCGCGGGTCCGGGCGCGGGCGTTGGCGCCATAGGCGGCTTCGGCGCCCAGAACCTCGACGCTCACCTGCCGGAAATCGCCCAGGTTCTTGTTGCGGAAAATCCGGCGGCAGCGGGTCAGGATCGCCTCGGCCACGCGCTCGGCCTTGGCCGGGGCGTCGATGGCGGCGAGCGTCAGGGTGGTGACCGCGCGCCAGCCATCGGCATAGGTCGCCGACACCTTGTAGCTGCCGGTGCGCCCCAGCCCCTTGCCGCCCTTGACCCGCACCCGATCGGGGCCGATCTGTTCGAGCGTGACACCGGACCAGTCGCAGATCACGTCGGGCAGCAGATAGGCCCGTGGATCGCCGATTTCATAGAGCATCTGTTCGCCGGCCGAACCGGGCGACACCAGACCGCCGGTATCGGCCGTCTTGGTCATGACAAAACTGCCGTCTTCGGACACCTCGACGATGGGCATCCCCATGTCGTCCCAGCCCGATACGTCCTGCCAGTCGGTGAAATTGCCCCCCGTCCCCTGCGGGCCGCATTCGATCAGATGGCCCGCCAGGGACCCCTGGCTGAGCTTGTCCCAATCTTCGTCTTTCCAGCCGAATTCGTGCATCAAAGGGCCTAGCGCCACGGCACTGTCGGCGCAGCGCCCGGTGATCACGATGTCGGCCCCGGCGTCCAGCGCGGTCGCGATGGGGCGCGCGCCCAGATAGGCGTTCATGCTCCAGATTTCGTCCGGAAAGGCCGCGCCGGAAAACATTTCGGTCACGCCGCGGTCGCGGATCGCGTCCGCGCGCTCCGTGAGGTCGTCGCCCAGCACGACACCGATGGACAGCTCGACCCCCGCCTCGGCGGCAGCCCTGGCGAGCGCGTCGCGGCAACCGCGCGGGTTCACCCCGCCGGCATTGGCCACCACCTTGATCCCCCTGGCCTTGATATCCTCAAGCCAGGGCACCAGCGCCTTGACGAAATCGGGCGCAAAGCCCGCCTCCGGCGTCTTCGCCCGCGCCCGCGCCATCAGCGACATCGTCACCTCGGCCAGGTAATCGAACACCAGATAGTCGATGTCGCCCTTGGACACCAACTGGCCAATGGCCTCCGGCGTGTCACCCCAGAAACCCGAAGCGCACCCGATGCGCAGTTGTCGATCCGACATATACCCCCCTATCTGCCCGTCCATTCCGGCGCGCGCTT
>NZ_CAXBDH010000041.1:0-1657 GCF_963974615.1 uncultured Brevundimonas sp.
CGATGCCTGTCAAGCTTGTTGGAACCTGGAATCAGGCGGCTTCTAATCGCTGATCGCGTTGAACCAGCGGGTCTTCCCGGTCCGGGTTCAGCCAGACCGTCCGGCGCGGTGTCCAGTTCCGAGTGGAACCGCTCCACCGACCGGGATGTTGTCGTTTCGCCTCGGCATAGATGGCGTCTCGCCTGGCCAGCACTTCGTCATCCTGGCCAGCATGCCGCTCACCCGGGGTAACGAACCGTATCGCACTGTGGCGGTGCTCGTGGTTGTACCAGTGCACGAAG
The DNA here is from genome assembly GCF_963974615.1 of uncultured Brevundimonas sp. Classification (GTDB taxonomy): domain Bacteria; phylum Pseudomonadota; class Alphaproteobacteria; order Caulobacterales; family Caulobacteraceae; genus Brevundimonas. The sequence continues at coordinate 282 of NZ_CAXBDH010000041.1, forward strand.
CCGGTCACCCACTGCTGCGCCGCTGTCAAGTTCTCGTAGCCGTCCACTGGGTAGTCGGGCCGGTACTTGCAGGTCCGGAACAGCGACTCCGAGAAGGCGTTGTCATTGGAGACTCGGGGGCGGCTGTACGACGGGGTGATGTTCAGCCGCTGCAGCGTCGCCTGGAGCGTCGAGCCCTTCATGGCGGAGCCGTTGTCGGCATGCAACACCAGCGGCTGGTTGATGCAGCCCTCGCGCAGCACGGCGCGCTGGATGACCTCGCTGCTGTTGGCCATGGACTCCTGGTCGAAGACCTCGGCATCGACGATCTTGCGGCTGTAGATGTCGACGATCATATAGAGGTAGTAGAACTGCCCACGCACCGGGGTCGGCAGGTACGTCACGTCCCAGCTCCAACAGGCATTTGGGCGCGTCACGCGGTGTCTCTGTGGATCACCCTTGGGACGCGGGGCACGAGCCCGGCCACGATGGTGCTGCTCGCCATGCGCCCGCAGGATGCGGTAATAGCTGGACTCTGACGCTACATAGAGGCCTTCCTCGTCCAGCAGTCGCGGCACGATCTGCCCCGGCGGCAGGCTGGCGAACTCGGGACGATGGCAGATCTCCAGCACCTGCTGACGCTCCTCAGGCGACAGCGCGTGGCGCGGGACAGGCCGCACGGCCTCAGGCCGGCGGTCCTGATCGCCCCGCACCCAGCGACGGTAGGTGTTGGTACCGATGCCGAGCTCTGCACAGGCAGCCTGCAGGCGGGCCCCTGCGGCGCGGGCTTCATCGATCAGCTCTACGGCGTCCTGGCGATCTGAAGTGCTGATCATTCGTCCTCGTCCCCCCAGATCGCTCGGGCCTTTTTTCTCAACGCCAGCAGCGCAGCGGTTTCCGCGAGAGCAGCCTCCTTGCGGCGGAGCTCACGTTTGAGCTCCTTGTTCTCCTGGCGCTCCGCCTTGCGGGCTTCGCTGACCTGCTTCGACGCGGCATCGCTCCGGTCATTGGCACCCTCGCAGCTCGCCCGCCAGCGCTGTATCTGCTCAGGGTAGAGTCCCCGCTGCCGGCAGTACTCCGCACGCTCGGCCTCGCTCAGGGCCGCCGTCTCCAGCACGGCGTGGAACTTGTCCTGTGAGCTCCAACCCTCAGGATCATCACTCTGGTCAGGCAGGAGACGGCCCGCTTGCCGAGCCTTCTTGCGCCAGGTGTACAGCGTTGCCGCGGAGATGCCTTCTTCCTGGGCCACCTCCGCCACCGTGCGGTTATGCGGCGGGAGCAGCTTCTTGAGGATGGCTTCCCGGCGCTCATCGGAGTACTTCATCGGAACCTCGTCACGCCCCACATCGTTCAGAGTCTAACAGCCGTTGACACTCCAACTAGCTTGACAGTGGGGG
>NZ_CAXBDH010000042.1:0-1502 GCF_963974615.1 uncultured Brevundimonas sp.
GACTCTGGTTCCTCGCTCAGCTCGAAGGCAGTGCAGCCCCCGATGGCGTTCAGTCCGCCACCTACAATGTCACCGCCGCCCTCGGCCTTGACGGCGCCCTCGACGAGACCGCCTTGCGCGCCGCCCTCTGCGCCCTGACCGCCCGGCACGAGAGCCTGCGCATGAATGTCCGCACCGAAGCCGGACAGCCCGTCCTGCTGCTCCGCGAGGCCTACGATCCCCTGATCGTCGAGGACCTGGCCCTTGAGACGGGTGAAGACCGTGACGCGGTTCTCCGCGCCCGGGCAGCCGCCCATGCCGCAGCCCCCTTCGATCTCGCAACCGAGCCCCTGCTCCGCCTCACCCTGCTCCGGATTGGCGAGAGCCGGCAGGTGCTGCTGGTCAACCTGCATCACATCGCCGCCGACGGCTGGTCCCTCGGGGTGCTGGTCCGCGATCTCAGTGCCCTCTATGCCGCCGCCCTTGCTGACGAGCCCTGTGCCCTGCCGCCGCTACCGGTCCAGTATGCCGACTATGCCGCCTGGCAGCGGGACTGGTTGAGTGGCGCTGTTCTGGAACAACAGATCGCCTATTGGCGCGACCGCCTCGCGGATGCCCCCGCCCTGCTGGAGCTGCCCGCGGACAGGCCCCGCCCCGCCACCAGGACCTGTCGCGGCGGGCACCGTGCCCTCACCCTCGCGCCAGAGCTGACTGACCGCCTCGAGGCCTTCAGCCGGGCAAAGGGCGTCACCCTCTTCATGACCCTGCTCGCCGGCTTCAAGACCCTGCTGCACCGTTACAGCGGACAGCAAGACATCCTCGTCGGCTCGCCCATCGCCAACCGTACACATGCCCAGACAGAAGAGCTGGTCGGCTTCTTCGTCAACACCCTCGTCCTGCGCAGCACCGTCACCCGCGAGACCTCTTTCGAGGCCCTGCTTTCCCGGGTGCGCGAGACAGCCCTCGATGCCTATGCCCATCAGGACCTGCCCTTCGAGACACTGGTGAACGAGTTGCAGCCGGAACGCTCTCTCTCCCACTCCCCGCTCTTCCAGGTCATGTTCGCCCTGCAGAACGCCCCGCAGGAGGAACTGCGTCTCGGCGATGCCGTCATCCAGACCCTCGCCCCCGATCTCGGGACCGCCAAGTTCGATCTCACCCTCAGTATCGAGGCCGGACCACAGGGCCTGACCTGCAACTGGGAATATGCAGGCGATCTCTTCGATCCCTCCCGCATCGACCGCATGGCCGCCCATTACAGCACCCTGCTGGAAAGCCTGCTTGCCGCACCCGAAGCCCCTGCCGGCACATTGCCGCTGCTGACGGAAGCAGAACGGGCCGAGCTTGCAGGCTGGGCTGGTGGGGCGGTGTCTTATCCGCGTGAGGCATCGCTGGCCGATCTCTTTGGAGAGATCGTTGCGGCTGCCCCCGATGCGCCCGCACTGCGATTGGGTAAGACCACGCTGAGCTATACGGAGCTTGATGACCGTGCTGGCAGGCTCGCGGCCTATATCGATGCGCAC